>JAYQLZ010000003.1:0-410828 GCA_038143555.1 Rhodospirillaceae bacterium | reverse complement strand
TGTACTTCGTTCGGTTCATGTTGCTAATAGATTAATGTAATTATCAGCAATAAATATTTTTTTCTTGTTTAACTAAAATAATAGGAATGGATGAATCCTATCAACTTCTGCAATTAAAAGTTTATCTTTTCGAATAAATATAATAGAAAAATGACCATCTAGTTTTTTTAAAAATTTATTTAATTTATTCTCATTAAAATTTATGGAAGATAAATGCTTGATAAGAGCATTTATGGATAAATTATTTAAATAGCTCTCTTCAAAAATTTGACTGTCTTTATTATTATATATGCCACATCCTGCTTTAGTGTTTAGATTTAAAGAAATTCATAATAATTTAATTTTATATTATTTGATATATATATAATTTGGACAATATTTTATATTATAAAACATATTATAAAGTATATCTTATTTTTATAATAAATTAATTTACATTTAAAATATAAAAAACCTAAATATATTTTTTATAAAGTTTTTATATAAATATTTAAAATTTAAATATTTAAAAAGTTATTATATTGATTAAATGTTTAAAAATATAGAATTATATACAATTTAAAAAATTCAATTTATTAAATATTTAATAGCAAATAAAATAAATATAGGGGTAATCGGAGCAGGTTATTGGGGTCTTAATTTAATTAGAAACTTTTGATAAGATTGGGGTACTGAAATCGGTGGCTGATGTTATTTCTTCAAGGAAAACAGATTTAGAAAAATTTCTAAAAATGTATCTTTTACTAATGACTATAGAAATATTTTAAAAGGATAAATCTATTTTAGCTGTAGTGATAGCTACTCCAGCTAAAACACATTATAAGGTAGCAAAAGATGATTACTAAATTCAAACAAGCATATTTTGTGAAAAAACCTCTTTGTTTAGATTTAAAGAGGTAAAAGAGATATTAAAATTATCTGAAAAGTTAATAAAAAGTTATGGTAGGCCATTTGATGCTTTATCATAATGCCTATATTAAAATGAAGAAAACAATAGAAGAAGGTTTAATAGGAAAAATAAGATACATATACTCTAATAGGTTATCATTAGGAAAGTTAAGAAAAAGAAGAAGATGTCCTTTGGTCATTTTGCGCCTCATGATATATCTATGATAATGGATTTAGTGAAAGAAAAACTAATTAATGTTGAAGCTTTTTTGAAGTAGTTAGTATTAATCAAAAGGTCAAGGAATTTTTGTTACTGTGTTAAAGTTTAGAAATAACATCAAAGCACATATTTTGTATCATGGCTACACCCTTATAAAGATCAGGAGGTTATTAGTAATTGGAGAAAAAGGTATGATAGTTTTTGCAGATGTACAAAGAAAATAATAAAAAATTAATGTTTTATAATCATGATGTTAGATGGGAAGGTGAAACACCAATTATTACAAAGGCAAAAGGAAAAAAGTTTTGTTTAACTTTAAAACAGAACCTCTTTTTAATGAATGTAAGGCATTTATTAATTGGCTAACTGTAAATAAGAAGCCTCCGTCTGATATTGAAGAAGATTAAAAGTCTTAGAAGTTCTAGATATTGCAAAAGAAATTAAAAATGGTAAGTGTCATTTATTCATGAAACTGCAATAGTGGACAGTAATGTTGAAATAGGTGAAGAAGTTTTTATTTGGCACTTTAGTCATATTTTATCAGATAGTAAAATAGAAATAAATGTAATTTAGGCCAAAATGTAATGATTGGGCTAAAGTAGCAATAGGTGAAGGGTGTAAAATTCAAAACAACGTATCTATATATGAAGGTGTGCAATTAGGAAAAAATGTATTCTGCGGACCTTCTTGTGTATTTACCAATGTTACAAACCCTAGAGCATTTATAAATAGAAAGAAAAAGAATATAAAAAAACTATAGTTGGAACGGAGTTACTTTAGGAGCTAACTGTACGATTGTATGTGGTATTAGTATAGGAGAAAGTATGCCTTTATAGGTGCAGGAGCAGTAGTGACTAAAAATATTAAGATTTTGCATTAGTTATTAGTAGCCAGCAAGACAGGTAGGATGGGTGTCGGAAACTGGTGCTAAGTTGAATAACAATTTAGTTTGCCTAGAAACTAATGCACAGTATATACTGAAAAAATAAATTAATTAAATCAAATAATGTGAATAATATTAAGTTTTTAGATCTGAGCGCACAACAAAAAAAAATTAAAAATTTTCTAGATGATAATTTTAATAATGTTTTAAAAAAGTCAAATTATATAATGGGTTCTGAAGTAGGTGAGCTTGAAAAAACTTCAGCATTACACTAATAGTCAGTATTGTATTTACTTGTTCAAGTGGGACTGATGCATTAATACTAGCTTTACTTTCTCTTAAAATTGGTAGAGGTGATTTAGTGGTATGCCCAAGTTTCACATTTCCTGCCACAGCTGAAGCAATATTAATAACTGGAGCAAAACCTATTTTTGTAGACGTAAGCAAAACTACTTTTAACTTATGTTATAAAAATTTAGAAATTGTTTTGCAAAAATATAAATCTAAAAAGAACAACATTAGAGCTATAATTGCTGTAGACTTATTTGGATTACCTGCTAATTACAACAGATTAAAAAAAATAGCTAAAGAATATAAGGTGAAAATTATTTAAGATTCAGCACAAAGTTTTGGAGCGTCATTCTTTGAAAAAAAAGTAGGAGCAATTAATGACATCACCTGTGCTTCTTTTTCCGCAAAACCTCTATAGGTTGCTATGGAGATGGGGGAGCATTATTTGTAAAGACTAAAATTATTAGAGACAAGATTATAAGCTTAAGGAGCGCATGGAAAGTCAAAAGATAAATATACTATTGTGGATGTGAGGTTAAACTCTAGGTTAGATACTTTGCAAGCAGCTGTTTTATTAGCCAAATTAAAAATATTCTCTTGGGAGTTAAAGGAAAAAAAAAAAAATTGCCAAACTCTACACTAAAGAACTAGAAAAATATTGTGATGTTCTAACGTTTCCTAATAAAACTAAGTCAGCCTGGGCTCAATATACAATTCAAACAAACAAGAAAAAAAGGTGTTAGAGTATCTAAAGAACAAAAACATTCCTACAGCTATATATTACAATACCTATGCACTTGCAGCCAGCTTATAAAAAAATATCATAATAAATCTTTAAACACCCTTACAAATTCATTAAAGTTATCTAAGTCTGTGTTTAGCATACTATTCACCCCTATCTAGAAGAAGATCAAAAGGAATATATTATTGAATCTATCAAAGGTGCTATAAAATATGCAAGGTAAAGCTTTAAGGCTTTTATAAAGTTATGATTATATGGTTAACAGGTATCTCTGGGTCAGGAAAAACTACTATTGCTGCAGAGATTATAAGAAAATATAAAGTTAGTTTCCAAATCTTATAAATATTGATGGAGATATAGTAAGAGATTTTTTTGATATAAAAGCTTAGGTTATGATGTTGATGCAAAGTAACTCAAATAAAGAGAATACAAAAATATATAGAATTTTTAGAAAGACAAGGTTTAATTTTAGTTGTTTCAGCTTTATACTCTGGTCCAGAATTAATGAAATGGAATAGACATAATTTTAAATTATTATGAAATATATTTAGATACTAGTTTAAATTTAGTAAAAGTAGAGACCTAAAAATTTATACAAAAAATTTGAAGACAGTAAAAAAAAAAATATAGTCAGGATAGATATTCCATGGCATGCTCTATCAATTACGATTTAAAGATTAAAATGAACGAAAATACTCTAGTAGAGAGTTATGAAAAAAAATTTCTATGAACATTAAAATATTTAGAGATATAGAGAAGAAATGAATATAAAAATTAATCTAGATACTTATTTAGAGTTAGAAAAAATTGCTTATAAAGTTTTCTATCCGCTTAGAGGGTTTATGACACAAGAAGACTTTTTATCAGTTATTGTTAAAGTTGTGAGATTACAAAATAAACAGATTTTCCTTTGCCGGTTTTTGCCTATAACTTACAAAGAAAAAAAGTATCTTAATGTTAATAGTAAAGCTTTTCCTAGAATATAAAAAAATGCTAGAGTAGCAGAAATTTTCATAAAAAGTATATTTACAATTGATTTTGAAAAATACATTTTTGAATTATTTGGGACAAGAGACACTCAGCATCCTGGATATAAAATTTTAGTTAGAAATGGAAAAAATTTCATCGGTGGACCTATTAAACTATTAAAAAAAATATCATATAGATATTCTAAATATTCTCTCTTACTCCTGAAAATGTAAAGAAAAAAATAAGAAATTAAGATTGAAAACTGTAGCAGGTTTCCAAACAAGAAATATTACCACACAAAGCTCATGAATATATTCTAAATGATGCTTTAAAAAAAGTAGATGGACTCTTTATTCATCCATTAATAGGAAAAAAAAAATCAGGAGATTTTTTTACCAAAAGCAGTACTGTCTAGTTATGAACTTTTAATAGAGTCAAGCTTTCCAAAAAATAAAGTTTTAATGGGAGCTTTAACAACGTCTATGAGATATGCAGGCCCTAGGGAAGCAGTTTTTCATGCAATTGTTTAGAAGAAACTTTGGTTGTACTCATTTCTTAGTAGGAGAGATCATGCAGGAGTAAAAACTATTATAGTGAATATGAGAGCTGGAAATTTGTGTATAAAATTAGAAAAAGAATTAAAAATAAAAATAATTAAAAGTTAGAGGCAGCCTTTTATTGTAAAATTGTGATAAAATTACTACAGATAAAGTATGTAAAAATTTAAAATTTAAGATAGAAGTTAGTGGAACCAAGATAAGAGATGCTTTATTGAAAAATAAAGTTATTAGTAATAAATTTATGAGACCAGAAATTGTTAAGTTAATTAAAAAAAATAGTATATTTATAAGGTAAAAAAATGAATAAAACAAAAATTATAGCAACGATTGGGCCTAAAGTAGCAAATAAAAATAAATTAATTCAGCTTTTTAATGCTGGTATGTCTATAGCTAGATTAAATGGAGCACACAATACTTTAGATTGGCATAAAGATACTATTAAATTAATTAAAAAGAATTTGCCAAGAGTTCCAATTTTACTAGATATTCCGGGAAAAAAAATTAGAACAAAATCTTTAGTAAAAGAACCTAAATTTAATAAAAATGATATAATTATTTTAACTACTGATCAAAATTATAAAGGGATAAAAAAAGTACCTATTAACAATAGTGAACTTCAAGCTACTAAAAAAAAAGATCGAGTTTATGCTGATGATGGCTCATTATCATTTATAGTAGAAAAAATAAATTTAAAGGATATATATTGTAAGGCTCTGCATGAGGGGCAATTAAAAAGCGCAAAAGGTATTAATGTTCCACATGTTGATTTAGGATCTGACAAATTATCAAAAAAAGAAAGCACCTATATTAACTTTGCTGTAAAGAATAATATTAATTTTATTGGTGTAAGCTTTGTTGAAAGTAAAAAATTATATTAATAAAATAAAAGTTCTTTGTAAAAATAGTAATATAAAAGTTATAGCAAAAATTGAAAATCAAGGTGGTTTAGATAATATGAATTCAATTATTGAGGTTTCTGATGGTATTATGATTGACAGGGGAGATCTTTCTATTGAAACGAATATTGAAAGCGTTGCTTTGTTTCAAAAAGAGATAATTAATTCATGTTTACAATTAGCTAAACCTGTTATAGTTGCTACAGAAATATTGGAATTCAATGATTAATAGGCCTTTTCCTACTAAGGCATTGAAGTTTCAGATATATCAATGCAATTATTGATGGAGCTTCCTGTGTGATGTTATCCGGAGAAACAGCAGTGGGTGAATATCCTATAGCCTCAGTAAAAGTAATGAGCTCAATAAGTCAGAAAGTTGAAAAAAATTTTAGATTTTCTTTTAAAGCAGATTGAATCAATTCCAAGTGCAATGGGTAAATCAGTCTATAGTTTATAAAAACTTACCTATAACTAAAGTAATTGCTATAACTGTATCTGGTTATGCAGCTAGAGTTATAGCAGCCCAAATGATAAAACAACCAATAATTGCATTGAGCAACAACAAAGAAAACACAGTTTTAATTTGATTAGAGGTACTGAAGGTGTATTTGCAAATATTAAATTCAAAAAAAATAATTTAGATCATTTACCTGAATGTTTAAAGCATTTATGGAAAAATAAATTTATTCATTTTAAAGATATAATTTTAATTACCACAGTTGGATTTCCTTTCACTGGTAATAGATTGAATATGATACAAACACACTATGTTAAAGATTTAATAAAAAGCCTAAAATGGTAAAATAAATGAATAAACAGTATTCTAAATCAATCTTTTTAATAATAGACGCTTTACGAGATATGATATATTCGAAAATTTAAAAGATAGTAAATTTTTATATCCATCAATAACAAAGTTAGCCTCAAAAGGTTATATTAGAAAAGTAGTAACAAATGCTCAATCAACCATTTTGTCCTTCCTGCGTTGTTTAGTCTTACATATCCATTAGATTATGGTGGTTATAACTTTGGCATTAGACATCGAAAAGTCATATATTGAAACTATTAAAAAAAGAAAAAAAATTTAACTTTTTTAATTGCATCATGCAATCAAATGAGCGTTGGGCAAAGTTATGAAAGAGGATTTGATCAAGTATTAACAACACATGATTTTTAGAATTTTATTAGAGCAAAAAATAACTAGAATTTTCAGTTATGAGCTAAATTTGTATAAGAAAAAAAAAGTATCTGAGAATTATAAAAAAGTATGTATTGAAGAGAGTTTTTAATAACTTTAAAGAATTAAAAAAAGCTTTATAAAAACACGAAAATTCTCTTTGGCCAGCTAAATTGAGAATTATAAATGATAAAGTAGTTAACGGAATTTCAAATGAAATTAATATACTAAAAAAAGATTCTAGAATTATAATTAAAAAAATGATGAAGTTTCCTGCAGGGGCATACTGGTATACTTTAGGTAAAGAAAAATATAAAAAAAGAGATATTGGATATTTTTATAAGAATAATTGAAGCTATAAAATGGAGAAGCTTAAGGGTGGCTTCTAAGTTCTTTTTTTCCAATATTGTTTTTTACCACACTATCATGTGATTTTTGGGCAGATATTAAAAAATAATAAATAAAATCTCATCTATTAAAGATAAAAATTGGCAATCATATGCACATTGGATGGTATGTGACTGTCGCTCAATCAATCATTTATTTCACTTTATTTATAGATTTAAATATTTTCCTAAATGGTTAATAGCAAAAGTTACTAAAAAAACTAAACATCATTTTGTGTATTGCTCAGCTTTGATGTACGTAGATGAATGCTTGGAAAAAATATTTATAAAGATGAAACAAGATAAAATTTTTAATGATACACTAATTTTAATAACCGGAGACCATAGGTATCAATTTGCTGAAAGTCCAAGGAAAAAAAAAGCTGAAGTAGGAAACAGAACTTATTATGAAGACCTTCAAGTGCCTATGATATTATCAGATAAAAAAAAAAAAATAGATAAAGATGGTATGTGTGATAGTATGAATTTATCAGCGACTTTTAGATATTCTGGGTGTCCCTTTACATAAATCCTACAAAGAGCAAGTGTTTTCAGAGAAGCAAAAGAGTACGTAATAGCTGAAAACTGCGGGCATGGCAATGCTGATATAGTTAGAAGAGATATTTATTTCACTGTTACATCTAAGAAATATAAATTAATGGCCGTTTTGCAAAAAAAAAAATATTAGTAGCAAAAAAACTTTTTTCTTAAAAGAAGACCCTCAAGAATTAAATAATTTAGTGTATAAAAATAGTAAAAAAATTTAGTCATACAATTATCAAAGAGTTTTGTATGTTCAAAGAAATAATTTATTTGTGGCAAAAATATAAAAAAATTAAAAGTAAAAATATAAAGACTATTAATAAAACCTAAATATTGTTTTATTGAAAATTAAAAAAATTCTATTATCATTTTTTTATGCAGAATAGCGCTTCAAGTTTTAAAATCAAAAAAAAGAAAGCTTTGTTTGTTTTGTAATAAAATTGATCACAAAACAGTTAAAAAAATTAATTATTGAAAACCCCTCTAGTAATTTAAATAAGATTTGCTTAATTGGTAACTTGGCAAATAAATGTGCAGCCTGTATTCCAAATATAGAGAATTATACTTTTCTTTAAGGAACAGTAATCATTCTGATGATTTTATATTTAAAAAAGATAAGATCAGAGTATCACTAAAAATATATTTTACAAAGCATAGATCATATAATGAGTTATTCTATTACTAACCTTAATGGTTTTCTGCCAATGTTAGATGGAAAGTTAATTGATACTTACTTAGTAATGTCAAATCACCATCAAAAAATACTAATTTTAAATCTACAGACTTTATATTAAGTGTAAAAATTTTTAATCGAAAAGGTAAAAAAATTGCGTCTTTTGAAAAAAAAAAGTTAAAATAAATAAACATTTAAATCTTTGCTTGAATAAATATATCATTAAAACAGATCAGATTGTTGAGCCATATTATGTTCAAGTAATGAGGGAAAGCTACTGGTAAGGTTACAGGAGTTCTACTAGAATTCATTTTCTATAAAACATTATCTTCTATGGCTAGCCTACATATACAAGATGGTGCAAAAAAATTAATTCAGTTAGAATTAATGAAAATCAAATAGTAGAGAAATTTATTTTTTAATGAATACAGGTACAAAGTTTACAAATTTTTCATATTTCTATATGATAAAAATAATCATATACATGGTAAAAGGAGTAATAACAGCTAAGAGGTGTGAATTATTAGAAACTAATAATTTTTATAACAGTAATTCTGATACTATTAATATTAAGTCTAAAGAACCTATTAAGGCTTATTTTATTATATCTGATAAAAATTTAATAAACTCTCAGTAGATCATTTATGAAATACAATTATTTATTACCAATAATACATTTGGGTCCTATAGGAGGTTATCAATATAACCAGTCATTACCATTAAATGAGTTAAGTAAAAAATATTGTTAGGGGATTACTACAAAATTGAAATAGTGAGAAATATAATTTTTAATAATGAAATATTGTTATCTAAAACACCTTAAAGTTTCAAGATGGAAATTGGTCTAATAAGAAAAATGCTTTATTTAAATATAAATCTAAATTTCGCGATAAAACATTTGGTTACATAAACAAATATTAACTTAATTGAAGGTAAAGGTTTTTTATCTCATTTTTTCCTTCTCATTATGTCAATTATACCCATACCATTAATAAATCTTATCTTAGTTGTGGGTATATAAATACGGTGATCCAAAGTCATTATGCAAATGGAAAATTTTACAAAAGTGGTTAGATGGATATCCAGCTATTAATATAAATAAAAAGTTTAATTTAACATATTCTTTAATCATTATTAATCCTTATGTAGGAAATAATAAATACTTTTTAGAGTTTAAAAATCCTAATTGTGAAAAAGAGATTGTAGTTAGATCAAGGTCAGTAAAAAGTATTAACTTATTTAACTATATAAATAAAAATAATTGGACAGGACAAGTTTATGTATCGGGCAATAAAAAAGCTAATCTTTTAGTTCATCACTCTAATAGTGATCCTAAAGATATAATTACTATGCAGGAGCTTACTCTGATCCATACAGGAGCTGAATTAACTTATAAGCCAAATTTTATGATCTTTAGAAATTCTATACATAAGTTTTATAAAAGCTTAAAAAGGTTGAGTTTTATTTTATGAACTCTATGATAATTTAAATAAAAATTATGGCGTCAAATTTAAAAAAAACACCAATTATATTGGGTACAGCACAAATTATTGATGATTATGGAATTACTAATAGAAACACTAAAACTAAAAATGATGCTTTTAATTTTTATTCAAGATATAATTAAGTTGGGAATTAATATTTTTGATACAGCAAAAAAATATAAAGGAGCCCATGAGGTTTTACAAAATAGTATAAAAAAAGATTTTAAAAAATTTACTATAATAGATAAAATATCAAAAAAAGACATTTCATCTATTAAAAAAAACTTTTGGATACTGGGATTGGATCAATAAATTTCCAATCTTTAGGAGAAATTTTGTGTGATGCTACATAATGGTGTGGATTACCTAGATATAGAATGTAGAAAAAATATACAAAACTAAAGAAAAAGGTCTTTTAGAATTTATTGGAATCTCTGTATAGCCACCCATTTAAAAGCGTTAGACTTAGGTGGTTTTGATATTGTACAATTTCCTTTGTCTTTAGCAGATAGGAGGTTTGTAAGTTAAGTTTAATAAATAAACTTAATAAAAAATGGAAGTAATGTCTCATGTTAGAAGTGTATTTTACAAGGTTTTACTTCTTTCAAACACATCAAAAGATTTTTACTTTCAGAAAGATTTTAAAATTGCGTATAAGAAATATGATCAAATTTCCATCTTTTGAGAGAAAAGTATTTTTAGCAATTCAATCTGTGGTTAATGATATTGTGGCTTCAATAGTAATAGGTGCAGAAAGCATTAAACAGGTAAATGATGTTATAAATGCTTATTATAGTAATGATAGTTTAAATAAGAATGATTTATTGCAGTCTAGAAAAATATGGAGTCATCTTCCCTAAGGATGCAGTAGACCAAAGAAAATGGTAAGATAGGAGATAATTTGAAAAATTTATTTTATAATTCTAGTGTTTTGATAACAGGAGGTACTGGTTCATTTGGTGAAAAGGCTGTTCATTATATTTTAAAAATTTAAGCCAAAAAGATTAATAATCTTTAGTAGAGATGAGTTTAAACAATTTAATTTAGATAATAGAATACCTAAAGGTATAAGAATAAAGTAAGGTTTTCATAGGAGATGTTAGAGATAAAGAAAGACTAACTAGGGCAATGAAAAATGTTCAGTATGTAATTCATGCAGCCGCTATGAAACACGTAAAAAGCAAGTGAATATAATCCTATTGAGGCTGTCAAAACTAATATAATAGGGGCAGAAAATATTATTAATGCCTCATTAGATGGAGTTCAGAAAGTTATAGCTCTATCTACTGATAAGGCTGCTAATCCATCAAATTTATATGGTGCTACAAAGCTTTGTTCAGATAAACTTTTTGTTGCTGCCAACAATATAGCTGGAGGAGATATAACTAAGTTTTCTGTAGTTAGATATGGAAATGTTTTAGGTTCAAGAGGAAGTGTTGTTGAGGTTTAAAAGAGATTATAGAGTGTAATAAAGGTTTTATTCCTATCACTCATCCAAAAATGACAAGATTTTGGATTACTTTGCAACAAGGTATAAATTTGTTTTATCATCTTTCCCTTATATGTCGGGTGGAGATTTTGTTCCTAAAATTCCAAGCATGAAGGTAGTAGAGTTAGCTAGATGTATAGCCAAATTTGAAACAAAAGACAGTTATGGTATAAGAGTTGGAGAAAAATTACATGAAGTTATGATTACTAAAGAAGATGCTCTATCGACTATTGAACTAGATGATAGATATATAATTCTGCCTAACAATGTTTTAAAATACAAAGATAGAAAACTACAAATTTAAAAAACAAAAAAGGTCAACAGGTAAAAAACAGATTTGAATATAGTTCTGATACCAACAATAATTGGTTGAACAAGAAAGAGCTTCTAAAAATGTTAAAAGAAAACTAATGACTACAGTTTTAGTAACCGGTTTTTCTGGTTTATTGGCCCCCTTACATAGTCAATCGTTTAAAAAAAGAATTTTTAGTAGTTTCTAGTTCAAGAAGTTCAGGTAATTATTTAGCAGACATTACAAATGTAAAAACAAGTTAAAATTATGTTAAATCAAGTTAATCCTGATGTTATAATTCATTGTGCTGCATTTACTGATGTAGATGAGGCAGAAAAAAAACCAGATATTGCATTTCTTATTAATGAAAATGGAACAAAAAACCTAGTAGACAATATAAAAAATGATGTACACTTTATTTATATTTCAACTGATCAAGTTTCCCAGATAATCCAGGGCCTCATTTAGAGGGGACAGAAAAGCCTATAAATAACTATGGTAAGTCAAAGTTTAAAGGCTCTAAAATAGTTGAAAATTCAATAAAAAAACACACTATTTGTCAAACTAATATTTTTGGTCCGTCAATTAACAAAACCTCTAAAAGTTTTAGCGACAATATAATAAAAAAATTATCAAATAATGAAAATATAAATCTTTTTCTCAGACGTATATTTTCACCATTACATTTAAAATCGTTTAGTGATATAGTTGAACAACTTATAAAAAAAAATATTTATGGCAAGTATAATATTGGATCTAGGGTTGGAATGAAGTAAGAGAAATTTTATAATTAAAATTGCAAATCATTTGAATTTATCTCTTAAACATACAAAAACTATTAGAACTAAAAGACATTCAAAGAAAAGCAAAAAGAGCATATGATCTTAGACTAGATACTACTAAAATAGAAGAAGCTCTTAATTATAAAATGCCAGACCTAGATAAAGAAATTTTAAAGTTATGAATTCTAAATTTAAAACCAAAAATAAAGTAGTAGGAGTCTCTCAACCAACGTATTTTATTGCAGATATAGCTGCTAATCATGATGGGAATATTGAAAAGGCAATAGAACTAATTCATTTAAGTGCTGAGAATGGAGCAGATGCTGCAAAGTTTCAAAACTTTTCTGCTGAAAGTATAGTTTCTGACTTTGGTTTTAATGCATTAGGAAAACAAATATCACATCAGGCAGAATGGAATAAGTCAGTGTCAGAAGTTTATAAAGATGCTTCTATCCCATTAGAATGGTCTCCAATTTTAAAACATGAATGTGATAAGGCGAATATTGATTATTTTACTTCTCCATATGATTTGACTATTTTAGACTATTTATCCGATTATGTTTGTGCTTGGAAAATAGGTTCAGGAGATATTACTTGGCATGAAGTAATTATAAGTATGTCAAAAGTTTGATTTACCGATATTTATTGCTTCAGGAGCTTCCTCTTTTAATGAAGTAAAAAGCTGCGATTGAATTAATAAATAGATACAACCATAATATTTGTCTTATGCAATGTAATACTAATTATACTGGTAGTATTGAAAACTTTAATTTTATAGAATTAAATGTACTAAAAACGTATAGGAAAGAGTTTAAAAATATAGTATTAGGATTATCTGATCATACACCAGGACATACTACAGTTTTGGGAGCAGTAGCATTAGGCGCGAAGGTAATAGAGAAACATTTTACGGACTCAAATGAAAGAGAAGGACCTGATCACAAATTTTCTATGAACCCTACATCTTGGAAAGAAATGGTTTTAAGGACTAGAGAGTTAGAAAGAGCATTAGGAAATGATGATAAGCTGATAATGGAAAACGAAAAAGAGACAGTTGTTCTACAAAGAAGAGCTATAAGAGCTAAAAGAAGATAAGTAAAGGTTCTAAAATAGAAAAAAGAAGATATTATTTTTTTAGGCCTTGCCCATCAGGTGCATTACCTCCATATGATTTTCATAAAATAATAAATAAAACAGCGCTAGTTGATATTGAAAAGGAAGATGTTATTAATACAAAAAAAGTAAAATAACAATGACTAAAACTTGCATTATAATTCCTGCTTTAAATGAAGAAAAGTCTATAGGAGCTGTCATAAAATCAAGTATTATTTATGGAGATGTTTTGGTAGTCAATGATGCTTCAGATGATAATACTGCAAAAAGTTTCTCTAAAGAGTGGCGCAGCTGTTATACATAACAGAGTTAATTTAGGTTATGACAAATCATTATTAAAAGGTATAGAGCATGCAATTAAAAAAAATATGCTTATATTTTAACAATTGATGGAGATGGACAACACCCTAAAGAGCTAATTCCAAAATTTATTAAATATATAGAACAAAACAAATATAAAGTTATAGTTGGAAATAGGCAAATTTTTCCTCAATTTCAGAAAAATTATTTAATATTTATTCTTATTACTTTCATGCTTTACCAGATAGTTTATGTGGTATGAAATGTTATGCTACGGAGATATTTCAGAAATTAAATAAAAAAGGTTTATAAATTCAATAGGAACGTATTTCTTATTAGATGCTTCAAGAAAAAGAATACCTATAAAAATAATAAATATTAATGTGAAAGAAGAAAGTTCAATACTTCAAAAATGGGTTTTCTCATTTTCCCATTTGTATAAAGATTTTAAAAGCTATGATAATTTCTATATTTCATGACATTCAATACAATCTAGGCATTAAATGACTAAAAATGTAGTAGCTATTATTCAAGCCAGAATGAACTCTTCAAGGCTTCCTCAAAAAGTGTTAAAAAAAATAAAGGGAATAACATTTCTAGAATTACAATTGAGAAGATTAAAAAAAAGTAAAAAAATTACTAAAATAGTATTAGCTTTTCCTTAACAACTCTTCTAGTAAAGCATTAATAAATTTAGCTAAAAAATTAGACCTTGCCTATGTACTAGGTAGTGAAAATAATCTCTTATCTAGATATTACAAAGCTGCAACAAAAAGCTCAAGCTGATTACATAATTAGATTAACAAGTGACTGTCCATTATTAGACCACTTATTAATAGATAAGATGATAGGCTTAATCTTAAAAAAAATATGATATTGTAACTAATGTTTTACCTCCAAGTTGGCCTGATGGATTAGATGTAAATATTTTTACTAAAGAAATTGCTTGTAGAGGCTTATAATAAAGCAGAGCTTCATAGTGACAAAGAGCATGTTGTTCCTTGATGTGTGGAGGGAATAGTAGCCTAAAAAAAAAAAAAATAGTTACACTAGGCTTTAATTGAGAGCACAAAAAATTATTCACACCTAAGATGGACATTGGATAATCAAGCAGATCTAAATTTTTTACAGATGGGTAAAAAGCTATCACTAAAAAATCTGGAAGAAATAACTACAAAGCAAATTATTAATTTTTCGCATAAATAAAGACTTGAGTTAAAATAAATGCTGATAATATTAGAGATAGTGGTTATATTAAAGTTTAAGAAAAAGACTATGAAAATAAATAAATCAAAAGAAATATTTCTTAAAGCTAAAAAAATTATACCGGCTCAATCGCAAACTTTCTCTAAAAACTGGACACAATATCCATATGAGTACATCTCCTTTATTTAGTGTAAAAGCAGATGGTCAATACATTTGGGATGTTGATAATAATAAATATATTGATTGGCCAATGGCATTAGGTCCATTAGTTTTAGGACACAATTTTAAAAAATTAAATAAAATTTTAAAATCTCAATTAGATAAGGGAGTAGCTTTTTCCTTGCCAAACAAACTGGAAGTAACAGTTTCAGAGCAACTTATTAATTGGTTTAAATGTTTTGATGCGATAAGGTTTGGTAAAATGGATCAGATGTTACTTCTGCAGCAGTGCGAGCAGCTAGAGCAATTACTGCAAGAGATCATATATTATGTTGCGGGTATCATGGATGGCAAGACTGGTTTTATGAAGCAGTACTACGAGATCAATGGGTGTACCTAAAGATGTAAAAAATTTAATACATGCTTTTGAATATAATAATATTTCCAGTTTAAAAGTCTTTTACTTAAATATAAGGGTAAGGTAGCAAATTTATTATGGAGCCAATTGGATTAATAAATCCAAAAAAATAATTTTTGAAAAAGATAAGAGCACTTGCCACAAAAAATAAGTGTTTGCTAATATTTGATGAATGCTGGACATGTTTTAGGTTGCATGAAAGAGGTAGTATGGGAATATATAATGTTATTCCTGATATACTTTGTATTGGAAAAGCTTTAGGTAATGGAATACCTATATCAGCAGTTTTAGGTAAAAAGCAAATAATGAAAATTTTTGAAGATATTTTCTCTTTTTACATTTGGAGAGATGTTCTTGGCTTAACTGCTGCTAATAATGTTTTAAAAATTATAAAAAGAGCCAGTTATAAGACATATTGAAGAAATAGGTACAATTTAATCAATGGCATAGATCAATTAATTACATCATTAGATTTAAAAAAATTTATATCAATAAAGACTTATCCTGGAAGAAAATGTAATGTTTTTTTCAATGATGGCTTCAATGAGTTTATTGTTAAAAAGTATTCTTCAAGAAATATCAATTAAAAAATGGTGTGTTATCAGCTGCCTGGCATGCGCCAAGTTTTTCTCATAAATTAAAAGATAGTTACACTTTAGAAATTTACGAAAAGGCTTTTTCAAAAAATTAAAATTGGTTTAGAAAATAATAGTTTAAAAAAATCCTTAAAGGAAAAATAGTTAAAGAAGTATTTAGAAAAATATAAAAAAAGAGTACCTAATGAAAGAAAAAGTAAAAAAATATTATAGTTCTGTTTCTGAAATTTATGATGAAATGTATGATGAAAAGAAATTATTATCTTCTGAAATATATATGGCTGATTATTTTAGATATAAGTTAATAATTAAGAGAATAAAAAATTAAACATAACTGGTAAAATTTTAGATGTGGGGTGGTGAAGGAACTCCACTAATAAGAATATGTAAATCAACAAAGCTTGAGCCTTTAGCATTTGACATAACTGAAAATATGGTAGAAAAAACAAAACATAATTTCATCAAAAATAAATTTGATCCTAAAAATGTTTTAGTTGCTGATATTTCAAAAGAAATAGCTACAAAAATATTTTTAGTAACAAAAAATTTAGATGTAGCTCTATGTTTAGGGTCATGCCTCATGTTGAAGATATTACTTTAACTTTGAATAATATTCGAAAAAAATTAAAAAAAAATGGAAGTTGTTTGTCAGTTTTAGAAACGGGTTATTCTCACTCTTTACTATGAATAGACCTTCTAAGAGTTTTCCCTAGATAAACTCTTTACAGACAAAAATAAACAAAAAAACTATTGAAAAAGACTTAGATAGTAGATTTGCAGTTGAGCTACCTCATTAAGAATGAAAAAATAAAAAGGGATACCTGGTTATGACACCACCCCTTCTCGATTTCATAATCACTTAACAATTGATAAGGCTACAAAAGATGCAGGATTTAAAAAACAATTAATACATTTTTTATTATTATCACCTTTACCACCAATGTATGAAAATAAATATGTTAGCAAAAATTATTTAGGAGCTATCTATAGAGCTAGAAAAAAACCCTAATGATTGGAGAGGCTATTTTATGTGCTCTGCATTTCTATGAGCTTACTGCATAAATATTATGTATAAATTATTACAAGAACTATGGCCCTTACATCGTACTATCAACGCCGACGATATAATGACAGCTTATGATCTATGCAATGCTTATTTGAAAAAATAAAATAAGATACATAAATATAAAGCTAATAGTGAAGTATTATCATGGATTATACCTTTCAGGTACAAAGTTAATGTGAGAGGCTTCATTTGAAAAAAAGAAAACATTTTATGTTATTTAGAATCCTCTTCATCTTTTATCTCTTATTCAGTTCCCAAAAAAAAATAAAAAAAACTAAAAGATATAAAAAAACATATTTGGACTTCAAAAAAAGACCTAATGCTATTCCTTGGGAATTTAAATATTATGAAAAAATCTTGGGGTTTTTTTGTGTTCAAGAAAATATTCTAAAACAATTCAAAGATAATTCTGAGGTTGAGAGGAAAAATTGATGTAGAGTTTATTGATAAACCTCTTGAAGTTGGAGAGGTATACATTCCAGGAAAAAGTGGAAAAGATATAATGTTTTTAACTAATATTTGTCATCCCTATCAAGTAAATGACTCTATCTCAGGCTTAGTAGTAGCATTAGAACTTTTCAATAGACTAGCAAATAAAAAAAATTATTATGGACTGACTATTAATTGTCCCAGAAACTATTGGGAGCGTAGCATGGTTTTCAAAAAATGAAAAAAAAAAAGTTAAAAGTATTAAATATGCTTTTTTTTGTGAAATGGTTAAATAAAAATTTTCATATTACAGAAATCTAAGCAAGAAACAGTGAAATTGATAAAGCATTTCAGTTAGCAATGCAAAATTTTACTAATAAAAATTGAGAACTGGAGCATTTAGAGAAATAGTAGCTAGTGATGAAATAGTTTCAAATGGACCAGGATATGATATACCCACACCATCAATTACAAGATGGCCTATAAGGAATATCACACAAGTGATGATAACCTAAGATTATCTCTGAAAAAAAATTAGAGGAGACCGTAAATCTAATTCTAGAAATGTGGCATATTATGAATAGTAGTTTTTATCTAAGAGAAGTTTTAAAGGTCTATAATGCTTTCAAGGTATAATCTTTAGGTTGATTGAGAAGAGAATGAAACTTTTAAACCTTAAAACCGAAGCTATAATGTTAATGTTAGAAGGTGATAAGAGTATAATTGATATAGCTTATGAGCTGGATTTACCTTATGAAATAGTTCTAGATTATATAAATAAAATTTATGAAGCTGGTTTAATAAAAAATAAAAAAATGATTAATAAATATTTTTTTGGACAAGGTCCACATATTAAAAAAGTTTTTGACTGGACAAAGAAAAATAAAATAAGCTTATTTTTATTACTTCACTGAGATTAAAGCAACAAGAAGATGTAAGTAGATTTTTAGAAAATAAAAAACACAGAAAAAAAAGTTTATTAAATCTAAAATTTCAACAAATTTTATATAAAAAATTGTTGTACCTAATACTATTGGAATATCTGCTGGCTCTCCTTCATATTTTCAGAGGAAATAATAAAAGTTTTCAAAAAGAGAATTTATAATTTACATGATGCTCCTTTACCAGAATATAGAGGAGCCGCTAGCCTTTCATGGATGATATTAAAAGAGAAAAGGAATTGGAAAAGTACTATACATGAAGTTACAAAAGATATAGATGGAGGTAATATAGTATTTGAAAAAAGTTTAAATTTCCAAACTATATTAATAAACCTATCGAGTATGAAGTATCAATGGGAAAAAGATTTGATTGCTATAGAAAGTTTTTTTAAATATCTTATTAAAAAATAAAACTATAACTAAAATTAGTAAAAAGAAAAATTTATGTACCTAGATTGAATGCAAAATAAACGGTTGGATAGATTTTTCATGGAAAGCTAATTTATATGGGTTTATTAATGCTTTTTCCTATGATTACGCAGGAGCAAGATCAATGGTAAATGATAATTTAGTGATAATTTTTGATGCTATGGTTATAAAGAACTATAAAAAAGAGAGCACCCTTTTTAAATGGGTTAATTGTAGAAAAAAGTTCTAAAAATAAACTAAAAATAATAGTAGAGGATGGAGAAATTTTGGTTACTGACTATAGATGCAAAGTAAAAATAAGAGAAGGGGATAGAATTTATATTCTCCACTAAAAATTAGATACTTCTTATGGCACTAGAGCAAGGTTCTGTCCATGATAAGATTTTAAAAAATAAGTTATTGTTTAATATTAGTATGAGAAAATTTTATACTTTGGCTATCATAGATAGCCTCGAAAACTTTTATAAGGCTTATAGAAAAAAGCCTGATATATATCACAGATAATATATTTTTATATAAAAAATTAGATACTAATAAAAACATAAAAATATTTTGTACTGAAAACTATATCACGCAAAAAAAAAATTAATGAGATTGGTAAATTGTTTGTAATGGGAAGCAAGTTGAGATTTTTTTTTAAATGACTAATTAATAAAAAAAATAAATATAAATATATGCGAAGGAAGTTATTTTTATGACCTTACTTTCCTTATTCTGCAGAGTAATTGGTTTAAAAAAAATTATAGGTACTAAAAAAAATAAAAAAATTTTATTTATGATACTCATAACTTAGATTGGGAAAGTAATATTTATTTAAATCGGTTTATTTCTCCATATAAATATCTTGCTAGTAATAAATTTTTCAGCAAAAGCAGAAATAGAAGTTCAAACAACAAGTATCAGTAAGACTTTAGATTACAATATAACAATCACAAATTTTACTTTAATAAGAATTCTAGTAACAAAATTGCACTTTACATTATTTTGGTTAAAGACAAAGTTTTTTTTATTTTTAAAAAAAAAATAAAAAATTTTATATACAGTGACTCTGAGATTATCAGAGAAACTAATTATTTTTTATCGGTTTTTGGTATAAGAACGTTTACTAATAAAAAAGAAGATTGCTAGCAATTTGAAAGTAAATTTCTTTAATAATAAAAGAAAAAATAATTTAGATAAGTTAAAGGCTTTTTATATAAATTTATTAAAAAAAATTATTATATTTTTTTAGTGATTTTAGTTTTAAGGAAATCTATGCATTATTAATAAATTGATCTCAAATAAGATATCAAAAAAATTTATAGTGAGTTAATAAAATGTGAGTACAATGATTCTTTTCTAGAAAATTTAAAGTCTAAATTTCAAATGTAAAAAATATTATAGTTTCAGCTCCTACAGCAACAAGTGCTGCAGCCTTTTTAAAAAAAGCAAAATAAATTGGATATGAAAATAATTAATTTTGAGCATGGGTTAACCTCAGGCTTTGCTATGCGAAATAAATATTATATAAATTTTTCAGAAGCACTTTACTGTAACATTATGTTTGTCGCAAATAATGCAGCTAAAAAAGAATATGAAAGATGTAAAATAAAAAATGTTGCTAAAATTTATACTATTGGAGTGCCAGAACAGATAAAAGGTATAGCTTATAAAGGTTTAATTAGAAAGAGTTTTGAGGAAAAAGTATAATCTTAATAAAAATGATTTTGTGTTTCACATGTTTCTACATTACCTTACAATGGAGATATAGATATGGACCTTATACTGCTTCAGATAAATCAATATTTGAATTTAATGAGAAGGTCATAAAAATGTTTATTCCAATCTTAGAAGAAAAAAAATATTTAAGGACTATCCATCAAAAAGATTTTTATACCAACCAACTCTTAAGAATATATTTCGGAAGAAAGTAAAAAAATATTTTTGAACAGGATGGTGATTGGAGATATATCAGAGCTGTATCAGATCTTATAGTTACTATAGACCCAACAAGTACTTTTTACTTGGTGTATCAGTGCAGACGTGCCTATTGTTTGGATAAATCTACCATGGGCAAGATTCAGACACCCAGAAATACGTAAAAAGTTTTAAAAAATCATTTATTTACATTGATGCTAGTGAGGTTAATTGGGAAAGAGGTCTTCATAAAATTTTATTAAATTCTCTAATAAAATTCTAGATATTTGGAAAGAAAAACAAGGTTTTAGAAAATTTTTTAAAAAATTTTTATTGGAGAATATACATCTCCTGGAAAAATTGCAGCTGAATATATTAGAAAAAATTTGCTTTAAGTTTTATATTAAATAGGAAATATTTGTTATTATTTTTGTAACAATATGTTTTTTTATGATATCTTAAACTATGGAGAGTAGTTATGGATTGGAAATTTGAAAAGTCATCTAAAAGTTTCATAAAAAAATTGATAATTTATTGAATTTAAATATTAGTAAAAAAAGATTTAATTCATCATTATCCTTTATTTTCAGGAACAGTATTAATTGCTAGGCATTTAACTATATACGAAATTTATAAAAAATTTTAATCTTCCTGGAGATATTGCAGAAATTGGTATTTTTAAAGGAGGTTCATTTTCTGTTTCTAGCAAAATTATGTGAAATATTTGAACCTAATTCATATACGAGAGTATTTGGGTTTGACTGGTTTAAAAGGAATGAAGCCTTCTGTAGAAGAAAAATATTAAAGGAGGATCGTATATAAGTTCATACAAAACTTTGAAGGAAATTATAAAAATCAAGAATTAGACAACATAGCTAAAATTGTAAAAATAGATGTAACTAAGAACAAGAACTCATTTTGAAAAAACAAAAAGGACAAAAATATAAATTAGTATTTTTTGATGCAGGAACTTATGAAGTAGTTAAAAAGGCTCTTCCTTTTTGGGAAAGACTGGTGACAGGAGGAATTTTAATATTGGACCAGTATGCTGATATCAGAGCATTTGGAAGTTACAGCTCTAGATGAAATCTTAAAACAAGTGGAATTAGAAACATTTTCTTGGTCGAGACACCCTACTGCATTTATAGTAAAAAATAAATACAAAATGAAAGTTCTTCATCTAGATATTGAAGAAGGAGGGCAAGGAGGTTCCTCGAGAAGTTTGAGATACCTAGTTCAGGGTTTAAAAAAAATGAATGTTGACTCAGAAGTCTGCATGCTAAGTCAGGACCATTTCAATTTTAGCTAATAAAAAATAATATCGAATGTATGATAAACAAAAACATTGTGATATAATACCTTGAGAAGGAATAATTTAAAAAACATGGCTTTAATGTCTTTAAAATTTTTTTAGATTACCTCCCCAGTATTTTAGAAATTAAAAAAAAAGATATAGATATTCTACACCTTAACTATGAGGGACTTTTATTATTAGCACTAATTTTAAGACTTGTGGGTTTTAAAAAAAAAATTATTGTTCATGTAAGAACACCCATGCCAAAAAATTATTTTAGTTTTTTTTTTGTGACTATTTAAGTTTGTAGACGGAGTAATATTTATCACAAAAATGGAAAAAAAAATTATTTGAATTAGCTAGCAAACTAAAATTTAAAAACTTTATCATAAATCATAATCCTGCTCCTGACCTTTTTAAAATATAAATATAAGTTTAGAAATAAAAAAGCTTTTTTAAGGCAATCTTTTTAGGAAATATAGATCAAACTAAAGCGCCAGATAGAATTATAGACTTAGCAAAGAAAACAAAAAATATGGGATTACCAGTTAAATATTATATCTACGGAAAAGAAAAAAAACACTTTTTAGAAAAAAGAATATTATTAATGAAAATAGCATATTAGATTTGATTAATGATAATGATTTAAAAAATATGTATTTTATAAGGGACATACTGAAAAGCCTGAACTAATTATAAATAGTTCAGATATAACTAATAAGGCCTTCAAGAAATGGTGATTGCTGGGGAAGAGATATTATTGAAGGGATGTCTGCTGGACTTTTTGGTGATAGCTACAGGAAATGAAAAAGTATTCTTAACTCATAAGCACAGTGGACTTCTTTACAAAGTGTGGGATGCAAATTTAATAGCAAAAGACTTAGCTGTTATCTTGAAAGATAAAAAACTATTTTTGAAATACAAAGAACATGCTTATAAGTTTGCAAAAAAAGAGTTTTCGATTTCAAAACATACAATAAAAACTTTTTCATTTTTTAAAAAGTTTATTTAGATTATTTAAAGCTTTTATAATAGTTGTAAAGAAATTTATTATGGTCTACTGCAAAATTTCCCGTTACTTTTCCTTGGTTTTTACGTCATTCACAACTACTGTTCCAAGAGATATAAAGCCTTATATGTCCAATATTAATCTTATTAGATATAATACTACCTAAGCCCATATAGACATTGTTACCCACTATAGAACTTCCTCCTATAGTATTAGAGCCAGTAAGCAAACAATGTTTTCCTATAATTACATTATGAGCTATAGTGCAGGAGGGACCAATTTTAGTACCATTTTTTACTATAGTGTCATCTAAAGTGCCTCTTGATATAAAGCAATTGGATTGAATTTCCACTTTATCTTTTATTTTAATTTTACCCACATGTGACACTTTAAAATATTCCTTCATATTTTCGTCAAAAATAAAGCCAGCTCCTTCTTTTCCTAAAGTACAATTAACTCCTACAATGCAGTTACGACCAATTTCTGTATTTTCAAGATAAGAGTTAGAGCTTACGACAGAATTTTCCTTAATTATGCAGTTTTTTTCTATTACAACACCATGATCTATTCTTACATTTTTTTTAATTGTTGCTGAAGGGGTGTACGAAACTTTTTAAGGAAACCTAAAATTAGAAGTATCACATGAAAAGAATTTATCAGTAATTTTAAAAAAAGAAAGCTTAGGGTTGAAAACTTTAAATATAGTTATTTTTTTTTTTTAAATTTTTATCAATAAAGTTTTTGGGCGTTATTATTATTTTAGATTTAATTTTATTAAAGTCCAAAGTATTCTTATTAGTCCAGCTAATTGATTCATATGAGCTATTACTTAAGCTTGAAAATTTATTTACATTAGATTTGACTCCATTGTCTTCAATATATTGATTGATTGAGTTTAAAAAATTTTTTTAATTGAAGCGATGAAACTGCTGTCACATATAAAGTAAATAATTATTTAATTTAATTATTATAACTTAAATTTATAATATGTTACTATTTAAAAATTTTTTTTACACTATGACAAATCTTATCAATTCTAATGTGCATTATATAGTAAATTACTGCGGTAATTTGAAAGAAGATGAATTAGTATTAATTATTTATGATAATTCTACAGAGCATTTGTTGAATTCTTTTATTGAAGAAATAGAAAAACCGACCAGTAGATATAAAATTAGAAAAATACCTGAGCAAAAATGCATGGCATTGAACCTTCTACTTCAGTAGGAATAGAAATGCAAAATAGTGATTTAATACTAGCATTAACTAAAATGTCTCTAGCTCATACGAAAGCAAGACAAATAGCAAGCTCTAATGGTGCTAGATATTTAAGTTTAGCCGAATATTCTACAGACATACTTAAAAGCGATGCAATTAAAGGGTTAATAAAGATAATACCGCAGCGATGAAAAAACTTTGTAATCTCTTTGATAATGGAAAAAGCTTTTATTACCACTAAAAAAGGAACTAAATTGTTTTTAGATTTATCAGAAAGAAAATCAAACTTTGTCCTGGCTTTGTAGAAAAATCAGGAGATTTAGGCTTCTCCTGACATGGAAGTCAATATTAGTCCTTTTGGAAACTAAAACAAACGGTACTGATTGTAATAGATGGATCAGCATGCATCCACTATTAGGTTTAATAAAGGAAGATATACATTTAGAATTAAATAACGGAATAATTTCTAAAATTTCTTCAAAATAGGAAGGAAAATATTAAATGATATTTTTAATTCAACTGAAAAGAAAATTCAAAAAGTTTTAGCCGAATTAGGGGTTGTTTAATAAAAAGCAAAACTTATAAATGATGCTTATCTGATGAAGGTTGCAGGTTGTATTCATTTTGGTTTTGGGCTCAAATCATACAGTAGGAGGAACTAATGTAATATCATTTCATATTGATGTGATTATTCAAAAAGCCATCTATGATTGTAGACAGTTATAACGTAATTGAGAATGGAAGATTTTTAATATGAGTACTGTTAGTTTTGCGGAATCTTTCAGATTTACTACAAATAAATACAATCAAAATTATGTTTAATAAGTTATAAATCTAATAAAAATATCTTTTTATGAAGATTTTTAAAAAACTAGTTTTTAAGGTGCAACATTTTTTTTAAAATGTAAACCTTAAAAGGGAGATTGTATTTTAGTAAATTTAAATAACTCCGTCGAAATGAGTGTTATTTTTTTTTCTGCTTTAGTCACTGGCTTAAAAATAGCTCCATGTTATGAGAGCTCAACAGATAAAGAGATTTAAGGTTAAGTAAAATAATTAAACCTAAACTGGTTTTAACAAGCAATAAATCTTTAAAATTTAAAAGCGAAAAAATAAAATTTAAAAAATATTGTTTTAGATGAAAAATTTAGTTGGTTAACAAATAAACAAACTGAAAACTATGAAAAAAACTCAGCTCCTAATTGCAACTAGTGGTACAACTGGAGCCCCTAAAGCATTAGTGATTAAAAGTGAAAGACTCTGGGCGAGTAAAGTCTTTTTCAAGTCTTTATAAATCCATAAATTCTGATGCAGTATTTTGGAATTTTTTATCAATGTCGTATTTAGGAGGTTTGTATAACCTATTAATGATTCCTTTTCAATCAGGAGCTGCAATATTAATTACTGGTGACTTGATAGTATGTTTGCTTTCAACTTTTGGGATATTATTAAAAAATATAAAATAAATGTTTTGTGGGTTGTTCCTAGTATAGTAAGAATCTTAATTAAACTTTCTAGAAGGAATAGTGAAAAAAATAAAAGTTTTAGTAAGAATATCAATCTAGCTCTTGTAGGCACTGCTCCTATTGACGTATGAAAAGAAGATTTTAAAAAGTATTTAATATTAAGTTACTGGAAAATTACGGACTTTCAGAAACTACATTCATTTCTACTGAGCTTGAAAATATAAAAAAATATGAGCAGGATTCAGTAGGTGAAATAATTAATAATATTAAAATAAAAATAGATAAAAAAACAAAAGAGATTTTAGTTAGTACTTTATTTATTTTTAGGCTATTTAAAAACCAACAGGGTAAGCTGATAAAAAAATATTCACAAGAATGGTTTTTCCCTACAGGAGATTTGGGAGTATTGTCCAATAAAACATTATTTCTAAAAGGTAGGCAAAAGATATAGTAAAAAAAGCAGCTATCTTATTTATTTAAAGGAAATAGAAAATTTAATTTATAAACTTAAAAATATTAAAGAAGCTGCAGCAGTAGCGATAAAAGATGAAATATATGGAGAAAATTATGTAATATTTTATACTACTAGCAAGATTAAAAATATAGATCAAGAGATTAAAGTTTACTTAGAAGAAAAACCTTTCTAGAGTAAAATTGCCGGTTGGTGTTTTTTGTTGCCTGAACTTCCTAAAACAAGAAATGGAAAAATTATTAAATCTGTTTTATCTGATATGGCTATTAGCTATATAAAGAAAATAAAACTTTATCTAAAAATAAAGATTTTTTATTTTCTGATATATCTAAAAAATTAAACTCTGCAGTTTCAATAGATATTAACTCAAATAGTTTACAATATGAAAAGAGCAGGGAAAAAAAATTACTACTTTATCATTAGGGAGGCTTATTTTGATATACCTCAATTTGATTTCAAGGGTTTTAGATTTTAAAAAAGGCTATCATTATAGTGATACAGCAGGTATTCCAGAACTTAGAAATAAGATTGCTAGTTACTATCTCAATACGTACAAAAGCTACAGTTTTTCCAATGGAAGTATTAATTTCTGCTGGGTCTAAGCCCTTAATATTTATGGTAATGAAAACAGTTTTAAATGCCAGTGATCAGGTATTGGTTCATGAACCAGCTTGGTTAAGTTATGAAGAACACGCTAAAATGTGTAATGCAAAAATAAAATTTATACCCTATCAAGAAAAAAATTCAAAATTTTCAAAAGTTTTTTACTAAAAAAACTAAGTTATTTATACTAAATAATCCTAATAATCCGGGTGGAAGAGTTTATACTGAAGATGAGATAAGACAGATTTATTCATTTTGTCAAAAATAATACATATCTTATGATTGATGAAGCGTATTCAGACTTTATGCAAGGAAATTTTTCTTCTTTGGCAAAAGGAAACCAAGTAAACATGGTGTATAATAATAAATTTTCTATCAAAAAATTTAGGAATTTCTGGATGGAGAAATTGGATATGTGATATGCAAATCAACGTTTAAGAGAGCAGTTGATTAAATTTAATCAACACTTAATTACTTGTGCTCCTACCAGTATTAAGTATGTATGTTGAGAAATACTTTGATTTGATAATCCCTTATGCTTTAAATGAAATAAAAAACTTTTTAAAAAAAAGAGTATTATTAGAAAAAAAGATGAAAGAACTGAAATTAGTTTTTTTAAGTGGAACAGCAACTTTTTATTATTTTATAAATATAGATAAATTTATAGGGACCGATATTGAGTTTATTAACTTACTTACTAAGTATAATATTTCTGCTGTGCCCGGTTCCGCTTATGGTAGAAGCACATCTAGATTTATTAGAATTTCAATAGGAACTGAGTCATTAATAAGAATTAATAATGCCTTATCTAACATAAAGAATTTGATAGAGATTAAAAGTTTTGATAAAAACGAATTAAATAAAGATATAAGTCAATGGCAATTTCAATAAAAGACAGCAAAAAAATTTATAATATGTTAGCCGATGTATTTTTAAAAATATTTGGAAAAAATATTAATTATAAAGAAGCTAATACTAAAAGTATTTCGCAGTGGGATAGTATTAGAGGGGTGCAACTATTGTTAGCAATTGAGGACACATTTAATCTAAAGTTTTCTTTTAAAGAAGCAGAAAAAAATTTGATTCATTTGAGAAAATATATAATATTTTATTAAAAAATGTTCAAGAAGTTAAACTGATAAATAGCACTTTGCTATTTATTTTATTTAATATTTTTTGAAATATATCGAGTAATGAAAAACAAAAACTTTTCTCTAACCTCTTATAAGTATTTACTGAATGTTATTAATAGCAGTAAAAAAGAAAGTTATTACTTTTGGAGATTTTTAATGAAATAGATAATAATGAGGCATGATATTGATTTTTGTCCAGCAAGAGCACTTGATATTGCAAAAATTGAGTATAATTTTAATATTAAGTCGACTTATTTTGTAATGCTTAATTTAAGCTGTATAGCCTTAAAAAATCAAAAAATATTCTTCAAAGTATAAAAAAAATTATTTCTTTAGGGCATTTTGTAGGTTTGCATTTTGATCCAAGGTACTACCCTGTAACTTTGATGAGTTAGATTATTTTTGTAATAAAGAGTGCAAAAGCTTAGAAAAATTGATAAAAAAAATAGAAATGAAAACTTTCAGGCCTGAGAAAAATTTATAGGAAGAAACCAAACCAAAATTGCTGGTAGGTTTAAATTATATGCCAGAGTTAATAAGGATTTTAAATATTGCTTAAGACTTAGAATTGTATGGAAGTTTCAATGATCCAGTGCAATTAATTAAAGATGATACATTAGAGAGCTTGCAGTTATTGACACATTGAGTATGGGTATCACTCCAGGTGAATCCTCAAATTAGAAAAAATAGATTTCCATCTTAAAGGACAAAGAAAAGAAAAAAAGAAGGAAGCGGCAATAAATTGTAAACCTTACAAGTTGTTTTTTAAAATCAAATCCTTTGTAATACGTCAATGACTACTATATCTATAAGTTTAATTTGTTATTTAAAATATTTAGAAAAATTACTAGCTTAATTGTAAAACTTTACAAAATTTTTATTATAATTATTATTATATTTAAATTTCAAAACATTATATTTGCTTGTTTTATAATCTTTCTAGTTATACTATGAAGTTGCTTTGTTTAATTATTTGTATAATAAAAAATTATTGGGACAAAAAAGGTACTAGAAAAATAGTTGCTAAACCAAAAGTCTATGTTTCTAGTAACTAGCGGGTGTAGCTTAGTGGTAAAGCTCCAGCCTTCCAAGCTGGCTACGAGGGTTCGATTCCCTTCACCCGCTCCATTTTTAGGAGTGTAGCTCAATTGGTAGAGCACCGGTCTCCAAAACCGGGGGCTGTGGGTTCGAGTCCCTCCACTCCTGCCATGTTTACAATTAGCTTTGTAATAATTAGTTTTTTTCAATTAAAATTTAATACTAAAATTAGACTTATAATTGACTAATTGCTAAATTTTATCATAATGTCTCTACTATTATGAAAGATTTTAATCCTAGTAAGTTTTTTAAAGAAGTAAAACAAGAGGGCAAAAAATAGTATGGCCTACTAGAAAAGAAACCCTTATTACTACTGCTATGGTATTTGTTATGGTTTTAATATTTTCTTTATTTTTTTTTATTAGTTGATAATATTATATCTTGGTTTATTAGACTAATTTTAGGTATATAATTATGCAACAACAAAATACTGAATTATATAAATGGTATATTATTCATACTCATTCAGGTTTTGAAGCAAAAGTAATAAATAATATTAAGGAAGAAATTAAAAAAAAAAAGGCTTATCAAATTATTTTGAGGATTTTTTGTTCCTACTCAAAAGACTTTGGAGATAAAAAAGGTAAAAAGGTTGAAGGAGAAAAAAGTTTTATCCAGGATATATTTTAATTAAAATGATTATGAATGATGATGCATGGCATTTAGTTAAAAAAACTTCTAAAGTAAGTGGTTTTTTGGGGCTGCTAACAAGCCTGTTCCTTTAAGAGATGAAGAAGCTGAAAGAATACTTGGGCAAGTTAAAAGAAGGAGTAGAAAGTGTTGTTTCTACTATTTCATTTGAAGTAGGAGAAACAGTTAAAGTTGCTGATGGTCCATTTGCATCATTTAATGGAATTGTAGAAGAGGTTGATGCAGATAGGTCAAGACTTAAAGGTGGCTGTTTCAATATTTGGTAGAGCTACTCCAGTAGAACTTGAATATACTCAAGTAGAAAAATCTTGATTAATTTTAAATTACGTTATATACCCAGAAAGCTAGAAAAAATATGGCAAAAAAAATAACAGGTTATGTGAAATTACAAGTCCCTGCTGGGTCAGCTAGTCCATCTCCACCTATTGGACCAGCATTAGGTCAAGCCGGACTTAAATATTATGGATTTTTGTAAAGCTTTTAATGCTCAAACAGAAAAATTAGAAAAAGGTATGCCTTGCCCTGTAGTAATTACAGTTTTTCAAGATAAATCTTTTGAATTTATAGTAAAAAAACCACCAGCTAGCTTTTATATAAAAAAAGAAGTTAATATTAAAAAAAGGTTCTGGACAAACAGGAATAGCGGATCCTGTTGCATCTATATCTAAAGAACAACTTACTTAAAATAGCTCAAGAAAAAGATGCCTGATTTAAACACTTCTGATCCTGAGGCTGCTTCTAAAATAATTGCAGGAACTGCTAGATCAATGGGAATAGAGGTAAAATAGTTATGGGATTAGAAGTAAAAGATATAAAAGTGTAAAAGACTTAATTGAGGTGACAAAATCCTACAGTTTAAAGGAAGCCACCTCAATAATAAAGAAAAGTAAAAAATTAAAGTTTGATGAAACTTAGATATAGCAATAAACTTAGGTGTTGATCCAAAGCATGCAGATCAAATTGTTAAGGGAGTTGTTAAGTTACCCCATGGTACAGGTAAAGCAGAAAAGATAGCAGTTTTTGCAAAAGATGAAAAAGCAAAGAAGCTAAGGATGCAGGTGCTGATTTTGTTGGTTCAGAAGATTTAGCACAAAAATTAGAAAAAAGTGAAATTAAAGTTGATAGAGTTATAGCAACTCCAGATATGATGTCTATTGTTGGTAAGCTGGGAAAGGTTTTAGGTCCAAAAGGTTTAATGCCTAATCCTAAAATTAGGATCAGTTACAACAGATTTAAAAAAACCATTGAAGATATCAAAAATGGGTTAATAGAATTTAAAGCTGATAAAGCAGGAACAGTTCATGCTGGTGTTGGTAAAATTAGTTTTGATGAAGAGAAGTTAGAAAAAAATATTGATAATTTTATAGATGCAATAATTAAAGCAAAACCAAGTGGAGCAAAGGGTAATTACTTTAAAGATATGTATATTTCTACTACTATGGGGCCATCTTTAAAGCTTTTAAATAAAATATAAAAATATCACTTGACTTTAATTATTATGGTATTACTTTAATATTTCTGTCAAAGACTATAGGTATTATAAATCCTGTATAGATAGTAATAATCCTTTAGTCTATAATTTTTTAGTTAATTATGGATAAACAAAGTAAAAAATATATAGTTAAAGATTTGAAAGAGTCTTTTGAAAACTCATCAGGAGTAATAGTTACCCACTATTTAGGGTTAAATAGTTCTGAACTAAATGATTTAGAAACCAAGTAAAAGAAGTAGGATCTAAATTTTGTGTTACTAAAAATAGTTTAGCTAAACTAGCTTCTAAAAGCACTGATTATGAAAGTTTAAATGATTTTTTTACTGGGCCAACTGCTCTTATATTTTTCAGAAGATGCATTAGCAGGCATTAAAGTTATTAAAAAGTTTAGTGATAAAAATGAAAAATTAAAGTTTATAACTGCAAGTCTAGATAAAAAATTATAGAGTTTAAAGAGTTTGAAACATTAGCTAAATTGCCATCAATAGAAGAATTGCGAGCAAAAATTGTTAGTTATATTACTGCTCCTCATCAGCAGCTTATTAATGTTTTAAATGCTCCTGCTACAGAAACTGCGGGTGTAATAGAAAACTATTCAAAAAAGAAAAATAATTTATTAGAAAGGAATATAATGAGTGATTTAAATAAAATAGTAGACGAGCTATCTAAATTATCTGTAATGGAGGCGGCTGAATTATCCAAAGCTGCTTCAAGAAAAATGGGGAGTATCTGCTGCTGCTCCTGTAGCTGTTGCTGCTGCAGGCGGAGATGCTGCTTCAGCTGATCAAGCTGCTGCTAAAGATACTTTTGATGTTATTTTAACTGATGTAGGAGATAAAAAAATAAATATTATTAAAGAAGTTAGAGCAGCTACTGGATTAGGGTCTTAAAGAAGCTAAAGATTTAGTTGAAGCTGCACCTAAGCCTATAAAAGAAGGAGTTGCAAAGCAGAAGCTGAAGAAATGAAGAAAAAGTTTGAAGAAGCTGGCGCAAAAATAGATCTTAAATAATTAAATTTACACTTCACAACTTAAAATTTGAAGTGTATATTAATTTATTCATGTCTAATTTTATTAATGTTTAAATAACTTTGCTTCACCTTGAAGCTTTTACTTAGGAGTATTATGTCTAATAGTTTATCCCTAACCAATAGAAGAAGTTTACGCCACACATTTGGTGAGTTATCAGATACTGTCAATATGCCTAATTTAATAGCAATTCAAAGATCTTCATATCAACAATTTTTAGACTCTAAAAATAGATACAAATAAAAAAAATGATTTTGGTATTGATGAGGCTTTAAAAAGCATTTTTCCTGTTAAGGATTATGCAGGAAGAATGAGTTTAAAATATATTTCTTATAAACTTGATAGGCCTAAATATGATGTTATAGAGTGTAGGCAGCGTGGGCTTTCTTATGCTGCTGCTCTTAAAGTAATATTTAGATTAGATATAACAAATATTGATGAAGATACAGGTGATAAAATAGGTCAAGATGCTAGAGAAGAGGAAGTGTATTTAGGAGATATACCATTAATGACAGATAAGGCAACATTTGTAATCAATGGAACTGAAAGAGTTATAGTTAGTCAAATGCATAGATCTCCAGGAGTTTTCTTTGATGCTAATTATTCTGCTAGAGTAATCCATACAGAGGATCATGGCTTGATATAGAGTTTGATGCTAAGGATTTATTATTTATAAGAATTGATAGAAGAAAGAAATTATCTCTTATATTCTTGCTCAAATCTATGGGTATGGATAATGAAGATATATTAAATTATTTTTATGATTATGATGAAGTAAAAATAGAAAATAATACTCATGCTAGCATACCTTATAATTTTGAAGATTTAAAAGGCGAGCTTAGCTTTGATTTAATTGATTCGTCTTCTAAATAAATTATTACTGAAAAAGGAGAAAGGTTAACTAATCGTCATAATAGAAGTTTTATTGAAAGTGGATTAGCTAGAATCTTAGTTCCATTTGATGAAATATACGGTAAGTTTTTTGCTAAGGACATTTTTAATGAAGAAACTGGTGAAATATTTGCAGAAGCAGGAGAAGAAATTAATGAAGCTAAAATTGAAAGCTTAATCAAATCAAATATTAATAAATTTGATACTATAATTATTAATGATAAAATTGGACCTTATGTCAGAAATACTTTGCAAGTAGAAAATGATGTTTCAAGAGCTGATTCCTTAGCGGCCATTTATAAAATTATGAGACCTGGAGAACCTCCAACTGAGGAAAGTTCTGAAAAGCTTTTTTTGATTTATTTTTCTCAAGAGTAGAAGGAAAAATAATATAACAAATTTTTATAAAAACCCTAAAGAAGATGATAAAAGTAAGCTTTCATTGAATAAGGAAGTTATTGAACAAGAAGGTGTATGGATTTTAGAAAAAGAAAAAGAATGGAGTCTTGTTACCATTGGTACTTTGGCAAGAAAGGAATTTAGATCATAACTTGTGGGTTAAAAACGAGGATATTGTAAAAACTAGAATCAGAAAAATATGATTTATCAGCTGTTGGCAGGGTTAAACTAAATGCAAGATTAGGTTCTTCAATACCTGAAGAATTTGGTGAATTACAGATGAGTGATATTTTACAAGTTATAAAAATAGTAATTAACCTGAAAGACGGAATTGGGCAATGTGATGATATAGATCATCTTGGCAACAGAAGGGTAAGATCAGTTGGAGAGCTGGTTGAAAATCAATTCAGAATGGGCCTTATTAGAATGGAAAGGTCAATTAAAGAAAGAATGGGTTCTGTTACAGAAGAAAAATTGGTGCCAAAAGAATTAGTCAATGCTAAACCTTTAACATCAGTTTTAAGAGAGTTTTTTGGTAGTTCACAGCTAAGCCAATTTATGGATCAGACTAATCCTCTTTCAGAGATTACTCACAAAAGACGTCTTTCGGCATTAGGGGCCTGGGGGACTAACAAGAGAAAGAGCTGGCTTTGAAGTGAGGGATGTTCACCCCACACATTATGGTAGAATTTGTCCTATTGAAACTCCTGAAGGACCAAATATTGGTTTGATAAATAGTTTGGCAACTTACTCAAAAATAAATAGATATGGCTTTATAGAAAGTCCTTACAGAAAAGTAATTAATGGAAAAGTTACTAATGAGGTGGAATATTTATCAGCAATTGACGAAGATAAGTTCTGTATAGCTCAGGCAAACGCACCTTTAACTAAGTCAAATCAGTTTGTTAGAGATCTTGTTTCTTGCAGAAAAGATGGAGATTTTATTATGTCTACAACGGACAAGATAGATTATATGGATGTTTCTCCTAAACAATTAGTTTCTGTAGCTGCTTCATTAATTCCATTTTTAGAAAATGATGATGCTAACAGAGCGCTAATGGGTTCAAATATGATGAGGCAGGCTGTGCCTTTGGTGATTAATGAGTCGCCTATTGTAGGAACAGGGATGGAAGCAGTGGTTGCTAAAGATTCTTCCGCTGCAGTGGTAGCAAAAAGAGGAGGCTTTGTAGAACAAGTAGATGCAAAAAGAATTGTTATTAGACACACCGATGAAGAAAAGTTTGATATAACCCTAGGAGTAGATGTCTATAATCTTTTAAAATTCCAAAGGTCCAATCAAAACACAGCTATTAATCAAAGGCCTTTGGTAGAAGTAGGAGATAGAGTTGAGCAAGGTGATGTAATAGCAGATGGCCCAGCAACTGATAAGGGAGAGTTAGCATTAGGAAAAAATGTGTTGGTGGCGTTTATGCCTTGGAATGGTTATAACTATGAAGATTCTATTTTAATTTCTGAGAGAATGGTTAGAGACGATGTATTTACCTCAATTCATATAGAGGAATTTGAATTAATGGCTAGAGATACTAAATTAGGGCCTGAAGAAATAACAAGAGATATTCCAAATGTAGGTGAAGAGTCTCTCAAAAACCTTGATGAAACAGGAATAGTTTATATAGGAGCAGAAGTTAAACCTAATGATATTTTAGTTGGAAAAGTAACACCTAAAGGTGAGACTCCTATGACACCAGAGGAAAAGTTATTAAGGGCTATATTTGGAGAAAAAGCTTCAGATGTTAGAGATACATCTTTAAAGCTTCCAGCAGGAGTTTCAGGAACTGTTGTAGAGGTTAGAGTTTTCAATAGAAGAGGAGTTGATAAAGATGAAAGAGCCTTAGCTATTGAAAAAGAGGAAATAGAGAGGTTAGCTAAGGATAGAGATGACCAGATTAGAATAATTGAAGCCAACATACATCAAAGATTAAAAGGCTTATTAATAGGAAAACAATCATTGAAAAGCCAAAAAGGTCTTAAAGAAGGACAGATCATTACGGAAAAAATATTTGGTGAAATAGAAAAAAAAGATCTCTGGAAAATTACTACAAAAAATCAAAAAACTATGGCAAGTATAGAAAACTAAAAAATGAGTATGATGCTGAAATGAAAGAAATTTCTTTAATGTTTTCTGAGAAAGTTGATAAGGTCCAATCAGGTGATGACTTATTACCAGGTGTTTTGAAAATGGTAAAAGTTTTTGTGGCTGTTAAAGAGAAAGCTTCAACCAGGAGACAAAATGGCTGGAAGGCACATGGAAATAAGGGTGTTATTTCTAAAATTGCGCCTATTGAAGATATGCCTCATACTGAAGATGGTGTTCCCGTAGATATAGTTTTAAATCCATTAGGAGTGCCTTCAAGAATGAATGTTGGTCAAATTTTAGAAACTCACCTAGGTTGGGCATCAGCTGGATTAGGAAAGAAAATTAAAAATATTATTAATAATACTAAAACTGAATTAAAGGCTCAAAAGTAATGAGTGTAGGAAGACCCTTAAGTCTTTTTTTAAATCTAAATATTATGATGAAAGAATAAATAATTTAAAAGACGAAGAGGTTCTTGAACTTTTAAAAGATATAAAATCAGGTTTAAATATGGCAACTCCTGTGTTTGATGGTGCAAAAAATGATGACATAGTAAAGTTACTTCAGCTATCAGGATTAGATGAATCAGGTCAAGTAAGTTTAATAGATGGTAGAACTGGGGAAATGTTTGATAGAAAGGTTACTGTTGGTTATATTTATATGTTGAAGTTGCATCATTTAGTTGATGATAAAATTCATTCAAGATCTATAGGACCTTACAGCTTAGTTACTCAACAACCATTAGGAGGTAAGGCTCAATTTGGAGGTCAAAGGTTTGGAGAAATGGAAGTTTGGGCATTACAAGCATACGGTGCGTCTTATACACTACAAGAAATGTTAACTGTAAAGTCAGATGATGTTGCTGGAAGAAGTAAAGTCTATGAGTCAATTGTTAGAGGTGAAACTAACTTTGAAGCAGGAGTTCCAGAATCATTTAATGTTTTAGTAAAAGAAATGCAATCTTTATGTTTAGATGTATCTTTGTCTAATGAAAACAGTGCGCAAAAAATTAAGAATAATAGTCAGGAGAAATCATGAACAAAGCCTTGAAACAATTTGAACTATCTAATAGTAATGAATTTGATTTAATTAAAATATCTATTGCTAGTCCTGAGAAAATTAGGTCATGGTCTTTTTTGGAGAAGTAAAGAAACCAGAAACAATAAATTATCGAACTTTCAAGCCTGAAAAAGATGGGTTGTTTTGCTCTAGAATCTTTGGACCTGTAAAAGATTATGAGTGCCTTTGTGGAAAATATAAAAGGATGAAACATAGAGGAATAGTTTGTGAAAAATGTGGAGTGGAAGTAATTCAGTCTAAAGTGAGAAGGGAGAGGATGGGGCATATTGAGTTAGCAGCTCCAGTTGCTCATATTTGGTTTCTTAAGTCATTGCCATCAAGGATTAGTATGCTTTTAGATATGTCAATGAAAGATGTGGAAAGAGTTCTTTATTTTGAAAATCATATTGTTATTGAGCCAGGGTTGACGAATTTAAAATTTAAACAAATATTATCAGACGAAGAATACAATAAAGCTTTAGATGAAAATTCTGCAGACTCTTTTTCTGCTGGTATTGGTGCTGCTGCAATTAGAAAAATATTTGAAACTATGGATCTTAATGAGGAAAAAGAAAATATAAAAGTTGAATATTCTGAAACTAAATCAGATATAAAGAAAAAAAAATTAATCAGAAGATTAAAACTGGTAGAGCAATTTTTAACTTCAGGTAATAAACCTGAATGGATGATATTATCATCTTTGCCTGTTATTCCACCAGATTTAAGGCCATTGGTTCCATTAGATGGTGGAAGGTTTGCTACCTCAGATCTTAATGATCTTTACAGAAGAGTTATTAATAGAAATAATAGATTAAGAAGATTAATTGAGCTCAAAGCTCCTGATATAATTGTTAGAAATGAGATGAGAATGCTTCAAGAGTCTGTTGATGCACTTTTTGATAATACAAGAAGAGCTAGACCAATAACTGGTTCTAATAAAAGGCCTTTAAAGTCTCTTGCTGATATGTTGAAAGGAAAACAAGGTAGGTTTAGACAAAACTTATTAGGTAAGAGATGTGATTATTCAGGTAGATCAGTGATAGTTGTTGGGCCAGAATTAAAATTACATCAATGTGGAATTCCTAAAAAGATGGCTTTAGAATTATTTAAACCTTTTATTTATTCAAAATTAGAAATTAGAGGGCTTGCTACTACAATTAAATCAGCGAAAAAAATGGTTGAAAAAGAACGTCCTGAGGTATGGGATATTTTGGATGAGGTTATTAGAGAGCACCCTATTTTATTAAATAGAGCTCCTACATTGCATAGATTAGGCATTCAAGCTTTTGAACCAATTTTAATAGAGGGAAAAGCAATAAGATTACATCCATTAGTGTGTACAGCTTTTAATGCTGATTTTGATGGTGATCAAATGGCAGTTCATGTTCCACTATCAGTTGAAGCTCAATTGGAAGCAAGAGTTTTAATGATGTCAACAAATAATATTCTTAGTCCTGCTAATGGTAAACCAATAATTGTGCCTACTCAAGATATAGTTTTAGGGTTGTATTTTTTAAGTTTAGAAAGTGACAATGAACTTGGTGAAGGTATGATTTTTTCAGGAATATCTGAAGTCAAACATGCATTAGATGCTAAATGTTTAAGTATGCACGCTAAAATTAAAGCTAGGATATCGACTATCGAATCTACCGGTAATAATACAACTAAAATTGTTGAAACAACTGCTGGTAGACTTCTTATTTCTGAAGTGCTTCCAAAAATAAGCATGTAGCATTTGATTTAATCAATAAGGTTTTAAGTAAAAAAGAATTAGCTGGTTTGATAGATATTGTATATAGGTTTTGTGGTCAGAAGGATACAGTAATTTTTGCAGATAGGTTAATGGAGCTTGGTTTCAAGCATGCTTGTATGGCTGGTATTTCTTTTGGTAAAGATGATATGATTGTTCCAGAAGCAAAAAAAGGCCTAGTTGATAAAACTAGAGATTTAATAAAACAATATGAAAAACAGTACTCTGATGGTCTTATTACTCAGGGTGAAAAATATAATAAAGTTATTGACTCATGGTCAACATGTACTGACAACGTTGCTGATAAAATGATGTCAGAAATGTCTGTTGGAAAAGGAAAAAATATGAATTCTGTTTTTATGATGGCTGACTCTGGGGCAAGAGGTTCTGCTGCACAAATGAAGCAGCTTGCAGGAATGAGAGGTTTGATGGCTAAGCCTTCAGGAGAAATTATAGAAACACCAATTATATCTAACTTTAAGGAAGGCCTTAGTGTTTTAGAATATTTTAATTCTACACATGGAGCCAGAAAAGGTTTAGCAGATACTGCATTGAAGACTGCTAATTCAGGATATCTTACAAGAAGATTAGTTGATGTTGCTCAGGACTTAATCATTACTAAGGAAGATTGTGGAACCACTAAAGGTATTCTAAAAAAGCTATTATTGATGCTGGAGAAATTATAGAAAGCTTATATGATAGAATAATCGGGAGATATTGTGCTGATGACCTAATAAGTCCTTCAGATAATAAAGTAATTGCTAAGAATGGAGACTTTATAGATGAGGAATTAGCTAATAAAATAGTAGAAGCAGAAATTGACTCTGTAAAAGTAAGAAGTGCACTTACATGTGATTTGTCTATAGGGATTTGTTCTATATGTTATGGAAGGGATTTAGCAAGAGGAACTAAGGTAAATATTGGAGAAGCTGTGGGTGTAGTTGCAGCTCAGTCAATTGGTGAGCCAGGAACTCAGCTTACTATGAGAACTTTTCATATTGGTGGTGCTGCTCAGGCTGGTTCAGAACAGTCTAGATTAGAAACTACTATAGATGGGAAATTAACTATAGACGGTGGTAATGTAATTTTTGATAAAAAAGGTATGGGTATAGTTTTAGACAGAGATTGTAGGTTGGTTATTAAAGATGATAATGATAGGGAAAGGTTTAGAGAAAGGGTGCCTTATGGAGCTAATATTTTAGTAAAAGAAGGAAGTGCAGTGAGTAGAGGGCAAAAACTTGCTGAATGGGATCCTTATACTAGACCTATAATTACTGAAAAACAGGGATATGTTAAGTTTGTTGATGTTAATAAAGAGACACTTGAAGAAATTACTTCTGCTGATACTGGAATGACCAGTCAATTGATTAAAGAATGGAAAGGTGTATCTTCAAAGAGTAAGAATATAACTATGCGTCCACGCATTGAAATAGTTGATGAAAATGAAAAGCTTGTTAAATTATCTAATGGTAATAAGGCTATATATGAGCTACCAGTTGATGCAGTTCTTTCTGTTTCATATGTTTCAGGTGGAAAAAAAAAGTAAAAGTTAATCCAGGTGATTTGCTTGCAAGAATACCTTTGGACTCTCAAAAATCAAAAGATATTACTGGAGGTTTGCCAAGAGTAGCAGAGCTTTTTGAAGCTAGAAAGCCTAAAGATTATTCTTTTATTTCAGATTTAAGAGGTAGAGTAGAATTTGGAGATGACGTTAGAAGTAACAGAAAACTAGTAGTTGTTGATTTAGAGGATGAAAATAATATTGTTGAATACCTAATTCCTAAGGGTAAGCATATTATGGTTCAAGAAGGAGATATAGTTAATAAAGGAGACCTATTGATGGACGGGAACCCTGTACCTCATGATATACTTAGAGTATTAGGAGTAGAAGAGTTAGCTAATTATCTAGTTAATGAAATACAGGATGTTTATAGATTACAAGGTGTGAAAATCAATGATAAGCATATTGAAGTAATTTCTAGGCAAATGCTCCAAAAGGTAGAGGTTTTAGAGAGTGGAGATACTGAGCTAATGCCTGGTGAAATATTAGATAGAGAAGATGTTGAAATAGCTAATCGTGAAAGTTTTAGAAAAATCAAAAAAAGTGGCTACATTTGTTCCTGTTTTAAATGGAATAACTAAAGCTAGCTTACAAACTAGATCATTTATATCTGCAGCATCATTTCAAGAGACTACAAGAGTGCTTACAGAGGCTGCTACTGCTGGTAAAAAAGATGACTTAATAGGTTTAAAGGAAAATGTTATAGTGGGTAGACTAATACCAGCGGGAACTGGTAGATCAATGTCAAAATTTAAAAAACTAGCTACTATAAATGAAGAAAAAATTAAAGCAGAACAAGCTAAACAAATAGAAGCTAACTAGAAAATATTTTTTTTGTTGTAATATTGCAACACATAAATAATTTTTTTTTTTTTTTTATACTTGACCGTAATGCTATCTATCAATAATATGCGTCTTTCTGGTAATTTAAAAAGTAATAAAGGAATTTGTTAATGCCAACAGTAAATCAGCTAGTGCGTAAAGGTAGAAAGGCACAAATAAAAAGGAATAAAGTTCCTGCATTAGAAGCTTGTCCTCAAAAAAGAGGTGTGTGTACTAGGGTTTATACTACAACACCTAAAAAACCAAATTCAGCACTAAGAAAAGTTGCCAGAGTAAGACTTACTAATGGTTTTGAGGTTACAAGTTATATTCCTGGAGAAGGACATAATTTGCAAGAGCATTCTGTGGTAATTATTAGAGGTGGTAGAGTTAAAGATTTACCAGGTGTAAGATATCATGTGGTTAGAGGTGTTCTTGATACTCAAGGAGTAGGTAATAGAAAACAAAGAAGATCAAAATATGGCGCAAAAAGGCCAAAATAGGAGAGAATTTTGTCAAGAAGAAGAAAATCAACTATAAGAGAAATAATCCCTGATCCAATTTATGGAGATAAGGTTTTAGCTAAGTTTATTAGATCATTGATGGTAGATGGAAAAAAGATGTTGCTGAAAAATTAATTTATTCTTCTTTTAATGTTATTAGTAAGAAGGAGAAAAACTCTGAACCCATAGATGTTTTTAAAAAAGCTATAGAAAATGTACAGCCACAAATTGAAACTAGATCTAGAAGAGTTGGTGGCGCTACTTATCAAGTGCCTGTTGAGGTTTCTAGTAGACGAAAGCAGGCTTTAGCAATACGCTGGCTTATTGATGCGGCTAGAAAAAGAAATGAAAAAACTATGATAGATAGATTAGCTAATGAGTTTTTAGATGCTACTAATAAAAGAGGAGCAGCTATAAAGAAGAATGATGATACAAGAAAAATGGCTGAAGCTAACAGAGCTTTTGCACACTATAGATGGTAATTGATATATTATGAGTAGAAAAACAGAATTAAATAATTATAGAAACATTGGAATAATGGCACATATTGATGCTGGTAAAACAACTACCACAGAAAGAATTCTATATTACACTGGGGTTTCTCATAAAATAGGAGAAGTTCATGATGGAGCAGCTACAATGGATTGGATGGAACAGGAACAAGAAAGAGGCATTACTATTACTTCTGCTGCTACCACTTGTTTTTGGAAAGACCATAGAATTAATATTATTGATACACCTGGTCACGTTGACTTTACTATTGAAGTAGAAAGATCATTAAGAGTTCTTGATGGGGCAGTAGCAGTTTTTGATAGTGTTGCTGGAGTTGAGCCTCAGTCTGAGACTGTCTGGAGACAGGCTAATAAATACAATGTTCCTAGAATGTGCTTCATTAATAAAATGGATAGAGTTGGAGCTGATTTTTATAGATGTTTAGGTATGATAGAGGATAGATTAGGAGCTACTCCTATAGTCTTACAATTACCTGTTGGGGCAGAAGCTGATTTTTAGGTGTTGTAGATATTTTAAATATGAATGAAATAATATGGCAACAGGATACTTTAGGAGCTGAGTTTAAAATAAATGAATTAGTGATGAATATAGACAGAAAGCTGAGGAATATAAAAAGAAATTAGTAGAACTTGCAGTAGAGCAAGATGATGAAATAATGGAACGTTATTTAGATGGTAAAGAGCCTAGTCTAGATGAATTAAAAAAGTGTATAAGAAAAGGTACTATAAGTGGAGCTTTCGTTCCTGTGCTCTGTGGCACTGCTTTTAAAAACAAAGGTGTGCAACCAATGTTAGATGCTGTTATAGATTACTTACCTTCACCTACAGACTTACCTCCAGTTAAAGGAGTTGAGGTAAATGGTAGTAAAGAGCTTACTAGAGATAGCTCTGACTCAGAACCTTTCTCTGCTCTTGCATTTAAGATTATGACTGATCCTTTTGTAGGAACTTTGGCATTTGCTAGAGTTTATTCAGGTGTAATTGATAGTGGTTCAACTGTAGAAAATACTGTCAAAGGTAAAAAGGAAAGAGTTGGTAGAATGTTACAAATGCATGCTAATAGCAGAGAAGATATAAAAGAAGCAAGAGCTGGAGATATTATTGCAATATGTGGTTTAAAGTCTGTAACAACAGGTGATACTTTATGTGATCCTAATAACCCTATAATTCTTGAAAGAATGGAATTTCCAGACCCTGTTATAGAAGTAGCAGTCGAACCCAAAACTAAGGCAGACCAAGAAAAAATGTCTGAGGCGCTAGGAAGATTGGCTGCTGAAGACCCATCTTTTGGCGTAAGTTCTGATATCGAAAGTGGTCAAACCATCATTAAAGGTATGGGAGAACTTCATCTTGAAATACTTGTAGATAGAATGAAAAGAGAATTTAAAGTTGAAGCAGATGTAGGTGCTCCTCAAGTTGCTTATAGAGAAACAATTACTTCTGAGGCTGATGTAGATTATACTCACAAAAAACAATCAGGTGGGGCAGGTCAATTTGCTAGAGTTAAAATGGTGGTTAAAAAGGGCGAGCCTGGATGTGGTTTAGAATTTATTAACAAGGTAGTTGGTGGAAATATTCCTAAGGAATATATACCGGGCGTTCAAAAGGGTATAGAAAGTGCTATGCAAAATGGAGTAGTTGCTGGTTATCCGGTTATAGATATTAGCGTCACATTATATGATGGTGCTTTTCATGATGTTGACTCAAGTGTAATGGCTTTTGAAATTGCAGGAAGATCCGCATTTAAAGATGCTCTTTCTAAATCTAAACCAAAACTATTAGAGCCAATGATGAAAGTAGAAGTAGTAACACCAGAAGATTTTGTAGGGGATGTAATAGGTGATTTAAATAGTAGAAGAGGTCAGGTTCAAGGGGATGGAACCACAAGGAAATGCTACGTTGGTTAAATCCAATGTTCCATTAGCTACAATGTTTGGGTATGTTAATAATTTAAGATCGATGACACAAGGAAGGGCAGTTTATACTATGCAGTTTGATAAATATGAATTAGTACCAGCGATGGTAGAAGAAGAACTTAAGTCAAAGCTTGCAAGTTAATAATAGATTTATAAATATTGAAAACGGAGAAAAAAAATGGCAAAAGAAAAATTTGAGAGAACCAAACCACACGTTAATATAGGCACCATAGGTCACGTAGATCATGGTAAAACTACTTTGACAGCAGCTATAACTAAAACTTTATCTGAAACGGAGGGGCAACTAGTATAGCTTATGATGAAATTGATAAAGCTCCAGAGGAAAAGGAAAGGGGTATTACAATTAATACTGCACACGTAGAGTATGAAACAGAAGGAAGACACTATGCTCATGTTGATTGTCCAGGACACGCTGACTATGTTAAAAATATGATAACAGGGGCAGCACAAATGGATGGAGGTATTCTTGTTGTATCAGCTGCTGATGGTCCTATGCCTCAAACTAGAGAACATATTCTATTAGCAAGACAGGTAGGAGTTCCGGCACTAGTTGTTTTTCTTAATAAAGTGGATCAAGTAGATGATCCAGAATTATTAGAGTTAGTTGAAATGGAAGTTAGAGAGTTATTGTCAAAATATGAATTTCCAGGTGATGATATACCAATAATAAAAGGTTCAGCATTAAAAGCTTTAGAGGGTGATAGCTCTGATATAGGAGCTCCAGCTATTATGAAGCTGATGGAAGAAGTTGATAAATATGTGCCTCAGCCAGAAAGACCAGTTGATCAACCTTTTCTAATGCCTATTGAAGATGTTTTTTCTATTTCTGGAAGAGGAACAGTTGTAACCGGTAGAGTAGAGTCAGGAGTTATTAATGTTAATGATGAAATTGAAATTATTGGGATTAAAGATACTACTAAAACTGTATGTACTGGAGTGGAAATGTTCAGAAAACTTTTAGATAGAGGTGAAGCTGGAGATAATATTGGAGCACTTTTAAGAGGTATTAATAGAGAAGATGTTGAAAGAGGACAAGTATTAGCGGCACCAGGTTCTATTAAACCTCATACTAAATTTAAAGCAGAGACTTATGTATTAACTAAAGAAGAAGGTGGAAGGCACACTCCATTTTTTGGTAATTATAGACCACAGTTTTATTTTAGAACTACTGATGTAACTGGTACTATTGAGTTACCAAGTGGAACAGAAATGGTTATGCCAGGTGATAATATTGGTTTAACAGTTAATTTAATTTCTCCTATTGCTATGTCTAAAGGTTTAAAATTCGCTATTAGAGAAGGCGGAAAAACTGTTGGAGCTGGAGTAGTTTCGGAAATAATTGAGTAATAATTGAATGGTAGGACATCAAAATATAAGAATAAGGCTTAAGGCTTTTGATCACAGAATTCTTGACAGTTCTGCTCATGAGATTGTCAATACTGCAAAAAGGACAGGAGCTGATGTTAGAGGACCTATACCTTTACCTACCAGAATAGAAAGATTTACTGTAAACAGGTCTCCGCATGTAGACAAAAAGTCAAGGGAGCAATTTGAAATTAGAACCTTTAAAAGGCTTCTTGATATTGTAAGTCCAACTCCACAAACCGTAGATGCACTAATGAAACTAGATCTTGCTGCAGGTGTTGATGTGGAGATTAAGTTATGAGAACCGGTGTGTTAGCTAGAAAAGTAGGTATGACTAGGGTGTATACACCAAACAGAGAACATAATAGTGTTACTGTTCTTAAACTACCTTCTAGTATTGTGATAGGACATAGAAAAACTGAAGTAGATGGTTACAATGCCCTTATACTTGGTTTTGAAAAAGTAAATCCTAAGTATTTAAAAAAACCCCAAAAAATTTTTTTCTAAAATAAAACAAGAACCACTTAAAAAAGTAAAAGAATTCAGAATATCCGAGGAAAATTTTGTAGAAAAGGGAAAAAGTATAATTAGTTCTCATTTTGTTGTTGGGCAATATGTAGATGTTCGATCTGACTCAATAGGAAAAGGTTTTGCAGGAGCTATGAAAAGACACAATTTTGCTGGTTTAAGAGCTAGTCATGGAGTTTCTATATCTCATAGAAGTCATGGTTCAACAGGTAACAGTCAAGATCCAGGTAGAGTCTGGAAGGGAAAAAAATGGCTGGTCAAATGGGGAATAAAAAATAACAATACAAAGTTTGGAAGTAGTATCGATAGATGAGGAAAGAAGTTTAATACTGGTAAAAGGAGGTGTGCCTGGTTCTATTGGTGGTTGGGTAGAAATTACTGATGCAAAGAAAAAGAGTCTGCCTGCCAATGTTCCTTATCCTGCAGGTATAAAAGATAATTCCAAAAACATTCAAAAGGAAAATATAGATACAAAACAAATTAATAATGACGAAAAAAAAGAAGAAACAGCTGTTGCAGAAACCAAAAATTTAGAACAAGATAAACAAACTACTAATGAAAAATTCTAGATAATGGAAAAGAGACTAAGTAATGGATAAGGCCATAAAACATAAAATTATAGATTTAGATAATAAATCTAAAGAAAATATAGATTTGCCAAGTTTTATTTTTTCTGCTGAAATTAAAGAGGAAATTGTTGCTAAGGTTGTTAACTGGCAACTATCCAATAAAAGACAAGGAAGTCACAAAGTCAAAGAAAGAAATGAAGTAGTTGGATCTAATGCTAAGATATATAAGCAAAAAGGTACAGGAAGAGCAAGGCATGGCTCAAAAAAAGTTGTTCAATTTAAAGGAGGAGGTGTTGTTCATGGTCCTAAAGTTAGATCTCATAATAAAAAAATTCCTTCAAAATTAAAAAAACAAGCTATTAGAATTTTGCTTTCCTCTAAATTGAAAGATGGAAAGTTAAAGATAATAGATAAATTAGAATTAAAAAAAATTAAAACTAAAGAAGTTAAAAGGTAAATTTGAGAAATTGGGTATTAAGTCAGCAACATTTATTGAGATTGGAGATATTAATAAAAACTTTTTACTTTCAACTAGAAATTTAAAAAATATAGATCTTTTATCAATGAATGGTCTTAATGCTTACCAGATAATAAAAAGAGATGATTTAGTAGTGTCTTTATCTGCTGTAAAAGAAGTAGTTAAGAGGTATGGCAATGAATAGTCTTTATAATACTATCTTATCTCCAATAATTACTGGAAAAAGCAACAAAGATTTCTGAAAAGAATCAGTTCGTATTTAAAGGTAAAAATAGATAGTAATAAAAAAGAAATAAAAAAAGCAATTGAAAAGTTATTTAAGGTAAAGGTTAAAAATATTAAAACTATAAAAATTAAAGGGTAAAAATAAGGTATTTAAGGGAACTAAAGGAAGAAGATCAGATTATAAAAAAGCAATAATTTGCTTAAATAAAGGAGAAAACCTAGATTATAGTGGAGGTATAAACTGATGTCTTTAAAAAATTATAATCCTACAACACCATCAAGAAGAGCTCTAGTTTTAGTTGACAAGTCTGAAGTTTATAAAGGAAAGCCATTAAAAAAACTGACGAAAGGTTTGTCAAAATCTGGAGGTAGAAATAATAGAGGAAGAATTACAGTTTGGTGGAGAGGAGGAGGACATAAAAGAAGTTATAGAATAATAGATTTCAAAAGGCAAAAGGATGGAATTGATGCTAAAGTTATTAGAATTGAATATGATCCTAATAGATCATGTTTTATAGCTTTGATTAAGTATGAAGATGGAGAACTAAGTTATGTTATAGCTCCTCAAAAAACTAAAAGGTACAAAGTACTATTATCTCAGGAGAAAAGGCAGACATAAAAGTTGGTAATTGTTTACCACTTAAAAATATACCTACTGGAACTTTGGTTCATAATGTAGAACTTAAACCACTTAAGGGAGGTCAAATGGCTAGGTCTGCAGGAGCATCTGTGCAATTAGTTAGTAAGGATAAAGAGCATGCTATGCTTAAACTAGTTTCTGGAGAGCAAAGATTAGTACCTATTAACTGTAGAGCAACTATAGGTGTTGTGTCTAATCCTGATCATCAAAATTGTAATTCAGGTAAAGCTGGAAGAAGTAGGTGGTTAGGTAAAAGACCTCATGTTAGAGGAGTGGTTATGAATCCAGTTGATCATCCACATGGAGGAGGAGAAGGTAGAACCTCTGGTGGAAGAAATCCAGTTACACCTTGGGGTGTTCCAACTAAAGGAAAAAGAACTAGAAATAATAAAAGAACAGATAAGTTAATTTTGAAAAGAAGGAATAGTAGGTAAAGAATGGTTAGATCAGTTTGGAAAGGTCCTTTTGTTGATGGTCATTTAATAAAAAAAGTTCAGACTCATTTAAAGGAAAGTAATAATAAACCTATTAAAACTTGGTCTAGAAGATCAACTATATTACCACAGTTTGTAGGAATTACTTTTAATGTTTATAATGGAAAGAAATTTATTCCAGTTCTTGTTTCAGAAGAGATGGTTGGTCAAAAACTAGGAGAATATGCACCTACTAGAACTTATTATGGGCATACAGCTGATAAGAAAGCAAAAAAATAATGGCAGATAAAACAGATAATAAAAAACAGGCTTATGCAAAAGCTAAAAGTATTCGTACCAGCGGACAAAAGCTAAATTTAGTTGCTAAATCAATTAGGGGTTGTAATATTAAAGTTGCTATAGATCAATTAACTTTTTCTAAAAAAAGAATATCAAGAGAAGTTTTTAAAGTTTTAAATTCAGCAATAGCCAATGCAGAAAATAATTTTGGTTTAGATATCGATAAATTGGTAGTAGCAGAAGCGTATGTAGGAAAATCTATAGTAATGAAAAGAATGAGAGCTAGAGCTAGAGGAAGAGCAGCTCGTATTTTAAAGCCATTTAGTAAGCTGACTATTCTATTAAAAGAAGTTGAGGAAGGTAAATAATGGGACAAAAAGTAAATCCAATTGTGATGAGATTAAGCGTTAATAAAGATTGGAGCTCAAAGTGGTATGCAAAAGGCACAGAATTTGCCAATTTATTACATGAAGACCTAAAAATTAGAAAGTATATTACTAAAGAGCTTAAGACTGCAGCTATAAGTAAAGTAGTTATTGAAAGGCCTGCAAAAAAGGCAATAATAACAATTCATACTGCAAGACCTGGAGTTGTAATAGGAAAAAAGGGTACTGATATAGAAAAAATAAAATCAAAGGTCTCTAAGTTTACTTCAGGAGAAGTTCAACTTAATATCGTAGAAGTAAGAAAACCAGAAATAGATGCACAGCTGATAGCTGATAACATAGCTGAACAGCTTGAAAGAAGGGCTTCTTTTAGAAGAACGATGAAAAGAGCAATACAATCTGCTTTAAGACTTGGTGCTAAAGGTATTAAAATTGTATCTGGAGGAAGACTAGGTGGAGCAGAAATTGCTAGAATTGAATGGTATAGAGAAGGAAGAGTGCCTTTGCATTCTTTAAGAGCGAATATTGGTTACGGAGTATCTACATCTCACACAGCATATGGCACCATTGGTATTAAAGTTTGGGTTTATACAGGTGAAGAAAGTTCTGATACAGAAAAGCAAACTGAAGTAACAAAAAAAGAAAAAATTAATAAAGAGAATTAAAGATGTTATCACCAAAAAGAACAAAATTTAGAAAAGCACATAAAGGAAGAATTCATGGAAATGCTAAAGGTGGCACAACATTAAATTTTGGAGCTTTTGGTTTAAAAGCAATGCAGCCTGATAGAATAACAGCTAGACAAATTGAGGCTGCTAGAAGAGCAATAACTAGACATATTAAAAGTCAAGGTCGAGTATGGTTTAGAGTTTTTCCTTATGTTCCAGTGTCTCAAAAACCTACTGAAGTTAGAATGGGTAAAGGAAAAGGTACTCCTGAATATTGGGCATGTAGAATAAAGCCAGGAAGAATATTATTTGAATTAGATGGTATTGATGAAGCTTTGGCTAAAAGAGCATTTGAATTAGGTGCGGCTAAACTTCCCATTTCAACTAAATTTATTACAAGAGGAATAAAGATTTAATGCCAAAATCAGACCTACAGAATAAAACGCTTGATGAACTAGAAACAATGTTAAAAACTTATATGAAGGAACGTATGAATCTTCGCTTTCAAAAGTCTATGGGGCAAATAGAAAAGCCTTCAAGGTTTAAAGTGGTAAGAAAAGAGATAGCTAGAATAAATACTTTTTTAAATTTAAAGAGGAAAAAGGATAATGCCTAAAAGAATTCTTAGTGGAACAATTTGTAAAGCAACGAATAAGAAAACTGTAGTTGTAGAAGTAGAGAGAACTTTTAAACATCCAATTTATAAAAAATATATTAAAAGGTCTAAAAAATATCATGCCCATGATGAAACAGATGCCTTGAAAGTAGGGGATAAAGTTATGATTGAAGAGACTAGACCTATATCAAAATTAAAAACATGGAAAGTAGTTAGCAATGAGAAAAGATCATGATACACAATGAAACTAACTTAGAAGTAGCTGATAATTCTGGAGCAAGAAGAGTGCAATGTATAAAGGTTCTTGGAGGATCAAAAAGAAAATTTGCTAGTGTTGGAGATATAATTATAGTTTCTATAAAAGAAGCTATCCCTAAAGGAAAAGTATCAAAAGGCGATGTTCATCAGGCTGTGATTGTTAGAACGGCCAAAGAAATTAGAAGAAACGATGGAAGTGCTATAAGATTTGATAAAAATGCAGCTGTACTTATAAACAAGCAATTAGAACCAATTGGAACAAGAATATTTGGTCCGGTAACCAGAGAACTAAGAGCAAAGAAGTTTATGAAAATTATTTCTCTTGCACCTGAGGTGTTATAATGAAGATTAAAATTAGAAAAGGAGATAAAGTTATTGTAACCGTTGGAAAAAGCAAAGGTACTGTCGGGGAGGTCCTTAAAGTGTTGCCTAATGAAAATAAGGCTTTAGTTAGAGGTGCTAATATGGTTAAAAGACATACAAAACCTTCTCAAAACTCAGCTGGTGGTATTATAGAAAAAGAAGCTATGATTAATATATCAAATATTGCTTTTTATGATGAAAAAAAACAAAAACCATCTAAAATAGGATTTAAAATATTAGAAGATGGAAGGAAAGTAAGGGTAAGTAAATTAACTAATGAGGTTATAGATAAATAATGGCTAGACTTAAAGAGTTATATGAAGAAGAAATTAAAAAAAGCTTGAAGGAAAAATTAGGTTTTAAAAATGATATGGCTATTCCTAAAATAGAAAAAATTTCTATAAATATGGGAGTAGGAGAAGCTTCACAAGATAAAGGAAAAATAGATGGTGCTGTTAATGATTTGAAACTAATTAGTGGTCAACAACCAGTTATAACTAAAGCTAGAAAGTCGGTAGCTGGATTTAAATTAAGAGAAGGGGTTAATGTGGGGCGTTAAAGTAACTCTTAGAAAACAAAAAATGTATGAATTTTTGGATAGATTAGTTAATATTGCATTACCTAGAGTAAGAGATTTTAGAGGTTTATCTAAAAAAAGTTTTGATGGAAAAGGAAATTATTCTTTGGGTTTAAAAGAACAAATAGTTTTTCCTGAAATTGATTATGATAATTTAGACTCATTAAGGGGTATGGATATTACTATAGTTACCTCTGCTAAAAATGATGAGCAAGGACTAGAGTTACTAAAAGTTTTAATTTACCAATTAATTAGTAGGAGAATATTTTGGCTAAGAAAAGTGCTATAGAAAAAAATAAATCTAGAATTAAGAAAGTTGAAAGATTTAGGAATAAGAGGATGGAGTTAAAGAAGTTGATAATGGACAAAAAAACTAGTCAGGAAGATAGGTTTGAAGCAGTTATGAAACTTATCTTCTTTACCAAGAAATGGTTGTTCTATAAGAGTAAGGAATAGGTGTGAATTATCAGGTAGACCTAGAGGTTTTTATAGAAGAGTTAAATTATCTAGAATAGCATTAAGAGAACTTGCAGCATCTGGTCAGATACCAGGAATGACTAAGGCAAGTTGGTAATAGTATAGGTTTAAATTATGACAATGACAGATCCAATAAGTGATTTACTAACAAGAATTAGAAATGGACAAATGGTTAGAAAACCTAAGATAGCTTGTCCTGCATCAAAAATTAAAGTAGCTATACTTAAAGTTTTACAAGAAGAAGGTTATATTAGGGGATTTGAGATTACTGAAGATGAAAAGGGTAAGCAACTTGAAATTTCCTTAAAATATTTTGATGGTAAACCAGTAATAAAAGAAATTTCAAGAGTTTCTAAGCCTGGAATGAGAGTTTATTCTTCTGTAAAAACTATGCCTTCTTTTAAAAATAATATGGGAATTACTATTTTATCTACCTCAAAAGGTGTAATGACAAACTTTGCTGCTCAAAATGCTAATTTAGGTGGTGAAATATTGTGTAGGGTTTATTAATATGTCTAGAGTTGGAAAACAACCAGTAATTTTACCTCAAGGGGTAGATATAAATATTTTGAATAATACTATTTTGGTTAAAGGAAAAAAAGGAGAACTTAAAAATAGTTTTCCTGACTCTGTCAAAATAGTTAAAGAAGATAATAAAATATTAGTATCTCCTATAAATAATACCAAGTCCGCTAAAGGTGCTTGGGGGTTAGTTAGAACTATAATTAATAATATGGTAGTAGGAGTTGAAGAAGGATTTACAAAGAGTTTAGTAATTAATGGAGTAGGTTATAGAGCAGCCGTTGGATGATGGTATATTAACTTTACAATTAGGGTATAGTCATGATATAAAACTAGCAATTCCTAATGATTTAGAAGTTAAATGTACGAAACCTACAGAGATATCTATATCAGGAATAGATAAACAAAAAGTTGGTCCAGTTTGCATCTGAAGTTAGAGCCTTAAGAAAACCTGAACCATATAAAGGTAAGGGTGTTAGGTATAGTGATGAAGTTATTAGAAGAAAAGAAGGTAAGAAAAAATAGATGAGTAATAAAAGCAAATATCTTTACAATAAAAGAAAGGCTAGAACAAGATTTAGGCTTAAAAATAGTTGTACAAAAAATATTAGACTTTCTGTGTTTAGAAGTAACTCAAACATATATGCACAAATTATAGATGATGAAAAACAATCAACTCTTTTAGCATCTTCTAGTTTAGATAAAGATTTAAAAAAGAATAGGGGATAAGACTGGTAACATTAAAACGGCTACTGCTGTAGGTAGTGATATAGCAAAAAAAGCTAAAGAAAAAGGTATTAAAGAGGTATATTTTGATAGAGGTGGATACCTGTATCACGGAAGAGTAAAAGCTCTTGCAGAAGCTGCTAGAAAAGAAGGGTTAAAATTTTAGGTAAACTATATGGCAAAAGAATTCAATACTAATGATGCACAAGAGTTAACTGATAAGTTAGTAGGAATTAATAGAGTTGCAAAAGTAGTAAAGGGAGGAAGACGTTTTGGTTTTGCTGCTTTAGTAGTTGTAGGAGACAATAAGGGAAGAGTTGGTTTTGGAACAGGAAAAGCAAGAGAAGTTCCAGAAGCAATTAAAAAAGCTACAGATCAAGCAAAAAATAAACTTATTAGAATTCCTTTAAAAGAAGGTAGAACTATTCACCATGATGTTAAAGGTAGACATGGAGCATCAAAGGTTATTTTAAGGAGTGCTCCACCTGGGACAGGAATAATTGCTGGTGGTCCTATGAGAGCAGTTTTTGAAACATTAGGAGTTCAAGATGTTGTGTCAAAATCTATTGGAAGCTCTAGTCCTTATAATATGGTGCGTGCAACATTTAATGGATTACAAAATATACAATCACCAAGAAATATTGCTGCTAGAAGAGGTTTAAAAGTTAGTAGTATTTTTGGTAAAAGTAAAATAGAAAAAAAGCAGGAAAATAAAAAGGATGTCTAAACAAAAGACAATTAGAGTTGTACAAATTGCTAGTCCAATTGGTAGACAGGGTTATCAGAAAAAATGTTTAATTGGATTAGGTTTAAATAAAATTAATAGAACTAGAGTTTTGCCTTATAACGATAGTATATTTGGAATGGTAAAAAAAGTAAAACACTTAGTTAAATATGAAATAATGGATTAGTGATGAAGTTAAACACAATAGTAGATAAAGCTTCAATAAAAAAACCTAAAAGAGTTGGTAGAGGCATTGGGTCTGGCACTGGCAAAACTTCTGGTGCAGGGCACAAAGGACAAAAGTCTAGATCAGGAGTAGCAATAAAGGGATTTGAAGGAGGACAAATGCCTTTGCACAGAAGACTTCCAAAGAGAGGCTTTAAAAATCGTTTTAGAACTGAATATTCAGTTATAAATATTGGTGACATAGATAAAGCTATAAGTGATAAAAAAATTGATGCAAAAAAAAAAATAACTAATGAAGATTTTTTTAATGCAGGGTTAATTAGAAATAAAAATGTATTAGTAAAAATACTAGGTAATGGAAAAACTAATCATTCCTTAAATTTGAAAGTAGATAAAGCTTCTCAAAGTGCAATTAAAGCTTATTAGTGATAAAAAAGGAAAAATAGATTATAACGAAAAAGTTCAAAAAACTGAAAAAAAAGTAAGTAAAGAAGAAAAAGTTAAAAAGAATTAGGAGATATAAATGCCATCTGCAGCTGAACAGTTAGCTTCCTCAGTTAACTTTGGAGCAATAGCTAAAGCAACTGAATTAAAACAAAGAATAATATTTACATTATTAGCTTTAATAGTTTACAGGCTTGGTACTTATCTTCCAATACCAGGTATTAACCCTGGGGCTTTAGATGATATTTTTAACCAAAATACTGGTGGTATCTTGGGAATGTTTGATATGTTTGCAGGAGGAGCATTGAGTAGAATGTCAATTTTTGCTTTAAATATTATGCCTTACATTTCAGCATCAATTATTATACAATTAATGAGTACTGCCTCTACTCATTTAGCACAATTAAAAAAAGATGGAGACTCTGGAAGACAAAAAATTATTCAGTATACTAGATATGGAACAGTTTTCTTGGCTGCAGTACAAGCTTTAGGTATAGCTACAGGATTAGAAGGAATGACTAATTCACAAGGGCCAGCAGTAGATAATCCAGGTATTTTTTTTAAGTTATCAACTGTCATTACTTTAACAGGTGCAACAATATTTTTGATGTGGCTAGGAGAACAGATTACTGCAAGAGGAGTTGGTAATGGAATATCATTGATAATAATGGCGGGTATTGTTGCTGAACTACCTTCAGCATTAATTTCAACTTTAGAGCTTGGGAAGACTGGTGCATTATCTGGTCTATTAATTTTATTCTTTTTAATATTAGCTGCATTAGTTATAACTTTTATAGTTTTTATGGAAAGAGGTCAGAGAAGAATAATAATACAATATCCTAAAAGACAAGTGGGTATGAAAATAATGGGCGGTCAGTCTAGTCACTTACCATTGAAAATAAATACAGCAGGAGTAATACCTCCTATTTTTGCATCATCAATTTTATTATTACCAGTTACAGCTTTGAGTATTAATGCAGGTACTGGTCCAAATTGGCTTATGGATATAACTGCACTATTGGGAAGGGGGCAACCTTTATATATGTTATTGTATGTGTTAGCAATAGTCTTTTTGCCTTTTTTTATACTAGTGTAGTATTTAATGCTCAGGACACTGCTGATAATCTTAAAAATAATGGTGGCTTTGTACCAGGAATTAGACCAGGAGAACCAACTGCAAATTATATCGATTATGTATTAACAAGACTTACTGTTATAGGTTCAGCATATCTTAGTGCAGTTTGTTTATTGCCAGAGATATTAATATCTAAATATTCTGTTCCATTTTATTTAGGTGGTACAAGTTTGTTAATTGTAGTTACGGTTACTATGGATACTGTTGCACAAGTTCACTCTCATTTAATTGCACATCAGTATGAAGGTCTTATTAAAAAGGCTAAGCTAAGAGGAAGGTATTAATTGCGTATTATATTATTTGGTCCTCCGGGTTGTGGAAAAGGTACACAAGCTACTTTTATATCTGAATCTTTATCTATTCCTCATTTGTCAACAGGTGATATGTTAAGAAGTGCAGTTAGTTCAGGATCAGAAATAGGATTGAAAGCAAAGAATATAATGGAAAGTGGTGGTTTGGTATCAGATCAAATAGTGCTTTCTATAGTTGAGGAGCGAATAGCAAAACATGATTGCGAAAAAGGATTTATATTAGATGGTTTTCCTAGGACAGTAAATCAAGCTGAGAAATTAGATTTATTATTAAGTGCTAACAATAAATTAGATTATGTTTTGAGAATAAAAGTTGATGAAGAAGAGATAATAAAAAGATTAATTGACCGGGCAAGAGAAGATGATAAACCAGATATAATAAAAAATAGATTTAAAACTTATAATTTAGAGACACAGCCCTTAATCCCGTTCTATGAAGAAAGAAAAATATTATTTAATATTAATGGGATGCAGGAAATAGAAAAAGTCTCAGAAGATATAAAAAAAGTTATAGGTGTAATTTGAATATTGACTTGCATGATAGCATGACTATAATATTGAACTTCATATTAAAAATTTTCTTTTGGAGTAAAAATTGGCTAGAATTTCAGGAGTAAATATACCTAGTGGAAAAAGAGTACAAGTAGCTCTTACTTATATTTTTGGAATAGGGACTACTAGAGCAAAAAAGATCTGTGAAGATGCTAAACTAGATCCATCAAAAAGAGTAAATGCTCTAACTGAGCAAGAATTAACTACAATTAGAGATTTAATAGATAAAAGCTATGTAGTAGAAGGTGATTTAAGAAGAGATAATGCAGTAAATTTAAAGCGTTTAGTTGATTTGGGTTGTTATAGAGGTTTAAGACATAGAAAAGGGCTTCCTGTAAGAGGGCAAAGAACCCATACAAATGCGCGAACTAGAAAAGGTAAATCTAGCCCTGTAGCTGGTAAAAAGAAAGCTTAAAAGGAAAGAGTATGGCAACTGAAACTAAGAAAAAAAGATAAAAAAAAATATTCCTGTAGGTATTGCCCACGTTAATGCTACTTTTAATAATACAATTATTACTATTACAGATACAAAAGGTAATACAATTTCATGGTCTTCAGCAGGAGCTGAAGGGTTTAAAGGGTCTAGAAAGTCAACTCCTTTTGCAGCACAATTAGCTGCTGAAAATGCTGGAAAAAAAGCAAAAGATAATGGAGTTAAAACTCTTGAAATAGAAGTAAGAGGTCCTGGATCAGGAAGAGAGTCAGCTTTGAGGGCTCTACAATCAACAGGTTTTATCATAACTTCTATCAAGGATGTTACGCCTATTCCACATAACGGTTGTAGGCCACCTAAAAGAAGAAGAGTTTAATATTGTAATTATAATTTGAAAACTTTATTTAAGAGGATATATTGTGCTACAGAAAAATTGGCAAGAACTTATAAAGCCGTCAAGAATTGAATTTATTGCCGGTAATGAAAAAAAAAAAGAAGCTACATTAGTAGTTGAACCTTTAGAAAGAGGTTTTGGTCTTACTTTAGGTAACGCACTTAGAAGAGTATTGCTGTCTTCCATAAGAGGAGCAGCTGTTACTGCCGTAAAATTTGATCAGGTCTTACATGAATTTTCTTCTATCCCTGGAGTAGCTGAAGATGTAGTTGAAATAACTCTTAATGTTAAACAACTAGCTGTCAAAATATTAGAACCAGGAGAAAAAAAGTTAGAGCTATCAGTTAAAGGTCCCTGTGAAGTTACTGCTTCGATGATAACAGAGATGGCTAATGTTGAGATATTAAATCCAGACTTAACAATATGTAATATCAATAAAGATGTTGATTTCAAGATGACACTTACGGTGAATGAAGGAAAAGGATATTTACCATCTTCACAAAATAGAAAAAATGATAGTCCTATAGGTTTAATACCTGTTGATTCAATTTTCAGTCCTATTAAAAATGTTTCTTATAAAGTTGAAAATACAAGAGTCGGTCAGGATACAGACTATGATAAGCTTACTATGAATATTGAAACTAACGGTACAATTATACCTGAAGATGCTATAGCATTGGCTGGAAGAATTATATCTGATCAAGCTCATTGTTTGTAAATTTTGAAGAGGAAGAGCAAGTAGAAGAAAATATTGAAGACACCGAGCCTAAACTTAATCCAAATTTATTAAAAAAGGTCGATGAACTAGAGCTTTCAGTAAGATCAGCAAATTGTCTTAAAAATGATAATATAATATACATTGGAGATTTAGTGCTGAAGTCAGAAAACGAGATGTTGAGGACTCCAAATTTTGGAAGGAAATCTCTGAATGAAATTAGAGAAGTATTGTCTCATATGGGATTAGGTCTGGGTATGAATATTGAAAACTGGCCTCCTGATAATATTGAGACTCTGGCTAAACAAGTAGAAGACCCATACTGATTTTTATAGGAGTTTATTATGAGGCATAGATTAAAAGGTAGAAAACTAAATAGGACTAGTGCTCATAGGAAAGCTATGTTTAAAAACCTTGCAGCTTCTTTAATAAAATATGAACAAATTATTACTACTGTTCCAAAGGCAAAAGACTTAAGACCTATAGTTGAGAAATTGATTACTATAGCTAAAAAAGGGACACTCCATGCTAGAAGACAGTTAATATCAAAATTGCCTAGAGATGCTAATATTAGTAAATTATTTAATGAGCTTCCTGAAAGATATAAAAATAGAGCAGGAGGATATGTGCGTATATTAAAAAAAGGTATGAGATTTGGAGATGCTGCACCGATGGCAGTAATTGAGCTCGTAGATAGAAATGTTGAAGAAAAAATCAGGATGTTCCCAAAAAAAGTCAAACTGAAGAAGTAAAGAATGATAAAAGCACAGAAGGTGTTCTAACTAAGTAAAACTTTTATAGGTAAGAATGTGAAGAAAAATTTTAGACATTAATTTTTCATTATGACTGAAAAAAAAAGTTTAGCTTCCCTTAATATTAAAAAAGAAGATATAGGCATTAGGTTAGATAAAATTTTACTAAAAAATTTAATAGCTTAAGTTTTATAAAAATACAAAAACTTATAAGAATCGGTTTTTTTAAAGTTAATAATAGAAAAGTAAAGTCTAATTACAAAGTTAATGAAGATGATAAAATTGTATATAGTAACAATTCAATAACTGAGAATAAATTTAAAAAAGATATATCTAGCATTCTAATAAAATATAAAAAGCAAATAGCTGATATAAAAAAAAACATAATTTTTGAAGATAATTTTTTATTAGTCATTAATAAACCTTATGGAATTCCAGTTCAAGGAGGGAATAATGTTAATTTTAATATTGACTTAATTTTACCTATATTATGTGAGAATAATAGTTCTATTAGGTTAGTTCATCGAATAGATAAAAACACATCTGGAATATTGCTATTAGCAAAAACAAAGGAAAGTAGCTCAAAATATAACAATGCTTTTTAAAGAAAATAAGATTAAAAAAAAATATTTAGCCATTGTAGAAGGTAAGTTAACAAAAATAATAGGAAAAATTACTTTACCTGTAACAAAGAAAAAAATAGCAGGTATGGAAAAAATGGTTATAGACCCTTACAGTAAGGAAAAAGCAGAAACTAGCTATAAAGTAATTGATTACAAAAAAGGATTATCTCTTTTAGAAGTTTACCCAAAGACAGGCAGAAAACACCAAATAAGAGTGCATTTGCAAAGTATTAATCATCCTATATTAGGAGATTATAAGTATAATAGTACTAATAATGATAATAAAGAAGTATCAAATGAAAAAATGCACCTCCATGCAAAAGAAATTCAATTTGTATTAAATAATAAAAAATATTTTTTTAAAGCTTCTTTACCAAATTTTTTAAGGAAACTATAAAAAAAATTAATATTGAAAATACTACTTATGAATAAATTTAGTTTAAATAAAGCATCAAGTAATGAATATTATCTTTTCTATGAAGAAAAACTATTTAATACTCCAAAAGGAAATAAAATATTATTACCTACTATTAAGCTGCAAACTCAATTTATTAAAAAAATTAATTCAGAATTTTTAAAAAAATTCAAACTTTATGCAATTACTATTTTTTTCAAATGATATAGATGATAATAAAAAAAAAACTATATCTGAAGGTATTTTAAATTTTATAGATACTGATACTGTATGTTTTAGAGATAAAGACAAGCCAGAATTATTAAAGCTTCAAAAAAAAAGATGGGATAATTACCTATACTTCTGTAAAAAACATTTTTACTTAGATTTTCATATCAATTACAGCATTTTTTTAAGAAAGCAAAAAATAAACATTCATAGTAAAATTAAAGAAATTCTGAATAAAATGACAAATTACCATTTAACAACTTTTTATTTTTTAGTAAAAACAACTAATTCTATTATAATATCCCTTAATATATTATTTAATGATACTGAAGCAGATTTAGCTTGTAAAGATAGTAACTTAGAATATGAATATAATAAAAGTGTATGGGGAGAAGACAGTGAATCAAAAAAAAACTTTTTACTTAAAAAAAGTTTTTTCACTGATATTATAAAATTTATAAGCTTTTTTGATAGGGAACAGTATGAATAAAAAGATAGATCATTATTTGGAACAAATTAATGTTGCTAAAGTTGGAGGTGGTCAAAAAAGGATTGAGGCCCAGCATAAGAAAGGAAAGCTTACAGCAAGAGAGAGAATTGAAGTTTTATTAGATGATAATTCATTTAATGAAATTGGAATGTTTGTAAAAGGAAAAAGCTCACAGCATACTCAAGAGGAACGTGCTATATTAGGAGATGGAGTGGTTACAGGGTATGGTAAAATAAATGGCTCCGATGTTTTAATTTATAGCCAAGATTTTACAGTTTATGGAGGGTCTTTAGGAGAAGAACATGCAAATAAGATATGTAAAATATTAGATATGGCTATGAAAAATAAAATCCCTGTTATTGGATTAAATGACTCTGGTGGAGCAAGAATACAAGAAGGTGTAGCTGCTCTTGGTGGATATGCTGAAGTATTTCAAAGAAATGTGCTTGCATCAGGAGTTATTCCTCAGATATCAGCAATATTAGGTCCATGTGCAGGAGGAGCGGTGTATTCACCGGCAATGACTGATTTTATTTTTATGTCCGAACAAACATCATATATGTTTGTAACAGGGCCAGAGGTAGTAAAGACAGTTACGCATGAAGATGTTAATACAGAATATCTTGGTGGGGCTAATACTCATACTACAAAATCTGGCGTAGCCGACTTCTCATTTGATAATGAGATTACAGTATTACAGCAATTAAGAAGACTTTTTGACTTTTTACCTCAATCTAATATTTCTGGACAAAAATTTAAAAAATTTAATGATAGTATAAATAGAAAAATACCCTCACTTAATACGCTTGTTCCTCAAGATAAAAATAAAGCCTATGATATAAAGGAATTGATATTAAATGTTGCTGATGAAAAAGATTTTCTGGAAGTACAAAAAGATTTTGCTAAAAATATAGTAATAGGGTTTATAAGGCTAGAAGGACGTTCCATCGGTATAGTAGCAAACCAACCATTGGCATTAGCAGGATGTTTAGACATTAATTCTTCAAGGAAAGCGGCAAGGTTTGTTAGATTTTGTGATTGTTTTAATATACCTTTATTAACATTAGTAGATGTTCCAGGTTTCTTGCCAGGCACTGATCAAGAGTTTAATGGTATAATAAAACACGGTGCAAAATTATTATTTGCTTATGCAGAAGCAACTGTTCCAAAGGTTACTTTGATAACTAGAAAAGCTTATGGGGGAGCATATGATGTAATGTCATCTAAACATTTAAGAGGAGATATCAATTATGCTTGGCCATCCGCAGAAATAGCTGTAATGGGTGCTGAAGGAGCGGCTAAAATAATTTATAAAAATGCAGATGAAAAAGCTTTAAAAGAACATATCATAGATTATGAGACAAAATTTTCTAATCCTTATATTGCTGCATCTAGAGGATATATTGACGAAGTCATAAAGCCTGATATTACCAGAATTAAAGTAATAAATGCTTTTAAAATACTACGCAATAAAGATCTTAAAAACCCTTGGAAAAAGCACGATAATATTCCATTATAATAAAATGATTAAAAAAGTTTTAATTGCAAATAGAGGTGAAATTGCTATCAGGATAGCAAAATCATGTAAAAAATTAGGTATTAAAACTGTAGGAGTTTTTTCAAAAGATGATAGTGCTTCACTGCATTTAACATATTGTGACGAAAGCTATTTATTAGGAGACGATCCCCTGAAAGGTTCATACTTAAATACTGAAAAATTAATTGAAATATCAAAGAAGTTCTCTGTAGATGCAATTCATCCTGGTTATGGCTTTCTTTCAGAAAATTCAGGTTTTGTAAAAGAACTAAATAAAGAAAAAATTATTTTTATAGGACCTTCATATAAAGCTATAGAATTGATGGGAGATAAAATAGAATCAAAAAAAATTGCAAAAAAAGCAGGTGTTAATTGTATTCCAGGCTATGAACATGCTATTAAGAATGTTAGAGAAGGGTTAAATGAAGCAAAAAAAATTGGTTATCCAGTAATGATAAAAGCTTCTGCAGGTGGTGGTGGTAAAGGTATGCGAATTGCTAGAGATAAAAATGAATTTGAAGAATTATTAACTGCTGCTAAAAATGAGGCTTTAAATGCTTTTGGCGACGATAGAGTTTTTATAGAGAAATATATAGAAAAGCCAAGACATATAGAAATGCAAATTTTAGCTGATAATCACGGCAATATCATATGGTTAGGTGAAAGAGAATGTTCTATTCAAAGAAGACATCAAAAAATTATTGAAGAAGCTCCTAGTTCTTTTATTGATAATATTACTAGGGTTAAAATGGGTGAACAAGCTATAAGCTTGGCTAGGGAGGTAAATTATTCATCTGCAGGAACTGTAGAGTTTGTAGTTGATCAGAAACAAAATTTTTACTTTTTAGAAATGAATACAAGATTACAAGTTGAACATCCTGTAACTGAGTTAGTAACAGGTATAGATTTAGTGGAAGAAATGATTCATGTTGCTAATAATAAAAAATTAAAAATTAAACAAAATGATGTTAAAGTTCAAGGCTGGGCTTTTGAATCAAGATTATGTGCTGAGTCACCAAAAAGAATTTTTTACCTTCAGCGGGAAGGCTTGTAAATATTAACTATCCTGTCGGTGACATAAGAGTTGATAATGGGTATCAATCAGGAGGAGAGGTTTCTATTTATTATGATTCATTGCTTGCAAAAATTATCTCTAAAGGAAAAGATAGAAATGATGCCTTAAGTAAGATGCAAATAGCATTAAGAGATGTGACTGTTGAGGGCATTGAAACCAATATAGACTTTTTAATGGATATTTATAAAAAAGAAGCCTTTGCTAAGGGAGAAATTAACACAAATTTTATTGCCGAGACCTATGATAATGGTTACGAAGGTAAAATAGATAATAAAGAAGAACAGGAATCAATTATTTTATTAGCAATTAGTTATCACATAAATTATCTGTACAGTATTAATACAGATATTAAAAATATATCAAAAAATTGGTTAGTCAGTTGGCAATACGATGAATATGAAATAAATATAAATTCAATTAAAGATAACTTTATTTCAATTATGCTAAATAATTCTTTAAAAGAATTAAGCTATCAAATTGATCATATTAATAAAATTATAGAAGTTTATATAAATGAAAAAAAAAATAAAAGGGAGAGTAAATAATCAGGAAAGTTTTCTTAAGGTTTTTTTAATGGTACAGAAACTCAGATTAATATTTTTAGAAAAAATACTTATCAGATGTATAGTATATTACCCAAAGAAAATATAAATAATAAACTAAAAAATATAGTATCTCCGATGCCTGGAAAAGTAACTAAAGTTTTAGTAAAAGAAAAAGATAAAGTGCAAGAAGGAGATAGTTTATTAATATTAGATGCTATGAAAATGGAAAATATAATTAAGTCTGATTTTAATGGCACTATTAAGGAAATCTTAGTAAAAGAAAATCAATCAGTATCTGCAGATGAGATGCTTATTACATTTGCTTAGTAAAAAAGAATTTTAAGTTTTCTTTTTAAAACTTCATCTACTTCGTTTTTATTAATAAGGTTTTTTAAATTTTTTACTGAAGTAACCCTAGAATTTTTTATTCCGCAAGGATCAATTTTATAAAAGTTTGATAGATCACAGGATACATTTAAGGATAACCCATGATAAATTATACCTTTTCTTACTCTTAGTCCTAAAGAACCAATTTTAGCTTCTTTTTTTTATCCAATGTCCATATTCCTACAATATTATTTTTCTTGTAAGCTTTTATATCTAGTTCTGAAAGCGACTCTATTATAAATTTTTCAATATTACTAACAAATCTCCTGATATCAAGTTCTCTTTTTTTCAGGTCTATTATAAAATAAATGATTCTTTGTCCAGGGCCATGCCAAGTTATTTTTCCTCCTCTGCCTGAATTATATATTGGAATTTTATTAATATAGTTTTGGTTTACAGGGTTTCCTCTACCACTTGTATAAATTGAAGGGTGTTCTAAAAACCATATTAACTCTTTTGAGGTATTATTTTTTACATCCAAAAGCTTTTCTTCCATATATTTTATAGCAAACTTGTAATCAATTATTTTTTTAGACTCTAATATTTCTATATTTTTCATAAATAAAATATATGTTAATTATAAAAAAATATTTAGTAAAAAATTATGAAAAAAAAACCAAGTAACTCATTAATTATTTTAAATAGTGATTTAATTACTAAAGTAACATCTGAACTAGGTAATGATAACTTTACTTTTATAATAAATTTAATTGAAGAACTTCATCCTGCTGATACTGCTGATTTACTAGAAACATTAAATAGTGAAGATAGAAAAAAATAGTGAAAATTATAAAAGAAAATTTTCCTTCTGAGACATTACCCTCTATGAATGTTCCTATATTGCTAGATATAATAGAGGAGTTTGAAATAAGTCATCTTGTAAGAATGTTATCTGAGTTAGACACTGATGATATTACTTATGTATTAGAGATATGTGAGGAAGCACTAAGAAAGGAAGTTTTAAAAAACTTACCTAAGGAATTACAAAAATTAATAAAAAAAGCCTTAACCTATGATGAAGACTCAGCAGGTAGAATTATGCAGACTGATTATGTTTCAATTCCAGTATCTTGGAACATAGGTCAGGTAGTTGATTATCTAAGAATGTCCAAAAGAGTACCTGATGAATTTTACGCATTATTTGCTGTAGACTCAAGACATATCCCTGTTGGAACAGTGCCTCTTCACATAGCAATGAGAAAAAAAGAGAAGTTAAAATTTCAGATATTATGACTACCAATCCTAAGATAGTAAGTGTTAATGATAAACGAGAAGATATTGGATTTTTATTTGACCAATATGAATTAACATCAGCTCCAGTAGTTGATGCAAGAGGAAGGCTGATAGGTATGATAACTGTAGATGATGTAGTAGATCTAATAAGACAAAAAGCTGATGAGGATATGCATAAATTAGGAGGAGTAACAGGAGAGGGAGACCTTTATTTAGCTGCTTTTAAAACTGCGAGAAGCAGGTTCGGGTGGCTAGCTATTAATTTAATTACTGCTATTTTAGCCTCAATATCAATAGCGTTTTTTGAAACAGCTCTTGATAAGTTGGTATCATTAGCAATTCTAATGCCGATAGTTGCTTCAATGGGAGGAAATGCTGGAACTCAAACATTAACAGTGGCAGTGAGAGCTATGGCCACCAGAGAATTAACATCTTCTAACTCGCTGAGAGTATTTGGAAAAGAGATCCTCGTTGGAGCATATAATGGAATATTTTTTGCCTTGCTAATTGGTATTGTTACAGGGCTTTGGTTTAAAGATTATTTATTAGGCTCTATCATAGCTTTTGCAATGCTTTTTAATCTTATTTTAGCAGGAACTTTTGGAGCAGCTATACCTTTAATATTATCATATTTTAAAATTGATCCTGCTGTAGCAGCTACAGTTATATTGACTACTATTACTGACATTCTTGGTTTTGTTATTTTTTTAGCATTAGCAAACTACTTGTTAATATAATAATAATTACTATAATAAAGCTATGATTCCCAATACTTTCAAAGAATTAGATTTTGATTTAGGTAAAGATATAGAAGTTTTAAAGGACAGTATACAAGAGTTTTGTAAAAGAGAAATAGCACCTTTAGCTGAAGATATTGATAAAAAAAATGATTTTCCATCTCATTTATGGAAAAAAATGGGAGAATTAGGTTTATTAGGTATTACAGCTGAAGAAAAATATGGTGGTAGTGGGTTAGGCTACACAGAACATGTAATCGCAATGCAAGAAATAAGCAAAGCATCTGCTTCTGTTGGGTTGTCTTATGGAGCTCATTCCAATTTGTGCGTAAATCAGATTACATTAAATGGAACTGAGAAACAAAAACAAAAATATCTTCCTAAGTTAATTTCAGGAGACCATGTAGGTGCTTTAGCTATGAGTGAGCCAAGTGCGGGATCAGATGTTGTTAGTATGAAACTGAAGGCTGAAAAAAAGGGAGATGAATTTTGTCTTAATGGAACTAAGATGTGGATTACTAATGCGCCTAATGCTAATACTTTTGTAGTTTATGCTAAAACCAATGATGAGGCTGACAAAAAAAATAATTGTATAACAGCATTTATTATAGAAAAAAACTTTCCAGGTTTCTCTGTTTCTCCAAAGTTAGATAAATTAGGAATGAGAGGTTCTAATACAGCAGAATTGGTCTTTAATAACTGTATTGTTCCTTTTGAAAATATTCTTGGTAAATATAATGATGGAGTAACAGTTTTAATGAGCGGTTTAGATTATGAAAGAGCTGTATTAAGTGGTGGGCCTATTGGAATAATGTCAGCCTGTTGGGATATAGTTTTACCTTATATCGTAGATAGAAAACAATTCGGTCAATCAATAGGATCATTTCAGTTAATGCAGGGTAAAATTGCTGATATGTATACTACAATGAATGCATGTAAATCATATGTATATAATGTTGCAAAAGCTTGTGATCGAGGAAATATTACAAGAGAGGATGCTGCTGGAGTATTGCTTTACTCATCTGAAAAAGCAGTTTGGATGTCATTAGAAACTATTCAATGTCTAGGAGGAAATGGTTATATTAATGATTATCCAACTGGAAGACTTCTCAGAGATGCAAAGTTATATGATATTGGTGCTGGTACAAATGAAATCAGAAGAATGTTAATTGGTCGTGAAATTTTTAAAAAAAATTCTTAAAATTATTTAAAGGAGAAGAAAATGAATGATGATAAAGTAGTAATTGTAAGTGCAAAAAGAACACCTATTGGAAGTTTTCAGGGAAACTTTGAGAGTTTAAAAGCCACAGAACTTGGAAGTAGAGTAATTGAGAAAAAATATAAATGATATATCTATTAATCCTAAAGAAATTGACGAAACTATAATGGGATGTGTTTTACCTGCTGGTTTGGGACAAGCTCCTGCAAGACAAGCAGCAATGGGAGCAGGTATTCCTTCTGAAAGTGGAGCGACAACTATTAACAAAATGTGTGGATCAGGTATGAAGTCTATTATGTTTGGACATGATAGTATAAAAGCTAAGCAAAACAATATTGTAGTTGCAGGTGGTTTGGAAAATATGACTAATGCCCCTTATATATTATCTAAAGCAAGAAAAGGTTTTAGAATGGGACATTCTGATGTTAAAGATCATATGTTTTTAGATGGATTAGAGGATGCATATGAGGAAGGTAAGTTAATGGGAAGTTTTGCAGAGGACACTGCAGAGCATTATCAATTTACAAGAGAACAACAAGATAACTTTGCTATAACTTCTTTAGAGAGAGCTAAAAAAGCAAATGAAGATGGAACATTTGAATCAGAAATAGTGCCAATTAAAGTTTTAAATAGGAAAAATGAAATTATTATTAATAAAGATGAACAACCTTTTAAATCAGATATAACAAAAATTCCAACTTTAAAGCCTGCCTTTAGAAAAAATGGAACAGTTACTGCTGCAAACTCTTCGTCTATTTCTGATGGAGCTTCTTCTGTAATTTTGATGCTTGAGTCTGAAGCACAGAAAAGAGAATTAAACCACTTGCTAGAATTATAGATCATTCAACCAATAGTCAAGAACCAAAATGGTTCACTACTGCACCAATAGGAGCAATTGAAAAAGTATTAGAAAAGTCAGGTTGGAAAAAGACTGATGTTGACCTTTTCGAAGTTAATGAAGCATTCGCTGTAGTTCCTATGGCAGTAATGAAGGATATAGGAATTTCTAACGATATTCTCAATATATATGGAGGAGCCTGTGCTTTAGGTCATCCAGTGGGAGCATCAGGTACAAGAATAGTTACTACTTTAATTAATGCATTGAAAAAAAATAATCTCAAAAAAGGAGTAGCTTCATTATGTATTGGAGGTGGAGAAGCAACTGCTTTAACATTGGAAATAATCAATTGATAATCAAATCTAATATAAATCTAAAAAGCTTAAACTATCAAAATAACTTTGATAGAATGAGTGAATTAGTTTCTGATCTAAAAAAAAAAAAAAAGAATTATTAATATTGGTGGTTCACTAGAATCTAGAAAACGTCATATTAGTAGAGGTAAAGTTCTACCAAGAGAAATAATAGCCCATTTACTTGATGACAAAGATAATGCTTTTGAAATTGGTGAGTTAGCAGGTTATGATTTAAATAACAACGAAACTCCTTCAGGTTCTATTGTATGTGTTATAGGTAAGGTATCGGGTAGAGATAGCATGATAATTGCAAATGATGCAACGGTAAAAGGTGGTACTTATTTTCCAATTACATTAAAGAAACACCTAAGAGGTTTAGAGATTGCTAAAGAAAACAATCTAGCATGTATTAATTTAGTGGACTCTGGAGGGGCAAACTTAAGAGAGCAAACAGGAATTTTTGCCGATAAAGAAGGTTTTGGAAGAATATTTTTTGAAATGGCTAATATGTCATCAGTTGGAATTCCACAAATATCAGCAGTTCTAGGTTCTTGTACAGCAGGTGGTGCTTATATTCCAGCAATGTCAGATGAAACAGTCATTGTTAAGAAAAATGGAACAATTTTTTTAGGAGGGCCACATTTAGTTAAGGCTGCAACAGGAGAGATAACTAATGAACAAGACTTAGGAGGGGCAGAATTACATACTAAATTATCAGGTGTGGCAGATTATTTTGCAAATGATGATTATGATGCACTTAACATAATAAAATCAATTATGAAAAACCTTAATTATAAGAAAAAATATGATCTTAATTTAAAAGATGCAGCTGACCCAAAATATGACCCACACGAAATCTATGGAATTTTACCTACGGAACTTAAAGAACAATATGATGTTAAAGAAATAATAGCAAGATTAGTTGATAATTCAGAGTTAGATGAATTCAAGGCTAATTATGGAACTACTTTAGTAACTGGTTTTGCCTATTTAATGGGTATACCAATTGGAATAGTAGCTAATAATGGAATTTTATTTTCTGAGTCATCTCTAAAAGCTACTCACTTTATTCAACTTTGTGAACAAAGAGGAATTCCTATACTTTTTTTACAAAATATAGCAGGTTTTATGATTGGTAGGTCTTATGAAGAAAAAGGAATAGCTAAAGATGGAGCTAAATTAGTAAATGCAGTATCAACAGTTACGGTCCCAAAACTTACATTAATAATAGGAGGCTCATTTGGTGCAGGTAATTATGCTATGTGTGGGGAGAGCTTATAGTCCAAGATTTTTATTTTCATGGCCTAATTCTAAAATTTCAGTAATGGGTGGAGAAATAGCAGCAAACGTTTTAAGCTCTGTAAAAGAAGCTCAATATGAAAAGCTAGGAAAAAAAATGGAAAGCTGAAAAAAGGCTAAATTTTCAAAAAGAGATAATAGATCAATTTGATTATGAAGGCTCGCCTTATTATGCATCTGCTAGGTTATGGGATGACGGAATATTAGACCCTCTTAGAAACCAGAAAAAAAATAGCTTTAGGGTTGTTGAATAGTTTAAACTCTAAAAGGAAAAATGGAAAATTTGGTATATTTAGGATGTAATTCATATGGAATATAATTTTATTAAAATTAAAAACATAAAAGAAAAAGTTTTACAAATTTCTCTTCATAACCCTAAAGCAAGAAATGCAATAAACACAATAATGCTTGATGAATTAAATAATTGTTTAGATGATTTAAGCAAGAAAAAGAAATTAGAATTCTTATTATTACAGGAGAAGGCCAAGCATTTTCTGCCGGAGCAGATTTAGAATGGATGAAGCAGTCTATAAATTTGACACTGGAGGAAAATAAAAATGATGCATTGAAGTTTTCTAAAATGTTAAGAAAAATAGATGAGTTTTATTGTACTACAATAGCTATAATTAATGGGCATGCTTTTGGAGGTGGATTAGGTTTGCTTAGTGTATGTGATTTTAAAATTGCAGATAGTAAATCAAAATTTTGCTTTTCAGAGGTAAAACTAGGTATTATTCCAGCAATGATAGGTCCTTATATATTAAGAAATTTAGGTTATACTAACACAAAAAAATTATTTTTGACTGGAGAAATTTTTAATGCTGATGAGGCTGCTACACTTAACCTTATTGATAAGTTTGTTAGCACAAAAGATATAATTAATGAAAGAAACATTCTAATTAATAAGTTATTATTAGGAGGACCAAAAGCTCAAACAGCTATTAAAGCTTACTTACAGAATATTTATTCAAAGAGTATATCTGATGATGTTATAAGTTATGCAGCAGAAAATATTGCAGACCTTAGAGTTTCAGAAGAAGGTCAAAAAGGTATAAAGGCATTTTTAAATAAAAGTAATCCTGATTGGCAAAATGACATTTCCTAGAAAAGTTAATTTATATGAAGTAGGGCCTAGAGATGGGCTTCAGAATGAAAAAGAAATAATACCTATAGATGTTAAAGTTAATTTAATAAATAAATTAATTAATTGTAATTTTAAAGAAATAGAAATTGGTTCTTTTGTCTCACCTAAATGGGTTCCTCAAATGGCAGATAGTGAAATTATTATTGATAAAATTAATAAGCCAGAAACAACATCTTTTCCAGTATTAACTCCTAATTTAAAAGGTGTTCAAAAAGCTATTGAAAAAAAGCTGACACTGTTTGTGTCTTTGTAACTGCTTCTGAAACATTTTCAAAAAAAAATACTAATTGTACCGTAAGTGAATCTTTAAAAAGAGTAGAAGAAATAATTAGTGAGGTAAAAAAACATAATATAAAAGTAAGAGGGTATTTAAGTTGTGTATTAGGTTGCCCATACGAAGGAAAAGTTAGTTATGAAAGTACAGCAGAGTTAGCATCATTTTTAATTGAACAAGGTTGTTATCAAGTTTCTTTAGGTGATACAATTGGATGTGGAACACCTTTTGATGCGATCAAACTATTTGAATTAGTATCTAAAAAAGTAAATATAGAAAAGATAGCTGCTCACTTTCATGATACATATGGACAGGCTTTATCAAATATTTATGCAGTGTTGCAAATGGGAGTTCAGACTTTAGATACTTCAGTAGCAGGCCTTGGAGGTTGTCCATATGCTAAAGGAGCTACTGGAAATGTTGCTACAGAAGACGTTTTATATATGCTTAACGGCATTGGGATAAAAACGGGATTAAACTTGAAAAAATAATAGAGGTTTCTTGGTACATTAGTAATTATATGAAAAGATTACCTAATAGCAGAGTAGCAAGAGCATATGCTAATCAATAAGAGTTTTTGTTATGTATGATTTAAAAATTAAAAATGCTAAAATTGTTGATGGTACAGGCTTAAAGGCATTTCATAGTGATATTGGTGTTATTGATGGTATTATTGTAGAAAGAGGTAAAAATTTAGGATCAGCAAAGGAATGTTATGATGCTGAGGGTTTAGTTTTATGCCCTGGATTTATAGATGTCCATACTCATTATGACGCTCAATTAACCTGGGATGCGACTGCTTCTCCTTCCTTAGACTTAGGAGTAACTACTGCTATAATAGGAAACTGTGGTTTTACTATTGCTCCTTGTAAACCAAAGCATCGAGAATTAAATATTAAAAATTTAACAAAAGTTGAAGGAATGCCTTATAACACTTTAAAAAAAGGTATTGATTGGAATTATGAAAGTTATCATGAGTATTTATCTTTATTAGAAAGTAAAAACCTTGCTTTAAATATTTGTTCCTATATTGGTCATTCAGCATTACGAATATGGACTATGGGTGAAGAAGCAATGCAAAGGGAGGCGAGAGAAGATGAAATTATTGAAATGGAAAAAATAGTATCTGATGCTATGAGAAGTGGAGCTATAGGTTTCGCTACTTCTACTTTTGAAGGACATAATGGTACTAATGGTATTCCTATGCCGTCTAGGTTTGCTAGCAGAGAAGAAATTAGTAGACTTATAAAAGCAATGGCAATTGATGGAAGAGGAATATTTATGCTAACTAAATCTAATGATACGGAAATTAAAGACATCATTCAGTTATTAGGAAGTGTTGAAAGGCCAACTATGGTTGCAGCACTGTTAGATAATCCTATGAAAAAAGTTGGGCTTATAATGTTTTAGAAGATATTACTAAAGCAAATAATAAAGGCTATGAAATTTGGGGACAAGTTTCATGTAGACCATTAACTATGGAATTTACTATGAATGAGCCCTATATGCTAGAAGGTTTATTGGCTTGGAAAGATTATATGATTCAAAATACTGTTGAAGATAGAAAAAATGTTTTAAAAAATCAAGAATTCAGAAAAGCAGTTTTAAATGAAATTTTAGATACAACTAAAAATAAACTATTTGTTGGAAATTGGGAAAAAATAAAATTAATAAATACAAAACGTGCTAATCTTTTAAAACATATAGGAATGAATTTAGTAGAAATTGCAAACTTTTATAATAAAGAACCATTTGATTGGTTATTAGATAATGCCATTAATGATGGATTTGAAGATTTATTTGCAGCAGAACTTCTAAACTCAGACAATAAACAAGTTCAAAAACTATTAAAACATCAATATGCCTCTATAGCATTATCGGATGCAGGCGCACATACATCTCTTTTATGTGATGCAGGATATGCAATAGAGTTATTGTCTAAGTGGACTAGAAAGTTAAAAGTTTTTTCTTTAGAGGAGGCAGTTTATAATTTAACGGGTAAACAAGCAGATATATGTAGAATTCCTAAAAGAGGAAGATTAGTTCCTGGTTATTTTGCAGATATGATTTTGTTTGATCCAAATAAAATAAACACATCTACTGCATATAGAAAAGATGACCTTCCTGCTAAATCGGATAGATTAATTGTAGATCCCATTGGGATAAAAGAAATATGGGTTAATGGTGTTAATAAAAATAAAAATACAGCAGGAAAATTAATTAGAGAATATTTAAGTTAAAACCTAAGAGTAACAATCGGTTACTCTTAGGTTTATTTTCTTTTATGCCCAAATATTTTGAGCAGAAACCATTGCAAATAGCATTGGAATTGATAATAGAGTATTAGTTCTAGAAAATAGCATAGCAGTTCTTGCTGATTTTGCTTTAGTATCTGCATCTGCGTCAACAATTCCTAACGCTTTTTTTGGTTAGGCCATATAACAAACCAAACATTAATAAACATTATAATTGCCATCCACATACCTATGCCAATAGCTGTATCTCTGCTACTACCTGATAATATTCCTAATTGTAAAGCTGAAGCTAGGTAGCCATTTAAATGAGCTAAAATTAATCCTGATATAAGTGTGAACATTGCACCCCATCTAAAATACCAAAGTGCAGCTGGAGCAATTACTTTCCCAATAGCAGGTTTTTGGTCATCAGGAATTTTAGGCATATTTGGTATTTGAACAAAGTTAAAGTACCAAAGTAATCCTATCCACATAGTACCGGCTAGAACATGAATGTACCTAAAAAGAAATTGCCAAAAATAAACATCAATATTTCCTCCGTCTGCAAAAAAATAAAGAAAAAATAATATAGTAATTAAAGTACTTACTATTATTGTTTTGTTTAAAGAGGTTAGTATACTTCCCATTTTTTTTTCTCTATTAAATTTATAAATACTTTATATTATTAAATATAAATTAAAAGGTTTTTGTAGATGTTAATTTTTTTTTTATTAATATATTAATAATGGCTATGTATATCAGAACAATTATTATATTTTTAATTTTCGTTTTTTCAAATTATTTGAAAGGTGAAAATGAATTACTTAAAGTAAAAATTGATGTAAAGCTTAGTGCAAGTAATATTATTAATACAAAAAGTGTAGGCGAAGATGAAATCCTTAGTGGTGCTTTTTATGGTAAAACGGAAAGTGTAGAAGATAAAAATTTTGCTAATGCAAATTTAGAATGTGATTTCATAGGTAGATCATATAAAGGAAGGGTTTTAGCTGTGGTTTTGCAGTAATTGAAGATTTAAGGGGGTTTTGTTATATAAAAAATAATAACAACGAAGATATTTTAATATTTGACTGGGATTGCAATACTACAGCAGGAATAAATGGTGATGCATATTGTGCAGGAAAATTAAATATTATTCAGGGTTTTGGGCTATTTGCTGGAGTAAATGGTTTTGGAGAAATTAATATGCCAATAGCTAAGAAAATAAATTCTAATATGAGTAGCCCCTTAAATATTAAATTAAATATAAAATATCCAATGTCTTTAAATTAGTGATTTAAAATAGGCTCAATAAATTAATTTTAAATGATACTAAATAGTAAATAATAGCTATATATTCATGAACCGCATCTATTAAAAAGTGAAAAGCCATAAAGGCTTGGTATAAAATCTTTAAGCACAATAGAATAACTATTATAATTATAAAGTATTGTATTACATCCTTGACTTTTAAAAGATAAATAGCTTCTTAAAGAATGAAAGATATCCGTAATAATTATCAAATTATTATTAAAAATTTTACAATAATTTTTTAAATTTTGTGCGCTTTGATAGGTATTTAAACTTTCAGTTTCAACTTCAGCATCAACTAAATTGTAAAACTCTTTAGCTACTTCAGCTTCGCTGGGAGCATTCTTTTGAGTTATGCCACCAGATATTATTATAGGTATGTCTTTTTTATTTAAAATTTTTTTTGCATATAAAATTCTTTCCTCAGTATTTTTACTAGGTTGCCATTTATTAATTATATTTTTATATATACCTCCAGTTAATACCACAGCTGATTTTACATCATTTAAATCACTGGATATAAAAAACTTAGGAAGTCCAAGTAATGGATAACTGAAAATTTTACCAAAAAAGGTAAACTGATTACAAACATTATAAATAAACACGATGAAAAAATTTTAAGTTTTTTTTTATATCCTTGAGAAACTAATCCAAAGAAATATAATAATATAAATAGACCAGGAATTGTTAATATTGAAAGTATAAAATCTTTCATAAAATAAATTTACATTAAAAATTAAATTTTACAAATCTGCTTGCAAAAAATGTAAGTTAGCGAATTATTTTTTTTTTAAATAAAATTATGAATAATAGTGTTAGTTAATATTTTGATATAAAATAAATTAGCTCTTGTGGTGTAATGGATAGCATACGGGTCTTCGAAACCTGTGGTTAGAGTTCAAATCTCTACAAGAGCAAATTAAAAGTTAGAAACTTACTTTATTTCCATTCTTCCTAATCTATGAAATAATAAGCTTGCTTTAGACTCTTCTGTAGAACTAAGGTCATCAGAATTTTTAATGTAAAACTCTAATGATTTTCTTAACAACTCAATATCAGATTGTGCTAAAACTCCACCTTTTGCTTGTTGCATACCTTTATTATTAGTTTCCTCTGTCATTTTAAAATTGTTCACTTTCAGTAGAATCTTGCATAGCTGTTGTAGAGCTTTCTCCTGAAGATATTATTTCAGATACTTTGTCAAAATAGCTTACGCCTACTTCTCTTTGGTGTTTGATTGCAGTATATCCTTCTGATTCTTTAGCAAATTCTTCTTCTTGAAGGTTTGCATAAGCGGACATTCCTGTGAGAGCATAATTTTTTGCTAAATTAAAAGTTGTTAGGTTTAGATTATGAAATCCGGCTAAGGTTATAAATTGAAATTTATAGTCCATAGCTCCTAGTTCTTTTTGAAAGTTAGAAATTTGCGAATCATCTAAGTGTTTTTTCCAATTAAACGAAGGAGAACAATTATAGGCTAGCATTTTTTCTGGATATACCTTTTTAATTGCATCAGCAAATCTTTTTGCTTCATCTATATCTGGTTTATCAGTTTCACACCAAATTAGATCTGCATACTTGGCATAAGCAATGCCTCTTGCAATAGCACAATCTAATCCTCCTGTTATTCTAAAGAAACCTTCTGGAGTTCTTTCGCCAGTTAAAAATGGCTTATCACGCTCATCGATATCACTAGTTAATAATTTTGCAGCATTTGCATCAGTTCTAGCCATAATCACTGTTGGCACATTTAGAACATCACTTGCTAATCTAGCTGTGTTGAGTATTTTTCAAAATTAGATGTAGGAACTAATACTTTCCCTCCTAAGTGCCCACATTTTTTTCAGATGATAATTGATCTTCAAAATGAACACCAGAAGCTCCAGCTTCTATCATACTTTTCATAAGTTCAAAAACATTTAGTGGTCCGCCAAAACCTGCTTCAGCGTCTGCAATAATAGGAAGAAAATAATCAATATTATCTGTACTAACTCCTTCACATTTTTCCATAGTTTGTATTAGGTCTGCTCTTAAAAATCCTTTATTAATTCTGTTAACCACTTCGGGAACACTATTTACTGGGTATAAACTTTGATCTGGATAAATGTTACCTGATAAATTAGCATCAGCAGCAACTTGCCAACCTGATACATATATTGCTTTTAAACCTGCTTTAGCCTGTTGAACGGCCATATTACCTGTATATGTCCCTAATGTGTTAATATAATCCTCTGAATTTAACAAATTCCATAGTTTTTTTGCTCCTTTATCTGCAATAGTATGCTCTATTCTTAGTGAACCACTAAGTTTTTTAACATCCTCTGCAGTGTAATCTCTAGAAACGTTTTTCCACCTATTACTTTGCCAATTTTTAGTTTCGCATAATTCGTCTTCTTTATTTTTTTTAACCACATTTTTATCTATTAACATAAATACCTCAAATTGAATTACTGTTTTAATGAAGATTTTATAAATGTCAACTATTGTATTGAAAATTACGTATTAAAAATTAAACTCATTTAAAGCTACTATGCAAATAATTATGAATATTATGAAAAAGTATATACTGATAAAAAGTTTCAATTTTAAGCCTATAAATTTAATCTAAGAATAATGAATGAAATTTATATTCAATGCTAGTTTTTTTTAAATTTATTATAAAAAAATTTGAAATATGTAAAATACTTTTTATTTCTTTAATTATTTTTATTATGACTTTTTCATTATCAAGTAAAAGTCATAAAAAAACTGTTCTATTGTATGCACCAATAAGTTTGAGTGAAGTAATTAAGGAGTTAATAAATTCATATGAAACCTTACAAAAAAATATTAATATAAAACCAGTATTTATGGGAACATCACAATTAGTAATGCAAGTAAAAAATGGAGCAAATCCTGATATTTTTATTTCAGCTAATGTTGAATGGATGGATTATTTAGAAAGAAAAAAAATAATATCGAAAAAATTTAGAAAAGATTTTATTTATAATTCATTAGTAGTAATCACTAATAAAAAAAATAGTGTAAATGAATTTACTAATATCAAGGAAGTTGAAAATGCTTTTTTTAAATAGCAAAACAAAAATATCTTTAGCTATGACTAATTCTATTCCAGCTGGTATGTATGCAAAAGATTTTTTAGAGAATGCTGGTATTTGGAAAAATATTAAGAAAAAATATGTAGAGAGTACTAATGTAAGAACAGCATTAAATTATGTTGCTAGAAATGAACTAGAATTTGGAATAGTTTATAAAACAGAGGCTTTAGGAAACACTAAAGTGAAAATAGTTTATTATATTAAAGGGGAAAAACACAAAAAAATTATATATCCTATAACAGCTTTGAACGAAAAAAAGGAGACCATAGAACTATATAATTTTTTTTTGGATAAGAGAAGTTTGTCTAAAACTTTAAAGTGGGGGTTTGAAACATTAAAATGATAGATTTGTCTCAAGAAGAAATACTCGCTATTTATTTATCATTAAAGATTGCATTCACCGCATCTTTAGTTAGTTTACCACTAGCAATCTTCTTAGGATATTTATTTGCAAGAAAAGAATTCTTATTTAAAAAGTTTTTTATTAGTCTTTTAAATTTACCCTTAGTTTTGCCTCCGGTTGTTACAGGATATATATTACTTATTGTTTTTGGCATTAATGGTTTTGTAGGAAAATTTTTATTAGAGTATTTTAACTTTACTTTTGCTTTTAAATGGACTGGTGCTGCATTAGCATGTGCTATTATGGGCTTCCCATTAATGATTAGAGCAATAAAAGCATCAATTGAAATGATAGATATTAAATATGAAGAAGCGGCAAAAACTATGGGTGCTAATAGGCTGTTAGTTTTTATTAGTATAACTTTACCTTAGCTTTACCAGGAATAGTGGCAGGGTTTTCTTTATGCTTTGCTCGTGCCTTAGGAGAATTTGGTGCTACTGTAACTTTTGTATCAAATATACCTGGAGAAACTCAAACATTGTCAACAGCAATTTATAATTTTTTACAAGTCCTAATGGAGAGTTAATGGCAATGAGATTGACTTTAATATCGAATATTTATTTCTATATCAGCCTTAATATTATCAGAAATCATTTTTGATAGAATTCTAAGAAATAAAAGAGAGACGTAATGAAAAATATAGTATCAATTAAAACAAAAATATCTAACTTTTTAATTAATGTTAATATAAACTTAAAAGAAGGCATAAATTGTTTTTTTGGTCCTTCTGGTGCAGGTAAAACCTCCATTATTAATTGTATAGCTGGCATAAATAAAGCAAAAGAAAGTAAAATAATAATTAATAATAAAACATTAGAAGATACAAATAAAAATATTTTTGTGCCTATTCACAAAAGGAATATTGGTTATGTTTTTCAAGACTCAAGGCTTTTCCCACATTTAAGCATTAAAAATAATTTACTTTATGGGTTAAAACTAAACTATAAAAAAAAAAGAATTTTCATTATGATGAAGTTATAAATTTATTAAGTCTAAGCCATCTTCTTCATAGGTTTCCATATAATTTATCTGGTGGTGAAAAGCAAAGAGTAGCAATAGGAAGAGCGCTACTTTGTCAACCAGACTTATTACTTATGGATGAACCATTAGCATCATTAGATCAGGATAAAAAAGATGAGTTAATTAAATATATTGTTAAAATTAATGAAATTTTAAGTATTCCAGCTATTTACGTTTCACATTCAATATCAGAGACATTTATATTAGCAAATTGTGTTCATTTTATTAAAAATGGTACTTTGATATATTCTGGAAACCGAGACAAATCAATAAATTTTTATAATAAAAATGAAAATTTTATTTTTAGAGACTCTTATATTAAAGGAAAGGTCATAAAAGCAAATTTATCAGAGGGATTAACTAAAATAAAATTTGGAAAAGATAGTCTTACAGTATTTTCAAATACACTATATTTGGATCAAAATGTAATAGTAAAAATAAAAGCTACTGATATAATAATTTCTACTGTAATTCCTGATAAGTTAAGTTCCTTAAATTATTTAAAAACAAATATTGAAGAAGTTGTCTTTCAGGAAGGATTAGCTTGTTTAATTCTAAACTATGAAAAAAATACTATTAAGGCTCTTCTAACAAAAAAATCATATAGTAAATTAAATATAAAAAAAGGTATGCAATGTTATGCTATCATTAAAGCCTTAAATATTAATGATGTTACTAATATTAATTTAGTTTAGTTAGACCTGGTAAAAACAAACTTAGTAAGATCTACTAGGGCACTATTATAAATGTTTTGGGGAAATATTTTTAATATTTCCTCTGCTTTTTTGCATATTCTTTAGCAATAGTTTTAGTCTCACTTATACAATTATATTTATTAAGTAAAGATTGGGCTTTTTAAAGTCATTCTTTTTTTGATCTAAATCTTCTATTACTCTTTTCCAAAAAGTCTTTTCCAAAGAGTTAGCTTTTTTTAATGCAAGTAGTACTGGAAGAGTTATTTTTCCTTCTTTAAAATCAACTCCTATATTTTTTCCTGTATTATTTTCTGAGCACTCATAATCAAGAGCATCATCTAATAGCTGAAATGCAATACCAATATTATGTCCAAATTTATCTAGTTTAGAAATAATTTTCTCCGGGCGTTTAGAAATAATTCCTCCTACCATAGCTGATGAGGAGAACAACTTAGCTGTTTTATCTTTAATCACCTTAAAATATTTTTCAGTATCAATGTCTAAGTTATTTTTTAGGCTAAGTTGTAAAACCTCACCTTGTGCCAAAGACTTTGATGCATTCGATAAGTTTTGTAAGACTTTTAAATCTTCGTCTTCAACCATAATTTGAAATGCTTTAGTAAAAATAAAATCTCCTACCAATACACTTGCCTTATTTCCCCATATTTTATTTGCAGTTTCCTTACCTCTTCTTAAATAACTTTCATCAACAACATCGTCATGTAATAGAGAAGCCATATGAATTAATTCTATACATGCTGCTAAGTTAATATGTCTAGAACCGTATTTGTAGCCAAATAATTTAGAAAACAAAATAGTTAATGCTGCCCTAATCCTTTTTCCTCCAGAATTGACTAAATATTTAGATAAAAGTGGAATTAAAGGAACTTCAGATTTAATTTGTGAAATCATAAAACTGTTTACTAGTTTTAAATCATCTTCAATAAGATCCATCATAATACTAGTTGAATCATTACTTATAGTCTTATTGTTCTTGCTATAATTTTTTTGTTCTTGAATAGTAAATTTTGCAACTTTAATCCTACTGATTAGTAAATAAACCGGAAATATTACCTTTAAAATAAATAACATATATTTTTTATTTAAATTGTCACTAAAATAGTTTAAAAAAGAAGTTAAAGAGTTATCATTATAAATTCATTATTTTTTAAGCTGAGGTTATAAAGTGTTCATTACAAAGAAGTCAATAATAGGAATAATTAAATTAGCAGGTATCATATCTACAGAGAGCAGATTGGGTAGTAGAGGAGGTTTAAATTTAAATGACTTATCTGATTCGATTACTAAAGCTTTTTCTTTTAAAAACATAAAAGCCATAGCTTTACTGGTGAATTCTCCAGGTGGTTCACCTGTTCAGTCAGCTTTAATTGCCAATAGAATAAGAGATTTAGCTAAGGAAAAAGAAATACCCGTATATTGTTTTATAGAAGATTTAGCTGCATCAGGAGGATACTGGTTAAGTTGTGCAGGTGATAAGATTTATGCTATGGAAAGTTCTATTATTGGTAGTATTGGCGTAATTACTTCAGGATTTGGAGCAGTTGAAGCAATTAAAAAAATTGGTATCGAAAGAAGAGTCTATTCTCAAGGAAAAAACAAAGGACTTTTGGATCCGTTTCTTCCAGAAAAAAAGGATGATATTAAACAGATATTAACAATACAAAAGGATTTACATTCTCAATTTATTGCTTGGGTTAAAAAAAGAAGAGGTAAAAGACTTAAGGCAAATGATGAAGTGTTATTCAATGCGGGAGTCTGGAGTGGTTCTAAAGCTAAAGAGTTAGGTCTAATAGATGGTATAGGTGATTACTATAATGTAATGAAAAATATTTTTGGTGATGATATTAAATTTAAAGATTTTTCAAAAAAAATTTCATGGTTTAAACAAAAATTCTTGTCAAATAGTAATGCTTTAAATACGGATTGTTTAATTGATAGTTTAATAAAAAATATTGAGGAAAGAATTATATGGTCTAAATACGGCCTATAGTACTAAATTATGTTAGGTTTTAGCATTCCAAAAATTTTGCTTTTATTAATTATTTTAATCGTTGTCTGGAATTTGTTTAAATTTCTTGAAAGAAAATCTAAAAGCAGAGTTCTTAATGAGCAAAAAGATCAATATGATGAAGAAGATCTTACTGAATGCGTGAATGTGGTACCTTTGTTAGTAAAACAGATTAAAAAAAGGTGTACTATATGCACCAATGAACTCAAAAATGAAAAACTTTTTAACTTTTGAAGATATTATTTTTCACCTACAAAAATTTTGGCAAGCTCAGGGTTGTATATTAGTACAGCCAACAGATTTAGAGGTTGGTGCAGGAACATTTCATCCAGCAACACTTTTAAAAAGTCTGGGAAAAAAGAATGGAATTGTGCTTATATTCAACAATGTAGAAGACCTACTGATGGAAGGTATGGTGAGAACCCCAATAGAATGCAACAATATTTTCAATTTCAAGTTTTATTAAAACCATCGCCTAATAACATACAAAAGCTGTATCTAAAAAGCCTTGAAAGTTTAGGGGTAAATTTAAAAGATAATGATATTAGGTTTGTGGAAGATGATTGGGAAAGTCCAACACTTGGTGCATGGGGACTAGGTTGGGAGGTTTGGTGCAATGGTATGGAGGTTACCCAATTTACTTATTTTCAACAGGTTGGAGGTATTGATTGTAATCCAGTAAGTGGAGAAATTACATACGGTTTGGAGAGAATAGCTATGTTAGTTCAAGATAAAAAAAATATATTTGATATAGTTTGGAGTAATACTGGTGATACTTATGGAGATATTTTTTTAGAGAACGAAATTCAACAATCTTACTATAACTTTGATTTTGCAAATACAGAATTTATTAGATCAAATTTTGAAAGTTGTGAAAAAGAATCAAAATTTTTAATTGAAAAAAGTTAGAAATTCCAGCTTATGAAAAATGTATAAAAGCTAGTCACTATTTTAATTTATTAGATGCTAGAGGCGTGCTAAGTGTTTCAGAAAGAGCATCATACATAAAAAGAGTAAGAGAAATATCAAAAAGCTGCTGTGAATTATATATAAAAAAACAGGAAAATATCTAATGAATAATTTTTTTTTAGAATTAATGTCAGAGGAGATGCCGGCAAGCCTAATTGAAGATTCTGCTGATAAGATAGTGCAGTCATTTTGTAATCGTTTTAAAAAAGATAAATTAATTTATGATAATTACAATGTTTATTATGGTCCTAAGAGACTTATTTTTATTTTTTTTAATCTTAAAAATGAGGTAGATGAAATTTTAATAAAGGGACCAAATGTAAAAGCATCAACTAATGCTATAGAAGGTTTTGCAAGGTCACAAGAGGTCAAACTTGATAAACTGGAAATCAAGAAAACAGAAAAAGGTAGTTATTATATCATTAAAAAGAAAATTACTTCCTCTGATACTATCGCATTATTAAAAAAAATAATGGAAGTGAATTTAGTAAAAGTTCCTTGGAAAAAGTCTATGAGGTGGGGTAATGGATCACTGAAATGGATTAGACCTTTAAAAAATATTCTTTGTTTATATGGAGAAAAAAAAAATAAATTAGATTTACTAGGAAATTCTTCTCAAAATTATACGTTGCATAGTAATTTATTTATCGAAAAAAAAATTCAAATTAAGTCTTTTAATGACTATGAGCAGAAATTAAAAAGAATAAATATTAATTTTGATCATAAGGAAAGAAAAAATATTATTTTAAAAGAAGTAGAAAAAATTAAGAAAAAAAGGGTTTAAACTTTTTTATGAACCAACAACTTATTGATGAAGTTGTAAATTTAGTAGAAAGCCCAAATGTGTTTTTAGGTCAATTTGATAAAAAGTATTTAAAACTTCCTAATGAAGTGTTGACTACATCTATGATAAAAAATCAAAAATACTTTCCACTTTTTTATAAAGATAATACATTATCTAATTTTTTTCCTTATAGTCTCAAATCTTAAACCTAGTGATAATGGAAAAAAAATAATTTACGGCAAACAAAGAGTAATAGAGGCAAGGCTAGAAGATGCTAGTTTTTTTTGGATGAAGGATAATAATTCAAACTTCAAGATAAGGGACAGGAATTAAAAAGAATTATTTTCCATAATAAATTAGGTAGTATGCATGATAAAATATTAAGATTAAAAAAAATTGCTACTTTTTTTGCTGAAAATATAAAATTAGATAATGAAAGTAAGCGTAATTTAGAAGTTTCTATTAATATCTGCAAGAATGATTTAGTTACTGAACTAGTTAGAGAGTTTCCTTCATTGCAAGGCATAATGGGATTTTATTATTCGCAGCAGTCAGGTTTTAATAATGTTGTATATGTAGCGCTATTAAGGACCATTATAAACCTAATGGTCCTAACGACTTTTGTCCATCAACTAAAATATCCCAAAATCCTTGCCTTAATAGATAAAATGGATTCGTTAGTTGGGTTTTTTTTAATAGATCTAGGCCCAACTAGTTCTAAGGACCCATATGCATTAAGAAGATCAGGCCTTGGAATCATAAGAATTATGATAGAGGGAAAATTTTTCATTAAATTAAATCAATTTATTGAAAAATCTATCCGAGAGTATTCTAAAAAAGTGTTATTATCAGATAAAAATTTTGAAATATACAAAAAAAATTCTTTACTTTTATACTAGAACGATTTGAAAACTTACTTAAGAGCCAAAGTTTAGAAAAATTTTTAATCTATAAAGCTTTAAAGTTAGATCAACGTAGTATCGATATAAATAATATTTATGAAAAGTGTGAAGCTATTTTTGATTTTATTAACACTATAAAAGGTGAGGTTTTCTTAAAATCATTTAAGAGAGTATTAAATATTCTTGAAAGTGAGAATAAACTGCTACTGAAAACTGAAGTGACAGATGTTAATCCTGAATTATTGCAGTCAAGATACGAAAAAGATTTATTTAATATTTTTAAAAGACTCAAAACTAAAAAATTTAGATTTTAATGAGTTAATGAATTCACTAGTTACTTTAAGTCAACCTATCAATATTTTTTTTGAAAAAGTTCAAATTAATGATAAGAATATACTTTTAAAAACAAACAGATTATATCTATTATTTAATATAAAAAATTATGTTGTTAGGGAAATAGATTTTTCCAAAATAATCAAGGGGAAAGAATTATGAGTAAATGGGTTTATGACTTTGGTTTTGGCAATGCAGATGGTAATGCTTCAATGAGAGATATTCTTGGAGGAAAAGGAGCTAATCTAGCTGAAATGAATAAGCTCGGGATATCAGTTCCTCCAGGTTTTACAATTTCAACAAAAGTTTGCGATTATTATTATGCACATGAAAAAACATTTCCTAATGAATTGAAAGATCAAGTTGATAATTCCATAAAAAATATAGAAGAAAAGCTTGAATTTAATTTTGGTGGAGGCAAACACCCTCTTTTAGTTTCAGTAAGATCAGGAAGTAGAGCATCAATGCCAGGAATGATGGATACAGTACTTAATCTAGGATTAAATGACAAAACCGTTATAGATTTGTCTAATGCAAGCAATGATAAGAGATTTGCTTTAGACAGTTACAGAAGGTTTATTCAAATGTATTCAGATATTGTTTTAGGAGTACCCCATTCAGATTTTGAAGAAATTCTAGAAGAAGAAAAAAAATTTCTAATAATGTTATGTTAGATACCGAACTTTCTGAGGAGAGTTTAGAGCAGTTAGTAAAAAAATATAAAGAACATGTTAAAGAAACAACAAAAAAAGATTTTCCTCAAGATCCATATGAACAGTTATGGGGTGCTATATCAGCGGTATTTGATAGTTGGAAGAATCAAAGAGCTATAACTTATAGAAAACTTAATGATATTCCTGAAGAATGGGGTACTGCAGTAAATATTCAGGCAATGGTTTTTGGAAATATGGGAGATGATTGTTGTACAGGTGTTGCTTTTACAAGAAACCCTTCTACTGGAGATAAAGAAATTTATGGAGAATTTCTTGTTAATGCTCAAGGAGAGGATGTAGTTGCTGGCATTAGAACTCCTCAACCATTAAGTATAGATCATAAAGATAAAAATAATGGAAAATCTTTACAAGAAGTTATGCCAGATAAATATGAAGAACTAATATCTGTATTTAATAAGTTAGAAGAGCACTATATGGATATGCAGGATATTGAGTTTACAATACAAAAAAAGAAACTTTGGGTACTTCAAACTAGGAATGGAAAAAGAACTACTAATGCTGCTATTAAAATAGCTGTGGATCTTGTAAATGAAAATGTTATTTCAAAAAAAGAGGCATTGACCAGAATTAATCCAGAAAGTTTAGAACAATTATTGCATCCTACTTTAGATCCTACTGCAAAGAAGGAAGTTTTAACCAAAGGTTTACCAGCTTCGCCTGGAGCTGCTTCTGGTAAAGTAGTTTTTACGGCAGATGAAGCTGAAAAATTGGCATCTAACGGAGAGGATGTAATTTTAGTAAGATCAGAAACTAGTCCAGAAGATATACATGGTATGCATGCTGCAAAAGGTATTCTAACAGCTAGAGGAGGAATGACTAGTCATGCGGCTGTAGTTGCTAGAGGTATGGGAAGACCTTGTGTTTCTGGGGCTTCTGAAATTAATATAGATGAGAATTCAAGAAAGTTAGTAATTAAAGAAAAAGAAATAAATAGTGAAGAAATAATTACAATAAATGGGTCTACAGGAGAAGTGATTTTGGGTAAAATAGCTACTGTTGAGCCAGAGTTATCTAACTATTTTAATATTATAATGGACTGGTCAGATGAAATTAGAAAATTATCAATCAGAACTAATGCAGAAACACCGGAGGATGTAAAGATAGCTAAGAAATTTGGTGCTGAAGGAATAGGGCTATGCCGAACTGAACATATGTTTTTTGATGCTAATAGAATATTATTTATGAGACAAATGATTTTAGCTAAAGATTTAGAGGAAAGAAAAGAAGCCTTAAAAAAACTTGAACCATTTCAAAAAGATGATTTTAAAAGTATTTTTAAAATTATGGAATCTAGACCCGTAACTATAAGACTTTTAGATCCCCCACTACATGAGTTTTTACCAAATTCTAAGGAAGAAAATAAAGAACTTTTAGAAAAGTTAAATATTAGCAAGGAAGAGTTAACAAATAGAATAGAACAACTTAATGAATTGAACCCTATGTTAGGGCATAGAGGCTCTAGATTAGGTATTACATTCCCTGAAATTTACAGAATGCAGACTAAAGCAATTATTGAGGCAGCAATTGAAATTAAAAAAGAAATTGGAAAGTGTCCAATTTTAGAAATAATGATTCCCTTAATATTTTCAGATAAAGAATTAAGTTATATAAAAAATTCAATTAATAAAGAACTTAAAATAATAGAAGAGAAAAAGGGAGAATTACCCAAAATTTTAATAGGTACAATGATAGAACTACCAAGAGCTGCTTTGCTAGCTGATGAAATTGCTAAGTATGCAGATTTTTTTAGTTTTGGAACGAATGACTTAACTCAAACAACTTATGGAATTAGTAGAGATGACTCAGGTAGATTTCTTGATGTTTATATAGAAAAAAATATTTTAGAAGTTGATCCATTTGTTAGTTTAGATACAAGTGGTGTTGGCAAGCTAATCAAGATAGCCAAAGAAAATGCAATTAAAGTTAACCCTGATATAAAGCTTGGTATATGCGGAGAGCATGGAGGAGATCCTAAGTCGATAGCTTATTGTAATTTTTTAAATTTAAATTATGTTTCTTGTTCTCCATTTAGAATTCCTATAGCAAGGTTAGCTGCTGCTCAGTCAGAAATTAATCAAGAATCATAAAATTTTTAATATACAGTTTTTATCTGTTTTTAAAAGGTCAGCATTATTTTTAGTTGCATCTTTTCTTATCAAACATAAACCAATATCATTGCACATTGATTTCATTGTACCTACTTTTACCTTTTTATAAAAAATATCTTCATTTAAATCTGGCATAGTACCACTTATAATTTTGATGCTTTTTAAAGAATATTTTTGAGTGCCTCTAAACTTTTGTCTTGCTGTATTTTCTTGTCCTATATAACAACCTTTGTTGAATGATAAGGCATTTATATTTTCAAAATTATAATTTAAAATAAAACTCTTGTTATAGATTAAATCTAATTCTGAGTTTGGTATTATATTTGTAATTCTTTTTTTTTCTACTTCTGCATCGCTTGAAAAATTTAAAAGGTTAGTCGGTTTTTTATAAAAACCAAAACCTGTACAAAAAATCTTTTGATCTAGGATCAAGAAAAAATAAAAACTTTCTTCTCTATAAACTTTATTTTTATTAATTTTTTCCAGATAATCTTTAATTAAATTTTCTTTTATAATAACTTTAGTATAAAAGTTTTCTTGCAATTCTATTGAAATATCTTTTCTAATATCATATCTTTTTATTTCATCAATTAAAGAATTTACTGTATTAGCATTAGCCTCTAATAGAAAAAAATTTTCTTCTTTTAATATAAAAAAATCATACAAGTATTTACCTTGAGGCGAAAGCATGGCAGTATATATAGGGTTTTCTGTATTAAGGTTTTTAATATCGTTAGTTATTATATTTTGAAAAAAATTGTCTATATTTTTACCATGAACTTTAATAATTTTAGTGTCTGTATTATTCATATTAAAAAGTATTTATAATGCATTTTGTATTTTTAGAAAACTCTGATAATTTTACTTCATCTTCTTTAAATTTAAAAGCTATAGATTCTTTTCAACGAGTTTTAATACATTTTTGCAAAGAATTAGTAAGAAGAAATCATAGGGTTACCGTTTTTAATAGCACTTCAATAAATAAAAGTGAGGATGGAATTGATTGGGTGCATTTCTCTGAAGTTTCAAATTTTTCAGATGAACCTGATGTTTTTATTGTCTGTAATGATACTGATTTTTTAGATATTACAATTAATGCTAAACTTAAATTATTTTGGATTAATTCAAATATAAATGTTTTTAATTATAAAAATATATTGGTTAGTTTATTAAAAAATAAGTTTATACTATTATACAATTCAGATAGTTTAGTTTCTAGCTTACCTCATAATTTTAAGTATATACCCAAAATAAAATTTCAAATAGGAGTTAATAATGATTTTTTTAAAAATCAAAACTTTAATATTAATAATTGTAATGCTTTAGTTACTACTCACCCACTTAAAGGGTTAGATTGGCTTTTAGATATTTGGATTAATATAATCAGTTTAAAAATACCATGGGCAGAAATGCACATCTATTCCCATACTTTGTATAAAAAAAGTTTTGTTAAAAATATTAAAATCAATAACCTTAAATTAAAGTTATTTAAGTACAAAAATAATGGCATTCATATTAAAAAACCTGAAAGAGAAAATGAGTTTATTCAAACTTTATCTAATTATAGAGTACATATAAATCCAAGCAATGATATTTCTTCTTTGCCTTTCAGTATAATTGAAAGTCAAGCAAGAGGTTTGCCTATTGTTTCAAGAGAAAATAATGTAATCTTTGACTATGTATATCACAATGAAACAGGGTTCATCACAAATGATCCAAATAATTTTGCAAATAAAATTATAGATTTACTTACTGATAACAGTTTATTTTTAAGAATGAATAGTAATGCAAAACTAAATAACAAAATTAATGATTGGAAAACTGAAGTAGAAAGTTTTGAAACAAAAATATATGAAAATATTATTCATAGGTAATACAAGATTAGGTGATGCTATCTTATCCACTTCTATATTGAATTATTATTCAGGAAGTAATTTAAGCATTACTGTAGTTTGTAGTCCATTGACAGAAAATATTTATAAAAACTTCCCTAATGTAAAAGATATTATTGCAGTAAATAAAAAAAAAGAGGAATGCATTGGTTAGAAACTTATTCTTTATTAGAAAGAGTGTGCTGGGACTTAGTAATAGATTTAAGAAACTCTATATTATCAAGATTAATTAGAAAAAAAAATGTATTAAGAATAGGTAAGGTAAATCCTCATAAACATAGAGTTGAAAGTATATGTAAATTAATAAATACAAATGAAGTTATTTCTCCTAGTATACCTGATAGTAATGCAGCAAAAAAAGAAGCTTTAAGAATAATTTCAGAGAAGAATTTAGTTAAACCAATACTGGCAATAGCTCCAGTAACTAATTGGCAAAGAAAAAACTGGCCATTGGAGAACTTTGTTTTGCTTATTAATAGTTTAATGAAAAAATCTAAAGATGAAAAATAGTTTTAAGAGTGTTATTGTTCTGGGAAGTGAAAAAGAAAAAGATCAATGCAATTATCTAGTAGATAAAATAAATAATATTAATATTAAAAATTTATGTGGTTACTGTGAAATTACTGTAATTTATGCTTTATTGAAACATTGTAGACTATTTATTGGTAATGATTCAGGTCTAATGCACTTATCTGCAGCAGCAAATATTTATACATTAGGACTCTTTGGGCCAAGTAAGGAAATTAATTATAGACCATGGGGAGATAGGTCTTATTTTTTAAGAACAGAAAGTAATTATGAAGACTTGGTAAATGTAAAGGGATATAATAGACATCATAGCAGCTCATTAATGAAAACTTTAACAGTAGAAAAAGTTTTAAGAAAATGTTCTGAAATTTTAAGCTAATAAATAACTTGCTTATTTTTCAATAATATTAATTATTTCTTTTTTTACTTCTTTAGGTAAAATTTTTAGAAGGTCTATGTTTAGTAGACCATTTTTGAGGTTGCCTCTTTTATTTTGATATTATCTGCTAATTGAAATTTTTTTTCAAAGGCCCTAAAAGCAATACCTTTGTATAAAAAGTTTTCACTTATATTTTTTTTTTCCTGAACTCTTAATCGTTAAAATATCTTTTTCTAAAATTATATCAATATCGTTTGTTTCAAACCCTGCTAAAGCTATAGAAATTCTATATGTACAATCATCAATTTTACTAATATTGTAAGGTGGATAAGTATTAGCTTGTTCTGAATTTGCAAAATTATTTAAAATCCTAGCTATATCATCGAAGCCGATAGTAGCGTGAAATAATGAACTTAAGTCTAACGTCATTTAAAATTGCTCATATAGTAAAAAACTTTTCATACTAGTAACTATATTTTTTGGTAGGAAATTTCCGATCTTTTACATCTTTAGAGAACTGTTTTACTGACTTATCAATAATACTTTCAAGGTCTGAATATTTTTTTACAAATTTTGGTGTAAAATTACCAAAAAGTCCTAATAAATCATCTATAACTAAGATTTGTCCATCGCAGTGTTGTCCTGCACCAATTCCTAAACTTATAGTATCAAAATTTTTGTAATTTTTTTTGCTAACTCACTTTTCATTGCTTCTAGAACAAAAGAAAATACTCCAGCTTCTGATAAAGATTTTGCATCATCTAAAATCTTTTTTCTTCAATTTTATTTTTTCCTACTGATAAAAATTTACCTTTTAAATTAATTTTTTGAGGCATTAATCCTATGTGTCCCATAACAGGTATTCCTCTGCTAACAATAAACTCTACTGTTTCTGAAATTTCTTTTCCACCTTCAAGCTTTACAGCAGCAGCATTTGTTTTAGAAATTATTTCTGCTGCAGTATCAAAAGCTCTTATTTTATCAGTTTCATAAGATCCAAATGGAAGATCTATTACAACAAGAGCATTTTTACTATTATCAACTACACATTTTCCATGATCTATCATCATTCTTTTAGTCACTGCTAATGTATTATTATGACCATAAATAGTCATACCTAAAGAGTCGCCAACTAATAGTATATCCACGTGATTATCTAAAATCTTTGCAATAGGAGCTGTGTAGCAGGTAAGCATGACTATTTTTGACTTTTCTTTATTTTTATATAGATCTGTAATGGTTATACGATTACTCAAAATTTTCTCCTATAAAATAACTTTTTAAAGTATATAAAAAAAATACAAAATTAAAACCTTAAAGCTAAATCATTTTATTTGAGATTGACTATCAATATCATTGACATTTATTTGCAAATGCATTAATTTAAATTTAGGGAGAATATAATGTATATTTGTTTGTGTAATAATCTAAATAGTAAAAAAGTAAATTATGCTATAGAAAAAGGAGTATCATCTTCAAAAAAAATATATTCTTTTTACAACTGTAAGCCCAAATGTGGAAAGTGTATTGATTTAATGAATTGCATAGTTGAAAAAGAAGGTGATAAATTAAAAACTTACTAAGATTGTATTAGCTAATCAATATTAATTATGGGTTTAGCTCTTTTCTTTATCCAAATATTTAGCATTATCTACTCTTAGATTTTCTGAAAAATTAATTATCATTGGATTGCCCGTAGGAATTTCTAATTTATTTATTTCTATATCTGATATTTTAAAGAGGTATTTACATAAAGCTCTTAAAGAATTGCCGTGAGCTGCTATTATTACTACATTATTTTTTTTAAATATATCACTTATTGTTTCGTTGTAATATTTTATTACCCTAGCATAAGTATCTTTTAAAGATTCTGTGTTAGGAACTTTGTCTTCTGGAATAGTTTTATTTAAACTTCCAAATAACGAAATATTTTTATCATTTTTTTCCATAGGTGGGGGGGTATGTCCCAAGACCTTCTGTATTTTAAGAAAAGACTTTCTCCAATTTTTTTCTTTGTCTCTTCTTTATTTAGTCCAGTTAAAGAGCCGTAGTGTCTTTCATTAAGATACCATGTTTTATTTACTATAAAATCATTCCTATCTAATTCTTTAAGAAGTAAATTTAAAGTATCAATTGCTCTAGAAAGGAATGATGTAAATGCAACCTCGACATCTACGTTAAATTCTTTTATTAATTTACCAGCTTTTGCTGCTTCCTGAATACCGCGTTCAGAAAGAGGCGAATCCACCCATCCTGTAAATTTATTTTTGGCATTCCAGAGACTTTGCCCATGCCTAATTAATATTAATTGTTTCATAATTTTAAACTTTACTATCTAATTTGGCGTATATCAATTATAATAAATAATTGGAAAAAAAGGAGATTATAATGAAAGGTAATGAAACTGTTATTAAACATTTAAATCAAGTTTTAAAAAACGAACTTACAGCTATAAATCAATATTTTTTGCATTCAAAAATGTTTAAAGATTGGGGATATACAAAACTAGGTGATTATGAATATAAAGAATCAATAGATGAGATGAAGCATGCGGATCAAATTATTGCCAGAATATTATTTTTAGAAGGTTTACCTAATGTTCAAGATATGAATAAGGTTATGATTGGAGAAGAGCCTGTTGAATGTTTAAAATGTGATCTAGTCATTAGAAGAAAAAGCATTAGTAGATTTAAAAAATGCAATTGTAGATTGTGAAAAATTAAATGATTTTGTTTCAAGAGAACTATTTAGATCAATTCTGGATAGTGAAGAAGAGCATGTTGATGTTATTGAAACGCACTTAAACTTAGTAGATAAAGTTGGAAAAGAAAATTGGTTGCAAAGCCAAATCTAATAAAGTAACTATAATAATATGCAACGTTTCTCAAGTACAGATAAATATATCGCTACAGACGAGCTAATTGAGGCAGTTAACGCTAGTATCACACTTGAAAAACCTCTGTTGATAAAGGGAGAACCAGGTACAGGAAAAACTAAATTAGCAGAAGAAATAGCTCTAAAATTTGATACTAAACTAATCAAATGGAATATCAAATCCACAACAAAAGCTCATCAAGGACTTTATGAATATGACGCTGTTTCAAGATTGAGAGATTCTCAACTAGGAAATGATAAGGTTAACGATGTAGCAAATTATATTAAAAAAGGTGTTCTTTGAATTCATTTATATCTAAAAAAAGACCTGTATTACTTATTGATGAAATAGATAAAGCTGATATAGAGTTTCCTAATGATCTTCTCCAGGAATTAGATACTATGGAGTTTTTTGTTTACGAAACCGGTGAATATATAAAGGCCAAACAAAGGCCAATAGTTATTATTACATCAAATAATGAAAAAGACTTGCCGGATGCTTTTTTAAGGAGATGTTTTTTTCACTATATTAATTTTCCAGATGTTAATACACTAGAGCAAATAGTAAAAGTACATTATCCTAATATTAAAAAAAATTTAGTTAATGCTTCTATTAACTCTTTCTTATCAGTTAGAGATACTGTAGGTATAAAAAAAAAGCCTTCAACTTCTGAACTCTTAGATTGGCTTAAATTAATTTTGGCTGATGACATAGACCCTCAAGACTTAGTTAAAAAAAATAATAAAAATATATTACCTCCTTTATATGGAGCACTACTTAAAAATGAAGCTGATGTAGAGCTATTTCAAAAAATAGCTTTTATGAGTAGAAGAGAGAACTAATGTTTTTAAAGTTATTTGGCTCGATTAGAAATAATGGGGTACCGGTAACGTTGAGAGAATATTTAGATTTACTTGAAGGTTTAAGCAAAGGTTTATGTAGTTCGAATAAGATAGAAGATTTTTATAATTTTTCTAAATTATGCCTAGTTAAAGATGAAAAAAACTACGATAAGTTTGATAAGGCATTTAATAGTTTTTATGAAGAAAATAAAAATATAATTAATCAAGTTGAAAAAAAAATACCAGAAAGCTGGGTATTAAATGAACTTAAAAAAATATTTTCCAACAAAGAAAAAAATAAAGTGTCCAATGATAAAGATTGGAAGGACATTTTAAAAGAATTTGAAAAAAGACTTAAGGAACAAAAAAAAAGACATCAAGGTGGTAATAAATGGATTGGCACAGGAGGCACTTCTATGTTTGGAAACTCAGGTTATAACCCTAAGGGAGTTAGGGTAGGGGGAAAATCCACCAACAGAAGTGCTGTCAAAGTATGGGAAAAGAGAATTTACCAAAATTTAGATGATCAAGTAACAATTAATACTAGAAATATTAAAATGGCCTTAAGAAGGCTAAGAAAACTTACTAGAGAAGGACTGCAAGATGAGTTTGATTTAGATAACACTATAACTGCAACTGCTAAAAATGCTGGTTTATTAGATGTAAAATATAGATCAGAGAAAAAAACAGTGTACGAGTATTATTGCTGATAGATATAGGTGGGTCTATGGATGATCATGCTAAAAGTTGTGAACAAGTATTTTCAGCAGCTAAATCAGAATTTAAAAGCTTAGATTATTTTTATTTTCATAATTGTATTTATGAAAATATATGGAAAAATAATGATAGAAGACATTCTGAATATTTACAAACAGAAAACTTATTAAGAATTTATTCAAAAAATACAAAACTAATTTTTATTGGTGATGCTCTTATGTCTCCTTATGAAATAACTTATCCAGGTGGAAGTGTTGAGCACTGGAATGAAAAGCCAGGAGTTTTTTATATTAATAAATTAGTTAATTACTTTGATAAAGTGGTTTGGTTAAATCCTGAACAAAGACAAAATTGGCAGTATTCGCATTCTACTATGATCCTAAGAGAGACTTAGTAAAAAAAAATATGTTTCAAATGAATCTAAAAGGTATAGAATCAGCAATGAAAAATTTGATTTAATTATGTAAAGGGAGTTTTATGCGTTTAAATAACAAAACAGCAATAGTTACTGGAGGAGCTTCAGGCTTTGGTAAAGGGTATTGTTGAGAAATTTATAAAAGAGGGAGCAAATGTTGTTATAGCTGATATTAATTATGACTTAGCAAAAGAGTTAGAAGATTCAATCGGTAAAAATGCTTTTGCAGTCAAAGTAGATGTTTCAAAGAAAAATGATGTTGATAATATGATTAACCAGTCAGTAGAACATTTTTCTGAAGTAAATATATTAGTACAAAATGCTGCCATAGGAATGAAGCCTCAACCTTTGTTAGAAACATCTGAAGAACTTTTTGATAAATTATTTGCTATTAATGTAAAATCAGTATTTTTGGGAGCAAAAGCTATCATTCCTTTTGTTTAAGAAGCAAGGTAAAGGGGTGTAATTTTAAATACTGTATCTACAGCAGCACTAAGACCAAGGCCAGGTTTAACTATATACAATTCTACTAAGGGAGCTTTAATTCCAATGACGAAGGCACTAGCCTTAGAAGTATCTGAGTTTAATATACGCGTAAATGGTATCTGTCCTGTAGCTGGAGAAACTCCAATGTTAAAAGATTTTCTTGGTTCTTCTAATCCAGAAGAGAATCATAAAAAGTTTATATCCACAGTTCCATTAGGTAGGTTAGCAGAACCAAGAGATGTTGCAAACGCGGCTCTTTATTTATGCTCTGAAGAAGCTGATTTTATTACCGGAGTTATGTTAGAAATAGACGGTGGAAGAACTATTTAAAAAAAAAGGGTTGCCGAATAACTACAAGTGCATTATTTTAAGAATATATAATTATTAACACTCACATTGGGAGGAAATATGAATCTATCAGTTAACGGTAGTAACCAGGTTGTTGACGCACCAGGTGATACCAAATTACTATGGGTTATACGTGAGCACTTAAGACTAACTGGAACTAAATTTGGTTGTGGTTTAGGATTATGTGGCGCATGTACTGTTCACATGAATGGTGAAGCAGTTCGTTCCTGTCAGATTGAACTTTCTGACGCAGAAGGAACTCAAATTACGACAATTGAAGGATTAGGTGCTAATGGTCATCATCCTGTTCAAAAGGCTTGGGCAGAAATAGAAGTACCACAGTGTGGATATTGTCAGTCTGGTCAAATGATGAATGCTGCAGCTTTTTCTAAATTCTAATTCAGCTCCGTCTGAAAAAGAAATTATTGATGCACAGCAAGGTAACATTTGTAGATGTATTACTTATAACAGAATCAAGACAGCTATTAAAAGAGCGTCTGAGATTATGCAAGGAGCTTAAAATATGACTAAACATGAAAAAAGTTTCAGGTCTATCAAGAAGAGAAGTATTAGTAGGCTCAGCAGCAGGTGCAGGTCTTGTAATAGGTTATTCTGTATTACCAAATGCAGTAGATAGTGCTTCTAAAGCAATTGCAGCTGGTAATTGGGATCATCAACAATTTTTATCAATGGATGCTGATGGAAAAGCTACAGTGCATGTTACAAAGTGTGAAATTGGTCAACATGTTGGTACAGCATTAGCTCAAGCTGTTGCTGAAGAATTAGAAATTGATTGGAATGATGTAAGAGTAAATTATCCAGAGTCTCACGCTAAATGGGGTTTGCATATTACTGGAGGATCATGGTCAGTTAACTGGACTTTGATAGAAATTCAGAATAGGTGCATCAGCAAGAATTGCTTTAATTGAAGCAGGTTCAAAAATGATGAAAGCTATGCCAGCAAACTGTTATGCTAAAAACAGTAGAGTTTACACTGCAGATGGAAGCAAGTCAGTTTCTTATAAAGAAATTTTAAGTTCAAATACTATTGATAGAACTTTCAGCGAAGAAGAAATGAAGTCAATTAAGCTTAAAAGTTTTGGTGAATATTCTATAGTTGGTCAATCTAAGCAGCCTTTAGATCTTCCTTCTAAGCTTGACGGTTCAGCAAAATACGGAATTGATGTATTTGTTCCTAATATGGTTTATGCTATACCTATTCAAAATCCAACTAGATATGGTGCTATACCAAAAGCAGTTGATGAAAGTGCTGCTAAGAAAATTGATGGATATGTTGGTGCTTATGTAAATAAAGAAGGTTTTACTAGAGTGAATACAGGTTATGTTGTAGCTGTAGGTGAAACTTATTGGGCAGCTGAAAAGGCAGCAAAAGCATTGAAAATTGATTGGGATTTAGGGAAAAACAAAAATATTTCTTCTGATGATATTAGAGATGAATCAATTAGACTTCAAAAAGATCCAAATGCTGGTTTTTTTGGGTGCTTGAAGGAGATACTGATAAGGGTATGAAAATGCTGCTAATAAGCACACAGCTGTTTATGAAACAGCCATCGCTTATCATGGCTGTCTTGAGCCAATGAATGGCGTCGCTTACGAGAAAGATGGCATTATGCATATTCATTCTGGTCATCAGTCATTTACATTTGCTGTAGGTAATACTGCAGCTGCACTTGGGTGTTGAGCAAGACAAGATTGTTTGTCATCAATATTATGCTGGTGGTGGATTTGGTAGAAGAACTGAGCCAGATTTACATGTATTAACTGCACAAACATGTAAGCATGTTGGTAGACCAGTAAAACTTATTTTCAGCAGAGAACAGGATATGATGTTTGACTTCCATAGATCACCCACTTATCAAGTGATTGAAGGTGGAGAGGAATTTGGAAGAATGACAGCAATGAACCATGACGTTGTAGCTGGTTGGTCTACTAAAAGAGCAGCACCTGGTTTTATGCCTGACTCAGTGGATAAAAAAGGTAAAGTGGATCAATTTTCTACAAATGGATCAGACCACTGGTATGATATTCCTAACCATAAAGTTAGATCTATTAATAATGAGTTATCAGACAGAGCTCTGCCAGTAGGTTTCTTGAGAGCGGTTGCTCCATCTTGGACATTCTGGGCTGTAGAAAGTTATTTAGATGAGATGGCTAAAAAAGCTGGAAGAGACCCTCTTGGCTTTTAGACTTGATCATTTAACTGCTGCTGGTAAAAATGCAGGTACACCTCCTAATTCAGTAGGTGGTGCTCATAGATTAAGAAATGCATTACTAGTTGCAGCTGGAAGAGCAGGATATGGTGTGAAGCCTTTAGGTAAAAATGAAGGTATGGGAATGGCATGTGTGTCATCTCAGGAAAGAGGCTCACCTACTTGGACTGCTTGTGTAGCTGAAGTTAAGGTAGATCCAAATTCAGGAGAAGTTGAAGTGAAGAAAATAACTGTCTCTATGGATGTAGGAACTGCTGTTAATCCAGATGGTGTTAGAAAACAAATAGAGGGTTCAGCTCTTTATGGTATTTCTTTAGCACTTTATGAGAACTTAACAATGAAAAACGGTTCAATTGAGCAAGGCAATTTCGATACTTGGACACCTATGAGATTAAATCAAGTGCCAGAGATTGAAACTGTATTAATTCAAAATGGCCATTATCCAGCTGGTACAGGAGAGCCTGCAACTACTGTTGTGGCACCTGCAATAGCTAACGCTATTGACAACGCAGTTGGAGCAAGAGTTAGATCTCTTCCTATCACTCCAGAGAAAATCAAGAGTGCTATGAGAGAAGCGTAAAGCTAACTCAATAATTAACTAAAAAGGGTAAAGAGATAATTCTTTACCCTTTTTTTTTTATTTTAAAAAAGATATAATAAAATTTTTAAAATATTAATAAGGTATTTACAATGAACAAAATTTTTAGTGGTTTAGCTATTTTAATTTTAGCATCTTTTGGATCTTCTATAGCATTTGCAGCATCAGGAGGTGAACTCTTAAACTTAAAAATGATTTTAAGTGCTCCTGCTATATTTTCTTTAGCTACATTTGTTGTAGCTTATTTTTTTGTTATGACAGAAGAGTTTAGTCATTTAAGAAAATCTAAACCAGTAGTAGTTGCTTCAGGAATTATATGGTTGGTAGTTGCTATAACAGCTACTTCTAATGGAGTACCTTATAATGATATAAACTTTACTTTTAGACACGTTTTTCTTGAGTTTGCTGAATTATTTATGTTCTTATTAGTGGCTATGACTTTTATTAATACTATGACTGAAAGAAATGTATTTGAAGTCTTAAGGGCTTGGTTAGTAAATATGGGTTTTGATTTTAGAAAAATTTTTATCATTACTGGTGTACTTTCATTTTTTATATCACCAATTGCTGATAATTTAACAACAGCATTATTAATGTGTGCTGTAGTTATGGCTGTAGCAAAAGGTAATAAAAAATTCATTTGTTTGGCTTGTATTAATATAGTTATTGCAGCCAATGCTGGAGGAGCATTCTCTCCTTTTGGAGATATTACAACTTTGATGGTATGGCAAAAAGGAGTTATTCCTTTCACTGGATTTTTTAGTATATTTGTGCCATCTGTAGTGAATTATATTGTGCCTGCAGTGATAATGTATTTTGCAATACCAAAGGAAAGTCCTAAACAATCAGGAGAGAAAGTAGGATTAAAAAAAGGTGCATTAGTATCTATTTTTCTTTTTTAGGAACTATAACTTTAACTGTAATAAGTCATCAGAAGTTTCATATGCCAACAACTTTTGGAATGATCACAGGACTAGGTGTATTATCTCTTTTTGGTTTTTATTTAAAGAAAACTGATAATACTGGACAGACTAAATTTGATATTTTTACTCAAGTGGGCAAAGCTGAATGGGATACACTTTTATTTTTTTATGGAGTTTTAATGTGTGTTGGAGGGTTATCTGCATTTGGATATCTAGCTTATACAGCAGAAGTAACCTATATAGATTTAGGTCCAACATTTGCAAATGTATTAGTAGGAATTCTTTCAGCAATAGTAGATAACATCCCAGTTATGTATGCAGTTTTGACAATGTTTCCTGGAATGGATGAGGGGCAATGGCTTCTTGCAACATTAACTGCCGGTGTAGGTGGGAGTATGTTATCTATTGGTTCCGCTGCTGGCGTTGCTTTAATGGGACAATCTAAAGGTAATTATACATTTTTCGGACACTTAAAGTGGACACCTGTAATTGCTTTAGGTTATGCGGCTTCAATATATATACATTTGATTTATAACGCTGATAAATTTGATAACATACCTATTGTGCTATAACTAAATTTATAGTAAAAATAGATGATTCGGGGCGTAGCGCAGCCTGGTAGCGCATCTGCTTTGGGAGCAGAGGGTCGAGTGTTCGAATCACTCCGCCCCGACCATATTGATATGAAATACATTATTTATAAAAATAAAAAGTCACCTACTCAGTCAGGAAAATTGCATAAAGATTTTTGGGTTTTAGAACACATAAATGACAAAGGTGTTAAAACTGATTTATTAACAGGATGGAAAACAACTGAGACAAATTTAATTAAAAAAATGAAGTTTTCAAGTAGAGAAGAAGCAGTTTCATATGCTGAAAAAAATAATTTAGATTTTGAAATATTAAAAGAAGTAAATAAAGAAATTAGCAATAAAAGTTATGCTGATAATTTTAAATTTAAAAGGATTATGACTGATATTTAGTTAAGGAAAATTAAGTTGAGTCAAAAAATTAGTAAAGGTATTAAAGATTTACTGAGTGATGCTAATCAAATTAGTTACAACTGTAAGTATTGAAAAATGTAAATCATTACAAAAAAATAAAAACTTTGTGTTTGTAGATTTAAGAGATTATAGAGAGATATTAAAAGATGGTAAAATACCAGGTGCATTTTCTTGCCCTAGAGGAATGTTAGAGTTTTGGATAGATCCAGATAGCCCATATCATAAAGAATTTTTTAATCAGGATAAAACTTATATTTTTTATTGTGCAAGTGCTTGGAGGTCAGCCTTAGCTGCAAAAGCAGCAATGGAAATGGGACTAAGTCCAGTAGTCCATTTAGAAGGAGGATTTAATGAATGGCTTAAACAAGGTGGTGCCATAGAAACTGTTCATAAAAAATAAATATTACAATAAGTTTATGCTTTTTATTTTTTTTTAATTAGTTTATATTTTTTGAGTGTCCTCGTAGCTCAGCTGGATAGAGCATCTGCCTTCTAAGCAGAGGGTCATAGGTTCGAATCCTATCGAGGACGCCAATTTGGTTATAGAATTTTTACTGAGTATGTGATAATTTTTTGAATATGAATAAAATATATATTTGTTTATTAGTACTAACAACTTTAATATTAACTTCTTGTAATAGAACAGGAGTTCCTATGTTAAGCACGGGGGTTTCAGGTACTGAGGGATTACCAGCTGAACAATTAAGTTTTGCTAAATTTAAAGACATACCAATACCAGATGGTTCAGTAATGGACATGAGCAACACAGTTATTTTCGGAAGTGATGATGAATGGTTTGGTAGACTTTCTTTAATTCCAAACCTAAGTCATGCTGAAACCTTTGATTTTTTTAGATATGAAATGCCAAATCTTAATTGGAAGGAAATTACTAATGTTAGGTCTACTAGTAGTGTTCTTTCTTATGAAAAGAAAAATAGAGTTGTTACTATTCAAATTACTAATTCATACGGTAAAACTTTATGCGCAGTTAATATGTCTCCCAAAAAACAATAGGTGAAAAATGAGTAAAGAAGATAACAAAAATTATGGAAGTGTAACAGTAGTATCGATTATTACATTGATAATATCAGGCTTATCGATATATCTTTTAATAAATATTTTCAATTAATTTTCTATTTTTTTAATTATAACTCCTCCAGGAGACTGCTCTGTAGGTGTTACTTCAATCATTGATACATTGACATGAGCTGGAGCTTTTATTGCAAATAGAATACATTCAGCTATATCGGTAGCTTGTAAAACTGTTAATCCTGTTGTCATTTTTTCTGTCTTTAAGATTATCAATAGCTACTTTAAAAAACTCTGTAGCTACTCTTCCTGGATTTATTTCAGTACATCTTACTCCTGTTCCTGATAACTCTATTCTAAGGTTTTGATTAATTAAATGTACAGCTCCTTTAGAACCACCATATACAGAGCTAGATAAAGGGTAAAGACCAGCAATAGAACCTATATTAATGATATGTCCTTTTTTATTTTTTACCATATGTGGCGTAATACATCTTAAAAGTTGTAAGAATGCATTTACATTAGTATCTATCGTAGTATCTATATCTTTAGCTTTTGTATTAAATATTTTTGTAAAACCTCTCCCTAGCCCAGCATTGTTAATAAGTATATCAATTTTAAGTTTTTTTAATTTTTCTAAAGCCTTTCTATCTCTAATATCCATTACTATTGGTATACAACCTGTTGTTTTTTCTAATTTGATAAGTTTATTTTTTCTTCTGGCTACAGCATAAACTTTTATATTATTTTTAACTAATAACTTTACAGTTTCTTCTCCTATTCCGCTAGACGCCCCTGTAACCAAAGCTGTTTTATAATTATTTTTAAGCATATTACTCCTATTTAGTTTTAGAAAATATTTTTTTTATATATTTTTGCTGATTTATAGCTTCTTTAAAAACTTTTTTTTCAATGTTTCTAAAAGCTTTAATAAAAGATATACCATCAGGAGAAACTTTGGTGCCTCCAGTGCCTTTGCCTCCAGTATTCGTAAGTATAATTTTTGAATTAGAAGCATTATTAATTTCATTTACTAGCTTCCAAGCTTTTCTATAAGACATTCCCATTTTTTTTGCTGCAGAAGAAATAGAGCCACAAGAAATTATTGATTCCATTAAGGCTATTTTACCTGGACCGATATTGAAATTATCATGAACTTCAATTTTAATTTTTAAAAAACTTGATATATCCTTACTCATTGAATAATACTTTATCTCCTATTTCTATATCTAGTTTATTAATTAACCCAGCATTAAATTCTAGAGCATATTTAGACTTTACTTTAGACTTTACAATAGTTTTTGATAGTTTTTCCATATTTTTTTTTATATCTACAATTACTTTATTTTCTGAAATAAAAATTACATCTAGAGGAATATAAGTATTTTTCATCCATAATTGAATTATCTTTTCACGTGGAAAGATAAATAACATTCCTTCGTTATTTAATAGTTTTTCTATACATAAGTCCAATTCTTCTTTCTTCTATAGTTTTTGCTACTTCAACATTGAAGGTAATATTTTTATTATAAATACTTACGTCAATCTTTTCATTTGAAAATGTATAAAATGAAATTAGGAAAAAATTAAAAATTAAATATATAAATTTAAAGTGCATCATAATTACATTTGTTTTATATTAAAAATATGACGCTTACTAATAAAATTTTCCTGTCTTTAGTTTCAGGTATAGTTATAGGTAGTTTACTTAATAACCTTGTACCTGAAGCAAGCCAATTTTATTAGATCCAATAGATGTAATAGGGGTTTTATTTATTTCAGCCTTAAAAATGCTAATAGTTCCTGTTGTTTTTTCTCTATAGTTAGTGGTGTAACAAACCTTGAGGATACCACCTCATTGGGTAGGATAGGTGGCAAATCGATCTTTTTATATTTATTCACTACCTTTATTGCTATTTCTTTTGCCTTTATTGTAGCAAGCATAATAAATCCAGGAGAAAATGCTAATTTTGTTTTGGAAAAAGATTTTAAAATAAATTCTCCTCCACCTATTACTTCCGTAATAGAAAATTTAATACCAAAAAACCCAGTTAAAGCTTTCTCTGAAGGTAATATGCTCCAGATTATAGTTTTTGCTATTATTGTGGGAATTACTATTACAAAGATGCAAATTAGTCAAAAAGTTAAACTAAAAGGTGTTTTTACATCTCTTAATGATTTATTTTTAAAAATGATAGATATAATAATGTTTTTTGCTCCTATTGGAGTATTTTTTTGATTTTAAAAACTTTTATGACTCAGGGTTTTTCAACAATATTAGAACTGGCTTCTTATTTTTTTACAGTCTTACTTGTTTTGATTATTCACTTTTTTTTTAACATATGGCTCATTATTATTCTTACTAACTAAAGTAAGGTTAGTTTATTTTTATTCTAAAATGAAAAATGCTATTTTATTTGCTTTTTCTACTGCTAGTAGTGCAGCGACTATTCCTGTAACTCTAAAAACGGTTGAAGAAGAGCTAAAAGTTGAAAAAGTCTGTAGCTTCATTTTCAGTTCCTTTAGGCGCTACTATAAATATGGATGGAACAGCAATTATGCAAGGAGTGGCAACTATATTTATAGCCAATGCCTACGGAATTAATTTAGAAATCTCAGACTTTATTTCTGTAATAATGGTAGCTACTCTGGCTTCTATAGGAACTGCAGGAGTACCAGGAGTTGGTTTAATTATGCTTGCAATGGTATTAAACCAAGTAGGCCTTCCATCTGAAGGTATTGCTTTAATAATAGGTATTGACAGATTATTAGATATGACAAGAACAGCGGTGAATGTTACAGGAGATGCTACCATCTCTTGTGTCGTAGCTAGTAGTGAAAAAAAGATAAATTATAATTATAAAGAATAGTTTTTTTTATTTAGATACCATTCAGTCCATGAGCCGTCATAGACTGACCAATTTTTTTTTTCCAATATAATTTAAAGACAAGCAATATTACAAGCCGCTACTCCAGATCCACAACTGCAAACAATGTGTTTATTTTTTTTTATTTTTGAGAAAATTTTTTTAATTTCAGTTTTTGTTTTCAAAAAGCCTTTACTATCAAATAAAGTAGAGGATAATTTATACTTTTTGGAATATTACCTTTACCAATATTTTTTCTTGGCTCGGGGTCAATTTTTAAAAATCTTGATTCAGGCCTCGCATCAATAATTGTTAGGTTAGGGTTATCCTGTTTTAAAAATGTATTTAATTTATAATAATCTATAATTTTATCTTTTATTAAATTACACTTATAGTTAGCATTTTTAATTTTTGTTTTTTTTGCCGTAAGTTTGCCTCCAGCTAGTTTCCAAGCTTTTAGTCCCCCGTCTAATACATAAACTTCTTTATGCCCATAAAGGTAAAAAGACCACCACACTCTCGGAGAGCTTAAAATTCCCTCCTTGCAATATATTATAATAATATCTTTTTTATTTATTCCTAGCCTACTAATCTCTTTTTCGAAGTTTTTAACTGATGGCAGCATATGAGGTAGATAAGTTTTTTATCACAAATTCCTATCAATATCAAAAAATAAAGCATTTTCTATGTGACCATTTTTATATTCTTTATATGCATCTCTATTTACATTAGGTAAATACCATGATGCATCAATTATTTTAATATTCTTTTTATTCAGGTTTTTTTTTAACCATGAGGCTTTTTTTATCATATTAGCTGTTTACTTAACTCATTATAATTTAAATTTTTTTCTTGTAAAAATTTTTCATTAAAAATTTTACTTTTATATCTTTCTGCACCATCACATAATACTGTTACTATAGTCTTATTGGGTCCTAAATGTTTTGCTAATCTTATAGCCCCACCTACGTTAATACCTGAGGTGGGGCCTACTAATAAGCCTTCTGATTTAATCAATTCATAAACTATTTTCAAAGCTGTCTTATCATGTACTTTAAATGCTCCATCAAATTTTATACCTTCTAGATTTTTTGTAATCCTACTTTGTCCTATACCTTCTGTTATGGAAGTTAAAGTCGCTTTCGGTATTCCTTTTCTTATCAAGAATACATTCCTGAGCCATAAGGATCTGCACAGAATACTTTTATATTTTTATTTTTTCTTTTAACCCAATAAAGTTTCCTGCCAGAGTTCCTCCGGTTCCTACTGAGCAGATAAATGCATCAATAGTTCCGTTTGTCTGACTCCAAATTTCTTGAGAAGTAGTTTTGATATGTGCTTCTCTGTTTGCCAAATTATCAAATTGATTAGTCCATATAGCATTTTCTTCCTTAGCTATTCTTTTAGCTAGTTGGATATAGTTGTTTGGGTCTGTAAAGGCAACTGTTTAGTTAATACAACTTCAGCTCCAAGGTATTTCAGTAAATTTATTTTTTCTATACTTTGATTTTCTGGCATTACTATTTTTGTTTTATAGCCTAAAGCATTTCCTATTACAGTCAGACCAATTCCTGTATTACCTCCTGTTCCTTCAACTATTAACTTTTTATTTTCCTTTGCATTTTTTATCATATACAAAGCTGCTCTATCCTTTATTGATTGACCAGGGTTAAGATATTCTGCTTTAGCTAAAATATTACAACCAGTGATTTCTGATGCTTTTTTTAATTTAATTAATGGGGTATTTCCTACTAAATTCGTTATATTACTATATTTCAACAAAATATTTATCTTTTTTTAGATTTTTTAAAAATACTTTTTTGTGGATTATAGCCAAAAATAGATAATAAGATAAAAATTAAAGTACATGCTAATACTACAAGAATTCCCTCATAATAAATTTTACCTTGTGAGGCTGCTCTAACCATTTCTACTCCATATGTAAAGGGATTAATTTTAGCTAAATAATACACAAACAGTGCTCCATTATCTAATAGTCTCCATAAGGGATACAATGCTGAGGATATAAAAAACATTGGAAAAATTACAAAATTCATAGTTCCTGCAAAGTTTTCTAATTGCTTGATATAAACAGAAAGAAGTAAACCTAGAGCACCTAACATAAGTGAAAATATAAAATACATGGAAAAGCAATAATCCATCCAGATATACTTGTAATAAAAGGAGTAGTTAAATATACAATAGGTAAGCAGATTATTAAAAAACAATATGCTTGAATAACTGAAAGAATTGTTCCTGCTAATAACTTTGAAACTAAAAGGTACCACCTTGGTAACGGGGTTGTTAATAATATTTTCATAACTCCCATTTCTCTGTCATAAACCATAGATAAGGATGATTGCATACCACTAAAAAGTAATACCATACCTAATAAACCAGGAGTTATATATTCAAAATAATTTATATTTTGGATAGGATAAAAATTTAATATTCCTGGATCTACTCCTTTAGCTGATCCTACTCCTGCAGCAAAAACAAATAACCACAGAGCAGGCCTAACTATTGCTGAAAAAGTCTTCCTTTCTGCATAGAGAACTTTTTAATTTCTCTAATAGAAAGTCCAATAAAAGCTATAAAGAAATGATTAAAAAACATTTATTCCTCTAATTTACATTTAGTTTGATTATAAGATAGTCCCAGTGTGTTCAAATTATTTTCACTATCATTAAATTCCTCTAAAGGGGCAACTTTAGTTGTCCAATTATTTGAAGATATTAATAAAATTGTTTGTCTCAGTTGGTTAGTAGTTTTTTTTAAAGTTAAGCCCAATACCTTTAGAGCCATCAACTTGTAAATCTGGACCTTTTAAATATTCAATAATATTTTTGTTTGAAATATTTTGTATTCTAAGTATGCTTTCGACTATTGTTTTAATTGATATCCATGCAGCCCAATCTTTACTTTCCATTCTTCTATTATTCATCCTTTCAAATCTTCCTTTTAATTGTGGAGCACCGTGCCTTAAATAAGACCAGTGCCATGCTTTAGCTATTAGTCCTGCAGAACCAGAAACAATTGCTGGATTCATTGTAGCATTTGGTACACCTAAAGCAAATTCACCATCTGTATCAGAAATAAAAACATTATTATACTTTTTACCTTTAGTTAAATAGAATAAATTATTTTTATCTCTTACCCTAGGGTCATTATTATTTACAAAAAATTTTCTTTATAAATTTTAATACCAAATTTTCTAGCAGATTCTTTGAAAGATGAACTTATTTTTTCATCTTCAATTAATGGTCCAGTTAATAATAAAGATTTTTGTGCTTTCTTTTTAACTAAATATTGTGCTATTGAGTCTGTATACATAGCATTACTAGGATAAGTATTAAAAAAATTATCTAAACAAATATTTTTTCTAATATCATTATTGGGATCTGATATATTAAAAAAAATAGTTTTAGGATTATTTTTTAAAACGCTTTTAAAGTATTTTAGGTTTTGTATATTTAAATCTAATAATATGGTTTCAAATTTTTCTACATTTTTACTATTAAGAAAATTAATAGCATCCTCATAATTTTTTTTTGTAATATGCTCTATCGAAGAATTTTGTTTTTGTAAGTCTAGTAAATTTTTTTTGAATCTTCAATTGCTAATAAGGCTCCTTGAATTGGTCTTTTTCTTTGTTTAATTTAGATCTAATATCAACAGGGTGAATGCCCCATTTTGAATATCTCATATCCTCTTTTATATCTAAAAAACCGATATTATAAATTTTTAAGTCATCTGATTGTAAGTGATTAATGAGAAAAAAAAATATTATATATAAATATGAGAACTTCATAATTATTTCATAACCCTTACTGTATGAGGGTTTTTCCTACAGGTATAGAGGATACAGCTGTTTGTTTAATTAAATCAATGATAGAAATATCATCACTATTCCCATTGGTAACAATTAGTTCTTCATCATTATTAGTCAATGCTGCACCCCAAGCTCTGCTACCCGCTAAAATATATTTTTCTATATTATAATTACTGCCATTAACTACTGCAACATGATTGGCACTACCTAATGTGACATATACTTTTATCCAACTTTGATGAGTAGGCAAAATCAACTGGAGTAATATTCTGATCTCTAATGCCTTTTACTGAAAAGTATAAATTTTTAATAATTTTTAAATTATTAGTATCTATTATAGTAACACTACCGCTCAGTTCATTGCTTACCCAGTATTCATTTCCATCTTTAATAAATAAACCCCTCCTAGGTCTATTTCCAACTAAAATTTCATTAACTATTTCTCTTGTTTTATGTTTATTATTACAAATTAGTGCCTTCCGATGTCACATATATAAATTCTCCATTTTTTGAGAAAATTAACTCCTTCTGGTTCAACTCCTACATTTTCTATAGTAGTTAATTTATTTTGAGTTTTTACATCTATAATAGTAATTTCATTATCATCTTCATTGGAAACAGCGATAAGTTTTCCATCTGGAGAAATATCAAAAATCTCAGGGTCATCACCACTTTTTATATAGTTTATAATCTTTAGAGAATTTATGTCTATTACTGCAATATGATTTTCTTCACTTACTACTACATATAGTAAAGTATTATCAAGACTAAACTTCATATCTCTTGGTCTACCTCCAGTCTTAATAGTCTTAATGATTTTCTTATCTTTATTTAGCACTGTAATAGTGTCACTGTTTTCATTACTAACAAAAATATATTTACTTTGTACAGTGCTTAAAAAAATAAAAAAATTTAAAATTATAAAAATTATTATTTCATAAACTTTCATCTTTTTTCTCCGTAATTTTAAAATATGCATCAGATAATGACTTTGTCCTAGTTTTTTTTTGTAATTCATTTGGTTTTCCTAAGAACAATATTTTACCATAGTTGAGTACAATTATTTTATCTGCATTTTCTGCCTCATCAACTAAATGAGTAGCCCACAGAGTAGTTAGGTTTTTATCTTTTTTTAAACTTAACACTTTATGTAGTAAATCCTTTCTGCTTTTAGGGTCTAATCCAACAGTTGGCTCATCCATTAATAAAACTTTAGGGTTATGAAGTAGAGCTCTAATTAATTCCACTTTTCTTCTTTCTCCTCCAGATAAAGTTCTGACTTTATTTTTAGTTTTATTGTTTAATTTGTTTGCCTTTAATTCATTGTATATTTTTTGCTTTAATTTTTGAACATTTAAGCCATGCAATCTAGCATGAAAATTTAGATTTTCTAATATAGAAAGTTCCATATCTATTGTAGGTTGCTGAAATACTATTCCTATAGCTTTGAGGGCATTTACATTTTGAGACTTGATACTATAACCATTAATAATACAATCACCTAGGTCTGGGGATAGCATTCCTGTTAGAATAGAAAATAAAGTAGATTTACCAGCTCCATTTGGACCTAATAATACAACATATTCTCCACTATTTAAATTTAGGTTTATATTATTTAAAGCTAAAAAATCATCATAGGATTTTTTTAGATTAGAAATACTTAAAATATTTTTATTCTTAACCATAAATTATAGTTCACCTTTCAAAATAGATTTATTTTCTTTTAAAATTTTATTTTTTATTTTTTGAATAGTATTGTTATCCATTTTTCTTGGCCTTTTAGTATTTATTTTTATTTCTTTAAGTACTTTAGATGGAGGCTTGGATAAAAAAACAATTTTATCTGATAAATAAATAGCTTCGTTTATGTCGTGTGTTACAAATATTATTGTAGTTGGTTGTTTTGCCCAAAGTTCCAAAAGCATTTTTCTAAGCAAGTTTGCTACAGGTTCATCTAGTGAAGTAAAAGGTTCATCAAGAATTAAAAGTTGAGGCTGGGTAGCAAAAGATCTTGCTAAAGCAACTCTTCTTTGCATGCCACCAGATAATTTATTAGGATAATAATCTAAAAATTTCTCTAGCCCCATTATAGAGAGAAACTTTTTTGAGATTTCATTTTTATTCTGATTTTTATTTAAAACAACTTCCACATTTTGTTGAACATTTAGCCATGGTAAAAGTCTGGGAGTTTGAAACATGAAAGCTTTATTTAAATTATGAACAGCTTTATTTTCTCCAAAGCTTATACTTCCGGTATAGGTCTTATCAAGCCCCGCTATTAAGTTTAATAGAGTAGTCTTACCGCATCCTGAGGGTCCAATTATTGAGCAAAACTCTCCTTTAGCTATTTTTAAATTAAAGTCTTTTATAGCTATGTGAGTTTTAATTTTATTCTCATAATTTAAAAACTCTTTTTTTCTATATTAATAGAAATATTTTGCATTTTAGGTTCTCCATTTATTTGCCATTTTATCTAAAGGCACAAAAAATAAGTTTTCTATTGCAATCATTATTACTACAAATGCAAATGTATAAGCCAAAATTGAAGTAATATCAAAAAATTGAAAAAATTCGTGAAGTTTGAAACCTATTCCATTACTTCTTCCAAGAAGCTCAACAACTAAAACTATTTTCCATATAAGAGATATTCCACCTCTAGCTGAGGCTATAAGGTACGGATATAGTTGAGGTAAATAAAATAAAGTAAACTTTTTTGATTTGCTTACTCTATATACTTCTGCAACTTGTAAAAGATCTCTGTTAACTGCCCTTGCTCCTTCTCTTATAGTAACTATAACATTAGGAATTTTGTTTAAACTCACAGCAATTATTGCGGCTAATTCCGTAAGCCCAAACCATACGTAAGAGAATTATTAAAACAAGGGCTGGTATATTTAGAAATATAATATTCCAACTATCTAAGATGTTGTCTATTTTCTTATTATTACCCATCAGTATACCGATGACAACTCCAATGAACATAGCCAATAAAAAAGAAACTAATACTCTATACAGAGTAATACTAAGATGGTATATAAGACTTCCATTTGATAGATCTTTTTGTAATTTAAAAAACACCTCCAAAGGAGAGGGTAAAAGTTTCTATATTTAAAATAGATGCTAACATTAACCAAAATATTAATAATAAAATAAAGGATAATAGTTTTATTAATAAAGAATTATTTCTAACAATCATTTTATTTATTCCAATACGTGCCTGAAGCTAGAGAACTAGAGCTGCCTACTAATTCTTCTCCTCCAATTTGTGATAAAATCTTATAAGCATGCTGAATATTTTTTCTCATTAATTGATGATTATCACTGGGGATACCTTTTCTAAAGCCATCTCTAATTTTTTTCTAGCATTAATTGATTTTTTGCACCTGTCATTTCAGAGATTCTTAGCCATTCGTTATCAGATGTTTTTAATATTTTTCTTGCCTCATTTGAGGCCTTAATAAAACCGTTGAGAGTTTCTTCATTCTTTTGAACAAAGCCTTCTCTAAAAACATATCCGATGAGTGGAAGTTCACCTTCTATTCCTATATATGGCAAAATATCTTTCAGTGTTAAAAATTCTTCATATCCTAGAGCCTCTAATCTAGCAGTATAATTCCAATAATTATATCCGGCATCTAGTTGATTATTTCTTAAAAGTCCATTTATCAAGGGTGGGGCAGCAAACGAAGTTTTAAAAAATGTTAAAGGGGCTTTTTCATATTTTTTTATTGCATAAGCTCTTAGAAATAACCAAGATTTATCTAAGGATCCTCCAGCTACACCAATTTTTTTATTCTTTAAGTCTAAAAAGCTATTTATTTCCTCGCCTTTTTTTATCATCAAACTTCCCGCAGAGTTTGAGTAAGGTAAAAAAGACACTAAATTTCCTTTGTTTCTTTGTTTGCTTACCCAAATCCAGTCTGTTACAAATATATCCACTGACTTTGATAGAAATGCTACCGCAGATGCATCTTTGTTAGTAACCTCAACTTTTTGTATTTTTACATTATTTTTTTTATCTAATTTATGATGTTTTATAACGTTGTATTCCCAATTTACTGAGCCGTATTTAAGTACAGCTATCTTTATAGAATTTGCTTTTATTATAGAAACAAAATTTATGATAAATGTTATTATCAGCAATATATGAAAAAAATACTTCATGATTTATAAACCTAATAATATATAGTATACTGCTTAAGTATTAAATATTTAATAATTTATTTTCTAATTTCTCAATAAATTTAGATAAAAAGTATTGATCTTTTTTTCTTTATTTACAATTTGATGGAAATAATTATCAGTAAAATTATCTAATTCTTCGTCCTTAACATATGCATTAATTACATTTTGAGAATAAGCCTCAGAGGCTGTAAATTTTCTAGAAGTTAAAATTATATCTGTAAAAAAACCTTTATTAATTTTTGTTAGTAAGTGTAAAATTTGTTTTTTTGGTATTTTGATATTGAGTTTGGATGCAGGTATACAGAATGAAGAACTTTCAGCAGCAATAATTATATCTGAGTGCATGGCAATTATGAATCCAGCACCATAACAGTGAGAGCGCACAACTGAAATTACTGGTATTTCTAATTTAGTAATTATTTTTAGTAAATTATCCATTTTTTTTATGATAAAGATTAATTTTTTGGGAAGCAATTAATTTTCTGATATCATCAAGGTCTGCTCCAGAGCTAAATGCACTTTTTTTGCACCAGTAATTATTACACATTTAAATTTTTTGATATAATTATTTTGCGATAACTTTGAAGCCATTTCTTTTAAGCATTTCTAGGCTTAATGCATTTTTTTTAGATAAATTATTAAGCTCAATTTTGAGTATTTTATCTTTAAAAAACTCATTAAATATTACATATTCAGACATACTAAATTAAAAAACAAAAAAATGTTGCTGTCTACCTAATTTTTAATTGACACGAACTAGGCTAAGGTGTAAAAGTTAAGTTTCGTCGTTGAAAAACGACATGATGTTTGAAAATTGAATATTAAAAAGGGATTTATAGGCGACGGTCAAAACATAGCGACCGATGCATATAAATCTTTAAGCTAATAAGCTTTGTTAGTGATATGTGTCGGGTCAGCGATAAATTTTTTTAAGATCAAACTTAAGAGTTTGATCCTGGCTCAGAGCGAACGCTGGCGGCAGGCTTAACACATGCAAGTCGAACGATAAGCTAGACTTCGGTTTAGTGGACAGTGGCAGACGGGTGAGTAACGCGTGGGAATCTACCTTTGAGTGGGGAATAACAATTAGAAATGATTGCTAATACCGCATACACCCTCCGGGGGAAAGGCTTCGGCCGCTCTTAGATGAGCCCGCGTACGATTAGTTTGTTGGTGAGGTAAAGGCTCACCAAGACTACGATCGTTAGCTGGTTTGAGAGGATGATCAGCCACACTGGGACTGAGACACGGCCCAGACTCCTACGGGAGGCAGCAGTGGGGAATATTGGACAATGGGCGAAAGCCTGATCCAGCCATGCCGCGTGAGTGAAGAAGGCCTTAGGGTTGTAAAACTCTTTCGCCAGGGAAGATAATGACGGTACCTGTATAAGAAGCTCCGGCTAACTCCGTGCCAGCAGCCGCGGTAATACGGAGGGGCAAGCGTTGCTCGGAATTACTGGGCGTAAAGCGAGCGTAGGCGGTTAGTCAAGTTGGTGGTGAAAGCCCGGAGCTCAACTCCGGAACTGCCATCAAAACTGACTTACTTGAGATTGGTAGAGGAAAATGGAATTCCTAGTGTAGAGGTGAAATTCGTAGATATTGGGAAGAACATCGGTGGCGAAGGCGATTTTCTGGGCCATATCTGACGCTGAGGTTCGAAAGCGTGGGTAGCAAACAGGATTAGATACCCTGGTAGTCCACGCCGTAAACGATGATAACTGGCCGTTGGGAGGGTTTACCTCTTAGTGGCGAAGCTAACGCGTTAAGTTATCCGCCTGGGGAGTACGGTCGCAAGATTAAAACTCAAAGGAATTGACGGGGGCCCGCACAAGCGGTGGAGCATGTGGTTTAATTCGACGCAACGCGAAGAACCTTACCAGCTCTTGACATTGCTAAGTCGCGAGTTTTAGAGATAAAACTCTTCAGTTCGGCTGGACTTAGTACAGGTGCTGCATGGCTGTCGTCAGCTCGTGTCGTGAGATGTTGGGTTAAGTCCCGCAACGAGCGCAACCCTTGTCCTTAGTTGCCAGCAATTCGGTTGGGCACTCTAGGGAGACTGCCGGTGATAAACCGGAGGAAGGCGGGGATGACGTCAAGTCCTCATGGCCCTTACGGGCTGGGCTACACACGTGCTACAATGGCGTCTACAATGGGTCGCAATAGGGCAACCTAAAGCTAATCTCAAAAAGACGTCTCAGTTCGGATTGTACTCTGCAACTCGAGTACATGAAGTTGGAATCGCTAGTAATCGCGGATCAGCATGCCGCGGTGAATACGTTCCCGGGCCTTGTACACACCGCCCGTCACACCATGGGAGTTGGTTTTACCCGAAGGCGATGTGCTAACTTCGGAGGCAGTCGACCACGGTAAGGTCAGCGACTGGGGTGAAGTCGTAACAAGGTAGCCGTAGGGGAACCTGTGGCTGGATCACCTCCTTTCTAAGGATAACTTAATTTCATTAATTTGTATTAAGTTGTTACATAGACATCAGATCGTCGTCTATAAAACCCTTTTTAGAGTTATTAGGAGCCCTAATGGGCCCGTAGCTCAGGCGGTTAGAGCGCACGCCTGATAAGCGTGAGGTCGGTAGTTCAAGTCTACCCGGGCCCACCAAAATGGCATGTTTTTGCTGTTTTTTTATTAAGGGGGTGTAGCTCAGTTGGGAGAGCGCCTGCTTTGCAAGCAGGAGGTCATCGGTTCGATCCCGTTCACCTCCACCAAACCTAGTAACAATATTCAATGCTGTTTGATATAGTTTAATAAACCATCACACAGAGAATTCTTATCAATAAAAAGATTTATTTCTGTACATATGATAATTCAAGCGATGAAAGTGCATTTAGTGGATGCCTTGGCATCAAGAGGCGATGAAGGACGTGATACACTGCGATAAGCCCTGGGGAGTTGTGAATAAACTTTGATCCGGGGATTTCCGAATGGGGAAACCCGCCGTTTTAACGGCATTTTATATTGAATACATAGATATAAAAAGCAAACCTGGCGAACTGAAACATCTAAGTAGCCAGAGGAAAGGATATCAACCGAAACTCCGTTAGTAGTGGCGAGCGAAAGCGGATCAGGCCAGTTGCTTGTTAGGTAAAACCAGAAATGTTTGGGAAAGCATGCTATAAAAAGTGAAAGCCTTGTATGGGTAAAGTGCCTAATAAGTACTCGAGTAAGACGAGACACGTGAAATCTTGTTTGAACATGGGGGGACCACCCTCCAAGCCTAAGTACTCCTTGATGACCGATAGTGAACTAGTACCGTGAGGGAAAGGTTAAAAGTACCCCTGTTAGGGGAGTGAAATAGTACCTGAAACTGGATGCATACAAGCAGTCGGAGCCATTTTATATGGTGACGGCGTACCTTTTGTATAATGGGTCAGCGAGTTACTCTATGTAGCAAGCTTAAGCTGTTAAGTGTAGGCGAAGCGAAAGCGAGTCTTAATAGGGCGATTTAGTTACATGGAGTAGACCCGAAACCGGGTGATCTAGCTATGAGCAGGTTGAAGGTGTGGTAACACACACTGGAGGACCGAACCCACGTCTGTTGAAAAAGACGGGGATGACCTGTGGCTAGGGGTGAAAGGCCAATCAAACCCGGAGATAGCTGGTTCTCCGCGAAAACTATTTAGGTAGTGCGTTACGTATCACCAACGGGGGTAGAGCACTGGATGGGCTAGGGGGGAGCTAATCCTTACCAAACCTTACCAAACTCCGAATACCGTTGAGTGCAGCGTAGCAGACAGACATTGGGTGCTAAGGTCCAATGTCGAGAGGGAAAGAGCCCAGACCGCCAGTTAAGGTCCCAAAATAATGACTAAGTGGAAAAGGATGTGAAGTAACCAAAACAACCAGGAGGTTGGCTTAGAAGCAGCCACCCTTTAAAGATAGCGTAACAGCTCACTGGTCTAATAGTTATTTTGCGCCGAAGATGTAACGGGGCTAAAGTCATTTACCGAAACTGCGGGTGCATATTTATATGCGCGGTAGCGGAGCGTTCCGTAAGCCGATGAAGAGTGTTTGTGAGAACATTTGGAGGTATCGGAAGTGAGAATGCTGACACGAGTAGCGACAAACAGTGTGAGAGACACTGTCGCCGAAAATCTAAGGTTTCCTGCGTAAAGCTAATCTGCGCAGGGTTAGTCGGCCCCTAAGGCGAGGGCGAAAGCCGTAGTCGATGGGAATCAGGTTAATATTCCTGAACCTGCTAGAAGTGACGAATACTGTAAATTGTTTAATCTTATTGGATTGATTAAGCAATGAAGGTGTTCCTGGAAATAACTCTAGCTTATAGACCGTACCCTAAACCAACACAGGTAGATTGGTAGAGTATACCTAGGCGCTTGAGAGAACGATGATGAAGGAACTCGGCAAATTACCCTCGTAACTTCGGGAGAAGAGGGCCCTATTTTTGGGCAACCATAAATAGGGGGCACAAACCAGGGGGTGGCGACTGTTTACTAAAAACACAGGGCTCTGCAAACTCGTAAGAGGAAGTATAGGGTCTGACGCCTGCCCGGTGCCGGAAGGTTAAATGATGGGGTGCAAGCTCTTGATTGAAGCCCCGGTAAACGGCGGCCGTAACTATAACGGTCCTAAGGTAGCGAAATTCCTTGTCGGGTAAGTTCCGACCCGCACGAATGGCGTAACGACTTCCCCACTGTCTCCATCATCGACTCAGCGAAACTGAATTCTCCGACAAGATGCGGAGTACGCGTGGTCAGACGGAAAGACCCCGTGCACCTTTACTACAACTTTGCAGTGATATTAGAGATTAAATGTGTAGGATAGGCGGGAGCCTTTGAAGTGTTAGCGCCAGGTAGCATGGAGGCAACCTTGAATTACCGCCCTTTTGATCTTTGATATCTAACCGAGGTCCGTTATCCGGATCCGAGACCCTGCATGGTGGGTAGTTTGACTGGGGCGGTCGCCTCCCAAAGAGTAACGGAGGCGTGCGAAGGTAGGCTCAGATCGGTCAGAAATCAGCTCGTTGAGTGCAATGGCATAAGCCTGCCTGACTGCGAGAGCGACAGTTCGAGCAGAGACGAAAGTCGGTCATAGTGATCCGGTGGTCCCGCGTGGAAGGGCCATCGCTCAACGGATAAAAGGTACGCCGGGGATAACAGGCTGATACTACCCAAGAGTCCTTATCGACGGTAGTGTTTGGCACCTCGATGTCGGCTCATCACATCCTGGGGCTGGAGCAGGTCCCAAGGGTTCGGCTGTTCGCCGATTAAAGTGGTACGTGAGCTGGGTTTAGAACGTCGTGAGACAGTTCGGTCCCTATCTGCCATGCGTGTAGGATACTTGAGAGGATCTGTCCTTAGTACGAGAGGACCGGGATGGACATACCTCTGGTGCACCTGTTGTCACGCCAGTGGCATCGCAGGGTAGCTAAGTATGGAAAGGATAACCGCTGAAAGCATCTAAGCGGGAAACCTGCCTCAAAACTAGGTATCCCTTGAGAGTCGTGGAAGACTACCACGTTGATAGGCCAGATGTTGAAGCATAGTAATATGTGTAGCTAACTGGTACTAATAACTCGATCGGCTTGAAATATCTTGTACAGTAATAAGTCTTTTTTCTCTGTGATGGTTTAATAAACTAATTTGGTATTTAAATAACCTGGTGGTTATTGCGAAGATTCCGTACCCGATACCATTCCGAACTCGGAAGTAAAAAGTCTTCAGCGCCGATGGTACTTCGTCTTAAGGCGTGGGAGAGTAGGTCGCTGCCAGGTTTTTTAAGTACCAAAATAAAAATTAATATTCATTATAATTAATAACAGCGCGGGGTGGAGCAGCCCGGTAGCTCGTCAGGCTCATAACCTGAAGGTCGCAGGTTCAAATCCTGCCCCCGCAACCAAAATTAAAAATTATCTTTGGAAAAGTTCAATTAAATAAAGTTTTTATTTTCATAATAATTTTTCTGCGTGAAACCAAATTTGTAATTTAAAAATATATATTTATAATATTTAAAATGATTAACTATTTGCCATTATCCGGTCTAAAAAGTTGTTGATCTTACCAATATTATTATGGGGCCTTATACAACTCAGTTATTAGGTGACTTAGGGGGCTGATATAATAAAGGTTGAAGATATTAATGGAGATATGACGAGAAATATAGGAGTACAAAAGTCTTCCAATATGTCTTCTATGTATTTAGGAGTTAACAGAAATAAAAGAAGTATAGTTTTAGATTTAAAAAAAAATATTTCAAAGAATGTATTATGGAAATTAATAAAAAATTCTGATGTTTTTATACATAATATGAGGCCTACTAAAATCAGTAAATTAGGATTTAGCCCTATGAAAATAAAAAAGCAAAATAAAAAAATGATTTTCGTAGGTTTATATGGTTATGGAAAATATGGAGAGTATACAGAACAGCCAGCATTTGATGATATTATACAAGGACAATCTGGACTAGCTAGTCTTTATCAGTCAAGAAAAAAGAACCTTCATTTGTTCCTTCAGTAATAGCAGATAAAACTATTGGCTTACTTGCTAGCACAGCACTTTTAGCAGCTTACATCAAATCTTTAAAAACAGGTGAAGGAAGTTGTGTTGAGGTATCAATGTTAGAAGGAATGGCTTCATATACTTTGTTGGAACACCAACATGGTCAAATTTTTTCTCCTAGTAGAGCAAGTATTGGATACCCGAGATTACTTTCAAAAAGAAGAAAGCCCTATAAAACAAAAGATGGTTATATGTGCATACTACCTTATACTAATAAGCAGTGGTTCAATTTTTTTGAAATTATTAAAAAAAAAAATTTAAAGGATGATAAAAGGTTTTCAAACATTAAATCAAGATCTAAAGATATCAATCTTTTATACAAATTGGTTGAGGAAAACGTTAAAAAAAAAACTAACGCACAATTATGTAAATTATTAAAAAAAATGATATTCCTCACGGAGAAGTAAATACATTAGATACTTTAAGAACTGATAAACATTTAAAAAAAGTAAATTTTTTTAGAAAGATAAAGCATCCTTCAGAAGGGAATATATTATTACCTGATACTGGCATTAAAATTAATAATAAATCCCTTCCTGTAAGAAAACATCAACCTTCTTTAGGAGAAAACAGCAAAGAAATTCTAGAAGAAATAGGTTATAATAAAAAAGAAATAAAAAAAATTATAGATCTGAATAAAAAATAGCTGATTTTATTTATTAATTGTTCTAATTTAAATTATGGATTTTAGGTATTTAGGACTATCTGGTTTAAAAGTTTCCTCTTATTGTCTGGGAACTATGACTTATGGAGAAACAACTGAAGAAAGTGATGCTCATTTACAAATAAGTGAAGCATTATCTTCTGGTATAAACTTTATAGATACTGCTGAAATGTATCCTACTTGTCCTATAAGAAAAGAGACTAGTGGAGAAACAGAAAAAATAATTGGAAATTGGATTAATGATAACAAGCATAAAAGAAAAGATATTATTTTAGCAACTAAAGTGGTAGGTAATGGATTTAAGTATATAAGAGATGGAGGACCAATTACTAAGGAAACTATCAAAGTTGCTTTACACGGAAGTCTTAAAAGGCTTAAAACAGATTATATTGATTTATATCAATTACACTGGCCGAATAGGGGGTCTTATCACTTTAGATCATACTGGAACTATAAGCCGGAAAAGCAAGATAGTAAAAATATTACAGACGAATTTTTGGATATAATAAACACTTTAAATGACTTTAAAAAAGAAGGGTTAATTAGAGCAATTGGTGTTTCTAATGAAACTTGTTGGGGTGTTATGAAGCTTAATGAAATAATTAAGGATATAGAAAATCTATGTATTGCATCAATACAAAATGAATATAGCTTAATGTGTAGACTATTTGATAATGATTTTAATGAGTTATCAATTAATGAAAATATTCCATTATTAGCCTATTCTCCATTAGCTAGAGGTCTCCTTACAGGTAAATATATAGGAAATAAAATCCCAGAAGGTTCTAGGCTTTCTAGAGATGATAAAATTAGAAAAATTGTTAATGAAAACTCTGATCTTGCAGTTAAGTCTTATTGTAGTTTAGCAAGTAAATATAATATAGATCCTGTACATATGTCTTTAGCTTTTTGTAATGAAAGGCCATTTATGGGATCGGTTATTTTTGGGGCAACAGATATTACACAGCTTAGAAAAATTTTAGCAGGTATCAATTTGAAATTAGACTCAGAAATTAATGATGAAATACAAATATTATACAAAAAATTTCCTTTAACTTTTTAGAGTTTTTAAAGGTCTATTTCTCTTTGGAAAACAAGTTTTGCAAATATTGCATTTTGTGCCATCACACCCTCTAGCTGTGCAATATTCTCTGCCGTAAAAAATAATTTGTAAATGAAGTTTATTCCATTTTTCTTCAGGAAACAATTTTTTTAAATCTTTTTCAGTTTGCTTCACATTTTTTCCAGAAGTTAATTTCCATCTTTGTGCTAACCTATGAATATGAGTATCAACTGGAAACGCAGCAATGCCATAACCTTGAGAAATAACTACGCTTGCAGTTTTATGACCTACTCCAGGTAAACTTTCTAACTCTTGTAAAGTTTTTGGAACTTTTTCATCATATTTTTCTTTTAGTATTTTAGATAAGTTATAAATTGCTTTTGATTTTTGTGGTGCAAGCCCACAAGGACGAATTATTTCATAAATTTCATCAATGCTTAGTTTGCACATTTTCTTCGGAGAATTTGCTTTTTTAAAAAGTTGTGGTGTAATTTTATTTACTCTTTCATCCGTACACTGAGCACTCAATAGAACGGCTATTAATAATTCATAGAGGTTGGAATGATTAAGAGGAACTGGTGTTTCGGGATAAAGTTTTTCAAGTTTTCCCATTATAAATGCTACTCTTTCAGTTTTTTTCATAAAATATCAACCATTAAAAAAAATAATACGTATAAAAAATTATGTTACTTATTATATACAGTATATTAATAGGCTATATGATTTTTTTTACTTTATGTATAGCTCCAATCATAAACAATACTCTAGATAGAGAAAATGCATCCAAATTATTGAGAAAAGTTTTTCCTAGAAACTTTTTATTTGGTTTAGTTCTTTCCATATTAGCTATTTTAGTTTCTTTTATATTAGAACAAAATACTAGTCTGATTATTGCAATTTTTTTAACGTGCTTATTTCTACTGAATTTATATTATATTATGCCCAAAATAAATACTATTTCTGATAAAGACAAAAAAAGAAAACAATACTCTAAGAGTTTTAAAAAATTTCATTTGTTTTCTGTAGTTTTATATTTACTTAAAATGTTAGCTTCAATAATAGGAATTATTTTAATTTATAATTAAATTAATGATGGTGTTTATTGTGTCCTACAACAACTTTAAATTTAATAGGTATTACTAGACCCTTATCAAATATTAGTTTAGCTTCTAACATTTCGTTATCTTCAAGTTCATTATTAAAGTTGAAAAACATAAAATGATAGGATTTAGGTTTAAATTCTAGTGTTTCTTCAGGTTTAATTAATATCTCAGTTTTTATTGGGCGCATTTTGTATACATCATTTTCTAAAATAACTTCATGTATTTCTTGAGTTTTTGCAATATTAGCCTCAATACTAGATAGTTTAATTTCTTTATTAGATTTATTAATTATTTTCATATATCCAGCTCCAACTTTAGAGTTTGGTTTAACAACTTTTATTATAGGATGATCTACATTTACATTATCTTTGCTGTAATCGTGAGCGAAAGAAACACAGTTAAAAATAAAAAATAAATATATAAAAAGTACAATTTTTTTCATAATATAAATATAAATGTTTATAAAAAAATTTAATACCTTTATTTTAATAATTTTAATTTTATTTACTAAAAAACTTTATGCAGAAAAAATGTTGATTGATAACTTTAATAATGACAATCAAGAAAATTGGGAATTTATTTCAGATCAAGTTATGGGAGGAGTTTCATTTGGAAGTTACGAAATTCTTAATGAAGGAAATTTATCTTTTTTAAAATTGACTGGTTTTGTAAGCTTAGAAAATAATGGAGGTTTTATACAGGTTAGAAAAAAAATTAAAAATCTTAAAAATATAAACTTTAAGGGTATTAAAATCAATTCTAGAGGAAATGATAAAGAATATTTCATTCATATTAGAACAAAGTTTACATTATTGCCTTGGCAGTATTATCAAGGCAAGTTTTCTGTAAATAGTAAATGGCAAGAAATAAAAATTAATTTATCAGAGTTTAAACGTTCAGGAGTATTACTTCCTCAATATATAAAACCTCAACATATTTTATCAGTTGCTTTAGTAGCTTTTGGAAAAAAACATAGAGTTAATCTTGAGGTAAGTGAAATAGCTTTTTACTAGATTTGATAATGAAAAAAACAGATTACAAATTTATATATACTTTCAGAGTTAGGTATGCTGAAGTTGATGCTCAAGGTATTGTATTTAATGCTCATTATTTAACTTATTTTGATTGTTTAATAACAGAGTATTACAGAAAATTAAAATATAACTATGCGCAGAAAGTTAAAAAACATCAAAAAGACTTTCATGTTATAAAAACAACTTTAGAATATAAAAAACCACTACTATTTGATCAATTAATTGATGCAGGAATTAGAACCTCAAAAATAGGGAACTCTAGTATAACCTTTAATATAGGTTTATTTGAATGTAATAAAAAAACATTATTAACTCTTGGAACTATTATACAAGTTTATGCAGATCAAAAAACTATGAAATCTACAAAATTACCAGAAAATTTTATTAAAAAAATTAAAAGGTTTGAAAATATTTAAAATTCAATAATAATAATATTTTTTAAAAATATAAAAATAACTTATGTTACGTAATATCGCTATCATAGCACATGTTGACCATGGTAAAACTACTTTAATTGATTCTTTAATGAAGCAAACTGGTATTTTTAGAAAAAATCAAGTTGTTTCAGAAAGATTGATGGATAGTGGAGATTTAGAAAAAGAGAGAGGAATAACTATTTTAGCCAAACCTACCTCTATAATATGGAAAAGTATAAGGGTGAATATTATTGATACTCCAGGACACTCAGACTTTGGAGGGGAAGTGGAAAGAGTATTAGGTATGACTGATGGAGTGGTTTTGTTAGTTGATGCTGCTGAAGGACCTATGCCCCAAACAAAATTTGTACTTGGTAAAGCTCTCGCTAAAGGGTTAATGCCAATTGTTGTTGTTAATAAAATTGATAGATCCGATAGTAGAAGCGAAGAAGTGATAAATGAGGTTTTTGATCTTTTTGTGGACTTAGATGCCAATGAAAAACAATTAGATTTTCCTGTACTTTATTCCTCAGGCAGAGATGGATGGTGTGTTGATGATTTAAAAAAACCTAGAAAAGACCTTTCGCCCTTATTAGATTTAATCCTCTCTCATATAGAAGAGCCAAAGTTAAATGATAGTATGCCTTTTGCAATGTTAGCGACGTTGCTTTCTTCAGACCCCTATTTGGGTAGATGTTTAATTGGAAGAGTTGAACAAGGTAATATAAGTGTTAATGCTAATGTAAAAACTATAGATTTAAATGGTAGAGAAATAGAAAAAGGAAGATTGACAAAATTATTCATATATGAAGGAACAGAAAAAGTGCCGGTTGATAAAGTTCATGCAGGTGATATAATTTGTATTGCTGGATTAAGCAAAAGCTCTGTTGCAGATACTATTTGCGATGATACTATTAATACTCCTATTCATGCTACAGCAATAGATCCTCCTACAATGGCAGTAACTATTACTGTAAATAGTTCACCATTCGCTGGTACTGAGGGAAAATTAGTAACCTCAACGAAAATTAGAGAAAGACTTTTAGCTGAAGCTGAGTCAAATGTAGCTATTACTTTTAATGAAAATGCAAATAAAGATGCATTTGAAATAGGAGGAAGAGGAGAATTACAAATTGGTATTTTAATAGAGACAATGAGAAGAGAAGGCTTTGAGCTTAGTGTATCTAGTCCAAGAGTGCTTTTAAAAAAAAATGATCAGGGGGAAGTTCTTGAGCCATTTGAGGAAGTAATCATTGATGTTGATGAACAATACTCAAGCACCACTGTTGACTCAATTAACAAGAGAAAAGGTGAAATGATAGAGATGAAACCAATGGGTAAGTCTAAAACAAGATTAATATTTAAAGTGCCATCTAGAGGATTGATAGGTTACCATGGTCAATTTTTAACTGAAACAAGAGGTACAGGAGTTTTAAACAGAATTTTTCATTCCTACGATTTATTTAAGGGTATAATAAAAAGTCGAAGAAACGGAGTTTTAATCGCCACTGAACAAGGTAATGCAATTGCATATGCTTTATTTAATATACAAGAGAGAGGAAAGCTTTTATTAACCCTCAAGTAAAAGTATATCAGGGTATGATTATAGGGGAAAATAGCAGAGAAAATGACCTTGAGGTAAATGTTTTAAAAGGTAAAAAGTTAACTAATGTTAGAGCCTCAGGTTCAGATGAAGCAGTAAAGCTAACTCCTCCAATTAAAATGTCATTAGAAGACATGATGTCTTTTATAAAGGATGATGAGTTACTGGAGATTACTCCTCAAAGTTTGAGGCTCAGAAAAAAATTTTTAAATTCTGTAGAAAGAAAAAGAAATTCTAAACTTTAGTTTTACTCATTTTTAAAATAAAAGAATAATCAAATGCCATTTCTTCAATCCCTGAGTCTCTTCCAGATTTACCACCATGGCCACCCCTTCATCTCTGTTTTAAGTAGTAATAAGTTTTTATCTTTTTTATACTGTCTTAATTTTGCTACATATTTAGTAGGCTCATCAAAAAGTACCCTGTTATCAAAAAGACTAGTAGTAACTAAAATATTAGGATATTTCTGTTTTTTAATATTATTATAAGGAGCATAAGATTTAATATAATCAAAGTGTTTTTTATATTTTTTTGCATTCCCAAACTCTTTAAACTCTCCAACTGTTAAAGGAAGAGAGTGGTCTAAATTAGTTGTAAGAGAGTCTACAAAAGGTACAGCCATTACTACTGAAGAGAAAAGTCTAGGATACATATTTAATACAGCTCCCATCAATAAACCTCCTGCACTTCCTCCCATACCAATAATTAATCCTTCTGAAGTATATCGTTTTTTAATAAGCTCCTTAGCACATTGAATATAATCTTCAAATGTATTTTTTTTCTTGAGCATTTTTCCATTTTTCCACCATTGCATTCCACATTCCATGCCGCCTCTAATATGGGCGTTAGCCCAAATAATTCCCCTATCAATTAAACTATATTTTGCAGAAGAAAAACCATTGCCTAAAGGATAACCATAAGATCCATAACCATATAACAATAATTTAGCCTTACCATTTATTTTAGTTTTCTTATGTCTTATAATAGTAATAGGAATTTTTACTCCATCTTTTGAAACCCCATATACTCTTTCAGTAATATAATTATTTTCATTAAAACCAGACGGAATATGTTGGCGTTTAGCTATTTTCTTTTTTTTATTTCTAATATTGTATAAATATGTTCTATGAGGTGACTTAGGAGATGAGTAGCCAATATAAATAAAATCAGTATTTTTATCTTTTTGGTAAGTGGATAATGAAATAGACTTTATATCATCTTCAAAAAAATTTATTTCTTCTATATCATTATTTATTAAATTTTTAATATATATCTTTTGGTTAGCATTTTTTGTTTCTGTCCATAAAAACCAATTCTTTAAAATTAAGTAACCACCTATTATTGTATTTTTTTTAGGTTTAACATACAAAATTGCTTTCTTCATATTTCTATGTGAATAGCGTTCAATTTTAAAATCGGCAGCACCATCATTAGTATGATTATATAAATACCCATCCCATGAATTTAAAGAGTATGTTATATTCTCTTTATAATCTTTAAACAATTTTAATTTTAAATTTTTTAAATTTGCGTCTAGCAAAAAACATTTATTAGTAGAATGATCACCTGAAGAGATGATGAAAAAATTTTCATCAGAAGTAGAATAAATGCTTACAGAAAATCTTTCTATTGTTTCCTTATAAATTAATTTATCTAATTTTTGACTTGTGCCTATTTTATGCAATAAAATTGACTTAGATCTATGAAGTGAATCTAATTTCACATAAAGAATATATTTATCATCATTAGAAAATAATATGCTTCCGTTTGTTTCTTTGATAACATCTTTCAGTTTTTTCTTATTAGCAATCTTTCTGATATGAATATCATAATATTCAGATCCCTTTAAGTCTAAGGAGTATGCAAGAAGTTTATCATTGTTACTAACAGATAAATCACCCACACCAAAGTATGAAGGCTTTAGCTTTTTATATTCATTATCACCATTCCAGATTTCTTCAATTTTACCTGTTTTTAGATGTTTTCTTAACTTTATGGAGTAGTTGCCCTTTACGGTTGTCTTTGACCAGTATGAATATCTTTTATCAATGTAAGGAAGAGTTTTATCCGCAAGTTTGATTCTTCCTTTAATTTCTTTAAACAATAGCTTTTGTATTTTTTTTGTGTTTGCAAGTGCATTATTTGTATACTTATTTTCTTCTATTAAATATTTTTTCACATCTTTATTAAGTAGACTTGCATCTGAAAGAACATCTAAGATATTATCTTGGTGAACCCAGCTATAGTAGTCAATTAATTTACTGCCGTGAATAATTTTAACTGACTTTTTTTTTTTTTAGTATTGGTGGTTGCATTAAATATATCTTTCTAATTAATATGAACTTATAAAAAAAAACTTCGTATAAAATTAAATATGAATAACACTAAACTATTTATAATTTTAGGCAACCAACTTTTTAACCCGAATCTATACTTTAAACAAATTAATCAATACGATTTTTTTTTATGTGAGGATTATGGCTTATGTAGTTATGTAAAGCATCACAAGTTGAAATTACTACATGTTCTTTCTTCTATGCGTTTATATAAAGATGAGCTCAAATCGTTGGGGCTTAAAGTTCATTATAATTCTATAGAAGATGAAAACTTTTATGAAGATTATTTGGAAAAGTTAAAAAAAACACTTTCTAAAAATAAATATAAAAAGTTATTTTTTTTTGAGATTGAAGACAAGTTTTTTGAAAAAAAGCTTTTAACATTAAATAAAGATGTAGAAATAGAGGTTATAAAATCACCGATGTTTCTTTTTGGCAGAAACGAGTTTAATGAAGCAATAAAAAAAAATAAAAAACCTATGATGGCTAACTTTTATAAATATAGTAGAAAGAAACTAGATATACTTATGGATGAAGGTAAACCATTAGGCGGCAAATGGAGTTTCGATGAAGAAAATAGAAAAAAACTTCCAAAGGGTATAAAAGTTCCTAAAACAAACTTAGATAATTATAACAAATATACAAATAAACTTTCATTACTTATTAATAAGATATTTGAAAACAATATAGGTTCTACTGAAAATAATTGGTTGCCAGCAGATAGAAAAACAGCCTTAAAATTTTTAGATAACTTTTTATTAACAAAGTTTTCTTTATTCGGAGATTATGAGGATGCACTTAGCTCTGAAGCATGATTTCTTATTTCATAGCGCTTTAAGTCCTATTTTAAATTTAGGTTTAATAACTCCAGCAGAACTTTTAAGCAGAGTGAAAAAGTATCAAAATAAAATAAAAATTAATTCATATGAGGGTTTTATAAGACAAGTTATTGGATGGAGAGAATTTATTAGAGGAGTATATCAGAAGTATGAAAGTGATTTCACTTAATAATAATTATTTCCACAATAACAGGAAAATGAAACAAAGTTGGTATGAGGGTAAAACAGGAATTTTCCCATTAGATGATGCAATTACTAAAGCTAGAAAATTTGGTTGGAACCACCATATTGAAAGGCTAATGGTAATAGCTAACATAATGAATATAGCTCGTATAAACCCAAAAGAGGTATATAAATGGTTTATGGAATTTTATGTAGACTCTTATGACTGGGTTATGGTTCCTAATGTGTTTGGAATGGGTCTCTATAGTGACGGCGGAGTTTTTGCAACAAAGCCATATATTTGTGCTTCTAGCTATATATTGAAGATGTCAAATTATAAAAAGGGTGAGTGGACAGATATTGTAGATGGTTTATATTGGAAATTTGTTGATGAAAATAGGGAAAAGCTAAAGGTGAATCCTAGAATAGGTATTATGACTAAAATGATTGATACAATGGATAAGAATAGAAAAAATAAAATTTATTTAGCAGCCAATAAATTTATAGAAGAACATACTTTTTAAAATGCTATGAAAAATAAACTGCCTGAAAAAATATGTAAAGTCTGTTTAAGACCTTTTAAATGGAGAAAAAGTGGAGACTCAATTGGGAGAATGTAGTTTACTGTTCTAAGAAATGTCAATCTAATAAAAAAGTAAGCTAATGATGCAGAGTTCTTCTACTATAAAAATCAAATCCGTAATAATATTTTTTTTTTTTATTTATATTTGTTACAGCTTTATATTTAATTTATATAAATCTTGATTTTTTTTTCTATAGCTAATGTATCAAATTTTTACTCGGAAATTAGTAATAAAGTTTCTGAGAACTATTTAGCTTATTATCTATTTTTTTTTGTAATATATTTTTTAGTCGCAGTCTTTGCTTTGCCAATTGCCGCAATTTTGTGTTTAATTATTGGAGCCTTGTTTGGGTTGGTGCAAGGAATTATTTTAGCATCATTTGCTTCTTCTCTAGGAGCTTTAGTTTGTTTTTTAATATCTAGGTATTTGTTTAAAAACTTTATAGAAAGGAAATTTGACAAAGCATTAAAAATTATTAATGCTGGAATTGCAAAAGATGGAATCTATTACTTATTTTTTGTTAGAATGACTCCTATATTTCCTTTTTTTTTAATAAATCTATTGTTTTCTGTTACTAAAATTAAGGCTTTGCAATTTTACATAGTTTCTCAAATTGGAATGTTATTAGGAACTTTATTATTTATTAATGCTGGCACACAAATAGCAAAAATAAATTCTATAGAAGATATATTTAATAAATATGTTATTATTTCATTAGTTTTAATTGCTTTAATTCCTATAGTGCTAAAGAAAATATTTGTTTATTATAAGTCTTAAAATATGAGTATATCAAAAAAAATATTTACAAAAAAAAAAGAAAATTATTAATGCATGGATTCATATTGATTCTATTTCATCAGCTAAAGTTATCGCTAAGGCTGGGTTTGACGCAATTACAATAGATTTACAACATGGAATGTTTAGCTTTGAAAAATGTAGAGATATTATTCAAGTTATAGAAAAATACGAAGTCTTTCCTATTGTTAGAGTCCCTTCTAATGATATAGGTATTATTAATAAAGTTTTAGATGCTGGAGCATATGGAGTTATTTGCCCTTTAATCAACAATAAAACAGATGTAGAAAAATTTACTGATGCTTGTTTTTATCCCCCAAAAGGAAATAGAAGTTTTGGTCCTACGCTTGTTAGTATAGATAAAGATAATTATTTCGACAAAGGTAATAAAGAAGTTTTATCAATCTCTATGGTAGAGACTAGAGAATCAGTAAATAACCTACACGACATTTTTGAAAATAAGAGTTTGGATATGATTTACGTAGGACCATATGATTTATCTATTAGTCACGGTTTTAAACCAGACAAAGTTTTTGTTGAAAAAAAAATGTTAAATATTTATAAACAAGTTTTAAAAATCGCTAAAAAATTTGGTAAAAAAACAGCAATTCACTGTTCAGGCCCAGATACTGGGAATTTTTTTCTTAAAATGGGTTTTGATATGGTTACTATATCTACAGACTTAAATATATTAAAAAAAGCGATATATGAAGAACTAAAAAAAAATGAAGTAAATTATAAATATTTCTTATACTTATTATAGAAAATTCTTATAAATATCAATTGACATAGATAAACTTACTCATATATAAATAAGTACTTTAGAAATAAACCAGTTAAAAATATGGGAGATAATATGAAAAAAATAATTACTATACTTACTAGTTTATTTTTCGCTTTGAGTGTTGTTTTTAGTCTTCAAGCTAAAGATGATCAAGAAGTGATTGATAAATTAAGTAGTTTTAAGGCATCTGGTGCTGACTATAGTTGGGATAGAGTGCCTCAAGACACTAAATATGCAGATAATATTAAAAAAAATATTATATCAAAGTTAAAGCTACCAGCTAATTTTAAAGTTGAGCTTTTTGCTGTAGTTCCAGATGCTAGAAATATGGCTATTAGCAGAAACAAAGGAGCTGTATGGATTGGAACTAGAAAAGATCGAGTATGGCAAGCTACTGATAGAGATATGGACAATGTGGCAGATACAGTAGAGAGATTTGCTCCAAACATTAAGTTTGATATACCTAATGGTCCTTGTTACAGTGCTGATGGACATCTTTACATTGCTGAGAGAAATAGAGTTTTATGGTTCCCAGCAGCTGAGTATTTTATGGAAAGTCCAGACACAGTTGCTATTCCAATCATTAATCAAGGTGAATTAATTCCTGAAGCTGAAGAATCATATAACCATACTGGAAGAGTTTGTGCAATTGGCCCAGACAATAAACTTTATGTTAGTATGGGACAACCTTTTAATGTATCACCTCCAGATAAGCAAAAGCTATATAATGAAGTTGGTATTGGTGGCATGATAAGCTTTAACAGATTTCCAGGTGAACTTGATAGAAAGACTGTAGCAACTGGAATTAGAAACTCAGGCGGACATGCTTTTAATCCTAAGGACGGTACTCTTTGGTTTACTGACAACCAAGTAGATGGTATGGGAGATGAAACTCCTCCAGGAGAACTTAATAAAATGCCAAAAATGGGTATGTGGTACGGACATCCTTATTATGGTGGTGGTAATGTAAGAACAGATGACTATAAAAATGATAAAATACCTCAAGATTTAGCATCAAGATATGTTAAGCCTCAGGTGGAAATGAAAGCTCACGCTGCAGACTTAGGCATGATGTTCTACAATGCTGATATGTTCCCTAAAAAATATGATAATGCTATCTTTAGTGCTCAGCATGGTTCATGGAATGCTGTAGTTCCTAGAGGAGCTCAGGTTATGGTTACATATTTAGATGACAAGGGTAATGCTAAAAAGACTGAACCATTTATGACTGGTTGTATGACTGAGAGAGGAACCTACATTTGTAGACCTGTTGATGTTCAGCAGTATATTGATGGATCAATTTTAGTATCTGATGATAAAGCTGGTGCTGTATACAGAATAACTTACGCAGCAGCAGAATAGGTTATCTAATCTATTATAAAGTGAGCTAATTTATTTAGCTCACTTTTCTTTTGAAAATGATAAACTACATATTATTAATTATCTTAAGCTTCTTTTTATTTTTTAAGCAACTTATAGCTGATGAAAATCTAGATAAAGGCAAAGTTATAGCTGAAAACATATGTTCGGTTTGTCATGGAGTTAATGGACAAGCAAATACAGGTGGAAACTCAGTTTTAGTTCCTCATTTGACTGCTCAAAATGAATTTTATTTAATAGAGAAATTAAAAGACTATAAAAGTAAAAAGTTAGAACATCATCAAATGTCTTTAATAGCTGATATGCTATCTGTTGATGATATTAAAAATGTATCAAAATGGTATTCAAGTATAAAAATAGAGATTGAAGATATAGAAAAGTAATAATATGAGTGAATTACTATATCAAGTAAGATTAGATGTAACAGAGGATATTGCTCAAGAAGTAAGAAATAAAAATTATTATAAGTTAAATGAATATATTGATGCAATTCTGCTTAAGGTTGATGCAGAGTTAATTTGCCAATTTGATGCCTTTAATAATTTTGTAATAGAATGTGAAAAAGAAAACAATACTAATAATGCTCTTTATAAATGGACTAAGGATACAATAGAAAATAATGTTAAAAAAAAAAAAGTATTTAAAATCTTTTACAGTATATGTAAATGGGGAACAATTATATGAAAAAAAAACTGCTGACTATTTAGAAAGTGAAATTAAAAAACTTAATGAAAAAAATCTTGAAGATTAATAAATATAATTCTGATCCTAAAAATAATCCTCAGCCTCCTAAAAAAATATTTTTAATTATTTTTTTTACTGGAAATAATTTCTAAAAAAATTTACTTTTTCCATTCTAGCTAATATGTAATCACTATTAGTATTAGCTTTTTTTTGATTTACATAAGAATTTATTTTTTCCTTAACTAAAGAAAGTGATTCTTGTTTAATTTGATTGGTTCTATCTTTTTCACGATATTCTTTATTTTCAGTAACTTGAATAAAGTTAAAATTCTTATGATCTTTAAGAGACGCTAATGTATTAAAGACCTTTTGAGAATATTTTTTTCTTTTTGATTTTCTATATGAATGATAATAGCCAACAGCAGATTCCCAAGTTCCAAATTTAGCATAAAGAGACTTTAACATATTTGCTGCCCATTCAACATTTTTATCTGGATCAAAAGCTTCATAAAAATTTTTGAAAGCATTTGGGTGATACATAAAATTAACTTGCATACAGCCTAGATCTATATTTTTTTTCCTTTTTTTGTATATTCTTTCACATAATTTATAGCTGTTACTTTATTATCAAAAAACTTGCCTTTACCTTTTTTATTTATAGTCCAAGGCCAAGATATAAATTCTCCATTTTTAATTTTTCTTCCTGATTCAGTTAAAGACACAGATAGCAATAGATTTTTTGGTATATCATAAATTTCTTCATACTTTTTTGTAGCTATTATGCAATCATATTTATTTGCTAACAGTGCTGCTGCTAATAGATAAAAAAGGAAAATAAGGTTAATGTTTTCATTGATTTTTTTTTGCAATCCCTATGCCACAAGTAAGTTTGACTAAAACAATATTTATAATTAATATATAATAATGTTAGGGTTAATGTCAGATCAGCAATTATTAATCTCTTCTCTTATAGAACATAGTGGCAAATATCATGGGCAAACAGAAATAGTTGATTGTGATACTGATGGTAAAATATATAAAACTAATTATTCGGATACTTTAATAAGAGTAAAAAAGCTAGCAAATAGTTTAAAAAATCTAAATGTTAATTTAGGTGATACAATAGGAACATTAGCATGGAGCAACCTTAGACATTTAGAACTTTATTATGGAGTATCAGGAATTGGTGCAATTTGTCATACAATAAACCCTAGACTTTTTAAAGAACAAATTATTTTTATAATTAATGATGCTAAGAATAAATTATTGTTTGTAGATTTAGACTTTTTTGATTTAGTAGTTGAGATCAGCAAATGAAATTAATACTGTTGAATATATTATAATATTAGGACAAAAAAAGGACATACCTAATACAAAAAATTTTAGTAAAAAAGTAATTGCATATGAAGATTTAATTGAAAATATTAGCGCTTTAAATGAATGGCCAATATTTTCAGAAAAAACTGCTTCCTCATTGTGCTATACATCTGGAACAACAGGAAATCCTAAAGGTGTCCTATACTCTCATAGATCTACTTTAATTCATACTATAGCTGCTGCAAACCCTGACTCATTTAACTTATCAAGTTTAGACGTTATAATGCCTATTGCTCCAATGTTTCATGCAAATGCTTGGGGTATTCCTTATGTTGCTACTATGATAGGAGCAAAATTAGTTCTTCCAGGAAGACACTTAGATGGAAAAAGTATTTATAATTTAATGGAAAGGAAAAGGTAACTTTTACTGCTGCTGTTCCTACAATTTGGCTAATGCTATTTCAATTTTTAGAAACAGAAAAAAAGAAGCTAAATCATTTGAAAAGCTGTGCTATTGGAGGGTCTGCGTGTCCAAAAGTAATGATAGAAAATTTTGCTGAAAAACATGATGTTAATGTTATACATGCATGGGGAATGACTGAAACTTCGCCTTTAGGTACTGTTAATAGACCACTTAATAAGCATAAAGAATTTACAAAAGAACAAAAATATGAACTAGCTACTAAACAAGGAAGACCAGTTTATGGAGTTGATATTAAAATTAAAGATGATGAAGGTAATGATTTACCAAGAGATGGAAAAACTGCAGGTAATTTATGGGTAAAAGGACCATGGATATGTAAAGGTTATATGAATATAATTGAAAGTGATGTTCATGAAGAAGATGGATGGTTTTTGACAGGAGATGTTGCAAATATTGATGAAGATGGATATATGCAAATTACTGATAGAGTTAAAGATGTTATTAAATCTGGAGGTGAATGGATTAGTACTATTGAAATAGAAAATATTACAATCGCTCACCCTAAAGTAAAGGAAGCAGCTGTAATTGGCGTAAAACATAAAAAATGGGATGAAAGGCCTTTACTCTTAGTTGTAAAAAGTGAAGAAGTATCTAAAGAGCAAATTTATGAATTTTTAGTTGACAAGATAGCAAAGTGGTGGATGCCAGACGATATATTGTTTTTAAATGAATTACCTCATACAGCAACTGGTAAAATTAGAAAAGTTGATTTAAAAACTAAATATTTAAATTATCTTATAAATTAATCGTCTTTGTAAAGAAGCTCGTGAAAGTTTGCTACTAAGTCCTGAGCTTTCTTTGATATAATATCTACTTCAACTATTTTATCTTGTATTACTTTTCTATTATGTGTAATTCTAGAATTATTTCTAAATATATTTACTATATTTTCCTTTTGCATATTAAAAAGAGAGTTTATTTCTTCGTCACTAAATGAAAATTCATTTTTTGCTGGTTTATTTTTCTTTTGTTCTTTCAACGAGTTTTCTAAAAATTTAACTAATTCTTCATTAACTTTTTTTGAATCTTCTACTGCTTCCATCATTATTTCATTTGAGGAAATAATTTTTTCCGTAACTTGCGCTGTTTTTTTATTAATTTCTATTCTTTTTTTTTAAATATTCAAAAACATCTTTTTTATTTTGAGATTCGACTATGAATTTTCTAGCTCTTTCAAGTTGTAACAATAATAATTCTCTAGTTACGTCATAGGATTCTCTGTAGGCATTGTGAAGATTATCATGGTTTATACTTACTAATGCTCTATTTTTTTTTATTAGTATAGTATTTTCTCTAACTATATCTTCTAATTCATCAAATTTGCTAAACATTTTTTTACTACTCATTTTGACTATCAATATTTTTATCTAATTTTTCTTTAATAGTGTCAATCTTATTTTTAATTTCTTCTTTATTTTCAATACTATTTTTATACATAAGTGTATATTTTTCAATTTCTTCTTGAGAATAATCTCTTTGTACATTTGATTCTGCTAATCTATGATAAGTACTTCTAAGCATGCCCATTATAACAGGATGCGCATTTTTTATTATTTTTGAAAATTCAGTTTTAGGTATTATTTTTGCTGCCAGATGTGTTTTTGCTTTTGCTGTTACTGAATGTTTTTTATTTAAATAGCAACTAATCTCTCCAAAGACTTCAGTTTGACCTGCACTACCTAATAAGACATTATTTTTAGAATAAAACTCTACTATTCCTGAAACAATTAAAAAAGCACATTTTGGTTCATCCCCAAAATTATAAATAATTGAGTTAGGTTCCCAAACTTTTTTATTACTATTTTTCATTTTAATACATTATAATATAATTAAAATAAAAAAGAGAGAGGTAAAATTGTCTGGAAAAGAATTTTTAAAATCAGTTGATCAGGTATTTGATAATGCAGCTAAAGTATTGAAATTATCTGCTTCATTGTCAAATCAAATAAAATCTCCTAATGCTACTTATAAAGTAAATTTTGGAGTAAGAATTAATAATCAAATTAAAACATTTACTGGTTATAGGTGTGTTCATTCTGATCATCTTGAACCTGTAAAAGGAGGGATTAGGTTTTCTCTTCAAGCAGATCAATCTGAAGTTGAAGCACTTGCAGCATTAATGACTTATAAGTGTGCGTTAGTGGATATACCTTTTGGTGGGTCAAAAGGAGCCTTAATAATTGATCCAAACTCATATAATAAGTTTGACTTAGAAAGAATAACTAGAAGGTTCTCACAAGAACTTATAAAAAGAGATATGATAAATCCTTCGCAAAATGTACCTGCTCCAGATATGGGAACAGGAGAAAGAGAAATGGCTTGGATTGCTGACGAATATAGAAGACTAAATCCAGTTGATATAAATGCTTTTGCTTGCGTAACAGGTAAACCAATTAATAAGCATGGAATTAGAGGAAGAACTGAAGCAACAGGAAGAGGCGTTCAATATGCTATTAGAGAGTTTTTTAGGCATAAAAAAGATATGAAATTAGCAAAATTACAAGGCACACTAGAGGGTAAAACAATTATTGTGCAAGGTTTAGGTAACGTAGGTTATCATGCTGCAAAGTTTTTATCTGAGGAAGATGGAGCAAAAGTTATAGGAGTTATAGAAAGAGATGGTGCAATCTATAATAAAAAAGGTGTAGATATTGAAAAACTAAAAAAACATATTTTAAAAACAGGAAGTGTAAAGAAGTATAAGGGGTATATAAGCTCAGGAGCAACCTTATTAACTGAAAATTGTGATATTTTAATACCAGCTGCTCTAGAAGGAGTAATAAACAAAGATAATGCTAAAAAAATTAAAGCAAAACTAATAGTAGAGGCTGCAAATGGACCAATTACTTATGAAGCAGATCAAATACTTAATAAAGAAAAAGTAATAATTCCTGATCTTTATGCTAATGCAGGAGGAGTAACTGTATCATATTTTGAATGGGTTAAAAATTTATCTCGTATAAGATTTGGAAGACTTCATAAAAGAGGAGAAGAAAATAAGATTTTAAATTTGATATCTTCTGTAGAAGAAATTACTGGTAGAAAGTTAAATTTAAGTAATAAAGAAAATATTATTAAAGGTTCTGATGAGATAGATTTAGTAAGATCAGGCTTAGATGATACTATGAGGTCAGCTTATATAGCTATGTCTTATAGAATGCATGCTAAAAATAAAGTAAAAGATTTAAGAACTAGTGCAATGTCAATAGCATTAGAAAAAATAGCATTATCCTATGATACATTAGGTCTTTAAAAACTTTTTTTTTAAAAAATTGAAAAAAAAATAAAAAAAAAAATTTTTTTTTTATTTTGTCAATATGTAGTATATAAAAGCCAGAAAACTGCATTATATAGAATAAGAAATTATTTACATATTTCTAATTATTTATAATAATAAGGTATGGATGATTCGGTAATAAAAGTACTTAGAAGAAATGGTTCATGGACAAATAGTAAAAGTGTCTTGACCAATGAACAATCTAAAAAGGAAGTATCAAATAATTCTGATGAAGATTTTTCTTTAGACAAAAATTTTGGCATTTTAGCCGAAGAAATTAAAAAAAGAATGAAGTTAAAAAAGGAAATTAAAGATACAAAAGATTATCAAATAAAAAAAAAAACGACGTCACAATGGATGCTAAAAAGGAATTGTTACCTCTTTTAAAAAATATTGAAGTACTCACTAACCAAAGAGATAATTATTCTAAAAAAATTAATCTAATAGACGAAGAGTTAGAAAAAGTAAAAAACAATATTATAGCTATTAAAGTTTCTTATGAGAAAGATATAAGTGATTTAAAAAATAATATTAATTTTTTTTGAGCAAAGTATTGCTTTAATAAATAATATTAAAGGGGAGGAATAGAAATGAAGACAACTCGTGGAAAAATTTTAACTTTTGCTAATCCTAAGGGAGGTGTAGGTAAAAGTACTTTAAGTTGTTTAATTACTGCAATGCTAGAATGGTCTAAAAAATATGATATGGTCCAACTAATAGATGCTGACAAGCAAGGTAGCTCGGTAAGTTTATTGCAAAGAATTTGTAAAAATGTATCTTGTAGTCATTATCCTATTTCATATGAATATGATAAATTAAATTTAATTCTTATTAAGTCAATTAATGGAAAATACAAGAATGAAGCAGGGTAATGTTTTGGTAATAGATACTCCAGCAAGACCTGGTCAAGAAGGAATTGAATTATTTACTAAATCTCATGCTATAATTGTTCCTGTTTCTAATACTATGGCAGAGTTACCTCCAACATTGGAGTTTGTAAAAAAACTAGATAAGATTAAAGAAAGATTTCAAAAAATACATCCTCATATAGTTATTATTCCTAATAAAATTCATAATAATAGAAAACATTTAGATGAATTTGTACAGTATTTTGATAACTTGGATGTTGTTATTGGTCCTCCTATACATGATAGTTCTTTTATAAGGAAAGTTTATTTAAAAAATTATGAATTAGAGAGGATTGAAAGGGAAACAATATTTAATGATTTAATAAAAGTTATGGAATTCCTTAATAGATATGTAATGGATGAAGAACTAGATGAGATTTACAGGATTGATACTAAATATGAGAGATCCAAAAATTTGTCTTTAATTAAATGATATAAAGTTAAATCTTTTAATTCAAATTTTTGAATATTCATAATTTTATACTGTAAATGTATAAATTTATTTTATATCTTACTTTTTAAAAATTATACTATATATAGTAATCTAAGTACTGTTTACAAACGTATACTTGATATTTACGGTTATTATAATACAATGCAATTAAATTTAAAATCTTTTAACTCAAATACTGCTATGAAAACTAGAAACATAAAAGCAGACACTTTTAGTGCTAATACTGATGATGACTTAACATTATGTGTTGAATTAATAGGAAAAAATCAAGATAAATTAGCATTTAATAGTATTTTTAGACATTTTGCACCAAGGTTAAAAAGCTTCTTAATAAAGGCAGGTTCTACGGATAGTCAAGCAGAAGAAGTAATTCAAGAGGTAATGATTGCAGTTTGGACTAAATCTTCTACATATGATAGTAATAAATCTTCTGTCAGTACTTGGATTTATACAATTGCAAGAAATAAGAGGATAGATAAGATTAGAAAAGAAAAAAGACATTATTTATCTGAAAGTGATGAAGGTCTTGAAATACCAGTAGATTCTACTCAAGAAAAAGAAATTTTCACTGCTCAGGTTTCAAATAGTTTAAAAAAATATATGTCAAATTTACCTGAAGAACAAAGTAAACTTTTAAAATTATCATATTTTTATAATAAAACTCATGCTGATATATCAGAAGAATTAAAAATACCTCTTGGTACAGTTAAGTCTAGAATAAGACTTGCATTAACTAAGATGAGACATTTAGTGGAGGTAAATTAATGTTGTCAAAAGAAATCAATTTACACCCTAGTTCAGATATGCTTTTGAAATATTCAATGGGAAATACAACTGAAGCAGAATCTTTAATAATTTCTTGTCACATTGCTTATTGTGCAGAATGTAAAGAAGAATTAAAAAAGTATGAGACATTAGGTGGTTATTACTTATCTAATCATAAGGAGTTGAGTGTAAGTAAGGACTTATGGAAAAACATCTTAGTAAAAGTAGATGGTTTAGAGCAAGAACAATATCAGGCTAACTATACTTCTCATTCTATTAAAAGTAACCTTAGTCATTCTGATATTAAGATACCATCAACTCTTTCAGAATATTTAGGGCCAGATTTTGATACAAAAAATTGGAAGTCTTCAATTAACAATATTAAATACAAAGATATAAAATTTGATGATAGAAACATAAGCGGTAAGTTGCTTGAAATACCTGCAAACAAATCTATGCCAAAGCATGGTCACGAAGCTCTAGAAGCTACATTAGTTCTTCATGGAGGATATTTTGATGAAAAAGGAGACTACAATAAAGGAGATTTAGTAGTAGCTAGTAGCGATGAAGTTCATAGTCCTGTATCAGCTTCTTCAGGCTGTATTTGTTTAGTTGTTTACTCTGGTTCTCTTCAATTTAAAGGACTTTTAGGATCTATACTAAACCTTACTAAATTCTAGAAAATGAAAAAAATAATATTTGTTACTGGTGCTTCTTCCGGTATAGGAAAAGCGTTGTCTATAAAGTTTGCAAATAGTGGATGGAAGGTATTAGCCTCTGCAAGAAGGTTGGATCTTTTAAAAAAGCTAGATAAGGAATGTATTAATTTAAATACAATTATTCCAGTAAAAATGGATATAAGTAATAAAAAAACTGTATCTTCTCAAGTAAATAAAACTATCAAAAAATATGGTATTCCTGATATTGTTTTACTCAATGCTGGAACAAATAATCCTAATTCAAAAAACATTTTTTCTATAGAAGAGACTGAGCAAATATTTAAAATAAACTTTTTTGGTACTTTAAATTGTTTGCATGCATTACTACCCTTCCTGAAAAAAAAAATAAATCACAAGTTATTTTTATGTCTTCTGTGGCAGGTTATAGGGGGTTACCTTATGCTGCTGCTTACTGTTCATCAAAGTCAGCTATAACTACTTTTGCTGAATCAATTTATAATCAATGTAAAAATTTAGGAATAGCAATTAGAGTAATTAATCCTGGATTTGTTAAAACTCCTTTAACAGATAAGAATAAATTTAAAATGCCTATGATAATACCTGCAGAAAAAGCAGCAGATATTATGTATAAAAATTGTTTTTTCAAAAAAGTTTGAAATAAATTGTCCATGGTTATTTTGTTTTATTATGAAGATACTAAGAGTCTTACCAAATAGCGTATATTTTAGTTTAACTCAACTATTAATAAAAAGGTTATAGCTTTTTATAAAGTAGTTGAGTTTCTGCTATGGGTATTAGAAATTTAGATATTTTTGTATAATTAATAAGTGTATTTTCATTAATCACGTACATATGATCTTTTACATTAACATTAAAATCAAAATTTTTAAATTGTGTTTTAAATTTATAACTCATTTCTAAAAAGTTATCTTTAATGTGAAGCTCAAAAGGATTAACTATATTTTTGCCATTTCCAAAAAATTTATTATTATCTACTTTTTCAAATTGCCACTCTCTTATAGTTTTCAAATTATCTTCAAAATATTCTTCTATTAGCTTTAATTTTTTATTTTCAAAAACACCTTTAAATACTACTTTTAACTTTTTTTTTCTTGTCTTAGGATAAAAAAAACACATATACCCAGTAGCTACTACTTTGCCAGTGAAAAACTTTTCAAATTCAAACTTTTTAAGTGCATTATTTTTAGTCATTATATATTCTTTTTTTTCTCTAGTAAAAATTGGCTAACATCTATTGATCCATTTATAAAACCTACTTCACAATATGTTAGATAATATTCCCACAACCTCTTAAAATTTTCATCATAACCAAGCTTTTTAATTTTACTCCAATTTAATAGAAAGTTATTTCTCCAGATAGAAAGGGTTTTAGCATAATCTTTACCAAAGCTCAGGTGCTCTTTAAATGTTAAATTATTATTTTTTGCTAAATTTTTAAGTAAGCTTTTAGTAGGTAGCATCCCACCAGGGAAAATGTATTTTTGAATAAAGTCTTTTCTATTTGCATAATAATTATAATTTTCTTCAGATATAGTTATTATTTGCAATATTATTTTTCCCTTATCAGTAATACACTCTCTTAACTTATTAAAATAGATGCCCCAGCTTCTTCTGCCTACTGCCTCAAACATTTCTATTGACACTATTCTATCAAACTGTTTTTTAATTTTTCTATAGTCTTTTAGTTGAACTGTAGAACCATTTAAACTTAGACTGTTAATATATTCAAACTGCTCTTTAGATAATGTAATACCGGTTACATTTGATCCTATATTTTTTTCCACATATTTAATAAATCCACCCCAACCACAGCCTATTTCAAGAATGCTGTGTTTTTCGCTTATTTTACCTATTTTAGTTATTGATTGATATTTATCTTTTTGAGCATTGATTAAATTATTAGATTTAGTAAAAATAGCACTAGAGTAGGTCATAGATCTGTCTAACCAAAGCTTATAAAAATTATTTCCTAGATCGTAATGGAAGGATATTTGTTTTTTACTTTTTGAAATAGTATTTTTTTCAAAAACGTTAATAAAGTAAAAATAAAATTTCGAGAATATATTAAAAGAAGTGTTAGCTCTAAATATATTTTTATTAAGCAAGCCAAGCTGTAATAGTTTCTTTAAATTATTTGTAGTCCAATAACCCTTAGAATAACTTAAACCTAAATAGGGCAATCCATAAAAGATTAATCCTAAAATTACCTTCTTTTTTTTTTATAAATACTTTTATATTGCTTTTTTTACTACCTATTAGAAATTTTAAATTATCTTTTAAATAAACTTCAATAGAGCCTTTAGGTCCAAGGCTATTATTTTTATTTAATTTATCAAAAAATATTTTGTATATTACATTCATTTTTTGTTCCTAATATATTTTACAAAATTAATCTTATTGGGATTTGGACACTTAAAAAACTTTACACCTTTTAAATATAATATAATAGCTTCAAAATGGATTCCTACGATTATTTTGATTGTCATAAGAGGAATTTTAAGAAAATAAATAAATAAATTATAATTAGTTAGTTTTTTTTCTACACCGCTAAATGATGCAATAAAGTTCTCTGTTTTAGAAAAGTATTATACTATTAATTTAATTTTTTCCTTGTATAAATAGCTCTTGAACCTGTATTTTCCACTCATGCTCATAAAAGGTGATACATGAAACTTTTTTTATAAACTTTATTATGATTTTTTTTATCAAAAGAATTTTTTACTAAATAAAAATATCTTTGATTAAAAGTATTATGAACCTCATAAATTTGTAAAATTATTTTATTATTTTTATCTAAGCATGAGTAAACAGATAATGGGTTAAATACATAGCCTAAAACCCTAGGAAAACTTAATAAGTATATATTTTTAATTTTTGCTTTTATATTATTCTTTTTTATTAAGGTTCTTATCCAAATATCAATATTTTTGCAATTCTTAGGTCCATGGTCTTTATCATAGAAGGAAAATAGATTAAATTTATTAAATGATAATAAATGCATAGAGCTTTTATTTTTATTTCCCTAAGGTTAATATTCAAATAAAATACATTATAATTTAATTTATGTTGTTTAGGGCTTAACCTAGCATGAAAGACATTGCCTAAATAAATACAGTTTTTTGTATTATATATGTTTTGCATAATTTATTTTATCAGGTTGAGTTTTTTTGCTATTACTGATGAAGATTTGACACCATCTTCATGAAAACCATAGCCTAACCAAGCTCCAGTAAAGTAGGTATTATTTTTACCTTGAATAGAATTTATTTCATTTTGTGCTTTTAGATAATTTTTATCTAGGACTGGGTGTCTAAATGATAACTTTTTTTATAATTTCTTGTTTAGATGGAAGTCTATTGAGCTGTGGGTTTAGAGTAACTAAAATAGGTTTATCAGACTTTATTCTTTGAAGTTTATTAATCCAATAAGTAACACATATATTATTATTATTATTCTGTTTATGATTTAATACATTCCATGATGACCATACTTTTTTATTTGTTGGCATCAGCTTATAATCTTGATGAACTATAATTTGATTTGTCTCATATTTACATTTAGTTAATATTGCTTTTTCCAAACCAGAAGGATTTTCTATTAGTTTCATTGTATCATCAGCATGGGTAGCAAAAATAACTTTATCAAACTCTTTTGTCATATTCTGTGATTTAATTATTATATTATTTTTTTTCTTACTACTTTTACTACTTTTTCGTTAAGATAAATATTAGCATTTATTGTTTCTTTAATAGCATTAACATAATTTTTACTACCATTTAATATTGTTTTCCATTGAGGTTTTCCAAAAAACTTAATAGACCATGATTCTTAAAAAACATTAAAATTGTTTTAATAGGCATCTTTAAAACTTTCTTAAACGGGACAGACCAGATTGCACCACACATGGGTAAAAAATGTTCAATTATAAATACATCTTTAAATTTATGTTCCTGCAAAAAAATATTCACTGTTTTATCAAAATCTATATTTTTTGAACTTAAAATATTGTTTGTTATTTTGTAAAATCTACTTATCTCTTTAAGTAATATCCAAAATCTTATTTTAACAATATTTTTTAGGTTATTTGTTAAAGACAAAACTCCTGTGCTTCCATATTCAAAATTACTTACTTTATTTGCAACACTAAATGACATACTACTATCAATACTTTTTACTTTAAGTAAATTAAGTAGCTCACTGAATAATGGATAATTTTTATTATTATAAACCAAGAATCCTACATCAAAGTTAATATCAGTTAATTTATTATTTACTAGTATTTTTTCATTCAATGTTAAAGCATGACCTCCCAAGTAATTATTGGCTTCATAAAGTGTTACTTTATGTTTTTTAGATAAATGCATAGCTATTGTTAATCCTGAGACTCCTGCACCTATTACAGCTAAATGCATATTTTTATCTTTTTCTTTATAAAATTTATTCTTTGTCATAATTATAATAATACTTAATATAAATTTTTATGAAAGTAATACACTTAAATGATCTTATAGTTTTATTATTATTATCAGTAAGTTTATTTTTTTCTAGCATAAACTCTTTGCCCGTTTTAGATAGAGATGAGGCTAGGTATGTTCAGTCTTCTAAACAAATGGTTGAAAATAATAATTATTTATCCATTAAATTTCAAGAAGAATATAGGAGTAAAAAGCCAATAGGAATATATTGGTTGCAAGCTTTTTCTATAAATTTATTAGCAAGTGTTTCAGAAATTAAAAATTTAAAGTATGAGGTTTTAAATGATAGTATTTGGAAATATAGAGTAATATCTTCAATTGCTGTTTTATTATGTATTTTATTGTTATATTTATTAAGTAAGAATATTATAGGTAGAGAAGCTAGTTTTAATGCTTGTTTGATTCTAGCAAGCAGTCTTTTAGTAATAGCGGAAGCTCATATTGCGAAAACAGACTCTATCCTTTTGTTATTAAGCACAATAATTTTTATTACTCTTTTAAAGTATTTTAAACGTGTTGAAGAAAAATATATTCAACTTTTTCCTTCTTTGGATAAGCATAGGGTTATCAATATTAATTAAAGGACCAATACTGATATTACTATTTTGTATAAGTATTATATGTATTATCCTAATAGAAAAAAATATAGTTTGGATAAAAAATACAAAGCCTTTTTTAGGTCTTTTATTAGTAATACTTATATCAGTACCATGGTATTTTTTTATGCCTTTAGAAGAGCAAAAAAACTTTCTTCAAGAGTCATTTTTTCATGATTTTCTTGGAAAGATAATTTCTACTCAAGAGAGTCATGGTGGCTTTCCTGGTTTTTATTTGATAGGTTTATTTATCTTTTTTTTTACCATTTTCAATATTCTTTTTTCCTCTTGTTAAATATTTAAAGATTTCTCTAAGAAATAAAAATATAATTTTTTTATTATGCTGGCTTTTACCCTGTTTAATAATTATGGAATTAGTTCCTACAAAACTACCTCACTATATTTTGCCTATTTATCCTGCAATAGCAGTTTTAATGGGAATAATGCTCGCTAATCATAATAATTATAAAAATTTATTTTTTACAAAATATTCGTATTTCGGATACTTTATTTATTTTTTAATAAGTAACGGATTGCTATTAATGATTTTAAAAGCAAATCAAATTTACGGACAAATAAATATTTTACACTATTTGATATTATTTTTATTCAATAATGTAGTTTTTATTTTCATATTTAAAAAACAGCTTAAAAATACTTTTTATTATTTAGTTTTTTATTCTAATATATTTTCAGCAATTCTATATTTACTAATTATACCAAGCTTTACAATGTTATGGACTAGCAGGAATATAGCCATTTCTTTAAAAAATAATGAATATATAGAAAATAAAAGTACTGTAGCAAGTATAGGTTATAATGAACCCAGCCTAGTTTTTGAAGTTGGTACAAATATTAAAGTTTTTAAAAGTATTGATAAATTTTCGGAAAACTTTAGCCTTTTTGATTATTTAATAATTGAAAAAGACTACTATATAGAGTTTAATAAGAAAATAAAGGCGGTAAACTTGGAACATAAAAAAATTTCAAGTTTAATAGGTTTTAATGCTGCTAAAGGGCAGTGGATAGAAATTTATTTATTAAAAAAATTATAACTTAGGGGATATGATGTTTGAGTTTTCAAAAAATCTTTAGAATTACAAGAAAAATTAAAAGTATTTATGGATAAGAATGTTTATCCAAATGAAAGTAATATTACTGAGGAAATTAATTCCGGAAATATATGGGAGCCATCAAGCATCATAGAAGAACTAAAAGTAAAAGCAAAAGGAGAAGGGCTGTGGAACTTATTCTTGCCAGAGAGTGATAAAGGAGCTGGTTTAAGTAATCTAGATTATGCACCTCTTTGTGAAATAATGGGGAGATCACCATATGCGCCAGAAGTATTTAATTGTAATGCTCCTGATACAGGGAATATGGAGGTTTTTGAAAGATACGCGAGCGAAGAATTGAAAGAAAAGTGGTTAACGCCTCTTCTTAAAGGTGAAATTAGATCTGGTTTTGCTATGACTGAACCACAAGTTGCTTCCTCGGATGCTACTAATATTGAAGCTAGTATCAAGAAAGAGGATAATGAGTATATTATTAATGGAAAAAAGTGGTGGACTTCAGGTGCTATGGACCCAAGGTGTAAAGTATTGATTTTTATGGGTAAAACAGACCCTAATAATCCAGATAAACATAAACAACAATCTCAGATAGTAGTACCAATGGATACTCCTGGTATAAAAGTAGAAAGATATTTGCCAGTTTTCGGTTTTACAGATGCTCCACATGGACATGCAGAAGTATCTTTTACTGATGTTAAAGTTCCAAAAGAAAACTTGCTATTAGGTGAAGGTAGGGGGTTTGAAATTGCACAAGGAAGATTAGGCCCTGGACGAATACATCACTGTATGAGGTTGATAGGACTAACTGAAGTTGCATTAGAAAAAATGTGTAAAAGGACTAAAGCCAGAGTTGCATTTGGAAAGCCAGTTTCTTCTCAAACAGTTACCCAGGAAAGAATTGCTGAAGCTAGAATAGCAATAGATCAAATTAGATTACAAACTTTCAATGCAGCTTATAAAATGGATACTGTTGGTAATAAAGAAGCTAGAATGGAGATTGCGATGATTAAAGTAGCAGCTCCAAACATTGCTTGTAAAGTTGTAGATTGGGCAATACAAGCTCATGGAGGTGGAGGTGTCAGTGATGACTTTGGTTTATCACAAGCATATGCACAAGCAAGATTATTAAGATTGGCAGATGGACCTGATGAAGTACACAGAAATCAGATTGCAAAACTTGAATTAAGAAAATATAATTAAATATATGCTACCTAATAATTTAGTTGAAGTTAGGAAAAATCATAAATTTAATTTAAGTAGCCTTAATAAGTGGGTTGATAATCATCTTGAAAACTATGAAAATATTATTGATATAAAACAGTTTGTTGGAGGTCAATCAAACCCAACTTTTGTGCTTTTTTTTGAAAATAAAGAAAAATTAATTTTAAGAAAAAAACCACCAGGAAAACTATTGCCCTCAGCACATGCTATTGAAAGAGAATATAAAGTTCAAAAAGCATTAGAAAAGTCAAATGTACCATGCCCTAAGATGATAAAGCTATGCGAAGATGAAAAAATAATAGGTACACCTTTTTACTTAATGAATATTATAGAAGGAAGAGTTTTTGAAAGTATATTAGATATTAAAGATAAGATTGGAAGAAAAAAATACTATTTCGAATTAACACGTATGTTAGGAAATCTCCATAATGTTAATTTCTCCTCTATAAACTTGAGTGATTTTGGAAAAATAGGAAATTATGCTACTAGACAAATTATAAGATGGGAAAAGCAATGGCACTTGTCAAAACAAAGAGAGCTTCCCGAAATGCAAAAAATTATTGATTGGTTAAACAATAACATTCCTGAGGGTGATGAAACTACTATAGTTCATGGAGATTATAGAATAGGAAATACTATTTGTGAGGAAAATAATTTTTTAGTTAAAGTAGTATTAGATTGGGAGTTATCTACCCTAGGTAACCCTTTTGCAGATCTTGGCTATTTTTTATATGCACACTATATTCCTTATGGTGAAAGACATGGTCTAAAGGGAGCTGATCTTGATGGTTTAAATATTCCCTCAGTAAAGGAATTAGTTGATGAATATTGTAAAGTAAGAAATATTAAAGTTTTTGATCCTACTTTTTATGTTGTCTTGTCTTTATTCAGGTCTATTTCAATTTTAGAGGGTGTTTATGCTAGGTATGTAAATGGAAATGAGAGTTCTCCAGACGCTAAGGATATTGGTAATGATGTAGTCCCTTTGGCCAAAGCAACTTATGATATTATTAAAAATATTTAGTTTTAATTTATAGTTATTTCGGAGACATCCTTAATGACCCATCTAGCCTTATAACTTCTCCATTCAGCATATTATTTTCAAATATAGATAGTACTAATTTTGCAAATTCTACTGGATGCCCGAGTCTTTTTGGAAACAAAGTAGAATCAACTAGCGCTTGATAAGCTTTTTCTGGAAGTCCAGACATCATAGGAGTTTCAAATAAACCTGGAGCAATAGTACATACTCTGACCCCATACCTTGCAAACTCTCTTGCTAAAGGTAAAGTCAAACTAACTATTCCTCCCTTTGAAGCACTATATGCTGCTTGCCCTATTTGACCGTCAAAGGCAGCTATAGAGGCAGTATTTATGATAACTCCTCTAAAGTTATCATCGTCTGGTTGATTTTCTATCATTTTTTCGGCAACTAGTTTTAAAACATTAAAAGTTCCTACTAAATTTACATTTATTATTTTTTGAAAAATATTGCTATCATGTAATTTTTCTTTTCCTATCACTTTACTAGCTATTCCAATACCAGCACAATTCACTAGCAGATTTATAAATTGATATTTCGAAATAGCAGACGTTAAAGCCTCATTTATACTTTTCTCATTGGTAACATCAGTATAAAAAAATGTACAAGCTTCTCCAAACTCTTCAGATAAAACCTTTGCTTTATCTTCTTGTGTATCTAATATTGATACATTACCTCCTCTTTCTAATATTTTTCTTACAGTAGCTTCACCTAAACCTGAAGATCCTCCAGTTACGATTGCATTAATTTTTTTATCATATATCACCTATAATATAAATTGTTCATTTAGTATTTTTTCTTCTAAATTTTGATCTTTATCAAATAATAATTTTAATGTCTTTTTAAAATTATAAGAAATTTCAACTTTTTTTACATTTCTAACTTCTACTTGTCCTGCAGTTGCACTTACAGGTCTTTTTTCTGGGTTTATAATTTCTAATGCAATTTTACTTTTTTCAGGAAGTAAGGCACCTTTCCATCTTCTTGGTCTAAAAGGACAAATTGGGGTTAAAGCTAATAAGGTAGAATTAAGAGGTAATATTGGACCATGAGCTGATAAATTATAAGCAGTACTTCCAGCAGGAGTAGAAACCAATATACCATCACAAACTAGCTTATTTATTTTCATTTTATTATCTATTTTAACCCTAACATTTGCTGCAAACCTATTTTGTCTTAGCAAAGATACTTCATTTAAAGATAAAGCATTATAAGTTTTATTATTGATATCAATTACTTTCATTTGTACAGGATTTAATCTTGTTTCTTTAGAAATACTAATTCTGTGAATCAGATTATCAGGTTGATAATTATTCATTAAAAAACCTATAGTTCCTCTATTCATACCAAATATTTTTTTTTTTAAATAAACTTCATCATTAATTAATGATAATATGGTGCCATCTCCCCCCAATACAACAACAATATTAGCTTCTTTAAGAGCATAGTTATTATATTTTTGTGATAAAACTTTTAATGTATGTTGAGCCTTTTTTGATTTAGCAGCTAAGAAAAAAGGTTTAATTTTTTTCATCTTTTTTAGCCGCCAGTGACGCTCATATGTCTATTAACCGATGGAGAATGCTTTCTTCTTATAACAAAATCGTGTCCTTTAGGTTTTCTAGAAATAGCTTCTGTTATAGCATTTTTAAGTTCAACCCTCCAGTTCTCTGATCTTGCAGCACTTGTAAAATCAGCTGAGTCTTCTTGACCTAAACACATGTAAAGTTTTCCTGTACAGGTTAAACGCACCCTATTACATAATTCACAAAAGTTATGTGTTAATGGAGTTATAAAGCCTACTCTGTGTCCAGTCTCTTGGACACTAAAGTATCTAGAGGGACCTCCTGTATAATACTTACTTGATTTCAAAGTATATTCTTTAGAAAGTGTTTCTTTTACTTTAGATAATGGTAAAAATTGGTCAGTTCTATCTACATCAATTTCCCCTAAAGGCATAGTTTCTATATATGTAATGTCACATTTTTTAGAGTGAGCCCATTTTAAAATATCATTTAATTCAAATTCATTAGTCTCTTTAAGTGCAACCGTATTTATTTTTATTTTTAGACCAACTTCTAATGCTTTATCAATACCTTTTAAAACTTGATCCAGATCACCACGTCTTGTTAAAAACTTAAAAAGTTTTGGTTTTAAAGTGTCAATTGATACATTAATTCTTCTAACTCCATGATCAAATAGTTGTTCTGCATATTTTTCTAATTGAGATCCATTTGTTGTTAATGTGAGTTCTGATAATTTATTTTTTTAATATAAGATCCTAAATTTTTAAATAGTGACATAACATTTTTTCTAACTAGAGGTTCGCCTCCAGTTATTCTTATTTTCCTTGTACCTAAATCAATAAATGAAATGCAGATTCTCTCTATTTCATCTAAAGTTAAAAGATCTTTCTTTGGAAGAAACTTCATGTTTTCCGCCATACAATATTGGCAACGGAAATCACATCTATCTGTTACCGACACTCTAAGATAATTTACTGGTCTTTTATATGGATCAATTAACATAATTTATTATATACACTTGTGCATAATTAATTCAATCTTTTTTGATTAAAAATTTTTTTTCTTATAATAATAAATATGATTGAAACTAAATCAGATTGGAAGGATTTAAGAGATGGCATAAGGGCTATTTGCAAGAAATTTCCTGAGACTTATTGGAGAGATTTAGATATTAAAAGAGAATATCCTAGTCAATTTGTGAAAAGTTTGACTGAAACTGGATACTTAGCCTGCTTAATACCTGAAAAGTATGGTGGTAGTGGTTTGAGCATAAGAGCTGCATCTGTAATTTTAGAAGAAATTCATAGGAATGGAGGAAACGGTGCAGCTTGTCATGCACAAATGTATATTATGGGTTCATTACTAAAATATGGATCTGATATTTTAAAGGAAAAATATTTGTTTGATATAGCTAAAGGTAACTTGAGGCTTCAAGCATTTGGAGTAACTGAACCAACTAGTGGGACAGATACTTTATCAATTCAAACTAGCGCTAAAAAAAAGGGCAATAAATATATCATCAATGGACAAAAAGTATGGACAAGTAGAGCAGAATACTCAGATTTAATTATGCTTTTAGTAAAGACCAATCAAGAAGCCAAAGATAGTAAAAATTCTTTATCACTCTTTCTTATAGATATGAGACAACATATAGGAAAAGAAATTATAATTAAGCCAATAAGGACAATGGTAAATCATTCTACAACAGAGATATTTTTTGATAACTTAGAGGTAGATGAGAGTTGTATAATTGGTGAAGAAGGACAAGGTTTTAAGTATATTTTGAGCGGACTTAATGCAGAGCGATTATTAATTGCTTCTGAATGCATTGGAGATGCAAAATATTTTATAGACAAAAGTGTAGAATATGGAAATCAGAGAGAAGTTTTTGGAAGAAAATAGGCAAAAACCAGGGTATTCAATTTCCAGTTGCTAAAGCATATTCACGAACATTTGCCGCTGAGCTTGCTTTAATTGAGGGATGTAATCTATTTAATAGAGGACAAGATTGTGGTAAGGAAGCAAATATATCAAAATTATTAGCAGCTGAAGCTTCTTGGGAAGCTGCGGAGGCTGCAATGCAAACTTTTGGCGGTTTTTCTTTTGCAGAAGAGTATAATATCGAGAGAAAGTTTAGAGAAACTAGACTTTATCAAATTGCCCCAGTATCTACAAATATGATATTAGCATATGTTGCACATAAAGTTTTAGGTTTTCCGAGGTCTTATTAAAAGGTGAAAAATTACTTTAAAGATAAATTAATAGTTTCAATTGAACAGGCAGTAGCAGCTCCATATTGTACAGCAAAGCTTGCGGATGCAGGAGCAAGAGTAATAAAAGTAGAGCGCAAAGAAGGAGATTTTGCTAGGTATTATGATGACTTTGTAAAGGGAGATAGTACTTACTTTGTTTGGCTAAATAGAGGTAAAGAAAGTTTAGTTGCTAATATAAAAAATAATGAAGATGTGAAACTTCTAAAAAAAATAATTTCAAAAGCTGATGTTTTTGTTCAAAACTTGGGGCCCAGGTGTTTTAAAGAAAGTAGGGCTAGATAGTTCTACTTTAAGAAAGAAGTATCACTCTTTAATTACTTGTGACATTTCAGGTTTTGGAGAAACAGGACCCTATTCAAAGTTAAAAGCATATGATTTATTAGTACAAGCTGAGACAGCATTATGCAGTTTAACTGGCACACCAGATGCTCCAGGAAGAGTGGGAGTGTCTGTATGTGATATAGCTTGTGGAATGAATGCTTATAGTTTAATTTTAGAAGCGCTTATTAAAAAAGAGTTTTCTGGTAAAGGATCAGCTATAAAAATTTCTTTATTTGAGAGTCTAAGTGAATGGATGAATGTACCTTTTCTTCAATATTTCTATACTAAAAGTTCTCCTAAAAGAGTAGGTTTATCACATCCATCAATAGTACCTTACGGAGCTTTTTTAACTAAAGATAATAAAAATATTTTGTTTTCTATTCAAAACGAACGTGAACGGAGATCATTTTCAAAAGAAATAATTAAAGTTTCAAAAATATCAGAGTCTAAATATAAAACACCTAGCTTAAGATTAATTAATAAAGAAAGTTTAAATAGTTTAATAACTAGAGAGTTCAGTAAATTAAGTTCTAATATTTTAATTAAAAAATTTAAAAAATTAAAAATAGCTTTTGGGCTTTTAAATTCTATTAAAGATTTTTCTAATCATCCGCAATTAAAAAAATCTTATGTTACAAAAAAAAATAAAAAGTTTGTTTTTGTTCCTCCAGTGACGATAGAAAATAAAAAAAGCTTTGGTAAGATCCCAGAATTAGGAGAACATTCATTAAAGATAAGAAAAGAGTTCAAAACACAATGAAGACAAATACAAATTTTGATCTTATTGATAAAAATAAAGTTAATTTTCTTGAAAATATTCTTGGTAGTAAATTTTTGTATAAAAAAAAAAATAGTTCCATATGGAGCACATTGGATATTCTTTAATGAAAACTTTAATAAAAAAGATTTAGGCCTTGATGGACATCCTAAAAGAGGTAAAAATATTCCTTTACTAAAAGGGTATAAAAGAATGTTTGCAGGAGCTAATTTAGTTTTTAAGAAAAAAATTTATTTTGAAGATAAAATAAAAAAAATAACGGAAATTAAACCGTTACTTAAAAAAAAGTCTGATAATGAAAATATTTACTTTTTAAATTTAGCAAATACTTTTTTCAGAGATAACTTAGAGGTTTTAAAAGAAACTCAAACAATTGTTTTTGTTAAAAATAATCATATTTCTAACAAAGGCAAAAAAAATACTAATAATATAAATTTAAAATTGCTATATAAAAAAAAATTTAAATTTAATAATATAGATTTATTTAGATATTCAGCATTAACTTATAATAGTCATAGAATTCACTATGACTTAGATTATACTACTAATGTTGAGGGACATAAAAATTTATTGGTACATGGCCCTTTAACAGCCACTTTCGTTATTAATGAAATAAATAGCTTTATAAAAAAAGATATTAGCAGATATAGTTTTTCATTATTAAAGCCTATTTATGTCAATGAAAAGATAACCTTAAAGGTATATAGGTCAAGATTAGACAAGTCAGTTATAATTGCTAAAGTATTAAAAGAGAAAAATGAAATTGCTTTTTCATCTGAAATACAATTAATAAGTTAATTAAAGTTTTCTAAAGCATAAAAAGATTTTTTTATCGTATTTTGCAATGAAGAAGCTAAAGGCAGATATGTATTACAAAAAAAGGATGCTGTATTAATTTTTTCTTTAGCAAATTTATTATTCTTGTCTTTTAAAATTATAAGTTGTGCTTTGTTAGCAGAATTTACCATTATCCAACCACCTAATATCCAGCCAAACATATTTAAAAATGGTGTAGCTCCTGCGGCTGAAATTTCCGGATTTTCTTCATATTTATCAATTAACCAAACGCTACAATCTCCAATAATATCTTTGGCTTTTAAATAATAACTCTCCCATTTCTTTTAAATTATTATTTTCACTCTTTATAGCTAATTCTGCAGTATTTTTAATTATTTGTAATACTTTTTTATAAGTTTCACCATTCTCTTGGAATAGTTTTCTTCTTAATAAATCCAATGCTTGAATTCCGTTAGTCCCTTCATAAATTGCTAATATTCTGCAATCCCTATAATATTGAGCAGCTCCTGTATCTTCTATAAAACCCATGCCTCCATGAACTTGCACACCTAAAGAGGTAATATAAATTGATTGATCAGTACACCATGCTTTAACAATAGGAGTTAACAAATTAGATATAAAAAGGCATTCTTTTCCTTCAGGAGAATTTGGGAAGTTTTTATACTTATCTATAAAATTACCAGTTGTAATTGCAAGTCCACGCATAGCTTCAGTTTGAGATTTCATTTCCATTAACATTCTTTTTACATCTGGATGTTTTATTATCTCAACAGGCCCTGTGATGTTCTTATTTAATGAATAGCCTTGTATCCTCTCTTTAGAAAAACTTAGTGCCTTTTGATAAGCTCTTTCAGATATAGCTAAACCCTGTACCCCCACATTTAATCTAGCATTATTCATCATTGTAAACATTGCTTTTAAACCTTGATTAGGTTCGCCAACGAGCTCACCAATTGCTCCTTCATTTTCCCCAAAACTTAAAACACAAGTAGGGCTTGCATTATGACCTAGTTTATGTTCTACAGAAACAACCTTAATATCGTTTTTAACTTTAGTTCCTTTATCACTTAAATAATATTTAGGAACTAAAAAAAGAGAAATACCTTTTACTCCATCAGGAGCATTAGGTAACTTAGCTAATACAAGGTGAATAATATTATCACTCATATCTTGATCTCCATGAGTAATATAAATTTTTGTTCCTTTGATTAAAAATTTTTTATCTTTTTCAATTGCTTTGGTTTTGATTGAAGATAGATCAGATCCAGCATGTGGTTCAGTTAAATTCATAGTACCACTCCACTTTACCGGAAATAAGATTTGGTAAATAATATTCTTTTTGCTTTTCATTGCCATGACTTTCCAGCAGTTCCACAGCTCCTTGAGTTAACATATTATTAGTAGCGAAACTCATATTAGTTGAATGCCAAATTTCGTTTATCATTACTACTGCTGATAAAGGTAAATCTTGACCCCCATATTTTTTTTTTCACCTATGATTGAAAACCAACCAGTATTAACAAATTTTTTATAAGCTTTAATAAAGCTTTCAGGCATTCTTACTACACCATTTTCTAGTTTAATTCCCTCTTGATCACCTACTTTGATTTATTGTATCTAATTCATCACAAGCGAACTTACCTGCTTCTTCAATAATCATTTTTAAACTATCAAAAGATAATTCCTTATCATTTAAACTTTTTAAATAAGTATCAATATCCAATAGGTTAGTTAGAATAAAAGACATATCTTCTACAGGAGCTGTGTATTTTTCCATAATTTTCCTTTAATTAAATATTTTCCCGGGATTCATTATATTATTAGGGTCTAACAATTTTTTTAAATTATATTTTATTATAAACTCTTCCTTTGAAGTATATTTTTTAAATTCCTTCTTTTTAATTAAACCAATACCATGTTCAGCAGAGAAGCTTCCCCCTAGATCATGAACTAGATTAAATATATTACTATTAACCTTTTTATGCAATTTATTAAAAACTGATACAGACATAGTTTTAGGTTTAGAAATATTGTAGTGAAGATTACCTTCAGCAAGGTGTCCAAATATTAAAATATTATTTTTACGAAAGTCAGTAAGAAATTTTCTAGCTTTTTTAATAAATAATGGAATTTTTTCTATGGGTATTGAAATATCATGTTTAATAGATTTACCATTAAGTTTTTGTGCTTCTGATAAAAGCTCTCTTGTTTTCCAAATATTATTATATTGTTTTAAATTTTGAGGAATAATAGCATCAAATATTATTTTATTTTTAATTGATTTACCAATAATATTATTTATTTTTTTTTCTAAATTTACATTGTCATAAGAAGATAACTCTACTATTGCATACCAATTGTATTGATTATTAAACGGTATAGGTATGTCATTATAAAATTTATTGATAAGATTTAGTCCAATATTTGTATTAATTTCAAAAGAGCTAAAATATTCATAGCAATCATTTTTTGTAATTTTTAGAAAGTTTATTAAATTATTAATTGTATCAGTTGCTACAATAGCCATTGTTTTTTTCTTAATTTCTGGAAACAGCCTTATTTTAACTTTAGTTATTATTCCCAAAGTTCCTTCAGAGCCGATATGAAGATATTTTTGGATCAAATCCTCTATTATCTTTTTCTATATTTTTAATAGAATTAATGATTTCTCCATTAGGAAGGACAACTTCAATACCTTCAACTAACTCCTTTGCCATCCCGTATTTTAAAACAGCTGCTCCTCCAGCATTAGTAGAAATATTTCCTCCTATTGTACAAGAACTTTCAGAAGGCAAAGAAAGAGGAAAAAATCTGTTATTTTCAAAAGCTATTTTTTTAATTAATGACAGAGAACAGCCTGCTTGAACTATCATATAAAAACCATCTTTACTTACTTCAATAACTTTATCCATTTTTTCTGTGGAAAGAAGAATTTCTTTACCATTTTTATTTGGAACAGTTCCTCCACATAAACCTGTTCTACCACCTTGAGGTACGATTGATATTTTATTTTTATTACAAAATTTTACAATTTTTACTACGTCTGCAGTATTTTTAGGGAGCATTAGTAAAGATGATTTTCCTTGAATATTTCCCCTTTGCTCATATAAGTGAGACTTTAATTTTTCAATGTTATCAGTCCATATAGTTTTGTTAAATTTATCTTTAAGTTTTTTTATTTTATTTGACATTGGTTTTATCATTAAAGGCAGCTCTTTTTAAACGATCATTAATAGCTATCCCTAAACCAAGTTTAGGTATTTTTTGTACTGCAATTCTACTACATTTTTTTTTTTATCTAAATATCTTAACATTTTATATAAATTTTTAGCACTTTCTTTCAAACATTTTTTTTCACTTAAAGTTAGAGCTATACCTTTAAAACCCTTTGGAATAGTTCCAAAAGCAAGCCATGCCTCATTTTTGCTAGGTCTAAGGGCATTTATTCTCAAATAGGAATCAGGGTTATTATGAGAATTAGACAGTCCTGGAGAAATGAACACTTTTAATTTTTCTTTATTATCATATAAAGGCATCACCGAATTAAGTTCTTTTTTATTAATACCACCATATCTGAGAATCTTTGCTTTTTTTTCTGTTAAATCAATAACAGTAGATTCTAAACCAATTAATGAGTTACCCCCATCTAAAATAACGGATATTTTTCCATTTAATTCTTCATAAACATCATTAGCACTTGTAGGACTTATTTTACCATATCGATTAGCGCTTGGAGCCGCCAATGGAATTTTAAGTTTACTTAAAATTTTTAAAAATATAATATTAGATGGGACTCTTACTGCTATGGTATTCATTTTTGATAAAGCAGATTTACAAATAGACTTATTTTTTACTTTGGCTACTAAAGTTAAAGGACCAGGCCAAAATCTATTAGCTAAGTCTATGGCTCTTGAGTCTTTATGTATATCATTAAGGGCATCATTTATATTTGAGTAATGAATGATTAAAGGGTTACTTTTTGGTCTATTTTTGATTTTGTATATATTTTCAATTGTACTTTTACTATCACATCTACCTGCTAACCCATACACAGTTTCAGTAGGCAATCCGATCACTTCTCCGGCTTTTAATCTTTCTACAACTTCTGAAATATTTTTATTATTATTTTTTTTAATTATAGTTTTAAGTTTCAAAGTGTAATTCCTATGACTTAAAGTTAATTGTTATTTTATCATTCTTACAGTAATATAATTTATTTATACAAATTAGCAAATTGATTGGAGATAAGCATTATGAAGTTAGTAAGGTTTGGAAAACTAGGTAGAGAAAAACCAGGAATAATAGACGAAGAGGGGCAGATAAGAGATTTATCTACAAAGTTAAAAGATATAGATAGCAAGGCTATTAACCCAAACGCTCTAAAACTTGTGCAAAGAGTAAACTTAAAAAAACTTAATATTGTTAAAGGAAAACCAAGGTTAGGTGTTCCTGTTTCTGATATTGGTAAAATTGTCTGTATAGGCTTAAATTATGTAGATCATGCTAAAGAAGTAGGTGCACCACTACCCAAAAGAACCAATCATTTTTTTAAAGCCTACATCTTCTTTATCTGGACCAAATGATGAAGTAATGCTACCTAAAGGAATAATACCAAAAAGGGAAAAACTCCATCAAGATTAGTAGATAGCAAGCGATCTGACTGGGAAGTTGAACTTGGAATAGTAATTGGTGATAAAGCTAGATGTGTACCAGAGTCTAAAGCTATGCAATATATAGCAGGATATACCATTGTAAATGATGTTTCAGAAAGAGCTTATCAACTTGATGCTGCTGCAGGTCAATGGACCAGAGGAAAAGGGTGTGATACTTTTTGTCCTGTAGGGCCTTGGTTAGTTACTAAAGATGAAATTTCAAGACCTCAGAATTTGTCTATATGGTTAGAGTTAAACGGTAAAAAAATGCAGAATGGAAATACTAAGACTATGGTTTTTAATATAAAAGAACTAATTTCTTATGTGAGCCATTATATGACGCTTTATCCAGGTGACATAATAGCTACTGGTACTCCTCCAGGAGTGGGTATGGGAATGAAACCTCCAAGGTACTTAAAAAAAGGCGATGAGATGAAATTAGGTATAGATGGTTTAGGTGTACAAATACAAAAAGTAATTTCTTGGAAAAAATAAATTATAAGTTTTAAATAGATGACAAAAATATTTGCTCATTGTTTTCTAGATGAAAGTCAGAAAAAATATCTAGAAGATAATTTTTCTGTAAATGTGCATAATGCTAATGAAAAAATATTATCACCTGAAGAATTAATTGCATACGCTAGTGGTTTTGAAGGAGTCATAAGTCAGGGTAATATTATAAGTAATGAATATATTAAAAAAAATTGTAATATATTGAAGGTTATATCTAATGTTTCAGTAGGGTATGATAATGTTGATATAGAGTTTGCAACTAAATACAATGTTGCAATTTTAAATACCCCAAATATTTTAGATGATGCTGTAGCTGATTTAGCTATGGGTTTATTGATAGCATCAGCTAGAAAAATTTGCTCAGGTAATAATTATGTAAAAGCAGGAAAGTGGAAAAAAAATTCTTGGCCACTTTTTTTAGGAGAAGATTTAAACGAACAAATACTTGGGATAATAGGTATGGGTAATATAGGAAAAAAAGTTGCTACCAGAGCTAGCGCATTTAATCTAAAAATTTTGTATCATAATAGAAATAAACTAAATCATAAAGATGAAACTAGTTTTAATGCATCTTATTCAACCTTAAGGCATTTACTGAATGTAAGTAAATTTGTTTTATTATTGTGTCCATTAACTGATCAGACAAGACATTTAATGAAAAAAGAAACATTTGCTTTAATGAGAAAAGATGCTTTTATAATAAATTTAGCTAGAGGGAAAATTATCAAAGAAGATGATTTGGTAGAAGCTTTAGAAAATAAAGTTATAGCGGGTGCAGGTTTAGATGTTTTTGAATTTGAACCTAAAGTTAGTAAGCAATTAATGAGTATGGAAAATACTGTTTTGATGCCTCATGCAGGAAGCGCAACATATACAACTAGAAGATCTATGGTAGAACTTGCATGTAAAAATATAACTAACTTCTTGTTACATAATGTTAAAGATAATTTGGTAAATAAAACTTTATAGCGATATGAATAAACAACAATTTAAAAATAAAACAGTTTTAATTACAGGCGGTGTTCAAGGTATTGGCTTTGAGTGTGCAAAAAAGTTTCAGTCTTTTGGCAGTAAAGTAATAGTTACTTGTAAGTCTCAAGCTAGTTATGATTTTTTTGAAAAAATTCTTTGAAAGAGAATATTCAATTAGAAAAATTAGATTTAACTAATGAAATTTCTATAGATATTCTTCATCAGAAAATAGATAAGCTAGATATATTAATTAATAATGCTACTTTATTGAAAGGAGGAATTGAATACAGAATAGAAAATTTTTCTGATGTTGTTAATGTAAATTTAATGGGTTTAATGAGAATTTGTCATACTTTTTTACCAAAATTGGCCTTGTCAGGAGGAAATATAATTAATATTGGTTCAATATTTACAAAATCCACAATTAAAAATGCACCTTCCTATACTGCTACAAAGAGTGCAGTTGAGTCTTTAACAAAGTCAATGGCATCTTGTTGGGCAGAACATAAAGTTAGAGTAAATTGTATAGCTCCAGGTTTTATAGAAGGTAAGACTCTTAATAAAATTTTAGAGGAAGAGGAAAATATCAATAATATTAAAGATAGGATACCATTTAAAAGATTTGGTTTACCTGAAGAAGTTGTAGAAGCAATAATATTTTTAGCTTCAAAAAATTCTTCTTATATAACAGGCTCAACCATTTGTGTAGATGGCGGTTATTCTATAGGATAAAAATTTAATCTGAGGGGAAAGATGAATTACGAAAAATATTTTGAAGAAACTATAAATAAGATTAAGAATGAAGGAAGGTATAGAGTATTTATAGATATATTAAGAAATGTTCAAAATTTTCCTAATGCTACAAAATATAATGATAAAAATGAAGCAAGTGATCAGGTAACAGTCTGGTGTAGTAATGATTATTTAGGAATGGGACAAAATACAAATGTAATAAATGCAATGAAAAAAGCATTAGATACTTGTGGTGCAGGTTCTGGAGGGACTAGAAATATTTCAGGAACAACTCACTATCATGTTTTATTAGAAAAAGAATTAGCAGATCTTCATAATAAAGAATCAGCATTATTATTTACATCAGGTTATATTTCAAATGAAGCAACATTATCAACTCTAGCATCTACACTTCCAAATTGTTATGTATTTTCAGATGAGTTAAATCATTCTTCGATGATACAAGGTATAAGAGCTAGTGGTGCTAAAAATTATATTTAAGCATAATGATGTAAAGGATCTTCAAAATAAAATAAAAGAATTAGATAAAGATATTCCTAAAATTATCGCATTTGAATCTGTTTATTCTATGGATGGTGATATTGCTCCAATTGAACATATAGCAGAGGTTGCTAAAAACTATAATGCATTAACTTATTTAGATGAAGTTCATGCAGTGGGGATGTATGGAAATAGAGGCGGTGGTATTTCACAAGAGTTAGGAATAAGCAATCAGATTGATATAATAGAAGGTACTTTAGCTAAGGCATATGGTGTAATGGGAGGTTATATTACAGGTAATAAATATTTAGTTGATACAGTTAGATCTTTCGCATCAGGTTTTATTTTTACTACCTCAATTCCTCCGACAATAGCAGCTGGAGCAATTGAGTCAGTTAAACATTTAAAAATAAGTAATATAGAAAGAACTAAACAAAAAGAAGCAGTTAAGGAATTAAAACAAAAATTAACGGATACTGATATACCAATAATCCAAAACAACAGTCACATAATACCAATTGTAGTTGGTGATCCTGATTTATGTAAAAAGCTTCTGATTTACTTTTAGAAGAATATAATATTTATGTTCAACCTATTAATTATCCTACTGTTCCTAGAGGAACTGAAAGATTGAGGGTTACTCCTACTCCTTTACATAATGCAGAGATGATTAATTACTTTATTGACTCAATTAAAAAAGTTTGGTCAAATCTTAATTTAAATAAGAAAAAATTGTAATGAGAAAATTTCTTTCTAGTCTCCTTATTTTAATTACAACGATTAGCTTCACGTTTTCATCTTATGCTGTTCAGATAGATGAAAAAATAAATGAAATTTTAAATCCAATATCCGTATAGTAGTAAGTATAGTTTTTTTTTCAGTAGAAATTTTTGAGGGAATAAAAGTACCACTAATTGTAGTTTGGCTTATAGTTGCAGCTGTATTTTGTACCATATATTTTGGTTTTGTAAATATTAGGCATTTCGGAACAGCAATTAAAATATTTAGATCTAAAGAAAAAGATGCTCCCGGAGAGGTTACACATAAACAAGCTCTTTGGACAGCATGTGCTGCTACAGTAGGGTTGGGAAATATAGCAGGTGTAGCTATAGCTGTTAGCCTAGGAGGGCCTGGAGCAACTTTTTGGATGATAGTTGCAGGTTTGCTAGGAATGTCACTAAAGTTTTGTGAATGTACTTTAGGTGTAAAATATAGAGTAATTAATGAGGATGGTTCAATATCTGGAGGACCTATGTATTATCTCTCAGCTGGACTAAAGGAAATAGGGTTAGCAAATTTAGGAAAATATTTAGCTATATTTTTTTCCATTTGTTGTATAGGGGGTGCTTTAGGTGGTGGGAATATGTTTCAAGCTAATCAATCTTTTCAGCAATTTTTAAATATAACTGGAGGAGAGTCCTCTTTTTTTTTTCAGATAAAGCATGGCTTTATGGTTTAATTATGGCTGTATTACTAGGAGCTGTAATAATAGGAGGCATTAAAAGTATTGCTAAAGTAACAGAAAAGTTAGTACCTTTTATGGCACTGATTTATGTTTCTGCAGCTTTGATAATTATAATATTAAATTATGATTTAATTTTTGATGCTTTCAAACTTATAATAAATGGTGCTTTTACTGGAGAAGGAGTTGCTGGTGGTTTTGTAGGAGTATTAATTCAGGGCTTTAGAAGAGCAGCTTTTTCTAATGAAGCTGGTTTAGGATCAGCGCCTATTGCTCATTCAGCTGTTAAAACAAATTATCCTGTAACAGAAGGATTTGTATCATTGTTAGAACCATTTATTGATACTGTAATCATATGTACTATGACTGCTCTAGTTATAATAATTACTGGTATGCACTTAGAAAGTGAGGGATTAGGTGGAATAGAGTTAACTTCAAGAGCATTTGAAAAAGATATTGCATTTTTCCCCTATATTTTAGCAATTGCTGCTATATTATTTGCTTTCTCTACAATGATATCTTGGTCATATTATGGTTTAAAATCATGGACTTATTTATTTGGTAAAAGTAAAAATAATGAAAATATATTTAAGTTTATATATTGTTTATTTGTAATTTTTGGATCTAGTTTAAGTATTGGAGCAGTAATTGATTTATCTGACTCTATGATGTTTTTAATGGCTTTATTTAATATTGTAGGTGTCTATTTACTAGCATCAAAGGTTAAAAAAGAACTAAATAAATATTTAAATATTAAATTTAGTGAATAAACAATTGATATTTATCATAACAATTGTAATTTAATTATTAAGGATCAATTATGGATAATGTTAAAGAAAAAATTGCAATAGCTTCTGATCATGCTGGATTTCAGCTTAAAGAGCAAATTAAACTCAATCTTGAAGAAAATGGATATGGAGTTTTAGATTTAGGTACTAATAGTGAAGAGGCAGTTGATTATCCAGATTATGGAAAGGCACTAGCTCAAAATATTTTAAAAGGAAATGTTAAAAAAGGAATTGCCTTATGTGGTACAGGGATTGGTATTTCTATTGCAGCTAACAGGTTTACAGGTATTAGAGCTGCTTTATGTAGTAATAAGGAAATGGCAATACAAGCTAGAAAACATAATAATGCAAACATAATTGCTTTGGGAGCAAGAAGCATAGATTTTCAATGTGCAAATAAATGCGTGGATGCTTTTTTGAACACAGAGTTTGAAGGAGAAAGACACATAAATAGGTTAGAAAAAATTGAAAAGAAAACACTACATAATGAAGATATAGATTTAGAAAATGCAGTACTAAATGAATTAAATAGACAAAAATATACAATTGAACTTATAGCTTCTGAAAACTTTGCATCCAGAAATATTATGAGGTATCAAGGGTCTGTATTAACTAATAAATATGCAGAAGGATATCCGGGAAAAAGGTATTACGGGGGATGTGAGTTTGTAGATATAGCAGAAAATTTAGCTATAGATAGATTAAAGCAGTTATTTGGATGTGCTTGGGCTAATGTGCAACCTAATTCAGGATCACAAGCAAATCAAGCAGTTTTCCTTGCTCTATTAAAGCCAGGAGATACCATTCTAGGAATGTCTTTATCAGCTGGAGGCCACCTTACTCATGGAGCAGGACCTAATCAATCAGGAAAATATTTTAATTCAGTACATTATGGTGTTAAAAAAGATGATGGAAAAATTGATTATGATGAAGTTAGATTATTAAGTAAAAAACATAAGCCAAAAATGATCATAGCAGGTGCATCAGCATATTCTTCAAAAATTGATTTTAAGCTTTTTAGAGAAATAGCTAATGAAGTAGGAGCTTACCTTTTAGTAGATATGGCACATTATTCTGGTCTAATCGCAAGTAAAGTTTATCCTGATCCAGTGCCTTATGCTGATGTATGTACATCTACTACGCATAAAACCTTAAGAGGTCCAAGAGGTGGTATTATAATTAGTAATAATGAAGATTTAGGAAAGTTAATAGATAAAGCAGTATTTCCTGGTTTACAGGGAGGACCACTTATGCATGTCATTGCAGCTAAAGCTGCTGCATTTAAGGAAGCATTATCTGACGATTTCAAAGAATATAGTAGACAAACTCTTCTAAATGCTAAAGCCATTTGTAGTTCATTAAAAGAAAATAATTTTGAAGTGGTATCAGGAGAAACATCTTGTCATATGCTATTGATAGATTTGAGTAATAAAGAAGTTACTGGTAAATTAGCAGAAAAGGCTTTAGATGATGCAGGTATTACTTGCAATAAAAATTCTATTCCATTTGATAATAAGTCGCCTTTTGTAACATCAGGAATAAGAATAGGAACTGCAGCAGGAACTACAAGAGGATTTAAGGAGGAACAATTTAAATATATTGGAAACCTTATAAGTGAGGTAATTGATTCTTTAAAAAAATCTGATGATGAAATATTAAAAACTGCAGAATTAGTGCGAAGTAAAGTACTTGATTTATGTAATAAATTTCCTCTTTACTAGTAATTTAGCATGAAGTGTCCTTTTTGTAATAATACTGAAACTCAAGTAAAAGACTCAAGACCAACTGAAGATGGTTCTGCTATAAGGAGAAGAAGACTTTGTCCCGCATGTGGATCAAGATTCACTTCGTTTGAAAGAGTACAATTAAGAGATTTAACGGTAATAAAAAAAGATGGTAAAAGAGCAGTATTTAATAGAGACAAATTAGCTAACTCAATATTAACTGCATTAAGAAAAAGAAAAGTTGACACTGAAAGAGTTGAAAAATTAATTAGTGGTATTGTAAGAAGATTGGAGAGTTCAGGGGAAGTAGATATCCCATCTCATATGATTGGACAATTAGTAATGGAGTCTTTATCTGAAATAGATCAAGTAGCTTATGTTAGGTTTGCTTCCGTATATAAAAATTTTCGAGAAGTACAAGATTTTGAGAACTTTTTGGGTGAATTAAAAGACCATAAAAAATAATTATTATGGATTCATTTTGGTTAAATTCTGCATTTTACCAAGCATTTTGCTCCTTAGGAAATACTGGAAAAAATCCTGCTGTTGGTTGCATACTGGTAAATAATAATAAAGTAGTAGGTATTGGTGCTACATCGAAAAATGGTAGACCTCATGCAGAAGAAAATGCTATTAAAATGGCTGGTAAAGAAGCAGTAGGTTCTACAATATATATAACATTAGAACCTTGTAACTTATCGGATAATCATTTTTCATGTACAAAAATAATTATTAATTCAGGTATTAAAAAAGTAGTTATAGGAGCACTCGATCCCAACCCATTAACTTATAAAAAAGGTTACAATGAATTAGTAAAAAAAGGTATAAATGTAGTTTTAAAAAAAATTTCATTTCAAAATTTTTTAATAAACTATTCACAGCTTAGCATTTATTTAAATAATAGACCTATGATAGGTTTAAAAATGGCAGTATCTTTAGATGGTAATATCACAAATACAATAACTGAAAATCAATGGATTACCTCAAAGTTTTCAAGAGAGCATGTCCATCAAATTAGAAGTCTTTATGATGCAGTTATGGTTGGCACTAATACTATGTTATCAGATAACCCATCACTAGATGTTAGAATTTTTGGATATAAGCAAAGTAATCATAGAATAGTTTTTGATAAAAATTTGATTATAAACCCCAAAAGTAATTTATTTAAAAACATAAAAAAAAATCCGCTTATAATTTTTACGCAAAAAATTACAAATAAAAAGAAATATAAAAAATTATTATCATTGGGGGCAATTATTAATGAGATAAAATTAAATAATAAAAAAAACCTTTGCCTAGATGCTTTTCTTAAAAAAATTAAGAATAGTAAAATAAAGTCTATTTTATTGGAAGGCGGATCTAAGATTGCAACTTCTTTTTTAAATAAAGATTTAATTGATATAATTTATTTGTATAGATCTAATAAATTTACAGGGAAAGATTCTTTAAATGTAGTAGATAAAATAAAAAATATTGATGATTTTGAACTTTTTAATACAGTTGATTTAAGTAATGAAAAGTTAGAAATTTGGATAAATAAAAATATAAAAAAATGGCATAGGTAATATATGTTTACAGGAATAGCTACAAATTATGGAATAATAAAAAATATTAAAGAAAAAAGTAGTAATGAATACACTATAGAAAGTGATATTGATCTATCAGAAGTTAAAATTGGAAGTTCTATTATGTGCTCAGGTATTTGTCTAACAGTAATCAATAAGAAAAATAAAAGTTTTTTGGTAAATGTATCAGAAGAAACTTTAAATGTTTCTAATGCAATAAATTGGAAAAAAGGTACTAAATTAAATTTAGAAAAGTCATTGAAAGTAGGTGATGAATTAGGTGGTCCACATTGTTACAGGTCATATTGATGATACAACTAGACTGCTTAGAAAAAGAGTATTAAAAAAGTCATCAGAATTAACTTTTGAATTACCACATAACCTGCAAAAGTATGTTTGTAAAAAAGGATCAATAGCAATAGATGGAATCTCGCTCACAGTCAATAATGTTGAAGAAAAAAGCTTTTCCGTTAGCATAATTCCTCATACTTCTGCAGGTCACAACTTTAGGTAATATACAAAAAGATGATATAGTAAATATAGAAATTGATATTTTAGCTAGATACATAGAGAATAATATTAAAAAAATAAAGTAGGAATATGTTAAAACTTTCAAATATTGAAAAAATTGTAGAAGACGCTAGAAATGGAAAATTATTTGTTTTAGTTGATGATGAAAATAGGGAAAATGAAGGTGATTTAATTTTTCCTGCTCAATTAATAACTCCAGATATTATTAATTTTATGGCAAAATATGGAAGAGGTTTAATATGTCTTGCTCTTACAAAACATAGAGCTAAAGAATTAGACCTCAAAAGATGGATAGAAGAAATTCAAGTAAATTTGATACTGCTTTTACGACATCTATTGAAGCTAAAGAAGGTATTACAACAGGAATATCAGCAGCTGATAGATCTACAACTATTCAAACAGCTATAGATGATAATAAAAATAAAGAAGACATTAGTACTCCAGGGCATATTTTCCCATTGATTGCAAGAGATGGAGGAGTATTGTCTAGAGCTGGTCATACAGAAGCAGCTGTAGATATTGCTAGACTTGCTGGTTTAAAACCAGCTGCAGTTATATGTGAAATTATGAATGATGATGGAAGTATGGCTAGACTGGAAGATTTAAAAGAGTTTTGTAAATCTCATAATATTAACATTGCAACTATTGAAGAGTTAATAAGATGGAGAGTCAAAAATGATCCTATTGTAAAAATAAAATATACTGATCAGTTAGTTACTAAGATAGCTGGTAACTTTAAATTTTTTGCTATTCAAATAAAATAGACGATACAGAACATTTTGCATTGTAAAAGGAAATATAGAAGAAGAAGATGAAGTTTTAGTAAGAGTACAAAAGCTTAATTATATTAGTGACTTATTTCAAGGTGCTTTATCAAAAAATAATTCAAAATAAAAAGATATATCTATAAATAGAATAATGTTAGAAATGCAAGATATTAAAAAAGGTGTTATTGTTATAATTAAAGAAAACAAAAGCATATTTGAATGGAATAACCATAAAAAGGAAAATTATAATTCAGAAGTCAAGAATTTAGAGAGTATGGTGTAGGAGCTCAAATTTTAAGAGATATAGGAGTTAGAAAAATGGTGCTTTTAACTAATTCAAAAAAAGCAATTATAGGATTGCAAGGTTTCGATTTAAAAATAGTAGGTCATAAGGAATTAAGAAATGAATAAAAAAAATATTTTAATAGTTGGTAGTAATTATTATCAAGAAATATTTCAAAACCTTGTTGATGAAACTAGAGAAGAAGTAGAAAAACATAATTTAATTTGCCACCTTGAAAAAGTTACAGGTGTATTTGAGATTCCATCAATAATAACTTTTTGTAAATATAAGTTTGATGGCTATATTGCATTAGGATGTGTCATTAGAGGTGAGACTACACATTACGATTATGTATGCAGTGAGAGTGCTAGAGCATTAATGAATATATCATTAGAAGGTTTTGCAATTGGATATGGAGTATTAACAGTTGAAAATTATAATCAAGCATTAATTAGATCTAAGACTATAGCTAATAAAAGTTTAGGCAAAGGAAAGGTGGCGGCATTAGCTTGTATTAATCAGATGAGGTTAAAAGCAAAATATACAGATGGAAGCTAGAAGAAATACTAGAAAAATTGCTGTTCAAGCTGTATTCCAATTTTTTTTTCTAAAGAAGATGTAAACAAAATTTTAGAAGAATTTTGTAATTATAGAATAAAAGAATTTAAAAATTATAAAAAAAAGTATGATACTGATTTTTTAAAAAAGTTGTTGTTGGAGTTTATCAAAATGAAAAAAAAATCACTAAAATGATTGAATGTAATTTATCAGAAAACTGGTTAATTGATAGAGTAGATTTAACTATGAAGGCTATAATAAGTTTAGCAATATATGAATTAATGAGTTACGAGAACATACCTTTACAAGTTATCATTAATGAATATGTATCAATAGCAAATCAATATTTAGATAAAAGTAATACAGGGTTTATAAATGGAATTTTAGATAATATAGCCAAAAATATTAGAAAATCATAAAATGGATGAAAACTTTATAATTAATAAATATCTTAAACCATTATCTAAAAATTTTGAAGAAGCATTAAATCTATCAGATGATGCAGCAGTATTAAAAGTTTTGAAAAATAAAAATTTAGTTGTTAGTGTGGACAATTTTATATATGGAATTCATTGTCCAGAATATATTAATATTTCTAGTGGAGTTAATCGTGCAATATTAGCTGCAATTAGTGACTTGTCTGCTATGGCAGCAAAGCCTTATTGTATTTTTATTTCTATAACCTTAAATAAAGGTAATATTTCAACAAAATTACTAAAGGATTTAAAACAAGGCATAAGTAAAGCATTGAAAAACGCTAAAACTGTTTTAGCAGGAGGTGATTTATGTTCATCATCAGGAGCAGTATCTTTTTCAGTTACAGTTATTGGGAAAGGTTTAAAAAAAAATTATTACATAGAAAAGGAGCTAAACCTAATGAGTTGCTTTGTATTTCTGGAAATATAGGTGATGCTAAGATAGGTTTAGATATATTATTAAAAAATAAAAAAGAAAGTAAAAATTTAAAAAAAATTATTTCATTAAAAAGTTTATTAATCCACCAATAAGAAATGATTTTATTAGAATGATCAGTCATAAAGTCTCTTCTTGTATAGATATATCAGATGGTTTGATTTTTGACAGTTTTAAACTAGCATCAAACTCTGATTGTGGACTAAGAAATAAATTCAAGTAAAATTCCTATATCTTTAAAGGCAAGAAAATATTAAAGAGAAAACTATATTTCTTTGAACGACTTGATAACTGCAGGAGATGATTATGAGCTAGCTTTTTCTGTAAGTGAAAAGAATTTAGAGTTTATAAAAAAAGTTGGAAAAACTAAAAAAAGTAAAAATTTCAGTTATAGGAAAGTTTACTAAAGAAAAAAAATTTTTTTAGATGGTAAAGCTTTTTCTAAAGGTTACTCTCACTTTTAACAAAAAAATTATTTAGACTATTGCAATAAAGTTGATCATCTGCCATTGTACAAAAAAAAATTAATTAAATAGGGGTAAGAAATGGAACAAATTTTTATTTTTTCATGTATAGCTGGTGCCTTAGCAATTATTTATGGTTTTATAACTGCTAAACAAGTTTTAGGTATGTCAGCTGGTACAAAAAAAATGCAGGAAATTTCCAATGCAATTCAAGAAGGAGCTTCTGCATATCTTAAAAGGCAATATTATACTATTGCATTAGTAGGAGTAATAATATTTATTATAATTGCTTTTTTTTAAATCTTAGTGTAGCTTTGGGGTTTTTAGTGGGTGCGATTTTATCTGGAATGGCAGGTTTTATAGGTATGCATATTTCTGTAAGAGCTAATGTTAGAACTACTGAGGCTGCAAAGAAAAGTTTAAATGATGGTTTAGGGGTAGCTTTTAAATCTGGAGCTGTAACTGGAATGCTAGTTGCTGGATTAGCTTTATTATCAATTTGTTTAACTTATTACTTTTTAATTAATAGTGGAGCTTCTGGCAGAGAACTAATAGATCCTCTAGTAGCTCTAGGATTTGGAGCTTCATTAATTTCAATTTTTGCTAGATTAGGAGGAGGAATTTTTACGAAAGGAGCAGATGTAGGTGCTGACCTTGTAGGAAAAGTAGAAGCAGGTATTCCGGAAGATGATCCTAGAAATCCTGCTGTTATAGCTGATAATGTAGGAGATAATGTAGGAGATTGTGCAGGAATGGCAGCGGATTTATTTGAAACTTATGCTGTAACAGTTGTTGCTACTATGGTACTTGCTTCAATATTTTTTAATGGAAATTTAGAAGTTTTACTTATGAATCTACCTCTTGCTATTGGTGGTGTTTGTATTGTTTCTTCAATAATTGGAACATACTTTGTAAAAATATCCAAAAATGGTTCAGTAATGGGAGCACTTTATAAAGGTTTTATAGCTTCAGCTATTTTGTCTTTTATAGGAATATATTTGGTAATTGAATTTTTTGTGGGTATGGATACTGTCTTTACTTATTCTAGTGGAAACTTTACATCAATGGATATTTTTCTTTGTTCAATAGTAGGGTTAGTTGTAACAGCATTATTTATTTGGGTAACTGAATATTATACCTCAACTAATTATAGACCAGTAAGGTCAGTAGCTAAGGCCTCTGAAACAGGTCATGCAACAAATGTAATACAGGGTTTGGCAATTTCTATGGAATCTACTGCTGTTCCTGCTTTAATAATTTGTGTAGCAATTATTATTTCTAATACATTGGCTGGTTTATTTGGAATAGCTATATCTGTTACTAGTATGTTGGCTCTTGCAGGAATGGTAGTTGCCCTTGATGCATATGGTCCTGTAACAGACAATGCTGGTGGTATAGCTGAAATGGCAGACCTGCCAGAAAGTGTTAGAAAAACTACAGATAATTTAGATGCTGTTGGTAATACAACAAAGGCTGTAACAAAAGGATATGCAATAGGCTCTGCTGGATTAGGGGCTCTAGTTTTGTTCGGAGCTTACAGAGAAGATCTAGATTATTTTATTTCTAATTCTGGTTCTTATCCTTATTTTGAAGGGCTTGAAATTAGTTTTTCCCTTGATAATCCTTTTGTAATAATAGGTTTAATCTTTGGTGGTTTATTACCTTTTTTATTTGGAGCTATGTCAATGACAGCAGTTGGTAGAGCTGCTTCTTCAGTTGTTTTAGAAGTAAGAAAACAATTTAAAGAAAATAAAGGAATAATGACAGGAAAAACTAAACCTAATTATAGTAGAACAGTAGATTTATTAACTAAATCTGCTATTAAAGAAATGGTTATACCTTCATTGCTTCCAGTTTTAGCACCTATTCTTTTTTATTTTATAATTGAATTAGTGGCTTCAAGAGCAGAGGCATTTATAGCATTAGGAGCTATGCTGTTGGGAGTTATAGTTACTGGCTTATATGTGGCTATTAGTATGACTTCAGGTGGAGGTGCTTGGGATAATGCCAAAAAATATATTGAAGATGGAAATCATGGTGGAAAGGGTTCAGAAGCTCATAAAGCTGCAGTAACAGGTGATACAGTTGGAGATCCTTATAAAGATACATCTGGGCCTGCTGTTAACCCAATGATTAAAATTACAAATATTGTAGCTTTATTGTTATTAGCATTTTTAGCACATTAATTTTAAGGGGCATCTAACTTTCTAGTGAAAATAGAGAAAAACTCTTTTATTAAAGTAACTTCACTATTTTGGTTATATGCCTCTTTAGGATAACTAATATTTATTTCTGATGTATCATCTTCTGTAAAAATTTTATACTTTTTTACTAACTGATTTTCATCAAATGTTATAACAAGTATTGTATTTTCAAGGTTTTTAATTTCAAAGTATGCCTTTTCGTGTTGAACTAAAGTAATGTAATACCATACATTATCAGAAAAAGTAGATTTTAAAGTGGGCTCACCAAATATTTCAACTACTTCTGATTTACTTAATTTGGTTTTTTTATTAATTGTATATTTTTTGGATTAAAAAAATTACCATGTTTTGTAATCCTTGGTTGACAAGAGAATAATAGTTATTAAAAATAAAGGAATAATAATAACAAATATAGATTTTTTCATAATTTTCATATAAATAAGTCTACATAATAAATTTTTAAATAAAATGTTTTTCAAAAAAAAAAATAAGAAAATAGTAGAACTATGCCTTACTTTGTATAAACAGATTGTAAGGCAGGCTAGAACAAAGGACTTCTACTTAAGATTAAAAATTCCTGATACCATTGATGGGAGATTTGAACTAATTATCCTACATTTTTTTTGTTGGAAAGGACTTTAGATAAAGAAATTAAAAAAGATCAATTAATTTATAAAGAATTATTAGAAATAATGTATAAAGATTTTGATATGAGTTTGAGAGAAATAGGAGTAGGTGATTTATCCGTAGGAAAAAAAAAATATATCAAATGACAGAAGCTTTTTCTGGAAGGTTATTTGCCTATAGAAAATTTAATAATAAAAAAAACTTTGGCAGTATGGGAACAATATAAAAAGAAATATTTATGGTACTATTAAAATATTGATGCAAAGTATATAGAAATTATTAAATCATATATTATTGATTCTATGGAATATATAGATAAATCTTTAATTTATGAAGTTTCAGAAAATAGTTCTATATTTATTGATTTAAATCGTTATATTATAAATAAATAAAAAGGAATTTAAGATGGCTGTACCTAAGAAAAAAGTTTCTAAATCTAGAAGAGGAAATAGAAGATCTCATGATGCTCTAAATTTTCGAACTATAGTAGAGTGCCCAAATTGCGGAGCTGAAAAATTACCACACCAGGTTTGTCCAAGCTGTGGTTTTTACAATAAAAAAAAAATTATCTCACTTACTAAGAGTATTGAAGACAAACAAGCTTAGTCTTTATGACAACTAGAATAAACATAGCTATTGATGTTATGGGAAGTGATAAAGGCCCAGAAACTATAATTGAAGCATCATCTATAAGTAAGACTAGATATCCAGAAATAAAGTATACTTATTTTGGGAATAGTAAATTGATATCAAAATATGTTAAAAAATACAAAAACTTAATTAACTCCTATGAAATTATCCATACTGATGAAGAAGTTTTACCAGAAGATAAACCAAGCTTAGCTTTAAGAAAAAGGAAAAGTACTAGTATGGGAAGAGCATTATCTTTTTTAAAAGAAAAAAAAGTAGAAGCTTTAGTTTCTGCTGGTAACACAGGTGCTTTAATGGCTATGTCTAAACTAGAGTTAAGAATGCTGAGATGGTATATTGAGACCTGCTATTGCAGCTACATTCCCACATAAAAAAGGTGAATTTGTAATGTTAGATTTGGGGGCAAATACTGAATGTAGTCAAGATAACCTATTACAATTTGCAGTCATGGGCTTCAGAATATGCAAAAGTGGTTTTAGGAAAGGAAGAACCCAAATTAGCTATATTAAATATAGGAACAGAAGCAGATAAAGGAAAAGTTTATATTAATGAAACAGCAAAAAATTTAGAAAAAAGCTATTTATCAAAAAATTTTGTAGGATACATTGAGGGTAATGATATAATTAATGGACAGGTAGATGTAGTAATTAGTGATGGGTTTTCTGGAAATATAGCTCTTAAAACCGCAGAAGGAGTAGCAACATTGTGTAGTAATTATATTAAAAATATTTTTGAAAGCTCTTTTTTAGGAAAAATTTCTTTTTTACTATTATCAAAAAAACTTGCTGCTTTAAAGGATAAGCTAGATCCTAGAAAAAGAAATGGAGCTTTATTTTTAGGTTTAAATGGTATAGTAGTTAAAAGCCATGGAGGAGCTGATGCATTAGGTTTTGCATCAGCAATCGACATAGCATACGAGTTCGCTTTTGAGGACATAGCAAAAAAAATAATTGCGAATATTTCTAAGCAAAATATTGAATAAATATGAGAAAAAACTTTACAAGAAATAAACTTGCAGAAAGAATAAATGTGAAATTAGGTAACTCAAAAGAGGAAGCAAAAGAGTTTATTGAAATTTTTTTAAATTATATAAAAGTTAATATGAATATAAAAGAAAATCTCAAAATATCTAAACTCGCATCTTTCAAGGTTATTAGCAAAAAGGAAAGAATTGGTCGTAATCCTAAAACAGGACAAGATGCAATTATCTCAGAAAGAAAAGTAGTATCTTGTAAATTTTCAAAAAATTTTAAAAATAAGATTAATAATGATTACTAAATGAAAAATGTTCAAGCATACAAAACTATAGGTGAAGTAGAAAAAATTTTAAAAGTAAAACCGCATATATTGAGGTTTTGGGAGGAGTCTTTTTCACAGGTAAAACCACTAAAAAGAAAAGGAGGAAGAAGATTATATTCTGAAGATATAATAAATATATTAAGAATTATAAAAAAGTTAGTAAATGATGAAGGATATAGCATAAAAGGAGTAAAAAAATATCTTTCTAAAAATAAAATTAGCAATATTAAAAAAAAGAAGGTGCTATTAAAATATCTGAAGATTTAGACATCAAGTTAGATAACATTGAAAAGTATTTAAAAAAAGCTAAAAGTATTTTAATAAATGAGTAATAAAAAATTAAAAAAATTTTTCTATTAGCTATATTCTCATTAGTATTAGGTATAATTTGTATAAGTGTTTTAGCTCAAAAAAAATGAAACTCTGTATTTATCTAAAAATGTTAATAAATTTAAGCTAATTACAGATTCTAATGAAAAATTTGATGAAAAATTTTTTTCTAATTATCCTTCTTTAATTTTCTTTGGTTTTTTAAATTGCCCTGATGTTTGCCCTTTCACATTAACAAAAATTTCAGAAATAATTGAAAAGTTGAAGAATAAAAGCGAACTTATGAGGTTTTATTTTGTTACGGTGGATCCAGAAAGAGATAAAATAGAAGATTTAAAAGAATATTTAGGCGCTTTTCATCCAAAAATTATTGGTGTGACTGGTTCAAATATTGATATAGAAAATTTTTTAAAATATATGTATGTATATAAAAAAAAAATACAACTAGATGATAATAATTATACAATAGACCATAGCTCTCAAATATTTTTATTTAATAAAAATGGAAGCTTTTTTGGAACCTTATCTACTAATGAAAAAGATAATAATATTTTGGGTAAAATAAACAAACTTATAAACGGTGCGTAGCGCAGCCTGGTAGCGCACTAGTCTGGGGGACTAGGGGTCGTAGGTTCAAATCCTGCCGCACCGACCAAAAATAAAATTACTTTTTTTTAAATTTTTATCAAATAAATGAATTAATTTTTCCCAATGTTTTTCTGCTGCTTCTTTTACATAAGTATTTCTTTCTGGAAATGCAAAACCATGATCTGTTGAAGGGTATACTTCAATAAAACAGTTTTTATATTTAGAAAAACTTTTTTTTATTTTGCTTAATGTAGCTTTAGGCACCCATTTATCTTTTTCTGCAAATGCTAAATATAATTCTCCTTTTATTTTATCAGCTATTAAGTGAGGAGAATCATTTTTTTCAGTAAGAATATCTACTCCATAAAAAGATGCAACTGCTGATATTTTATCAGCATACAAAGCCCCACAGCTAACAACAAATCTTCCACTCATACAATATCCTACAATACCAATTCCATTACTATTATCAAAATTATTATTGATATAATCAATAATATATTTTGTATCATCTATAATCATATTATTAGATGTATTATTCATAGTAGAAATCATTTTATTTAACTCTTCTTTTGATTTCTTATAGAGTAATTGGTTAAAAGGATATTTGCCTTCTGTACCTAATCTATAAAATAAGTTAGGAAGTAAAACGTTATAACCATTCTTTAAAATTCTTCTGCACATAGTTCTTAATTCTTCTCTAATTCCCGGTGCATCCATGTAAAAGATAACAGTAGGAGCATTTATATTGCTGTTTATAAAAATTTTACAATCTAAATTGCCATCTTTTGTTTTTATGATTATATTTTTTTCATGCATAAATTTATAAATATTAATTTTAAAAAACTTATTATAATTAATCTAGTATTTTTTTTATTTAGTTCCTTCGTTAATTTATATTCTGAAGAATGTCAAAATTTTGATACTAAGTTAAAAGAAGCTAAAGAATACTTTCCTGTATTTAATGAAATAGTATTGAATTATTCACTTAGAAATGCATTTATAAAAAATTATAATAAATTTTCAAAGGAAGAAGAAGAATTAATAGCTGATGAAGTAGTTTTATTAGCATTATTAGATAGGAATGAATGGTATATATTTGCAGCTCAAGATAATTGTTTTGTTTTTTGGGTTAGTCTTGAACCAGATAGATTTATAGAGCTAATAGATGGAGGGTCTATTGCAAAAGATCAAAATATATGGAGAAAAGATTAATTAGTTTATAGAGTTATCTATATCTAATATAATATCTTCAACATCTTCTAGTCCAATTGATAGGCGTATTATATCTGGTCCTGCTCCAGCTTTAATTTTTTCCTCATCTGAAAGTTGACTATGAGTTGTAGAAGCGGGATGTATAATTAAGCTTCTAGTATCTCCTACATTAGCAACATGTGATAGTAAATTAGCTTTTTCTACCATAGATATACATGCTTTGTAGCCATTTTTTAGCTTAATTGTAAAAATTGATCCTACTCCATAAGGAAAATATTTTTTTCCAAATTATAATATTTATTATTTTTTAAACCAGCATAAGATACTGAACTTACCTTTGAATGATTTTTTAAATATTTAGCTACTATTAATGCATTATCTGAATGTTTTTTCATTCTTAAATTTAAGGTTTCAATGCCATTTAATATATAAAAAGCATTTTGAGGAGATAAAGTACATCCAAGATCTCTTAATGTATCTGCTTTTACTTTCATAGCAAAACCAAAATCTCCAAAAGTTTCTGAAAATCTTATGTTGTTATAAGATTGATCAGGTTGACTTAAACCAGGATATTTGTTGTCTTTCAAAAAATTAAAGTTACCACAGTCTATAACAATTCCTCCCATACTAGTACCATTCCCACAAATAAATTTTGTTAAAGAATGAGTTATTATATTAGCCCCCCAATTTGCAGGGTTATGAAGAAAAGGAGTAGCTAAAGTATTATCTACTACTAGAGGGATATGATATTTGCTAGCTATTTTTGCAACAGCTTCAATATCAACTATTGAACCATCAGGGTTTGATAATGTTTCTATAAAAATTAATTTTGTATTATCTCTAATTTCATTTTCAAAATTTTTTACATTATCAGGGTCTACAAAAGAGCAATCCCAGCCAAATTTTCTGAATGTTTTATTAAATTGATTAATTGACCCACCATATAATTTATTTGAGGCTATGAAATGATCATTTTTACCTAATAGAGATGCAAAAGCTAATTGTTGAGATGCATGACCAGAAGAGCAAGCTACTGCTGCTCTACTATTTTCTAAATTAGCTAACCTTTCTTCTAATACTGAAATAGTTGGATTAGTTAATCTACTATAAATGAAACCAAAATCTTCTAGTTTAAAAAGTCTTTCAGCATGTTCAGTGTTTTTAAAAACGTAGGATGTAGTTTGATAGATAGGTGTATTTCTTGCCCCAGTTATAGGTTCAGGGGAGCACCTGAATGAATAGCTCTAGTAGCAAAACCATATGATATTTTTTTTTTAGTCATTTTTAATTAGGTTTCTCTTATTAGAAATTACATTAGAATTTACTCCTGCCCATCCTAACTCACCTGAAAACTTAGCATATTCAATTTTAGGACACCTATTCATTATAAAATTAATATTTGCAGTATTTGCAATTTTTCACTTTCTTTATCAATTAGTCCTAATTGTAACCATATTGTTTTCGTTTTAATTTTAATTGCTTCTTTGACAAACGCTAATATTCTTTCTTTTTTAACAAATAAATCAACCATATCAGGAATAAATTCTAATTCAGAAATAGTTTTATACACTTTTTCTCCCAAAATAGTTTTTTTTTGTTACTGGATTAATTGGGATAATTTTATAGCCTCTATTTTTTAAATACTTAGCAGCAAAATTACTTGGTCTATTTTCTTTATCACTAAGACCGACTATAGCTATTGATTTGGTAGTAAAGAGAATTTCTTTAATATAATCGTCAGCATAATAAATATTATCTTTTAAACTCACTAATTTTTCCAATTCGGGCTTCTTTTTTCAATAAATGCTTCTATTCCTTCTTTTGCATCATTAAATCCCATATTTTTTGTCATTACTTTAGATGTATATTCGTAGGCTTTTTCTATACTCATATCTAATTGCTTGTAAAAAGCTAACTTTCCAATTTTTATAGATTGGTTAGATTTTTTTTTTGTAATTTTGGTAGCAATATTTAAAACTTCTTTTTTAAAGATTTTTGAGAAACACCTTATTGATAAGTTTGATTTTTTCTGCTTCTAAAGCTGAAATTTTTTCCCCCAAAAGAAGCATATACATCATATCTTTTGATGATATTTTTCTTGATATAGCTACCATTGGCGTTGAGCAAAATAAGCCAATATTTACTCCTGGAGTTTGAAAATAAGAATTTTTAGATGCAAATGCAAGATCACAACTAGCTACTAATTGACATCCTGCAGCAGCAGCTATTCCATCAACGCATGCAATAACTGGTTGTGGTAAGTATCGAATTGATAACATCATTTTACTACATGCTTTAAATAAATTTAAAAGCTTTATTTCAGATTTTGCAGATTTTCTAACTTCTGTTAGATCATGACCAGCAGAAAATGAAGGTCCTGTGGACTGAATGATAACGACTTTTATTTGTTTATTTTTTTTTATGTAATCAAATTCGTTTTGCAAACTTTTAATTAACTCTAAAGAAAGAGGATTTCTTTTTTTTTGATTATTAAGTTCAATTATGTAGATATTATTTTTTTCTAATTTAGTATTTATTAAGGCCATTTTTTCATTGCAAACTTTATTAAAAAAAATATTATAAACTATTGATTATTTTTAATAAAGCGTATATCTATATTAATTTGTGAAAAAATATGTTAACAGCTTGGGTAAATAAAAAAAACGTACAGAAAAATTGGTATATTATTGATGCTACTGATTTAGTTCTAGGAAGGTTAGCTTCTTTCTTAGCAATTAGGCTTATGGGAAAGCATAAAAGTAATTATTGTCCTAATATAGATTGTGGAGACAATTTTGTGGTTGTTAATGCTAAAAATGTTAAAATGACAGGAAATAAGTTAGAGCAGAAGATATTATACAATCATACTGGTTATCCAGGAGGCTTAAAGGAAACCTCGTATAAAGATATTTTAAATAGCTCAAGTCCTGAGAAATTAATTAAGCTATGAGTTAAAAGAATGCTGCCCAAAGGAGTTTTGGGTAGAGAACAGTTTAAAAAATTTATGTGTACTCTGAAGATAAACATCCACATGAAGCACAAAAACCTGAAAATATTGATTTTAAATCATTAAATAAAAAGAATGTAGTTGGTGAAAATTATGCAAGCAAGTAACTCATTAGAAGACAAAAACGAAAAAAAGTTGGATTCATTAGGTAGATCATATTCAACAGGTAAAAGAAAATCTTCTATTGCTAGAGTTTGGTTAAAAAGAGGATCAGGTTTAGTTAAGATAAATGGTAAAGAAGAGAATAAATACTTTTCTTCAAAATCTCACAGAATATTGCTAAATCAACCTTTAGTTCTATCACAAAGAAAATCAGAAATAGATATTATATGTACAGTAGTAGGGGGAGGTTTATCTGGGCAAGCAGGAGCTATTAGGCATGGGATAGCAAGAGCCTTAGTGAAGTTTGAACCAGACTTAAGAAAAAATTTAAAAAGTAAAGGACTTCTTACCAGAGATTCTAGAATAGTTGAAAGAAAAAAGTACGGTAAAGCAAAAGCTAGAAGAAGTTATCAATTCAGCAAAAGATAATCTTATAAAAAATGATTTCAAAAAAAAAACCTAAATCTGTTGATAAAGCGGATTTAAAGATAGCTATTATAGGGCCTTCAGGATATACAGGATACGAAATAATTAGGATATTACTCAAGCACCCTAAGGTTAAAATTAAGCTATTAATTGGAAACAAGAGTGAAGGAAAACATATTTCAGAAATTTTTTCTTCTTTATCTCAAATTGATTTACCTAAAATAAAAAGTCTAAAAGCTGTAAATTTTTCTAATATTGATATTGTCTTTTCTTGTATGCCTAGTGGTAACTTAGATAGTATTATTCACCTAATACCTAAGGATGTAGTAGTAATTGATCTTTCAGCAGATTTTAGAATAAAAGATGTTAAATTGTTTGAGAAGTACTATACAAAACACCAAAATCCAAAATATTTAAAAAAGTTTACTTATGGTCTAACAGAATTTAATAGAAATAAGATTAAAAGAAGCAGATATATAGCTTGTCCTGGTTGTTATCGTACGTCAATTTTAATTCCAATTCTACAACTTATTAAAAAAAATATAATTTCTAATAATGACATAATAGTTGACTCTAAGTCAGGTTTATCTGGTGCAGGAAGAAATACTAAACAAGGTCTACTTTTTAGTGAAAATTATAATTCTTTTAAAGCTTATGGTGGAGGAGATCATCGACATATACCTGAGATTGAAAGCTGTATTTATGATCAAACTTCAAAAAAAGTAAACATAATATTTACACCACACCTAATACCTATTAATAGAGGAATATTAAGTACTATATATTTAAAAGGTAATGCCTTATTGATTCAAAAAACTTTATTAAAATATTATGAGAATGAAAGTTTCATACAAATTAATGATTTAGGAGAGATGCCTAAAATATCAGACGTTATTGGTAGTAATTTATGTAGAATAGGAATTTTACAACATAATAAAAAAAATCATGTTATTATTACGTCAGTAATTGATAATTTATTTAAAGGAGCTTCGGGGCAAGCTATTCAAAATATGAATTTGATGTTTGACTTGCCAGAAGAGTTAGGACTTGATCAACATTCAATCTGGCCTTAATATAATCTTAATGAAATTTTATTTAAATACTTTATTTTTAATTATTTTTGTCTTTTTTTATGATTAGTTGTTCAACTATGAATGATTGGGATGTCTCTAAAATAATTGATAAAACGGAAAGATGGTTATTTGATGTAGAAGATAATTCTAATGAAAAAGAAGTTAGTATTGATGAATTTAATGACAAAGAAGTTACGGAAAAAAAAGTTGAAGTAGAAGAGATTTTTCCAGATATCAACGATGTTCCTCAAATTAAACCCGAGTTTGAAGAGATAGATGAGAACTTTTTTGAAAGTGAAAGTAAAGAAAGTGAAATCAATGAACCAGATAATAACAATGTTGAAGTCAGTCAAATAAATCAAAAAGATAATATTAAAATAGAGGATGAGTTAAAGAAAAAAATATTTTTGCAGTTTTAGAAGTCAGAAAAAATATCAGGTTTAAACTTGCAAAAATGTTGCTAGCTTCTGATCCTCCTGTAGATGAACAGCAACCAATAATAATTGAAAGCTCTTCTAATGATAATATCAAAATAACTAAAGTTGCAATAATTCAATTTCCTGATAATTCTATTATACCTGATAATAGTGCAGACAAAGTATTAGAAGAAATAGTCAAGTTTAAGGATGAAAAAACTTAGGTTAGTTGGACATGCATCTAAAACAGGAAGTGAAACAATAGAGGGAAAAAGAATTAATATGGAGATATCTATTTCTAGAGCACAAACAATCAAAAATATGTTAATTAATAAAGGTTTTGATGGTAATAACATCGAAGTACTTGGTAAAGGTGATTTAGAACCATTAAAGAAAGAGGCAGAAGAGTTTGGAGAGGCAGTAAATAGAAGAGTAGAAGTTTTTTTTATTTCTAATTAATCATGATTTATGAAAACTAAGTTTGAAAGGGTATCTTTATTACCACCTTATGTCTTTGCTGAGATTAATGATTTAAAGGCTAAGGAGAGGTTAAAAGGAAGAGATGTCATTGATTTAGGAATGGGTAATCCTGATAATAGTACGCCTAAACATATTGTTGATAAGTTAATAGAAACTATTAAAAATGGAAAAACACACAGGTATTCGGTTTCTAAAGGAATTTTAGGTTTAAGAAAGGCACATTGTAATTATTATAAAAGAAGATTTGGAGTTAACCTTAATTTTGAAGATGAAGTAGTTGTAACTTTGGGCTCTAAAGAGGGTTTGGCTAACTTAGCTTCTGCCATTACTTCAAAAGGAGATATTATATTGGTACCTAATCCAAGTTATCCTATTCATCCCTATGGTTTTTTAATAGCAGGAGCTATAGTAAAACAAATTAGAATGACAGAAGAAGAGTTGTTCTTAAAAAATTTAGTAAAGAGTATAAGTAAGTATAAAAATAAAATTAAAGCTATTGTCATAAACTATCCTAATAATCCAACAACTAAAATAGTAGAATTAAACTTTTATAAAGAATTAGTAAAAATATGTAAAAAATGATATTTGGATATTATCTGATATAGCTTACTCAGAAATTTATTTTAATGAAAAACCTCCTCCATCATTGTTACAAGTAAAAGATGCAAAAAAATAGCTGTTGAATTTTCTTCAATGAGTAAAACTCATAATATGCCGGGCTGGAGAATAGGTTTTGCTAGTGGTAATAAAATATTAATATCAGCTTTAGCACGAATAAAGTCATATTTAGATTATGGTGCTTTCACTCCTATTCAAGTTGCAGCTGCTACTGCATTAAACAGTTCACAGGAACATGTAAGTCATATTAGAAAAGTTTATAAAAATAGAAGAGATGTTTTAATAGAATCAATGAAAAGAGTTGGATGGGATATTCCTAATCCAGAAGCTACAATGTTCGCTTGGGCTCCTATTCCAAAAAAGTATGTAAGCAAAGGTAGCATTTATTTTTCTAAAGTCCTTTTAAAAAAAGCATCATTGGCTGTATCACCTGGTATTGGATTTGGATCTTATGGTGATAAACATGTTAGAATTAGCTTAGTTGAAAATGAGCAAAGAATTAGGCAGGCATCAAGAAATATAAAAAATAATTTAAGTTTTTAAATGGTAAATAAACAATTAAATATAGGCATAATAGGTTTAGGAACTGTTGGTAGTGGAGTTGTTGAAACTTTAGAAAAAAAAAAATAATTATTTTAAAAGAAAATATAATTTAGAAATTAATATTCTTGGTATTGCAGCAAAAAGTAAAAATAAAAAAAGAGCTTTTAATGTAAAAAAATATAATTGGTATAATGATCCCTTAGATATTATTGATATAAAAAATATTCATATAATAGTAGAATTGATAGGAGGATCTTCAGGACTTGCATTTAAGATAGCAAATAAAACTCTTAAAGAAAAAAAAACATCTTATTACTGCTAATAAAGCTCTTTTAGCTGTTCATGGTGAAAAACTATCTGAATTGGCAAAGAAAAATTCAGTAAATATTTGTTTTGAAGCTGCAGTAGCTGGAGCAATACCTATTATAAATGTTTTAGAAAATAGAATGTTATCTGATGATATTTCTAACATATATGGAATTTTAAATGGGACTTGTAATTTTATTTTATCTCAAATGAGTGCGAAAAAAATAACCTTCGAAGCAGCTCTTAAAAATGCTCAAAATGAGGGCTTTGCTGAAGCTGATCCATATGACGATATTAGTGGTAATGATACTGCATATAAATTAGTTATATTAACCAATTTAATTTTTTCTACTAATTTTAAAATAAAGGATGTTTACTTAGAAGGAATAACTAAAATATCAAATATAGATTTAGAAATGGGAGATAAGTTAGGGTATACAATATTACTTTTGGGAATATCTAATATTAAAAAAAAAATAATTCAATTACGTGTTCATCCTTGTTTAGTTTCAAAGAATAGTCTGCTGGCAAAAGTAAAAAATGAATTAAACTCTGTGGTTATAGAGGGAGATATGGTTGGAAAAACTCTTTTAATAGGAAAAGGAGCAGGAAAAAAGCCTACTGCAGCATCTGTTATTTCTGATATAATTAGTTTTGATAACTATAAACAAAGAAAGCTTGAGTATAAAAAGAAAAAATTTGCTTTTATTGGGGCCAATATTAATGAAAGAAAAGGTAAGTTTTATCTTAGAATAGGTGTACTTGATAAACCAGGTGTATTAGCTGATATAACTAGCTTTTTTAAAAGACAAAAAATATCTATAAGTAATATGTTTCAGTTAGAAAAAAAAATATCAGGTTATGTGCAATTGATATTTGTTACACATAATATTTTAGAAAGACAATTAACATTAACTATTAAAAAAATTGAGAAACTTGATAAAGTTAAAACTAAAGTTAATGTTATAAGAATAGAGAATAGCATATGAATAAAAAGACAATTGAAATAAAAGAAAGAAATTTAGCTTTAGAGGCAGTAAGAGTTACCGAAGCAGCGGCATTATCAGCAAGTAGCTGGATAGGGTTAGGTGATGAAAAAAAGGCTGATGCAGCTGCAGTTAAAGCAATGAGAGAATCTTTAAATGCTCTAGACATTGATGGAGAAGTAGTTATAGGTGAAGGTGAAAGAGATAAGGCTCCAATGTTGTATATAGGAGAAAAAGTAGGAACAAAAAAAGGACCTCAAGTTGATATAGCCTTAGATCCACTAGAGGGTACTACTATTTGCGCAACTGGTGGCAATAATGCATTAACTGTTATAGCTTTTTCAGAAAAAGGAGGCTTTTTAAATGCCCCTGATGTCTATATGGATAAAATAGCTGTTGGAGGTAATTTGCCTAAAGATATTATTGATATAGATGAGGAACCAGAAATAAATATAAAAAATTTGGCAAAAGCTTAGAAAAAAGCAAGTTAATGACATTGTAGTTTGTGTTCTAGATAGACCAAGACATAAAAATATCATAGAAAAGTGTAGAAATGTTGGAGCAAGAATTATGTTGATACCAGATGGTGATGTATCAGGTATTATTGCAACTGCTAATCCTGATACAGGAGTAGATATGTATTTAGGTATAGGAGGAGCGCCTGAAGGAGTTCTTGCAGCAGCTGCATTGAGATGCATTGGTGGACAAATGGAAGCAAGGTTAAAGTTTTATAATGAAGATGAAAAACTAAGAGCGAAAAATTTAGGTATTACTGATTTAAATAAAAAATATTTATTAAGTGATTTAGCTTCAGCAAACTCAATGTTTGCTGCTACAGGAGTTACTGATGGTTCAATGCTAAAAGGAGTAAAAATAATTGAAAATAAAGCAATTACTGAGTCTATAGTAATGAGGTCTTCTACTGGGACAGTTAGAACAATAAAAGCAACACATAATCTTAATTCAAAAAGTTAATAATGCAAGTATCTAATTGCTTAATTGAAGAAAATAAATCAATTAAGGGTAATTATTGGGCTTATCAAAAGCCATCAATAAATTTTGTAGAAAAAATCAAATCATCATTTAACTTATCTAATATTATTGCAAGTATAGTAGCAAATAGAAATATTGATGATAAGAATTTAGATTATTTTTTAAATCCCACATTAAAAAATAATTTACCTGATCCCAGTACTCTAAAAAATATGGATAGTAGTATAAAAATTTTATTAGAAAAAATTTTTAGAAATAACACTTTAGGTATATTAGGTGATTATGATGTAGATGGCGCAACTTCAACAGCAATTTTGTTTAAATACTTTGAATTTATTGGAGTTAATGCTGAGATTTACATTCCTGATAGAATAAAAGATGGTTATGGTATCAGTAAGAATAGTATTGATCATTTTTTTAGAAAAAAAGTTAACCTTTTAGTTTCTTTAGATTGTGGAACAAATGACGCAGAGTTTATTGCTTATGCTAGAGAAAAAGGTATAGAAATTATTGTTATTGATCATCATGAAGTTAAAAGTTTAGGTTCACCTCTATCGATTATAAACCCAAAATTAAAAGGTGATACAAGTAATTTAAACAATCTATGTACAGCAGGTCTGGTTTTTTTATTTGTAATTGGACTTAATAGGGAGCTTAGAAAAAAAAATTTTTTTAAAAATAAAGAAGAAATCAACCTAAAGGAATTATTAGATATAGTAGCAGTAGGAACTATATGTGACTTAGTCCCATTGAATAATGAAAACAGATTATTAGTAAAAAAGGGTTTAGAAAAAATAAATCTTAAACCAAATATAGGATTAAGTGTTTTAAAAAGTAAATTGGAATTAGAAAATAAAATTAAAAGCACCGATATAGCTTACTACATAGGTCCTTGTATTAATGCTGCTGGAAGAATAGGAGATCCATTTCTAGGTTTTAATTTATTAGTAAAAAATAAAAAAAAGGATTTAGAAGTCATAGCAGAAAAGTTAATAAATAGTAATAATGAAAGGAAAACATTAGAGAATATATCATATAATCAAGCTAAAATGTTATTAAAGAATTTAACTAATATGAAATTTATATTTTTATATAGTAAAACCTGGCATCCTGGAATAATAGGTATAATAGCGAGTAGATTGGTGCAAGAGTATAAAGTACCAGCATTTGTAATGAATATAGATGAAAATAAAGTTACAGGATCAGTAAGGTCTATTAAAAAATATAGATATTAGCAAGATATTAGCTAAACTAGTTGATGAAGGTTTTTTGGAATCAGGAGGTGGGCACTCAATGGCAGGAGGCTTTAAATTAAAAGAAGAAAAAACTGTCTTCTTTTCAAAATTATCTTAAAGAAAATAGTTATGTATTTTTTAAATCTGAAAACAGTACTATAAACATTGATTTAGAAGCAAAAATTTCTGATTTAAACTTGGAAATGATAAACAGTATGGAACAGCTTGAACCCTTTGGTATGGGTTATCCAGAGCCCAAAATACTAATAAAAAAAGTTAGTTCTGTTTATTCAAAAATAATTGGTAAAAATAAAACCCATTTATCTTGTACGCTGGAAGATATTTATGGATATCGCATTAATGCTATGATATTTAATTTTGAAAATAGTATTCTTCGTGTAATAGAAGAAAAAAGAGAGTTTGATGTTATAGGTAAAGTTTCTTTAAACGTTTGGGAAAATAAAAAAATTCCACAATTTTTTATTGAAGATTTGAGAATAATATAGATGAGGCATAACAAAAAAATTAAAATAGCAGTATTTCCTATAGCAGGTATGGGGACAAGGTTTTTACCTATTACAAAAACTATTTCAAAGGAAATGTTAAATATTTTGGATAGACCTTTACTAGATTATGCAGTACAAGAAGCAAAAGCAGCAGGAATAGAAACATTTATATTTGTAACAAATAAAGAAAACACAAAACCTGTAGATTATTTTTCAAAAAACACCTAATTAGAGAGCTTTTTAAAAAAAAAGAAAAAAATTGATTTATTAAATGAAATAAAAAAGCTGAATATTAAGAAAAAATATGAAAATTATTTTTCAAGATAAGCCTTCCGGGTTAGCTGATGCAATTCTTAGGACAGAAAAATATGTTAAAAAAGAAGATTTCTGTGTAATTTTACCAGATGATCTAATTATAGGTTCAAACTGCACTCAAGAGTTAATAAATATTTATAATAAAAAAAAATCAACTGTAATAGGAGTAATGGAGGTAGACAAAAAAGACGTCTCTAGTTACGGCATCATAGAAAGTTCAATATTTAAGAAAATATGTATAAAATTAAAAATATGATTGAAAAACCAAAAAGTTAAGGATGCTCCTTCTAATTTAGCAATAGTAGGAAGATATATTTTACTTAATGACATATATAAATTTATCAAGAAAAACTAAAATTGGAAGTGGCGGAGAACTTCAAATAACTGATGCAATATTTTTAAGTAGCAAAATTAATGAAGTTTGGGGTTACAAATTTAGTGGCAAACGTTATGATTGTGGTAATAAAATAGGATTTTTAAAAGCACAAATAGCTACTGCATTTAAAGATAAAAATATCAAAAAAGAACTTAAGAAATTTATTAAGAGTTTAGGAGGTTAGCTATGAAAATAGCTGTTATTGGTGCAGGTTATGTAGGGTTAGTTACAGCAGCATGTTTTTCAGAGTTTGGGTACGAAGTAATTTGTATAGATAATGATAAATATAAAATTAAACAATTAAAGAAAAAAACATTATTCCAATTTATGAACCAGGACTTTCTGACTTAGTAAAAAAAAATGCTAAATCAAAATATCTTTTATTTAGTAACAGTATAAGTAAAATTAGGGATGCTAATATTATATTTATTGCTGTGGGAACACCCAGTTCTAGAAGAGGTGATGGAGAAGCAGATTTAAAATTTGTATTTAGCGTAGTTAAAGATATTTCTAAATTTTTAAAAAAAGGAAAGAAACAATTAGTTATAACTAAGTCAACAGTTCCTGTTGGTACTGGTAAAAAAATACAAGATATAATCTGTGAATTAAGACCAGAATTAATTAATAACAAAGATTATTTTGTATCATCTAATCCAGAGTTTTTGAGAGAAGGATCAGCTATAGAAGATTTTATGAGACCAGATAGAGTAGTTTGTGGAGTGACAGATAAAAAAGCAGAAGAAACTTTAAAAGAATTATATAGGCCTTTAAACTTAAGGGAGGCTCCAGTTCTTATTACTGATATAGAGAGTGCAGAAATTATAAAGTATGCCTCTAATGCTTTTCTAGCTCTAAAGGTTTCATTTTTAAACGAGATAGCAAATCTTTGTGAAAAGACTGGAGGAAATGTACAAATGGTTGCTAAGGGTATGGGGTTAGATAATAGAATTGGTCCAAAATTTTTACATCCAGGCCCTGGTTTTGGAGGAAGTTGTTTTCCAAAAGATACAAGAGCTCTTTACGCTTCATTTAAAAAAAATAAAATTAAAAATACTTTAGTCAAATCAGTAATTCATTTTAATGAAGATAGAAAAATAAGCATAGCAAATAAAATTAAAAATTTATTAAAACCTAATATAAAAAATAAAGTAATAGCTTTTTTAGGGGTAACTTTTAAGCCTAATACTGATGATTTGAGAGAGTCTCCTAGTTTAGAAATTATACCTAGGTTAAGAAAGCTAGGTGTAAAAATTCATGCCCATGATCCTGCATTTAATTCAGAATTTATTAAAATCAAGGAGTTTGATAAAGTTAAATGGTACGGTAATGTTTTAGATGCAATTAAAAATGCTGATCTTTTGGTAATACATACGGAATGGAATGAATATAGAGGATTAGATTTATTAAAAGTAAAAAAAGAATTAAAAAATCCAATTATTTTAGATTTAAGAAATATTTTTAACCTAAACGATATGAAGAAATTTAATATAAAATACTACGGAATAGGGTTTAAAAGCTAAAAAAATATGAATGGGCACAAATTCAATAAAAGCATATTTAGAGCTTATGACATAAGAGGGATAGTTGCTGATACATTATCCGTAAAAGATGCTTATTATATTGGTTATAATTTTGCAAAAAAAATAAGGGATAAGTTTAAGTCTGTAAATATTGTAATAGGCTATGATGGAAGGTTATCTTCTCCTATTTTGGAAAAGAGTTTAATACAGGGTTTATTTGATAATGGTGCAAATGTTATCAGGATAGGGCTTTGTGCATCTCCTATGTTATATTTTGCTTCAATAAGATTAAGAGCTGAAGGGGCTATAATGATAACAGGCTCACATAATCCTTCTAATTATAATGGTTTTAAAATATTAACTAAGGAAGGCAGCTATTTTGGAAAAGAATTATTAAGTCTTATGAAAACAAAAACTATGCCTTTAATGCATGGTAAAATTCATTATTTTGATATTAGTAATTCTTATATCAGTAATTTAGTAAATGCCATATCTTTTAAAAAAAATAACCTTAAGGTTGTTTGGGATCCAGGTAATGGCTCTACAGGAGATATAATTAAGAAACTTATAAAGCACATACCAGGAGAACATATATTAATCAATTCTGATGTTGATGGTACTTTCCCATCCCATCATCCTGATCCAACAGAAGAAAAAATTTTAGTTGAAATAAAGAAAACAATAAAAAAAACTATGCAGACATAGGTATAGCTTTTGATGGAGATGGAGATAGGATTGGTGTTTTAGACTCTCAAGCAAACTTCGTCTCAGGGGATAAATTATTATTATTATTTGCTATGGATGTTCTGAAGAAAACACCTAAGTCAAAAATTATCGCAGATGTGAAAGCTAGTAATTTAATTTTTAAAACTATAAGCAGTTTAGGTGGTAAAGCAATAATGAGTAAAACAGGCCACTCACTTATAAAAACTAAGATGAAAGAAACAAAGGCATTATTGGCAGGAGAAATGTCCGGTCATATATTCTTTGCAGATGAGTATTATGGCTTTGATGATGCTATATATGCTTCTATAAGGCTATTAAACATTATGTCTCAAGGCTTTTAATATAAAAGGGTTTTTAGAAAAGTTTAAAAATCTCTATTCTACTCCTGAAATTAAAGTATTTTGTGAAGATAGTTATAAATTTAAAGTCATTGATGAAATTATAAAAATTACTTCTAAAAATATAGAGATGTTAGTTATATTGATGGGATAAGAGTAAATTTATCATATGGTTGGTGGTTAATCAGAGCATCGAATACACAGCCTGCTATAATTGTTAGATGTGAGGCGAATTCGAAAGAAAAGTCTTATTACTTTGATTAAAGAAGTAGATCTTATTTTATTAAAATTTGATCTGAAATTAAATTATTGATGTAAATTAATATATATAAACTTTAAATTTTATTGTTATATTGTTTTATGCCAAAAAAAATAAAAATGGAATATTCGAAGAAGATCTAGGTGTAATTACTAAAGAAAAACCAGAAGTAAAAAAGCCGGATATGTATGCTGTTGTGCTAATTAATGATGATTATACTCCTATGGAATTTGTAATATATGTATTACAAACAATATTTAAAAAAATTATGAAGAAGCAAAAAAAGTAATGTTACTAGTTCATAATGAGGGTAAAGGAATATGTGGTATATATTCTTTAGATATTGCAGAAACTAAGGCAAATCAAGTTATTGAATTTTCAAGAGTCAACCAACACCCTTTAGAATGTAAGGTTCAGAAACAGTAAAATGATATCAGAGCAATTAGAAATCATAATACAAAAAGCTTTTGAGCTAGCAAAAATAAAAAACACGAGTTCTTAACATTAGAACATCTTTTGCTAGAGCTATGTGAAGCTGATGATGTAAAAAAATTTTTTAGTTATAAAATGGTAAATACTCAATCTATTAAAAATGATCTAAATGGTTATATAGAAAAGAAATTAAAAACCATAGTAGTAAAAGAGGATGTGAAACCAGTACCGTCTATGTCATTTGAAAGAGTACTAAAAAGAGCAGCACAACACGTTCAAAGTTCAAGAAAAGGAGAAGTTCAAACTTTAAATATTCTAGTAGCAATGTTTTCAGAAAGAGATAGCTTTGCAGTATATTTTTTGAAAAGCAAAATTTAACAAGATTAGATTTAGTTTCATATATTAGTCACGAAAAAGATAAGGATGAATATAATAATGATGGTAAAGAAAATATATCTCAAGAATCTAATCAAGAAACTAAAAGTCAAAATAATTTATTAGAAAAATATTGTATTAACCTAAATCAAAAAGCAAAACTTGGAAAAATTGATCCTTTAATTGGAAGAAAAAAGAAATTAATAGAACGGTACAAATATTATGTAGAAGACTTAAAAATAATCCATTATTTGTAGGAGACCCAGGTGTAGGTAAACAGCATTAGCTGAAGGGTTAGCAAAAAATATATAGTAGATGGTAAAGTGCCAAAATTCTTAAGGAAGCCACAATCTATACTTTAGAAATGGCAACATTATTGGCAGGAACAAGATACAGAGGAGATTTTGAAGAAAGACTAAATGGCATATTAAAAATTGTCACCTCTGATACTAATAATATTTTATTTATTGATGAAATTCATACAGTTATTGGAGCAGGAGCTACATCTGGAGGCTCAATAGATGCTTCAAATATATTAAAACCAGCACTTGCAAATGGATCATTAAGGTGTATTGGTTCTACTACTTATACAGAATACAGAAAATACTTTGAAAAAGACTCTGCATTAGTTAGAAGGTTTCAAAAAGTGGATATTGATGAACCAAGTCAGGAAGAAGCTGTATTAATTATGAAAGGGATAATTTCTAATTTTGAAAAGTTTCATAAGGTAAAATATAGCGATGAAGTAATATCAGAGGCTGTAAGGCTATCTGCTAAGTTTATTCATGGCAGAAAGTTACCTGATAAATCAATAGATATAATAGATGAAATAGGAGCACATTTTAATTTAAATAATAATAAAAAAGATATTAAGGTTAAAGATGTAGAAGATACAGTAGCTCAAATAGCCAAGATACCTTCTAAAAATATTTCTTCTGATGATACTAAAGTATTAGTTAATCTAAAACGCAACCTAAAGCTATCTATATTTGGTCAAGATAAAGCAATAGATGAGCTTTAGCAGAGTTGTAAAACTATCAAGATCAGGTTTAAGGGATGATAATAAGACTATAGGCTCATATCTTATTTGTAGGACCTAACGGTGTAGGTAAAGACAGAAATTGCAAAGGTTTTATCTAGTGTTTTAAATATTGATTTATTACGCTTTGATATGTCTGAATATATGGAAAGACATAGTATATCTAGGTTAATTGGTTTCCCCACCAGGATATGTAGGCTTTGATCAAGGAGGCGCTTTAACAGAAGCAGTAAATAAAAGTCCTAACAGTGTCGTATTACTAGATGAAATAGAAAAAGCACACCCTGATGTTTTTAATATTTTATTACAAATAATGGACTATGGTAAATTAACAGATCATAACTCTAGAACAGTTGATTTTAGAAATACAATATTAATAATGACTTCTAATGTAGGTGCAGAGGCTTTAGAAAAAAATGGCGTAGGTTTCACTAATTCAAATATTGATAGAGATAATGAGACACAAATAAATAAAATGTTTGCACCTGAATTTAGAAATAGATTAGATTCTATAATACAATTTGATTTTTTATCAAAGAAGGTTATGAAAAGTATAGTAGATAAAGGCAATTAACATACTTGATGGACAGTTAGTAGAAAAAAATATTTCTATTAGTCTATCAAATAGTGCCAAAGATTATCTTATAGAAGAGGGATACGATAGAAAGTTTGGTGCTAGACCTTTAGAAAGACTAATAAAAAAAATTAAAGAGCCCTGGCTGATGAGATAATATTCGGAAAACTCAAAAAGGAGGAAAAGTTATTGTAGAATTTACTAAAGAACAGTTAAAATTAAGGTTACTAAATAATTTTAAAGGGGAATAATTATCATTTATATGATTTATATCATTTAATACTATTCTCCTTTCTTCTTCCAAAAAATTCTTAATAGCCAATTTAAGCTTTTCATTAAAAATATAATGAGCACTGTAAGTTATTTTAGGTAAATAACCTCTTTTATTTTGTGAGCACCTTGAGCTCCAGCTTCTACTTTTATATATTTATTTTTTATTGCTAACTCCATAGCTTGATAATAGCAAACTTCAAAATGAAGATTTTTTATATCAGCATTGCTTCCCAGTATCTGCCATAAAGTATATTATTAGAAATAAAATTAAGAGCGCCGGCAATAATATTTTTATTCTTTTTCGCTAATATCAATATACTTTCTTTGTTAAGATAATGTGGAAGTTTAATAAAAAAATCTTTATAAATAGTTATATGACCATTTTTTTTCAATAGTTGATATATAAAACTGATACATAATTTGACTAAGACTTTCGTTAAATTCTTCATTTTTTATTATTTCAATATCAATGCCTTGATGTTTAATGCTTTTTCTCTTCTTTATTTATACTTTTTCTAATTTTATAAGAAAGTTTTTTTAAAAATCTTCAAAAGTATTATAATTATTATTTATAAAAATGAAATTGTTCTCCATATCTAATTAAAAACCTCATTTTTTAAAAAAGTCTAATTCATATTCTTCAAAAAATTAATATGGATACTAGATATTTTCTTTTCTTTACAAAAGTCTTTAATGAAATTAAATAGTTTTTTTTAATTAGAGTATTGGCATCTGGTGTAACTAATATTTTTTACCTGTGACAGGAGAAAAAGGTGAAGCGATTAAAAGTTTTGGATAATATTTTAAACCTAAGCTTTGATATGCTTGAGCCTAAGAATGATCAAATACAAACTCACCCTGACTATGGTATTTAATGAAAGAAGGACAATAATAGTAATTTTATTATTTGTCTTTTAAGCAAAAAGACAGGCTGCCATCCAGTATTACCTCCAATAGATTTACTATCTTCTAATAGCTTTAAAAATTATAACTTAAAAAACATTTCCATTTTTATTACAGTTATCCCAATCTTTAAGCTTTAAATTTATTTATAGAGCTTACTGCTGTGATTTGTATTTTATCTTTCAAATGCAATCTCAAAACTGAATTCTATTTCAACTGTTGCATTTTTAGGTAAGGAGCTAACACTAACAGCAGATCTAGCATGTTCACTATTAGGACTCATTATTTTTGTTATTAAATTAGATGCTCCATCTGCAACTTCAGGTTGATTAATGAATAAATCATCACTATTAATAAATACATTTATTTTTATACATTTTCTAACTAGATTAAGGTCATCTTTACAGCATTCTTTAAAATAAAAGAATTTAACATACATAGCTCTGCAGCCTCCACTGCAGAGGCTATTTATATCTTTATTAACTTTTCCAGTAAAAAGCATTTTCCCATCAACTATGGGAATTTGTCCTGATATAAATATAAGGTTTCTGTTTTTACATAAGGGCTATAATTAGCAACAGGCTTATTAGCTTTTGGAATCGTTATATTATATTTTCTTAAATTTTCTTCAATATTAATCATATATCTCCTTTAATTTAAAATAGTTTTAATATTATCTTCCCACTTATTAGAAAAATGATCACAATATTTGTTTTTACTTTTTATTAGCGCCTCAAGTTTACTATTACCTACAAATAAAATAGTATTGACATTTTTTTCTTCTAATTTAACTGATTTTATCTGAAAAGGGCTATCATCAATAAACCATATTTTTCCTTTATGCATATCAGACAGGTATTTTACTGCCTTTCCTTTAGGACCTGTATTTGCAAAAAAAGGAAAATTAATCCCACATTTTTTTAAGGCTACTTTTCTTTTTTCATAAAATTTAAAAGGAATATTTGATAAAATTATTATATTATGTTGTTTTGATAGTATTTGAAGACTATTTACTTGCACCCTCAACCAAACTCATACTTTCTGTTTCGTGTATAAAGAAATTATTGATGGTATCAGTTATTTGACTTTTGTTTAAGGCTTCATTTTTATCATTTAAAATATTGCCTTCTAACGCATAACTTTTCCAATTAAAATATAAACTCTTAGTATGTAAATACTTTTCGAAACTGTACATAAAATCAAAAATAACTTCATCGGCATCACAAACTATCAAAGGCTTATCTTTATAATTTTATATGTAAAGAGTTTTGGAAATGTAATAGGCTGCAACTTAAGTACTTAACTACTTAATTTTACCTTCTTTAAACAAACATGCTTTTTAGCTACAGGGTCATATTTACGTACTTGCATTTTTTCAGTCATAGTTTTGTTATTTTTTTTAGTAACATAAAAAAATCCAGTATCTGCTGTACTATTAAGTCTAATTTTTATAGAAGAAGGTTTAGCCATATTTATTAATACAATAATAAAAGAGTATTTGTCAAGGACTACCTTTTCTGCTTTTTTTCAATTATTTTAAGAATATCCTCTAACTGATTTTTTCAGGTTCAATAGACTTTGTTAAGCTAAAGTTAACTCCTTTATATTTAGTATAAAAGCCATATCTTCCCTTAAAAAAGAGAAATTTTTTCTTGATTTTCAGGATGTGTGCCTAATTCTTTTAAAGGCTTTACTGATCTGTTTGAACTTTTTTTGGTTTTGATAAAATATCAACAGCCCTATTAATTCCTATAGTGAGAGGACTTTCATCTTTAGGTATAGAATAAAAGGTATTATTGTACTTTAAATAGGGACCATATCTACTATTATTTGCTATTATCATTTCTCCAGTTTCTGGATGTTCTCCAACTTCACGGGGAAGAGCTAATAGTTTTTTGGCTATTCTAAATCTACATCATTTATAGCAAATATTTTTGGGAATAGAAGCTCTTTTTAATTTTTTTTTGTCTTTATCATCTTTGGCCTAGTTGTACATAGGGTCCATATGGACCTTTTTTTAATAATATTTCAATATCATTATCTTTTCCTAAAACCTTATTTTCAAATAGTATTTCTTCTTCATTTTCATTCGGAAATACTTCACTTCTGATATAATCACATTCAGGATGACTAGGCACAAGCCACAAAAGGGCCAGAGCCATTTTTTCTCATTTTAATAGACAGATCAGATTTTTACATTTTGACATAGTTTAAATTCATTTATTTCTTTTTCCTTTTTAAAGAAGGAAATAAATAATCTTTCATTGCTTCATTTATATAATCATAAACACTAGTATTAGATAATTTTACTGTTGACTCTACACTGTCATTAAAATCATCCCAGAACTCACTTAGAACTGATTTCCAATCTTTTTCCTTGTGATACTAGATCTAATTCATTTTCTTTTTCAGCAGTAAAGTTATAGTTTAGGTATTTTTGAAAATAATTCTCTAAAAAGTATGAATAATCCTACCACTTGGATTGTAAAACCTTTTAGCATTTAAGGTAACGTAACCTCTTAACTGGTTTTTTTTCATAATATTTGCATAAGTAGAAGGTCTTCCTATACCATATTCTTCAAGTTTTTTTATTAACGAGGCTTCTGAATACCTTTGGAGGAGGTCAGTAAAGTGTTGTTTTTCTCTGTTTCAACTTTTTTAATTAATGTTTCTTTTATTTAATTTATCAATATCTTTATTTTTATTTATATTACTTGTTTCTTCGTCCTGATAGATTTTTTTATATCCATCAAATTGTAACTCTGAGGTTGAAGCAGTAAGAATTATTTTTTAGACTTATCAGCTACTTTTATAGAGATAATTTTACTACAGATTGGCTAGCCTGAGTAGATAAAGATCTTCTCCATATTAAATCATATAATTTTTTTTTAAATCTTGTTCTGTGGAGGAAGGTAATTCACTTGGTTTTATAGAAGGATCACTAGGTCTTATGGCTTCACGTGGCTTCTTGCGAGTTTTTAACTTTATTTTTAAAGTTCTTACACTATCGTAAACATATTTATCTCAAAAGTTTAGAAATTATTTTTTTTAGCTTCCTCTATAAACTGATTTGATAGGTTTGTAGAGTCCGTTCTCATATAGGTTATTAGTCCTTTATTTTCTCCATTTATATTTATTCCTTCATATAATTTTTGTGCTAGTGACATTGTTCTACTCGGACTAAAACCTAATTTATTACTTGCATCAAGTTGTAAGGTAGAAGTTATAAATGGTGGATAAGGATTATTTTTTCTTATTTTATTTTCAATTTCTGAAATAGAAAAAGTTGAAGAGGATATTTTTTTCTTTTAATTCTGAGCTTGTTTTTCGTTTTTTATACTAAGTTTTTTTTTTTTTTCTCCTTTCTACCTCATATAGCTTAGCTTCAATCTTTTTTGTCATTTTCTAATACCAAATTAGGTTCTATAGTCCAATATTCTTCAGGTTTAAATTTTTGAATTTCATTTTCTCTTTCAGTAATTAATTTTAATGCTACAGATTGAACTCTTCCTGCAGATTTACAACCAGGTAACTTTCTTATTAATAAAGGAGATAATGAGAATAACCCATAAGGTAGTCTAAAGATCTTCTAGCTTGATAGGCATCAACTAAATTCATATCAATTTTTCTAGGCTTATTTAATGATTCTAAAATTGCTTTTTTTGTAATTTCATTAAATGTAATTCTTAGTATCTCTTTGTCTTTAAGTAGATTATCTTCCTCTAATATAGATTGAATATGCCAAGCTATGGCTTCTCCCTCTCTATCTTGATCGGTAGCTAAAAAAAGCTTTTTTTTGTTTTTTAGTCTTTTTCTAATGTTATTTAAATGCTTAGACTCAGCAGTTTCTTTTTGATAATTTATTTTAAAGTTTTGGTTTACATCTATTCCTTTTTTTTCTTCAATGTCTCTAACGTGACCATAAGAAGCAATTACTTCATAATCACTGCCCAAAACTTATTTATGGTTTTTGCTTTTGCTGGAGATTCTACTATTACTAAATACATAATAAATACAAAAATAAAAAAAGTAGCATTAGATATCTCTAAGTCAAGACTAAATTATTTTTTAAAAATATTAATTATATTAGTATAATGCTTAATCAAGATAATAATACTTATAAATAAAATAAATTGAAATTCTATTGGATCACCCTTTATCCATAGTAATATATTATAGTTAAACTGTGAAAATAGCATCATTTTAAATGTTATTAAATTTATCAAAATACTAACAATAGCTGCCACAGCGGAGTACTTAAATATTTTTACTATAACTAACCAGATAGTAATAAGTACTATAAATAAAGGCCAAGAAGTAGCTAACATAAAACCCATATAGCTAGCCACCCCTTTACCACCTTTAAATTTTAGCCATATTGAAACATATGTCCTAAAATAGTTAAAAAACCACTTACGACTCTCTACCTCAGTTCCAAAATATTTATGTATTATCAAACAAGGACAGAAAGTTTTTAAAAAATCTAGAATTAAAGTAATGACCCCAAATTTTTTTCCTATTAATCTATTAACATTAGTAGCTCCAATGTTACCAGAACCATGATTTCTAATATCATCATTTTTGATAACTTTATAAAAAATATAACCAAATGGTATAGAACCAATAAAATAGCAAATTAAGAAAAGTAAATAATTTGATTTATTTGATATTAAAACTTCTATCATTAAAAACTATTTTACCATCAACGATTGTTAATATTATTTTGCCTTGACCACTTATATTTTCATAAGGAAAGTTATTAGATTTACTTTTAATAAGTGATGAGGATAATTTAATTTTTTTATTAATATCAATAAGAACTATATCTGCAGGTCTTTTTTTTTTAATGTACCAGAATTAAGCTTTAATATTTTTGAAGGATGTAAACTTAAAAGTTCTACTAGTTTTTTATTGGATAATTTTTTATCATTAATTAGTTTTAATGTGAGAGGCAATAAACTTTCGAAGCCTATAACTCCTGATGAAGCTTGCTCAAATGGGAGTCTTTTACTATCAGTATCATGTGGTGAATGATCAGAAGTAATGCAATCAATTTCATTATTCAATATGGCTGTTTTAATTGCATTCATATTTTTTATATTTCTTAATGGGGGTGAAACTTTAGCATATGTTCTCCACTTTTTGTATATCTTCTTCACATAAGTTAAAATAATGCGGAGATGTAGAGCAAGTTACTTTTACACCTCTTTTTTTTTGCTATTGTAATACTATTTAATGCCAAAGAAGTAGTAATGTTAAAAAATGTATTCTTCCATTAGTCATTTCAGCTAATCTTAAATCTCGATCAACTTGAATAACTTCTGCTTCTTCAGGTATTCCTTTTATTCCTAATTTAGTAGAAAGTGCACCAGAATTCATGCTTCCAGATTGGGAAAGACTTTTTTCTTCAGGATGTTGCATAAGTAACATATCAAAAGCACTTGCATATTTTAAGGCTCTCAATCATTACAGTTGCGTCATCAACAGCTTTGATAGCATCTGTGAGTCCTACAGCACCTGCTTCCTTAAGTAGTCCAAATTCAGTCAGTTCTTTTCCTTTAGTTGCTTTGTTATTGAGGCAGTTGAAAATATTTTTACATCACTTTCTTTTTCTTACTTTTCTTTTGAACTAATTCTACCATTGAGACATTATCTATTATTGGATCAGTATTGGGCATACATACTAAACTAGTAATACCTGCTGAAGCAGCCGACTGACTAGCATAAGATAAATTTTCTTTATGTTCTTCTCCTGGAACTCTTAAATGACATTTAATATCTACAAATCCAGGGCAAAGCATTAGATTTTTACAATCAATAATGTGATAGTTATTTTTATCAAAAGAAATATCTTTATTTAATATCAGATCATAAATAATTTTATCTTTTATAACGATAGAACCCTTACTATTAATCTTTTGGGAAGGATCAACAATAATTGCGTTTTTTAAAACTATATTTTTCATAAAATTACTTCAATAATTCATCTATAATTGACATTCTTATTGCAACGCCAAGTTTAACTTGTTCTAGGATTAGCGACCTTCCTATGTCATCGGCTACATCACTATCAATTTCAATACCTCGATTAATGGGTCCAGGATGCATAACTAATGCATTTTTTTTTTGCATTATTTAATTTTTTTCTATCTAACCCCCAAAACTTAAAAAATTCTTTCTCTGAAGGCACAAAGCTTCCAGACATTCTTTCTTTTTGAATTCTTAATACCATTATAATATCAACATTATTTAACCCATCTTCTAAGTTTTTAAAAACTTTTACCCCCAAATCTTCTATATTAGGAGGTAGTAAAGTTGGAGGACATATTACTCTAACTTTAGCTCCGAGTTTGTTTAATAGATAGATATTAGACCTAGCTACACGACTATGCAAAACATCACCTAAAATAGCAACTTCTAGGCCTGATATCCTTTTTTTATGTCTTTTTATAGTCAGAGCATCAAGTAATGCCTGAGTTGGATGTTCATTACTTCCGTCACCTGCATTAATAACTGAACAATTAACTTTTTCAGATAAAAGATATGGTACACCACTCATATTATGCCTTACGATTAAAATATCAGGATCCATAGCATTAAGTGTCATTGCAGTATCAATTAATGTTTCCCCTTTTTAATTGATGAGGTTGCTATAGACATATTTATTACACTAGCACCTAATTGTTTTCCAGCTAATTCAAATGAAGTAAGAGTTCTTGTAGAGTCTTCAAAAAATAAATTAATAATATTTTTATTTGAAAAGAATTTTTTTTATTTATTTTTATTTAGAAATCTTTTCTGCTTTAGTTAGAATATTAGTTATATCTTTTATGCTTAAGTCTTTGATTGACAATATATGTTTATTCTTCATTTTAATTTTATTCTTTCATAGAATCTAAAGCACTTTGTAAAATCCAAGTTGCTGATGCTGAGTCTATTTTATTTTCTATATTTTTTTTTTAATACCAGCTAGTTTCATCTCTCTTAAAATTCCTATAGTAGAAAACCTTTCGTCCCATAATAATATAGGCAATTTAAATGCTTTTAATAATATATAACTAAAAGTAATCACAGACTGAGCTATTGGACCTTTGGTGCCATCTTTATTTAAAGGTAAGCCTATCACAATTGAAACTACGGTATTATCATTAATTATTTCCTGAAGCATTTGTAAATCTTCTTTTAGTTTTTTCCTGAAAATAGTCTTATGAGTTAAAGCAATTTTACTTATAGGATCTGATATTGCTATTCCAATAGTTTTTTTTCCTACATCCAATCCAATTATTTTTCTATCTTGACTAAATACTGCCTTGAAATTATTTATATCGTGTGTGATTGTATTAGTATTTATTATTTGATTCATACTAAATAAAAAAATTAACACAATTAAAAAAATAAGAAACAAAAATGTTGATAGATGAAAAAATTACTTTAAAAATTGCAAGTTTAGCAAAACTTGAATTGACAGACCAAGAAATTAAAGAATATTCGAAAGATTTAACTAATATACTAAAATGGATGGAAGAACTTAAAGAAGTAGATGTTTCTAATGTTCAACCTGTTACGAGCGTAACAAAAAATGAGTTATACGAAAGAGAAGATATCGCTTATAAAAATACAGTAGAACAAGAAAAAATTTTATTAAATGCACCAGAAAAGGTAGGTGAATATTTTACTGTTCCTAAGGTAATAGAATAATATGACTGACATTTTTAAATCAGATATTAAAAATATAATAAAAGGTATTAATAAAAAAGATTATTCTATAGAAGAGCTAGTAAACCATTTTATAAAAAAAGTTGACTCGCTAGATAAGTTTAATTTAGTTTCAGAAAAAAATTTATGATGAGGCTATTACTCTTAGCAAAAAAAGGCTGATACTAAAAGTATGGAAGAAAGAAGACCATTAGAGGGTATTCCAATTGCAGTAAAAGACATATTTTGTACAGTTGGAAATAAAACCTCGGCAAGTTCAAATATACTTAAAAATTTTAAAGCTCCTTATGAGTCAACAGTAACAAAAATCTAAAAGATGCTGGAGCAATAGTTTTGTGTAAAACAACAATGGATGAATTTGCTATGGGTTCTGCTAGTGATACATGTAATCAAGGTAATGTTATTAATCCATGGACGAAAGATTTTTCTAATCCACTTACCCCAGGTGGTTCTTCAGGTGGATCAGCAGGAATTATGGCTGCTTCAGGCACATGTTTCTCTTTGGGGACTGATACAGGCGGATCAATTAGGCAACCAGCCTCTTTTTGTGGTGTAGTAGGAATAAAACCTACATATGGAAGATGCTCTAGATTTGGTATAATTGCATTTGCTTCATCTTTGGATCAAGCAGGTCCTTTTACTAAAAATGTTGAAGATGGAGCTTTAGCATTAACCCATATGGTGTCTTATGATAATAAAGATTCTACGTCTTCAAAAGAAAAAATGCCTGATTTATTTAAAAATTTAAAAAATGGAATTAAAGGATTTAAAATAGGTATACCTAAACAGTATAACATTGATGGTATCCCAGCAGAAATAAATGAACTTTGGGATAGTAGGTAAAAAAAAATTGGAAAGTTTAGGGGCAGAGATAATAGATATTTCACTCCCTCATACAAAATACGCATTGCCTACTTACTATATAATTGCACCTGCTGAGGCTTCGGCTAATTTAGCAAGATATGATGGTGTTAAATATGGTTTTAGATCAAAACAAAAGTTTGAAGATTTAAATGAAATGTATTGTAAAACTAGAGGAGAGGGGTTTTGGAAAAGAAGTAAAAAGGAGATTACTTATTGGTACTTATGTTTTATCCTCTGGTTATTATGATGCTTATTATTTACATGCCCAAAAAGTACGCAGAAAAATTATTGAAGATTTTAATAATGTATTTAATCAAGTTGACCTTATTTTAACTCCTACTGCTCCAAGTGATGCATTTGTTATTGGAGAAAAAGTAGATGACCCAATTTCTATGTATTTAAATGATATTTTTACTGTTCCATCAAGTTTAGCAGGTTTACCTGCATTATCTTTGCCGGGAGCCCTAAGCAAAAATAATAGACCATTAGGGTCTACAATTAATTGCTAATACATTCCGTGAAGATTTATTGTTAACTGGAGCATATGCTTTAGAGAAGGAAATAAATTTTAATAATGAGCCACTTTTAGGAATTTAAAAATGTCTGAATACAGTGCAAAAAAAATAAAAGGTGCTAGTGGTGAATGGGATATAGTAATTGGACTAGAAGTGCATGCTCAAGTAACTACAAATTTAAAGTTGTTTTCAAATGGAGCAGCTGACTTTAGAAAAGAAGCAAATCAAAAGTTAGACTTATTAGACATTGGATTACCTGGAACACTTCCTGTTATAAATAGCATGGCTGTTGATCAAGCAATAAAGACGGGATTAGCTTTGAATGCGACTATTAATAAAAAATCTATTTTTGATAGAAAAAATTACTTTTATCCTGATTTGCCTCTAGGTTACCAAATTAGTCAATTTAAAGATCCTATAGTTAGTGAAGGTTACATAAATATTGATATTAGTGATGATAAAACTAAGACCATAAAAATAGAAAGATTACATTTAGAACAAGATGCAGGAAAGTCATTGCATGATCAATCTCCTGATAAAACTTTTATTGATTATAATAGAGCAGGAGTTGCTTTGATGGAGATAGTTTCTTATCCTGATTTAAGTGACTGGGTAGAAGCAGGAGATTATTTAACAAAATTAAGAAGTATTTTGAGGTTTGCCAATACATGATGGAAATATGGAAGAAGGTTCATTAAGGTGTGATGCAAATGTTTCTGTAAGAAAACCCAACGAGCCTTTAGGTATAAGGTGTGAAATTAAGAATCTTAATTCTATTAAAAACTTGATGAAAGCAATAGAATATGAAGCTAATAGACAAGTAAAGTCTATAGAAAGTGGAAATAAAATTGTACAAGAAACAAGACTATTTGATACTAATAGCGGTAAAACAAAAACGATGAGATCTAAAGAAGAAGCTCATGATTATAGATACTTTCCAGACCCTGATTTATTACCTTTAGAACTAACAGATAAGCGAATTGAAGATATAAGAAAAACCTTGCCAGAGTTACCTGACGATTTAAAAACAATGTTAATAAATCAATATGGTCTAGGAGCGTATGACGCAAGAGTTATTTCTTCTGATCAAGATACTGCTGAATATTTTGAGACGCTATCTAATGGTAGAGATGCTAAGCAAGCAGCTAATTGGATAATAACCAATTTATTTGGCAAACTTAATGATATTGGTAAAAACATTAAGGATTCTCCTATAGATGCAAAAGAATTAGGTAAACTTCTTGATTTGATAAATAAACAAATAATTTCTAATAAAATAGCTAAAGAAGTTTTTGAAGAAATGTTTATATCAGGAGAGACGGCGGAAAATATTATAGAGAAAAAAGGATTAAAACAGATTAGTAATACCGATGAAATTGAAGGCATTGTTGATAAAATTATTTCTTCTAATGAAGATCAAAAAAAACAGTATCAAAGTGGTAATTCTAAAGTTTTAGGATGGTTTGTTGGACAAGTTATGAAAGAAACAAAAGGTCAAGCTAATCCGTCAGTTGTAAATAAGGTAATAATTGATAAATTAAAAAAATAATGTTTTATGAGACTTCAAAAAATAATCATGGCTTAAAGTTTAACCCATTTAAATCTTGTATTATCCCACGTCCTATTGCTTGGATAACTACTCTTTCAAAAGAGGGTACTGATAATTGTGCACCTTATAGTTTTTTTAATGGTGTTGCATCAGATCCTCCAATGGTAATGTTTGCAAATAATGGACCTGCCCCTGATAAAAATGGAGCTAAGGATACTTTTTCAAATATTAAAGTTAATCAAGAATTTGTGGTGAATATTTCCACTTATGAAAATAAAGATTTAATGAACTTAACTTGTTCTCCACTTGGTAGAGGAGAAAGTGAAATTGATTTAGCAGCATTAGAGACTATTGAAAGCAAAATAGTAAAACCTAAATCTTTAAAAGCTTCTCCTATTAATATGGAGTGTAAACTTTTTAAAATAGTGGATTTACCAACTATAAAAAGAAAATGAATATAATGGTATTATAATAGGACATGTCTTAGGATTAAATATTAACGATGAATATATAAAAGATGGCATTATAGATATAAAAAAATTAAAGCCTCTAGCAAGGTTAGGTTATATGGATTACTCTGTAGTAGATAATTTTTTTCAAATGAATAGGCCTAACTAGATGATTGATTTATATACATGGTCAACACCTAATGGAAGAAAAATTTCTATTCTTTTAGAAGAGTTAAACGTTAAATATAAAGTTTTTCCAATCAACATTATGAAAAATGAGCAGTTTAATGAAAATTTCTTGAAAATAAGCCCGAATAATAAAATACCTGCAATATTAGATAATGAAAATAATATTTCTATAATGGAGTCAGGGGCTATAATGTTATATTTAGCAGAAAAATATAAAAAGTTTTTACCAACTAAATTTGATCATAGATTTAAATGTATTGAATGGTTAAACTTTCAAACTGCTTCTCAAGGACCTATGCTAGGGCAAGCACACCATTTTTTAAAATTTAATAAAGGAAAGTCTGAATACTCAGAGGAAAGATATCATAAAGAAGCTGAAAGAATTTATAATGTAATGAATACGCAGCTTAAAAAAAGTAAGTATTTAGCAGGAGAAGAGTATACAATAGCAGATATTGCAGCTTGGCCTTGGGTGGCCAGGTTTGAATGGCATCAGATAGATATTAAAAAATATGAGTCTGTTGCTGATTGGTATACAAATATTTCTAATAGAGAAGCAGTACAAAAAGGTTATGATATCCCATCTATTGGAGCTTCTATTCCAAAATTATAAATCATACTTGATTTCTAATTATAAATAGGCAAAATTGTAAATGGATAGGTGGCCGAGTGGTCGAAGGCGCCTCCCTGCTAAGGAGGTATACGAGTAATCGTATCGAGGTTCAGATCCGCCTTCTATCCGCCATCTACATTACTAAAATCAGAGCTTTTAACCAAGATCATACTTTTAGTTTTATTAGTTAACATTTGTAAAAAAACTGCTCCATATTTTTTATTTTACTTGGACCTATACCAACTATTTGTTTCATTTCTTCTATGGTTTTTGGTTTTATTTCAATCATATGATGAAGGGTTTGGTCAGGGGAAAACTACAAATGCGGGAACATTTTGTTCTTTAGCAAGTTTAAGCCTTAAGTCTTTTAGTTTTTGCAATAAAGGTAATTCTTTATTTTCTACATTAATATATTCTGTCTTCTTATATTGTTTTTTTGATACGATATTTTTATATCAATGGACTTATATTTAAAAGTCAGTTCACCTTTTAATATTTTTAGGCCACTTTCTGTTTATTTGATAAACTCCATATTTTTTTATATTAATAGATATGTGATTAGCAGAAATCAGTTGTCTAATAAAGTTTTGCCAGTATTCTTTTTGTATTTCCTTTCCTACTCCAAAGGTTTTTATTTCATTATGTTTATTTTTTATTATTTTTTCTGAGTTCGTACCTCTTAGTATATCAATAATATAATTAGAGGCAAAGTACTGACCAGTTCTAAAAATAGCAGAGAGTACTTTTTGTGCTAATACCTGTTCCATCCTTCCATTTCAGGAGGGTTTACGCAGTTATCACAAATTCCACAAGGTTCAGTTTTATCTCCAAAATATCCTAATAAAGCAGCCTGCCGACAGCTAGAAGCTTCACAGTAAGCTAAAAAAGGTCTAGTCTTCTATGCTCCATTCGTTTATGTTCTTCATTACTATCTCTTCTTCAATAAACCTTCTTCTTTGAAATAAATCATCTAAACCATAAATCATCATTGTATCAGAAGGTTTTCCATCTCTTCCTTCTCTTCCTACTTCTTGATAATAAGATTCCATATTTGATGGAAGACTTATACGAGCTACAAACCTAACATCTGGTTTATCTATTCCCATTCCAAAAGCAATAGTTGCAGCCATGACTATACCTGACTCTGTCATAAAAATATTTTGATTATCTTTTCAGAACATTTTGATTTTGCCCAGCGTGATAAGCGATAGATTTAAACCCTTTTTGATTTAAAAATTCCGCTACTTCTTCTGTATTCTTTCTAGAAAGACAATACACTATTCCAGATTGTCCTTTTCTATCAGATAAAAATCTTAACAGTTGGTCTTTCCAATTAAACTTTTGATAAACACTCAAACTTAAGTTAAGGTCTTTTAAATCCTTGTAAAACTAATTCACAATTACTATTTGTCAGCTTTTCCATAATATCTTCACGCGTAGCTTTGTCTGCTGTTGCTGTAAAAGCTGATATATTTGAATTAGGAAAAATTTCTTTTAGCTTAGATAGTGCCTCGTAGTCTTTTCTAAAACCTGGTCCCCATTTAGAAATACAATGTGCTCATCTATTACAAATAATCCAATATCTAATGTCTTTATTACATTTATTTTATTTTGATTCATTAAAGCTTCTGGAGACATATAAAGTATTTTAATATTTCCATTACAAAAGCTATTCCATATTTCTTTATTCTCAGCATCTGTCATATGAGAATGTAAGCGTTCAGCAGATACTTTATTTTGTTTTAATGCACTTACTTGGTCATCCATTAAAGCTACAAGAGGAGATATAACAATAGTTTTCTTTTCATTAATAATAGCGGGTATTTGATAACATAAAGACTTACCAGCACCCGTAGGCATAATAGCTAATACATTTTTTTATTAACTATAGAATTAATAATTTCATTTTGACCTTGTCTAAATTCTTCATAGCCAAAGGTTTGTTTTAAAACTTCTTTAGGATTTAAAGTCATAAAATAATCTTACGTAAGTTGTATAATTATTCTATTCAAATTTAAAACTGTAGATTCAATTGTAGAGTAAAAACTGCTGTGATATAATTAAAACTTATTTAATAACGCGTTTGAGTTAGAAAAGGGCAGAGGGCCAATCCGGTAGCCATGAACTAAAGGATTAAATATCTATTAATATTTTGATTCTAAAAGTTGAAGGCTGATGATTTTGGTAGATTTACAAGACATAAAATTATAAATTACTAAGTGATAGCTTAACAGATTCTTTATCATAGTATTTTTGAAAATAAGTTTTGAAACTAAAAAATAATTTTTCATCAGCAAATTAGAGTCTCATTCAACTTTTTTTTGATGTTTTATTAGCTAAAGAATAGGTGAAAAGATGTAGATATGGTGTGAATTACATCTCTATGGAAGGAATCAGAAATTTTTATTTAAAGTTACAAAGCAATGGAAAATTAAACTTTTAGTAATTTAACATTAATGAACTTTTTGCAACCTGTGCCTAGTTGAAATTAAATTATAGATTGGTATTTTTCTTTAAATATTTGATGACCTTCTCGTTTTAGTGAAAAGAAGAAGGGCCTACATAATTTTGGCTTTTAACTGTATAGGCAAGACCAGTAATTAAATCAAAATAGCGTTCTTGAAGTGTCTATTACCCGCTTATAATAGTGGAGATAAATTTTGCTAAAGTAGCAAGCAGTAGATTTAAAATTATTAAAGTTGATTAATATAAAATTCTGTAAATTATTTAAATGATGGCAACAAGAAGAAGAAAGAACAGGTTTTTATATTATCTTATTCTTCCATTTTGGTGTTTCCTTTTATTTTCAAAATTAATTATTAGATGGAAGTACAAGTAATAATAAATGGTAATATAAAAATAGAGTGAAAAATGTTATGCAACAATTATTAAGGCAAAAAGCTAGAACGTTTACTGATAGTCTAGGTGAATTATTGAAGCTACAATTATAAAATCTGAGTAGGGTTTTAGATTTTTTAACAGTTAAATCAAAAAGGAGATAAATTTATTGGCAGACAGTATTAGTTTAGTTACATTAGGTAGTTTTTTATACATTTCAAGTAATTATTTAAAAAATTATAATTCTTATGCACTTACTAGCTATACTATCTTTTAATGAAATACTTACTAATCTTGCTATTCCTTTTTCTACCAATCTTTTGCAGAACATAGATATACATTTTGTAGAGATTATCTAATAAAACACACACAGTTTTAAAAATTATATTATTACAGAACTTTGAAGACAATTTAGGTAATTATAAGCTAGTAGTACAGCTGTAATTACGAATATAAGGAAGTTATATAAACTTACAACGGAGTAAAATTAACTTATCAAAACAATAAAGTTTTTTGCAAGTAAAAAAGAAGTGAAATTGATGAAACAGGTGTTGGTGTTTATATTAGGTTTTCAGGAGAAAACCATTAGATATCCTAGTATTTAATTATGTAATCTTTCAAAAATAATGTTTTGCAAAAATGTTTTATACCTGGAAAAATAAATTTTTAAACATGACTTTTATAAACAGATAATTGATAGGATTAGTTTAATCAGTTATTATTATACTATGAAAATTTTTTATTATTGTTTTACTTAATTTTTTAATTCCAAGTATTTTATATGCGCCACCACTTAAGAGAGGGGGTTTAAAGTGTGAAAAATTCTTATACTTTTGTGAAAATAAAAAGTCAGAAGAATGTGTAAAACACTAATTGGGCTTTAGCTTTAACTGCTAATATAGGAGATAATAAGTTAGGTTTTGAAAACAATAAATTTTTAAATCTTTTATATAATTCATGTAAAAAAGAAAAGAATATGTTTATTGAAAATATAGCATTAAAATTAGATTTAAAAAGCGAGCACAAGTCTAATAAAAAAACTAGGTAAATAGTAATATTTGTTAAAAATCAATAGTTAGTGATGACATAACACCCTTAGCATCAGTTCTGATTTCACCATTAGCAGTTTGTTCATGTTTAAAATATAAAAGCCCTATTTTAAGATTATCACTTAAAGCATAATCAATAGAATTACTAATTAATTTAGACGAATTCGTTAAACTATTAATATCTGTAAAATTGGTATTAACATTACAGAAGCCAATTCTAGTCATTATAAGAGTATAAATCCCACAAATTGAAATTCCCTCATCATTTCCTGTACTATTGTTTTTAATTTGGCCTGAGTTATCAGCTTCATTTTTTCTATAATCAATACTTAAGTTACCATAATTAAATTTTACAGAATAGCTATTTTCTTCTAAATCATTATATTGATTTGTTCCTATTATACCTGCATTTCCTGTTTGTTGACCATAAACTAGCTCTACACCAATACCTTTATAATCTATTGCATACTTGCTATAAAAACTAAGAACATCATTATATTCACCCCAGGTTGAATTTGTAGCAGTACTGTCTGGCCATTATTATTTCCAGAACCTTTTTCTCCTGAGTTAGGGGTATAGCTTTAAGGCAAAGGAAAGACCGTTATAAATATTAGATAACCATAAAATTTTAACAGCATTACTTCCATAATCCACTTCATTTGCAGACCCCATAATTATTTTCATCATCTGTACTATAAAAGCTTTTGATAATTTGCACTATCTGGTTCTGCTAGAGGAGCTTCAGCTGTAAGTCTAGAAAGCATAACCGAGCTAGCACTTGCTGTTTTGCCAACTGAAAAACTCCGAAATTTCCAGAAAAAGCTAATGAGTTTTCGTTAGATGCATCTTCACAATTATCAGTCTTATCTCCCATACAATCTCTAACACCTAATGAGTAAATTCCCTGAAACTTCAATGCCATTGAACAATTTTCATTATAAATACCAGTTAATCTTGAATATGTTCCATTGCTCATTCCCGCTCGGTCAATTCCATGGTTTGACTTTCCTTTATAATAAGATTGTGATACAGGAACCAAAAAAAAATTCTTGATAACCAGTAATTTCAATTTCTGCAAAAGATATTTTAAAATAGCTAAAAAAAATGAGGATAAACGTAATAAATTTTATGAATAACATAATTATTTTAATAGATAAGTAATCCAAATTTTCTGCAATTAAACTTATTGTAATAATAAAAAGTTATCTTGTACTTCAAAAATAATAAAGATTATGTGAAATCCTATACCAGAAACTATTGCACCAGTATAGCGTAAAACAACGGTGCCATTTTTTACTTTTCTTGAAAAATATCCAATCCCTACACCAAGAAGATGTAATATAGTTGTTCCACTCATAAATCCAATAACATAAGACCAAGATGCTGCTAACTCTGGTATTTCAAACAAGCATATCCATGAAAAGTAGCAAACAAAGCTACAAATAAATATATTAATAACTTATTAAAACTTGAGTTAAGAGCTATTGTTAAACCTAACACTAAAACGGATAAAGCAATACCTAACTCTATGGCATTTAAACCTATATCCAGCATACCGAGAATCCACCTATTGCCATAACAACTACAATTTAGAGGAACATCCATATAGCTTTTACCTATTGAAAACTAACAATACCAACACTTACCATAGCTAACAAATGGTCTAGTCCCAATACAGGATGAGAAAGTCCTGCTATTAATCCCCCTACTGAACCTTCATTGAGCAAATAAAAATGCTAGAAAGAAGAAAAAACTGAATATTAAAAAATTAAGTTATGTATATTTTCATCATATAAAAACTAAAAATAATTTATAATAAAATTAAAAAATAACAAATATTTTTTTTAAAAAATTAAGATTTGATATTGGGTATTTTGTTTTTAAAAGTAAAACTTTAACTCTTAAAAGCTTTAAAAGATATCTTTGCTGTTTTAGAAATATGCATAATTTTATTAAGACTTAATTCTGACACTTTAGGGCTAAGTGATTATTGGTAATAATGATAGATTTTCATTAGATAAAACAATTTTTCTCTATCTTCTTTACTTCGATACTCCCAAATCGTTACAACTTTATTTCCTTCTTTATCATCTTGATGACAAGCACAGGAAACATTTATCCTTTCTCTTTCAATTATTTCTTTTAATTTGCTGTAAATTGTCTCTAGTAAAAAGTCTAAGTAGAACTCTTTGCTTTGGAACGTCCTAATAAACATTTGTGTAGTAATCATAATGCAGTATCTTCCTAATTTAATTTAATAGTAATATATCTAAATTAACTATTTAAACTATTAATAAAATAATAAATAGCTTCATTCCTAAAACGTATTAGTATTAATTTTTTAATCATATTTTTTTGCTCACCATCAGCCCAAAGTTATTTAAAATAATATATACTAATAAAATTATAACTATAATTGTTAAATGATTTTTTTTTTTAATATTCTTGCATATTATTCTCCATTAATATTCTTAAGTATAACTCATTTAGCTATTCAACAAAAGTAGATAGGAGGTTTTGACAAATACTAAATATACAATATCACAATGAGATATTATTTATTTTTCTTTTTTGATTATTTAATTTTTTTTTCTTTCTTTCAATAAATCAAAAAAATTTTTCATTTTTTGCCAATTCACACCTAGCTGTAATATTATTATTAAAACTATGTTCTAATGTTTTTCTATTTATAAAGAGATTACCAAATTCTAGATCTATAATTATAAAGTTTTCATTAATATTATATTTTACATTTAGAATATTATCTATCTCATACATTCCATTATTCATAACTGAGTTATAATAGTAATCAGCAGATTTATTATTAAAAATATATCCAAAGATATAATCACTTTTAGTAATATCTTTATTTATATATTTTTCTTCATCTATACAAATTAATACTTTTTCTTTTATTTCTTTAGAATAGGAATGAATAGAAAAAAAGAATAATAATATTACTAAGTATTTCATAAATGTAGAATATCATAATTATTAACTTAGAAAAAAGAAGTAGAAACTTTATAAAATAACAATTAGGAAAATTATAAATTTATTAAAAATTCTTTTATTTATTTAATTTCTTAATTAATATTATCATAAATAGTACAATGATTTAATAATAACTAAAATTAGGTATCACTTTGAATAATAAAAAAAAATGGCTAGAAGATGGAGTAAAAGTAATTTCAGAAGATGATCTTGATGATAACACTCCTCAAACCAAAGGCATGAAAAGGTATGCAGCTGTTTGGCAAAAAAATGTTGGTGCAGAAAAAATATGGGCAGGAAAAGTTGACATAGAACCTGATGCAAAAACAGGAGCTCATCATCATGGTTAAAATAGAAAATATGTTGTATTTATGTATTATCAGGCAAAGCAAAGATGAGATGGGGTGAACAGCTAGAGTTTGAAAAATATGCTTACCCTGGAGACTTTATCTTTGTTCCTCCTTTTAAAAATTTCCTCAATCAAGAAATAAATGCTTCCAAAGATGAAATACTTAGGTGTGTTTTATTTAGAAGTGGGCAAGACCCAGTAGTTGTTAATTTGGACATACCTGAGGATAGAAGAACATAATAATAAAATGTGGATAGATGATATTCATTCAAAAAATTAGTTATTTAAATTTCACTAAGCATTTATAACTTTAACTATTATTAAAAAATAATGAATAGTGAATTAATATAAGAATTATAAATTATGAAAAATGTTGCTGTAATTGGAGCAGGAATAACTGGCATTACTCTAGCTAATTTACTTCAGAAAAATTTAATCTTACTGTATTTGAAAAATCTAGAGGTGTTGGTGGTAGGATGGCAACAAGAAGAGCGGAGCCTTATCAATTTAATCATGGCGCACAGTATTTTAAAATAGAAAATAAGGAATTTAAAGATTTTCTTGCAACCATTAATATTAAATAAAATTATTAAACCCTTGGAATTTAATCAAATAGAAATTTTAAATAAAGAAGTTATAAAAAGGACTAAAATTTATAATAAACAATACTTTACTGCAGAGTCTAAAATGAATTCAGTAGTAAAGTATTTGATAAATAATAATTTTTCTATCAAGCTTTTATGTAAAATTGAGAAAATTATAAAGAAAATGATAAATGGTTTGTCATAGACTCTGGTCAAGTATCCTTTGGACCTTATGATTGGTTAATTATTACTATTCCTCCAAATCAAGCAAAAGAAATATTGTATAATAATTTTAAATTTCTAGATATTATTAAAAAGATAAAAATGAGAAAGCTGTTACTCCCTTATGCTAGGCTTTGATAAATTTGAAGAATTTGATTTTGATACAGCATTATTCTTAGATGAAGACATACAGTGGTTGTCTATCAAAAAAAAATTCTAGAAAATAAAGAATATTATAATTTATTGATTAATTCATCATATAATTTTGCAGAACAAAACATTAATGGTTGTAAAGATAAAATATCAGATCATTTAATTAAACAAGTTTCAGATATTCTTAAATGTAAGTTAAATAATTATGAGCATAAGGCTTTACATTTTTGGAAATATTTTGTCAGAAAAAAATAATAATTTAGGTTCACTTTTTGACGAAGATTTTAAGATTATAGTTTGTGGTGACTGGTGTATGAATGGTAAAGTAGAGGGAGGGTTTTTAAGCGCTAAAGATGCTGTCAATAAACTTTTAAAATATATTTAATTTATATAAATTACCAGAATGAAGTGCCTTTGGCACCTTTAAAAGGACCTGTAAGGTTTTTAGTTATCCAGCCTCCATAAAATTCTCCTTCTTGCTTTTTTACTAATTCCCCATTAACAATACATTTTTCAGCTTTCGACGCATAAAAACTAATATAATCTTTAATAGGTTGGAATTCTCTCTTAGGTGATTTATAAAACCAGCCTATATTATTTAAAATTTTAATTTTGTCCAAATGTAAGTCTACATAATTAGCTGTGCCTTTCCATTCACAAAAGAATTACTTTTATTTTGTTTTAATAAACTCATAGTAATGTCTTCTGGTGGAAAATAATATGTACAGAGGATGTGAGGTCTCAATGACGCGTATAGCATTATTGGTTTTTGCTATAGTTTTATTATCTACTATTACTTCTATCGTACCTTTATGTGGTTGGCAAATAGCAGGTCTTGGGTAGTCCCAAACATTTTCTTTCTTTAAAGTCATTATTTATTTTATATCAAAAAGTAATAAAATTTACAGCCTTATTGTATAATGATAATTATGCATAATTTATGATATAATTGTAGAGTAGATGCTACTTTGATATGATAAATTTACTTAAGTAAGGATCAAAAATTGAGTAAAATATATTTAATAATAGTAATATTTTTTGTAGCTTCTAGGACTGTTTCGGAAGATATAAAAATAAAAGATGTGTGTAAATGGTACCACGAAGAAATATTAGGGTGGCATCAAAGCTATTTTACTTTTTAAAAAAAGACATTTAGAGGTATCAGATAAGAGTAAATATCCAGATACTGATGATAAAACTATTCAAAGGTTTTTAACAAAGCAAAAAAAATTAGTTGAAGCAATAAGTAACGCAGAAAAGAAAATATATATACAAAACTTTTCTAAAGTGTATCATTATTTAGAATGTACTAGATTTGAAAAAAAATTTGAGAAAAAATAATTAATTTAATTAAAAAATATATTAAGAATAATTAGAAAACCAATACGTAGTTATAAGAATTTAATGAATAAACTAGAAGTAAAGAATTTGACCAAGATATTTAATGGTAAATTAGCTATTAACAAAATTAATTTTAGTTTAGAGGGAAAATACTATTTTAGGTATTTTGGGACCTAATGGTTCAGGTAAATCAACAACTATAGGTATACTGCTAGGATTGATCAAACCAACATCAGGACAAATATATATAAATGATACTTACATAAGTAAACAAAAATAGATTGAAATTTTTAAATATTATGAATTTTGCATCTCCTTATACTGAATTACCTAAAAGACTTTCAGTAATGGAAAATTTAAGTATTTATGCTCGCTTATATAATGTTAAAAATATAAAAGATAGATTAGAAGAAATTTATGACTATTTTGAGCTTTATGATTTACTTAAAAAAAACAGGTGAACTTTCTTCAGGACAAAAAACAAGGGTAGCCTTAGCTAAAGCATTAATAAATAAACCAGAAATATTATTATTAGATGAACCTACTGCAAGTCTTGATCCGGTGGTAGCTGAATACTTAAAAACTTTTATATATAAATATAAAAAAAATAATAATATTTCTATTTTATTTTCCTCTCATAACATGAAAGAAGCTCAAAGATTATGTGATAAAATTATGATTTTGAAAAAAAGGAGAAGTAATTGAGCAAGGAAAAGTTAATTTTATATTAGATAAGTACAAGAAAAAGAAATTAGAAGATGTATATTTTGAAATATTTGGTGAGAAATGAATTTTAATAGAATTTATGGTCTTTTTTAAGACATATGTACCTAATTATTGGTTCAATCCCAAGAATAATTGATTTAGTATATTGGCCAACTATTCAAATCCTACTATGGGGTTTTATATCAAAATTTTTTACCTTAAATTCTGATTATTATAATAATACTGTAGGTGTAATTTTAACAGCAGCAATACTTTATGATTTTTTATTTAGAAGTAGTATTAGTTATAATATTATGTTTTTAGAAGAAATATGGAGTAGAAACTTTACTAATCTTTTTATTACTCCTATAAAAAAAGTGAAATAATTGCATCACTAACAATTACTGCAATTATAAGAACTTTAATAGGGCTTAGTCCCAGTATCATTATTTGCTATTCCTCTTTTTGGAGTATCAATATATGAAATAGGTTTTATTTTATTTGCACTGTTGGTAAATTTACATATTTTTGGTATTACTTTAGGAATTTTTGTCTCATCAGGATTAATTAGATATGGACCGGCTTTTGAAAATATTGCATGGGCTACTCTTTTTTTATTAGCTCCACTTGGGTGTATATATTATCCAATTGAAATTTTACCAGATTGGTTGCAGTCTATAGCTAAGTCACTACCCTTAGTTTATATCTTTGAAGAAGTTAGAAATATATTAATTTATCAGACTTATAGTGTAATAAATATTTTTAAAGCAACAATGATTACGTTTTTATATTTTTCAACTGCAGTATTTATATTTTATATAGCGTTTGAAAAATCTCGTGAAAAAGGGACCCTGATGAACATGGGAGAATAAAAATATATCTTTAAAATAGATAAAGTAACTTATTAGCTGCCGGATAATAAAATTATCCAGCACTAACTAATTATTTTGGTTAATTAATTTTTATTGTTCTTGGTTTTTTCTGCTCAGGAACAATTCTTTCTAAAGAAACTATTAATAAACCATTTTTCAATTCTGCACCATTTACTTTGACATCATCTGCTATTGTGAAATGTCTTTCAAAATATCTTTTTGAAATACCTCTGTGAAGAACTTCAACTTTTTCATCCTCTTGTTGCTTCACAGATTTTATAGAAAGAGTATTTTCTTTCACCTCAATTGTAATGTCTTCCTTACTATATCCAGCTAAAGCTACTTGAATATCATATTTAGTATCATCTTGCTTTATAATATCATAAGGTGGGTAGTTAGTTTGTAGCCCTGAACTTTCAAACATATCATTGAAATGATCAAAGATATTATCATACCCGATTGTATGTGGTCTTAATTGATTAAAAATAGTTAATGCGTTTGTCATATAAACCTCCTTGTTAAGTTAAGCAAAGTTATTAACAGGACCCGTTATGGCATCCATGAAATATATATTGGAATTAAATATTAATTTTCAAGATTTAGCTAAAGCTTTTTTTTTAAATATTCTTGATATATAATTAATTTATAGATGGAGTTTAAGTTGAAACAATTAACAGTCATACTTTTAATTATATTTGTATCTTGTGGTAATGTGAGATCTTTTGATTATATTATTGAATCTCATGGTAAGAGAGAAATAATAAAATCATATCCTATATCAAAAGATAAAAAATATTTAAACTTTTATTTTAGAAGGAACTTTACAGATAATTTAGGTAAATTATGGTATATGGGATAATGCAAGTATAGTAACACTGCAAAATAAAAATGTAATTAATCTTCAAGGATATGGTAAATCCACATATCAAAATAATAAATTTATTTATGTTAAAGGTTTTAGAAATAAACAAGAGCAACAAGCAGGTGTTGGAAAAGTTGAGGTTGTAAATGCATCTAAATCTTTAATAGCTCTTATAGGTATGAGTTGTACTTATGCTGTAAATTTTTATGAAGATAATGCTTATTTAATTCAAAAGTGTAACAATTACTGAAAAACAAAAAAAGTATTAAGTAATATATCAAAAAAGAAAGAATAACATCTCTACTATATTACATATAATAATTTTTTTATCTGTTGCTATTGCTATTGGATTAGGATTAGCTTTTCTCAATCATTGGTTAACTCGTAAAATTAAAAATAAAAATAAGGACTAAAAAATTTTTCAGTAAAAGTCTTATATAAATATTAAGGTAAAAAAATGAGAGAATTAAAAAAATTAAATATACATATACTTCTGATCAAAAACATTGGGTAGGTGATGGTTTTCATGTCTATGGATTATTAAGACCATCAGAAGAATTGAATAAGTTTATAAGTCCTTTTATAATGTTAGATTATGCATCTCCCAAAGAGTTTTCAATTACTAATCAAAGAAGAGGTGTGGGAGAACATCCTCATAGAGGAATTGAAACAGTTACATTTGCGTATCAAGGTGAGGTGGAACATAGAGATTCTTCTGGAGGAGGGGGAGTTATTAAACCTGGAGATGTTCAGTGGATGACTGCAGGAAAAGGTATAGTACACGATGAATTTCATTCAGAAGAGTTTTCAAAGAAAGGTGGAGTTTTTGAAATGGTTCAACTTTGGATTAATTTACCTAGGAAACATAAAATGACTGATCCTAAATATCAAGAAATTAGTAGTGCATTTATACCAACTATATCATTAGGAGATAAAATAAAACTTAGGGTGATAGCTGGTAATTTTGAAGAAACTAAAGGGCCCTCTTCTACTTTTACTAAAGTAAATTTATACGATATTATAAGTAAAGAAAATAAAAGTATTTCTTTAAAGTTTGAGAATGGTACTAATACCGTAATATTAATAATGAGTGGAGAATTAAAAGTAGAAAATAAAAATTTTAAAGATAAGGATATCTTAATTTTTGAACGTGAAGGTTCACAAATAGACTTAAAAGTATCTGATAATTTTAAAGGTTTAATATTAAATGGTGAACCAATCAATGAACCAATTGTAGCTCACGGACCATTTGTTATGAATACTAAAGAAGAAATTTATCAAGCATTTTCTGACTATCAAAATGGAAAAATGGGTAGATTATAAAAATAATAATAGATTTTTTTTTTTTAATTACTTATTTTTAACTTAGTATTATAAAGAAATAAATTAATGACAAATGACAATACAAATAAACCTTATCCTGTTAAAGTAAGAGAAGGAAAAAATTACTTTATATGCTCTTGTAAATTAACAAAAAGGCAACCCTTCTGTGATGGAGCACATATTGATACGGATAACCAACCATTTATGTATAAGGCTGAAGAAACTAAAGAAATATATTTTTTTGTGGATGCAAAGAGTCTAAAAATTTTCCATTTTGTGATGGATCACATAATAACATTAAATGAAATAAAGAATATTAGATAGCTTAAATAATCTTATAAATATTAGATAAATTTTATATTTCGTAAAAGATTTCACTTACAAAACCCTTGCATTACAAATGATTTTTTCTTTAGTAACAGTAAGCCCATATTGGCATCTTTTTCCTAATAATTCTTTTAGGTTTCCTGAAGCAGAAAAAACGTCAAAATAACCTGCACCTACTTCTAAATCACTTTCAGCTCTTGTTGGAAAGCCCCACATAGAACTTTTGTTATCAATTTTAAAAATTACTAATGCATTTACATCAATTAATATTCCTTTGTTATTTGTTTTTCTAACGCCTTGTCCAAAAAGTCTCCAATATTCCCCTGATTATCAGTAAACGCACCTTTGCTATCAAACATATTAAAAATGCTTTTATCTGGTAATTCTATACTACTATTTTTAAAGCATTTCCCATAATAGTAAATTTATAATTTTCCTGAGAAAATATACTATTTGATAAGATTAAAATAAAATTATTAGTTTCTTATTGATTATTTAATAAAGTTTCTTTAATTATATTAGAAAAATATTTTGTTATGAACATTTTAAATAAAAAAAATAAAATAATTAATAAAGCTTAAAGTTTAAAAATATAACGTTGATAAAAAATATAATTTTACAGTTGAATTTATAATCTAATTAATCTAAAAATTCTTTTTTCATTTCTCAGTTTTAAAAATAATTTTAAACCCACTACTATAAAATTAGTAATTTCATTAACGATAAGTTTTGTTATTAATTATTTTAGATTATACTTTTCAATTAGGATTTAAAGTTATGGCTTTCAAATAATCTAGATTTTAAAATTTTAATAACTTTTATTCATTTAAAAATTGGATCTCTTTTGAGAATTTCAAAAAAATCATCAATTGATAATTGAAAATTATCTAAGTAATACTTATGATAGAGGTATTACAGCCTTATCAGTATTAGCAGTACCTATCTATGCTTTATGTATTTTTTAATATGAAAAAAAGCTTTTTTTGTTTTCTTTATTACTAGGTTTATGTACTTTTTTTAATATTACAGCACTAATTTCTTTTTTATTAGCATTTTTATTATTTTTTATTTAGTTTTTATTAAATTTTTAAAAAAAAAACATTGTTAATTCAATGCTAATTTATTTTTCATAATATCACCTTTTTTCTTGGGAAACTTAAATTATAAAAATTTTTCTGATTATGAAAATGAATTACAGAGAAACAAAAAACTAAATAAAATTAAATGATTACCCTTATTGTAATGAAAATTTGATCAAAAAATGAAAATGGCTGTTAATGCTTTTTTTAATGAAGATAAAAAAACTCCTATATTTTTATATAGTCTTAACTACTATGTATTAAAATTAGAAACAAAAATTATACATAGGAGAGTTATTTGGAGCTTTTCCAAAAAAAAAAATATTAGAGAAACCTTTATTAGGTCATGGTATATTTTCTTCTAGAGCCATTGGGGATCAATATAAAATTATTAATCATAACAATAAAATGTTATCAGCTATACCATTACATCCTCACAATAGTATTTTGCAATTATGGTTAGAATTAGGTGTTATAGGGATTGTATTATTTTATATTTTATTATATAAAATTATAAATAAAATATATGATATTAAAAAAATTAATCCGAAATATGCTGCATTTGGTTTAGCTTCTTTCTTTCAAATATTTTTAATTGGACAATTTAGTTATGGATTTTGGCAAACATGGTGGATATCTATTATATTTATTAATATATTAATTATACTATTTTGTATAAAAAGCTTTTAAAAAATAGATAGGTATTAATTATATTAATAATAATTAACTTTTAAAGGTTATCTTATGTGGATTTTAATTACAGTAATCATTAGCTCATCAAATAAAATGCTCCAGTTTATTTAAGACCTATTCTTCACGATACAATAGAAAAATGTGAACTTAATTTAGATCAAATTTATTCAGATCTTATTAAATTAACATACAATTATCCTGTAGATATTAAATTAGAGTATGATGAAAATAACAAAAAGTATTTAAAATATTCTTATAAAACAGATTACACTAAACCTGATGGAAACTAAGTATTATCATTGTAAGAAAATTTAAAAAAAAGTCTATATTAACAAAATTTATTTAATTTTGTTATTTTGATTAAATCTTAGCCTTATTTTAATTTAAAGCTATAAAAACCGTAAATAAAAGACTTATTATTAATATTATTGGTAATACTATAGTAGACCAGATATTTGTTTTTGTTTTAACGCCTGGTTCAAACCATTTACCAGTAGTAGCAAGTCTTTTTTCTCTATCTTTATCTAACCCCAAATTTACTTCACCTACCTTTCGATAATCTAGTGATTTAAATTGTCAGGGATTATTTCTTTATAATGTGATCAATTTAAAGCACATTTAAAAAATTTTATATATTATATATATATTTACAAAATTTACAAGATATTTATTTATATTTACAAATATTTACAAAAAAATAAAAAATATGTTAATATTGCTTTAAATGATTAAATCCAATATAAACAAAAAAGTTTCAGGGCAAAATATAAAAATTGGAAATAATTATACTCTTTATTGTAAAAAAAAATTTTCTGAAGTAGTGAATAAATATGCAGTTAAAGCTATTAGCTACAGTTCAAATATAATAAAAAGAAAATATTATTACAAAGTAAAACTAAAGATAGTGTTATCTGAAAGTGCTGGTTATGAAGCTACAGGAAAGGCCAAACTTCCTTATGATGCTTTAAACTTAGCAATTATTCATCTTAGCAAAATATTAAGAAGACATTACAGAAAAATAAAGAATGAGAATAAGGGGAATAAACAAATAAGATTACTTAAAGACAGTTTTCTTTTATATAATTTGAGATAATGCCAGAAACTTTAGTACAAAAGTTAATGAAAAGAATTTGCATTACTTTAGATGAAAATAGTTCTATTAAAAATTTAATTGATACTCTTAACAAAAATAAAGTTGGCTGTGTAGTAGTAACATCCCTAAAGTCTAATTACCCTGTAGGTATAGTTTCTGAGAGAGACTTAGTTAGAAACTTTAAAGATAATATTAAATAATAATACTATTAAAGTTAAAGATGTTATGACAAAAAATATAATTTTCTGTAATAAAAATACTTCTTCAAAAGAATTAATGGAAATAATGAGTAAAAATAAAATAAGGCATATACCAATTATAGAAAAAAATAAATTACTTGGTATTGTTTCAATTGGTGATGTAGTTAATAGAATTATAGAAAATTATGCTTATGAAACTAAGCATTTAAGAGAATATATTAATTCTTAATAAAAATATTTATTAAATAAAGTGAACTAAAGACATAAGCAAGCGTATTAAATATTTTAAGGAGCTTTAATGAAATATTTAATAACTATAATCAGTATACTATTTTTCTCAAATTTAACTATAGCTTGCGAGTTTTTTGATAAAAAACTCTACAAACAGCTCAAACAAATTAATGGGCAAGAAATCTAAGTTTTATGATGCCTACAAACAGGGTAAATGTGTTTTGGAAGAAGCATTAAAACCATTACCAGAAGAACAAAGAGAAATAATAGCAAATTTGATAGCAAAAACATATAAAATAGATAATTAATAATTATTTATAATAATTTTATTATTCTGTTATGATCATCTAATTAAATATAATTAATAGATGATATGAAATTTTTAGTAGTTTTAATTAGTATAATTACTAGCTCTATTTTTGCTGTTGATAATAGTATATATTACCTATCTATAGAGGTAATAGGAAAATCTAATTCTAAAAAATGCAATTAGATAATGGTACTGTTTACTTACTATATGAAAATTCAGGTGGATTTACAGATAATTTTGGTAATTACGGTAATTCACATTGTTATGGAAAAATTAAAACTAAAGAAGAAGTTGCTCTAAATTTTAAGATTATTTGTGAAACCGTTGACCAAAACGGAAACAAATGGTGGGGTGAATTTACTAGGTCTGAAACAGAGATGGCTGCAGGAGTTGGTACGGCAGTAATAGTAGATGGAACAGGCATTTATAAAAATTTAATAAACACTAAATGCGTATTTTCAACTAGATACCTAGATCAGAGTTATTTTAGTTTAAGCAAGTGCAAACTAACAAAAACAGTGTTTAATAAATTAAAAAATAATATAAATGTTAAAAAATAAAAAATATTTAGTACTTATTATTTTAATATTACTCCCAACATTTAATTCATTTTCCAAAGACTATCTAATTAATTTGCAGGCTAAAGTAGTTAACAATGATAAACATAATTATTCAGAAGGAAATAATTTCAATTTACTTAAACTTGATGGATCGTTTACTGATAATCTCGGTAATTATGGGAATTGGAATGCATTAGCTAGTTTTGAACTAAATAATAATAAGATTAAACAACATTTTTTTAGTGCAGAGATTATTTTCCAAAATGAATCAAAAATGTATATTCAAGGTTCTAGAAATAGCAAAGAATTTGAACAAGGAACAGGAACATTTACTGTAAATGCAGCTTCAAAAGAAATTAAAGATTTGATAGGGACTAAATGCATATATGCAATAAACTTTTTTTAAATCTACTTCTTTTACTAACACTAAGTGTAAAGTTTCTGATATTGCTTTTGAAAGATTACAATTGATAAAACAATAATATGAAAAATATTTTTTTTATTCTAATTATTTTTCTTTTAAATAGTAAAACATTTAGTTCAGTTTTTTGGGTTTGTCCTAATAATTATGGGTCTGACTTTGAATATAATATTGTAAACAAAGAGGTTTACATTAAAAAAAATAATAAATGGCAATTATTATATAATAATAAAATTGATAAAATTGATACAAAAGAAAGAATTATTTATATTAGCGCTAAAACAAATAAAAATGTTCTTTATAAAGAAGTATTTGATTTAAATAAACTTACAATTCAAATATTTTCCAAGTCAAAAGATGATACTCAGATTTTTGATCTTATTTCTACAAAACAATGTTCTTTGCTTTAATATAAGTATTAATTATTTATTTAATTAGGCATTTTACATTTTTGTGGAGAAAACAAAATATCATTAACATATTCAATTACATATGTGCATTCTAAACCTATATAGTTTTTCCAAAAACCACTTGCATCGAATATAACAGTTTGTCCTAGGGCAATATCAACTTCTGAACCTAATCTTCTTTTTCCTGTAGTGTATTGTTTATCTCCATTTTGATCAGTTAATTCACAAAACAGATTCATGCTTTCAAGTAAATTCTTCTTATTATAATAAATAGAGCCTTCACAAAAGTAACTTCCGTATTTAGCTAATGTGCTTTTAAATCCTCCTTCATGTCTAAAGGATACATATTTTTTTCCACTTGGTAGATCTATACTATTTTGTCTAGTAGTTTTCCCTATTACTTCTATTTCTAGCTCAATGGCATAAAGACTAAAGTTTCCAATAATAATATAAAATAATACAACTAGTAATTTCATATGTGTATATTTTAACCTAAATAATTTTTTTAGACAAAAAAAAGAATTACTAACACTTAATAGGGAGAAGAAATGAATAAGTAATTCTTTACCATTATAATACTAAAAGTTCCTAATTAGAAATATAACAACTAACTTTACTTATTATTTTTTTTAAAGATATGTAAAGCAGCAAAAGCAAAAAAAAAAATTTTTGAAGTTAATATTCTATACATTTAATTTGTATATTATTTTTATTAATAATATAAAGTATATAAATATGACTGAAGATTATAGAGATTTTTTAATGTTAGAATATGCAAAAAAAGTTGCTAAGTCTGAAAGTATGGATTTTACAAAGGGATACTATAAAAATAAGATTAAAGATTTAGCTTGGTATAACCAAGACAAAGAATTAATGAAAAAACATCAAAGGTTTCTCAACTATATTTATTCCACTTTTGAAAAATATATTATTCATAGAAATATAATTATATATTTTTATGAGAATATTCCTTGTTCAATCTCAGTTTTAAATAATACAGTAAATATATCTAGAACTGCTTTAACTAGGATTATAAATGACTCAATAGAAGAAAAATGGCTGTTTACTAAAATTAATAAAGATAATAAAAGACAAACTTTAATATTACCAACGGAGCTAAGAATAAATTTCTGGCTGCTATATTGTAAAAGCAAATACGAAAAAAGTAAGTTAGCTGGATTGGCTGATGCTCATAAAGCACTATATCATTATGATGCAAATATAAAAAATTATATGAAGAAAAAGTAATAATTTTTTAAAATGCAACCTTTGTTTACGCTAATCAAATATATTAAGCTGTTATTTGATAATAAGTATAACCTTAATTGGTCTATTTAATATAATTTAAAAGTATATTATTTCAAAAGAAAGGAAATAATATGAAATTTTTAATAATAATCTTTAGTTTAGTAAGTTTTAATATATTAGCCTGTGATGGTAAAAACTTCTCTACTTAATAATGATGTCCAAATATGGTTAGGTAAGAATTCTGAATTCTCAAAAACTTTAAATAAAAGTAAGTGTATATTAGATAAAGAGTTAGAAGGTTTATCTTTAAATAATAAAAAATTAATAGCTAAATTGATTTTAAATGCATATCAAACAGAGGATAAAGCGGATAAATATAGTTTTTAAGTTTATATATAAATATAGATACAGCTAAATTTATAAATATATATTGCAATTTATTTATAGTAATTATAATTTAATTTTTAGGTTATGATTAATATAAAACAAAAAACTCATCTTTTAGTATTTTTTTTAATTTCTATCATATTTAATTGGCAACATTCTTATGCTGAAAATTATAATTACGATAAATCCTTAACAGGTTATGAATACTTTGCTACGGTTCAGAATTTTTATTTTGTCTCACAAGGTATAAATTTAGAAATGGCATACATGTATTTACCTTCCAATAATAAAAAAAAAAAGAATTGTAACTTTATTGCATGGAAAAAACTTTACTAGTAATTATTGGAAAGAAATTGCTTTAAAATTAAACTCTCTAGGCTACGCAGTACTTATTCCAGATCAAATAGGTTTTGGTAAATCTTCTAAACCTTTGAATTATCAATACACATTTGAAACTCTAGCTTTAAACACAAGAAAACTATTAGACTCATTAAATATTTCTTCTACACAACTAGTAGCACATTCAATGGGAGGTATGCTAGCATCAAGATTTTCTTTAATGTATGAAGATATTATTTCTAACTTAATATTAATCAATCCCATAGGTTTAGAAAATTATCTTGAGTATGTAGAATATAAAGATATTAATTTCTTTTATAATAAAGAATTACAGCTTAAACCGGAAAATATTATTAATTATCAAAAGAAAAATTATTATGACGGGCAATGGAATAAAAAGTATGAAGTGCTAGCTTCTCATCTTATTGGTTGGGTAAATGGAAAAGACTGGAAGTCATTAGCAAAAATAAGTGCTAATACTTATGATATGATTTTTACTGGATCAGTCATTGAAGAGTTCAAAAACTTTAAAGTACCAGTTTCTTTAATAATAGGTACAAGAGATCGTACAGGGCCAGGAAGAAATTGGAAAAAAGCTGGTATTATTTATGATCTAGGTAGATATGATTTGCTTGGAAAAAGAGTAAAAAAAATAAATAATAATATCAGACTCATAGAATTAAATGGTTTAGGACATCTACCTCAAATTGAAGATTTTGAAAAATTTTATTCAGAGTTAGATAAGGTTTTATTAAACTAAATTTATTCATTAGTGTATTATTCCTAATATGTATGAAAAATATGATGTTGTGATTATTGGAGCTGGGGCTGCTGGCATGATGAGTGCCATAGAGTGTGGTAAAAGAGGAAGAAAGACATTATTAATTGACCATTCAAAAAAGATAGGAGAAAAAATTAGGATTTCTGGAGGAGGTAGATGTAATTTTACTAATTTAAATGCTAGTCCAATCAAATATATTTCTAAAAACCCAAGCTTTATTATTTCAGCTCTTAATCAATACAATCAAGAAGATTTTATTGATTTAGTAAAAAAATATAAAATCAAATATCATGAAAAAAATTAGGACAACTATTTTGTGATAATAGTGCACAAGAAATAATAGATATGTTATTGAATGAATGTAAATTAGCTAATGTAGTTTTGAAAATAGATACTAAGGTTATAGAGGTAAGCTATAAAGATAAAATTTTTATTACTCAAGATAATTCTAAAACATATTTAAGTAGTTCACTAATAGTAGCTACTGGAGGATTATCAGTTCCAAAAATAGGGGCAAGCAAATTTGGATACGATTTAGCTAAACAATTTAATCTAAATGTTATTGATACAGTTCCAGCTTTAGTACCGCTTACTTTTAATGAAAAAATACTAAATAAATGTAAACTATTAGCAGGAGTTTCGGCAAATGCTATCATATCTATTAAGAAAACCCTCTTTGAAGAAGGAATGCTTTTCACGCATAGAGGGTTAAGTGGGCCTTCAATATTACAAATTTCTTCTTATTGGAAAGAAGGAGAGAGTCTTAATATAGATCTCTGTCCAGAAAAAAATATATTTAACTTTTTATTAAATAAAAGAAATACATCTCCTAAACAGAGTATCAATTCTATAATAAATTCTTTTTTAGCTAAAAGGCTAGCAACTATAATATGTGAAGAAAATGAAATAACTGGAAATATTGGAGAATTATCAAATAAAAATATTAAAAAATTATCAGATTCAATTAATAACTGGATTGTTGAGCCCATAGGAACAGAAGGTTATAAAACTGCTGAGGTTACTTTAGGTGGTGTAGATACTAATGAGTTATCATCAAAAACTATGATGTCTAAAAAATCCTGGATTATTTTTTATTGGAGAAGTTGTTGATATTACAGGGCATTTAGGTGGATATAACTTTCAATGGGCTTGGTCATCTGGTTTTGTTGCAGGTCAATATGCTTAAACAAAACCTTTAATTAATAAAAGTCGCTTACTTTTTTACTAGGATTAACTTTTTTTTTCTATTGATTGTCCTGTTAAGGGTATATCAGTTTGTTTTTTAAAGTTACTTTTATTTTGATTTTCATCACTACAACTCATTAAAAGGAAACTAAATGCTATTATAATTTTCATTAAAGGTATTATTTTCATTTTAATTTTTTTATTGTATAAACTATAACAATACTTTTTATAATTTTAAATATTTTGTATAATAAAATATGAATAAAATAAAAGAATTTTTTAACTCTGAAAATATTCAACAAGCATTATTATACATTACAATAGTGGCTATAATTCTAATAAGTATTTATATATTTTTTAGTTTTTATATAGAAATTTTTCTTACACTTATATTTGTTACATTAGTTTTAATCCTTAAAAAAATTAAATAAAATTTAATTATTTAAGGTTAATTTTATTATTGTGATATTAACTTTCTAGTACCAGGTAATGGAGGTGAAGAAGCTTTGCCAGCAAAGCATTGTGCAATTGACATCCACTCAGTAGAGATTTTGCCACTTAACTTTAAATTTACATCCTTTATATTTCTTACTTGCGTAACAACTTGGCAAAACTCTTCAGCTAATCCTTCTATTCTTTCTTTATTTGAAGGATCATTAAACTCCCAAACTTTTCCAGACGGAGAAATTAGCTTAAGGTAGGGTTTTTCAGTTGGTATTTCTCTATTATTTACCTTATATGTCCATTCAAAAGTATTATTACCTATTATAACTATATTTAAAATTCTATCTTTATTATTTCGTACTTTTCCAATTGAGTCATAAATTGCTTGTGAATGTGCCCAAGTTTCCATATGTCTTGCACTTATTGATGAGATAACGCTCATATCAGGACCAACCCATTTTACTCTTTTTTTTTGGAGACTCTTTTTTAACTCTTCCGATACATTTTTAAAAGTACTTTGCCATAAATTAAGTAAGCTTTTTCCTTTTAAATTTTTTGTTATAGATTTTTCGAAATCACTTAATTTTTTTCCCTCTTTAAAAAAATTTTGTAAATTATTATTAAAAGTTTCCCATTCAATATCTCCTTGTAAAGACTTGTAAGCAGCTATATTCCATACATGGAGGTGTCGTATAATATCATTAAAAGACCAATGTTTAAATTGTGTTGTAGTATCTAAACTATTTTCTGAAATATTAGCTAATATTTTATATATATCTTGTGATTCTTCAAAAAAATCAATAGCTTGCTTTAGCATTTTTTTATTCTAATCTTCATAATATAAATCTTCCATATCTATATCTTTTATACTCTCTGCAGAAACTTCATAAATACTATTATATACATCTTTCACGGGAGGAGTTTTTTTTTAAACTCCTTCAATAAGAATTGGCTGGTACATAAACCTAACTTTTTCTGGTTTTTTTAGTTTAACAAAAATCATTTGATTTGGAGGAGGAGGAGGAACATGTATACACATACCTGCATCAGGAACCAAGACAAACTCTTCTACTGTCAAGCCTTCTCCATAGTCAAACTCTAGAGGTACCATAAATCCATCTATTTGAATTCTTTTTCCTACCACTTCATCATTTATTAAAAGGCCTGCTTTTTCTACCTTTTGTAAAAATACTTCATCTTCCCACATTTCTTCAGTTACTCCAGATTCAGGAACAAAGTCATAAGCATATTTTGGAACTAGCTCCAGCCATTTTAACCTAACACTATCATCACTGTGAAGATTGTTAAAAAATAATAATAATATTACTAAACATTGAAAAAAATATTTAAAAACCAATTGCACCTTAAATACCATCATTAATAGATTTTCTAAAAGCTTGAATACTTGGAAATATACTTACTAATAATGAAGAAATCAAAACTAAATTTAAAAAATATAAATTTCTTGTATTCCATAATTTCTGTTCTAGAAAAATACCAAATTGTCTATCTAGTATAGGAAAAAAAATAAAGCTAGCTATTTGAACTAAAATAATAGCAAATATAATACTAAAAAAAGATATTAAGAATGCTTCAAACATCATTAACGTAAAAATATTTTTAGGGAGGCACCTACTATTCTTAGAAGTGCCATTTCTTTTCTTCTAATGTTTAGGTTAGAATATAGTATTGCTATCATTCCTATAATAGAACTTATAATTACCATACTTGATATTGATAACATTATATTTTCAGTTATTGAAACTATCTGCCATAGTTTAGTAAGCACAATACCTGGAATAATTGCTTGTAAAGGTTCTATTTGATAGTCATTAATTGCTCTTTGTACTTTAAATATGGTTATAGGAGATTTTAATTTTATAACAGCTGCAGTTATTTCTTTAGGAGTTAGGTCTAAATCTTTGGTTTCTTTTTCTTTACTTTTAGCATTAGAAAGTAGCTTTGACCCAGTTTTCCAATCTTTGTGAATGGCCTCTAATGCTTCAAGACTTACTAGTACTAGCTTATCTGTTGAGGTTCCAGTTTTTTTTAATATCCCTTTTATCTTAAATGGAAACTCATCATGTAAAGATTGTGATGCTATTCCATGAGCAATTATAATATTGTCATCTAACTTATAATTTAAGATTTCTGCCACATCGCTTCCTATCACAACATCAAAAGTATCTTTTAAAATATGTTCCAGATTTAAACTGTAACTTTTTATCTTTTCTATAAGAAAACTTTTCAAAATATTTTTTTGTTGTACCCATTACTCTAAATTGCTTATGGCTATCACCTAAAGAAATAGGAATGATCCAATCTATTTCTGGCATTTTTGAAATTTGCTGATAGCTTTCCCAACTAATATTATTAGTAGGACTACCTATTTGAAATAAAGAATAAAGCAATAGCTGTACTTCTCCAGATCTAGCTCCTAGTATTAAATCACCGGACTTTACATTTCCGAAAAAGCTTTTTTTTGCCCCTAACCTTAATGTATCTATAGATAAAAATAATACTATGGATATGGTTAATGAGATGATAGTTAAAAAAACTGTAATTTTTCTACTTAATAAAGATTGAAAAGCAATATTAATTAATATTTTCATTTCACAATAAAACTTTTTCTAAATTAATGGACGTATCAAAATTCTTTTCTAACGATGTGTCATGACTTGCCATGAGTAAGGTAACTTCTTCTTCATCACATAAATTCATAAGAAGATTAATAAAGTCATTTTTATTATTTTCATCAAGAGCTGATGTTGCTTCATCGGCAAGTATTAAGAATGGCTTATTTATAATTGCTCTTAAAATAGCTATTCTTTGCTTTTGCCCTACAGATAAATCTTTAGAATTATTTTGCAATAAAATATTTTTTTTTATATCTAACTTTTTGAGCTAAATCAAAAGTTCTGTTATAGAAGTATTCTTTATCATTTTTCTTAAATTGTGTAAAAAAACAAGGTAATAATATGTTTTGAAGTGGAGATAAATAATCTTAAGATATTAAATTGTTGAAATATAACTCCAATGTTATTAGCTCTAAATTGATCTTTTTTTTTTTGAGATAATTTATTTATTTCTGTATTCTTTATACATAAAGTACCACTAGTGGGAGATAAAATTCCGCTTATTAAATTAAGTAGTGTTGATTTTCCTGAACCACTTCTGCCAAAGATAATAATCTTTTTTTTATTTTGTACGTTTAGTTCTTTAATCTTTAAACTAAATTGATTTTTTATTATTCCATTCAAATAGTAGGTCATTTATTTCTATAACATTATTCATCTAAGTTAATTAAAGTACCCATCAACATTAATTATATTGTCTTGTCTATTAATAGTTTGAGCCATTTTTTTATTTTTAGTAATTAGATTTATGTTAAGTTCTTTACTAAATGGAAAGCTATCAAAATATTTAATTTGTATATTTTTAATTGAAGATATTTTTTCACAAATCAATAAATATTGACTTATAAATTCTGAATGGGAACCTTCATTAATAACCTTTGCAGAGCTTTTTTCTTTTTTACAATTTGCATTAGCAGGTACATCAATCATATTCTTATAATCAGATAGTATACCTAATGCATTTCTTACTTTTTTTATATCTTTTTTTTTCTTTGCTTTATATTCAAAACCAACTACATCGAAACCAGGCATCTCAAATTCAAATGATAACTGTTTCATATCTTGCACTAAATTAAGAATACTGACACCATGAACGTGAGCATCTAGAGATTTTTTATCTTTCTTGAAACTTTCTTCATTAGTGTGGTCATGACTATGATCATATCATGATGGTCATCTTCGGCAAAACTGTAAAAGCTAATAATTAATAGTAAACTAATAAAAAATTTCATTTAAATTCTCCTTTATTTATTATTTTTATGACTTTTTAAATCTTTTTTTATATCTTCATGATCTCCAGTAACAATGTGGTTTTTACTTTTCACAACATATTTTTCAAGTATAGGAATAAAAAACAAAGGAACAATTCCTCCTAATACTATTCCTAATACCATTTTTCTAATATGAGGATCTAAAAAACTTGCTATAACATCTGCTACTACATGTGATAAGGCAGCACCAAAAATCCCTGCGATATAACCATTAGAAATTATTTTAAGAAATCTATTTATACTCCAACCCGTGTAGTATCCTAAGATCATAATTGCAGCATGAAAGAAACCAAATACAAAGCCTCTTAAATTAGCTGAAAACCCATAAAGGTAATGTTCTAATAGATGTTCCATTAACTACATTGAGGACAAATAACAGGTATTTCAACAGAGCGAGTATTATTAAACGCAAGGTCCAACTTAGCTGTACTTTTTTTTAAGTTTAACCCCATTTGTTCATTACATGTTTCAAAAACCTTTTCACAAATAGTACAAAAGTTTAACATATGGGTATGTTTTTCTTCTGGTGTAATGCACAGCAAAAATTTATTTATTGAAGAAATTTTATGGATTAGTCCTAAATCAATCCAAAACTCTAAAACTCTATATATTTGCGAAATATTTATATTAACATCTCCATTATTATTAATTTCATCTCTTAACTCATATGCAGATATTGGTTTTTTATGCTTTGATAACGTTTTTATCACTAAAGTTCTGGATGGAGTTAAAGACTTTTTATTCTTTAAACAATAATTGAGTAAATTTTCTGTTTTGTCGATATCCATATGCTAAAAGTAATATAAAAAAAAATATATCAATATATAATTTACACTATTGCAATATTATTGCAAAATGATAATTATATTTATTAAGTTAAATTTTTCATAATACAAATACTATCAAAAAGGAAAAGGAAGAGATATGAATAAGAGTTTATTTATTATAATATTAAGTATTTTTTTATAAAAAACTTAAATGCAGATATTAATAAAGAAGTATCTGACTTAAAAAATGAATTTAAGCAGATTAAAGAAATTTATGAAAATAAAATTGAGGCTTTAGAAGCTAAAATAGAAAAATTAGAGAAAGAAAAAGTCAAACAAGAATCTAAAGTAGCTGATCACCATGATGGGCATGATGGACACTCTGAAGAAAATAGCTTTAATATAGAAGCTGTCTTAAATGGGAAATATACTTCTTACACTAGAAGTGGAGAGGTAGAACCAAAGGGTTTTGGTACTGCACATGAAGGTGAAAGAGGAAGAGAAGGCTTATACATAGGAGAGTCTGAGTTAATAATTAATTCAGATATTGGTGAAAAATTTAGTGGATCACTTACTGCTGCAATTGTCAGAGAAGATGGAGCAGATAAGATAGAGCTAGAAGAGGCATATGTAGAAACTTTAGATGGAAGCTTTCTAGATAATACTTTTTTCAAATTTGGTAGGGCTTTTTGGAATGTAGGTGTTTTAAATCCGCAGCATGCTCATGCTGATGATTTTGCAGATAGACCATTACCTTATAGGGTTTTTTTAAATAAAGCTTATAATGATGATGGTTTAGAAGTTTCATACTTATTTGGATCATCAGAAATCGGGTTTGGAATTTTTAGAGGAGAGGACTTTCCTTTTTGGTAATACTGCAGGTAGTGAGGGAAGTGGAAGCGATGCTTGGTCAGCCTTTTATAAATCTACTTTGAATCTCTCAAATACTGAAGAACTTGCTTTTAATCTGTATCATTTATCAGGAAAATCAAAATCTCCTAATGCAAGATTAGGTAATGAAGATACTGTGACATTTAGTGGGGATAGTGATTTATCTATTATAAATTTAGATTATGAAAATTCATATAACTCTAACCAGAAATTTAAAATAAGTGCTGAATATTTTTATAGAAATCAAGATGGTACCTTTGCAGATAGTGAGGAGTCAACAGGAAATGTAGCATTTGATGACAATGATAGTGGTTATTATTTATCTTTAGTAAATCAGTTTAACGATCACTTAAGTCTTGGTTATAGATATGGTAAATTATTACCTGCTGAATGCTCCTACTGGACTTGTTGGTAGTGCCTTAGATCCGGCAGGGAATGATCCTGAAACTCATTCTATTATGTCAGAATGGAAGTTTGATTCTGCATCAGTTATGAGATTACAACTTAATCATGAAACACCGCAAGCTGAAATGGTTGATAATCAAATTATTTTTCAATATATTATGTATTTAGGTTCTGGTGGACATGATGGACACGACCATTAAAATTAAGGAGAAGTAATTATGAATATTGCACAAGTAAAAAAACAATTTAGCGATAAACTATCTATATGTCTTTCACTTTGCTGTATATTACATTGTATTGCTTTACCAGTAATTATATTAATGATTCCTAAGTTTCGCATCTTTATGGATAAATAATGAAAAAGTACATATTATATTAGTATTATTTGCAGTTCCAATTAGTTTATTTGCAATGGCTAAGTCTTTGAGAGTACATCATAATTATAAGTGCATAAGTTTAGCTGTTATAGGTTTATCCCTTCTTGTGGGTGCAATCTTTATGCATGATATCAACTTTGGTTCAGAGAATCATATAGGACATGAAGAGTTTGCTCACCATGAGGAAGCTGGACATAAAGAAGCTACCCATCATGAGGAAGCTGAACATGGACATCATGAACATGGAGGCATTGGAGAGACACTTGAAACTATATTTACAGTATTAGGTGGTTTAATTTTACTAGGTGCACATTATTTAAATATTAGATCAATAAGAGAATCTACTTAATTTTATTAAGAATAAATGCTAAGTTAAGGTGATGAATATATACTACATTACCTTAATTTTTTTTTTATTTTAAATTTAAATGCAGTAGAAAAATATAATAGAAATTCTTTTCATTTCCACTCATATCCTACAAAAACTAAAATAGGATATTATACAAAAAAATATTGTAAAACAAATATAGACCACGTTGTTTCACTAAAAGATGCTTTTGATAGTGGTGCTTTTAAATGGACCTTTGGAGAGAAAAAAGAGTTTGCAAACGATAAAGAAAATCATGTTCCCGCTTGTCACAGAATAAATAGCTCAAAAGGGTCAGCAACTCCTAAAGATTTTTTAAGAAGAAGTAATGATAAAAAAGGTTTAGAATATGAAATTATTAATTTTTGTAATTATGTTAATATTTATTTTAAGATTAAAAAAAAATATAACCTTATCTTTTAAAAACAATGACACTGATTTATTTAATAATTGTTCTATAAAACTTAAAAATTAAAAATAAATGTCAAATCTAGAAATTTTTTTATTAATAATTCTAATATTATTTTTTCTTTATTTAGGATGGAAGATAAAAGAAGTATATAAAAATATCAAATTTTATTTATATAAACGAAAGGGAAAAAAAAGCTGAACAAAAAGCTATTAAATTATTAAAAAAGAATGGATATAAAATTGAAAGTTTTCAAACTACAGCAAAAGGAAAATTATTACAGGATGATGAAACAGTTAACTTTTTTATTAGAGCAGATTTGATTGTATCTAAAGGTAAGAAAAAATTTATAGCAGAGGTAAAGTCAGGAAAGGCAGCTTCAATTGAAGAAATAAATACTAGAAGGCAATTATTAGAATATTCTAAAGTATTTAATAATAAAAATTTAATTTTAATAGATACTGAAAAAAATAAAATTAAAAAAATAGAATTTTAGTATGATAATATTTAATATAATTTTTTTATAATAATAAAGTCATTTTATGGACATTTACTGGGATTCAATTTCTACTGCTATTAATTTAATAGTTAGCTTTGATAAAAAGCTTATAGAAGTCTTTTTTTATCTTTTAAAGTAACAATAATAGCATTATTTATTTCATGTTTTATAGGCTTACCATTAGGTACTTTTTTGGCGACTCAGAGATTTAAGGGAAGAAATCTTTTAATAGGTATAATTAATTCCTTAATGTCTTTACCACCTGTAGTTGTAGGTCTATTTGTTTATATTAATTTATCTAGGTCTGGTCCTTTTGGTTGGTTAGGAATTCTTTATACTCCTACTGCTATGATTATAGCACAAATTATTTTAATACTGCCTATTATTGCAGGTTTAACAACACAAATCATAGAGGATCTTCAAGAAAATTATAATGATTTATTTGTTTCTTTAGTCACACCCAAATTTACTACAATTAAAGCTTATATTATAGATGCAAGATATTCATTAATTACTGTAGTTTTAGCTGGTCTCGCAAAAGGAATTTCTGAAGTAGGAGCTGTAATAATTGTTGGAGGTAATATAGATCATCTTACTAGAGTAATGACAACTACAATTACAATGGAAACATCAAAAGGTGAGCTTTCTCTAGCACTAGCTTTGGGGATTATACTTTTAATTACATCTATTACCATAAATCTAATATTAACTTATAAAAAATATAACTTTAAGGATAAATATTATGGTAAGTAAAAAAATACTTTAATGCCTATAAAAATAAAGAATCTTAATTTTGAAAAAGGACATAGAAAATTACTTACTGATATTTCTTGCGAAATAAAAGAAAAAGGTATCACAATTATTTTAGGTCCAAATGGGGCAGGTAAAACTTTATTATTAAAATATTTACATGGATTAATAAGTGATAGCACTTCTGAAATTACTTTTGCAAATAAAAATCTAAATACAAATATTAGAAAACAACAGTCTATGGTTTTTCAATCTCCTATATTGCTGAGGAGGTCTGTTTTTAAAAATATTTTATTTGCTTTAAAACAGAGAACTAAAATAATTAATAAAGAAAAAATATTGAAAGTTTTAAAAAGAGTAGATCTATTACATTTGGTTAATGAGAATGCTATGCTTTTATCTGGTGGAGAGAAACAAAGGTTATCACTTGCTCGAGCTATTATAACTCTACCCAAAGTTCTTTTAGATGAAGCAACTTCTAACTTAGACCCTTATTCTATTCAAATAATAGAAAATATTATTAAAGAAGTTAATAAACAAGGGACAAAGGTAATAGCAGTTACCCATGATTTATTACAGGCAAAAAGATTGGCTAATGATATTATTTTTATTAATAAAGGTAAAGTTTTAGAATTTACAGGTGCAAAAATATTTTTTTTCAAACCCTAAATCAAAAGAAGGTAAACTTTTTATGACTGGAAAACTAGTAGTTTAATAATGCAAAATTTTATTATTTTAATTTTTATTTATTTATTTATTTCAGTAATAAAAGCAGAAAATAGCATAATTTTACAATCTACTACTTCTTTAAAAAACTCAGGATTTTATGATTATATTCTACCAAAAATTTATCAAGATTTAGGCATAAAGGTAAATGTAGTGGCTGTAGGAACTGGTGCAGCAATAAGAAATTCTATGAATTGTGATGGAGATTTACTGATTGTTCATAGTCCGCAACAAGAACAAAATTTTATGGAAAACGGTTTTTCTGAAAAAAATATTTTATCATGCATAATTATTATATATTAGTAGGTCCTAAAGATGATCCTGCAAAGATTGGTAATTTAAAAGTTAAAAGTGCTTTTAAAAAAATTTATGAAACAAAAAGCCTTTTTATTTCTAGAGGAGATAATTCAGGAACAGACTATAAAGAAAAAATGATTTGGAAAAGTTTAAACCTGAAGTCATCAGAATTTTCAGTAAATTGGTATCTAGAAACAGGAACTAGTATGGGAGCCACTATAAATACTGCTGTAGATTTAAATGCTTATACTTTTACTGATAAAGCTACTTGGCTCTCTTTTAAGAATAAATTAGATTTTATTGTTTATTCAGATAATGAAGACTTCTTAATTAATAGGTATAATGCACATATAATAAATAAAGATAAATGTCCTCAAAGCAAATATAAGCTTGCTAATAGAGTTTTAATTTGGTTGTTATCTGATCAATCTAAAAAAAATATTATAAATTTTAAAAATAAAAATCAGCAATTGTTTTTTATAGAATAATATTGATCTTTTTTTTGATTATAATAGTATATTAACTATGGAAAGAGGATATAAATTAAAAGATAGACCAGAATATAAGTCTAAACCACAACCTATCACATTCAAAAAAACAGATACTGTGTCTAAGGCTGTAAAAACTATGTCTGAAAAAATTACGGCTCAGTTGTTATTGTAGATAATCAAAATAAAGTTATAGGTATTTGTACTGAAAGAGATATATTAAAAAAGTTAGTTAATCAAAAGCTTAATCCCGAAAGAACAAAGTTAGAAAAGATTATGACGGCTAATCCAAGAGTAGGTAAAGAAGATGATGAGGTATTATCTTGGTTGAGAACAATGTCAAACGACAGATTTAGAAGGTTACCTGTAGTAGATAACCAAGGAAAGATTAAAGCAATATTTACGCAAGGTGACTTCGTATCTTACACTTGGCCCGATTTATTGTATCAAGCTACTCAAATGACAAAGGCTTCCATAACTAAACATTTTAATGCTACATCTATCATAATTATGATAATGCTTTACAGTGTAGCAATGATTTTTGCAGTTAGATTTATATAATAATATCTTTTTATTTTTATTAGTGATACCAATTAGCTTAAAGATTTTAGACTAAACACACCCTTTATAAGAATTCAAAAGACAAAGCTCTTCATCCTCATTAATTTCATAAAATTCAATTTCTAAATGATTTTTTTTATTTTTACTTTCTAAGTGTTTGGCTACTGAAGAGTCTTCTTTTAAAAAATTTATAATCATACCATGTTTTATTTTAGCAACAACAGATTTTGGTTTTCTTTTTACCGAAACTAAATACATTTTTAATTGTTGTCTATGACTATTCTGTATAGATGAACTTAATTTTAATTCTAATATTAAAGGTGGTTTAGATTTATTTAAAAAAAAATCAGGAGAACCAAGTTTTACAGGTATATCTTTATAAAAGACTTCTAAACTAATTTCTCTCATATAATCAATTTTGGATTTATCTAATTCATATCCAAAAGCTAGTTGAAAATCTTTTTCATCAAAATTTAAACCACCCATATGTAAGTATACTTCCTTAGATATTTGTATAATTTTTTTTAACATTTAGATAATAAGCTGAGATTGTTTCTTAAAAAAATTACAATCATTACAGTTTTCATTAATTACAGGTGGTTCATTCATTTGTAAAATATCTAAAGCTAAAGTGACTCTATCAATTAATTTTTCATAAATTCTATTTTCTAATTCAACATAACCCATATCAAAAATAAAATTACAATTCATTCCATTTTTATTCTCTATTTTAAGAGGGTCAAATTGAAGAATTGCTAATTTTATAACAGGACTTAGTAATGGTGTTTTTATAGAATTAATTTCACCAGGATTCTCAAAAATAGTAGCGTAAGCTTCTAATTGAAATTTATAAAAATCAGCTTTTTTTTCAGATATTTTTGTAGTTTTAAAGTCAATAATTCCATAAGTTTTATCTTCAAATTCTATTACTAAATCTGGTATACCTACTAATTTGAAATCTCTTCCCTTGTTATCTTTAAGCAAACTTGATGAAATTTTTTTTGGTAATTCATTGTCTTGTAAAAACCTTCCTTTAGGAAGCTTTTCTGAAATAAAACTAGTATCTTTATCAATAAAAAAATCTTTTTGTATCAAGTCTAACTGATTAAATACAGGTGGAGGAAAATTATTAGTTTGTATATTTAGTTTTTTTGATAAATAAAAGCATCTATGACATTTGTTAATCTGAAAGTCTAAAGAAGAGGGAGATAATTCTATTACTTTTTTTATCTTATTATGTGCTAGGATTTCTTCTTTTTTATCACTTTCAATCCACTTTTGAAAACTAGAAGCATCTATACCGTCAGGAACATACCACTTTTTTTTTTCTGAGTCCCATTTACCTCCTAAGGCCTTACATTCATCTTTTTCATTAAAAGGACAATTTAAGAAAATCATTATTTTATAATATAGTAGATAACAGAAAAGTAAAATATATCAGGTTTATAAGATTAAAATAATTTTAATTGCTTAATCGGAGAAGTTAGGTTTTTTTCATTCTTTACTAGCATTCGATACATATAAATTCCTTCAATAACCCTTTGTACGTAGTTTCGTGTTTCGCTTATAGGTATTAATTCCATCCAAGTAACAGGGTCTATTTCATTTTTTCTTGGGTCTCCATATGTTTTTAGCCATCTGTTTACTCTACTTGGTCCTGCATTATAAGCTGCAAGAGCTAGTACATAGGAGCCATTAAATTTATTAAGCATTTCTTTAAAATAAAATGATCCTATTTTGACATTATAAGCTGGTCTAGATGTTAAATAAATTCTTTTATATTTATAATTATTCTTTTTAGCAGTTATTCTTGCAGTTCTTGGCATTAATTGCATTAAACCTCTTGCTCCTGCTCTACTTTTTGCTTTGACATCAAAAGCACTTTCTTGTCTTGTAATTGCTAAAGTAACAGGCAAAGGAATTTCTGTATTTTTATTAATTAAATTCATTAATTCTGTATTAGGCACTGGAAAATTTAAACTAGGAATATAAATATTATTGTAAATAGCTTTTTTTCCAACAAATATAGAAAATGAGACTTGATTAAAATCATTAAGTATTTTTGAAAGCATTAAAATATCCTTAGTATTTTTAGCTTGAGTAACTAAATGCATTGCAAATATTCTAGATAATTTTCTATTTTCTACTTGTAACAGTAGAATTAATGCTCTTACTAATTCATTTTCTTTAAATTTTTTAAATTCATTCTGATTAAATTCAATACTTTGAGAAGGCAAAAATAATTTCTATTTAATTTTTTTAAGAGCTAATTGCCCATAAAAGGTAGCTGGAAAAGCAGCTGCTCTATCATACCATATTTTTAAATCTTCTTTGTTGCCTAATTTCTTCTGATGCTTTTCCTGCCCAATAGGATGCTCTAGCTTTTGAAATAGGTGTTTTAACTTCAAGAAACATTTTAGAAAAATATTTATAAGCTGACTTAGGGTCCTTATTAAATGTTAGAGATAACCAGCCTGCAAGCCACTGTGCTTCTGATAAATAATCTTTACTTGATAAATTATATTGCTCTAGAATTTTTGTTGCTAATTTATAATTTTTATAACTAAGTTGTTTTCTTGTATGATAATTAACTTCTCTCCACCATTTCTTAGGATAAGAATATTCTCCATGATATGACAATAGTAATTCAAGAGAAGGTTTTTCAAGTCTAGCTTTTCTTCTCCATTTTACTCTTTCATAAATCAATGATTCTTCTTTAATTAAATTTTTTGGTACATTCTTAATAGCTTGATCTACATTTCCTCTTCTTCTAGAAAGTTTAATTTTTGCTATTGAAAATTGCTTTATATCTGAAGAGACTCTTTTTAGTTGTCTATTTGCACTACTCCATTGTTTCTTCCAGATTAAATTTTCTAATCTTTTTGTATTTTCAGAGTTAGTAATAATATTCTTATAACTTTTTAAAATATATTTTTCTTCTGAATAACTAAAACTATTATTTACCCATGCTTCTTTTTAAAAGCCAATTACCTTCTTCAATAAAATTATTTTTAATTAATATTTCACTAAGTTTAATTTTTGCAATAGGAGTAATTGGTGGGTTTTCTTGAAACCAATCTAATGTTTTTTTAATATCATTTGTTGCTTTTTTGCTTTCAATTTTTGCTTTTACTTTATTAATCTTTGGCCATATTGTGCTAGACTTATAAAAGTTTTCTAGATCTTTTTTTGAAGATACTCCATCATCAGCAATAAGCCATCTCCAAATTATTATTTTTCTAGCTACCTCGTCATTAATTTTATCAATTCCTTTTATTGATCTAGTCCATTTTTTTGATCACCGGACTTTAAGGAAAGTTTAAATATTTTTTCTTCATTTAAGTTTAGTTTTTTAGAATATTTATCATCTGCATTTAATAAATTAATAAATAAAACTTGCAAAGAAAATATTATAAAAATTTTAAAATATGGCATAATAATAATCTATAAAAAATTTAAATGAGAGTAAAATGAAATATCAAGGATCTTATTGTGCGCTAATAACACCTTTTAAAGATGATATATTTGATGAAAAGAGTTTTATTAAAATAATTGAATGGCACATCAAGCAAGGAACTCAGGGTATTGTACCTTGTGGTACTACTGGAGAGTCTCCAACCTTAAGTCATGATGAGCATAAAAAAGTAGTTGAATTAGCAGTAGAAACATCTGGTGGCAGACTTCAAGTAATTGCAGGTACTGGTTCAAACTCAACTAAAGAGGCAGTATCATTAACTAAACACGCAAAGCAGTGTGGTGCAGATAGTGCATTAGTAGTAGTACCTTACTATAATAAGCCAAGCCAAGAAGGATTAAAAAAACATTTTTAAAGATAGCTGATACTGTAGATCTTCCTATTTTTATTTATAATATTCCTGGTAGAAGTGTAGTAGATATGAGTAATGAAACTATTGAAAAGCTATCAGAACACGAAAATATAATTGGAATTAAAGATGCATCTAATGATTTAAGCAGACCAACTTATCTTAAAAAATATATTAAACATAAGAAATTTTATCAATTATCTGGAGAGGATGCCACTCAATTAGCTTTTTTAGCTCAAGGAGGTGATGGAGTAATCTCTGTTACAGCAAATATAGTACCTAAAAAAGTTGCTGATTTACATAAATCTTGGTTTGCAGGAGATATTTCTGCAAGCAATGAAGATAGATACAGAACTATTTAGTTTAAACAATGCTCTTTTTTTAGAGGCTAACCCTTGCCCTGTAAAATATGCTGCCTTCAAGTTAGGAATATGTAATTATGAGTTAAGGTTACCTCTTTGTAAGATTTTAGAGAAAAATGAACTTATAGTAGACAATGTATTAAAAGATTTAAATATAACTTTCGATTAATGCAAATAGTTGCAAATAATAAAAAAGCTTTTTTTGAGTATTTTATTTTAGAAAAAATAGAGGCAGGTATACAACTAAGAGGTGATGAAGTAAAATCATTAAGGGTTGGTAAAGCTAGCATAAAAGAAGCATATGCTGAGGCAAAGAAAGGGCAACTTTTTTTAGTTAACTCAGATATATCGAATTATGAGAAAGCTTCAAGTTATTCTAAATTAAATTCTAAAAGAGTAAGGAAATTATTAGTTCATAAAAAAGAAATATCAAAGCTTCAGGGTAAAATAGAAAAAGAAGGAATGACTATAGTACCATTAAAACTATATTTTAATAATAAAGGAATTGCTAAAGTAGAAATTGCTATTGCTAAAGGTAAAAAATTGTACGATAAAAGAGAAGTGAAAAAGAAAAAAGATTGGAATATTCAAAAAAGAGATTACTAAAAATATTAACTAAAATGGAGATGATTGATTATTATGTTAAAAATTACTATTATTGTTATTAAATTATTTTTATATTCGTTTGTATCTATGAGTTCAGAATTTTATAACTATGAATTTGAAAGTATTGAGGGAAGTAAAATGCCTTTAAAAATTATAAAGGTAAAGTAGTTCTTCTGGTAAATACTGCTTCAATGTGCGGCTTTACAAAACAATATACTGGTTTGCAAGAATTACATGATGAGTATAAAGATAAAGGCTTAGTTGTATTAGGTATTCCATCTAATAGTTTTATGCAAGAACACACATCTGAAGACAAAGTTAAGGATTTTTGTGAAACTAATTTTAATATAACTTTTCCTATGACTAAAATTGAAGAGGTGATAGGAAGTGAAAAACATCCACTATATGGATGGTTAAAAGAAGAACATGGGATTAAACCTAAATGGAATTTTCATAAAATTTTGATTGATAAAGAAGGAAATTAGTAAACTCATATTCTTCTCTGACTAAACCTAAAAGCGAAAAGTTAATAAAGATAATTGAGGAAAAAATTAAAGGATAGGACTCTAAATATGAGGGTCATTTTTTATACTTTTTTATCTATTTTAGGTATTAGTTTCTCGTTAGTAATTCTAATGCCTTCCTTGTTTGATATCAACAATTATAAAGGAAAGATAGAAAATTTATTTTATAATAAAACAAATAATACTTTAAAGATTGCTGGAGATATAAGTCTTTCTTTTTTATCTGGACTAAGGTTATCAGTTAAAGATATAAGCTTTGTATCTAATGATGGAGAAAATCTTTTTAAAAGTGAAGAGTTACTAATATCCCCAAAATTTTTCCCATTGTTAAAAGGTGAATTACTATTTAATTCAGTAAAAATAGTTAAACCTACTATTTATATAACAAAAAAAATGATGAAAAATATAATTGGGAAACAGCATTTAGTAAAAATAAGAAAGAAGAAATTAAACAAGATTTAAGTAGAGATACAGAAAATAAGAGATAATAAAAATAATCAAGGAAAATTAAATCCATTAAATATCAACTCATTACACATAGTAAATGCTTTAATTTTAACTAATATTGAAAATAAAAAAAATAAATTTGAAGATATAAATGTCAGATTAAGCTATAAAAATAATAGTGAATATTCCTTAGAAGGAAATATTTTTTATAAAGAGGATAAAATCAAATTCTCCTATGATATAAATTACCTAAATGAAAATATTAACATAAAGGGTTTTATTAATGGAAAAGGTTTAGAGCTAAATAACAATACTAATATTGATGCAAACTCTATTAGTGGTGAAAGTGATATAGATTTAAAGATTAATAACTTTAGCAATTTTGTTAAAAATAATTATTTACGTGATCAGTCTTTAAAATTAGACGCTAAGGTATTTTTTACAGATAAATCTATAAAATTTAATAACGGCAAACTCATTAATAAAAAAACTTTAGTTAACTTTAAGGGAGATTTAATAAAAAAAAATAAAATTAATATTGTTAGAGTTGATTTGAATACTGATATGTTGGACTTAGATAAATTACTATTATTCAGTAATAATAAGAAACCTATTGAAGTACAAGATGAAAAAAATAATATTAAAGATCCTAATAAAAGTAAACAATATCATATTGTAGATAATATTTTTAAAACATTAAAGTTTTATGATATTAAAGGCAATTTTACTGCAAAAGAAATAGTCTATAAAAGTCATAATATTAAAAAAGTAGAAGCTGAATTTTCTAAAAAAAATAATTTAAATATATCTGCAAATCTAAACAGTAATTTTGTAGAAAAACTTACAGTTAAATCAAAAATAAATAAGAAAAATTATCTACATTTGTTATAAATGCGAAAAATTTAAATATTAAAAAAGTAAATGATTATATGGGCTTTAGTAGATTATCAGGTTCATTGAATTTTTCTATTGAAGGTAATACTAATGTAAAAGATAAAAATTCAATAATTAAACAACTCAATGGTAAGTTGAAGTTAAATACTAAAAATATGTTGATTAATGATTTAAATTTAAAGACATTGAAATCAAGTATCTTAGACATTAAAAATGTTGAAGATTTATTAGAATTAAATAAAAAAGTTTTTAAGGGAAATACTAGTATAAAAAATCAAGAAATGTTTGTTGAAATTAAAAACGGTAATTTAAAGCTTCCAAAAACTGATATTTTATTAGATGACAATAAAATTACTGCTACGGGTCTCTATGAACTAGCTCCTAATAATATTAATATCAATTTAAACTATAATAATGAAAATAATAAATTATTATCTCTTTTTAATGTAAACTTTAAAGGTAATATAAAAAATATACAAACATCTTTAGATTATAATAAAGCAAAAACAGATCAGTTACTTGGAGATATATTAGAAAAAAAAATGAAAAAAGTTATTAAAGATAAACTAGATAACAAATTTAATGATATTATTGAGAATTTATTAGAATAATGAGTTTTGACCTTTACACATCAGCAACACCTAATGGTTATAAAGTATCGATAATGTTAGAAGAGCTGAAACTTAAATATAAAGTACATAAAATTGACTTAGGTAAGCAAACGCAAAAAGAAGAATGGTTTTTAAAATTAAATCCCAATGGAAGAATACCAGTATTAAAAGATAATGAAAATAATAAAGTCATTTTTGAAAGTGGTGCTATTCTTTATTATCTAGCTATTAAATATAATAAATTTTTTTTTGAAGAGAAAAGAACTGAGATTATGCAGTGGTTAATGTTTCAAATGTCTGGAATAGGACCAATGCAGGGACAGGCTAATGTTTTTTTTAGATATATGGATGAAAAAATACCAGCTGCTATATCTCGTTATCAAAATGAGTGTAGAAGATTATATGAAGTGCTAGATAAACAATTACAAGACAATAAATGGATATGTGGAGAATATTCTATTGCTGATATTGCAACTTGGCCTTGGATTAAAATATATTTTTGGGCAGGTATTGATATTTCTAATTTAGATAATTTATCTAGATGGATGGGGCAAATGGAGAGAAGAAAAGCTTGTAAAGCAGGAATTTTGGTACCTAAAAGAGAGAGTTCAAAAAAAGTTGTTAAAAATGTAAAAAATATTTTACAAACTTAAGTTATTAGGTTTTCATAAAAATCATTTCCTTTATTATCAATTACTAAAAAAGCTGGAAAATCTTTAACGGTTATTTGCCAAATTGCTTCCATTCCTAATTCTGGGTATTCAATACATTTAACATCAGTAATATTTTTTCTTGCTAATTCTGCACCTGGACCTCCTATAGAGCCTAAATAAAAACCTGAATATTTCTTACAACTTTGTTTAACTAACAATGACCTATTACCTTTTGCTAACATTACTAGGCTTCCTCCTGCTTTTTGAAATTGCTCTACATAGGAATCCATTCTTCCTGCTGTTGTTGGTCCGAAAGAACCAGTACTGTAACCATTTGGAGTTTTAGCTGGCCCAGCATAATATATAGGGTTTTCCTTAAAATAGCTTGGTAAAGGTTTACCTTTATCTAACTCTTCTTTTAACTTAGAATGAGCTATGTCCCTTGCTACAATAAGAGTACCATTTAACAATAATCTAGTTTTGACTTTAAGTTTAGATAGTTCTATTATGGTCTCTTTAATAGGTTTATTTAAATTAATAACTTTTTCTTTTTTAGTTAGTTTTTTTTAGATTAATTTTAGGTAGATATCTAGAAGGGTTTTTTTCTAGTTTTTCTAAAAACATACCATTTTTATTTATCTTTCCAATAATCTGTCTATCTGCTCCACATGATACCCCAATACTAATTGGTAAACTTGCTCCATGTCTAGGAAGTCTGATTACTCTAACGTCATGACAAAAGTATTTTCCTCCAAATTGAGCACCAATTTTTAAATCTTGTGTCATCTTTAAAATATTTTTTCCATTTTAATATCTCTAAATGCTATACCTTGGTAATTGCCTTTTTTAGGAATACTATCTAAATAATGACATGTAGCTAGTTTAAGAGTTTTTAAATTCATTTCAGCAGATAAACCTCCTATAACTATAGCTAAATGATATGGAGGGCAAGCTGAAGTTCCTATAGAAGCTATTTTAGGTTTTAGAAATTCTAAAATTTTTTTTGTTTTAAGAACTGAAGGGGTAGCTTGAAATAAAAACGTTTTATTTGCTGACCCACCTCCTTTTGCAATGAATAAAAACTTATATTCATCCTTTCCTTCAGAATAAATATCTATTTGTGCTGGAAGATTATTTTTAGTATTTTTTTCTTCATACATACTTTTTGCAGCTACTTGACTATATCTTAAATTATTTTTTAGGTAACATTTATATACGCCTTGAGATAGGAAATAAGCATCTTTACCAGAGGTAATTATATTGTTTCCTTTTTTTGCTAAAATTATTGCAGTACCAGTATCTTGACACATAGGTAAAATACCTCCTGCTGCTGTATTAGCGTTTTTTAAAAGTGAAAAAGCAACAAATTTATCATTATTTGATGCTTCATTGTCTTTGATTATTTTTTTTAGCTTAGATAAATGACTTGATCTAAGATAATGAGAAATGTTGTAAAATGCTAGTTTTGAAAACTTTTGTAAACTACTTTCTTTATAAATAAAAACTTTTTTTTATTAAAGTTTACTAAGTCTCCTTCAAAAGGATAGACTTTTTCAAATTCTATTTTATCGTCATTTATTTTAAATATTTCTTGATACGAAAAGCTTTCTGCCATATTTAAGTACTCTTTGGTTTTAAAAAAATTACATTGCTTTTATTTTCTAACTGCTTTTTTCTCAATACTTTTTTTTATCTTTAGGTTTTTAGAAATAATTTTATCTTCTATATCTAAATTTAAAGTAAAAGATACTGAGGGATCCACGAAAGTTTTAAGAGATGAAAAATTGATTTTTAAATGATCAATTTTTCCTTTAAACTTCAAATCAACAGAAAAATATTCTTGCTCTACTTTTAAATTCCAAAATTCATTTTCAATTACTATCATCATAGTCTTTGGATAATCTTTTTTTTAAATATTCTGGAATTTGATTTTTAGAATCAGTGGTATCAAAAGTTATATAAAAATGGTGACCATTTGAAACACCATATTCTGAAGTTTTTTTAAGTGCGTGTTTAACAACTTCTATTAGGCTAGATTTTATTAAGCTTTTATAATCTAAAAATATATCTTTTTTTTTCATTTCATAAATACCTTTTTTGAAGGCTTCTGTTGCCAGGTGCCTTCAAACCCCGCCTAAAATGTGTGACCAATTTAGGAGTTTACTGCATTGTTAAATTAACAGCTCTACGCTGCTAATGCAACATCACGACTATTGTCGTTTGCATTTATAATTTTGTCCTTTGCGGTGGTACAATACCGAACGAAGAGTTACGCTTTTCAACGCCTGTCGATCCTGTTTCGCCCTCGTGGTGGAGGCGCCGGGTACCGCCCCGGGTCCAGTCCGCCTATTACACGCACCGTTTATCGTTATAGTTAAATTAATAACACTTTTATTATAAGGAAATATGTAAAGCATTAAAGTTTAATTTGATTTTTTTATTATGAAATTAATATTATTAAATGCAAAAAAATATAAATAAAGACATCGTTAACCTCAGAAAAAAAAAATTATACCTTCAGGCCTGTTTCAGCTGGGTTAGAAAGAGTTTTGTATAATCAAATTAAGGTGCTAGATAAAGGTTTTATTAGAGTAGTAGACTATATGGGTAACGATAGCTCAATAGTACAAGCTGCTAGAGTATCCTATGGAAAAGGTACAAAAAAGAAATCTTTAGATGAAGGATTAATAAGATATTTATTGAGACATAAGCATACAACACCATTTGAGATGTGTGAAATAAAACTACATGTAAAGCTTCCTATATTTATAGCTAGACAATGGATAAGACACAGAACTGCAAATATTAATGAATACTCTGCTAGATATTCTATTCTGGAAGATGAGTTTTATATACCTAAAGCAGCTAATTTAGCAAAACAATCAGCCACAAATAAACAAGGTAGAGCTCAAGAGCTTGATAGTAATTTAGCAAAAAAAATTATTAAAATCCTAAAAGAAGATGCAGAAAGAAATTATAATAATTATTTATGGATGTTAAATGAAGAAGAATATAAAGATTATAACAGTACTAGAGAAGGTTTATCAAGAGAACTTGCTAGAATTAATTTAACTCTTAACACTTATACGCAATGGTATTGGAAAGTAGACCTTCACAATTTTATGCATTTTTTATCGCTTAGAGCTGATAGCCACTCTCAACTAGAGATCAGAGCATATGCTGACATATTAGTAGAGTTATTAAAAAAGTGGGTGCCGATAACCTACAAAGCTTTTTGTTCTTATAAATTAAATTCAGCTGATTTATCTCAAGAAGCATTAGAAGTAATTAAAAAGATGATAAAAGGAAAAAAAGTTAAACGAGAAAATACTTCTCTTTCTAAGAGAGAATGGGATGAATTGCTTTTACTAATCAATTAAACTTTCTGAAATTTCAAGATAAATTTTATTTAAACCTGAGTGATTATGTATTAATTCGGGGTACCAGCATCACAGTTTTTTGCTATTGCAGAATGAAAAGGAATTTTTCCTAAAAGTTTAAGATTGAACTCTTTAGCTAATTTTTCTCCACCATTTTCTCCAAATAAAAAATGTTTAGTACTACAATTTTCACATACGAAGTAACTCATATTTTCAACTATTCCTGCAATTGGTACATTAAACTTATTAAACATATTTATTCCTTTTCTTGTATCAGCTAATGCTATTTCTTGCGGAGTAGTTACAATTAAAGCATAGTCAATTTTAAGCTTTTGCATAATTGTTAATTGTGTATCTCCTGTACCTGGAGGAAAATCTATAATTAAATAATCAAGGAAATTCCATTCAACATCATTGATTAATTGCATAATAGCACTTTGTAACATCGGCCCTCTCCAAACTAGAGGTTTTTTTTCATCTATTAAAAAACCTATAGACATTACTTCTATTCCGTTTTGTGGCACTGGTATAATTTTTTTCTATCATTTACATCAGGCTTTTTATTTATGTTTAATAGTTTTGGAATAGACGGACCATATACATCTCCATCAAGTAATCCAACTTTTTTTCCTAGTTTTTTTAAGGATAAAGCTAAATTAACTGACAAGGTAGACTTTCCAACCCCACCTTTGCAACTTGATACAACAATAACTTTTGAAAATCTTTTTTTGATTGCAGTGAATGTTACATTTATTTCATTAAATAAATTAAGATTTGTTATTTTTTGTTCACATTCTTCTTTTAATTTTTCAAATTCTTTTGCTTTATTAGAGTTTTCAGCTTTTAAAGTAACAAAAATCTTTCTATCTTTAATAACTATATCATACACTAATTCTCTAAGATTGTTGCTAAAGGAGTTTATAATTTTATCTTTCAAACTTTTTTCCTATTCTTATTATTGAAAATGACTTCTACAATAAATATATATATATAGTAACTTAGTTAAATTAATTTCAAATATAAAGGAAAATTATGCCTTGGGATAATAAAAACAATGGGCCATGGAATGGGGGAAACAATCCTTGGGGAAAAAAAGACAGCAATAATAGTAATGGTGGTAATAATTGGAATCCTAAAAATAAGGGAGATGATTTAGATAAAATGCTAAATCAATTTAAAGAGAAAGTGGAAAATTTTTTTCAAAAGGACCCAAAAGCTTTATTATGGGTTTCTTGGTACTAGGCTTTTTTATGGCTTATGAGTGGATTTTATACTATAAGTCCTGAAGAACAAGGGGTAGTATTAAGGTTTGGAAAGTATGTTTCCATAAGTAGCCCTGGTCTAAATTATCATGTTCCGTCTCCTATTGAAAAGGTAATCAAAGTTCCAGTTACTACAACCAGAAGTGTTGAGATAGGCTTTAGAAGTCAAAATACAGGATCCATCAGAAATGTTGATGAAGAAAGTTTAATGTTAACAGGAGATGAGAATATTGTTGACATTAACTTTGTTGTGCAATGGTTTGTTTCTGATGCTGCAAAATATGTATTCAATATTAGAGATCCTGAAAAAAATATTAAAGATAGTGCAGAAAGTGTTATGAGAGAAGTAATAGGGAAGACAAACATTGATTTTGCTTTAGCAGAAGGAAGAGATCAAGTTAGGCAGGAGGCACAAGAATCTCTGCAAAAAATTTTAGATAGAAATGAAAGTGGTATAACTGTCTCATCATTATTATTGCAAAAGTCAGATCCACCACCTGCTGTAATTGATGATTTTAAGGATGTACAAAGAGCTAGAGCAGACCAAGAAAGATTAATTAATGAAGCTCAAGCTTATGCAAATAGAATAGTTCCAGAGGCAAAAATGTGAAGCATCTAAAATTAGAGAGAGTGCTGAAGCTTATAAGCAAGAAGTGATCGCTATTGCGGATGGTGCATCAAAGAGATTTTTATCTGTCTACAATGAATACAAAGAAGCAAAGGACGTTACTAGAAGAAGAATATATTTAGAAACGATGGAAAAGGTAATGCAAAATATGAATAAAGTAATTATTGATAATGACAGTGGCTCAGGAGTATTGCCCTATCTTCCATTACCAGAATTAAATAAATCTCTTAAAAAGAATAGCGAGGCACAATAATGAAAAAAAGATTTGTTATTTTACTTAGTTTTATAGTTGTTTTAACAGTATTGGCATACAACTCACTATTTTTTGTAGAGCAAAGGGTACAGTCACTTATACTTCAATTTGGAGAACCTATTAGAGTTATTAAAGAGCCTGGGTTAAATTTCAAGATTCCACTGGCACAAAATATTGTTAAGTTTGACAAAAGAATCTTACTTTTTGATAACAGTGCGGAGGAAATTATAGCCGCTGATAAAAAAGGTTAATAGTAGATGCATTTGTTAGATATAAAATAGTAGATCCACTTAAGTTTTATCAAACAGTAAGGTTTGAAGCTGCTTTGAACAATAGGTTGGGTTCAGTGGTAAATAATAGTTTAAGAGCAGTTTTAGGTAAAGTCCCATTAGAAGCAGTTATTTCTGATAGAAGAGAGCTTTTGATGCAAGAGGTTTCAGAGTTGGTTTCTGATTAGAGCCACGCAATTCGGTATTTCTATTGAAGAAGTTAGGATCAAAAAGGCTGATTTACCTTCTGAAAACTCTGAAGCTATTTATAGAAGAATGCAAACTGAGAGGCAACAAGAAGCAGCACAAATAAGGGCTGTTGGTAATGAAAAAGCTAGGTTTATTACTGCTGAATCAGAAAAACAAAAAACCGTTTTATTAGCTGAGGCTCAGAGAGATAGTGATATTCTTAGGGGTGCAAGGAGATGCACAAAAAAATAAGATTTTAGGTAAGGCCTTTAATCAAGATCCCGACTTTTTTGCCTTTTACAGAGCTATGCAAGCCTATAGTAAAGCACTTACTGAAGGAGATACTACTATGGTTTTATCACCAAAAAGTGATTTTTTTGAATTTTTTGGTAATGCCGAGGGTAACTAGCAACGTACTTAGTTATGCTTGATTTTTTGTCTGCTATTGGGTTGATTTTTATATTAGAGGGGCTTTTACTATTTTCTTCTCCTAAAAGGCTTAAAAAAATTTTGCAAATAATTACTATATATCCAGAAAACAAGATAAGAATGATTGGTGGTGTTTCAGTTTTAATAGGAATTGTTTTGTTGTGGATAATCCGAAAATGAATTATAAACGTAATGTAAAATCATATGATTAAAATTTATAAAAAATATTTCTTAGTTTTTTTATTAGTGATGAAAATTTCTATAGTTTCATCCATAGAACAACCAGATTTTTCTGAATTGGCAGATGAGCTTATACCATCAGTTGTTAGTGTTTCTGTAATCATTTCTAGAGAATCTATTAATCAACCTAGAGCTCCTCAGTTTCCCCCTGGATCCCCATTTGAAGATTTTTTCAAAGATTTTTTTGAGAGAAGAGGTATTCCCAGACAAAATACTCCTCCACAAAGACCTAGAAGAAACGAAACAGCACAAGGTTCTGGTTTTATTATTGATGATAAGGGTTTAATAGTTACTAATAATCATGTTATAGCAGGTGCAAGTTCAATTACTGTTGTACTTCACGATGGCAAAACACTACAAGCAAAATTAATTGGTGCTGATGCTAAAACTGATTTAGCATTACTTAAAGTTAAAACTGATATCAAATTAAAAGCAGTTAATTGGGGTAACTCTGATGCAGTAAAAGTAGGTAATTGGGCAATGGCTATAGGTAATCCTTTTGGTTTGTTAATACAGTTACTGTAGGAATAGTTTCAGCAAGAGCTAGAGACATTAATGCAGGTCCTTTTGATGACTTTATTCAAACTGATGCTTCTATTAATAGAGGAAATTCTGGTGGTCCTCTTTTTAATCTTAAAGGGCAAGTTATTGGAGTGAATACAGCTATATATTCACCATCAGGTGGAAGCGTTGGAATAGGTTTTGCTATTCCATCAGCATTAGCTGAAAATATAGTTGAACAATTAGAAGAGCATGGTCGTACTATCAGAGGATGGTTGGGTGTAAGAATTCAAACCGTTACTGAAGATTTAGCTTCAAGTCTTGGATTAGATAGACCCTATGGAGCTCTTGTTGCTAGTGTTATTCCAAATAGTCCAGCTGAAAAAGCAGGCATTAAACCAGGAGATGTAATTTTGATTTTAATGGCAGTGAAGTTACTGAAATGAGAAAACTACCAAGACTTGTTGCAGAAACTAAAGTAAATTCTAATTCAAAAGTAACAATATGGCGTAATGAAAAGAAAAATCTCTTAATGTAGTTATTGCTGAAATGAAAGAAGAGAAAAAGAAGTTGAAGAAAGTAAAGATAATACGGTCCCAGATACTTTCAAAGTGATTATTTTGAGCAATTAGGTATAACTTTATCATCTATAACTCAAGATATAAGAATGAGGCAAAATATTCCAGAAAATGTATCAGGGTTTACTTGTAACTAAAGTTGAACAAAATACAGATGCTGAAATTAAAGGAATAAGACCGGGAGATATTATACAGGAGATAAATCAATCCTCTGTCAATGATATTAACACATTTAGAAAAATTATGAATTCCCTTAAAGGTTCTAAAAAAGGTGTTTTATTACTTATTAATAGACAAGGTAATATTAATTTTGTTGCTTTGAAATTAAACTAATTTAATATCTCTTATCAGTATACCCTTGAAAATATAGCAGAGATTTAAAACTAAATTTTATACTAACATCTGCTGCAAGTTTAACTTTCTCAAAAGCATTCCAAGCTATCCCAAGACCCGAATATTTAATCATATCAATATCATTATCTCCATCACCAACAGCTAAAGTAAAACCTTTTTTAATATTTAGTTTTTTAATAGTATTTTTTAAATGAAATAATTTTCCTTTTTATCTAAAATTGTATTTTCTAAATTTCCAGTTAATTGATTATTTATAACTTCTAAAGTATTACATCTAATTTCCTTAAATCCAACTTTTTTACCTATACTGTTAGCTATTAAATCATAACCTCCAGAAATAAGCATAGTATGATGTCCATAATTATTCATAGTTCTTATAACACTTTCAACACCCTCATTAATTTTTATTTTTTTAATTAAATTTGTTATTTCTACTTTTTTTTTATTCCTTTTAGTAGTTTAGTGCGAATTATTATTGACTTCCCAAAACTTATATTACCACTCATTGCATTTTTAGTAATATTTGAAATTTGGTTGTTTTTTAACAGATTATCATTAATTAAATTAATAGTTTCTACATTTATTATAGTCATATCCATATCACATGCTATTAGCTTTTTTTTCTATATTTTACCTTTTGCATCAATAAATCAGCTTTTTTATTTAAGCTATATATTTTTTTTCTCATAAAATTGAAATCTTCAAGATTACAGGTAAAGTAAATATCTAATACAAGATTAGATAGATTTTTTGACTGAGAAACTGAAACTTTTCTCTCATTGAAAATATTTTGTATAAAAGTTATACAATCCTTATAGTTTTTATCATTAGTTGCAACTAAAGTTAATACAAATTGAAAACATTTATAACTCATAATAAATAATATATATATATTTAAATAATGAAAAAATAATTATTGTAGGCGGACCAACCGCATCTGGCAAATCAAAATTTGCTTTAAATTTAGCCAAGTTAGTTAATGGTGAAATAATTAATGCCGATAGTATGCAGGTCTATAAATATTTTTCTATACTTACTTCACAACCTAAAAAAAATGATTATAAACTCATTCCGCACCATCTTTATGGTTATGTAGAAACTAATATAAAATATAATGCTGTAAAATGGTTGAATGATACTAATACTAAAATAGAAAAACTTTTAAAAAATAACAAAACTCCTATTGTAGTAGGAGGTTCAGGTTTATATTTAGAGTTTTTATGTAAAGGTGTAAATAATATGCCTAAAATATCAACAAAACTAAAGAAAAAGTAAGTTTATTGTTACAAAGTATAAATGATGCAGACTTATTAAATTTAATAGCAAAAATTGATAAAAAATATTCACTTAAATTAAATATTGCTGATAAATTTAGAATATCTAAATTATTAGAAGTTTACTTTGAAACAAAAAAAATATCACTTACTTTCATTCAAAAAATAAAAAAACTAATAACTATGATTTTTTTAAAGTATTATTAGTCCAGATAAGAATAAAGTAAGATTAAATATTAAAAAAAGAGTTATTAAAATGTTAGAAGAAGGATTAGTTCAAGAATTAAAAAAATATAGAAATAAAGTAATTAATTGTAATATAGAAAATGCTATTGGTTTTAAAGAAATTAATAGTTATATTGAAAATAAAGTAACTTTAGAAGAAGCTACTAATTTAATAGTTAAAAAAACTAAAAATTTTGCTAAAAGACAATACACTTGGTTTGAGAATAGATTTGATCAAAATTTAAAAATTTATGGAGAAGATAATCTTTCTTTAGTAGTGGAAACTTTTAAAAAAATAATTTAATGTTAATAATTAAGGAGTTTATATGCTTTATACTGGAGCAGAAATAGTTTTAAAAGTTTTGAGAAACTTGGATGTTGAATATATATTTGGATATCCTGGCGGAGCAATTTTACCTATTTACGATGAAATTTTTAAACAAAATAAAATAAGGCATATTTTAGTAAGGCATGAACAAGGTGCTGTTCATATGGCAGAGGGCTATGCAAGATCAACAGGTAAAGTTGGAGTAGTTTTAGTTACTTCTGGTCCAGGGGCAACTAATGCTGTAACGGGTTTAACAGATGCTTTAATGGATAGTATACCTATATTATGTCTTACAGGACAAGTTCCTACTCATTTGATTGGAACTGATGCATTTCAAGAAGCTGATACTGTTGGAATAACAAGGTCTTGTACTAAACACAATTATTTAGTGAAAGATGTTGATTTAGTTCAGGAAAGTATTTTAGAAGGATATATTATTGCTTCCTCTGGAAGACCAGGACCTGTTGTTATAGATTTACCAAAAGATATTCAAAATAGTAAAACAAAGTATTATGAAAAAATTAAATTACGTTCAAATCTTAAAATTAAAAAGAAAGAAAACTATAAACAAAATATTAAAATACAAATTAATCAAGCAATTAATTTAATAAAAACATCAAAAAAACCAATTATTTATATAGGAGGAGGTTTAATAAATTCAGGACATAAAGCTAGTGTAGAATTACATAAATTTTCTAAATTAACTAATTTTCCCATTACTTCAACTTTAATGGGATTAGGTGCATTCCCTGCTTCAAGCCAGCTTTTTTAGGTATGCTAGGTATGCATGGCACATATGAAGCAAATATGTCTATGCATGATTGTGATTTAATGATTAATTTAGGGGCTAGGTTTGATGATAGAATAACTGGTAAATTGGATAGTTTTTCGCCAAATTCAAAAAAATTCATATAGATATTGATCCATCTTCAATAAATAAGAATGTTGAGGTGGATTTGCCTATCATAGGTGATGTCTCAAAATTTTTAAAATTAATTAATAAAGAGCTTACTTATAGCAAAATAAAAAAACTAAGCTTTACTAGTAAATGGTGGAATAAAATAAGTAACTGGAGGAAAAAGAATTGTTTGTCATTTGTTAATTCTAAAGAAATTATAAAACCTCAACAAGCATTAGTATCATTAAACAAGCAAATATCGAATAAAGATTTTTTTATTACTACAGAAGTAGGCCAACATCAAATGTGGGCAGCTCAATATATAAAGTTTGAAAAACCTAAAAGGTGGATGACTTCTGGAGGACTAGGAACTATGGGATATGGTTTTCCTGCTGCTATTGGAGTACAAATTGCTCATCCAAAATCATTGGTTATTTGTGTTGCAGGAGAAGCTTCTTTCTTGATGAATCTTCAGGAATTATCTACAGTAAAACAGTATAGACTTCCAGTTAAAGTATTTATTTTAAATAATAAGTATTTGGGAATGGTACGTCAATGGCAAGAGTTTTTTCATGGAGGCAGGTATTCCGAAAGCTACACAGACTCGCTACCTGATTTTGTAAAATTAGCAGAGTCTTATGGTATTAAAGGGGTTAGAGCAACTCAACCTGATGATTTAGAAAAAGTTGTTAGTGATATGATTGATTATGATGGACCTGTTATAGCAGATATCTGTGTTGATGAAAAAGAAAATGTATTTCCAATGATTCCTTCAGGCGCAGCTCATAATGAGATGAAGTTAAAAGATAGTGATAATATTGCCACATCTACCAAAGAAGGAAAGATGTTAGTATAAAATTTAAAAGGAATAATTTGACTAAAACTAGTTATCATCATGGAAATTTAAAGGATACAATTTTAGATGAAGTGCTAAAATTATTAAATTATAAAAGTTTTGATGAAATTAGTTTTAGGTCAATTTCTAGAAACATTGGTGTTGTTTCTTCTGCACCTTACAATCACTTTAAAGATAAAAAACATTTAATAAAAGAGGTTATTCTTTAGGAGAAAAGAAATTATTAAATGTAATATTGCTTGAAAAAAAAAATCAAAAGTTGCCTACTGAACAACTTGCGTTTAATAGCAAAAGCATATTTAAAATTTGCTATTGAAGAAAAAGCTTTATTTAATCTTATGTTTAGCAAGGATAATAAAGAATTATTACATTTATGTGAAAAATTGTGCTACAATTTAAACTAGTAATAATTGAAAAGTTTAAAAAAGGTAAAAGATTTAAAATTAACGGCTAAAGGTTCTGCAATTACAGCCTGGTCTATGATTCCATGGCATTGCTGTAACTTTAAATAATAGTAAAAAGGAAAATTTAGAAAGTTTATGGCATATAGAATTAGAAAATATTTTAGGAGAAATGTCAGCAATATGGGGAAAAGGAGTTAGTGAAAAATGAGTGTTTATGAAAAAAATAATATTGATTCTACTCAAATAAAAAGTCATGCTTTAGCAATTCTTGTTGAAAATCAAGTTGGAGCACTTGCTAGAGTTGTCAGTATGTTTTCTGCTAGAGGCTATAATATTGATAGTTTAACTGTAGCTAAAGTAACTGAGGATGAAAACATTTCTAGAATTACAATAATTACTTCAGGTACACCAATGAAGATTGAGCAAATAAAATCTCAAGTTAGGAAGAATTATTTTTAGTTCATAAGGTAGTTGATTTAACATCAGAGGGAGCTTTTGTTTCTAGAGAATTAATTTTTGTAAAAGTAAAAAGTAAAGGAGAAAAAAGAGTTGAAGCATTAAGAACAGCTGATATTTTTAGAGCAAAAGTTGTTGACAGTACCAAACAGTCTTTTATTTTTGAGTTAACTGGTTCTTCTGATAAATTAAATGCTTTTATTTTATTAATGAAAGATTTAGGTTTAGTAGAAGTAGCAAGAACAGGTGCAGTTGCAATTAGCAGAGGTAGTTTAAAAATTAATTAAGGAGAAATAATGAAGGTTTACTATGATAAAGATTCTAATTTGGATGTAATCAAAGAAAAAAATAACAATTATAGGGTATGGAAGTCAAGGACATGCTCATGCTGCTAACTTAAAAGATAGTGGTGTTAGTAATGTCAATATAGCGCTAAAGAAAAATTCAAGCTCTATAGAAAAAGCAAAATCTGCAGGTTTTGATGTTTTGACTATTGAAGAGGCTGCAAAGGATGCAGATCTTATGATGATGGCAACCCCTGATGAAATTCAATCAGAAATATATGATCAATTTTTAGATAAAAATATGAAAAATAATGCAGCTTTAGTTTTTGCACATGGTTTAATATACACTTTGAGCTTATTAAACCTAGAAATGACTTAGATGTATTTATGATTGCTCCAAAAGGTCCAGGACATACTGTGAGATCAGAGTACGTTAAAGGAGGAGGTGTTCCTTCTTTAATTTCAGTTTATCAAAATAAATCAGGTAATGCTTTAGATCTAGCACTTGCATATGGAGCAGGTTTAGGAGCTGGCAGGTCAGGTATGATAGAGACTACTTTTAAAGAAGAGTGTGAGACAGATTTATTTGGTGAACAGGTAGTTTTATGTGGTGGACTTACAGAGCTTATTACTGCTGGTTATGAAACTTTAGTAGATGCTGGTTATGCTCCAAAATGGCCTACTTTGAGTGTCTGCATGAGGTAAAAATTAATTGTTGATTTGTTATATGAAGGTGGAATTGCAAATATGCGATATTCTATTTCTAATACTGCAGAGTATGGAGACTATGTATCTGGAAAAAGAGTAATCACTAAAGATACAAGAAAGGAAATGAAAGCTATTTTAAATGATATCCAAACCGGAAAATTTGTTAGAGATTGGATGCTAGAAAGTAAAGTAAAGCAACCCAACTTTAAGGCATCTCGAAGAATTTCAAAAAAGATCATCAAATAGAGGTTGTAGGAAAAAATTAAGAGACATGATGCCGTGGATACAAAAAATAAACTAGTGGATACTAATAAAAACTAAATGCTGTATTTTCTTTTAAATTGAAAATACTTAAGTATAATTAACTTATGGACAATAATAAAATAAAAATATTTGATACTACTTTAAGGGATGGGGAACAATCTCCAGGATGCTCTATGAATTTAGAGGAAAAATTAAAGGTATTTGAAACACTACAGTCTTTAAATGTTGATATTGTGGAAGCAGGTTTTGCTATTGCATCAGAAGGAGATTTTGAAGCTGTAAAAGAAGTTTCAAGTTAGCAAAAAATACTATAGTTTGTTCATTAGCTAGATCTAATAAAGATGATATAGAAAGAGCTAATGAAGCTCTAAGTTTTGCCAAACGTTTTAGAATTCATACTTTTATAGCTACAAGTGATCTTCATATGAAATATAAACTTCAAATGACTAGAGAGGAAGTTATTCAACAAATAAAAGACAGTGTCAGTTATGCTAGAAATTTCACTGATGATGTTGAATGGAGTGCTGAAGATGGTTCAAGAAGTGATTTTGATTTTTTATGTAAATGTATAGATATAGCTATTAAATCAGGAGCTAAAACAATTAACATACCTGATACAGTAGGTTATTGTATGCCTTTAGAATATCAAGATATATTTAAGAAAATAAGAAATAATGTTGATAATATTGAAGATATAATACTATCAGTTCATTGTCATAATGATTTGGGTTTAGCTGTTGCAAATTCTATAGCTGGAATTGAAGGTGGAGCTAGACAGGTAGAGTGCACTATTAATGGTATTGGAGAAAGAGCAGGAAATGCCTCCATGGAAGAAATAGTTATGGCAATCAAAACTAGAAAAGATATTTTGCCTTACTACACTGATATTAATACAAAACATATAATGAACGCATCAAGAGTTTTATCTGCTGTTACTAGCTTTACTGTTCAACCTAATAAGGCTATTGTTGGTGCAAATGCTTTTGCTCATGAAGCTGAATTCATCAGGATGGAATGCTAAAACATAATAGAACTTATGAAATTATGAGTCCTGAAACTATAGGGCTAAATAAATCAAAGTTGGTATTGGGAAAACATTCAGGTAGACATGCATTTAAGCAAAAGTTAAATGAAATGGGTTATAATTTAGGTGATAATTTTATAAATGAAGCATTTAAAAATTTTAAAGAACTCTGTGATAGGAAAAAGAAATATTTGATAAAGATATAATTGCATTAGTTGACAATGAAGTTAGTCAAAAAGATGATTTGATAAAATTATTGTTATTAGAAGTAACTTGTGGAAGTACCAGAAAGCCTATGGTTAAGGTAATTTTAAATTATAAAGGGAAAGAAATAGAAAAGTCTAATTCTGGAAATGGCCCAGTTGACTCAATATTTAATTGTATAAATGCTTTAATAAAAAATAATGCTAAATTAGAGTTGTTTTTAATTAATGCAATAACAAAAGGAACTGATGCGCAAGCAGAAGTTTCAGTTAGATTAAAAGAAAATGATATTAGTGTTAGTGGAACTGCATCTGATACTGATACAATGGTTGCTTCAGCTAATGCTTATATTATAGCTTTAAATAAATTAATAATGAAAAGAAAAAAAGAAATATAGACTTAAATTTATCAACAAAGAAAATTAATTAGATAGAGGTATAATGTTAAATAAAATAATAGGTGTATTATCGGCAGACATGGCTATTGATTTGGGAACTGCTAATACTTTAGTTTATGTTAAGGATGCAGGAATAGTTTTAAATGAGCCATCAGTAGTAGCAGTACTTAATACTAATTTGGGAAGTAAAAAAGTTATTGCAGTAGGACAAGAAGCTAGAGAAATGTTGGGAAGGACTCCAGGTAACATTGAAGCTATTAGGCCTTTAAAGGATGGAGTAATTGCTGACTTTGAAGTAGCAGAAGAAATGATAAAACATTTTATAAGAAAAGTTCATAATAGAAGAGCATTTGTATCACCTCAAATAGTTATTTGTGTGCCTCATGGATCTACTGCAGTAGAAAGAAGAGCTATACAAGAGTCTGCTGAAAGCGCTGGTGCTAGAAAAGTTTATCTCATTGAAGAACCTATGGCTGCTGCAATAGGTGCTGGTTTACCGGTAACAGAGGCTACAGGGTCTATGATAGTAGATATAGGAGGAGGAACAACTGAAGTTGCTGTTTTATCTTTAGGAGGAATAGTATATGCAAGATCAGTAAGAGTAGGTGGAGACCATATGGATGAAGCATTAATAGGCTATATGAGAAGACACCATAATTTATTAATTGGAGAAGCTAGTGCTGAAAAACTTAAAAGAGAGATAGGAACAGCGTGTCCTCCTGAAAGTGGTGATGGAAAATCAATGGAAATAAAAGGAAGAGATCTTATAAATGGTGTACCTAAAGAAGTTATATTATCAGAAAGGCAGGTAGCCGAAAGTTTATCAGAGCCTGTAGGAGGAATTATTGACGCAGTCAAAACTGCTTTAGAAAATACAGCACCAGAGTTAGCAGCAGATATAGTGGATAAAGGTATAGTTCTTACTGGAGGAGGAGCTCTTTTAAATGGAATGGATACTGTTTTGAGACAATCTACTGGTTTACCAGTATCTATAGCAGAAGATCCTTTATTATCTGTTGCTTTAGGAACTGGAACAGCTTTAGAAAATATGAAAAATTTAGGCCAAGTTTTAGATACAGCATATTAATTTTGGAGCAACAAGATAAAAGTTGTAAAAAAATCTTCACTACTCAGACTGAGATCATATGCAGGAGTAACTGCACAAAAAGTAAGTACTTTTTTACTAATTACTTTTGCCATACTTTTGCTTATCTTAGGAAAAGTTGATGAGAGTAATTTAAAAGTAGTTAAAAATTATTTTACTGACATTGCATCCTATGTATTAGAAATAGTTGGTTTACCTATAAACTCAATTAATAAAGCTGTAAATCAGATAAATTCTTTAATTTTCATTTACAGTAATAATAAAAATTTGAGCTTAGAAAATAAAGAACTCTATAAATGGAAAGATTTAGCACAAAAATTATTAGTAGAAAATGAAGAATTAAAAAAAAGTTATTGAATGGTGTTAATAAAATACCTGATAGTTTTATAACAGCTAAAGTTATCTCTAATTCTTCTGGAAGTTATATTAAAACAATTACACTAAATGTAGGAACTAAGAATGGGCTAAGCATAGGTAATGCAGTTACAAATAATTGGGGAATGATTGGTCGTGTAATTGAAGTAGGAAAAAAATCAGCTAGAGTATTATTAGTAACAGATATTAATTCACAAATTCCTGTTTTTTTTGAAAAATCAAAACATAAAGCAATAGTCATAGGAAATAATTCTGATTTATTAGAAGTAAAATATTTAAAATCCAGAGTTAAACTTTTTGATAAAGAGAGAGTAATTACTTCTGGTGAAGGAGGGTTATTACCAAGGGGACTACCTGTGGGATTATATATAGAAAACCTTAATTATGAAAGTAATAAGATCAAGGTACTTCCAACAAGGAACTGGGATTTAGTAGATAGTGTTAATGTAATAATTTTAAATAATGATAAGAGTATTAAAATAAATAATGCAAAATAGAAAATTGGCCATTATATCTATTATTTTATTAATAATTATAGGTAGTGTTTTTATACCACCTAGTGGATATAGTTTTTTATCTCCAAGTTTTTCAATAGCTGGTATAATTTATTGGATAATTAAAAAGAAATGTCCACTGAATAATTATCTTATTTTTTTTTTAGGACTATTAAATGACTTATTTATAGGAACTCCTATAGGAAGTAGTTCATTATTTTATTTTATAGTAAAAGAAAGTATTTTTATATTAGAAATAAGACTTAAAAAAAGAGGAATAATATTTGATTTAGTAAAATATATTTTTGGTCTTACAGTTTATTTTTCTTTTATATATATATTCATAATTATTTACTTTGCTAATTATCCATCAATTGATTATTTTTTAATGAGTTATTTACTAACATTATTTATTTTTCCGATAATTTATATAACTTTAAATTGGATAGAAAGTAAAATGACACAAGATCAGGTATGAGAGAAAATAATAAAAATAAGTTTGATAAGATAAACAGAAGAATTTTTTTATTTTTTATTTTCAAATTTTTTTCAATTACTTTTATTATAGAAAGATTATATAATTTACAAATTAGACAATCAGAAAAGTTTAAGAAATTAGCAGAAAATAATAGAATTAATTCTATGTTTATAATACCTGCAAGAGGAATTATATATGATAGAAATAATTTTATTCTTGCAGAAAATATAGAACAATATCAATTAATTTATAGATATACTAATACTAAAGATAAGTATGACCATCTAGTTCAAATTTTTAAGTACATAAAATTAGAGAAAAATAAAAAAGAAAAGTTATTAAAAGATATAAGTTTAATAAATAATGATTTTTTACAATTTACTATAAAAAATGATTTATCATGGAAAGAGGTAGCACAGATATCTTCTAATATTACAGAATTAAGAGGTGTATTTATAGAAATGATATTACGCAGATCATACAATTCTATTTCTTCCTCACATATAGTAGGATATGTTAAGACACCTGATAAGAGGGAATATCCTAAATTGGCAAATGTTCCTGGAACAGTAGTTGGTAAAATAGGTATTGAAAAATCATATGATAAAAAACTTCAAGGTAAGTTCGGAATTAAAAAAGAAGAGGTTAATGCACATGGTAGAGTTGTAAAAGAAATTTCTAGAGTAAATGGTGTACCAGGTGAGGATATTAATGTTTCTATTTCAAAAGATTTACAAGATTTTTGTTATGAAAGGTTAGGAGATAATTCAGGTTCTATAGTAGTGCTTGATGTTAGAAATGGAGAGCTTCTTTCTATGGTTTCTAAACCATCTTTTAATTCTAATGATTTTATTAAAACTATGTCTCAGGAAAAATGGGATAATATTATAAAGGATGAACTTAATCCTATGTTTAATAGATCTAGCTCTGGGTACATATCCTCCTGGTTCTATTTTTAAATTAATAGTTAGCATTGCTGCTCTTAATGATGAAAATTTTAATCCAGATAAAAAATACTTTTGTAATGGAGGTTATAAGTTTGGTAATCAAATTTTTCATTGCTGGAAAGAAGGAGGACATGGTTTTATTGATTGTAATGAAGCTATTTCTATGTCCTGTGATTGTTATTTTTATGACTTATCTTTAAATTTAGGTATAGAAAAAATATCAGAAACTGCAAAAGTATTTGGGCTAGGAGCTAAGTATTTAGATCAAATTTTTCCTGCTTCAGAAGGGATTGTACCTAATAAAAAATGGAAAAAAAAACATTTCAATCAGAATGGACTAAAAGTGATACTATAGTGGCCTCAATAGGTCAGGGATTTGCACTATCTAGTCCATTACAGTTAGCAGTTATGATTGCAAGAATTTGTACAAATGGAGAACTTGTGAAACCAAAAATTATAAAAAATAAAGAATTTAATAAAAAATTTGAAAAAATTTCTTTTTTAGAAAGAAAAATATACTCATATGTAAAGCAGGGTATGTATAATACTGTAAATAATATTAATGGTACTGCCTATCAATCTAGAGAAATTAAATCTAATTATTTTATGGCTGGTAAAACTGCAACATCACAAGTTAGAAGAATTACAATGAGAGAAAGAGAAGAGGGAATAATTAAAAATGAGGATTTACCTAGAAAAATGAGAGATCATGCTCTATTTGTAGGATATTTTCCGCATGATAAGCCTAGGTTTGCTTTTAGTATAGTAGTAGAACATGGAGGAAGTGGTTCAAAAACAGCAGCTCCTATAGCTAGAGATATTTGTAAGAAACTTGTAAAGATAATATGAATTTATTAGAGTATAAATCATCAGGTAAAAATAAATTTTTACAAAACTGTAAAAAATAAATTGGGAAGTAATTTGTATTTTATTTGTATTCTTTTTAACAGGTTGTGCTGTTTTATATTCTGCTTCGGGAGGAGATTTAAATCTACTTGTAAAAAATCACATAATTAAATTTATATTTTCTTCAACAGTTTTTATTTTTATACTATTAATAAATTATAAATTTATTAAAAGTCTAAGTTTATATTTTTATTTAATTAGTGTAGCTTTGTTAATTTTTTTAATGTTTTTTGGAATAGAAAGTGCTGGTTCAAAAAGATGGATTAGTCTAGGTTTTTTTTTCAATTCAGCCATCTGAGTTTGCTAAGATATTTTTAGTGCTAGCAATAGCTAAATATTATAGTGAAGTAGCATATATTAAAAATAACTCTTTAATTAAAAGTTTATTTCCAATCTTATTAATTTTAGTACCTTTTTTTTTAATAGTTAACCAACCAGACTTAGGAACTAGTTTGCTTTTAGTGGCTAATGGGTTGAGCATTATAATTGTTTCAGGTATTAATATATGGTTAATTGTAATTGGTTTTATTATCTTTATATCTTTAATACCTATAACGTGGAATTTATTACATAATTATCAACAAAATAGAATACTTACATTTCTAAACCCTGAAAATGATCCTCTTGGTAGTGGCTATCATATAGCACAGTCAAAAATAGCAATAGGCTCAGGTGGTTTTACAGGAAAGGGATATATGCAAGGAAGTCAAAGTCAACTTGAATTTATTCCTGAAATACATACAGATTTTGTATTTTCAATATTATCAGAAGAATTTGGTTTTCTAGGTTCTATTATAATAATTTTATTACATTTTTACTTATTTTTTTATGGTATGAAGTCTAGTTTTTATGCAAATAATGAGTTTGATAAATTAGTAGTATTTGGTTTAACTATTAATTATTTTTTTTATTTTTTAATTAATATTTCAATGGTAATAGGTCTTGTTCCAGTAGTTGGAGTTCCTTTACCTATTATTTCTTATGGAGGTAGTTCTATGTTAGCTATTATTATTTCTTTTGCTATTATACAAAAAATAAATATAAACAGAAAAATTAATTAACTAACTTCTTTTAACTTTTTTTCCATAGTTTTAATTTGTTCTTCTGAAAGATTCATATCTTTAGCTATTTTGGTAAGTTTATTTCTTTCTGAAGAGCTTATAACTCCATCCTGTAAAGCTTTAGATAATTCATTTTCATATTGGGCTTGCCTTCTTTTCAACTGATCAGTAAAACCTGATGCAAGTATACCTGATGGAAGGGCAACAACACCAATACCAATTATAGCTATTATAGCACCAAAAAACTTTCCCATTCCTGTCACAGGAGTAACATCTCCATATCCTATGGTAGTAAGAGTAGCAATTGCCCACCACATTGCTTCTGGTATAGAACTAAATTTATCTGGTTGTGCATCTTTTTCAAATAAATAAATACCTGTGGAAGCTATTAGCATAGCTATAGTTAGTAAAAACATTGCAGCTAGAAATGATTGTTTTTCTTCTTTTAAAACTCCTAATAACAGGTTCATTACTTTAAAATATCTACTAAACTTTAGAAGTCTTAGCATTCTAAGAGCTCTTAAAATTCTTAAGTCTACTTCAAATATCATAGGGAGTAATCCAGATAATACTGCTAATAAATCAATAATTGCTGGCCAAGTAGAGGCATATTTTAATCTTGTTATAAGTTTATTTTTTTTAATCTTCTCTTCTACACAAACCCAAATTCTTAAGATATATTCAATAAGAAAAACTACAGTTGAAAATCTCTCAAAATCAAAAACTCTAATGCATACTTGGAATATATACTATCAACTGTTTCTAATAGTACAGCTATAATGTTAAAGATTATTAGAGTTATAAGAAAAATATCAGTATAAAAGCTCACTTTGTCATTAGAATTACTTTTTTCTAGTATTTCCCAAATTCTTTTTCTAATAGACTTTTTATTCATTATTTATTTTGTTTGCAGAGCCTTGAATTGCTATGGCACCAATATTTTCAAAATCATCTTTATTTTTTTTAATTATAATTTCTAAAGTTTTTTTTATTTTTTCTTCTGCTTGTTCTTTAGAGTCTGCAGCAATTGTAATATTTCCGTTAATTATCCATTTTACATTATATTGCATTTAATTACTCCATTTGAGTTATTTTTGTTAATTTTATCATTTTATTAAAAATTTCATTAGCCTCATTTTGTATTTCATCTAGATCTTTATTTTTTATTTTTTTGATAATAGAATTTCTGGCTTTATTACTATTAGCTATATTTAAAGCAGATGCTACAGATAACCATAAATATGAATTAGTATAATCTGGTTTTTTAGGAAAGGTTAAATGCCATTTCGCAAGTGGGATTACAGCATATACTTTTCCTTCATTAATTGCTTTTTCTAAATTATCTTTACTTCGCTTTCTATTTCTATTTTATTTTTATCACTAAGTCTTTTTTGATTATTTTTCATTAGTATTTCAGCTTTTTTTTTGACCATTAAGCATAGACATAACAGACCAATAATAAGCTCTATTAAAGTTTTGAGGAATTCCTTGACCTTTATAATGCATTACAGCTAAATTATGTTGCGATTTAGCATCACCTAAATCTGATAATTTTTCAAATTTATTTAGTGCTTGCTCATAATCATTTTTTCTATACAGTAAAATTGCATTTTCAAACTCTTTTTTCATATCAAATTTTTTAATTGGTAAACTTACTTCATTAATATCATTAGTTAGTATAACTTCGCAAAATGCAAGTATTTTCTAACTTATAATATTCTTTCATTTTTTCACATCCGCTTACTGCTGCTATCTGTGATGCCTTTTTATTAGGTATATTTTGACTATAACCTAGAGCATCAAACATACCTGTTTTTAAAAAATCTTCAGTTAAACTGCTCCAATTAATACAAGCTGCACCTGATCTATTTTCTAATAGATCTTGAAATGGAATATCCCATTTATTCATACTTCTTATATAAGTATTTACTATATTATTTTTAATTGTTTCTTTATTTCTATTTTCTAAATTTGGTATTTCTGCATATAAATATTTTATAACTAAAAAAAATATATAAATGTTTTAAAAAATACCATTACCTTCCTGCTATCATAACAAGCTGTAAATGTAGCACTCTCATTTTAAACTTAATATTAGGCTTTTTTTCATAAACTACAATTCTAGGTCTATCGGAATTAGGTTTCTGAAATTCTAATGTCATTCCTTCAGGTAAAAATATTCCATGATATTCGAGTGTTTTTTGAGGTTCATTTTTAAATGCATCCCTAAATTCAGCATCTATCCATATTCTTGCAAGTACTCTCCCTAATACATCAGGCAAAATAGATTGAACATCTTTTCTATTACTCAAATAAATAGTTTCATCAACTAAAGAGAAAGGGGTTTTTAATTCTCCTTTTTTAACAGGAACAGGTAGAGTATTTTTCTTAACTGGAACTAAGCTTTTTTTCTTCTTTTTTACTCATACTAAACTTTTAGTTTTATTGGTACTATTTTTGCAAGCATAACAAAAAAAGGAATATTTTTCATATGTTTACTATAACAAGGAATGGATTAGATGCAATCTCAAAAGATTTAGGTGTTATATCTAATAATATTGCTAATGCTGGTACTAATGGTTTCAAAAGAAGTAGAACTGAATTTGTAGATTTTTACTCAAAGGCACTCTCTGATAGTCCTAACAATAAAGTAGGACTTGGATCACTTTTTCAGGGAAGTCAAAAAATTATGAAACAAGGCTCGCCTATTATGACAGGTGGTGCCCTTGATTTGAATATATCTGGAAGAGGTTTTTTTATACTATCTCCGAAAATAGGTGCTGACCCTAGGTTTACAAGGGATGGTTCATTTAGTTTAGATGCTTCTGGAAATTTAATAACAACTGATGGTTTTAATGTAGCAGGTTACAGAAGAGATGAAGTAAATGGATTAATTACTACGTCAGCTGAACCTATAAATATTCCCTTATCAATAGAGAGTTTAGAGGGAAGAACTGTGAGTCTAACAGGAATTAATATTGATGCATATGGTAATATAGAGACAACTTATGGTCTGAATAATATTATACAAAGAGGAAAAATAGCTTTAGCCAAATTTAATAATGATACTGAATTAAAATCAGTAGGATCAAATGCTTTTCAAGCAACAAGTAAGAGTGGTTTACAAGTATTAGGAGCTCCACTTGAAGGTAATTTTGGAGAAATTATGTCTGGTGCATTAGAAAGTTCTAATACAGATATAACTAATGAAATGGTTTCTATGATGAGAACACAACAAGCTTTTAATGGTAATGCGAGAATTATGCAAACTAGTGTTGATATTACTAGAAGGTTAATGGAATAATTTTAAATTATAGGAAATATTAATTTTAAATTTATTATTTCTAGTTTTATATTTTGATCTATACTTAATACACCATAATTATTTACTGCTAAAGGTTTATTTAAAAATAAAATAATTTTTAGCTTTTTATTATTATTTTTATTTAAAAATTTATCTATACTATTAAGTATATTTTCAAATTTTTCTTTTGAAAAATTTATTTCACCTACCATCACTGGTTTATCCATATTAATACTTATATAACTTATAGATGAGTTTAATGTTTTTTTTAAAACTAAATCGCATCTTCCTCTAGCAATATTTAGTAAGTCACAAGAGAATAATAAAACATCACTATTTTTATTAATATCTAAGTTAAGCTCAGATTTTGAAACAAGCATTTCTAAACTTTTTACTTGTAGCCATTCACTCATAGTTTAAATAATATTTTTAATTTCATTTCTTAATTTTTTTATAGCAAAAGATTTTATTTGTGAAATTCTACCATTTGTTAATTCTAAAATTTTTGCTATCTCATATACATTTAGTTCTTCTACATAGTAAAGTTGTATTACCAATGCCTCAACTTTTTCTAGCTTTTTGAGTGCTTTTAGTAAAGCATTTCTTAACTCTAATTCATTAAATTTTTCTTCAGGATCATTTTCCTTAGATAAAAACCATATCGAAAACTCATCATATACCGCATCTAAGTTCTCTAATTTATTTGCGGCAAATGCTTCTTTCCATTTATGTAATTCATTTATATCTATATTAAGCTCTTGTATTAACTCATGGTCATATGGGTCTCTATTTAAATTTTTTTGTAATTTTTCAAATGATTTATCATATTTTTGTTTATTAACTATTGTACTTCTGCATAAGTTTGAATTTTTTCTTAAAAAATCAACTATTTCACCCTTTATTCTAATACGTGCATAGCTTGAAAATGTAACACCTGGCTTTTCTATAAAGTTTTCTGCTGCTGTTACTAAACCAAGCATGCCTATTTGTATGAGGTCATCTATTTCTATAATATTTTTTACTCTACCGTGATAATGCCAAGCTATTTTTTTTTTTTTTACTAGGTTTAAACAGCTTTTAATTAACGTTTCTTTATTTTCTGAGTTAATACTTTGATAGGATATAGCCATTTATTTAATTTTTGTATTGTTAAAAAATTTTATTCCATTATGTATATTTTTAGAAGCATTATTTATATTTGTAGATAGTCTATTAAATAAACTTACTACACTTTTATTTTTTTTATTTAATACTATAGGTTGTTTTTTTAAAACAGAATCTCTAATTTCTTTAATGTTTAATAGACTACCTACATGATCTAAGTTGACATCATAAAATTTTGTTACTATGTCATTAAATTTCTGAAAAACTAGCTTACCTTGATGCTCACTATTAACCATATTTGTAATAACACAAAACTCTTTAAATTTTAATTCTAAATTACAAGCTTTTATTAAGGTAAAAGCATCCATAAAACTTGTAGGTTCATTAATTAATACTATTAATATTTTATCTGATGCGGATATCATATTCAGAGCCATTTCATCAGCTCCAGCACTTACATCTACAAATAAATGATCAACTTTTTTAGATAGAGTATCAAAGCTTCTAATAAAATTGAATTTTTTTTTTTTATCAATACTCAAAAGTTCAGTAATGCCTGACCCTCCAGATAGAAATTGAATATTATTAGGTCCTTTAACTATTGCACTTTCTAAACTAAGATTGCCTTCAATTACATCCTTACTGAGGTTTTGGGGTTGATTCCTAGTAATATATGAGCATTTGCCATACCCATATCTGCATCTAATAACAAACAATTACTAGATCTAGCTTGTGTAAGGGCTAAATTTACTGATATTGTTGTTTTACCGACACCACCTTTGCCGCTTGCTATAGCTAGTGTTTCTGACATGTCTTTTCCTAAAAGTTTTCTTTCATATATTTAGCTAAAATATCTGAATTAGTAAATAATAATGAATCAACTATAGATCTAGTACCGCTAACTAAGCCTACTTTACCTTTTAATTCTACTATTTTACTTATTGCCATACTAGATAAATTACATTCATCAGATTTAGTTAGAGCTATTATAGGTCTTTGTGCTTTAATTTTTTTCCCATGTATTTTCTATCATTTCTGTTGAAGAGCCGCTTTGCAAACACAGAATAGAACATATATTATTATCACCATGTCGTGCTTCTAAGCTTTCTATAATTTTATTTCCTGTTTCAATATCACCTGCTAGATCTACAACTATTTTAGCATTATCATTTAAAATCATTGTATCAGATAAATCTCCATTTTTTAATTGATTAGTGATTGGAATATTAAGTAATCTAGCAAAAGATTTTAAATCTTCAGAAGCAGATTTGCTGTTTCTACACAATTCAGCTAAAACTATATTGTTTCTTCCTAACTTATCTACAATTGCTGAAGCTATTTTTGCCGTCATAGTAGTTTTACCAGTACCAGATGTACCTGTAACTAGTATTAATTTAGAATTAAAAATTCTTTCTGGAAAAGGAGAGGATAAATTTTCTGATAACTTTCTAAAAAAATTAACTCGTGATTCTTCATAACTATTTTCTAGATTTTTATCTAAAAATTTCTCTAATACTTTATTAGAAAACCCAGCCTGTTTTAATTTTAAAAAATTAGAAAAATTATAATTTTTATAATTATCCGTAATATAAATATTCTCCAATTTTTTATCAATTTTTTCTAAAAGAATACTCATTTCTTCTTTTATTATATCTTTATAATGTAAATTTAAAAAGCTTGAAGAAGAAGCTTTATCTTCACTAATTTTTTCTGAGGATTATTTATTTTATTATTTTTAATATTCAGTTTTCCAGAATTAAATTTATAAATATTAGCAAACTTTTTTTTATCGTATCTTTTTTTAACAGCATCCTTTGCCTTCTTAGAATTAGAAGCAGTTATTGAAACTTGCCCATTTACTTTTTTAGTAGATAAAATAACACAATCTTCTCCTAACTCTCTAACTACCTTTTCCATGGCAGTAGCAGTATCTTTAGCTTTAATCACTGTAGTTCCATTAATCATTTATTATTCTCCTCTTGTAGTTTGTTTTCTATTGTGGCAATTATATTTATTCTTCTGGTTTCAGGTAATTCAGTAAAGGCTAAAACATGAAGATCTTCAATATTTTGTCTAATTAAATTTGCTAAATCTTTTCTAATGATTGGAGATGTAAGTAATATACAATTATCTCCTTTTGATGATGCTGTTTCATAAGCTTGTGCAATAGCTTTAAGCATATTTTTTGTAAATGTTGGATCTAATGAAATACCTGTAGTATTTTTCTCTTTAAGGGCATTAATTATAATTTGCTCCATCTCTGGAGAAAGTGTTATTACAGATAGCTCTTTATTTATAGGGCATATTTTTTGTATAAGAAGTCCTACTAAGGCTGGTCTTATGATTTCTGCTATTTCAACTATAGACATTTTAGAAATATTAATATTAGATAAAAGTTCTAGAACTCTCTTTTAAATCAGTTATAGGTACAGACTCTGAAAGTAATATTTTTAAAATTCCTGTTAATTGATTTAAAGGAAGAATTTTGGGTATAACAGTTTCTACTAACTTAGGTGAAGATTTTTGCAAATTATCTAGTAAATCTTGAACTTCATCCTGTCCAATTAAGTCGCCAGCATGCTTAACTAACAATTGATTTAAATGAGTTGCAATTACAGCTTCTGGTGTAACTATCATATAACCTGAAGCTTCTGCTTTATTTTTGTTATGTTTATCTATCCATACAGCATCCATATTGAATGATGGATCTTTAACTTGAATTCCAGGAATTTTAATATCACTATCTGAACCTGGAATAGCTAGAAGTTTATCTGGAAAAACTTGATTTTGTCCAACAATAGTATGTCCTAGCTTTATAGTATATTCATCTGCACCAAGATTTAGGTCATCAGTAATTCTGGCTGAAGGCATTATGAATCCAAGGTCTTTAGAAACTTGTCTTCTTACACCAGTTATTCTTGAAATCAATGGACCTGTATTATCTTTATCAACAAGTTTTATCAACCCATAACCTAATTGAATAGATATTGATGAGTTATCTGCTATTTCATTTAAGTTTATTTTGTCTTTGTCTTCTTCATTATTTTCTTCCTCTATTTTTAAACTTTCTTCTATTTCATCTTTTCTACTTTTTTTCAGAAGATAATATCCTATTCCTCCAGCAAAAAAAAGCGCTTATAATAAATAGTAAGTTTGGCATTCCAGGAATAAATCCTATTAGAAGTAATACACCAGCAGCCGGAAACCATGCTTTAGTCATACCAACTTCTTGAGAAATTTGATCTGATAAATCAAAATTAGATGATATTCTAGTTACTATAACTGCTGTTGCCATTGCAAGTAATAAAGATGGAATTTGAGCCACTAATCCATCACCTACAGATAGGATAACATAATTTTCTGCTGCATTAGTAAATGATAAATCATGTTGAGTAGTTCCTATTATAAGACCACCTACAACATTAATAATTAAAATTAAAATTGCAGCAATTGCATCTCCTTTAACAAACTTTGATGCTCCATCCATTGCTCCATAAAAGTCTGCTTCCTTTTCTATACTTTGTCTTTTTCTTTTGCTTCCTCACTACTAAGTATACCTGCACCTAAATCAGCATCAATTGCCATTTGTTTGCCTGGCATTGCATCTAAAGTAAATCTAGCAGAAACTTCAGATACTCTTCCTGCTCCTTTAGTAATTACTACAAGGTTAATTATTATCAAGATAGCAAATACAAATATACCAACTACATAATCACTACCAATCACAAAATTACCAAAAGCTTCAATAACATTACCAGCAGCATCGGTACCAGTATGTCCTTGGCTTAATACTATTCTAGTAGAGGCAACATTAAGACCTAATCTTAAAACAGTAGCAAATAACAATACTGTAGGAAAACTTGAAAAATCTAAAGGCTTAAAAGTTTGTAAAGCAACCATTAGTACTATTAATGAAATTAATATATTTGAAGTAAAGAAAACATCTAATAAGAAGACTGGAAGTGGAATAACCATCATTGTCATTAATATAAGAATACCGATAGGTAGACTTATACTTGAAATTACCTTAATTACTAAATTTCTATCTTTTTTTACTGTATCCATAATTTAATTCAAAAAATTGACACTTTACCTTCAAAATATTTTAATATTTAATAAAAACTTTATCATTTAAGATGAGAAGCAATATTTATGCCACTCCAAAAAAAATAAACTAAATAAAATAGCATTATGCTTTGACTTTTTATTTTTGGCATATTATATGCAGGAATTGTTTCAAAATTTTGGAGAAATATTATGATTAAGTACTTTTATATTTTTATTTTATTAGGTATTTTAGCCTCAGGTTGTTCTAATCAGTATACAGGATTAGGTTTCCCATATTCAAATCAAGATAAACAAGCGAAAATTGAAAGCATAGAAATTCCTGAAGAAGGTCAGGATGTTATCAAAGCTACAGAGGAAATTTTATCTGCCTCAGTTGAAAAGATACCAACTATAACTGCAATAGGATATGCGGTAGTATCAACACAACCAGGTAAAAACGTTGCACAAAAAAGATTAATGGCCATAAGAGCAGCAAGAATGGCTGCAATGAGAGAGTTAGCAGAACAAATTCACGGACTAAAAGTTGACTCTAGAACTACTGTTATAGATTTAGTAACTCAAAACGATACTTTTAGAACTATGGTACAAGGAACAATTAGAGGTGCAAAAACTGTAAGAATTAATCCTACTGGTGATGACACTTATGAAACCGTATTAGAAATTGATAGAGAAATTATGTTATTATTACTTAGAGAAGCAAGAAGTATTAAGGCATAAATATGAAAAATATTTTTTTCATAATAATATCTCTTTTTTATTTTTCATACAATGCTGCGGCAGAAAACACAGTAATTAAATCAGGAAAATATTTAACTAAGACTTTAGAGAATATAGTGCCTTTTAATCTTAGTTAAAGAGATTGGAAAGAAAATAACTAAAATTGGTGGAAAAGAAATTTTATTTGGAGCTACTGCAGCAGGTATTTTATCTGAAGGTTTAGCAGATAATAATAATATTGATTCTAACTCTGAAGAGATTATTGCAACTAATAATTTAGTGAAGGTTTACGCTAAAGGTCAAATTAATCTTTATGGTATTGATGAAAATATAGCTAAAAGACGAGCTTTAGAGGATGCTTTATATTTTGCATCAATGAAAGCTGGAGCAGAAGTCAAGGGTTTTAGTAGTATAGATGAGGAAACAAATCTTAATGAAAATTTTCTAGTTCAACCTAATAACAAGATTTTAGATTATAAAATTTTAAAATCTTATAAGGAAGATCAAAATTATATAGTTGAGGTAGAAGCTGTTGTTGGAAACCTAAACAACTTTGATAGTGTATGTTCAAAAAGAAAAATTTTAAATATAAAAGAGTTCAAAGGAAATTACATAATAAATACTAATACTCCATCTTGGGCTTATAGTTATATTGATAAAATTTTATATCAAGTAAGAAGACATATGTTAAATAACAAAAACATTAATTACACAAATTATTCTAGCAAAAAATTTGACTTTAATTTTGATAATTTTGATAAGTCATTTGATTATAAAACTTTAGTAAATGGAAGTGATAGTCTAAATAATGGTGATTATATTTATATTCCTTCATTTAGTTTAAACAAATCAAAAATATTCCCAAAGTTTTATCTTTCCAATAATAATGAGAGCTCAAATAATCCAGAAAACAAACATCTTTTTGATAAGGATGTATTGAGCTTTAATAGCAAAATAGAAATATACAATGCTATTTCTAATACTTTTGTAGCAGCAGTAGAAAAAAATACTTTATACCAACTAATATTGACAGTAATTTTGAAATGATTGAGCTTTTTTCAAAAAAGATCAGAACTTTATTAATAGTAAATTAAATGATATTTCAAAAGATATTTATGATACTATATCTACACAGTTGTTTTGCGAACCAATAGTTGCAGAAATTAAAATTGTTAATAATCAATTAGAAGTTCCATTAGGACAAAAACAAGGACTAAGAGTAAATCAACTAGCGGTATTAGAGGATAATGTTACTAACAGTGTAACTATGTTATCAATTAGTAAGTTAAATAATAATAGAGCAACATTATCACCTTTAAATTCTAAATTAAAAATTGATAGTTTCTTGGGAAAAGAAGCTAGATTCTTGGAGTAATCATTATGAAAAATATTATTTTTATTTATTTTTATTAAATTCTTTCATTAGTGGTTCTTTATTTGCTGAGCCTTTTGTAGTTTATGAATATTCTGAAAAATCATCAAATAATAGTAAAAGTCAAAACTTTCATGAAAATGAAGATTATAGTACTTACTATAAAATTAAAAAGAATGATAGTTTATCTGGTATTTTAGATAAATTTTATAGTTCAAAAAATTTAAACTTGAATGTTGTTAAGTCAGCAGTAGTACTTAAAAATAAACATGCATTTGTAAGAAATAATGCTAACTTTATGTTTGCAAATAAAAAGTTATATTTGCCATCAGTAAATGAAATTAAAGATTTAATTTATAAAAATGCAAATAAAAAAAAAATATTTCTAATGATTTTTCAAGAGAACAAGATATTTATTATTTTGGGAATTAGATGCTTGTAAAAAAATTAAATATAATACTTTTTTGTTTTTTGATAGGAAATGCCTTTGGATTAAGTAATTCAGAGATTAATGATGCTATAAAAGAATACTTGAAACAAAATGATATATCTCAAAGTTTTAGTATAAATAAAAAACTTAAGTTACCTAATTGTAAAAAAAATATAGAGATTAAGAAAAAAAGTTTGAAACATATAAAACACTTAAAATAATTTGTCCTCAGGAAAATCCATGGACATATAATGTTAGAATAAAAATTCAAAATGTTAAAAAAAAGCCTACAAAAAAAAAAAACAAAAAAATACAGAAGTGAGTTTAATAAAAGTAAATAAAAACCTTAAAAAAAACCAAATTATTACTGAAAATGATATTTACTTAATAAAAACTAATAAAAAAGGTGCTAGTAATTATTTTTCTAATAAAAAAGAGGTTTTAGGAAGAAAAATAAAAGTTTCTTTAAGAGAAGGACAAATTTTGAGAGATAGACATATAGAAAAAAATTGGACGGTACAAGAAGGACAGAAAATAATTATTGAAAATAATAAATCAAAAATACAGATCTTAATTGAAGGAATTGCATTAAACTCTGCTATGAAAGGAGATTATGTAGAAGTCCTCAATAAAAGTACTGGAAAACCAATAAAAGCTTGGGTAAAAAATAATAAAAAAGTTTCAATTTTTCGCTAAATATTTTATGACCTTGGTCGTTAATACAAATATGGAGAATATAAATGATAGATAAATTAAATAACTTGAACGTAGGAAATAGCCAGAATAAAAGGGTTTCTGATGAGATTAGAGGTAAAGAGACTAATATTAAGGTTTCTAAAAATACTCAAACTAATTCTGAAAAAACTAATGATGAAGTTCAAATTAGTTCAGAATTGAAAGTTAAAGATATGAGTGCTGATGCTCCTATTGACTCAGTTAAAGTAAGTGCTATTAAAGATGCTATTGCTAGAGGAGATTATCCAGTAGATTTAGATAAAGTAGCAGACGCATTATTACAAGCCTATTCAGACATTAAGTAATTTTGTGTTAAAAGATATTAAAAGTACTCTAGAGCAAATGATAGCATCATTTAAATCAGATGCAAAAAGTGTTAAAGATTCCTCTAAAAAGTTGGATATAATACTAAGTGAATTTAAAAACTAAATCACTTAAAGAAGAAATAAAGCAGTTTAATGAACTTGAGAGTACTGTAAAACTGATTGAAAAACTATCAATCTTAAATGAATATAAATTGAATTTGTTTAAAGATTTTCTTCATATAAAACTCTAAAAAATAATTATACATTCAGATTAAATTTTCTATAATAAAGTATGGAAAATCTTGATTTTATAAAACTATACTGTTTTTTATCATTTATAATTATATTGTTATTATGGAAGTTTTGGAAAGATTTTGAATTTAAAAATAAATATTTTACTGAAGTAGAAAAATCTAATGAAAATCAGACTGCTCTTTTAAAGGAGATTGAAGCTTTATCATTAGAAATTAGTGATAATTCAAATAAAATAGATAACCTTGCTGGTTATTTAAAAAGGTTAGATCAAAATGCTTCTAGATTAGCTGATGATATTCGTGGAGAACAGGCTATGACAAAAGCTATAGAAATGGCTAGAAAAGGACAAGATCATTTAGATATTATAAAAGCCACCGGCTTAAGCAATGAGGAGGTAGAAGCCATAATTCATTCTCATAAAGATAATTAATTTTCTTGTATATTAATAAAAAATATTTTTACGCATTAGGTACAATGAGTGGAACTTCATTTGATGGAGTGGATGCTGCGATTATAAAAACAGATGGTCAACATTATATAAAAAGATTAGAAACTAGCTTTATTAAATATAGTAATAGTGAAAAAGCTCTTTATCAAAATTCTATCCTAAAAAATTATAAAAAAATAACAAAAGTTATAGATAATAAACACAAACAAGTAATTGAAAAAATTATTAAAAAATTTGGTAAAAAAGTTGATATAATTGGATTACATGGACAAACTTTTTTCATAACCCTAATTCAGGATGGACATGGCAATATATAAATTCAGAAACTATTATGCGGTACTTTAAGACTAATGTAGTTAGTGACTTTAGAGTTGCTGATATAAATAAAGGAGGTGAAGGAGCTCCATTAGTGCCTATTTTCCATAAAAATTTAATATTGCAAAAAAATTTAGATTTACCTGTAGGAGTATTAAATATTGGAGGAGTATCAAATATTACAATTATTAAAAGTAAAAAAGACTTTTTAGGTTTTGATACTGGTCCAGGTAATGGTCCTTTAGATTTATTGATGTATAATAGATTGAAAATATCAATGGATAAAAATGGCAATATTGCTAATAAAGGCCATATAAATAATATAATTAAAGAGAAAACTTTAGATTTATTTAGAAAAAACTTTCAAAGTATATCATTTGATCGAAATAGTTTAGATAAGATTTGTTTAACCTATATGGCTACTTTAGACATTAAAGATGCTTTAGCCACACTAATTGATATAATAACAGAAATTATTTATATAAAAGTTAAAAATACAATTTAAAAAAAATAATAGTTACTGGAGGAGGTAGAAAAAACCAAGTTTTAATAAAAAGTTTAAAGAGCAAGTTTGCAGCTAAAGTTTTAGTAGCTGAAAATATAGATTTAGATGGGGATAGTCTAGAAGCAGAGGCATTTGGTTATTTAGCAGTAAGGAGCATATTAGGAAAACCTTATACTTTTAAAAATACTACAGGTGTGAGTAAAAATTCTTCAGGTGGTATATTATTTTATTATAAAAGTTAGATGTTTGATATTAAAGTCTTAGATACATATTTTTTAATAGTATCATTAACTATATCTAGTTTGTCTGTAAAAAAATGATCAGCTCCTTTGACTTTAGAATATTTAATACTTATAGAGCGTTGAGCATCTAATTTATTTGCAAATAAAGCTACATCAGTTTCATTAACAATATCATCATTATCTCCTTGCATAATCATTCCTGAAACAGGACATGGCGCTAAAAACTAAAATCATACTTATCAGCTGGTGGAGATATTGCAATAAAATTTTGAATTTCAGGTCTTCTCATCAGTAAATTTAAAGCTATAAAAGCTCCAAAGGAAAAACCTACTACCCAAACTTTTGTACTTTCTGCATTATTTAATAAAAGCCAGTCTAAAGCACATGCTGAGTCTGTCATTTCACCTATTCCTTCTTCACCAGAGTATTCTCCTTCACTTTTTCCAACTCCTCTATAGTTGAAGCGTAGAACAGAAAACCCTATTGATGTAAAAGTTTTAAAACAATTATAAATAACTTTGTTATTCATATTACCTCCGTGAGCAGGGTGAGGGTGTAATAATATCACTAGAGGTGGATTATTATTAGGTCCTTTATTATATCTACCTTCAATTCTTCCTTCTGGCCCAGGTATAGTTACTTCGTACATAATTTTTAATTGTATTTAAATTCTTGCTATTTATACTATTATTACTAAATACATATATACTACTTCATTTAAGTCTTATGTTCAATTTAATTAAAAGTATAAAAAAGAGAGATCCAGCTGCTAATAATTATTTAGAAATAGTACTATTGTATCCAGGTTTACATGCTGTATGTCTTCACAGAATAGCTAATTTATTTTGGATAATAAAATTAAATTTTGTTGCTAAAATAATAGCATACATATCTAGAATGATAACAGGTATAGAAATTCATCCTGCAGCAAAAATTGGCAAAAATTTATTTATAGATCATGGGCTAGGAGTAGTAATAGGAGAAACCTCTATTATAGGAAATAATGTACTTATTTATCATGGTGTAACTTTAGGTGGAACTAGCTTAAAAAAAGGGAAAAGACATCCTACTATTAATGATGATGCAATTATTGGAGCAGGAGCTAAAATATTAGGACCTATTACTATAGGAAAACAATCAAGAGTAGGAGCAAATGCTGTAGTGACTAGAAATGTTGAAAGTTTTACAACAGTTATGGGAATTCCTGCTAAAGTCATAAAAAAAATGATAAGAAAAATAATAAAAATTTTACACCTTATGGGACCCCAGTTGATTTAGACTATAATAATGAGTTAAATTAATTATTATTAAAAATATGAGATATTATTTAGATTATAATGCATCTGCTCCTATGGATGAGAGGGTTAAAAGTTATGTAAAAGAAATAATGGATATGCATGGAAATCCTTCTTCTGTTCATACAAAAGGCAGAAAATTAAAAAATATATTAGAAATATCAAGGCAAAGAATCGCACTATTAACTAATTGTAATCAAAAAAATGTAATATTTACTTCTGGAGCAACTGAGGCCAACAATTTAGCACTTAATGGGTATAAAAAGAAAATAGTATCTTCTATAGAACATGAATCTATTAAAAAACAAAAAAATACTATTCTTATAGATGTAAATAAAGAAGGCTATATTGATCTAGTTATGTTAGATAGTGTATTAAAAAGCATAAATAATAAGCAGGAAATAATTGTATCAGTAATGTTTGCAAATAATGAAACTGGTATAATTCAACCTATAGAAAAAATTATAAAAATTACAAAAAAGTATAAAGTTCCTTTTCATACTGATGGAGTTCAAGGCAGTAGGAAGAATAAATATTAATTTTTTAAAATTAGGAATTGATATGATGACTATTTCTTCTCACAAAATAGGTGGTCCTATCGGAGCTGGTGCTTTAATAGTAGCCTCAAAGAAGCATATTTTAAAACCCCTATTATTTGGAGGTGATCAAGAAGATAGTTTAAGGTCAGGTACAGAGCCAATGTTAGCTATTGCTGGATTTGGACAAGCAGCAGAATTGTTGGATATTAAACAAATAGAAAAACTTAAAGCTCTAAGAATGATATTTGAAAAAAAATTAAAAAAAGCCAACTTAGGTATTCAAATTATAGGAGAAAATAGTAATAGGCTACCTAATACATTTATGATGTATACTCCTGGAATAAAAGCAGAAGACTTATTAATAGCATTAGATTTAGAGGGATTTGATGTTAGTACTGGTTCAGCTTGTTCATCAGGAAAGGCAGAACCAAGTATTGTATTAAAAAGAATGGGATATCCAAAAAAATGGCCTCAGGAGTGATAAGAATAAGTTTAGGACTATATAATGATATAAGTGAAGCTGATATGTTAGTTAATGCTTTAGAAAAAATTTTAAAAAGATTTGGAAAAATTTAATATGATATACTTAGATAATCATGCCACAACTCAAGTTGATAGTAGAGTATTTAAAAAAATGATACCATATTTTACAGAAAAATTTAATAATCCTCATTCACAAAATACAATTCATAATCGTGACATAATAAAACAAATTTCTAAAGCTAGGTTAATGATAGCAAAGCTTATAGGAGCTAAAAGAGAAGAAATTATTTTTACATCTGGAGCTACTGAATCAAATAATTTGGCTATTAAGGGTTTAAAAAGTCATGTCTTAAGAGGAAAAAAATCACTTTTATTTCTCTTAATACTGAACATAAATGTGTTTTAGAAGCTTTAAGAAAGCTTGAAATTGAAGGTGCTAAAGTAACTATTTTAAAAGTAAATAAGAATGGTTTAGTAGATCCTATTGATATTGAAAAAAATATAAACAAAAATACGATATTAGTTTCTATAATGCTAGCAAACAATGAAACAGGAGTTATTCAACCTATAAAAGAAATAGGCAGAATATGTAAAGAAAAAAATATATTATTTCATACAGATGCCGCACAAGCAGTTGGAAAAATTGAAATAAATGTTAAAAAAATGAATATAGATATGATGAGTATATCAGCTCATAAATTTTATGGGCCAAAAGGTATAGGAGCATTATATATAAGACAGTTTCCAAGAATTAGACTTACACCATTAATCGATGGTGGAGGTCAAGAAATTAGTCTACGTTCAGGAACTTTGCCAGTACCTTTATGTATTGGCTTTGGTGAAGCTGCAAAAATATCTATGTCAAGGTTGCGACAAGAAAAAGAAAGAACTAAGAAACTTAGAGATTATTTTTATAAAAATCTTAAAAAAAATATTAAAAATATTTTTATAAATGGACATATTTCAAAAAGACTTCCAGCTAATTTAAATATTTCAATACCAGGTATCAATTCTGAGAACCTAATAAAAAATTTAAAAAATACTGTGATTTCTTCTGGTTCAGCCTGTACTAGTAATAATATTGAAGCTTCATATGTATTAAGTGGTATGGGTTTATCAAAAGAAGTAGTAAACTCATCTATAAGGATAGGAATAGGAAGATATACTACAAAGAAAGATATTAATAATGCTATCAAAGATATTACAGATACTGTTAAAAAATTGAGATAAAATGGTTAAAGTTTTGTATGAAGAAAAAAATATCATAAAAACTTTCAAAATAGAGAGTAATAAAACTATATTAGATTTATCAAGAATAGAAAATATACCTATTGAAGGATCATGTGATGGCTCAATGGCTTGCTCAACTTGTCATGTTATTATACATAAAGACTGGTTAGCAAAGCTCCCCAAACCTTGTATTGATGAAAGAGAAATGTTATCTTTATTACCTGATTACACTGAAAATTCACGTTTGGGTTGTCAAATCGTAATCACAGACAAATTAGAAGGACTACAATTTAGCCTACCCAAGGATATTTAAGAATGCAATTATTTAAAAGAACACCTGAGGAAGCTTTTCAAAATATTGAAAGTTTTGATTATAAAACGCACTATATTGCAAACTTAGTGAACACAAGCAGTGAATATAAGGATTTTAGAATAGCTTATATTGACGAAAATACTCAGTCGAAAAATGGTACTTTGTTATTTATACATGGTCATCCAACTTGGAGTTATCTATGGAGACATTTAATTCCAATTGCATTAAAACAAGATTACAGAGTATTAGCAATTGATTTACCTGGGTTTGGTAAAAGCGACAAACCCATAAGAGAAGACTTTTTTACATTTAAAAATTTTAGAGATATTTTACTTAATTTTATAGATCAAATGAATTTAAAAAATTTAACTTTAGTACTTCATGAATGGGGAGGAACACTTGGACTAACTCTTCCTATGGAAGATCCAGAAAAATATTTAGGAGTAATTTGTTTCAATTCTTATATAAATAATAATTTGGTTAAACTAGATTCTAATTACCTGAATTGGATTGAAACAAATATTACAAATGACGATTTAAATGTAAGAGCACTTATGGCTAGAACTAACAGGATATTAAAATTATCCGAATGTAATGCTTATGAAGCACCATTTCCGGATAAAAGTTATAAACTAGCTTTAAAAAAGTTACCAAGTATTTTTCCTGTATCTAAAGAAACTGAAGGATATGAAATAAGCCTTAAAGCTGAAGAGTGGTGGAAACAAAATATTACAACTAAATGTATGTTAATAGGTTCTGCAAAAGATCCTATTGTTCCTTTAGAAAAAATGAAAATTTTATCTCAGATAATTGCTACGGATGAAGTGACTCATGTAATAAATAATGCTGGACATTTTGTTCCAGAATGGGGTATGGAGTTTGGAGAGGAGCTTTTTAGGCAATTAAAAGATGGTTGAATGTTATGACTAAAAAAAAGAAAGTAGTAGTTGCTATGTCTGGAGGAGTAGATAGTTCTGTAGCAGCTGGAATTTTAAAGGAAAAAGGATACGATGTAATAGGTATTACACTCCAGCTCTATACTGCAAAACAAGAAATAAAGACTAAAACCTGTTGTTCGGGCATAGATATATATGATGCTAAAGAAGTAGCTAGAAAACTAGATATTCCTCATTATGTTTTAAATTATCAAGAAAACTTTAAAAAGACCGTAATAGATAACTTTATAAACTCTTATAGGAATGGTGAGACACCTATACCTTGTGTTCAATGTAATCAACATATAAAATTTGATGACTTACTGATAACAGCTAAAGGTTTAGGTGCTGAATTTCTTGCAACTGGACATTATATAAGAAAAAAGAAAGTGAATAATATTGATGGGTTATTTAAAGCTAAAGACGAAAGTAAAGATCAAAGTTATTTTCTATTTCAAATTAAGGAAAAAGATTTAGATTATTTATATTTTCCTTTAGGAGATTTATCAAAAGAGGAGACGAGATTATTAGCAAAGAAATATGAAATTCCAGTTGCTAATAAACCAGAAAGCCAAGATATTTGTTTTATTCCGGATGGTAACTATAGAAAATTTTTATCTAAGTATAAAGGTTTCAAAAAGCCAGGAAATATTCTAGATACGAAAAATAATATAATAGGTAAACATGAAGGAATAGAAAATTATACAGTAGGACAAAGAAAACATATTAATGTTTCTATTAATGAACCTTTGTATGTAGTAAAAATAAATAAAGAAAATAATAGTATAGTAGTTGGTGAAAAAGATTCACTTAAATCTAAGCAAATAAAAATACATCAAATTAATTGGTTAGGGAAAAAAAGTTTCTTAAAAAATAAAGTTTATAAAAATTTGAATATAAAAGTTCGTGCTAGACAAGAGCCTATAAAGGGAACATTAGAGTTATTAGAAAATAAAGAAGGTAAGGTTTTATTAAATGATTACACATATGCAGTATCTAAGGGACAAGGATGCGTTTTTTATGATAATCAAGACCAATTATTAGGTGGGGGTTGGATAAAATAAATAGTTGAAAATATTTTAAACATTTACTATTAGTAAAACAAGGCGGTGTAGCTCAGTTGGTTAGAGCAGGGGAATCATAATCCCAAGGTCGCAAGTTCAAATCTTGCCACCGCCACCACAATGTAGAAATATAAGGACAACAAAGACATTTTTCATAAAAAAGAATGAAATTTTTAGTTGAAAAAATAAACTATACATTTATGAAGTTTTTTTTTAGTAAAGGAAATTGGAGCGATAATTTAAATAATTATGGAAAGTTATTAATGTAAAGGAAGTCTTCTTATTAACAAAAATGGAAAAAAACTGGACAATTCATTAATATTAAAGTTAGAGGATGTTAATGGAGAACATTATTTTATTCCTAAAATAAGATGAACTTTGAGTTTAAAGTGTAGGAGTTGAAGTTTCTAATAGTATCTGCAACTGGAAAAACAAGGAAAACTTATTGGTAAAACTTGTGTTTATTAGAAGATGTTCTCTTATTGGAATTCCTAAAGATGGGAAGCAGGAGTTTTTTACTTTTCAAGAAGTACAAAAACTAAAACCTGTCAAAATTACTATAAAGATATTTTCATAAAAAACAAAATGTGAAAAATTATTATTTTTACTTTTTATTATTTTTATTTGCAACTCACCTATATTCTGCAGAAATCATTATTCAAAAACTCAAGAGTTGTATATGATGATTTTACTTTTACAGATAATTCGAAATATATAATTATTAATCAAGAAGGGTCAATGGACAGATAGTATAGGAAATTATGGTTCTAATGAATGTAAAGGTTTAATTAAAAGAAATGATAAAAATATAATAGATTTTCTTGACGTAATATGTCAATTACACTAATCAAAATAATGTAGTATAACTTGGAGAAAGTTTGAAAGAACAGGTAGTGAAATAGGAAGAGGAGTTGGCATTTCTACTATTATTGATAGCACTAGCTAGTAAAAAAAAAAAAATTAATTGGACTAAATGTAAATTACGCAGTTAATAGAACCAAAGATATGGTTTTTAGTAAATCGGTTTGCAAGAGTATCAGATGAGTTATATAAAAAATTAACTCAATAAATTTATTTTTTTATTTTAATTTACATTTATTTTTGAAAAAGCACTATCATCTAAATATTTTTACTCCTGCATAAATACATTCGAGTCTCGATAAATTTTTTGTAATTTTCCATTTCCATCAAAAATAATACTTTTTTCCAACCCCTGCATCAAAATCATTGGTATTTCTTTCAAATTCTAACTAAAAAAAATTTTTCATTATCTTGGTTTTTTCCATCGCAAAAATGATCTAATTTTGGTAAAGCATTACTATTATTTTTTCCAGATAAATATTAAACAGACATTTTAAAACTCCATAATCTCCATAAATTTTTGCCAGTTTGCTGTATTCTCCTTTATAAATAGAATATGTAGTATTATTAGAAACTCAATTATATCTAATTTTAAAATTTATAAGTAGCACTATATGAAAACTATTTCATATAGGTTTAAAAATTTTAAACGAAAAAATAAAATTATTATTTATTATTTATAAATTTATTATTGTCATTTTTCTAATTCAAAAAAAATATTACAAGATTTGGAAAATTTCCAGATTTTTACTAAAAATTAAATACAATTTTTTTATCAATATTTATACAATTTTCATATTAAAAATTCTTATACACTAATTAAACTTAGAAATAAACTCCTGAAATAGGCCCAAAATAGTAATTTTTCATTACTTTGTGCCTACATCAGTATCAAATTATGGTCCCAAGGTGCAAGTTCAAATCTTGACCACCACCACAAACCCATTGTCACAATGACCTTCCAAGTCAATTCTAAAAAATCAGTCTAATTTTGTTAACACTGTTAGACACCTAAAATAAGGTAGAAATATAAGGACAGCAGATTAGTTTTCTGCTATACAATGTTGATATGAAAAAATTATAAAATTCAATTTTGCTTTTTTTTACATTAAATGTTTATTCTTGTGGTCAAGAGATAGTTTTCATTAAAATGGAAATTCAACTGGAAGTTCAAATATTCAGGATATGCAATATGATTTTAAAACCATAAAATTACCCAGTGGAGGAAAGATAAAAATAAAACAATGGTACTTGGGAAGACAGTCTTGGTGACTATGGAAAAGGATATTGTTACGGATTAGTTGAGTCAAACAATAATAAAGATGGATTTTTTCAATTCTATTGTGAATTAAGTGATCAAGATAAAGATAAGATTTTTATGAAAGGTTCTAGAAAATCCGAAGACCAGAAAGCAAAAGTAGTAACCAGACTTAATTGATGGTACAGGAAAGTGGAAAAAAATAATTGGAGCATCTGTAGTTGTGTTTTTGGTATAAAATATGTTGAAGAGACGTTTTATTTTCAAAAAAATTGTAAGTTTCCATGAATAAAATAATTATGAAACACCTACTAATCATAATCAGTTTATTACTTTCTTCAGTCATTTGGAGTGAGGATTATTTTATAGATAACAATGGCAAAAGAACTGTAATAACAGAGCACTATTATAATGACAAATCGTTATTTAGAGCATTTAAACTTGAAGGAAGTTTCACTGATAATATAGGTAATTATGGTAATTGGAATGCTTTTGTAACTACTTATATAACTGATGGTAAAGTTATTAAATTAGACTTTAGCAATCAATTTAAGTTCCAAAATAAAAAAAAAGTTTTATTTGCAAGGTTTTAGAGAAGAAGGTACAGATGAAGGTGCAGGAGTTGGTAAGGCAGTGATAGTTTTTCCAGATAAGAGTTTTAAAAATCTAATTAACAGTAAGTGTGTGTACAGTATTAAATTTTTAGAAGATACATCTTTTGGAAAAATAAAATGCAATATTCAAAAGAAGGTTTACAAGAACTTGAAAAAATTAGTGAGTGAAAACCAGGACAAATGCATAATGCTTTATTAAAATAATTATGAAAAACTTTTTAATTATTTATAAGGTAAATAAATGAAATACTTATTATGTCTAGTTTTATTATTAAGTTTAAATATTAAATCTGCAGAGTGGATATCAAGTACATTTTCTACTGTAACTATTTTAGATAAAATTATTCTGCCTGATGGTTCTATTTATATAAACTTTAGTCAATCAGGGCAGAACAAGTAATTTAGGAAAATATATGCTGTTAGTAAGTGTTCTGGTAATAGAACTGATAAAAAAGGTAAATTAATAGAAGTTATTGTTTATTGTGAAGTAGAACTTGATGATGGAAACAAATATTGGACTAGAGTAAGTAGACTTTCTGGAGACTCGGATGTGGGAGTCAGTAAGTTTATGTTTTTAGGAGGTACTAATAGTTTCAATGAACTAAAAGGTAAAAATTGTAACTATGCTGTTAGTTATTTTAAAAATAAAATATTTGGTAATAGTAAATGTATTATAAGTAGTGATTTATTAGAAAAATTAAAAATTAGTTTTTAGAAAACTCTTCGTATGCTTTTTCTGATATTTTACATTTTTCTACGGAATAGTTTGCATCTTCAAAATATTTAATGCCGTATTTGCATTCTGTTCCGATAATATATTTCCATGGACCTGTTCCATCTTCATATTTATTTAATCCAACTCCTGCATCAAATTCATTAGATTCTCTTTTAATAACCGACCAGGTTTTATTACCTTTATAGTCAATACTCTCACACTTCATATTTAGATTTATACTTTTATCTTTATAGGTAGTAAATAAACCAAAACATTTACTTTTTCCATAATTTCCAAAATTATTTGTCCATAAACCAGAGGTTTTTAAATTTGTATGTACAGTGCCATTCTCCAACTCATATTTTTCTTCTTCTATAGTAGAATACGATGTTGTAATTAATTCTTTACTATGTGAATAATAAATTAAACCAAAGGTTAGCAATATAATTAAAAATTTCATACTATTGTAAATTACATTTTTGTTTTAAAAAAAAACTATCTTGGTTAAACCAAGAAACTCCATAATTACACTTCATGTTTAAGAACTGTTTATATTTTTCTGATGTTTTGATATAGGTTAATGTTCCAACGCCTCTTTCTTTTCCCGTTTTACGAACTCCTTCTAACCAAAATTTCTCACCTTTTGAATCTGTATTTTCACATAAATTATAAAGATCTATTTCTTCTTTAATATTTTCCATGTGTCCTATACAGTATCCATCACCATATTCTCCAAATGAGTCTTTCCATTTAAATTTGGTTTCAAAAATTGTAAATACTTTATTTTCTAAGTTAATTTCCTTTCTAGAGAAGTCTCCTAATGCTTCCACAGTATATTCTTCTGAAAATAAGATAGAGGTAAATAGACAATAAATTATAATAAGTAATTTTTTCATTTATTAATATATACATTAAAAATGACATTAGAAAAATATTAAAAAGTTTATATAATGAAGGTATGAAACACTTACTCATCATATTCAGTGTGTTACTTACTTCAGTTATTTGGAGTAAAGATGTTGATTGGAATGATTTAATAAAAAGAGATGGACTTTGGTATGAGAAGTTCACTAATGAACTATTTACTGGAAACTCAACTGGACTAAAACAAGGTAAAGTTAAAGACGGTAAAAAATATGGTGAATGGTTTTATTATTTAGAGAATGGTCAATTATTTCTTAAAAATACTTACAAAGACGGTAAAAAATATGGTGAAAGATTAAAGTATTATGATAACGGTCAGTTAAAGGAAAAAGGTAATTACAAAGACGGTAAACAAGAAGATGAATGGTTAGAGTATCATGAAAATGGTCAGTTAAAAATAAAAAGAAATTATAAAAACGGTAAACTAGAAGGTGAATCTTTATGGTATCATAAAAATGATCAGTTAGAGTCAAAAGGTAATTTCAAAGACGACGAAAAAGAAGGTGAATGGTTACATTATCGCAGTAATGGCAAATTATGGCGAAAGTACTATTATAAAGAAGGTAAAAAAGATGGTACATGGACGTGGTATGATATGTATGGCAACTTAGTAAGAACTGAAATATATTGAAATATATAAAGACAGTGAAATAAAAGAAACTATTGAATCTTAACCTATGAAACATTTACTCATCATATTCAGTTTATTACTTACTTTCGTCATTTGTTGCGACGAACCTCAGTTTAATAAAAAATTCTTTACATAATAAAATAGAGAACTACAAATGGAAAAAAAGAATATTACTCTTAATTACCAAAGTAGAAGATACTGTTTTAGTTAATCAAGTAAATAAATTTTTCACTACACATAAATGTAAAAATGATGAAAGAAATTTAGAGTTAATTAAATTTAAAAAAGGTAATAGTTATCATAAAAAGAAAAAATTATTTTAAAGATAAAACAGGAATATGGTTAATAGGGTATGACGGAAATATAAAGGCATATACAGAGGATAATGCCTTACTATTAAATTTACACAATTTAATAGATAATATGCCTATTAGAAAAGAAGAAATGAAAGAGTTTAAAAAAAAACTGTTAAAATAATTAAGGTTATAGGTATGACTTATAAAATAAAAGATAATGATGGTATATATTACGAAATTAAAGATATAAAAAAGTTTGCAAAACATATTTTTCAGTATCATTCTATTGGCGTTTCATTGCATCAGGAAAAAGGATGCAATTTTACAGTAGATGATACATTTCGAGAAAAAGGTAGCAAACTTTTTAAAAAATGAAGAAAAATGAGTATTTTTATAAAAGAACTTTCAGATAATAAATTTGAAATAACTGTAAATAAGAAACTCATAACAAAACATACAGTTTTATTAACTGATGAATATTATGGTATTTTGACTAAAAAAAAATATCTAAGAAAAAACTACTTGAATATAGTTTTCATTTTCTTCTAGATAGAGAACCTAATACATCAATCTTATCATCTTTTGAGTTAAATATTATATCTAAATATTTTCCAGAATATGAAAATGAAATAAAAAAATTTCTGTAATTAAAATTGAGGAATAGAAAAAAAACTTGCTACATTTGCAATCAAGAAAAAGAAATATTATTTCGTTGCAGATATAAAGAGAATTTTATTAAAAGAGATAGAATATATGGAAGCTGGGTTTTTATTTGTAAGTATTGTTTGGATAATATAAAGGAAAAATATAAAAACTCCTATCAATATGGAGGAACCTGGAAAAGTAAGAAAAGATAGTCATCTTTAGAAAAACTAAAAAATATTTCTCTAATATTTTAAAATTGAAAAAATTAATACAAAAATAGTTTATTTACCCTCTGTATCAATAAAAGATTCTCTTTGCTTAAAAGTCTCAACTAATGCATTAAGCAAAGGTCTATTTTCTTTCCAGTTTTCTTCAGGAAAGTTTTTATACATTGTATTAAATGCAAGACAAATAGTGATTTGAACTCTGTTGATGTAAGAGTTAAATTCTGGTGCTTTTTTTTCTAAAAAGTCTAGTGCTCTATTTACTTTGAATTTTTCATAATCTGTAGTTGCTCCGTAAATAAAATCTTTGGTTTATTTTTCTTCTCAATAGACCTGTAGACTATGGACTCTAAAACTTGGCATGCAACAGTTTCATAACCATTGATCTTCCAATTATCATAATTATTATCACTATTAATGTTAGTATTAGCGATCTTTTCCAAGTAATTACATATAGCATAGGACTCAGTTATTAATTGCTCCTTATTAGTTATTAGTGCAGGTACTTTACCAGTAGGATTAATAGACATAATTATTGATTCAGTAGAACGCATAGTAGTAACAACTTCCTGTATGTCCTGAATAATATTTAATTCTCTTGCAAGAATTCTGCATTTTCTAGAGAAAGCAGAAATAACTGTATAATATAATTTCATAAAAAAACTTTCATAGTCAAACATTATACTTTTTATAGAAAACTAACAAATAAAATTGTTTACTCCAGATATAGAAAATAGAAACTAGAAATATAATTATTATTAATATACTTTATGATTATGAAAAAAAATTTTATTTAAATCTTAAAGAACCTCAATTAGAAGTCATAAACGATCTTAAAAAAAGTTTTCAATTTCTAGTAACTCAGAAATGGTAAATAAGTGTATAAAATCTGCATTAAATTTGAATAAAAATGATTTGATTTTTAGTCCTATAAAAGAAATATGTAGAGGAGGTTGTTTTGCATCAGAACCTCAATTTGAGATTGATATAAGTGTAGATATTTTTATTCAACTACAAAAAATTTATACAGAAAATGAATTTGATAATTATAAAACCAATGAAGAGGAAGTTAGCAAAGTTATAAGGTGTATAATTAATTTCTTTAAAGATGAAAACTGATTTAATAATAATTTAATATATATATTTAATAAAAACTATATTATTTTCTAAATTTAAGTTTATTTTTTATCAGTATGATTTTTACTTTCTGCATTTTTTTTTTACAGATCTTTTTGCTATTAAACCTGACACTAACCCCAAGGAAACACCAAGAATAGCACCTCTTATAAAGCCAAATATAAACATATTATTTTTCTCTTAAATTCTAACTAAATATAATATAGACTTTAAAAAATATTTAAAGTTAATTAGAAATAAACTTAGATTACATAGCTAGGGGTATACGTAATTTTATTTATTAATATGGGACAGGAAAATATAAAGATAATATTAGTTTAAAATGTTCTTATATCAGCTAAGTTCTTTGAGTGCAGAATTTTTTAATAAAAATGTAAATAAAATAAGTATACTCTTGTTAAAAATAGAAGATATTATAACTCCTAAAACTATAGAAGAATTTAGGCATAATCTTAAAAAATATTGCTTAGGTAATACTGATAGTATTTTTATTTATAATAAAATAAATAGAAAACAATATAAAATAAAAGTTAATAATTTATCTAAAATTTCAGATGTCTTTAAATTTTTAAAAAAAGACAGTGGAATAGATATTACTGCTAGAGAATGTAATCTAGTACTAATGTGTGATCTATCTAAAATTAACCTAGAAGGTTTAATGATAAAACAAGAAGATGCAATAAGGTCACTAAGAAAAGTATACCTTTTTAATAATCAAGACAGTGAAGAAAGAAGTAATTTCTTAAATTCTAGTCCTGATGCAATTGAAAAAATAGTTTCTAGAGAAAAAGTTACTAATGAAATAGATACCAGACCACTTCAGACTGCTGTAAATCAAGAAATATTGAGTGGTTTATATTATCATCTTTTTGGTGAATACTTTGATACCATTAGTTATACTAAAATGAAATATAACCTATCAAAATACAATTAAGAATTTCTTATATGACAACTTATGTTATCAAATATAGTATCTACTTTAAAAAAACAGACTTATATCAAAAAGGTGAAATAGAAATTGAAGATGGCGTTACCTTTCGAGATATAGAGGGAAGAGCAATAATTATTGTTGATAGTGATGATGCAATTAATTATGTAAGATATTTATATGAAAAAGATATTACTAAACTCATAAAAGTTCCTCAAGAAATTTGGGATGACGACGCTAATATAGATTTTACTAATAAAGATACCAAATTAGTTATAGATAGTATTTCAATAAATAAATGATGATATTGAGAAAATATTTTATAAATAATATAATTAAATATATGAAATACTTAATTATTATATTTAGTTTATTGTTTAATTCATTAAGTATCAGCAAAGATATATACTTCAAAGATTTATTAAAGAAAGATGGAATTTTTTATGAAAAATTCTCTGATACTCCATTTACCGGAAAAATTACAGGGCTATTAGAAGGTACATTTAAAAAAGGAATGAAATATGGAGAATTTATAAAATATTACAGTGATGGTAAGATACTTAGTAAAATAAGTTATTTTGAAAATAGATTAGATGGAAGTTGGATGGAATATTATAGAAATGGAAATTTACTAAGAAAAAAAATATTTAAAAACGATTTGCTTGAAGGAGAATATATAGATTATTATAGTTTTGGTCAGATATTAAGTAAAAGATTCTATGTGAAAAATAAACTAGAGGGAATATATAAAGAGTTTTATAAAAATGGACAACTTCACATAAAAAAAAACTATAAAAATAATATTCTAGAAGGTGAATACATTGTTTATCATGAATATGAGTTTGAACCTGTTGTACAAATTAAAAGTAAAAAATATTATAAAAATGGAAAAATAGAGGGAAAGTTTGTGGAGTTTGATGAAAATGGGAATAAGATAAAAGAGGGTTTTTACAAAGAAGGTAAATTAGAAGGTGCAATATTGAATTATAATAAATTTGGTAAAGTTTTATCAAAATTAATATATATAGATGGATTGCTTATTGATGTAATTCCATACTGATAATATTTTAGAATGAGGTAGCATATCGCTACCTCATTATTTTTTACTTAAATATATTAGAACTGAAAATAGATAAAAGTTTAAACAACTTTCTTCTATTTTCAATAGCTTGTCTTTCTTTTGTAAAGTAATATAAAGACATTCTATCCATAATTCACTTCCTTTCTTAAAAAATTAAAAAAGTTAGTGCGTTCCTTCGGCACCATTACCTACTTCCGTCTCTTAAAGAGATGAACGAATGTAATGCGTTCCTTCAGGCTAAAAGCCTTACTTCCGTCTAGATAGATGAACGAGTGTAAATAGTAGTATATTTTGCAAGAAATTTAAAGATAATTATTTTTATTTGCTGTGTTTTATAAGAATTGATACAATTAAATTAAATATATTAATGTATGAGGTATAATGAGATATTTTATAATTATAATTTCCTTATTTTTTAATGCATTTGTCTATTCGGAAACTCTTTATTATAAAAATGTCAACACTTCAGAGGAAGACTCTACTCTAATGCGGGTAGAATTTCCTGAAGATTGCTTGGAAATAATAGAAGTTAACAATGATCAATCTTTAGAATTCAAGAATAATGATGCAATAGACAAAATAGTTTCTGAGTGTAAAACTTTTCTAAAAGGAAAAAAACTAAAAGATACTTTGAAGTCTGGATCAGATAAAATCTTAGACACTGGTATAAAAGTTAAAGAAGGTATACAAAAAGGCTTAAAATCAGGCACAGGTAGTTTAACAGAGTCTGTTTCTAAAGAGACAAACCTTTTTGTAGAAGATGCAGTTAAATTAAAAGATGGAATAGTTGGTGGTACTGGTAAAGTAATTAGTGGTACTGTAGAGACAGGAAATAAAATTACTTCAGGTATTAGCTCATTTTTTAAGGGTATATTTAGTTCAGAAAATTAAATAAACTTTTAACTATTTTTTACTAATTTTTTAATTATAATAAATATAATTATGATTAATATTTTAGTTAAATCAGCTATTAAAAAACTAGCTTTTAAGTTAGCTACAGATAAAAGCCTCAGAAATAAAGTAAAGACTGGAATATCTAATGCACAAGAATTAAATTCGCAAGGTGAGTTAATCAAATCATTAGGAAAGGCAGCAGGGCGTATTAAGCGCAAACTAAAGTAATACTTATTTATTTTGACTTAAAATTATGAGGAATTCAATATTAATACTTATTCTACTATTTGCCTTTTTATTTTGCTTTAAGTACTAAAGCTAAAGACTGGACTGAAATAACAAAAGGTCAAAATGGGCATATTTTTTTTGTTGATATGAAAAATTTAAATGAGAGTAAAGGTTATATTTATTTTTGGCAATTAATTAATTATAATGATCAAGATGAATATGGTGATAGGTCTGCTAAAATTTATGTTAAGGCAGAATGTGAGGTTTTTAAGTTTAAATGGCTGAAAGTATCTTATCATAAAATGTTGATGGGCAAAGATTATGTAAAGCCAGATAATCCCTCAAAGCTAGTTTCTGGATGGCAGTTTCCAACCCTTGGCAGTACCTCTTATGCAGTATTAGATTATGTATGTAAAAATAAAGGATTACTTTTATAATTAAACCTTTTTATGAGATATTTTTTTTATAGCCTACTAATTATACTTTTTATTCTGACTATAATAAAGCAAGACACTAAAATAAGAAAAGATCAATTATGTAAAGAGGGATTATTTTTCCAAATGATCCTTAAGCAGTGCACGCCAAGAGACTTTCTATTAAAAGAAGATGAACAAGAAAATATTTAAATATATTTTTAAATAATAAAATAATATATACATAGTAATTATGGATTTGAGAAATTTATTTTTTTATTAACTACGGTTTATTTGTTGTCATTTTCTTTATATTCTAAAACAGAGTATCTACATTGTGACTCTTTGATTATTAAAATAAAAAAGCCTTTAGTAGGGTTTGATAAAGGCTATGTAAGAGAAAAAAATAAATGGATAAAAGTAGAAAATGTTAAATTTTTAGAAAAAAAGTATGTTTTATATGCATTAAAACCTAATCAAAAAAAATGCTTTAACAAGAACTGCTTAGTTGATATTAAAATTACTAAAGGTATTAATAATTCTAAATTTTTGATTATCAAAGTGTTGTAAGTAATGATTTTTGTCAAATAGATGGCTCAAATAAATGCTTTAAAAGAGATAAGGGTAAAAATTTACAAAAAGGCTACTGCTATTATATAAATTATAAAGAATAATATTATTGAAAAAAAAAAAAAAATAAAAAGTAGTTTAAGGGAACACCTTTCTAATTTTGGATTTAAATTTTTTAATAATTTTGATCAATATGATCTTTGGAAAGAAAACTATCTTAAAAAAAGGTAATATTCCTTCTGATACTAAAAAAAAATATTTAAGTTTTTTAGAAAAAAATTTAAAAAATAAAAATTACATTTTGCGTGATGATTTTTATGATTTGATAGCAAAACAAAAAGAATTAATGTTAATTACGCACTCAATGAAATCAAATGAAATATTAAATAGTGGACTATCTGTAATAAATGAACTTAAAGATAACAGTAATATTATTGATATTGGCTGTAACTCAGGATATTTAACCTCATTTTATGCAAAAGTATTTCCTAATTCTAATTTTATAGGGTTTGATAAAAGCAAGAATTCTATATTACAAGCCTTTAAAATATTTAATTCTGAGCAATATAATAATTTAGTTTTATCTTATGATTATAAAATTTTAAATAAATATAGATTTAATTTTATAATCGATACTCAGTGTTTTTGTACTCTAAATAAAAAGAGTTATTTGTAATACTAGAGCTTTTAAAAAAAGTCTTTACATTCAAATGTAAAAATAATCTCTATAAGTAACCTTAGAAATGAAGAAAATGCTGATATTTTTTAAAATTATTTTTAAAAAAAGGATTATTTGTAGAAAGTATTTCTCCATTATATGTTGATACTATAAGCGGAATAGTTGCATATACGAAAATAATATTTTCTGAAAAAAATAATAACAATAATTATAATTTGAACTTATACTTCAACAATATAAGAAAAAAATTTCTATAGTAAATTTATTTAATTTAAATTAATATTCTTAAGGAGGCAAATATGAGTGATGAACAAAGATGGACAGATAAAATTGATAATGAAATATTAGAATGGGTTCTGAATAACTCTGATAGCATAGAAACAATAACACCTAGAATGTTAATAAAAATTATAGATATTAAACAAAGTGAGCCAGATAGATGGAAAGAAATGTCTAATATTAAGTTTGGTGTTTAATTTTTTTTATAAGGGAGAAGAATATGAAACTTTTTAAATTTTTGTTAATTTTTTTCTTTATAAGTTTAATTAGTAGAAGTTATTCAGATGATCATGTCGGGAATACTTAATTACTTAAAAGATTCAGATAAATATAGCTACTTTTTTAAATTAATAAAGAAAGCTAATTATGAAAAACTTTTTATAAAAGAGGCTAAATTTAAAAAGGTATTATATATTCCTGATAATGATGCCTTTGATAGATTACCACTAAGGCTACAGAAGTATATATGGGACGAAACAGATAATGAAGCAGCAAAAAAGATTATTAAAACGCATTTATATACAGGATCTGTGAAACAAGTTTTTAAGGATCCAAATAAAAAAGTAGTAATTGTAGAACGATTAGAACTAAATGGCGAAAAAGTAAAGATTTATAGTAATAGCGATCTTTTTGTTAAAGATATGGTAAATAAAAAGAAAGCAATAATAAAAGGTGATATAGAAATAGTTCCTGTAAGTTGTGTTATGTATTTGCAGCCTAGCTTCTCTGATGATAGGTTAAGTGCATTAGAAAAAAAAGAATCTTTTGTAACAAGTTGCTGTATGTTAAGTGATGAAGAAATAGATAGTTTTATGAAAGGTGATACTATATAGACTTAATAGAATTTAAGTTTTTTTCAAAATTACTTCCATCAAATTTTATTATTTGACTAATATTTGGAGGGTCTTTTATACTATTATAATTAATGCTATATGCATTCTGATGAGATCTAGGCTGGTAAAAACTTTTAACTCCACAGAACCTACAAAAAAAATGCTTGGCTTTTTTTGTTCCAAACTGATAACTTTGAATATTTTTTATATTGCTAATTAGTTTGAAATCTTCATGAGGAATTATTAAGTGCAAGTATCTTAAAGGCTTACATATCGTACAATTACATTTAATTAGTTTAACTTTAATTAGAGAAGTAAACTCAAATAATACTTTTTTGCAGTGACAGCCTCCTAAGTATTTTTTTTTTTAATATATCCATTACAAAGGACACACATTATTTATGCATCAGTGTCTATTACATTCCTCTTTTGTTTTTGTTCTACAGAGTTATAATAAAAATTATGATTGATAGATTTTTTCTTTACTACTGAAATAGAATTAGGGGCATGAGGCTGTTCTTTTCTATCTTCAATTGATGGTTTTGAGGTTTTAATAAAATTCTCAGAATTACCTGAACTCTTTATTAATTTATTATTTTCTTTTAGGGTAGGGTTTGTAATATTTGATTCTTTTATAGATTTAGGTTTGATTGCTATTTTATTAGTAGGAATTAGTTTATTAAGAAACCATCCTCCTATTCCTTTTGCTAATCCTATAGGACCCCCACCGTATATAGCTCCTCCAATAGCAGATTGAACAATATCTAATGATTTACTAGTTTTATTCGCCATATTATTTAAAGTACTGATTATAGGAAGGTGATTAATTGGGTTTAATGTATTTAATAACCAAGATGAAAGATTAGCACTTTCATTTTTATTTATACCTGATTTTTTAGTATTATTTTCTTTTAATGCAACAAATAATTCTTGAGTAAATAATTTTCCATTTGTTGCATTAATATTTTTAACTTTAGTGCTGTTTATTAGAGTTGATTTGATTTTATAGTTTTGTGCTACTTTACCGTTGTTTAAGTAGCGCATATTATGCTCTATAATGTGGTTATTATTTCCCATAGTTAATTTCAATTTCTATTCTTCTATTTTTACTTCTACCTTGTCTAGTTTGGTTACTAGCTATAGGTTGTGTTTCTCCTTTACTTGTTGCAATCAGTCTTTTAGCATCTATGACATTAGTTTCTTGAAGATTTTGTACTACAGAAGCAGCCCTAGCTGCTGCTAAATCCCAGTTATCTCTATATTGTGATCCAAATAATAAGGGAACATTATCTGTATGGCCGGTAACTTTTATATTACTATTTCCTTTTTTTATTAACTTCTGCAATATTAGACATGATTTTCTTTGCTGCTGGTGTTAATTGTGCAGTCCCAGAAGGAAAAGCTCCTCCAGCTCCAACTGTCACTATAACTTTATCTTCTTTTTTTTCTACAGTAACAAGACCTTGTCCAATCTCTTGTTTTAAGGCTACTTTTAATGATTCTTCTGTTAGGTCAGCTTTTTCAGTAGCATCTTTAAATTCCTCTTTTTCTTTATTTTGCTTATCTAAAGCTTCTTGAGCTGTATCAAGTGCTTTAGCTACTTGCTCTAGTTTATCTTCAATACCTCCTACTAATACATCTTTTTCTGATTTTCCAGCAGCAGATTTTGCCTTTTCTATAGCATTTAATGTTTCCTGTAATAATTGAGGTAATTCTTTTTCTTCTGCTTCTGTAGGAGTAAAGTTTAAGACAACATTTTTACCTAATACTTGAATGTCTATATCTCCTCTAGCTACTGCTTCTTCAACAGCTTTAGCTAATTCTTTAGTGTCATCTTTAAAGTCTTCATCTTTATCTTTTGTTTGAAGGTCTAAATTAGGTTCTTCTTCTAGTGTAGTTTTCTGTCTAACGGTTTCTTGTACTGATGGAGAAGGTGAAGGACTAAAATTTAAACTTAAAACTGTAGTTCCTTTTGGTTGTTCTACAACAGGTAAAACTCTCTGCACACCAAAAGCATTTTTTAAACTACCACTAATTTGTTTGAATTTAGGAACATTAAATTCAGCAAATGATAATATTAGAACAAAGAATGCCATTAATAGAGTTGCCATATCTGCAAAAGTAGACATCCATGCAGGAGCACCTTGAGGAGGACATTTTGGACAATCATCCTCTGTAAAGGCATCTTCTACAATTACTTCTTCAGCTTCTTTTGATACAGCCATAATTATCTCATTTAATTAGCTGCAGCTGCAGCTTCAATTTTTTCTTGTTGCTTAGGTGGTAAGTTAGCTAAAAGCTGATCTTGAATATTTCTAGGGCTTTCTCCTCTAGATATAGCTCTTAAAGCACTTACTATCATTTCTCTAAACACTATTTCTTTTTGTGTATTTTGTTCTAAAGTTAATTTCATTGGTAAAAAAATTACGTTTGCTAACATAGCACCATATAAGGTAGTTAAAAGAGCAACTGCCATAGCAGGTCCAATAGCTTTTGGATCAGCCATATTTCCAAGCATAGCAACCAATCCAACAAGAGTACCTATCATACCCATAGCAGGTCCAATATCAATCCAGGAACCTATAACACCATGATTTGCTTCATGTCTTTTTTCATAGCTGCTAGTTCTAGCTGTAACTGTTCATTTAGCTTAGCTTCATCTGCACCGTCTACTAACATTTGTAAACCTTTTTCAAAAAACTTATCAGGTACTTCTTGACCCTCAAGTGCCATCATACCATCTTTTCTAGCAATTGTAGCAAGTTCTGAAACTCTAGAAATTAAATCTTCAACACTTCTTTTTCCTGGCATAAATACTTTACCCATCACTCCAAAGCTTCCTAAAAACTGAGGTAATTCACATCTATACATAACAGCAAAAAAGTTCCTCCAAAAACAATTAACATTGAAGGCACATCTATATACATTCCTAAACCACCAGCAGAAATCATTGCTCCTGCTATCATACCCATTGCTCCTAAAAAACCTATTAATGATGCTATATCCATATTTGTTGACCCTCTCAGTTAACCAAATTATATTAATTAGATAAATAATTGCAAATTATAGACCATTTATGATTATAAATAAAAATAAAAAATCTAAATATTTAATATTTACTATAATAATTTTAATATTTTTTTCTAGTATTAAGCTTAAGGCTAACGAAGCTTTCTATGCTAAAGATCATATTATTCATGATTTAAAACTAAATATATTATGGCTTAGGTGTAGTGTAGGACAAGTGTGGAACTCAAAAACAAATAGTTGTGATGGAAAAGCTATCAAACTAAAAATGAGTCAAATTGATGAGGTTATTGTAATCAAGCTAATAATCAACTCGGTGGTTTTTGGAGATTACCTACCAGAAAAGAACTAGAAAATTTAGTATGTATGTCTTGTGATAAGGTCAAGATCAATGATAAGTTTTTTCCTAATACACCATACGAACCTTTTTGGACAGGAGAAAAAAATAATTGGTCAAAGACTAAGGGTTTTTACTGGTCAGTTAACTTTTTTACTGGACATACTTTTGGGCGATTTCCTGGCCACATTCCTAACTTTGTTAGACTTGTTAGTGAACGTTGATTTTTTTTTTAAGTAGCTAAATAGCTTAAATAAAAAAACTAAAGCACCTAAAATAATTACAAGATAAGAAATTTTTTCAGGATTTATAAAGGATAGATATTTCATTTTATCTGTAAATAATAAAGCAGCTAAAATTATTACTAATACAGCAACAATAAAATATCTAATAATTAAACAATTTTTACAATTAGTCATATTTTTATGTAATAAAATGTAGTCATTTATCTGACTAATATAATATAAAAAAAAAAAAAAAAAATATAAATAGCTTTAATATTGATTAATTTCGGTCAATTTTATGACATTTTCTTATGTCAAATTAAAATTTTGCTTTTCTTTACTTAAAAGATCAAATTATTAAAAACAGGAGATTATAATGCAATTTAACCAAAGACTTAATATTAAACATTCACAGTCAATTGTTATGACACCTCAATTAAGACAAGCTATTAAATTATTACAATTTTCTAATTTGGAGCTATCTAATTATATTGAGGAAGAAATAGAAAAAAATCCTTTTTTAGAAAGAAAAAAATAATAATGATACAAACCAATCAGAAGATACTTCTTTTGCTAAAGCTAATGAGTCTGAGCAAAGATGGGAACTTCCTTATAAAAATAATAATACTAATTTTCAGTATGATGATTTATCAAATATTGAGGATAGAGTAGGAGAGCCTAAAAAAACTCTTAAGAAATTTTTTATTAGATCAGATATTACTAGAAATTCCTGAAGGTGAGGAAAGAAAAATAGCTTTATTATTTTTAGACATGATTGAGCCAACTGGATGGATTAATATTGATATAGATAATTTTTTAGTAAAAAATAATATATCAAAAGATATAACCTTAAATGTATTGCAAAAACTTCAAAAACTTGAACCTTGTGGTGTTTTTGCTAGAGATTTAGGAGAATGTTTGCGTATTCAACTTGAAGAAAAAAATTGTTAAATCAAGCTAATATTAAACTTACAGAAAATTTAAGCTTATTAGCAAAAGGAGAAATTAGAAAGTTATGCAAAATTACAGGTTTAAATGAACATAATTTATCTATTGAAATAAATAATATTAAAAAATTAAATCCAAAACCAGCTGAAGAGTTCTCTGACTATGATTTTAGAATAGAACCTCCAGATGTTATGATTAATAGTACAGAAAAAGGTTGGAAAGTAGAATTAAATAAATCAACTTTACCTACATTATTTGTTCAAGAAGACTTTGCTGAAGAGGTAAAAAATAGCAATAAGACAGATAATGATAAGAAGTTTGTGAATGACTCAGTAAACTCAGCACGTTGGCTTTTGAGAGCAGTAGAACAAAGAAATTCAACAACCTTGAAGATAGCTGTAGAGATTTTAAAAAAGCAAAAAGCTTTTTTTTAAATATGGTCCAGGTCATTTAAAACCTTTAGTTTTAAGAGATGTAGCAGAAGCAGTAAGTATGCATGAAAGTACTGTAAGTAGAGTTACACGTTCTAAATTGTTACAAACACCATGGGGCATTTTTCAAATGAAAGATTTTTTTAGTAGTTCTTTAGGCGATACTGATCAAGAGGCACATGCTGCAAAAACAGTTAGAAATACGTTGAAAGAAATAATACAAAATGAAAAAGATTCAAAACCTTACAGTGATGAAGAAATTTCTAAAATCTTTAAAGATAAAGGTATTAATGTAGCTAGGAGAACAGTAGCAAAATATAGAGAAATGTTAAATATTCCTTCTTCAGCTGAACGAAAAAGGCTTATGAGATTAAATAAGGTAATAAATATAGAAAAATAATATTATAACTAACTTTTACTTTAATGATCTAGAGCATAAGCTTTCAGTTATTTCTTGCTCACTCATAGAAGGCATAGGGTCATAAATATAATTACCTAATGGAATTAACTTTTCTTTTTGTAAATTATCATTGTCATCATAAAAACCAACTTCTACAGCAAAGTTTCTTTGATAAAGTTGTTCTAATTTATTTTTTAAATTTTGATAAACTGTTTCTGACATATTTTGCTCCTATTTTATAATTATAGTTGCAATCTTCTTGCCAAATAGTTTACTTAGCCATTTTTAGTAAATCCAGTGTTAAAGCTGTAAATTCCTTTGAAGTAAATATTTTTTTTATTAAAGTTTCTTTTGGTATAACAAGTACTTCACTTTTATTTTCAGAAACCACAGTATTTTTCCATTTTTTTTCTTTTAGATTATCAATAATACCAAAAACTTCACCACTACAAATATTTTTTAATATAGTAGAACCATTTGAGTTTAAAACATTGGCTTTACCTTTAGTTACTATAAAAAGTTTATTATAGGATGTCCTCGTTTTATTATGGCTTCATTATGAAAAAATATTTTTTTCAATTTAACTCCATAAGTTTTTATTTTGATTATCTATGTCCATAGCAAGAGTTTTTAATAAAATAGCTTCATATTTGAAAGGTTTTAAGAAGTCTAAAAAGTAATTTTTATTAACCAGTGCTAAAACTGAGGTTTTTTTTGCAAGCATAGTTTTACTGTAATTTCTATTAAGTATAAAATCCATTAAGCCAAGAGAGCTACCTTTTTTAAGTATTAAGTTAGAATTTAAAGTTTTATTTTTTTCTAAAAAACTTTCTATTTCTCCATTTAATATGATGTAAATAAAATTTATTTTTTCTCCTTTAGAGTAGATTATACTGCCTTTTCTATATAATTGAGTTTCATAAGACTTTAAGTAAGGTGTACTGTTACTTGTATATTTGTATTTTATGATTAAACACCATAATATATATAACGGAATATATATATTTTATTTAGTATTAGGAGAGTAATTTTATTTTGTAATTTTATAGCTTTACTCTTGTAAAGTTTTTTCAATATGAGCCTTATTTTCAATTAATGAAAGCTCTTTCAAATATTTTTTTGCTAGCATCAAATCTTCATCCTCTCCAAGCAAATAATATCCATATGATAACTCATATAAAATACTAATTTCTTTTTACCTGAATTGTAAGCTTTAGAAAAATGATTTCTTGCTTTTTTTAGGCTAGCTCCATAAAGTGCTTTAGCTAGAGTTTTTCCTGCTTGATTAATTATTTCTGCGTGCCACAAGCCTTTTGACAAATTAGCTAAAGTATGAGAGTTATCAATTTTTAATGCTTTATCTAGGTATCTTTTTACTCTATCTGCTATACCTTCTGTAATTGCAGACATAATACCAATTTTTTGTCCATATCTACCAAGTGCATGGGCTGCTTCTAGATATATATCAGCATTCTGGGTTTCTTCTAAAGATACTTTTTTTACTATTTCATAAGCTTCAAGGAATTTATTTTTTGCAACTTCATCTTTTAAAAAAAAGTGAGCATAAACTGAAATAGCTCTAGCTTGAAATATTTTAGAATCTAAATCGTTAAGTTTAGATGATATATCAATGGCATTTTCATAATTACCTAATAGAAACTCTTTTTTAGCAAAATCTAGATTTTCTGATTTAATTTTTTGAAAACAAATGTAAAAAATATAAAAAAATATAAAAAAAAATTTAAAATTAATTTTTTAGTAAATATTCCCATAATTCTAAAGGTATCAGAAATTCTGGTATTAATAAAACTATTAATAATAATATTAGTAAAGCAACTATAAAAAACTTTATTTGCTCTATAAATATAAATTAAAACTCCACCTATAATTAGAATTATAAGTAAATGAACTACTATATTAGGATTCATTTAAAATTTCACTATATAATGTATTTTAATTGTTTTAACTCTTGTTTTGCAAGATTATGATTAGGTTGAATGCTTAGCAAATTTTCATATAATGATTTTGCTTCTTTAGCATAACCTAACTTTAAAATTGCTCTTGCTAACAATAAAAGTTTTTCTATATTAAGCATAATTTAACCTCCTGTAGTTAATGAAGCAAAATTAATGCCATTTTATAAAAAAAGAGGGTATTTTAACCCTCTTTTTTTATTTATAATTTACTATATTGAATTTAAAGCGTTATCTTAAATCATCAATTATATCATCTATGTGCTCAATTCCTATAGAAAGCCTAATATAATTGTCAAAAACACCAGCTTTTTCTTGGTCTTCTTTACTTAGTTGGGAGTGAGTAGTAGATGATGGGTGTATAGCTAAGCTTCTAACATCTCCAATATTTGCTACATGATAGAATAATTTTAGTTTATCAATAAAAGCCTTACATGCTTCATAGCCTTTATCAATATGAAATCCAATTAAATTACCATATAGATTTTTGTTAAAATATTTTTTATTTTTATCAGTGTTATTAGGATAAATGACTTTAGAGACATTTTTATTATTTTCTAAAAACTCTGAAACTTTAGCAGCATTCTGAGACTGTCTTTCAATTCTTAAAGGTAGTGTTTCAATTCCTTGTATGAATTGAAATGCATTAAAAGGGCTCATAGCTGAACCTAAATCTCTTAATAGTGTTGTTCTAGCTTTTAGTATGTAAGCTATAGGTCCTAATGGTTTAACCGCTTCTGTCCAAACGACTCCATGATAACTTGGATCAGAACTTATTTAAAGCAGGTTGTTGATCTTTAAATTTTTCCCAATCAAATTTTCCACTGTCTACTATTATTCCTCCAATAGCACTTCCTTGTCCTCCTATGTATTTAGTTGTAGAATGAATTATTATAGCTGCACCAAACTGAAAAGGTTTGCATATATAAGGTGCAGCAGTATTATCTAAAATTAATGGAATACCCATTTTTTGACCTATTTTAGCTACTTCTTCAATTGGAAAGATGTTTAATTTTGGATTTGGTAGTGTTTCACCAAAATATGCTCTTGTCTTATTATCAGAAGCTTTTATAAAAGCACTAGGATCACTTGGGTCAACAAATCTAACTTCAATACCTTGATCTTTTAATGTATTGGCAAATAAATTCCAAGTTCCACCATAGATATCTGTTGAACTTACAATGTTATCGCCATTTCTAGCAATATTTTGAATAGCTAATGCTGATGCAGATTGTCCTGAGGATACAGCTAAAGCTGCGACTCCACCTTCAAATGCTGCTACTCTTTTTCTAAAACATCACATGTTGGATTCATTATTCTTGTATAAATGTTGCCTAACTCTTTTAAAGCAAATAAATCTTCAGCATGTTGCGCATTGTTAAATTGGTAGGAAGTAGTTTGATGTATAGGTACAGCAACAGAATTAGTGCTTGGGTCAGCACGCCATCCAGCATGTACTACTTGTGTTTCTTCATTTTTAAAATTTAAATTTGACATATTATCTCCTTTTCTGTTTATGCTCCAGAACAAAAAAAATAATACTGTTAGATATTTACCTCTTTAGCAGTATTTATAAAGCGCTCGCAAGCTGGAGCTCAAATCAGCGCATTAATTTAATCTATTTATTTTTTTTTAAAAGTCAATATGTTTATTATATGAACGTAGCCTTTATTTATAATGATATATATAGAAATTCACTTTTTGGCGAAAATCATCCTATCACAGAGAAAAGAATTTCTAATGTTTATGACTTATCTAAGATAATTAATTTTAAGAATGTAAAATACTATAAAAGTTCTATAGCTAGTGTTAAAGAGTTATCTATTTTTCATGATAAAGATTATATAACTGCCTTATATCAGGCTGAAAAAAAACAAAAAGTTACTTTGGAAAATATGAAAAAATATAATATAGGTACTACAAGCAATCCCATATTTAAAGAAATGTACAGAAGGCATGCTGTTGCAACTGGAAGTTTAATATTAGGATCTGATTTAATACTTAATAAAAAATTTAATTATATCTTTTCTCCTGGGTCGGGAGCTCACCACGGAAAAAAAAATAAAGCATCAGGTTTTTGTTATTTTAATGATATAGCTACCTGTATTTTATATCTAAAAAAAAATAATATTAAAAAAATAGTTTACTTCGATATGGATGCTCATTATGGAGATGGAGTTATGGAGTATTTTAAATCTAGTGAGGATATTCTTACTATTTCAATACATCAAAAAATCTTTGGCCAAGGAATGGTGATTATTTTTATGAAGATAATTTTATAAGCTTTCCTGTAGAGGAAGGATTTAATGATACTGAATTTAAAGATATTTTTGAAAAAAAAATAGAAATGAAAATAAAAAAATTTAAACCTGAAATAGCAATTTTACAAATGGGAGCAGATTGTTTAATTGATGATCATATGTCAAAACTATGTTTGACTAATAATTCTATGAAATTCACTATTGAAAAGTTTAAAAATTTATCAAAAAATATAATAGTTATGGGAGGTGGTGGATACAATCCTTGGATAACTCTTAGAGCATGGATATATAATTTGGCAACTTTAGCAAATGAAGATAGTAAATTAAATTTGAATAGTAAAGGCAAAGATTTTTTTAAAATATTAAATGGAAAAAAAAACCAAAACAAAATTGGTTAAATGAAATCACAGATTTACCAAATATTTTTAGTCTTTAGTAAAATGAAGGGGTGTTTACTATATTTAATTTATCCATTAATTATCATAACAATTTTAATTCTACTTTATCTAATTTTTATTTAATATGGGTATATTATTAGCTATATTTTCAGCTTTTTTATGGTCTTTATTTGATGTGGTTAGAAAAAGGCTGTAGAAAATAATTCGGCATTAAAAGTAATATTTATAATTATTTTATCTCAATTTTTTTTCTTCTCTTGTTTATTAGTTATATCTAATTTGCAAATTAATCTACGTGCTTATTCTTTGCTTGGTTTATTTTTAGTTGTTTTAAATGTTTTATCTCTTTATTTATTTTTATTAGTATTAAAGTCAGGAAAAATTAGTATTTATATTCCAATGCTTAGTTTTACTCCTTTTTTCAGCAATATACTCAAAGTTAATTTTAAATGAAGAATTAGTATTTATACAATATATAGGTATGCTTTTTATAGTAGTAGGGTCATTAACTTTACATAGTTCACAATTTAATTCTCAAACAAAGTTATCAATTAATTATAATTATTTAAATAATAAGAATTTATTATATATATTGATAGTTTCACTTATTTGGAGTTTAACTCCTGTTTTAGATAAGGAATGTTTAAAATATACTGGTGTATATCTACATGGTTTTTTACAGTCTTTTGGTATGTTGCTTTTATTTCCATTAATACTTTTGAATAGCAATAAATATAAATCTACTTTAATGAAAAAGATGGATTATGATCTTATATTTTTCTTAATTATAATATTAGGTTTTTTAACTGCATTTATTCAATTAATGGCTTTACAATATGTTTTTGTTGCGGAGTTAGAGTCTCTTAAAAGAGGGATAGGTATTGTTTTGTCTTTAGTTTTTGGCTATTTCATATTTAAAGAAGAAGTTAATCTAAGAAAAATATTTTCCGTAATAATTATTATATGTGGTGTAAATTTTATTATTAATTTTACAAAATTTACAAATTTACAAATAATAATGTAAACTTTTTTAACATAGAAAACCTTTATTTTATGTATTTTATTCATATTTGGTATAAATATTGTAAACTTTGTTATATTATTAAAATATTATTTAACAGTATATTAAAATAAATTATTAAAAGGAAAAAAACATGAAATATTTAAAGATCTTTGTTATTTTGGTTGCTTTATTATTTACAAATCTCTCATTAGCTTGCAACGAAGATGTTAATGACAAAAGCAAAAGTGAGATTTCAATATGGTTAGGAGACAACTCCTTGTTTTCTAAGGCTTACAAAGATGGAAAATGTGTATTGGATAAAGCTTTAGTAAATATTCCTATTGAACAAAGGAAGGTTATAGCTAATTTAATAGCTAAGTCTTATGGTATAGAAGCTAAGAAATTAAAGGAACTATCAAATTACAATTATTAATTTTTGAGTTATACTTATTAATTAAGTATGGTTTATAAATTTATATTCTCATTGGTAGCTATTCTACTACTAATTTACTTAATAGTACAATTATTAGAAATTGAAAAAGAGAAGAACGAAATTATAAAAGTTCAAATTACCCTAGATAACAAATGTGAATTTTTTGATAAAGTTTTTATGGTAAAAGCGATTCCATCTGGAAAGTTAGCAAGATTTATAGATAAGAAGGCTGAAATGTTCCTAAAAAAGTCTAGTAAGGTTCAACTAGTGGTTAGTGATGAATTTCCAGGTTTCATTTTACAAGCATTCCTGTAGATGTAAGTTATAACACTAAATTAGTGGCGGATTGTTCAAATTCTGAAAGATTGGATAATATTTTTGAGTCTCTAAAAAATCAATTTAACAAAGATACTAATTAATTTATTTTATATTTCTTATTTGACAAAATACATTTTGTTAAATTGTTTGAAACGCTACAAACATAAATTTTTCTTGAATTACTTACAATTAATGTGGCCTCATTTGTAGAATAGAGTTTACTCTCTAAAATTTTTCCATTTTTAATTATATTTATATCTGAGAATGCATTAGAGGTTACAAGGTAAAATATATTTAATTATTATAATAAAATATTTTAACATACTACATATAGTATATACATAGTTTTATATTTCAAGATTTATTTGTTATCTTAACATAAAATTTCTTGCCTTTATATTTGATATGGTGGTGGGCAACTTTGTTTTCTATAATTTGATCAAGATGAATAATATCATTTTTAAGTGGTCCGTATTCTAAGGCTTTCATAATAACGTACCAAATTTTATATAAATCATAATTATCCATAGAAATAATTATAAAGATCTAAATAAAAAATATCAAGAACAAATATAGAACAAATTATTTTTTATCAGTACTAGAAGGATAATTATGAGAGGCATACCTTAGTATAAATATACCTATTGATAGTAAAACTATACCTCCGCATATAATTAAAATCTCATAATCAATTTGTCCTGTAGGTGAATTATGCCATTCATTTAAATATTCTAATAACATTCTAGTTAATGCAGTAATAGCAACATAAATTAAAAACCTTACCGGCATATGGTCAGTTTTAAAATATATGCCTACTATCGCTCCTAATTCTAAATATATAAATAACAATAAAATATCTTCAATGCTTGCCGAGGTTTTTCTGATAAGTCTAAAAAAGTAAAAAATGCTGACCAAACAATTGCAGAACCGATTGCAAATAAAGCCAGATAATGAAAAGCTCTTACTAGAAAGTTACCAACCTGATTAGCTTTTTTTTCAATATTATTTTCCATCAAATAACATTATGCAGATTTAATTTATTTTTAAAAGGAAAGAGTTTAGTAATTGTGAATATTGTTACTAGGGAGGAGTAATGATATAATTACTAAACTCTATTTTTGTATAATAGTAAATTTTTTTACAATAATCAAGTAAAAAGTTTGAATATTAAGTAATTTTTTGTTAATAATTATATTGTAAAATTTTGTAAAAATGTAAATTATTGTAAATTATGGAAATTAGTTCAAATTTAGGTGTAGTAGTTAGAAGATTGAGAAGAGGGCAAAGCTTAACTCAAAGAGACTTAGCTAACAAATTAGATATCTCTGTTGCATACATCAATCTCATAGAAAACAATAGAAGAAGTATTACAGTTCCAATACTTTTAAAAGTAGCAAAACTATTTAATATAGAACTCTCAGAATTAACAAATGATTATAATAAGCAATTAAATTCAGACCTCATGGATATTTTTAGTGATAATATATTTGAAGAGCATGAGTTGAAAAATAATGATATTAAAGATTTTTGTGTAAATTCACCAATAGTAGGTGATGCAGTCAGAACATTATATGATAAATATTTACAACATAAAAAAGACTTAGGCGAGTTAGCTGATCAAATGATTTCAGTAAAACAAGAAATCTCTGATACTGTTGGTTCAGAAAAGTCTAGCGCTGACTTTATATCAGATATGCTTCAATCAAATAATAATTACTTTTCAGATATAGAAGAAATTTCAGAAAAAGAATTACCTGCAATTGATTTCAATAATGGAAATAGACTTAGGAGCATGATTGATTTTTTAGAAAAAAAATTTTCTATTAATATTAAATTTGAAGAAGAAAATTTACATAATAATTTTGTTAAAAAATATATAGCCGAAAAAAAAATTTTAAAAATTTCTAATGCGCTTTCTAGGGAAAGTAAAGAATTTTTAATTGCTCATCAATTAGGACTAATTATAGGAAAAGATAGTATTGAAGCTAAGCTTAAAAAAGAGGGTATTACGGATAATAATACATTAGCATTAGGAAAAACAGTTTTGGCAAATTACTTTGCATCATGTTTATTAATGCCATATGACAATTTTTTAAAATATTCTAAGAAACACAGGTATGATATTGATATGCTTTCTAATAGATTCGAAACCTCTTTTGAACAAGTTTGTCATAGACTTACTACATTACAAAAGCCTGGCAATGAGGGTATACCATTTCATTTTATGAGGGTAGATATAGCTGGTAACGTATCAAAAAGATTCTCTTTGTCTGGATTAAAAATACCTAGATATTCCGTGGCGTGTCCTAGGTGGAATGTTTATTCTGCATTCCTTAATCCTGGAAAAATTAAAGTACAGTTATCAAAAATGCTAGATGGAAAAACTTTTGTATGCCTGGCTAGAACTGTTAGTAAAAGAATTGGAGATTATCGTTCTCCAGAAACCTTTTTTTCCATAGGATTAGGTTTTGATATTAGTCATAGTAAAGATTGTATTTATGCTGATAATTTAGATGAAAAATATTCTGTACCTACGGGACTTATCATGTAGAACATGTGAAAGAGAAAACTGTAGACAAAGGGCTTTCCTCCAATACATAAAAATCTTAAATTTAATGAAAATGTTAGAGGTCTCTCAGGATATATTGATCCTGACAATTAAGACTTTAACTTATAAAAAAAAAAAATGTAAAATAATATATGTTGACTTTGCATTTCAGTAGTAATTCAAGAGCTCAAAGAGTATTATGGCTTCTTGAAGAATTACAATTAGAATATAATCTAAATAAAATTAAATTTCATCCATCGGAGCTTAAGTCAGATGAACATAGAAAAAGGCATCCTTTAGGAAGGGTACCAGTATTAGAAGATGAAGAAATTACTATATATGAATCAGGAGCTATTATAGAATATTTAATAGCTAGACATAGTAATGGCGAACTTAAACCTAAACTATCTGATCCAGCTTTCCCGAATTATTTACAATGGTTTCATTATTGTGAAGGCATGATAATGCCGCCTATGAATACCATAGTAGTTCATACCTTAATATTACCAGAAGAAAGAAGAAATGAAGAGGTGCTGCGACAAGCAAAAAATCTTTTAACAAAAGCTTTGCTTCCTGTAAACCAACTTTTAGAAAAAAATAAATACTTAATAGATAAGTTCTCAGGAGTGGACTTTATGTTAGGACATTCATTGTTTATGTCTAATAAACTTAAATGTGTGCCTGATGAAATGATAAATATAAAAAACTATTTGAACTTAATAAATGAAAGAGAAGCTTTTCAAAAAGCTATTAATACGTAAAACCTTTTTTTAATTCTGTTCGTAGAAAGTATATGAGTGATACTTGTATTTTATGGTTTAGAAAAGATCTTAGATTAGATGATAATCCAGCTCTAATAGAAGCAGCAAAACACAAAAGAATAATTCCTCTATTTATATTTGATAGAAATTTAGAAGAATATAATAAAATAGGAGAAGCTAGTCATTGGTGGTTAGAAAAATCGTTGATTTCATTAAATAAAGATCTTAATCAAAAATTTAAATGTTTTAGAAGGTGATAGCCTAGAAATTATTACCAACATTATTAAAGAGGAAAAAGTTAAGCATATTTATTGGAATAGATGCTATGAACCAGATAGGATAGCTGCAGATACGTTCTTAAAAAAAGAGATAAGAAAACTTGATGTTTCTGCGGAGTCTTTTAATTCTAGTCTGTTATGGGAGCCATGGAAAATTAAAAATAAAAGTGGAAACTTTTATAAAGTTTTTACTCCTTTTTTCAAAAAAGGTTGTCTTGAAACAGATCAACCAAGAATACCTTTTAATAAACCAAAAGAACTAACCTTCTTAAAACTTTTTAAAAAAGACAATATCTACCAATTTAAGTTTCAAAGCAGTAAAGACAAATGGTATTCAAAGTTTGAAAAAATATGGAATGTATCAGAGACTGCAGCAAAAAATACTTTCAATAATTTTTTAGAAAACGGAGCAAATGATTATAATGAAGGTAGAAACTTTCCTAACAAAAATAGTGTTTCTAAAATTTCTGCTTATTTACATTGGGGGCAAATTTCACCATTTAGAGTATGGCATGAAGCCAAAAAAAATGTTTGGTTCACATAAAGAAACTTTTTTTAAGTGAATTAGGATGGAGAGAATTTTCTTATCATTTATTATATCATTTTCCTAAAATTAATAAGCAAAATTTAAAAGAACAATTTAATAAATTAGATTGGAATGTAAATAATGAGCTCCTTTTAAAATGGAAAAAGGGTAAAACAGGCTTTCCAATTGTAGATGCAGGAATGAGAGAGCTTTGGGAGACAGGATATATGCACAATAGGTTAAGAATGATAACAGCTTCTTTTCTAGTTAAAAATTTACTAATTCATTGGAAGGAAGGTGAAAAGTGGTTTTGGGATTGTTTATTAGATGCGGATCTTGCCAATAATAGTGCTAGCTGGCAATGGGTTGCTGGTACAGGGTCAGATGCTGCTCCGTTTTTTAGGATTTTTAATCCAATTACTCAAGGTCAAAAATTTGATAAGGATGCTTTGTATATTAGAAAATACTTACCTGAGATTGCTAAACTACCAAATAAGTTTATTTTTACTCCTTGGCTTGCTGATAAAGAAATTTTAAAAGACGCTAATGTTACTCTAGGTGTAAATTATCCACATCCAATAATTGACTATACTTCATCTAGAAAAAGCTCTTGATGCTTTTAAAAAAATTAGTAACTAATTATTTTTAAAATGATATAGCAAATTATATATGATATTATTTACTAATGTTTAAATTTTTTACAGATAAGAATTGGTTTTTATGGAGTATAGGTGGTACATTAGTAATACTGTTTTCAACTTGGTATCAAGTTCAATTAGATGTAAAAATTAATGAATGGTTTGGAGAGTTTTATGACACACTACAAAAAGCTCTTACCACTCCTGGATCAGTCAGTGAAAAGAGTTTATAGCATATTTATTTTCTTTTGCAAAAGTTGCTGGAGGATGGGTTATTATAGCAGTATTTACTGGTTTTTTAGTAAGTCATTGGGTTTTTAGGTGGAGAACCTCTATGGCAGATTATTATCATGAACAGTGGAAAAATGCTAGAATGACTGAAGGTGCTTCTCAGAGAGTACAAGAAGATACTTTAAAGTTTGCTAGAATTATGGAAGGTTTAGGTGTAGGTTTACTAGATAGTATTATGACATTAGCCGCTTTTCTGCCAATTTTATGGGGTTTGTCTAAGCAAGTAAGTAGTTTGCCATGGATAGGAGAAGTAGATCATGCTCTTGTTTGGGTAGCGATTATATCTGCTTTAGGAGGAACGGTAGTTTTAGCTGCTGTAGGCATAAAATTACCAGGGATTGAATATGATATTCAAAAAGAAGAAGCTGGGTACAGGAAAGAATTAGTTTTAGGAGAAGATGACCCAATTAGAGCAGCACCTCCAACTATAGGCCAATTATATAATAGAGTTAGAGGTATCCATTTTAAGTCATATTTTCCATTATTTGTATTTTAATACAGTGAAATGGACTTATTTTCAAGGAATGGTAATTGTTCCTTATTTAGCTTTGGCTCCAACTATAGTATCTGGAGCAATTACATTAGGTTTTGTTCAACAAATTACCAGAGCTTTTGGTAGGGTAGAAGGTTCTCTTCAATATTTGGTAAAAAGCTGGGCTACTATAGTGGAATTACTATCAGTTTGGAAAAGATTACGAGAGTTTGAAAAAAATTTAGAATATAATAGGCTAAAAAAATCTGATACAATTCGAGCAAAATAGCTAGAGTATGATTGATTTATTTTACAAAAATATAATTTTTAAATTTTCTAAAATTATAATTGTATCGATGTTGCTTTTAACTGTTATCTTTTTTTTTCTGCAATTAATTTAAAAATAGATGCTTCTTCAGATACTTTAATTTTAGAAAAAGATAAAGATTTAAAGTATTTCCAGTTACTAAATAAAAGGTATAAATCATCAGAGTTTCTTTTAATAGCATTTAAACCTAATGAAAATCTTCTATCAGAGGGAGTAAAAAAGAACTTAAAAGATATTACTAAAGATTTGGAAAAACTTACTCCTGTTAAAAGTGTTACCACTATCTTAAATGTACCTCTTCTATTAAGTTCAAAAAAATCATTAGTTGATATTTTAGAAGGTGTGCCAACAGTTGAAGATAATATAGTAGAGGATTCTCTCATAAAAGAAGAATTTATATCTAGCCCTCTTTACAAGAATAATCTGGTAAGTGAAGATTTTAAAACTACGGCAATTTTAATCAATCTTAAAGAAAATGAAACGTTGCTTGAGTTAAGAGAAAAAAAGCAGAAATACCAAAATATATTAGAGGAAAGGAATTTAAATGATAGTGAGTTAAATAGTTTTAACTTAGTAAAACAAGATATTATTAAAGAAAGAGATAAACTAAGAAAAATACAAAATGAACTAATTTTAAATGTAAGAAATATAGTTAGCGAGTATAGACAATATGGAGAGCTTTATTTAGGTGGTATACCAATGATAGCTAATGATGTAGTTTCATATGTTAAAAATGATTTAAAAGTCTTTGGAATAGCAATACTATTTTTTTTAATTTTAACTTTAATGATAATATTTAGGCAAAGTAGATGGGTAGTGATGCCAATAATTACTTGTTTTTGCTCAGTAATTATAACAGCTGGTATTTTTAGTTTATTTAATTGGGAAGTTACTGTTATTTCCTCTAACTTTATCTCTTTACAGCTTATACTAACAATGGCAATAACTATACACTTAATAGTTAGATACAGAGAACTATCTTCTAAAGGTTACTTAAATCAAGATAAGCTTTTATTAGATACTGTAAAGCAGATGATTAAACCTTGCTTTTTTACAGTCATTACTACTATAGCAGGATTTAGTTCATTAATTTTATCAGGTTTATTACCTGTTATTAATTTTGGATGGATGATGAGTGTTGGAGTAACGATTTCTTTAATTTTAACCTTTATTATGTTTCCTGCATTAATGTACCAGTTTAAAGTATTAAAACCTGATACTTCTTTTGAGAAAATTTTTAATTTACCTAATAAAATAGCAAGTTTTACTATTCATTATAAAAATCTTATTTTCTGTATAGCAATTGTTTTAACTATTTTGAGTATTTTTGGAGGAACTAAATTAAAAGTGGAGAATAGTTTTATTGATTATTTTAAAACAAGTACAGAAATACATAGGGGTATGAAAGTAATAGATAAAGACTTGGGAGGAACTACATTATTAGATGTTACTCTTGATTTTGATGATGAAGTTAAATTGCAATCAGAAGAAATTATGGAAGAAGATGAATTTGACGATATTTTTGAAGAATTTGATGAAGTTTCTAATGACCCAAAATATTGGTTTACTAGAGATAAAATGCAAAAAATAGAAAGTCTTCATAATTATCTTGATTCTTTAGAGCATACTGGAACTGTTCTTTCTTTTGCTACAATTTTGAAAATAGGTAGAACATTAAACAATGGGAATGACTTAGATAGTGTTCAACTAGGATTACTTTATGAAAAACTTCCTGATGAATATAAAGAAATTATCTTAAACCCATACATATCTACAGAGTATAATCAGGCAAAAGTTACTTTAAGAGTTAGAGACTCTGATCCTTCATTAAGGAGAAACCTATTAATTAATAAAATTAATAATGAAGCTTTTAAAGTAATAGAAGTTGAAGCTGATAAAATTAAATTATCTAATATTCTCATTTTGTATAATAATATGTTGCAGAGCTTATTTAATTCACAGATTAAAACTTTAGGTTTGGTAATCTTAGTATTATTTTGTATGTTTTTAGTATTGTTTAGATCGTTAAAGATTTCATTTATAGCTCTTGTTCCAAATATATTATCTATTGGGTCTGTCTTAGGATTAATGGGAATATTAAATATACCATTAGATATGATGACTATAACTATTGCAGCAATAAGTATGGGTATAGCTGTCGATAATACTATTCATTATATTTTTAGACATAAAAATGAATTTCTACAGCATAAAAAATATGAGACAGCATTGGTTAGAACACATAATAGTATTGGTTATGCATTATATTATACAACATTGACTATAATTGTAGGATTTTCTATTTTAGTTTTTTCAAATTTTATACCTAGTATTTACTTTGGTTTATTAACTAGTTTGGCTATGTTAGTAGCATTATTAGCTTCTTTAACTTTAGTGCCTAGATTGTTGAGCCTATTTAAACCATATAAGATTTAGTTTTTTTTTTTTGAAGAACATAAAAAATGGTAAAAAAATTAAGGGTGACAACGATAATATAAAGAAGTCACTTAAAAATGATTTAATTTTAGACTGATATTTTATCTCTTGTAATATAATCATTTTATCATTAGAAAAAATCATCTACATTTGTAAATTGTGATACGCCTATATTGGAATAATCAAGAAAACTTCTTATATCTTCAAAGTTAATAGAATAATATCTATTTAAAAAAGTAACAAATATAGCAATAGAAACTCCTGTTCCAATAGTTCTTAAAAACTGAAATAAACTAGCACCTTCAGTTCTTAGATTATTAGGTAAGGTAGTATATGTAATATTTGCTAAAGCAACATAATAGGTACTAATAGAAATACCTCTATATAGGCTATTAATTATAATTTGGTTGGTGCTAATATCAGAGTTCCAAAATACTATTTCTAAATTAGCTGTAATATAAATAAAAAGGCCAAATAACATAGTTTTTACATTACCTATGTACGATATAATTTTAGATGTAAATAAGGTCGCTATCATACCACCTAATCCTGACAAACTTAAAATAAATCCAACATAATAGATTGGAAAATTTTGTATTTCAGTTAAATATATTGGTATTAAAATAAAGGGTGGTATAAGAATAAAATCCAAACAAAAAGCAAATATTATTCCACCTGTAAAATAATTATCTTTAAATAGTAAAATAGAAAAGAGAGAATTTTTTGAATTAAAATTAGTTAAAAGAAAAAAACTAAAGATATTAGTGATAATGAAAATATAAAAATTATTAATTCAGAATAAAACCAATCTTCTAGCTCACCTCGATCTAAAAAATTTGTAAACAAGCTACTGACAGACTTAAAAAAATAAAACTTAAATAATTTATATTGCTTGATGGTTTAGGTTTTTCAGTTTCCAAAAAGTAGCTAAGTCCAAAAAAAGCAATTAAGCCTAATGGTAAGTTTATAAAAAAAATAAATCGCCAATTAAAATATTCAATTAAAAAACCACCTAGCAATGGCCCAATAACAGGACCCGCAAGTAATCCGAATGTCCAAGCTGATATAGCCTTGCTTCTATTTTCTTTTGAAAAAATATCTATAACAAATGCCTGACTTAAAGCTATTAAACCAGACCCAAAATATCCTTGAAAAAATCTACAAATAAGCAGTTGTTCTATGCTGCTGGATAAACCGCATAATCCAGAAAAAAGAAAAACCCAAAATACCTAGTATATATATTTTTTTCCTACTAAATAATTTAGACATAAACCCCAAACTAATTATACCTATAGCTGAAGAAATTGAAAAAACAGTTAAAACCCAGGATGTTACAGAGTTAGTAGTGGAAAAAAATTTTCAATTTCAGAAAATGAAATTGTTATTATGCCCATATCTATTGTGAATAAGCTTGTAGCTAAGCATATAAAACATAACGTGATTATATTTTTTTTTTTTTCCATTTATATAATAAAAATATAGATAATTTTTTATAGGTTATTACAATATAGAATATGCAGTCAATTTATTTAGCTGGTGGATGTTTCTGGTGTATAGAAGCAATCTTTCTAAAATTAAAAGGTGTACGAAGTATTACACCTGGATATATAGGAGGAGTTTCAAAAATCCTACTTATGAAGAAATTTGTAAAGGTACATCAGGGCATACTGAAGCTATTAAATGTGACTTTGATGATAAAATAATATCACTAGAATTAATTTTGGAAATTTTTTTTGTAGCTCATGATCCCACTCAAAAAAATAGGCAGGGAAATGATATAGGAACACAATACAGGTCAGCTATTTTTTATACTAATTTAGAACAAAAGAAAAAGGCAGAAGAAGCTATAAAAAAAGCAGAAAAAATCTATCAAAATATAATTCAAACAGAACTATCAGACAAACTAAATTTTTTTGTAGCAGAGGAATATCATCATAACTATTTTTTAAAAAAAATCCAATAGTATTTATTGTAATGCTTTAATACCTCCTAAGCTTAAAACACTGAAAATAAAATATTCAAATATTTTTAAGAATTGAGTTAACTCCAAAGATTTTTATATAACGAAACAAGTTCATCGTGGCTAGGAACTACAGGATTGTTATTAGGTGATCCAGATGCTATAGCTTGAGTTGCCATAGTATCAATACTTTGAAAAAATGTTTCTTTATTTACACCAAATTCTTTTAAAGTAGGAACTTCAAGGTCTAAATTAAGTTGTTTCAACTCATCTAATAGTTTTTTGTTTGCGTCCTCAATGCTGTCATCAAAATTTGCTACTCCAATTGCTTTGGCACATTTAGAATATCTTTCAGGAGCTGCAGGAATTGAAAATTCTGTAACAGTTGGTAAAAGCATAGCATTAGACAGGCCATGAGGTACATGATAAAAAGCACCAATAGGTCTACTCATACCATGGACTAAAGCTACTGAAGAATTACTAAATGCTATACCTGCTAAAGTTGCTCCTGTCATTAATTTTTCTCTTGCTTCTTGATCTTTACCATTATTGTATGCTCTTCTAACATTAGGAGCTATTAGTTCCATTGCTGATATTGCTTGTGTATCACTAAATAAATTTGACTTTTTACTTACGAAAGCTTCAATAGCGTGGGTAAGTGAATCTATTGCTGTATCAGCAGTTGTTCTTTGTGGCACAGAATAAGTTAACTCATAATCAACAATTGCTGCAATTGGCATAAAAGACGGTCCTACACATAGCATTTTTTCATCAGTTTTCTCATTGGTAATAATTGTAAATTTTGTAACTTCTGAACCTGTGCCTGCAGTGGTTGGTATAGCAATGATAGGAATATTATTTTCTAAATTAATAAAAGGAAATTTATAATCTTCAATTAAGCCTCCCTTCGTAGCTAGTAAACTTATAGCCTTTGCAGAGTCTATAGGACTTCCACCTCCAAAAGCTATAATGCAATCAAAAGATCCATCTTTTAATGTGTTACTCCATTTTCTATCGACTTAGCAGTTGGTTCAGGCATAGTATCACCAAAGATCTTATATCTAATTTGCATATCTGTAAGAGCTTTTTCTAATGGTTCAATAATATTCAATTTTACCATTGTTTTATCTGTTATTATTAGAGGATTCTTACAATTTATTTTTTTTAAAATATCAGTAACAGATTTGATTTTTCCACCACCAATATTCATAAATTTAGGCAATATTATTTCACTCATAAATTACTCATTTTAGGTATTTTTTAAACATTTTATTTGTAAAATTAATAAAATGATATAATATTTCAAATACTTAATAATAAACAAGGGTTTAGTTAATGGATACTAAATTTAAAGTAGGTGATACATTTTTGAGAGGTTTTGCATATCCTACACAATGGGAAGTTATAAATACTAAATTAATTTTTGATATAGTTCATTATGAATTAAAAGATATTAGATCACCAAAACTGTAGTTTTATCAGAGTGGGCTTTAGTAAAAGATGATAGTTGGAAGATTCAGAAAGAAAAATAGACTATTTTTTTTCTCTGATTTCTGTTGCTTTAACATATGATAATATTATGTATAAACTTGCCATTAGAGCAATTATAAAACCCCATTTTCCTTCTTTGTAACCTTTGCGAGATATAAAACATTTTAAAAATCTAGTTATACCTCTACGTATAGTTATTAGAAAATGAGGAATTTTTTATTTTGTTTTGCTATATCAATAGCTTTTAAGTCTGTATATCTTATTAATCTCATTATCATATCGTTAAGATCTTCATCTACATAATGTTGAATTCTTGATTTTAACCACATTTTTTTCCATTAAGAGATATTGAAGGGTGAATTAATTGTTCTTTTTTCCAGACTTTTGCAACCTTTAAAATGTAGTCTTGGAGCAGCAGAAACACCCCATGAGGCTCCCCAGCCATACCTTATTTTTCTTTTTCCTATGTAATTATCAAAAGGTATTAGAAAGTAACCAGGTTCAGCATTTTTAATTTTTTTTCTAATTTCTGTGAATAGTTGTTTGGGCACATGTTCGTCTGCATCTATTTCTAAAATCCAATCTCCTAAGCATTTTTTTATTCCAAAGTTTCTTCTATTTGCTTCAATATTCCAACTTCCTTTATAAACTTTAGCCCCAAACTTTTTTGCTATAATCTCACTTTTATCATTTGTTTTATCTAATACAACAACTAACTCATCAGCATGAACTAGTTTTTTTAAACAACTTGCAAGTTTATTTTCTTCATTGTGTGCTACTACTAAGGCACTTATTTTTATGTTGTTTTTCATTATTTTTTAATCATTATAATTACATTAAATGAAATATAAAAATGGTAAAAGATAAAATTGCAATTTTAGGCGCTTCTGGATTTATAGGAATGCACTTATGCAAAAAATTAGCTGATAAAAATATAAAAATATTGGCTTTAATCAGAAATAAAAATTCTAAAGAAGCTAAAGAACTTTTAAAAATGGATGTTCAGGTTTTAGAAACAGGAAATTTATTTGAAAAAAAACTTTTTCTAAAGATTTATCCAAAATTAAATATCTAATTAATCTTGCTGCATTAGCTCATATAAATAATAAAAATTTTAAAAAAAGTTATTGAACTTAAATGACATTAACAACATTGAAAATAATATAATAAAAAACTTTAGAAATAAAAACTTAAAGATACTTCACATAAGTTCAGCTAAAGTTTCTGATAAAATTGAAATCAATCTTACAGATTATGCAAGAGTTAAAAAAAATGGTGAAAGTATAATTAGAAAATATTATAAAAAGCATATAATATTAAGACCTCCTTTGGTTTATGGGCCTAATGTAAAAGCAAATTTTCTTATTTTAATGAAAACTGTATACAACAATATCCCATTGCCATTTAAAAAATTATCGGAAAAAAGAAGTTATATGTACATCGAAAATTTAACTGATGCTATTTTTTTAATTTTAAAAAAAAATCATTTTATTGGAAAGACATATGAAATTAGTGATAATTGTATGATTACTAATGAGAAACTAGTACGTTTTATGGCTAATGCATTAGGAAAAAAAGCCAAATTATTTTATTTAAATCCAAAGCTAATTAATTTAATGCTAATAATTCTTGGAAAGGGAGAAATTTTTAATAAGATAATGAAAGAGTTTATAGTTACTAATAAAGAATTTATAGCAGATACTGGTTGGAAGCCTCCATATCACTATAGTGAAGGTATTAAAAAGACTTGTCTTTGGTATAAAAGAACGTTTAGAATGTAAAAAAAGTTGTTCTTATGAAATTTATAAAATGGTTAAATAATACATTTCCCCAAAAAGAGTTTATGCTTAGAAGCACTGGTGGAATAAAATATTTTAAACTAGGAACAGCTATGCAAATTATTTTAATTTCATTGCTTATAACTACTGGGTTTTTTGTAGGTCTATTTACATATAAAATGCAATTTTTACAAACAGTTAATTACAAACAAAATGTAGCTTTAAAAGATTTAAGAGTAAGGTATGCAAAATTTACTAAAGCAGTAGTAAGTTTGAGAGAAGAACTGTACACAGATACTGCTAAATTTACAGAAACAGATCTTAACGTTGAACTTCAGATTAAAAAGATAACTAAATTATTAGACCTCTTACAGCAAGATTTACAATTAATTAATAAAAATAGTGATATTAAAACAGATCATAAGTTACTTGAAGTAAAAGATAGACTGGAAAGTATTATAAATGAAAAAAAGATAGAAAAAAAATGTTAACAGAATTAGATGATATTATAAATAGCTTACAGAAAAATATCGAAAAAATATATAAACAGAGTAATGATAAGTTTTACATTGATCCTGACTTTAAATCTGTTTTTTATAGTAATGAAGATATGGATAATTTTAATATAAAAAAAAGTGAAGTAAATAAAAGTAAGAAAGTTTTTTTAAATTTAAATAAAACTATTGATGAAAGTATGAAAGCTACATCTGAGCTAAAAATGTTGAGATATAACTTAGCCTTGCAAAAAGAAAAAGAAAAATATTATTTCCAACTAAATAATAAAGTCAAAAATAGCACTTTAGAAATTTTAGAAAAAAAAATTACTTATTTAGAAAATATTTTTTCAAAAACTAGAGCTTATGATTTAGCAAATTTAGATAATATAAAAAATGTAGACGAGATTGGTGGGCCGTTAGAATTAGAAAATAAGGAAAATAAAGTTGCTTATGCTATTTACGATAAAGCAGCTAGATTTGAATTACTTAGAGAAATTTTTTTATCTGTTCCTTTAGCATCACCAATAGAAAAATATTATATTACAAGTAGTTATGGATATAGAAAAGATCCTTATACAAAAAGAAGGGCATTTCATAAAGGTATAGACTTAGGTGCTGCATGGGGCTCAGATATACTTGCTACCGCGTCTGGAGAAATATCTTTTGTTGGGAATTATGGTTCTTATGGAAAGTCTGTTTTCATAGATCACGGAAATGGTATACAGACTAGGTACGCACATTTATCAAAAATTTTTGTTAAAAAGGGAGAAACAGTTGATTTAGGAAATATTATAGGTAAGATAGGAAATACAGGAAGATCAACAGGTAAACATTTACATTACGAAATAAAAGTTTATGATAAAGCTAGAAACCCATATCCATTTCTCAAAATAGGTAAGAATGTTTTTAAAAACCTCTAATTTATTTTCCGATACTAGAAAAAATAATTCACTCTCTATAATTGGAGAAGGAATAGAATTATCTGGTGAGATAAATACAGAAGGTAATATTCATATAGATGGTTCTATGAGCGGAATTATTAGAGCTAATGAAGTAGTTATAGGACCAAATGGAAATTTTGACGGTGAGATTATTGCTGATATTTTAATCATAAATGGCACTATTAAAGGAAAATTTACAATTAAAAATTTGCATATAAGATCAGAAGGTTTACTTCAGGGTAGAGCAAAATACGAAATTTTAGTTGTTGAATCTGGGGGAAGAATTCAAGGTGAGTTAGGAATTAGTAAACAGAACAAATTGCTCACAAAAAAAAATGGTAAGGACAAAATAAATCCTAAAAATGGGTCACCCCTTAATCCTAAATCTTAATAATATTTATTTATTTAACAATCTGAACCCTTAAAACCGCCTTTAATCCAATCTAAAGCTTTAATTCCTTCAGGTGGATTTACACATTCAGCCTTGAAGTATTCAATATTTATTAATTTAGCTCTTTTTTCTTTTTTATCCCATGCTGTGACTCCTAATGCCATATCCTGAATTGCTTGATGCCCATTTCCTAAAGCCATAGATGCTGGTCCACTTGGTGTATCCCACTCAAGACCTTCCATATATTTAATAACTTCTTCAGTAGAAGGAAAAGCCGAATTTTCTTTTACTGCTTGATCATATGCTTTCTTTAAAAATAAAGCAGCCATTGCTCCTTTATGCATTGGTTGTGTAGTCATTTTAATTCCAAGCTCTTTTTTAAACTCTCTTTAAACCAGTTAGCTAATGGGGTATCTGGAGCTAAATCTCCGTGAGGTCCTCTTGCTCCTACTATAACACCTTCAGGCATATTTCTACCTAATGAAGGCAAAACATGATCACCTGCACTTAAAAAAACTTTGGAGTTTCTAAATAAACCTCTAGTCGCACCTTGTATAATAAAAGATTCTAAATCTCCTCCCCACATTGAAGAATGGATTAAATCTGGTTTAGCTACCATCATTGCAGAAATTTCACTACCATACTGACCAGATAAAAATTTTGGAAATTGCTCAGAAACGATTTTAGTTCCTGGAAAAAATATGTCTATAGATCCTTTAAAGTCTGCCCATGAGTCTTGTCCCCAAGCATAATTTTGATTTATAGCAGCGATTTTTTTAGGAGTTATACCTTTTCTTTTTAAATAAAGTGCTCCTGCGATATTATCCATAGCTGCATGAGGACCTGTTCTAAAGACATATTTGTAACTAGCTTCTTCAAAACTCTCGGGGTTCCACAATCTATAAGAATTGTTAATTGTTTAAGTTCTTCTGCCACTGCTGGAATTGCTAGACAATCTCCTGAAGATATGTATCCCATAACAACATCTACTTTTTGTCTTTGTACCATATTTCTAAATTCAGATACTTGCTTAGTAGCACCTCCAGCTTCATCTATAAAGAAAAAAGAAACTTTTTTGCCTCCTATGCCTGGTGTGTCATAGGGAGGGGGTACTTTACCTTCATTGATTGCATTAAACATAAACTCTAATCCCTGTTTTAGAGGAATTCCAAAACTAGATGCAGCTCCTCCAGAAAGGAAGGTAGATACTCCAATTTTTATTTCATCTTTTGCATTAGAAGAACCAATTAAAAATAAGGATAAAATTATTAATAAATTTTTTTTTAATTTGTACAATTTTTTCTCCATTTATTTAGAAATATGCTATAAATAATATATTAAACATAATAAATAATCTACAATATTGGAGAAAATTATGATTAAAATATTAACTTTCTGCTTATCTGTTATGTTTGTACTAAATATACAAGCTGATACTACAGATTCTAAGTGGAAAAACATTATAGAACTTAAAAAAACAGGTGATCATTGTAAAGATGATGCAAATTGTTTCAATAGATACCATCCAGCAATAGAACCAAGAGCTACAGCAAAACCTGGTGATATTATTGTATTGCATACTAGAGATGCACTTGACAGTAATTACAGTTTTGGATGCTGTTGCAGAAGATGTACCTACTATTAATCTTGGGGAAGTTCATCCTATGACTGGTCCAGTGTATATTAAGGGTGCAAAAAGAGGTGATGCTCTTGAAGTAGAACTTTTAGATATAGTTCCTGATGAATATGGATATACAGTAATTGTTCCAGGGTTCGGTTTTTTAAGAGATTTATTTACTGAACCTTACATAGTAAATTGGAAATTAACAAGAACTGGAGCTGTTTCAGATGCTATGCCTGGAGTTACAATACCTTATGAAGCATTTCCAGGTTCTATTGGAGTTTTACCTGGATTGAAAGAAATTGAAAGCTGGAAAGAAAGAGAAGCAGACTTAGCTGCAGCAGGTGGAGTAGTCTTACACCTGATCCAGGTTTTGCTTTACCAGCAGACATTTGTGCAGAAAATGGTAAACATAAAGATGATTGTTTAAGAACCATACCACCAAGAGAAAATGGAGGTAATATGGATGTACAGCAAATGCAGGTTGGTACAAAAATTATTTTTCCATGTTTTATTGATGGATGTGGTTTATTTGCAGGAGATGTTCACTATGCTCAAGGTGATGGAGAAGTATCAGGTACAGCTATAGAAATGGGCGCTATAGTTAAAGTAAGGACTAAGATACTTAAAAGACAAGGTAAGAAAATGGTAAATGCCTGCAACTAAAGGAAATGATGAAATTAGAGATATTGAACCAACTAAATTTTATCAAACAGTAGGTATTCCTCTAAAAGATGCTGGTACAGAATTAATTTATTATAAATATTTAGGTGGAGAAAAAATTACAAACCTATCAAATTTATCTGAGTCACTGACTTTGGCTGCAAGACACGCATTATTACAAATGATAGATTACATAGTTGACGAATATGGGCTTTCTAGAGAACAAGCTTATATTCTTTGTTCAGTTGCAGTTGATTTGAGAGTAGGTCAAGTTGTTGATGTACCTAATTATGTTATTACAGCTGTACTAAATCTTGATGTTTTTGATAAAAATAGAAACTAAGTAATAATTAAACAAGGAGATGCAGAAATGCATCTCCGTCAAAAAATGAATATTTCTTTTAAATTAAAATTATTCTTAATAGTTATTTATATTTTTCGTTATCGGACATGCACCTTGGGGTCAGCACGAGGTTTATAGACAAATGCATATGTTGGTAATGTGTTCTAAAAAGGATGATGGTGCTTTCGACTTTACCAAAAACTTAAAGGTAATTTTTGACGAGTATTTGCCAAAAGCTAAAGCAAGAGTTGCAAGAACTAGAGATGCAGAAAGATTAGTTAATTTATTAATAACTAACCAAATTCCTTTAGCTATTATATCTAATAATTTACTTAATACAATTAACAAATGAAAATTCTAAGATTATAAAAATCTTTTGGAACATTCAAAAACTCTTATACTTTTGAAAATATGGTTTTAATTGTTAATCATGATTTTCCAAAAGACTATATGGAACAAATTATAGAATCTTTAGATGAAGCTTCTAGAAATAATCATAATATAGTTAAATTTGTTAAGAAAAAATAATTTATCAATTGACTATGATTCATTAGTTTTAAAAAATTTAAATTTTAACTATCTTACTTTTATAACTGCTTTACCTATAACCTCTCTGTTAATTAATGCTTGTAATGCATACTTTGTATCTTCTAAATTGAAGACTTTAGATACTTTAGGTTTAACCTTATTTTCTTTCCACCATTTCAATATTTTTTCCATATTAACATTATGTCCATTTGGTTCTCTTTCTCTCCAGGCTCCCCAAAAAACACCTACTATTGAACAGTTTTTTAATAAAGGTAAATTTGTAGGTGCAGATGCAATTGTACCTGAGGCAAAACCTATGACTAAAATTATACCATTCCATGCTATACATCTTAGAGATTGATTAAATACATCACCTCCAACAGGATCATAAATAATATTTGCACCTTTTCCATCAGTATATTCTTTTACTTTATCTTTAAATTCATTTTGACTGTAATTAATACAATAATCAGCACCATACTCTTTAGCTATTTTAAGTTTTTCATCTGTACTGGCTGTAGCTATCACTTTAGCTCCTACTGCTTTAGAAATTTCAATAGCAGTTATTCCTACTCCTCCAGTAGCACCATGTATTAATACTACATCATTTTTTTTTTATATTAGCTCTTTGAAATAAAGCATATGATGATGTTCCATAAGTTAAACTCATACTAGCTGCAGTTATAAAATCCATACTTTCAGGTACCAGTGTTATTTTATCTTCTGGAACACAAATTTCTTCTGCAAAAGCTCCATGTCCAGTAACAGCCATAATCCTATCACCTACTTTTTAGGCTTTTAACATTTTTTCCAATTTCTGATATTATTCCTGCTACTTCAGATCCAGGAGAAAATGGAAAAGGAGGTTTGTATTGATATTTCCCTTGCACAATTAATACATCTGGAAAGTTAACACCAGATGCATAAATTTCAACTCTTACTGAATTATCATCTAAAGTTGGATTTTTTATTTCGGAAACTTTTAAATCTTCTGGTTTACACCATTCATTACAAACTATCGCTTTCATTTTTTAATTCCTTTTCTTTTATTAAACATAAAAAACTCTCCCCAACGAGTATCAATAGCAATTTTAGTAGGAAAAAAAAATCTTTACCTACTTTTTTATACCAGATGTAACCGTTCCCTGGATATCTTTTTTTTTTTCTTTCTCTGTATACCCTTCTAATTTTTTTTATACTAAAAACGCATTTTATGCTATTTAAGTCTTCTGAGAAGAATTCATTTTGTTTAATTATTTCTTCTCCTATAAAGCTAGCATTTATCATGTACCTTCTTTTCCCATCAAAAATAATTTCTTTATGATTGCAGTTTCCGTCTAAACCTAAATTTAAGACACCACTAATAGGATCAATGGTATTTTTAAGAAGATTTGTATTAATTTTTTCTCTTCTATCATCTTCTCTGGGATCTGGTTGAGCAGATACTATTTTAGGTATTTCATTTTCAAAGCTTAAGTACATATGTGTCCTTTTTTTACCTCTTGAATCATCAGACCTATATTGCTGACTTTTTAATTTATTATTTATTAATAGTGCATTTATGCTCAGAGTTTGTTGCCATTCAGAGATTAAAGAAAAGACTCCTACTGTTTGTGCAGTAAAATATAACTCTAATATATTAGGTTTTATTTTAATTTGTCCTTCAGCTTTAGCGAGGTTAATGCCTTTTAAATAAGCTGAAAAAAATATTTCTTTTTCTATTGTTGTCGCAAATAACATTTTATTAATAAAGAAAATAATAAAAGTAAAACTTATTTTAAGAAATGATTTTCTATTCATTAAGGTTTTTTAATTTTAATAATGTCAACCCAAGTATCATGATTATTACAAATGCTTAAAACATAAAGTTTATCTTCATAGCCTATTATATTATGTTTTGATATAGGTGTTTCTTTAGAAGGATCAAATACCTTCTCTGAAATTATATTAAACCTGTTATCTAAAACTATATGTTTAATTATGTAGTGATCATAACCTTTCATTTCATGTGGCGTAAATACGCTTAATGTATTTTCATTAATTTCTAATAAAGGAGAGTGAGATTGTACCACACTTTCCTTATTGCCAGGCTTAGTCTTTGTGAAATAAAAACTTCCAGCAAGTGGACCATTTAGTATATAATTTGTATCTTCTTCTGCATATAAAGAATTAAAAAATAAATATTTAAGTAAAATTAATAAAAAAAAACCTTTTATTAAAATATATCTATTTTTCTTTAATTTTTGCATATTAATCATAAATAAATTATTGCTAATTACTAATCATGGTAATAGAGTTAATTAAATAATTTGCTAAGTAAAGACAAAAATGAAAAAAAAAAAATGTTCTAGGTCAAAAAGTAAAAGCAGTTGATAGTCCTATAAGTTATAAATTTGATAAGATAAATAATAAAAACAAAAACTCTTTATATAATATAAGAATTACTGTTCCAGAATTTACTTCGATTTGCCCAGTAACAGGACAGCCTGATTTTGCTACTATAATAGTTGACTATGTTCCTAAACAGTCAATAGTTGAGTCTAAGTCCTTTAAATTATTCATACAATCTTTTAGGAATTATGGAATTTTTCATGAAGATGTAACTTTGTTTATAGGTAAACAATTATTTAACAGTTTAAAGCCTAAATGGATAAGAGTTCAGGGTTTTTTTGCTCCAAGAGGTGGAATACCTATTGATGTTTTTTGGCAATCGTCTAAACAACCTAACAATATATATTTACCAGAGATTGACTTTAGTTCATTAAGAATAAATAGATAAGGAATATAATTTTGAAAAATGTAATAGAAAGTTATCTTAAAAAAAGCAAACGTAATATTGATAATTTATTAAATATTGAAAATAAAGAAATTATTTCATCTGCAAAAGTACTAGTTAAAGCAATAAAACAAGGTAAAAAAATTCTTATATGTGGTAATGGAGGTTCAGCCTCTGATGCACAACACTTTGCTGCAGAATTAATAGGAAGATTTAAACTAGACAGAAGAGCATTCCCAGCAATTTCTCTAAACACTGATACATCTGCAATTACCGCAATTGCTAATGACTATGATTATAGTAAAGTTTTTTCAAGGCAAATAGAAGGTATTGGAAATAAAGGAGATTTACTTTTTGCAATATCAACAAGTGGTAAAAGTAGAAATATTATAGAAGCTGCTTTGACTGCTAGAAGTAAACAAATAAAAGTAATAGGTTTAACTGGTGCAAAAAATTCAAAATTAGAAAAATGTAGTGATATATGCATAAAGGCGCCTAGTGAAATTACTTCTCATATACAAGAATTACATATTACTATTATACATTTATTATGTATTTTAATTGAATTAGAAATATTAGAAAAAAATAAATTGAATAACTTTACAAATTTTTTTAGTGATTTAGATAAAGGGAATTGAAAATTTGGGATTTATTAGCGCAAGGCGTAGTTAATAAAAAATCAAAATTTCATACACCAACTTTAAGTACAGTTAATGGCAATATGATAAACTCAAGAACTATTATTTTAAGGAAAGTTGATAATAAAACAAAAATGTTGTTTTTTTATTCAGATTCTAGAAGTAGAAAAGTTTTAAACATTATTCAAAATAATAACGTTACTGTGCATTTATATGAACCCAGGTTTAAGTTGCAAGTACAACTATATGGACATGCTAAGATTGAAAATAACTCAGAGAAAACTAAAAATATTTGGAGCAGTTTAAACAGTTTCTCAAAAAAAAAATTATTTATCAGCACTTTCTCCAGGAGAAAAAATAGATAGTTTAGACAATCTTAAGTATAATACAGATAATGAAGAAGCATATTCTAATTTCTCATTGATATATTTTAAAGTCACTAAATTAGAATGTTTGCAACTGTCAGATATTAAAAATATTAGGGTAGAGTTTGTTTACACCGAAAGTTCTAATAAAAAATACTACATAGTTCCCTAATTTACACTAGCATTTAATTGTGTTATTTTTATAAAATGAATTTTAACAATATAGATTTTTCAATATCAAATAATATAGCCAGGATAACCTTAAATAGACCTGACGCAGGTAACACCTTAAACATTGAATTAGCAAAAGAATTATATAAAGCGACAAATATAGTTGCCACAAATAATAATATTAAAGTCTTAATTTTAACAGGTAAGGGAAAGCTATTTTGTGGAGGTGGTGATTTAAAATTTCTTTTATCTAATGAATATAAAATAAAGGAAACACTTCTCGAAATGACACATCATTTTCATGGAGCAATTGCTAGGATGACTAGAATGGAAGCTCCTGTAATAATAGGTATAAATGGAACAGCCGGAGGAGGAGGTTTTAGTTTAGCAATTACTGGAGATATTATTTATTCAGTGAAAAGTGCTAAGTTTACAGTAGCATATACAAATGCTGGATTATCACCTGATGGTAGTTCAACTTATTTCCTTCCTAGAATTGTTGGAATGAAAAGAGCAAAGGAACTTATGTTAACAAATAGAATATTTTCTGCTGAGGAAGCATTAGAAATGAATTTAATAGATCAAGTTTTAGATGATCAAGAACAGCTTGATCAAGCTATTGAGAAGCAAGCAGAAATATTTATGAAAGGCCCAAAGAAAGCTTATGCTGGAGTAAAAAAATTATTAAATATTAGCTTTGATAATGGACTTGAAACACAAATGGATATAGAAGGTATAAAAATTTCTGAAAATGCTGAGAGTTTAGATGGTGTTGAGGGTTTAAAAGCTTTTAGTGAAAAAAGAAAACCAAACTTCAATGAATAAAAAATTTATTACTTTTCAATCAAAAAATATCGCTTACTTAGATGAAGGCGAAGGGCAACCTCTACTCTTATTCATGGAAACCCAACCTCTTCTTTTTTATGGAGAAATATCATTAAAGGTTTAAAAAATAAATATAGATGTATAGCGCCTGACCTAATAGGTATGGGAGACTCAGACAAATTAGATAACCCATCTCAAGAAAATTATAGTCTTAAAGAACATATAAAATGGTTTGATGGCTTTATCAATAATGTAAACATAGATAAAAAAATTATACTTGTGATTCATGATTGGGGTTCAGCAATAGGTTTTGATTTTGCAAAAAAATATCCTGATAGAATAGCTGGTATTGTTTATATGGAAGCAATAGTTTGTCCAATGAAGTGGAGTAGTTGGCCAGAAGATGCAACCAAGATTTTTAAATTAATGAGAAGTGAAGTAGGCGAAGAGTTAATTTTAGAAAAAAATATATTTGTTGAAAGAATTTTGCCTTCTTCAATCATTAGAAAGTTGAGTGACGAAGAAATGAGTCAATATAGAAAACCTTTTCTTAAAGCTGGAACAGATAGACAACCCACCTTAAGTTGGCCAAGACAAATACCATTAGAAGGTGAGCCTATTGAAGTAGTTGATATTGTAAATGACTATGCTGAGTTTATGAAAAAAACTAATATAAAAAAATTATTCATTAATGCGGAGCCAGGGTCTATTTTAATAGGTCCTCAAAGAGAATTCTGTAGAAGTTGGAAAAATCAAGAAGAAATTACTGTAAAAGGTATACATTTTATTCAAGAAGACTCTCCAGATGAGATATCACTAGCTATAGAAAAATTGGTTAAATTGATATTAATATAATAGATATTTTTTATTTATTCTCTCAGCAAATATATCTATAAATAAAAATAAATGCTTTTAAATAATTTAGTATTATAAAATGAAAATTTTTAAAAATTTACTTAGAACAATATTTTTTATTATTTACCCTAATTACTTGTTTTCAGAAACCATTACTAAAGAGGATTTAAAATTTTTAAGTTTTAATGATAAAAAGTTTTTGTAGAAAATTGTCTTGAAAAAGAAAATATTATAGTTACACCTCAATGTTTAAATTTTTTAGGCATAAAAATCTTATTAAACAATTCAGATAATTTAGAAATTTCTAAAGAAAGTTTAAAATATATAAAAAATCAATCTATTTATTATTTGAATGAAGCAGCAGAAAGAGGGTATATAGATGCATATATAAACCTAGGTTGGATATACAGTAATGATAAGTTTGAATTGCAAGATCTTAAAAAAAGTGCTGAATATTTTAAGCTATATAATAATTTAAAAAGAAATGGTTCACAAATTAAGGTTATAAAAAAAGATAAAATTGCCTTTGATAGGAATAAAATTATTTTAGGAATTCTTATTATTCAAAAAATTAGATCTTTATAAAAAGTATAATATAGATAAAGAAAATTATTATTTAAATGAAAAAGAATATGAAAAAGGTAAAAGAGTATTCAAAGAGATTATTGATATTAGTAACTTATCGGAAGCAGAAATAGAAAATTTGAAAAAAGAGGTATTAAAAAAAATAAATTAAAACTCAATAAATTAGAAAATAATTTAGCTATTTTTGAAAAAAAGTACAGAAGAACTGCAATTAAGGAATTAAATAAATTACAAGGAATTTTAAATAAGTTAGACTAGTTTGAAACAAGGAAAAACTATTTCATCACTTAATTTTCTAAAATATACTTTTACCTTTTTTCCAATTTCAACACTTTTTATATCATCAGTTATGATATTGCTCATAATTCTAACGTTTTCTTCTAATAATATACTTCCAATAATATAAGGGGTTTTATCCAAATAATATTTAGAACCACCAGGAATATAAGAAACTGTATAAGAATAAATTTTACCATTTCCAGATGCTTCAACCCATTCAAACTCATGATCGGCTTCAACATTAGAGTGGCCTACGGAATAAAGAAAAAAATTACCATTATTTTTTGATTTTTGAAGCATTAACCTATTTTTTTTAGCACCTTCCCAAAAAGCTCTAGAATCTTTATCTATAAATAAATTAAACATTACGAACTCTCCTTTGAAAGAATAGTAGTAGCTGCGCTTGATAAAACTCCTCCAGTACCATGACAAAGAACATTGGTAAGGTTTTTTTTTAATTGCCTATCACCACATTGCCCCCACAATTGCCTACAAGCTTCTATCAATGTAAAAATGCTATACATACCTGGGTGACAATAACTTAAACCACCACCATTTGTATTAATGGGAAAGGATCCATTAGGTCCTAAATTTCCATTTTTAACAAAGTCTTTTCCTTCTCCAATTTCACAAAAACCCAAAGCTTCAAGAGACATAAGAACTGTAATAGTAAAAGAATCATAAATCATTGCAAAGTCTATATCTTTAGGAGACATCTTGGACATATTATAAGCATCTTCACTGCTTTTGATGGCGACATCTAATCTAGACATATCTTCCATATAATTAATACTAGAATGCGAAGAGGTCTCACCAAAACCTTTAATGAAAATAGGGTCATTTTTAAAATCGCTTTTTCTGTCAGTATGAGATAGTACAATTGCTCCGCCTCCATCAGTTACAAGACAGCAATCTAATTTATTTAAAGGTGAACAAATAGGTTGAGAGTTTATTACATCATCTATTGTAAGATTATCTTTTTTATAAGCATTAGGGTTTAATTTAGCCCAATTTCTTGCAGCAACAGCTATTTCAGCTAAAGTCTCTTTATTGCTGCCAAATTTATGCATGTGTCTTTGAGCTGCTAGAGCATATGCTCCAACTGGAGAGGGAAGTCCTGCTATCATATCAAACTGACTACTAAAAATTGCAGGTCTGTCTAAAAAGTTTCTTTCCTTATTAGATTTTTGTGTGCTTCCATATAAAATTAAAACATTATTGCATACATTATTTTTTATAGCTTGGAAGGCATGTTGTAAATGAAAAATAAAAGCAGAACCTCCTGTATTTGTGCCATCTAGCCATTTAGGATAGGAAATTCCTAAGTATTCGGTAAGAACGTTGGGTTGCATCACTCCAGGCCCAGGCATTCCCCAAAGTCCAGCCACTGCTAAACCATCAATATCTTTGAAATTTAGTCCAGCTTTATCAAGTGCTTCTATTGCACAATCTTTTTGAATGCTTAGCACAGAAGAATCTTGTGAAGTACAACCTTTTTCATTAATTTTAGCATCAGAAACACCTATTATACATGGTTGTCTCATAAAACCTCTCAATTATGGAGGCTCGGAACGGAATCGAACCGCCGTAGACGGATTTGCAATCCGCTGCATAACCACTCTGCCACCGAGCCGTAATGAAATAAGTTACCATTATAAAATTACAGTTTCAATGTTAATCTATATAATAGAATAAACATAATCTTTAAAAAAAAAGGATTATTTTTTTAATTATGTTATAAGTAATTGTGTCTAAATTATTTTCTAAATTAAAAATTAGAGGAATTGAGTTTCCAAATAGATTAGTTTTATCGCCATTATGTATGTACTCTGCAAAAGATGGTATTGCTAATGACTGGCATTTTTCTCACTTAAGTACTTTTGCTAGAGCTAGAGTAGGCTGTATTTTTGCAGAGGCAACAGCTGTTAGAGAAGAAGGAAAAATTACACCTTATTGCTTGGGCTTGTGGAATGAAAATCAAAAAAATGCTTTTAAACCGATAGTAAACTTCATAAAAAAAATGGGATCTGTTCCTGCATTTCAATTAGCTCATGCAGGTAGAAAGGCATCAGCAAAAGAGCCATGGAAAGGCGGTTTGCCCTTAGATAAAGAAGATGAAAAACAAGGGATTTACGCATGGAAAACAGTAGCACCTTCATCTATTGCCTTAGCTGAAGGATGGCAAGTTCCTAAAGCTCTTGAAAAGAAAGATATAGATGATTTAGTTTTATCATATATCAAAAGTGCAAAGCTAGCCTTAGAAGCAGGGTTTCAAGTATTAGAAATTCATGCAGCTCACGGTTATTTGCTACATAGTTTTCTTTCTCCCATTTCAAATAAAAGAAATGATGAATACGGGGGCACTTTAGAGGGTAGAGCTAAAATATTGAAAGAGATTGCTATTTCCATAAGAAATAATATTCCTGATACAGTTCCATTATTTTGTAGAATATCAGCTGTAGATGGACAGAAAAATGGATGGGAATTAAATGATTCTATTTCTTTATCTAAAATTCTTGCTGAAGTTGGCATTGATGTAATTGATTGTTCTTCAGGTGGAATAGCTGGTAGACCCAGGTTTGCAGCAAATGATGATGGAAGTGCACTTAAAAGTAACCTTGATAGGGGACTTGGATTTCAAGTTCCTTACGCTTATGAAATTAAAAAAAATAGTGAAATTAAGACAATGGCTGTTGGAGTTATTGTAGATCCTAAACAAGCAGAAAACATTTTAACCGAAGAAAAAGCAGACCTAATAGCTATGGGTAGAGAGTTAATGTATAACCCATTTTGGTTGTTGCATGCTGCTCAAGTGTTAGGAGTAGATCCTGATTTTAATTTATGGCCTGAGCAATATAGATGGGGGGTAAATAGAAGATCAAAAATAGAAAAATTTAATAATGTTAAATAATTTTATTATTTGGCATATATTTAGCAACTCAATTGATGGTGTAAGATGTCTGAAATAAGATTAAAAAAAACAAATTAATGAATTAAGAAACTCACTTTTTGATAAAAAGAATAGCGAAGATAAAAAAGAACTTAAACCAGCTAATGTTAATTCTAAGGAAAACCCTAAAGCAACAGGTATTTTTAATGATGTAAGATCTATGGATAATAGGGTGGCTAAGCTTGAGGAAACTTTTTATAATTATGCTTATGATTCAACTAAAATACTTACTAGTTTTCACCGCAATACAAAAGTTTTAGAAAAATTAATTAACGAGATAACTGAAAAAAATGAGATTTCTGGAAGAACTATTAAAAAAATTGAAAAACAATTACCCCATACTTGTCCTCTAGTACCTAAAGGTGGAAAAGCAGTGGTAAAAAAAAGAAAAGATTACTTCAAAACTTTTCTATATTACTTAGGTGTACTATTTTTATTAGCAGTTGCAGTATTCTTATCTAATATAGTATATGAAATAATATATTTTAAACTAAAAGCCTAACTTAAGTCTTTTTATTTTTTTTAAATTAATTATTATTATTAATATGACTAATTTCGCCCTCAAATGAGAAAAAATATGATTTTAGGCCAATTTCTACCTGCGTCTATTAAAAATAATAAAATATTAAAATCATATGAAACATTAGCAAGAGAGAGTTTTTTACCTAATCATCATAAACCTATAGCATATAGTGATCTGAATTTGAAAGTTACTCAGAAAAGATATTTACCATCTCCTTTAAATTCAGCGAAGATATTTCAGGAAGCAAATTTTTCAGGAAAAGAGGTAGTTTTATTAATTGGTGCAAATTATGGTTATGAAGCAGCAATACTTTCTAGTATGGTTGAAACTGTTATTGCTATTGAAGAGGATATAAAATATTCAATCTAGGTGAGAGTAATATCAAGAATTTAAATATTGAAAATTTAATTTTTTTAAATAGCAATCATAGTAATGGTTATAAAAAGCTAGGGATTATATGATGTTATAATAAGTATAGATTTAAGTTTTGATATAAATGATGAGTTAATAAATCAGTTGGTAGATAAAGGTAAGATTTTTTTCTGTGAGCAACATAATAATGAAGTTAGAGAAAGTAAGCTTAGTGTTATACACAAATCAAAGAATGGTTTTTTTAAACAATCTTTGTTTGATATCAATATTCCTTTTGTTAAGACTGTTAATAATCTTAATGATTTTAATTTTATTTAGGTATATTTTATGATTATGAAAAGGATGTTTTTAATTTTATACAAAGCAATGCTTTTATTTGTTTTTTGTAATATTTGTTATTCTCAGACTTTATATGATACTCTTTCTAAGGCATATAACACTAGTCCTTTATTAAAAAGCCATAGATTCAAATTAGAGGCAATCAATGAAGAATTAGCAAAAGCTCTAAGTAAAAATAGACCACAGATTAATTTATATGGCAGTGCTAGGCAGTGATGAAACTACTACAGTTAATACTTCTGGTGTAGAAAGTACAAAAAATAATAATCCAAAATCAGTAACTTTAGAAATTCAACAGAACTTGTATGATTTTGGAAGAACTAAAAGTTTAATAAATATTGCTGATAATTCAATTTTTGCACAAAGGGCAGATTTAAAAAATCAAGAGCAGGAAATTTTTTAGAAGCATCAAGAATTTATCTTGCTTTATTGGCTAGTACTGAAATAAATAAATTAGCAAAAAATAATTTATTATTATTACAAAAACATTATCAAGCAACTAATGATAGGTTTAAATTAGGTGAAGCTACTTCCACAGATTTATCATTAGCAAAAGCTAGATACCTTAGGGCTAAATCAGATGAAATAAAATCAAGAGGAGAAATAGAAAAAGAAAGGTCAAAATATTTTTCTTTAATAGGGATAGAGGCTCCTAAAAAATTATATTTTCCCAAAATAAAAATAATTATTCCTGAAAATTTAAAAGATATAACTAAAGAAACTTTACAAGGTAACCCAAAATTATTGCAAGTGGCTTTAGAAAAAAGTTATCATTTGTTAAAATTTCATCAGCTGCATCTGAATTACTTTCCTACTTTAGATTTAAATTTATCAGCTCAGAATGCCTGGGCACCGAATACTTTTTTTGATGAATATGAAAACTATAAGATGGAATTTAATTTAAAACTTCCATTATATTCAGGTGGATATAATTATTCTAATGTAAGACAAAAAAAGAAAGAAGCAATGCAAAGCTCAAAAATTCTTGATTATAATATTAAAAAAGCACTTAAAGATGTAGAGATTTTATGGATAGAGCTTAATAGTTTAGAGGCTCAAATAGTTTCTATAAAGTCTACTATAAAGGCTAATGAAATGGCAGTAGAAGGAGTTAAAAAAGAAAATGAAGTAGGTTCTAGAACATTATTAGATGTTTTAGATGCAGAACAAGATTTATTAGAAGAGAAAGTAGAGGCAATTAAAGTAAAAAGAGATAAATTTATAACTATTTTTAATTTAATGGCCTATATGGGTAAACTATCATCTAGTGATTTAAATCTAGATGTAGATATTTACGATCTAGATAAAAATTATTTAGCTGTTAAAAATTTGTGGTTAGGGTTTGAAGACTAATGAAATTTAAGATATATTACAACTATGGAAAATAATAAGCCTACTATTAATGAAGAACTTGATCATATTAGAAATAGTATCAATCAAAAAAATGAAACACAGAGTGATGATGATAATTTTATTTTATTGGATAAAATAGTATCAAAAGGTAAAAAATATGATCAAAAAATTGTAATTAAAGACAAATTTAATAATAAAGCTGTTCAAGAAAAAAATAATAATATTACTCAAAATAAAAAAGTTAAAACTGAAAGTAAGTCAAACAAGCCTAAAAAAAAAATAGTTAAATAGCATATCAAATCCTTTAAATAAAACAAAAGATCCAGTAGAAGCATTAGTAGATAGAGATTAAACCAATTATTAAAAAGTGGATTAGTAAGAACTTAAAATCGTTTGTAAAGACTATTGTAATACAAGAAATTAAATTAATATCAAAAGCTACTCAAAAACATAAATAATAGTTTTAATTATGTTATTAAAACTAATTGAAAAAGATGTTGATCATCTAGAGTTAGAAAAAAAATTATACCAAAAGTGGTTAGATAAAAATTTATTTGATGCTCATCCTGAAGAAAAAAATGAAAAGTTTTCTATAATGATGCCACCTCCTAATGTAACAGGAACACTTCATATAGGACATGCTTTAAATATGACACTACAGGATATTTTAGCAAGATATTGGAGAATGAATAAAAAAGATGTTTTGTGGCAGCCTGGTACAGACCATGCAGGAATAGCAACGCAAAAAATAGTTGAATCTAATCTTTAAAAGTGAGAGAAATTTAAGTAAAAATGATATAGGAAAAGAAGGTTTTATTAAAAAAATTTGGGAATGGAAAAAAAGTCTGGAGATAGAATAATTAATCAAATAAAGAGGTTAGGTGCTTCACCAGATTGGAAAAGGCAAAGATTTACTTTAGATAAAGATATGTCTGATGCTGTAAATTTTACTTTCATTGAGTTGTTTAAAAAGGATTAATATATAAAGACAAAAGACTTGTTAATTGGGATATTAGTTTGCAAACTGCTATTTCTGATTTGGAAGTTGAGCAAGTAGAAAAGGAAGGAGAGTTTTATTATTTAAAGTATTTTATTGTAGACAGTTCAAAATATCTTGAAGTGGCAACTACAAGGCCTGAAACATTATTTGGAGATCAATGTTTAGCTGTAAACCCTAATGATAGTTAGGTATAAAAGCTTAATTGGAAAAAGTACATTTACCACTGTGTAATGAGACTATACCTATTATATCTGACGATTATGTTGATATAGAAAAAGGAAGTGGTGTTTTAAAAATTACACCAGCACATGATTTTAATGATTATAAAATAGGAAAGAAAAATAATCTAAAATTAAAAATAGTATTTGATAAATATGGAAAATTAAATAATAACGTTCCTTCTAAGTACCAAGGAATAGATAGAATAAAAGCAAGAAATATAATTATACAAGATTTGAAAGAATATGGAAATTTTATCAAAATAGAAAAAATAATCATACAATACCTTATGGAGATAGATCCTCAAGCATTATAGAGCCTTATTTAACTGATCAATGGTTTATGAATGTAAAACCATTAGCAGAAAAAGTATTAAAATTTGTTAAAAATAATGAAACAAAATTTCATCCATCTTCTTGGAATAAAACATTTTTTTTATGGTTAAATGAAATAGAGCCTTGGTGTATTTCAAGACAAATTTGGTGGGGACATAGAATACCCATTTGGTATTGTCCAGATGGTAAAGCATTTGCTGCTAATAGTGAAGAGCAAGCTAATAAATTAGCAATGGATTTTTATAAGGAAAAAAAACAATTAAAACAAGAAACAGATGTTCTTGATACTTGGTTTTCTTCTGCATTATGGCCTATGTCTACATTAGGGTGGCCAGATACAAAAAATATTTTTTTTAAAAAATATTTCCCAACAAATGTTTTAGTTACAGGCTTTGATATAATATTTTTTTGGGTAGCTAGAATGATGATGCAATCTGCCAATTTTACAAATAAAGTACCTTTTAAAAATGTCTATATTCATGCTTTAGTAAGAGATCAATATGGTAATAAAATGTCAAAGTCAAAAGGTAATGTTATAGACCCTCTTAATATTATTGATAAATTTGGAGCTGATGCATTAAGATATACATTATCTTTAATGGCTGCTCAAGGAAGAGATATAAAACTTTCTGAAGATAATGTAAAAATAAATAGAAACTTTATAACTAAGATTAGAAATGCATATAATTTTTTAAATAAAAATGGATGTTTTGAAATTTCAAAAACAAAAACAGATAATCATTTTAATAATAAAATAAATTTATGGATTTTAAAGTTATTAAATAATTATACAAATAGTATTACATCCAATATTGAAAATTATAAATTTAATGAAGCTACTAAAGATATATATAAATTTACTAAAAATATATTTTGTGATTGGTATTTAGAATTTATTAAAATTTATCTTAATAATGAGAATAATGAAAACAATAAAGAAGAGATTAAATTATGTGCAAGCATAGTTTTTAAAAATATTCTTAAATTAGCTCATCCTTTCATGCCCTTTATGACTGATGATATATATATAAATTATTTAAATAATAAAAATTTTATAATGGAAGAAGAATGGCCTAGTAATATTTCTTTTAATTTTATGAAAAGAGTTTCAATGAAGTTGAGGATATAATTAAAATAATAACAGCTTGTAGAAATATTAAGGCTAATCTTAAAATAGAGCCTAGAAATATAATTGAGATTTTTTATAATGTAGATAATTTCAGTAATTAAAAATAATTTTATTTTAATTAATGCACTAGGAAGAATAAATCTTACACAAGTAAAAAACGAAGAAATAAATAATAAAAATTTTATGAAATTTATTAATACTAATTTTATTTTTTATATAAATAAAAAACAAATAGAGAATAAAAATGTATTATCAAAAGATAATAAAATTTTAGAAGAACAACTATTCAAATTTAGAAAAAGATATTTTAGTTTTAAAAAATAAGGTAGAGAATGATGAATTTTTAAAAAAAGCTCCACCAATAGTAGTAGAAAAATTTACAAAAAAAATGAAACAAAAATTATCTTTAAAAAACAAAATTCTAACTCAAATTAAATCATAATAATTAGGAGGAGAAATGACAAAATTTGATAAATCAAAGTTACCAAGCAGATACACTAGTATAGGACCAAGTAGTGCTCCACATAGATCTTATTATTATGCTATGGGAATGACAAAAAAACAAATAAACCAGCCTTTTGTAGGAGTAGTGAGTACATGGAATGAATCAGCTCCTTGTAATATTACTCTAAGAAGACAAGCACAAGCTGTTAAAAAAGGAGTATTAGATGCAGAGGGAACTCCAAGAGAGTTTACAACAATTACTGTTACAGATGGTATAGCAATGGGGCATCAAGGTATGAAAGCTTCTTTAGCTAGTAGAGAAGCTATAGCTGATAGTATTGAGCTAAGTGTTAGAGGACATTCATATGATAGTTTAGTGGGACTTGCAGGATGTGATAAAGCTTTGCCTGGTGTGATGATGGCTATGCTTAGATTAAATATACCATCCGTGTTTTATTTATGGAGGATCAATTTTACCAGGTAGGTATAAAGGAAAGGATATTACTGTACAAGATGTTTTTGAAGCTGTAGGAAATTTTTCTGGAGGAATCTATTACGGAAAATGAATTAGAAGATATTGAAAAAGTAGCATGTCCATCAGCTGGAAGTTGTGGAGGACAATTTACAGCTAATACTATGGCCTGTGTATCAGAAGCTATAGGATTAGCTTTACCAAACTCTACTATGGCACCTGCTCCTTATGAAAGCAGAGATGATTATGCTTACAATGCAGGAAAAATTGTTATGGAATGCATTAAAAATAAAATAAGACCTAGAGATATAGTGACATTAGATTCACTTGAGAATGCTGCAAGAGCAGTTGCAGCATCTGGAGGTTCTACAAATGCAGCTTTACATTTACCTGCTATGGCAAATGAAGCAGGAATAAAATTTGATTTATTTGATGTTGCAGATATTTTTAAGTCAACGCCTTATATTGCTGACTTAAAGCCAGGTGGCAACTATGTTGCTAAAGATTTATATGAAGCTGGAGGAGTACCAGTATTATTAAAAGCACTTGCTGAAGGAGGGCATTTAAATATGAACTGTCTCACAGTAACTGGAAAAACTGTTAAAAGAAAATTTAGAAAATATAGTATTTCCTAATAATCAAAAGGTTATTAGAAATATTAATAATCCAATTACTAAAACAGGAGGAGTAGTAGGCTTAAAAGGTAATATTGCTAAGGAAGGAGCTATTGTTAAAGTTGCTGGGATGACAAGATTAGTCCATAAAGGCCCAGCAAGAGTTTTTGATAGTGAAGAGGCAGCTTATGAAGCCGTACAAAATAAAAACTATAAAGAGGGAGATGTAATTGTTATTAGATATGAAGGACCTAGAGGAGGACCTGGTATGAGAGAAATGTTAGCAACTACATCAGCTATTTATGGACAAGGAATGGGTGATAAAGTTGCTTTAATTACTGATGGTAGGTTTTCAGGAGCTACAAGAGGATTTTGTATAGGGGTACGTAGGACCAGAGGCTGCTGTTGGAGGTAATATTGCTCTTATACATGATGGAGACGAAATATTTATTGATGCTAATAATGGTATTTTAGAAGTAAACGTAACTGAAGAAGAGTTAATATCAAGAAAAAACAATGGAAACCTAAAAAATCACGATTATCAATCAGGAGATTTATGGAAATATTCTCAATTAGTTGGATCAGCATTAAATGGAGCAGTTACACATCCTGGCAAATAAGCAAAAAATTTTGTTATGCTGATATATAGCTAGAACTTTTTGTTGAAGTTAGATTTTTTGTTTAATATTTTATATTTAATAAACTTTTAATTATCCGATACTAACTTCTAATGAAGATGTACTTTGATTGCTATATATTTTATTAAATAATAGCAAAATTTTTAATAAGCATAAGAAAGTTTATTTATACAGTATTTAAGTTTAAATATTACTCTGTATTTAGAGATAGATGAATCTAGATACTAATTTAATAGTTCAATTTTTAAAAACGTTATAGAAAGCATGAAACATAGATAATTTTAGTCACTTATTATTTTTATTTTATCTGTTATATTAATTTTTCAAATTTCAAGAATACATTTTTTTTTTAATGCAATACAACCAGAAGTAGGAAAAGTCTTTTTTAGCTAAATGTATAAATATAGCGCTTCCTTTTCCTTTTATTATAGGATCAATATTATATTTAATAACTATAAATTATGTCATAAGTATGATTTTTTTGAATAAATTTTCATAAGAAGAGTCTTTAAACCTTATTAATTTATTGTAATGTTCACTTTGAGGATCATCAGACCAAAACATATTCTTATCTATGGAAATAGTATTAAAATAGGTTTTTAGTTTTTTAATTCTATCAGAACGATAGTACAAAGGACCTAATGAATATGTACCTTCTGGTGTGCAACCATCTCCTTCTTTTTGTTTTTTTTAATACCATTTCTTCCTATAGCACATTTATATATTTTATTTTGAAAATGAAGTTCACCATTTTGATAAACAGTTATCATATTTCTATTTCTAAAACTAGTGGCGTATGATCAGATGGTTTTTCCCAAGCACGAGGTTCCTTATCAACATAAATTTTATCAACTATATCCAATGCATATGGTGATATTAGAAAGTGATCTATTCTAACACCAATGTCATTTTTAAAGGATTGACCATAATCCCAATAAGTAAAACCTGGATATCAGGATTTATACTTCTAAAAGAATCATAATAACCTAAATTAATAATATTTTTATACAAGTTCTTAACATCTGTTGTATATATGGCGTCATTGCTTAGAAGGTTTTCATCAGCTGCATCAAGACTTTTAGGGCATATATTAAAATCACCTCCTAAAAATGTATATTCTTCAAACTCTAAAAGCTTATTTGCATAGTTACAAAATTTTTTTAACCATTCTATTTTGTAGCTATATTTTTCAGAATTTATAGGATTACCATTGGGAGCGTAAATAGAGGCTACTCTAATTCCTTTTTTGTCTATATTAATAAATCCTTCTATGTATCTAGATTGCTTGTCTTGGTCAAAGTCAGGTAAATTATAAGTAATATCAGAGATAGGATATTTAGACAAAATGGCTACACCATTATATGCTTTTTGCCCAAAAGTTATAAAATTATAATTAAGATCTTCTAGTTCTGTTCTAGGTATATCATCTTCTTGAGCTTTCAACTCTTGTAAAAGCAATATATCAGGGTTTTTTTTTTAAGCCATTTAAGCAGAACATTTAGTCTTGCTCTAATGGAATTAACATTCCAAGTAGCAATTGACACTTTTGTCATATTGAAAAAGACGAACCACAACCACAGCTAGATTTTGCTATTGGATTTGAGATAGTAAATTGCGAATTAGTTAAACTTTCAACCCAGTCTACAGAAGAATCTTTTAGATAATCAAAAGAAACTTTGTCAGTAACAAATATATTTTTATTTTCTTCTTCTAGTATTATAATATCATTTAAATTATCAATGTTTTTATCTACTGAAAATTTATATGAAAAACCAGAACAACCTCCACTATCTACTAATAATCTGACAAAAGAATTTTTATCTTCATTTAAAAGTATTTTTTTAAACTGATTAATAGCATTGTTAGATAATAATATATTTTTTTTATTTTTATTAGAAGTTTTATCCATATTAAGTATATAATATCAAAGGTTGATTATTACAATGTTTAAAAAAATTTTTCTACAAACTTCAGAACAAGTAAAGGTCGACTTTATAAAGAAAAAGAGGATGTTAATAGATCTATATATCAAAGAGATAGAGATAGAGTAATTCATTCCTCTGCATTTAGAAGATTAGAACATAAAACTCAAGTATTTGTTCACCATGAGGGCGATCACTATAGATCTAGGCTTACACATAGCCTAGAAGTTAGTCAAATAGCTAGAACTATAGCAAGAATGCTTGTTTTAGATGAAGATTTATCTGAGGTAATTGCTTTGGCTCATGATTTGGGTCATACGCCATTTGGTCATGCTGGCGAAGAATCCTTAAATAAATCTATGTCAGATTATGGAGGATTTGATCATAATGCACAAACTTTAAGAATAATTACTCTATTAGAGAAAAAATATTTTAGTTTTGATGGTCTTAATTTAACCTGGGAAACATTAGAAGGAATAGTAAAGCATAACGGACCTTTAAAAGAAAATAACCTTCCTTTTGCAATACAAGATTATTTAGAAAATGGTATGAACCTAGAAATAGAAACCTGGTGTGGGCCAGAAGCTCAAGTTGCAGCTTTATCTGATGATATTGCTTATTTTAGTCATGATTTTGAAGATGGGGTAAGAGCAAATTTTTTTACATTAGAAGAAATAATTGATACTTTTTCTATACTCAATGATGTAAAAAAAAACTTATATAAAAAAATAAATGATTATTCTGTAAAAAGAATAGTGAATGAAATAAGAAGACTGATTATTTCTAAAATGATTGTAGACTTTGTTCTAAAAACAAAAGAAAATATTAAAAAATTTCAACCAAAGAGCAGTCAAGATGTGAGGTTGTTAGGTAAGCCTTTGATTGAGTTTTCTGATGCAATGACTTTAAGTATGAGAGAAATTAGAGCCTTTCTAACAACCAAAATGTACAAACATTATGAAATTAATAGAATGACTAGTAAGGCTAAAAGAATAGTTTCTGATTTATTTAAAATTTATTCTAAAGAGGCTGACTGTTTGCCAAATGAATGGAAGCTTAATTATGATATGGCAAAAAATTCTTTTGCTAGAAATAGAATTATTTCTGATTACATTGCCGGTATGACTGATAGGTTTGCAATAAATGAACATAAAAAATTATATGACTTTAATAAAGGTTGGTAATGGACATTTATAATAAAGTAAGAGATATAATTTTAGATGTTGTTACTAAAAGGTATAATCAATTAGATATTAAAACATTAAATTTAATAACTTGTGAACAACCAAAAAATTTTAAATTTGGTGACTTATCTACTAATATATTGATGATTTTAAAAAATATAATTAGTGAAGATATAAATGAGATAAAAAATTTGATTATAGTTGATCTTGAGGCTATTTCAATATTTGAAAGAGTTACATATGTAAAACCTGGTTTTATAAATTTTATCTTAAATAAAAATATTTGGTATGAGGTTATATGTAATATAAATACAAATAATAATTATGGTTTTAAAAATATAGGCTCTAATAGAAAAGTTAATTTAGAGTTTATATCTGCTAACCCAACTGGTCCTTTGCATGTAGGGCATTTAAGAGGCGCAGTATTTGGTGATGTACTTTCTAGGCTGATGTCTAAAACAGGTTTTAAAGTAACTAAAGAATATTATGTAAATGATTTAGGTAATCAAATAGAAAACTTATTTCAAACTATAAAAATACATATTGAAAATAAAGTTAATAATACTAATAAAGCCTTAAAAGAAGGTATGTATTTAGGAGATTATTTAAAAGAAATAGCGTTGAAATTAATAAAAGAAAATATTGATTTAAGTAATAAAATACAAGCGAAAGAAAGAATAGTTGAAAAAATATTGGATTTAATAAAAAAAGATTTAATGAAATTGGGAATTGTATTTGATAGTTTTATTTCAGAAAAAGCAATTCATGAACAGGGAATTTTAAATCAGGTTTTAGATTTATTAAATAAAAAATTTAATTTATGAAGGAACTTTAGAAGCACCTAAGGGAAAAAAAGATATAAATTGGAAGCCAGAAGATCAATTAATTTTTAAATCTTCTAATTTTGGTGATAGTGTTGATAGAGCTATAAAAAAAATAATGGAGAATGGACTTATTTCGCATCAGATATTGCCTATCACTATAATAAAGTTGAAAGAGGCTTTGAGGAAATAATAAATATTTGGGGCGCTGACCATGCAGGGTATATTAAAAGAGTAGATGCATCCATTAAAGCACTAGGTAATGATCATATAAAGTTTAATGTAAAACTATGTCAAATAGTAAACCTTCTTGAAAATAATAAAAGTGTTAAAATGTCTAAGAGGTCAGGTAATTTTATTTTAATAAATGATATTTTAAAAAAAATTGACAAAGATGTAGTAAGATTTTTTATGTTAATTAGAAAAATGATGCACATTTAGATTTTGATATGAAGAAATGTTTAGACGAAAGTAAAGAAAATCCTATTTTTTATATTCAATATGCTATAGCAAGAATAAATTCCTTAAATAAGTTTTTTAAAGAAAAAAAATAGAACTTATTGATTTTAATCAAAAATTATTTGATAGATTTAATGATAATGAGATTATTTTATTAAAAACATTATCTTTATGGCCTAAAATTATTGAGAGTTCAGTTGTTTATAAAGAACCTCATAGGGTTGTTTATTATTTGATAGATTTAGCTAGAGCTTTTCATAATTATTGGAGTAAAGGAAACTTAGATAGTAATATGAGAGTAATTAATGAAGCAGATATTGAATTAACTGTAGCAAGACTTACTTTGTTAAATTGTATTAGTAAAGTTATTAAATTAGGTTTAGACATATTAGCAATAAAACCTGTGGAAAAAATGTGATAAATAAAAATTATAAAATTTGGATTATATTATTTATAATAGTAAATATACTTTTACTAGTATGGTCTTTAGGATATTTTAAATTTTTAGAAGAAAAATTTGCTGTACAAGATAATATAATAGTTATAGAGCCTGAAAATCAATTTAAAAAATCCTTAGCTCCTAAAGATCAAAGCTTTCCAAATGAAAAAAGTAAAGTCTGGCAGGCATTTGAAGATAAGAAAAATCAAGGTGGAATATTGCAAAATAATCCAGAAGAAGAAAATAACTTTTGAAAATAAAAGCAATAAAATAGAAAATAAAACAGAAACAAAAAATACCCAAGTAAACAAAGAAAATAAATCAATAGATGGTACGAAAGTTGATATAAAACCTTCAGAAAAAATCAAATATTAGAGAAAAAAATAGCTCAGAAGAAAAAAATTAAAAGTGATTTAAAAATAATAATGATCAAATTAAAATAAATCAAAAAATAATTTGAATTTAGAAGAAAATAATAATGATAAAGTAGTAATTTTTTATGTTCAAGTAGCTTCACTTTCTAAAAAAGACTTAGTAGAAAAAGAATGGAATAGATTTAAAAAGAAATATTTTAAATTTATCACAAACCTAACTTATATTTCTCAAAAAGCTGAGTTGAAAGATAATAGAGTTTTTTTTAGACTTTTAGTTGGAAAATTTAAGAGCAAAAAGGAAGCAAATATTTTTTGTGATAATATAAGTATCAGTAAATGTATAATTAAAAAAAATAATGAATAAATCTGCTATAGTTATTGGTGTTAAAGGACTTAATTTAAGCTTAGATGAAAAAAAGGCTGCTTCAAGAGAAACAACCTTTAGGTGTAATACTTTTTAGTAGAAATATTAATAACCCTAAACAAATACAGAGGTTAACAAGATCTATTAGAAAAATTTTAGGTAAAGAAGCTATGATACTAATTGATCAGGAAGGAGGAAAAGTTTCTAGATTAAATAAAGATTATTGGAAAACTTATCCTGATGCAAATTATTTTGGTAAAATTGCAAGTAACAATTTAGCTAAGGCCAAAAGATTAACGTATGAAAACTTTAAAGATATAGGATATAATCTTCATAAATTAGGTATAAATTTTAATTGTGCACCTGTTTTAGATTTAAAAGTTAAAGGAGCAAGTAGTGTAATAGGAAACAGAGCTTTTTCTAGAGACCCTAAAATTGTGAGTCAACTTTCATTACAAGCTTGCAAGGGGTTATTGTCAGAAGATGTTTTTCCAATAATAAAACATATACCAGGACATGGTAGAGCTAAAGTAGATAGTCACTATTATTTACCAATAATAAAATCTTCCAAGAAAGTTTTACAAGAAGATTTTTACCCTTTTAAAAATTAAATAAACAGCCTTTTGCTATGATAGCGCACATAAAATATTTAGATTTAGATAAAGAAAAATGCGCAACTTATTCAGAACCAATTATTAGTTTTATAAAAAATAAATTAGGTTTTGAAGGTATTTTGTTCTCTGATGATCTTTGTATGAAAGCTTTAAAAGGGTCATATAGTTATAGAGCTAAAAATGCTATTAAGGCAGGTTGTGATATTGTTCTTCATTGTGAACCAAATATTATAAATACTAAAAAATCATGTGAAGGTGCTGGCTATGCTTCTATAAGACTTATGGAAAAAATAAAAAAATTAAAGTCATTTAATTAATACTTTACCTTAGTAATTAATATATATAGTATTAGAATTATAAGGGAGTACTAATAGTTGTATCATATAGACAATAAAAATTTTGATGAGAAAGATGAATTAAGTAAAGAAAATAACTTTATTCTTAATCTTGACATTGATGGTTTTAATGGACCTTTAGACCTTCTTTTGCAGTTAGCACAGACAAAAAACTAGATATCACAAAAATTTCTATTTTAGAGCTAGTAGATCAATATCTTAGTTTTATTAAAAAAGCTAAAGAATTAGATTTACATATTGCTTCTGACTACCTAGTAATGGCAGCTATTCTGGCATATATAAAATCGAAAATGCTACTTCCTGATCAAGATGAGAAAAATAAAGATAATACTCCATTACCTGAAATTTTAGAATTTAACTTAAAGAGATTGAATGCTATAAGAAAGTGTGCAGATAATATTTCTAAAAGAAAATTATTAAATGAAGCCAGATTTCTTAAAGGTCAAATTCTAGATCAATCAATTATGCTAGAAACTGAATATTATTGTAGTTCTAAAAACCTTATTATATGCTTTGCAAATATTTTTAATAGAAAGGCTTCTAAAACTATTAACTTAATTACAAACAATTATTATAATATTGAAAATGCTATAGAAAGAATAAGAGAATTATATAAATTATTTAAAGATTGGACATCTATAAATGCTTTTTATCCAAAGTTTAATGGAACTCAAAAATTTAAAAATGAGTTTAAAATAGCGATGGTTGCTACAATAGCAGCATCTTTGGAATTAGCTAAACAAGGAGAAATACAATTAAGACAGGAAAAGGAGTTTGGAGAAATTCTTCTTAAAAAAAGAAAATAATTATGAGCAATGTTAAAAAAGAAGAAATTAGAATTATAGAAGCACTTATTTTTGCTAGTGAAAAATCTATTAGTATTACGGAATTAAAGAAGAAACTTCCTAACGTTAAAGATATTAAAAAAGTTTTGTATGATTTACAAAAATTTTATCAGAATAGGGGTATAGTTTTAAGAGAAATTGATAATACATGGTTCTTTGAAACTGCTACTGATATTTCTGATTATTTGAAAGAACATAAAGTAGTAAGAAAAAATTATCTAAAGCTGCTATGGAAACATTATCTATAATAGCTTATTTTCAACCTATTACTAAACCAGAGATAGAAGAAATAAGAGGTGTTTCAACACATTCAGGAATTTTTGAAATTTTATTTAATAATGAATGGATTGTATCAAAAGGAAGAAAAGAAGTTCCAGGAAGACCACAACTTTGGCATACAACTAGAGATTTTTTAATATATTTTAATTTAAATTCTATAAAAGATTTACCTTCAAAAAGAGAATTATTAGAATCAGGCCTTCTTGCTAAAGGTGATAGTTTAAAGCTAGAGATTTCAAAGCAATAATAAGCTAGTTGCAAATGTTAATTATTATCATTTACATTATATAATCTTTTATTTATTATAATTTTTCTTAGAGGAGTAAGAAAATTATAATAAAAAAAGAACACAACTTGTTTAATTTTTGGTTAATGGGAACATTTATTTTTTGCAATAATTGTATCAACCCCATTGTTGGTAATTTTTTTTTCTTCTTTTAAAGTAAATAATGAAGTATGGGCTCATATTTATAACTATTTGATTGTCTCATATGTCTTAAATTCACTAGTTTTAGTAATAGGTGTAGTAGCATTAACTTTATTTATAGGGCTGCTAGCAGCTTGGTTTCTAGTTTTTTATGATTTACCTTTTAAAAAATTAATATCTACTCTTTTAGTATTACCAATTGCCATACCTCCATATGCTGTGGCTTATTGTTATGCCGCTATCACTGATAAAGGTGGAAGTATAGATAATATTTTATCTGCTGTAAATTTAGGAGAGTCTCATTTATCAATGCTTAATGTAAGATCTTTAATGGGATGTATTTTTGTTTTATCATTAACTTTGTTTCCATATATATTTTTAATATTAAAATATTCTTTTCAAAATAATGCGCTTAAAATTATTGAGTCAGCAGCTAACCTTGGAGTATCAAAAATAAAACTTTTTTTAATTTTGCTTTGCCTATCTCAAGACCAGCTTTAGTAGCTGGTATAACTTTAGTTATAATGGAGACACTTGCTGATTTTGGAGTAGTAAGTTACCTTGGTATTAATACATTATCTGTAGGTATTTACAAAGCATGGTTTGGTTTTGATGACTTGCAAAGTTCTGCAAGACTTTCAGTAGTATTATTAATTTTTACATTAAGTGTAATTTTAATTGAAAAATACCTAAGAAGAAATAAAAAAGAAAACTATACTAGTTTAGGACAATATAAAGGCGTTAATTCTTTATTTAATTCCAAAATAACCTTTCCTATTTTTTTTCTATTTGCAATTGTATTTTTATCATTTGTAGTTCCAATTTTTTGGTTAATTACTAATGTTAATTTGCAATCATTTAGTAGTATAAACACAGTTTTCTATGCAGCCTTTAATAGCTTTAAAGTCGCATTTATAGGTGCGTTTGTAATAATTTCTTTTGCTACATTTATTATTTTTACTAAGCGTGCTTTTAAAATAAATATACTCTCTTTTATTATAAATTTTTCTAAGATTGGATATGCTGCACCAGGTATTGTTATTGCAATTGGAGTAATTTCTCCTTCATTATTTGTTGATAAACAAATAAATCAATTTTTCTCCTATTTTGGAAAAGATATTGGATTAATTTTAAGTGGATCAATTACAATTTTAATTTTTGCTTATATGATCAGATTTTTATCTGTTGCATTTAATCCTATTGAGTCTGGTTTAGAAAAAGTTAGTGAAAAAATAGACTACTCTGCTTTAAATTTAGGAGCTAATAAACAAACATTATTGTTTAAAATTCATTTGCCTATGATAATTAGTTCCTGTTTAGTTGCTTTTTTGCTTATATTTATTGATATTTTAAAAGAGTTACCAATAACCTTAATTCTAAGACCTTTTAATTACAACACTTTATCAGTATTAACCTTTGAGTATGCAAGCTCAGAACAGCTTGCTCAAGCTGCTTTGCCTGCACTTTTAATTACTATAATTGGGCTTTTCCCATTACTTTTTATATATAAAATACTTAATGACAGAGAAGAAAACTAATGAGTATAATTAATTTAGAAAAAGTATCGTTAACGTTAAATAAATTGAATATACTGCAAAATATTACTTTTTCCTTAAATAAAAGAGAAGTTGTTTCAATATTAGGACCTTCTGGGGCAGGAAAATCAAGTATTCTTAGAATTATTGCAGGTTTAATAAAGCCTACTGAAGGTTATGTTTATTTTTCTAATAAATTAATTTCTTCAAACAAAAATATTGTTCCTACGGGACAGAGAAATATAGCGCTTATGTTTCAGGAAGATGTATTATTTCCTCATTTGACAGTATATAAAAATATTGCATTTGGATTAGAACAGACTTCTTATAAAGAAAAAGAAAAAAGGGTTTTACATTACTTAAAAGAATTTAATCTGCTAGAAAAGAAAAATAACTTTCCCAACTCTTTATCAGGTGGAGAAAAACAAAGAGTGGCACTAGCAAGAGTTTTAATAACAAAGCCCAAGCATTGCTTATGGATGAACCCTTTTCTAATTTAGATATTAATTTAAGAAAAGAAATATGCAATTATACTTTAGAAACCTTAAAAAAAATAATATACCAGTTATTTTTGTGACACATGATGTTGAAGATGCAATGAGTGTTAGTGATAGAATTATAGTTATGAAAGAAGGAAAAATCCTTCAAATTGACTCGCCTAAAAAACTTTATAATAGTCCTAAAAATAAGTGTGTTGTAAATATGTTAGGATCAACCAATCAATTTGAAATAAAGGCAGATGCTAAAGGTAAATTATTTACTCCTTTTGGCAGTGTAAGCTGTAATAAATGCACAAGCATAAATAAATTTTGCCAGCAAAAAAAACATTTTTGTATAATAAGACCAGAAAACATAATTATCAGTAAAAGAGGAGTTAAAGCAAAAGTTATAAACAAATACTTTTTAGGCGCTAGTTGGGCTTATCAATTAGATTTAGGAGTAAAATTTCCAATATTAAATATTACAAATTGTAAAAGAGAGCTTAAAAAAAATCAGTATATTAGGGTAAATGCTAGTAAAAAAGATATATTTATTTTTCAAGAATAAAAAATTTCGTTGCCCACAAGTGAAATATTATATAAATTCTTAATAAATAGGAGATTTTAATGGGAATAAGTATTTGGCAAATTGTTTTAGTTTTAGTAATTATATTAATTTTATTTGGGGCAGGAAAAATACCTAGAGTTATGGGAGATGTAGCTAAAGGTATTAAAAGTTTTAAAGCTGGAATGAAAGAGGGTGAAAATGAAGAAATAGAAGCATCAGCAGAGGAGGTAGTATCTAGTAAGAAAGCTAAAAGAACTAAAACCTCGGCATCTAAAAAGAAAAAAAGTTAATTGTTTAACTATAATTTTTTTATTCTGTATTTAGCTAAAGTTTAAATAATTTTTATTAAATTTATAATAGAATATAATTTATAATTAGTTCTCTAAATATCTAATAGTACAAATGAATAAAGACAATAAAAATAGTAACCAAGATATTAATATTGAGGACTCTAGAGCCCCACTAATTTCACATTTAATAGAATTAAGAGATAGATTAAAATGGGCAGTATTATTTTTCTTTGTCTCATTTTGTTTTTGTTATTATTTTGCTACTGATATTTATAAGTTTTTGGTAGCTCCTTTGTATGATATCTACATTGAAAAAGGTATTGAGAACCCTAGGATGATTTATACTGCCTTGACAGAAGCTTTTTTTACTTTCTTAAAGGTTTCTTTTTACGGTGCACTTTTTATATCTTTTCCAATAATAGCACTGCAAATTTATAAATTTGCAGCACCAGGATTGTATAAAGAAGAAAAAAAAGCCTTTCTGCCTTTTTTAATTGCTACCCCAGTGTTATTTGGTTCAGGAGCAGCTTTAGTTTATTATTTTATTTTTCCTCTAGCTTGGAGATTCTTTTTAGGTTTTCAAACTAGTACCATAGAGTCTGGAATGGCTATAGAGTTAGAGGCAAAAGTTAATGAATACTTATCTTTAGTTTTAAAGCTAATGTTTGCATTTGGACTAGCTTTCCAGATACCTGTTGCATTAACTTTATTGTCTAGAGCGGGTATAGTGCATAGTGATGACTTAAAGAAAAGAAGAAAGTATGCAATAGTACTAGCCTTTGTAGTTGCTGCAATATTAACGCCTCCAGATTTAATTAGTCAAATTGGTTTAGGGATACCTATAATTATTTTATTTGAAATCTCAATTATATTAGCAAAATTTTTTGAGAAAAAAAAAGATCAGAATAAAAGAAAAAATAAAATTAAAAAAAATATTGGAGATACTGATTACAGTGAGTAGTTTATGATTGATATTAATTTCATAAAAGAATATCCAGAAAAATTTTCTAAATTAATGCAACAAAGAAATGCAAGCATTTCAATAGAAAATATACTTAAGTTAGATAAGGATAAAAAGCTTAAAATATCTGAGCTACAGAAATTACAGACTGAAAGAAACTCTATATCAAAACTTATAGGGGCTTATAAAAAAGATCAAAAAGAAACTATTGACTTAGAGAAAAAGGTAACTGATATAAAAAGAACTACAGTAGAAATAGAAAAATCACTTAAAATAATAGAAGAAAAATTAAATCAAATCATTCTTAGGTTGCCAAATATACCTGATGAAGATGTTCCTATTGGTGAAAATGAAAGTCATAATAAAGAAATTTTAAAAAAATTTACTCCAATTGATTTTAAATTTGATCCAATACCTCATGATATTCTTGGAAAAAATTTAAATAAGATGATGGATTTTGATTTGGGAGCATTAATTTCAGGAGCACGTTTCGTAATATTGAAGTCTGATTTAGCGTTGTTAGAAAGAGCATTAATTAATTTTATGTTGGATTTACATATTAATAAGCATAATTATACTGAGGTAAGTGCTCCTCATATAGTTAAAAAAGATACATTAATAGGAACAGGACAGTTACCAAAGTTTGAAGATGATTTATTTAAAGTTGGTGATGATAAATGGCTTATTCCTACTGCAGAAGTTACACTTACAAATTTTTTTAAGGATCGTATATTAAATCAAAAGGATTTACCAATTAGATTAGTTGCTCAAAGTAGCTGTTATAGATCAGAGGCTGGCTCAGCAGGACAAGACACTAAAGGAATGATTAGACTTCATGAGTTTAAAAAGGTAGAGCTTGTATCTTTAGTAGAAAAAATAAATCAGATGAGGAGTTAGAAAGATTATTGAAGAGTGCTTCCAAGGTATTAGATTTATTAGAATTACCTTATAGAGTAGTTAAACTATGCACCGGAGATATGGGTTTTTCTGCTTGTAAAACTTATGACATTGAGGTTTGGTTGCCTAGTCAAAATAAATATAGAGAAATTTCAAGTTGTTCTAACTGTAGAGACTTTCAAGCTAGAAGAATGAAAACAAGGTATAAAGATTCTAAAGGAAATAAAGAGTTTGTTCACACACTAAATGGCTCAGGGCTTGCTGTTGGCAGAACACTTCTAGCAATATTAGAAAATTACCAAATAGATGAGAATATAATTAAAGTGCCTGATATTTTAGTTGATTATATGAATGGAAAAAAAGAAATCAGTACAAAAAATGAACAATAAAAATTGTTTTTTTTTAACGAATGATGACGGTTATAAGGCCACAGGCCTAAAGTATTTAAAAAAAATAGTTAAGCAAATTAGTAATGATATTTGGGTATTTGCTCCTGCAAAAAATCAATCTGCTAAAAGCCACTCCATAACAATTAATAAAAATATTAATATTAGAATGGCTAATAAAAAAGAATATATTATAAAAGGAACGCCATCTGATTGTGTTATATTAGGATTAGAAAAAATAAAGAATAAGAAAAAGAAAAATATATTACTGATATCAGGAATAAATGAAGGAGTAAATTTAGGTTATGATTTATTATACTCTGGAACAGTAGCTGCTGCAAGAGAAGGAGCTTTAAATAATATAAAATCTATTGCTATATCCATTGATAAAAGCAATAAAAAAATAAACTGGAATGCATTAGAGTATTTTGCCCCAAAAATTTTTAATGAATTTATTAAAATTAAATTATCAAACAATTTTTTTCTTAATATAAATTTTCCAAGTAGTGATAAAGAGAAAATAAAAGGAATAAAAATAGTTAAAATGAGTGAGAGAAAACCAGGTAAATTAAAAAAAATAGATAATAACAACTATATAATGCCTTCAGAGAGAAAAATTTTAAGAAGTGCAAAAGCTAATGAAGATGAATTTGAATTAAGGCAAGGATTTATTACTGTTACAATCCACGACAAAAGTAAATTTATAGTAACTAATAATAATATATTAAAATTAAAAAATATTTTTAGGAAAAACTTTGAATAATCAAGAGTATTTAATTCAAATATTATTAAAATTAAGAAGTATAGGTATTAAAAATGATAAGATTTTAGGGGCTATAGAAAAAATACCTCCACATTTTTATTATAATCTTTTTAATCCAAGCAATGATATTAAAAAAATTGATATTGATGAAGTATTAGAGATAGCAAAACTTTTGCAATTAAGTTTGAAAGATAATTTTAAAAATGAAAATATTTTATTGCTGGGATTAAAAAGTGGATGGTTACTTTTATTGTTAACAAATTTTTGTAAACGTGTTTATGGAATATGTAATTGTATGGCACAAAAAAAAAAACTAGAAGAATTTTTTTTTTGAATAATAATTATAAAAATATTTATTTATCCATGGAGAAAATATTCTTTCATGGAGTAAAGTAGCTCCTTTTGATTTAATTTTTATATTTGAAAAAAATAATTTTTCATTTGCTGATATAATTAGCCAATTATCTGACAAAGGGCAGGGAATTATTCCAAGTATCAGTGAAAACAATAAAATCAGTATGATAAGAATAGATAAAGAAAATATTAAAGCTAATCAAAACTGTAATTGTGATTTATTAATTAATAGTGATTTGATATGAGAAAAAAAAATTTTTTCTATTTACTTATATTTTTTATCTTATCACTGCTTTTAAATAATTGCAGTAAGGGACCAATAGTAACAGATATAGTTAAAGGAATTTATGATAGTAACGAAATCAATAAAAAAACTAAAAGTAAAAAAATAAAAATAGTAACTGGTGATACATTAGATTCTATTTCTAAAAAATATGAAGTTACTAAAAAGAACTAATAAGATTTAATAAAATTAAATATCCTTATATATTAAAACCTGGAAAGTTTATTAAAATCCCAGTGCCAAAAAGATATAAAATTAAAAAAGGTGATACACTATATAAAATAGCTAAATGTAGTTCCACTAATATTTTAGAGATTAAAAATAAAAATACTAATATAAATGAAAAAAAGTTAATAGTAGGATCTGTAATAAATTTACCTTATTACTCTATAAATAAGTGTAAGCTTAAAAATAAAAAAATTGAAAAAAATATAACATTAAAAAAAAGCTCAATAAAATCTGAAGAAATTTTTATATGGCCTGTACAAGGAAGTATAATTACCTATTTTGGAAAACAAAAAGGAGGTAGAAAAAATGATGGAATTAATATTATATCAGTTAAAGGAAATCCTGTAAGAGCAGCAATGAGTGGTAAGGTGATTTATAGAGGCAATGAATTATTAGCGTGGGGAAATTTAATTATTATAAAGCATAAAAATAATTGGACAACAGCATATGCTCATTTAGATAAGTTATTAGTAAGAAAAGGTGAAATTATAAAAACAGGAGATATTATTGCTTCTGTAGGTGAACAGGTAATGTCAATAAAAGCCAACTTCATTTTCAAGTTAGAAAAAATTCTAAACCATTAGATCCAATTAAATTTTTAAAAAACCTTAATATTAAATTTTTTTATTATGTAAGCTTTTTACAAAATGATAGGCTTCTCTACCTGATTTTGCTGCCTCTATTTAATGACCATTGCAAAGCTTTACTGGTTATAATATTTTTATCATTTTTAATATTAAATTTTAAACAATAATAATTTACGATTTCTAAATATTGATTATTTGTAAATTTTTCAAAACCTAACCAGATTCCAAATCTATCTGATAGAGCTGTTTCATTATCTAATGCTTCTTGTTGTTCAATCATATCCATATTTGATTTATTATTATGTTGAATTATACTTCTGAAATTAGAAGTTGTATAAAATAAAAAATTCAAATTTCTACTGACAGCTCCATCTAAGATATTTTTGAAAATTATAAAGTCATCACTATTAGCAGCAAAGGAAAAGTCATCAAAAAAAATAATAATTTTTTGATCAATATTATTAAGTTGACGTAAAATAGAGTTAATATATTTCAATTGATTTCTTTTATTTCTAGCAATGCAATATTATATTTTTCTTTAACATAATTAAAAACACTAAAAATAAGGGAGGATTTTCCAGTACCTCTTGCTCCCCAGAGTAAACCATTATTTGATGGCATTCCTTGAGCAAATAAAATAGTATTTTCTAAAAGAATTTGTTTTTGTTTTTCTATAAATAGAAGGTCTTCAATTTTTGTATTTATACTATTTTCTAATATGTAAAAATCTTTATCAAACTCATCCCAAGCTAATATTTTTTTTTTAAAAGAATTAATGTGTCATGATTAACTTAAAAGTTTAAATATGTATAAATTATTTATAAAATTATTGTTTATTGTTAAAAAGTATCTAAAATATTCATTTCTTGCAATACAGAAACTGAAATGTATATTATTTTAAAATAGGAGTTATTTATGATTATAAATTTTGCATATGCCCAGGCTGCAGGGGCAAGTGGAGGACAAGGGCTTTTAGTTCAATTACTACCATTAATTTTAATCTTTGTAGTTTTTTACTTTCTTTTGATCAGACCTCAACAAAAAAGGGTAAAGCAGCATAAGGAAATGGTTAATTCATTAAAAGTTGGTTCATCAGTGGTTACATCAGGAGGAATAGTAGGTAAAGTAGTTAAATTAAATGATGATATTTTTATAACAGTAAATATTTCAAATAATGTTGATGTGAAAATTAAAAGAGATACCATAGTGGAATTACTAGAAAATAGTAATCAAAAAAATTAAATTTTAGGTAAAGATTAAATGAAGAAGTATTCCTTTAAATTAATAAGTTCTATTGTAATAATAATATTTAGTATATTTTTTGCTTTACCATCTTTATTTAATTTGGACGATAATTTGCCAAATTGGTGGGGTAAAAATAAATTAAAGTTGGGTTTAGATTTACAAGGTGGATCACAACTATTACTTCAGGTAGAAACAGAAAAAGCAATCCAAGAAAAGCTAGCAACTCAAACAGAGGATATTAGAACAGAACTAACAAAAGCTGATATACAGCCTCAAGAATTAAAGTTAGTGAATAACATTATTTTTGTAAAAGTTAATGATGATGAAATTAAAAAGCTAGAAAATATAATTAAGGAAAATAATCAATTAGAAGTTGATTATGATAAAGGTGTAGCAAAAATTAATTTTACTGAACAGTTTATTAGAGAGTTTCAAAGTTCTATAATATTGCAATCATTAGAAATAATTAGAAAAAGAGTTGATGAAGTAGGAACTAATGAGCCTATTATTCAAGTGCAAGGTAAACAAAGAGTGCTAGTACAATTACCTGGATTAGAAAATCCAGATAGAATTAAAAGCTTATTAGGACAGACTGCAAAAATGAATTTTAGAATGGTAGATGAAAAGGCAATGAGTTTGCTTGGAGAAAAGAAATATTTTGTAGGGTCAGAGATTTTAGAAGGAGATGACTTTGGTATTAATTATATTGTTAAAAAAAGAATAGGAGTTAGTGGAGATAATTTAGTTGATGCAAATGCTTCTGTAGATCAATTTAATAGACCTATTGTTTCTATAAGATTTGATAGCATTGGTTCAAGAAAATTTGCAGATTTAACAGCAAAAAATGTTGGTAAGAGGTTTGCTATAGTTTTGGATAAAAAAGTAATTTCAGCTCCAGTAATTAGAGAGGCAATACCATCAGGAAGTGCTCAAATCTCAGGTAATTTTTCATTTGATAGTGCTAATGATTTAGCTATTTTATTGAGAGCAGGATCTTTGCCAGCACCAATTAGTATTATAGAAGAGAGAACAGTTGGGCCTAGTTTAGGACAAGACTCTATAAATGCAGGAGTAATTTCAGTAATTATTGCACTATCTTTAGTTTTAATTTATATGATTTTAATATATGGAAAGATTGGATTAATTGCTAACTTTGTTTTGATTATAAACTTTTTATTTATTATTGGCTGGTTAGTATTATTTCAAGCTACGCTGACTTTACCAGGAATAGCTGGTATTGCCTTGACTGTAGGAATGGCTGTTGATGCAAACGTCTTAGTTTTTGAAAGAATACGTGAAGAAAAAATATTAGGTAGAAGTAAAATTAGCTCAATTAATACAGGTTTTGATCAAGCATTAAGAGCTATATTAGATGCAAATGTTACTACATTAATTGCTGCTGTAATATTATTTTTCTTAGGATCTGGCCCTATCAGAGGGTTTTCAATTACATTAGGCTTAGGTGTAGTTAGTACTATTTTATGTACAATGATTATAAGTAGACTTTTAATAAATTATTTTTATATTCTTAAATCCTAATAGAAAAATAGAGATTTAATAGTGTTATTTAGATTTATTAAAAAAACTCCTAAAATCAGTTTCATAGAAAATAGAAAAAAATTTTATATTTTATCACTTTTTTTTGCAATTATTTCCATATTTTCGCTTTGGATAAAAGAGCTGAATTTTGGAATTGATTTTAAAGGTGGGCTGTTAGTAGAAATAAAACTTGAGAATAATATAGAATTAGAAAGTTTAAGAAATAGTGTAGCAGGACTAAATTATGGAGATTTTACATTACAAAAACTAGATAATTCTAATGATAATTTTTTAATTAAAATTGAATTAAGTGCTGATATGAAAGAAAATCAAGAAACATTAATTGCTAAATTAAAAGAAAAAATTCAAAATAATTTTGAAGGAAATGTAGATTATAGAAGAATTGAGTACGTTGGACCTACAGTTAGTAATGAGCTAATAATGACTGGAATTATAGCTATATTAATAGCTATCTTTTCAATGTTAATTTACATTTGGTTTAGATTTGAATTACCTTTTGCTGTAGGTGCTGTATTGGCTCTAATACATGATACAATTCTTACCATAGGAATGTTTTCTATAACTAGTTTAGAGTTTAATTTATCTACTGTTGCAGCAATATTATTAATTATAGGTTATTCTATGAATGATACAGTTGTAGTTTATGATAGAGTAAGAGAAAATTTGAAAAAATTTAAAAGATTAGATACATTTTCTTTGCTAAATAAATCTATTAATGAAACTTTATCTAGAACTATAAATACAACAGCCACTACAATTTTAGCCTTATTAGCTCTGTTTATATTTGGAGGTAACATTATAAAAGATTTTAGTTTAGCAATGATATGGGGAATCGTTATTGGAACTTATTCATCAATTTTAATTGCTACTCCTATCTTGCTTAATATGAAAATTAGAAAAACCAATAAGGAAACAGAAGAATAAATATACAAGTAGATATTTGAAAGTTTAGAAAATAAAGCATTTATATCTGCTTATGGAAACAACTATGTGATTATAGATAAAAAAAAATATCATAATTTGCTATTTTTTTATAATGAGCAAATTAAAGTTATAAATAACAATTTAGATGTTTTTGATGAAACTATACTTAAACATTTATATAAAATTCTTCAGACATCAAAATTTGATATAATATTATTTGGCACAGGAGAAAATTTAAAAAAAATACCTGAAAAATTAAAAAAATACTTAATAGAGCAAAAATATAATTTTGAAATTATGAGCACTAATTCTGCTTTTAACACTCATAATGTTTTATTATCAGAAAATAGAAACTTAGTATCTATAATAAAATTAATTTAAATATTTTGATAAATATAACCCTGTATAACTTTCTTTAATTTTGACTATTTCTTCTGGTGAGCCTTGAGCAATAATTTCACCACCATTATTCCCTCCTTCCTTGCCTAAATCTATTATCCAGTCTGAACATTTAATTACATCTAAGTTGTGCTCTATAACTATTACTGTATTACCATTATTAACAAGTTCTTGAAGAACTTCTATTAATTTTTTTACATCCTCAAAGTGTAATCCTGTAGTAGGTTCATCCAAAATGTATAAAGTTTTTCCAGTCGCCTTTTTTGAAAGTTCTTTAGCTATTTTAATTCTTTGTGCTTCACCACCAGATAATGTAGTAGCGGACTGACCTATACTAATATAGCCCAATCCTACCTTGTACAACATTTTTAATTTATTTTTTATGTTAGGTATAGCTTTAAAAAAATTCTAGCGCATCTTCTACTGATAAATTTAATATATCTGAGATATTTTTATTATTATATTTAACTTCTAAGGTTTCTTGATTGTATCTTGATCCATTACACTCTTCACATTTTACAAAGATATCAGAAAGAAAGTGCATTTCTACTTTTTTTACTCCATCTCCACTACAAGCTTCACAACGACCACCGCTTGTATTAAATGAAAATCTACCTGCTTTATAACCTCTTACTTTAGCTTCAGGTAAAAGAGCAAACCAATCTCTAATAGGAGTAAATGTTCCTGTGTAAGTAGCAGGATTTGACCTTGGAGTTCTTCCTATAGGCGACTGAGTTATATTTACTATTTTATCAAAATAATGGTCTCCAATGATTTTTTTTAAAATTCCCAGTCTGTTTATTAGAATGATTTATTTTATTAAATAGTGCAGGATAAATTGTATCAATTATCAAACTTGATTTTCCACTTCCAGAAACTCCTGTTATGCTACAAAGTGTTCCTAAAGGAAATTTTACATTAATATTTTTTAAATTATTAGTGGAAACATCATGAAATTCAAGCCATTTAGTATTTTGAACCTTTCTTCTTTTTTTGTGGAATGAAAATTTTCTTTTTTCCTGATAAATATTGAGCGGTTAAGCTTTCCTTGCTTTTTAAAATTTCTTTTAAATTACCTTTTGCTACAATTTTTCCACCATGTACTCCAGCTAAAGGTCCTATATCTATAATAAAGTCTGCAGCTTTAATTGCTTCTTCGTCATGTTCTACTACTATTACAGAATTACCAAGATCTCTTAGTTTGTAGAGTGTCTTAAGTAACCTATCATTATCTTTTTGATGCAGGCCTATTGAAGGTTCATCTAAAACATATATAACCCCTGTAAGACCAGAACCTATTTGAGACGCAAGACGTATTCGCTGGCTTTCTCCTCCTGATAAGGTAGAAGCCTTTCTATTTAATGTTAAATAATTTAATCCTACATCTTTTAAAAATTTAATTCTGCTCAATATTTCTTTTAGTATAGGAGTGGCAATTATTTTATTACTGCCTTTTAGAGAACCTTGGTAGTTATCAAACCAACTATATAATTTTTCTATAGAAAAATTACAAATCTCTCCAACATTTTTATCAGATATTTTTACAGATAGAGATTTGGAATTTAATCTGTATCCATTACAATTTTCACAAATCTTTGAAATTCTAAATTTATCATAATCATCTTTTAGCCAAGAATCTTTAATATAATTATACTGTTTTTGTAATAAATATAGTAAGCCTTTAAAGGGTACTAATTTACTTTTATAAAATCTTTTGAATTGTAGTTCTTCTATAAATAAATTTTCTGAACCATACAAAAGAGTATCTACTATTTTTTTATCAATTTTTTAAAAGGAATATCTAATGGCAACTTTATCTGTACACTAAGTTGATTTAATACTTTTTGATAGTATCTATTTATTCCTTTTTCCCATATTTTTATAGCCCCTTCAGCTATAGATAAATTTTTATTAGGAATTAACAATTCAGGGTCAAAAAAATTATTTTCTCCTAGACCATCACAATGTTTGCAAGCCCCTTGAGGGCTATTAAAAGAAAATATTCTTGGTTCAATTTCTTCTAAAGTAAAACCTGATACGGGACAAGAAAAATTTGAAGAAAAAACTTCTAAATTTTTCTTTTCAACATCATAAACATATACTAAACCCTTTGATATACTTAAACATAATTCTATGCTATCTGCTAATCTATTATTCAAAGTTTTAGAAATTACAAGTCTATCAATAACAATATCAATATCATGTTTTTTATTTTTATCCAGCTTCGGAATATCATCTATATCATACATTTTTTTATTTACAAAAACTCTTTGAAATCCTTTTTTTGATAATTAGCTAATTCATTTTTAAACTCACCTTTTTTAGCTTTAGCTATCGGTGCTAGTATTAAAATTTTTGTTCCTAATTTAAGTTGACGAACTTTATTAATAATTTGCGTGGATGTTTGTTTAGTTATTGGTTTTCCAGTAACAGGAGAATAAGGAATACCAATCCTAGCGTACAAAAGTCTGACATAGTCATAAATTTCAGTAATAGTGCCTACTGTAGATCTTGGATTTTTAGATACTGTTTTTTGATCAATTGCAATTGCAGGAGACAATCCATCAATTCGACTAACTTCAGGTTTTTGCATCATTTGCAAAAATTGTCTAGCATATGCTGATAAACTTTCCACATAGCGCCTCTGGCCTTCTGCATAAATAGTGTCAAAAGCCAAAGTAGATTTGCCGCTACCAGAAACACCAGTAATTAGAACTATTTTATTTTTAGGAATTTCTATTGATAAATTTTTAAGATTATTACCTTTTGCATCTTTAATAATTATTTTATTTTTCATAACTAAGATTATTTTTTTAAAAACAATATATATATATACAATTTAATATAGTAAATAATATATCAATCTGATATAAAACTTATATGGCATATAGTATAAATAAAGTAATTTTAGTTGGAAATGTTGGCAATGATCCTGAGGTGAAGACATTTCAAAGTGGTGATAAAGTAATTAATTTCTCAATTGCTACAAGTGAAAGCTGGAAGGATAAAGAAAGTGGAGAGCAAAAATCCATTACAGAGTGGCATAAAGTAGCTATTTTTAATAATGCTTTAGTTGAAATTGCAGATAAATTTGTTAAAAAGGGTATGAAGATTTATATTGAAGGCCAGCTACAAACTAGAAAATGGCAGGACTCTTCAGGTAATGACAGATATTCAACAGAGGTTGTTTTACAGAAATATAGAGGAGAATTAGTGATTCTAGATAAAATAGAATCTAGTTCTATTGATAATAATAAAAACATTGAAAATAAGAGCCCAATTGATGAATTCAATGGAAAAAGTTCTGATCTAGATGATGATATACCTTTTTAACAACTGGAAAAAAATTGTCAGAAAATAATCAAGATTCAATAAAAAAAAATGAAAAAATAAATTCTTCAGTAGAAAGAGTAGAAATTGAAGATGAAATGAAGAAGTCATATTTAGACTATGCTATGAGCGTTATAGTAAGTAGGGCTCTTCCAGATATTAGAGATGGTTTAAAACCTGTACATAGAAGAATACTTTATTCAATGTATGATGGTAATTATGATTGGAATAAACCATACAGGAAATCTGCTAGGATTGTTGGAGAGGTTATGGGTAAATTTCATCCTCATGGAGACAGTGCTATATACGAATCTATGGTCAGAATGGCACAGAGCTTCTCTATGAGTTTAAAGCTATTAGATGGTCAAGGAAATTTTGGTTCAATGGATGGAGATCCACCTGCAGCAATGAGATATACTGAGATTAGATTAGGTAAAGTAGCCAGTACTTTGCTTGATGATATAGATAAAGAGACAGTTAACTTTGTAGAGAATTATGATAACTCTTTAAAAGAACCATCTGTATTACCAGCGAAATATCCTAATTTATTAGTAAATGGAGCAGGTGGTATAGCAGTAGGAATGGCAACTAATATACCTCCTCACAATTTAGGGGAAATAATTGATGCAACTATTTTACTTTTAAATAATCCAAAAGCAGAGGACAGTGAAATAAAAGAATGTATTCTAGGGCCTGATTTTCCTACTGGAGGAATAATAATAGGAAATAGTGGAATACAAAGTTCTTATAGTACAGGTCGTGGGTCAATAATTATTAGGGGTAATACAGAAATTGAAACAAATGCAAAAGAAAAATCTTCAATAATTATTAATGAAATACCTTATCAAGTTAATAAGTCACGTTTAGTGGAGCAAATAGCTGATTGTGTTCCGTGCAAAAAAAATAGAAGGGATTACAGATTTAAGAGACGAGTCTGATAAAGATGGTGTTCGTATAGTAGTAGAACTCAAACGTGATGCTACTGCAGAAGTAGTATTAAACCAACTTCATAAATTTACATCTTTACAAACTAGTTTTGGTACAAATATCTTAGCTTTAAAAATGGAATGCCAACCCAGTTTGGAATAAGGGAGATACTAGAAACATTTATAGATTATAGAATTGAAGTAATAATTAAACGTACTTCATTTGACCTAAATAAAGCAAGAGAAAAAGAACATATTTTAATAGGTTTAGCTATAGCTATAGAAAACATAGATAAAATTATAGAAATTATAAGGTCATCGAAAGACTCTACTGAAGCTAAAGAAAATCTTGTTAAGAATAAATGGCAATCAAAAAACTTAGTTTCTTTATTAAAAAAACATAAAGATGATAGATTATTAAATAAAATTGAAGGAGCAATGTATCTTTCTGTTGAACAAGCAAAAGCAATTTTAGAGTTAAGGTTGCAGAGACTTACTGGATTAGAGAGAAATAAGGTAGAAACTGATTTATTAGAAGTATCAAAAAAAATAGCAGAACTATTAAAAATTCTCTCTTCAGATAAGCTGATTAGGAAAATAATAATAGAAGAGTTAAGCGATATTAAAAGTAACTATGCTGTAGATAGAAGAACTAAAATATTTGAAAATTATGAAGAAAAAAATATTGATGATTTAATTGAGAAAGAAGATGTTGTTCTTACTTTAACTAACTCTGGTTACGTAAAAATAGTTCCAGTAGATTTTTATAGATCTCAAAAGAGAGGTGGAAAAGGAAGATCAGGAATGACCACAAAAGAAGATGACTTTGTTGAAAAAGTTTTAACTGTCAATAGTCATGACATAGTTTTATTTTTTACAAATAAAGGAACAGTCCATCAAATTAAGGTTTATAAACTGCCAAAAGGTTCTCCTCAATCTAAAGGAAGACCACTAATTAATGTAATTCCACTTACAGAGAATGAGCTAACTACTGCAATGTTAATATTGCCTAACGAAGAAACAGATAAAACTTTGATTTTTGTTACCAAATTTGGAAATGTAAGAAGAAATAAAGTGTCTGATTTCATTAATATAAAAGCCAACGGTAAAAGAGCTATGAAATTAGATAATAATGATAAATTAATTCAAGTTCTTTTAGTAGGTAATGAAAAGGATATAATTTTATCTACATCTAAAGGCAAATGTGTAAGATTTAGTACTGATGATGTGCGAGTTTTTAGTGGGCGAACTTCAATGGGAGTGAGAGGAATAAAACTTCAAAATAATGATAGAATAATTTCTGCATCTGTACTTAATTCAATTGATATTAATACTGATGAAAGAGAAGAATATTTGAAATATAGTAGTGCAATAAGAAGAAAAGAAAAAAGGAAAGTAAGTATTGAAAAAAATAGATTAAATACAATACAAGATAAAGAAGAATTTTTATTATCAGTAACTGAAAATGGATTTGGAAAAAGATCATCTTCATATGAATACAGGAAAAACTAGAAGGGGAGGTCAGGGTATTTTAAATATTGAAACTTCTGAAAGAAATGGAGGAGTAGTTGCCTCATTTCCTGTTGTTGAAGATGAAGAGGTTATGTTAGTTACTAATAAGGGCAAATTAATTAGATTACCTGTTAACGGTATACGAATAGCCGGTAGAGTAACTCAAGGGGTAACATTATTAAACACTGAGAAAACAGAGAGAGTTGTATCAGTAACTAGAGTTAAAAAAAATATAGAGTAAAGTACTTTATGAAGCAAATTATCGGTTTATATCCAGGATCTTTTGATCCTATTACAAATGGCCACCTTGATATTATATTTAGAGCCTCAAAAATTGTTGATACATTGATTATTGGCGTTGCCATAAATGAGAAAAAGAAACATTTATTTGATATGACAGAAAGAACAAATCTTATTAATGAGCAGCTTTCAATTAATAAAACAAAACTTTCAAATACTAAAGTTATAGCTTTTGATGGTCTTTTAATGAACTTTGCTCAAAAGTTGAATGCTAATATTATTATTAGAGGACTAAGAGCAGTATCAGATTTTGACTATGAATTTCAAATGACAGGTATGAATGCAAGACTAAATTCTGAAATTGAAACAGTTTTTTTAATGGCTAGTGAAAAGCACCAATTTATATCCTCCAGATTTGTAAAAGAGATTTGTATACTAGATGGAGATGTAAAATCTTTTATTCCAGAAGAAGTATTTTATAAGTTAAAAGAAAAGCTAAATAAAAACTAATTAAATTAATGTATTTAGAAGATTTTAATTATTCTTTGCCTAAGAATTTAATAGCAAAAAGACCTACAGATAGAAGAGAATCAAAAATTTTGATTTGTAATAAAAAAAAAATAATAAATTTTAAGAACATATTTAATGAATTAGATAAAGATGATGTTTTAATATTTAACAATACAAAAGTTTTACCATCTGTTATAGAAGGAGTTTGTAACGGTAATGAGGTTAAATTTACATTATTAAAAAACTTTCAAACATATTTTTGGAAAGTTTTTATAAAGCCAGCAAAAAAAGTAAAACTTAATGAAGTTATAAACTTTAAAAATGGTTTGTCTTGTAAATTAATAAAGAAAGATTCTGTGATAGTAGAAGTAAGGTTTAATCAAAAATATGAAGCAGTGATAAGCTATTTAAATAAATTTGGAAATTTGCCTTTACCTCCGTATATTAAATCTCATTCTAATAGAGAATTAGATGAAAAATATTATCAAACTGTATTTGCAAAAAATGCTGGTGCTGTTGCAAGTCCTACAGCTGGATTACATTTTAATAAAAATTTAATGCAAGATTTAAAAAAAAAAATATTGAAACAATTTTTACTACCTTACATGTAGGAGCAGGTACCTTTTTACCATTAAAAAATGAAAACATTAAAAAAAATACTCTTCATAAAGAAAGAGGTATTATTAGTAGTGAGGCTGCAAAAAAAATTAATATAGCCATATCTGAAAAAAAAGAATAGTTGCTGTAGGTACAACGGTAGTTCGTTTATTAGAGGCATGCTACTCTAAATATAAAACTATAAAAAATTTTAATGAGGACATAGATTTATTTATTTATCCTGGATATAAGTTCAAAGTCATAGATAAGTTAATTACTAACTTTCATTTACCTAAATCAAGTTTATTAATTCTAGTTTCTTCATTCTCAACAAAAAATAAAATAAAAGAATATTATGACTTTGCTATAGAAAGTAATATGAAATTTTTCAGTTTTGGAGATGCAATGCTATTGGATAAATATGAATTTTAAATTACTGTCACAAGATGGCAAAGCTCGGGTTGGAGAATTAGAAACTTTTTATGGAAAAATAGAGACACCAGTATTTATGCCTGTAGGAACACTGGCATCGGTAAAAGGTATTACAAAGCAAATATTAGAAAAATTAAACTATGATATAATTTTATCTAATACTTACCATTTAATGCTTAGACCTGGATTGAAAATTATTAAAAATATTGGTGGTTTAAATAAGTTTATGTCTTGGAATAAATCAATATTAACTGACTCAGGTGGTTTTCAAGTTATGTCATTAGGAAATAATGTTAAAGGTAGACAATGAAGGTGTAACTTTTAGGTCCCACATAGATGGTGAGTTAGTACGTTTAAATGCAGAAAAAGCTATGGATATACAATATAATCTGGGGTCTACAATTTCTATGATTTTTGATGAATGTGTTCCTTATCCATATTCTTACTACGATACAGAAGAATCTTTGAAAAGATCAGTAGAATGGTCAAAAAGGTCAATAAAAGCATATAAAAGAAGAGAGGGCTATGGTGTTTTTGGTATAGTTCAGGGTGGAATGTATAAAGATTTAAGAGAATATTCTATTCAAGAAAATTTAGAGCATAATTTTGATGGTTATGCCATTGGAGGTTTAGCTGTAGGAGAGGGAAAAGATCAATTAAATGATATTACCGCATTTACATCCAACTTATTGCCTGAAAATAAGCCAAGATATCTTATGGGAGTTGGATATCCTGAAGATATTTTGAATGCAGTTAAACATGGTGTTGATATGTTCGATTGTGTGCTTCCCACTAGATCTGGAAGAACAGGTTTGGCATTTACCTCAGTTGGAACTATTAAAACTAGAAATTCTAAATATTCTAATGATAAAACTCCTTTAGACCCTGATTGTAGTTGTGAAGTTTGTTCTAATTACTCTAAGGCTTATCTTCATCATTTGGTAAAATCTTCAGAAATCCTTGGAAGTGTTTTTCTTACTCAACATAATTTAAGTTTTTATAGTAACTTGATGAAAAATATTAGATCAGCTATAAAAGAAAATAATTTAAATAATTTGAAAGTTTAACTTGAAATATATTTAAATAAATATAATGATATATTTAAAGAGCCCGTAGCTCAGCGGTAGAGCATTCGCCTTTTAAGCGAGGGGCCCTGGGTTCAGAATCCCAGCGGGCTCACCATAGGAAAGCATGAAATTTATAATTTACTTACTTTGTTTAATATTTTCTTTGTTTTTACAAGCTTATGATGAAAATGATTTAACGATCCTTAAAAAAACTAAAAAGTGCGAAAATTGTGACCTTACAAATGCGAATTTAAGTAAGTTAGATCTTTCTAATGCAATGCTATCAGGAGCTAATCTTTCTTTGGCTAATCTCACTAATACTAATTTTTTTAAGGCAGATTTATCCTACTCTTCTTTAGTTAAAAGTAAAATTTATATAGCTAATCTAGATTTTGCTAATTTAGAAGGAGCAAATTTGACAGAAGCTAGATTAAATGGAGCTAGCTTAAGAGGTGCTAATTTAATTGACGCAACTTTAATTTCTACAGTATTGTCAAAAAGCAAATTAGACGAAATAATATTGGACGGAGCTAACCTTAAATACACTAAATTTAGAGGTGCAGATCTACAAAAAGCAAAGTTTAATGGAAGTATTTTATCTTTTACAGATTTTAGTGCAGCAGATTTAACTGAAGCTGAAATGATTGCTTTAGATTTGACTAATTCAGTTTTTACAAGTGCTAAATTAGACAAGATAAACTTTATGAATACTAACGTATCTGGTATGAATTTTGCTAAATTTAATTTAACAAAAGGTAATTTTATTAATAGTATAACGTGTGATACTATATTCCCTTGGAGTGAAGATATAGAAAAATGTTAGATAAGAAAATAAAAATTATATCACTTTTAATACTGAGTTTGCTTTATACACTTAGCAATAGTATACTTAGATCTGATAATTTAAATGAGTGTATTAAAAGAGCTGTTTCTAAAGAAATATCATTAAATAAAATTTTAACTTTGTGTAGGGAAAACATCAATCCAATAAATGTTTATAGTAATAATTATGAAGTGAATAAAAGAGACCAGGGAAGTGAATACATATCTACTAATAAAACAGATAAAATTATAAATGAATTAATTGAAGAAGGAGACCTATCTAAAGCTGGAAGGTTAGCTATTAGACAGGAGGAGGAAAAAACTAAAAGAATTAAAGCAAGAGCTGAAGCAGAAGCTTTAAGATCACCACAAATTATTGCTACACAACAGGAATCTACAAAATCAAATACAAATAATAATATTAGAAGTACTATGTCTTTAGGGGCAAACCCAATTACAAGCACATCTGCTGGTTCAAAAGTATTACAAATAACTACACCTGGTGTTCACGGGGCTATTCCAGGACAATTTGTTCAAATATCAAATGTAGATAATTCTATTGATGGCATAGCGGCAAGTGAGATTAATAAATTTCATGTAATTTCTAGTGTTCCTTCAACTACAACATTTACAATATCTGTACTTTCGCCAGCTATTAATGGTTCAGTTGCAGGAGGAGGAGCTGAGGTTTTAGCTATTTTCCAGAATTAGGCCTTTTTATTACAATCTCATGATGGTCATTTTTTTTATTTATACTGATAAGAATAAATCCAGTATTTTTACAAAAGTCTCTGAAATCTTTTGGAGCAGAAGTATCATCAGTTAGAAATGTGAATTCGTTAATTTCTTTTTCTTCTTTAACAATTTTAAAGGCTTTTAGTACAGGTATAGGGCATTTTAAACCTTTAAAATCTAAAACTCGCATAGCTTAATTCTCATATGGAAAAAATTGTAATTTATCATTTACTTTAATTGTTTGTGTATTTAGTTCTAATTTAATTAAGCCTTCAGACCAAACTACTGAACTTAATATTCCTGCTCCTTCAGTATTATATTTATTTACATATAATTCATTATTTTTTTTAACTAGTTTACCTCTTAAATATTCCTCTCTACCAATTTTTTTCATATTAAAATTTGATTTTACAGAAAAAAAGTTGGTTTTTTTTTAAAATTACCATTTAAACAATTTAATATAAAGTTACCAAATAAATTAAATGTTACAAAACTTGCAACAGGATTACCTGGTAGTATTAAAACTGGAACATTCTTTATTATACCAAAAGATAAAGGCCTTCCAGGTTTGATAGCTACTTTTGAAAAAATTATTTTACCAACTTCTTTAATTATTTTAATTAAGAAATCTTTATGACCCACAGAGGCTCCACCACTAATAACAATTAAATCATAATCATTTTTTAAATTAAGAAGTTTATTTTTTATTTCATTAAAATCATCTTTTATTATTCCACAATCCTTTAATTTTATGAAAGGTTTATTTAATAACTCCATCAACATAAACCTATTACTATCATAAATTTGATGACTCCTTTTAAATTACCAGGATTAACTAATTCGTTTCCATTAGATAAAACAGCTATATTAATATTTTTTAAGACTTTTATTTCTTCTTTATTTATTGAAGATAATAAACCTACTTCCTGTGGTCTTATTAAATTATATTTAGATAAAACTATTTTGCCTTTTTTAATATCTTCTCCTTTTTTTCTAACATTTTTTTTTTAATAAAGGTTTTTAATTTTAATTTGATTTTTATTTATGAATTCTACATCTTCTAACATTATAACCGTATCTAGGTGCTTAGGTAAATGTGCTCCTGTTGATACCTTTACACACTGATTAAATTTGATTTTTTTTTAAATATATCGCCTGCATTAATTTCATAAACTATATCATAAACTTTATTAAGGTTCTTTTTTGTGGTTTGAAAAGTTTATTGCAAAACCATCTACTGCTGAATTATCTTGTGGCGGAATGTTTATATTTGACTTAATATCTTCTGCTAGATAAAGGCCTATAGATTTTTTTATATTTACTTTGTTAGTTTTTTTTATACAAAAAATATTTTTTTTAATTAAATTATATGCTTTTTCAGTATTAATCATTATTGATTTCAAAGTTATTTTTAATAATGAAGTCTGCTATACTACTATAGTTATTTAAATCTAATTTAAAAATATCTTTATGTATTTTAATATTTTTATTTTCTAAAGCTATGGCAATTATGTTTTCATCATTTTTATATAAGAATTCTTTATTCACTTCTTTTCTGTATACTTCGATTTTTTTAATATTAGAATATTTCCAACCTTCTACTAAAATTATATCAGCACTAATTGTATTTTTTAATAAAAAATTAAGATCTTTCTCTTTATCATTTAATTGATTTATTACTGCCCATTGCCTTGAAGAACTTATTATAACTTGATCTGAACCTGCCTTTGAAAATCTGTAACTATCTTTTCCTTTTTTATCTATTTCAAAATTTTTATGGGCATGTTTTAGTGTGCACACTTTTAGTTTGTACTTATTTTTAAAAACTTTAATAAGGTTTTCTACAAGTGTTGTTTTACCTGACCCACTCCATCCTGCTATACCTATGGTTTTTTTCAATGTAATAACATTTGTTACTTATTTTAATTATTTAATTATACAAAAACTAAAACTTTTGAAAAACTTAATTTATTAAAAAAATATAAAAGTGTAGATATTTCTTTATTTTTTATATTATATTCATATATGAGTAATAAATAAAAATATATCATGAATACTATTAATAAAAGAGCACCAGGTAGAAGAGAGAAAGTTTACTACAATAAAGGTAGACAATTAGATTTAAGTGCATTTGAAGAAGCAAAAAAATATTAGATTCTTACAGACCATTTAAAAAAGATATGTTAATAGAATACTTGCATTTATTTAACGATAAATTTCATGGTTTATATGCCAAGCATCTTAGAGCAATCGCTGAACTTACGAAAATTAGTATGTCTGAAGTATATGAAGTTGCAAGTTTCTATGCACATTTTAAAATTATTGATGATGATGCATTGCCACAATCTGAAGTTACTATAAAGGTTTGTGATAGCATTACGTGTTTTATGAATAAATCAGAATATTTATATTCACAAATAAAAGATAGTAATTTTAATGCTAGAATAGAAAAGGCTCCTTGTATGGGTAGATGTAATTTAGCTCCAGTAGTTGAAGTAAACCACAATCATATATGTAATGCTAATCTAGAGAAAATTAGTAATGCAATTAAAACTAAAGATTTTTCATATAAGAACGATGATTTTATTAGTTTAGATGATTATCGTTCCAATGGAGGTTATGATCTTTTCAAAAAATTGCAAGAAGGCACTGTTACTTTTGATCAATTTATAAAATGTTTTTCAGAATCAGAACTTAGAGGGCTAGGAGGGGCTGGATTTCCAGCATTTAAGAAATGGCAATTTGTTAAATCATATAAAGGTCCAAGGCTTATGTGCATTAACGCTGATGAAGGAGAGCCAGGAACTTTTAAAGATAGATTTTATCTTAATAAAGATCCTCATAGGTTTCTAGAAGGTACTTTAATAGCAGCAACATTAGTGGAGGCTGAAACTTGTTACCTTTATATTAGAGATGAGTATTATGGTTTAATAAAATTAATAGAGAATGAAATTAAGAAATTAGAAAGTTTGAATATAATTAAAAAAGATTTTCTTATTATAAGAAGAGGAGCAGGGGCTTATATTTGTGGTGAAGAGTCTGCTCTAATAGAGTCAATTGAGGGCAAAAGAGGACTTCCCAGAAATAGACCACCTTATGTGGCAGAGGTCGGCCTTTTTGGCAAGCCCACTCTCGTTCATAATGTGGAAACTGTTTATTGGATAAGAGAGATTTTTGAAAAAGGAGGAAAATGGTTCAGTTCACATGGAAGAAATGGAAGAAAAGGACTTAGAACATTTTCTGTTTCTGGAAATGTAAAATCACCAGGTATTAAGCTTACTGATGCAGGAATTACAATTAATGAATTGATTGAAGAACATTGTGGAGGAATGCTTGATGGACATAAATTTAAGGGTTATCTTCCAGGTGGAGCGTCTGGTGGTATTTTACCAGCAAGTCTTGGAAACATACCTCTAGACTTTGACACGTTGCAAGAGTACGGTTGTTTTATTGGATCAGCTGCTATAGTAGTTTTATCTGATAAAGTTGATATTAAGAGTATTGGGCTTAATTTAATGAAATTTTTGAAGATGAGAGTTGTGGGCAATGTACACCATGTAGAAATGGTACATCAATGGCGGTAAAGCTAATGGAACAAAAAGACTGGGATATTGAATTGCTTAACAAACTTTCTATTACAATGAATAAAGCTTCAATTTGTGGTTTAGGACAAGCAGCTCCAAATCCATTGCAATGTATTATAAAATATTTTGAGGAAGATTTAAAATAAAATGGTAAAGTTTAAAATTAACAATAAAGAAGTACAAGGGAATAAAGAAGATACCATTTGGAAAATTGCTAAAACAAATGGAATAAATATTCCTCACCTATGTCATTCTGACGAGGTAGGCTATAAACCAGATGGAAACTGTAGAGCATGTGTTGTTCAAGTCAAAGGTGAAAGAACATTAACAGCCTCTTGTATTCGAAAACCTGTTGAAGGAATGGAGATTACAACTAATTGTGATGCTGCAAAAGAATCTCAAAAAATAATATTTGAATTACTAGAGGCAGATCAACCAGATAGAGACAGACACCCTGACTCAGACTCTAAGTTTTGGAATTGGTTTGATAAAGTAGAAGCTGAAGCTAATACTTTTCCAAAAATTAAAAATATTTCTTGTGATATCAGTCATCCTTCTATGCAAGTTAATTTAGAGGCATGTATAAATTGTAATTTATGTGTAAGAGCTTGTCGTGAAGTTCAATCTAATGACGTTATAGGAATGGCTAATAGAGGATACAATTCTAAGGTAATTTTTGATTTTGATGATGATATGGGTGATTCAACTTGTGTGGGATGTGGAGAATGTGTGTACAGGCATGCCCTACGGGGGCATTAATGGAAAAAAGTTTATTAGATGATAATGGAGTAAGAGAAACATTCCCTGATAAAACGGTTGATTCTCTATGTCCTTATTGCGGCGTAGGGTGTCAGACAAAAGTTTTTGTTAAAGACAACAAAATAGTCCAAGTAGATGGTAGAGACGGGCCTGCAAACAATCAAAAGCTGTGCGTAAAAGGTAGATTTGGTTACGATTATATTCATAACGAAGGAAGGTTAATGAAACCCTTGATTAGAAAAGAAGGGGTAAGAAAGCAAAAGATTGAAAACTATAAAGATTTAAAAATTAGTGACTACTTTCGAGAGGCCTCATGGGATGAAGTAATAGAACTTTCGGCAAAAAATCTAAATTCAATATACTCTAAAAATGGACCTTCTAGTATTTGTGGATTTGGCTCAGCTAAAGGATCAAATGAAGAGGCTTATTTATTTCAAAAGCTTATTAGAACTGCTTTTAAGACTAATAACGTTGATCATTGTACAAGGTTATGCCATGCCTCTTCAGTTGCCGCACTAATGGAAGGTGTTGGATCTGGTGCAGTTTCTGCTCCATTTACAGCTGTCAAGGATTCTGATTGTATTATAGTAATTGGTGCTAGACCTACAACTAATCATCCTGTTGCTGCTACATATTTTAAAAGAGCTGCTAAAGATGGAAAAAAACTAATTATTATGGATCCTAGAAAGCAAGATTTATCTAGGCATGCCTACAGTCATTTACAATTTAAGCCAGGAAAAGATGTGGCTTTATTAAATGCAATTATTTATACAATTATAGAAGAAGGTTTATACGATAAGCAATATGTCTCTTCTATGACTGAAGGCTTTGAGGCTTTAAAAAATAATATAAGCAAATTTGTTCCGGAGGAAATGGAAAATATTTGTGGTATTTCTGCAGAAGTTATAAGAGATACTGCAAGAATTTATGCTAATTCAGATAAATCAATTATTTTTTGGGGAATGGGAATTTCTCAACATATACATGGAACTGATAATTCTAGGTGCCTTATTACATTAGCATTAATTACTGGTCATATTGGAAGACCGGGTACAGGATTACATCCATTGAGAGGACAAAATAATGTACAAGGAGCATCCGATGCTGGACTAATTCCAATGGTCTATCCTGATTATCAACCAGTAGAAGATATTAATAATCATAAAAAAATGCAAGAATTTTGGGGTACAGAGTTAGATCAAAAGAAAGGGCTAACGGTTGTTGAGATTATGGACAAGGTTTGCGAAGGCCAAATAAAGGGTATGTATGTAATGGGAGAAAATCCAGTTATGTCCGATCCTGATCAAAATCATACAATAGAAGGAATGTGTAAGCTAGATACATTAGTAGTACAAGATATATTTATGACTGAAACAGCATGGTACGCAGATATTATTTTACCAGCCTCTGCACATGCAGAAAAAAATGGAACTTTTACTAATACTAATAGGCAAGTTCAAATGGGAAGAAAGGTAATAAATCCTCCAGGTGAGGCTAAAGAGGATCTTAAAATTATTAATGATTTAGGAAAAGCTCTTGGTTTAGACTGGAATTACAATCATGCTTCTGAAGTTTTTAATGAAATGAGTAAGGTGATGCCTTCACTTAATAATATTAGCTGGGAAAGAGTTGAAAAAGAAGACTCTGTAACTTACCCCTGTGATGATAAAAATCTTCCAGGAAATGAAATAGTTTTTTCACAAAACTTTCCAACATCCTCAGGTTTGGCAAAAATAGTACCAACAGATTTAATTTCTCCTCATGAATTACCAGATCAAAATTTCCCATTTGTCTTAACTACTGGAAGACTTTTAGAACATTGGCATACAGGTGCTATGACAAGAAGGTCAAATACACTAGATAACATTGAACCAGAGGCAATTGTCAATATGAATAGGTTAGACATGAAAAATCTAAAACTAGAACCTGGAAATAAAGTACAGGTTAAAACAAGAAGGGGTTCGATTGAATTAAGTGTTAGGCAAGATACAGAGTTACCTAAAGGTATGATTTTTATACCATTTTGCTTCTCAGAAGCGGCTGCAAACAAGCTTACTAACCTCAACTTGATCCATTTGGAAAAATACCTGAATTTAAATATTGTGCAGCTAATATAGAAGCGTGCTAATTACGGTTGCACTTAACTTAATGAGATGCTAATTTCTTAAAAAAGGGAGATTTTTATGAGTAATACCAAATCTGGTGGATTATTTTCATTTTTATTAAAGGATAGAATAGTAGCACCAAAAAATTTTAATAGATGGAGAATACCTCCAGCCTCTATTGCAATACATTTATGTATAGGGTCGGTATATGCATGGAGTATTTTTAACCCTGCTTTGATAAAGGAGTTAGGGGTAGTTTCAAGTTCTGCTGATGACTGGAGTTTAAGCAGTGTTATTTGGATATTTTCTGTCTCTATAGTCTGCCTAGGTTTAGCAGCTGCAATAGCAGGAAAATGGCTAGAAGACGTAGGACCAAGGTGCGTAGGTGTAACTGCTGCATGTTTATGGGGAGGAGGTTTTATAGTCGGCGGTTTTGGTATATTAACCCATCAACTCTGGTTGATTTATTTGGGATATGGTGTACTAGGAGGATGTGGTTTAGGATTAGGGTATGTCTCGCCTGTATCAACGCTAATTAGGTGGTTTCCTGATAGAAGAGGAATGGCAACAGGTATGGCAATAATGGGCTTTGGAGGCGGAGCTATGATAGGAGCTCCTCTTAAAAAGTTTTTATTAGATTTGCACTCTAAAGCTCCGGAATACTTAGGAACAGAAGGTGCTGTTAGTCTAATTACGGAAAATGGAAGAAGGTTTGCTGAAATAGCAGGGGAAAAAGTTGAAGTAGTAGTAGCTACGGCTGCAGAAGCTGCTCAATTAGCAGTACCTGGTGATGCTGGTGTATATGTTGTAGGCACAGGTAATACAGGAGCAGCAGGGGCTTTTCTTACACTTGGTATAGTATATTTTATCATTATGATTATAGCGGCTTTTCAATACAGAGTGCCCGCAGAAGGATGGAAACCTGAAGGATACGAACCTCCATCAGAAGCAGAGTCTGCTGCAAAGATGAAAACACTAAATAATGTGCATATTAATCAAGCAATAAAAACTCCTCAATTTTATCAACTTTGGATCGTATTATGTTTTAATGTGTCTGCAGGTATTGGTGTTATAGGTGTTGCTAAAACAATGATGTCTGAAATTTTTGGTTCGGCACCACCTACTTCAGAATTGGCATCCATAGTAACAGCTGCTTTTGCAGGTACATATGTTTTGATGATAAGTGTTTTCAATATGTGTGGAAGAATAATTTGGGCTTCTTTATCAGATTTTATAGGTAGAAAAAATACTTATCACTGCTTTTTTGTTTTAGGAACTCTGCTTTACTTATCTATTCCGTTTACTGCGAGTGCAGTAAGTGTAGATCCTAAGGTTATGTATTTAGTAATGTTTTATGCTGCTACTATGATTATTTTCACAATGTATGGTGGAGGATTTGCTACTATACCTGCATATTTAGCAGATATTTTTGGAACAATGCATGTAGGAGGTATTCATGGTAGACTTTTAACTGCGTGGAGTACAGCTGGTGTTATTGGTCCTGTTGCAATAGCACAGTTAAGAAGTTTATCTTACAATAATTCTCTTAATAAACTTATGGAGTCAATTGATCCAAATGCTTTTTTAGATAAATTTGGTGCACCAATTGAGCAGTTAGATCAACTAGTGAAAGCAAAAACAGTTACTATAGCTAAGTTAATGGAGATTGCACCATCTGGTACCGTTGATCCTACTCCTAGTTTGTATAATACTACTATGTATGCAATGGCTGGTTTATTAATTGTAGCTTTCTTTTCTAACTTATTTATGAAACCAGTTCATTCAAAGCATTTTGTAGAAAATACACATCCTGGAACTTTAAAATAACTTATATCAAAAAGGTGAATTTTCATTTTTATTAAACCAAATCCTGAAAATTCACCTTTTATAAAAGAAATAGAAGCCTATGATGAACTAGGAAATAAGATCTCTACTTTTTCTATTGTAGAAAAACCATTAACAATCTATCTAAATGATAACCATATTATTACTGCAATGACTGTAGGTGATTATCCTGAATATTTAGCTGTTGGGTATTTAGTAAACCAAAATATTATCAAAGACTATACAAAAATAGAAAAAGTAGAAGTAGTTGATGACATAAATACTGTGGTAGTTAGATCATCTGAAGAAACATTAATAGACATTTCCAATGAAAGAAAAATCAAAACTTCTGGCTGTGCTAATGGAACAATATTTGACAACATAATTGATCAGATAAGTGAAGTTAAATTAGATTTAAAACAAAAAATTAAAGTTGATGCAATTTTTGCATTATACAAATCAATAAATTTAACGCCTTCATTATATTTAAAATCAGGAGCAATACATGGTTGCGTTTTATGTTCAAAAGAAAAACCACTATATTTTTTTGAAGATGTAGGAAGACATAATGCTATAGATAAGTTAGCAGGTTATATGTTTCTTAATAATATAAATTCAGAAGATAAAATACTTTATACAACAGGTAGATTAACCAGTGAAATGGTAATTAAAACAGTTATGATGAAAGTCCCTATATTGGCTTCTAGGTCTGGGTTTACAGCTTGGGGAGTAGAATTAGCTCAAAAATCAAATTTGACAATGATAGGTAGATTAAGAGGAAGAAAATATACTGTACTGTCAGGTTATGAAAGATTAATAGATAAGTGAATACTAATTATAAAGAAAGGCTTATAGGCATAATTTTAGCTGGGGGAAAAGGAAGCAGACTGGATGGAAAAGGAAAATTCAATCAAAAATTTAATAACAATACATTATTAGAGCAAGTCTATGAGAGAATAAAGAGCCAATTTTCATATATAGCTATTAATGTGAACAATAAAGAAACAACTGTAAAGCTAAACCTAGAAGTTATTTATGATAAATTTTCAAAAAATATTGGACCATTAGCTGGAATTCATGCCTCTCTTTGTCAAGGAAATAATATAAATGGAGAAGACGGTTATGTTTGTATTGTTCCTGTAGATACCCCTTTTTTACCTAAAGACTTAGCTAAAAGATTATATTCAAACATGTTAAAAAATAACTCTGATGTAGTATTTGCTAAATCAGGAAATAGAATTCATCCGACAATAGGACTATGGAAAAATAATATTAAAAAAAAATTAGAATTAGATATTAATGAAGGAGTAAGAAAAATTGATGCGTTTACTGCCAATTTTAAAGTATCATATGAAGAGTGGGATATAAAAAAATATGATCCATTCTTTAATATAAATAATCGTGAAGATTTGAATATAGCAAAAAAATTGATTATAATTAAAGATTAAGCGGTCGTGGCGGAACTGGTATACGCGCAACGTTGAGGTCGTTGTGGAGGCAACTCCTTGGAGGTTCAAATCCTCTCGACCGCACCAATTATCAAAAGGTAAAATATGTATTATAAATTATTTGTATCTATGTTAATTTTATTTGTTTCTAATACTCTGTTAGCTAAAAATTATATGATGAATTGTACTAGCCCTGATTTCAAAACTACTGCATTTTATAAATATGACAGTGCTAATGAAATATTATTAATTAGACCAATGAAAAATAAATGGAAAGATTTTTGTAAGACCAATACACAAGGTGAAGAAAGTATAAGCTGTACTTTTAATAAATTTAATATTATCAGGTTAAGTACTATTAAAAAAGAAGACGATTATCTTAACAAGGCATACAATATCAATTTTGTTGAATATTCATTAGTTGAAACTATAAAAACATATAAAAACAATAATTTAAAAGAAAAAATTAATAATATTTATAAGTGTAGAAAAATTAAAATATAAGGAAAACTAAGTGTTGATGATTAACTCTTGTTAATGTATTATTAAAATAACGGGAGATTATAATGAAAAATAAATTAAAAATTGCTGTAATAGCAGCATTCGTTTCTATGTTTATTAATTTAGTTTTTGCTGATGGACATAGCAATTGTAAAAATTCTAAATGGGGTGCTGATGACGAATTAGGTGGTGCAAATTATGTCAGCGATGAAAGGACTAAGCTTGCAGCTAAATTAATTAAAAAAGGTAAGTCTCATCCTTTAGGTATAGCGATAAGTAGTAAAACACCTGCTTTTCCGCCTAGAACTTTATCATTGACTGTAATGGCGCCTAACCAAAATGCAGGAGCTGATTTAAAGGGCGCTCTGGGTTATCATATGACGTACGCAGATGATATTCTTAATACTTGGGTTGGCATAGGATCACAAATAGATGGATTAGGTCATCTTGGTGAGAATAATATGCTTTATAATTGTAATAAAGCAGGAGATGTTATTAAAATAACAGGTCTTACTAAATTAGGTGTAGATAAAATTCCACCTATGATTGCTAGAGCAGTTTTAATTGATATGACCAAGCATTTTGGTGTAGAACATATGGAAGCAGGGCAAGCTATAACTGTTGATGATATTAAAACAGCTATGAAGTCACAGAAAATTACTATTAATGAAGGTGATATAATAATGTTTTATACTGGTTGGACTGATGCTAAGCTTGAGTCTGACCCAAAAGCATGGGTTTCAGGTGAACCAGGAACTGATAATGCAGCTATGGAATATTTAATGACTTTTAATCCAATGGCCGTTGGTTCAGACACTTGGGGTATTGATAATGTTCCTCCATCAAAAGGAGATAAAGTTTTTTATGGACATGTAACGGCTTTACAAAATAACGGTGTTTATTTATTAGAAACTATGAATACAGGAAAGTTAGTAAAAGAAGGTATAAAAGAGTTTATGTTCGTGCTAGGACAAGCTAGAGTTGAAGGAACTGTGCAGATGATCATAAATCCTGTTGCTATTTATTAGAAGCTTATATAACTCCCAAAGTAATTAAACTTTGGGAGTTATATTATTATCTTGAATTATAAAAAATTTATACTAATATCTATATATTATTATTAACTCAGATATTTGATATCTGTATAAAAGAAAGACGTGTATAATGGCTAAAGGCGAAGTAAGATGGTTCAATTATAAAAAAGGATATGGTTTTATTTCTCAAGAAGGTGCTGAGGATCAAGACATATTTGTTCATATCTCTGCTGTAAAGGCTTCTGGAATTACTAAGTTGCAGGAAGGGCAAAAAGTAGAGTATGAAATAAAAGAACAAGAAAATGGCAAAATGGCCGCCGAAGACATAAAGACAATTTCTGAATAATTTGATTTAATTTAATTGAAAACAACAGTTCTGTTTTCATTAATAATTATTCTGTGTTCTAAATGCCAGTTAATGGCTCTGGTTAATACTAGACTCTCAATGTCTCTGCCTATAGAAATGAAATTTTCTAGTGTTTTAGTGTGATCAACTCTGGCCACGTCTTGTTCTATAATCTGACCTTCATCAAGTTGATTAGTAACATAGTGTGCTGTTGCTCCTATTATTTTGACACCTCTTAGATAGGCTTGATTGTAAGGTCTAGCACCCTTAAAACTTGGTAAAAAAGAATGATGTATATTTATAATTTTTCCTTCTAATATCTTACAAAAATCAGGAGATAATACCTGCATATATCTAGCTAGTACCACTAAATCAATTTTATTTTTAAGAATTAATTCATAAAGCTTTTTTTCTTGCTTTAGCTTATTACTTTTATTCACACGAAGTAAATTATATTTTATATCATAGGGCTTAACAATTTCTTTCATATCTAAATGATTTGATACTATTATTGGTATTTCACAGTTTAAAGATCCTGTTTTCCATTGATAAAGAATATTATTTAAACAATGTCCAAACTTAGATACCATAACTAGTACCTTTTGTTTTTTTGACATATCAAAAAAACTAAAGTCCATATTATATTTTTTTGAAATATTTAAAAAATCTTTTTTTAAATTATTAAGAGAAATTATTTTTGTATTATCTAAATTAGTAAAACAAACTCTCATAAAAAATTGGTTGTTTTTAGAGTCTTTATATTGTGAGCTTTCTAAAATATTGAATTTTCTTTTAAATAAGAAAGTTGATACAGCAGCTATTATTCCAGCTTTATCAGGGCAATTAATAACTAAGATTATTTTTTTTTTAGACATTTTTATAAAAAACTACAAACTATTTTCAAAATAAACAGGATTGGCACCTGAATTCCACACTTCGTATTTATACATAATATTCTTGAAAAATATAGCATTTATTATATTTTCAAGCCATATATTTACTAAACTTATATCAATATTCTCATTAAAAAAACTAATATCAGCTATTTTATATTGTCTAACAAGAGGAAATAATGCTAAGTCTATAAAGCTAATTTTATTTCTATACAGATACTTAGAATTATTTTTTTCTAATACATTTTGTAGAGTTTTGAGATGCTTTATGCCTTCATTTCTGTGTTCTTCTCTTGACAGAAAATCTTTTTCATTTAAGTACCTGCTACTATATTTATAACGATCTAGATGATACTTAAACTCTAGGTCAAATATCTTAATAGTGTCTAACACAAAATTCTTTTGTTCTCTATAAGAACATAATATATCTTCACTATCGTTAATATTTAATGCCCATAACATTATATCTACACTTTCATCTAATATATTTTCTCCTAGTTCAAGAACAGGTACTGTTCCTTTTGAAGAAATATCTAGCATTTCAGATGGTTTGTCTCTTAATAAAACTTCTCTTAATTCAACTTTAATTTTACTGAAATAAATAGCTGCTCTTGCTCGCATTGCAAATGGGCACCTTCTAAAGGAGTACAGTATAGCTTTATTTGAATTAGAACTATTACTCATAATCATTAATATTTTCTAATTGTTTATTTCGCATTTGATACTTATCAATTTGTGTTTGACTTTTTTTGCCATAACATTTGTGGCATGATACTCCTTTAATATATTTTTCATTATTAATATCGTCTTTACTTAAAGGCATTCTGCAAGCATAACATATTTTATAGCTTCCTTTTTTTAGTTTTTTATCTAAAGAAACTCTATTGTCAAAAACAAAGCATTCTCCATACCAGGAACTTTTATTTTTTGTTTTTTCTAGATATTTTATAATACCACCTTCCAAGTGATAAACATCTTTATGCCCTTTATGTTTTAAATAAGATGTAGCTTTTTCACATCTAATTCCACCAGTACAAAACATAGCAATCTTTTTTTCTTATTCTTTTCAGTAAGCATATTTTCACTAAGCCAATTTAGCAATTCAGTAAAATTTTTTGCTTTTGGATTTATTGCTTCATAAAAACTTCCTATTTCTGTCTCATAGAAATTTCTAGTGTCAATTAACACAACATCAGGTCTTTTTATAAAATTATCCCATTCTATTGGGCTTACATATTCTCCCACATACTTTTCAATATTTATTTGATGTTGTAACCTTGTAGTTAATATTTCCTTTTTAATTTTAATTTTTATTTTTCTAAAAATATGCTTACTTGAATAAGATATTTTCAAATCATCATATAAAAGTTTGAATAGTGTATTAAGTCTCTTAATAAATATATCATATTGTGAAGAGCATATGGATATACTAAAATTTAGACCTTCTGGAGCTATTAATATTATTCCTTTTATATCCAAATCATTTGTATATTTATTTAGAATATTTTTGAATTTAAATAAATTTTTTATTTTTATAAAGTTATAATATGATATTATTGTATATTGTTTTTTAGCCATTAACATTCTATAAAATTATAATGAGAATAACAAAAAATGAGAACAGTTATAAGAAAAATATTTTCTTGAAAATTAGAAGATATTTTTTTACTGGTTTAGCGATAACAGCTCCATTGGGCATAACAATTTACTTGTCTTTTATATTTATTAATTTTGTTGATAGTAAAGTTAAAAATTTAGTGCCTGAAAAGTATAACCCTGATAACTATTTACCTTTTGATATACCGGGAACTGGTTTAGTAGTTGCTATTTTTCTTTAATTATAATTGGGTTTTTTGACTGCTGGAATTTTTGGTAGATTTTTTGTAAATATAGGCGAAAATTTAATAAATAAACTTCCAATAATTAGAAGTATTTACAATGCATTAAAGCAAATATTTCAAACAATATTAGGTTCTTCTTCTAAAGCTTTTAGGGAAGTGGTTGTAATTGAATATCCTAGAAAGGGTTTATGGGCTATTGCGTTCATAACCTCAGAAACTAAAGGGGAGGTAAAAAATAAACTCAAAAACGCATGTGTAAATGTATTTTTACCTACTACTCCTAATCCTACTTCTGGCTTTATGTTATTTGTTCCTAAGAAAGATCTTATTAGATTAGATATGAATATAGAAGAGGGAATGAAATTAGTGATTTCAGGGGGAATTATTACTCCTCCTATTAGAAAAAAATAAAAGTTAACCCGCAGAAATAAAGTCTATTGCTTTATTTTTTTCAAAAAGATACAACAAATCTATGAGTTTTTTTTCCTCTGTCTGAAGCTAAATTAGGATCATTATTTAAGATGTCAGTAGCTTCTAATGTAGCCATTTTTAAAAGGTCTTGATGGATAGAAATATCAAAAAAAATAAAATCTTCATAGCCGTATTGGTTTTTACCTAAAATCTCTCCTCCACCCCTCATAATCAAATCTTTTTCAGATAGTTCAAAGCCATCATAAGAGTTTTTTATTACAATTAGTCTCTCTTTAGCAGTTTCGCTTAAAGGTTCTTTGTATAATAGAATACATGTTCCATTTTTTCTCCTCTTCCTACTCTGCCTCTTAGTTGGTGAGTTTGTGCCAATCCAAACCTATCTGCATGATCTATTATTATTATATTAGCATCAGGTATATCAATACCAACTTCTATAACAACTGTTGAAATTAATAATTTTATTTTTCCATCTTTAAATTGTTTCAAAACTTGGTTCTTTTCTTCAATAGGGAGTTTTCCATGAAGATAACCAACTTCATCAAATGAACTTTTTAAAATTTTATATCTTTCTTCTATGCTAGAACTATTATTTTCTTGAGTACTGCTATCAATATAAGGGCAAATCCAAAATACCTTACCATACTTTATTTTTTCTTTTATGAAGCTTATGACCTTTTTAATATTTCTATCAGATTTTAGTATTGTATTAATTCTAGTATTAAATGGTTTTTGTTTAACCGTACTAACTGAAATATCACCTAAGTTCGCAAGTAACATAGTTCTAGGAATAGGAGTAGCAGACATTAATAACATATCTACCTTTTTGCCTTTATTTCTAATACTAATTCTTTGGTTTACTCCAAATCTATGTTGTTCATCAATGATTACATAAGATAAATTTTTAAATATAATATTTTTTTGCAACAAAGCGTGAGTTCCTATCACTAAATTTTTTTCGTCACTTTTAATCTTATTAATAATTTGTTTTTTGTTATCAATAGATGCTGTTAAAAGAAATACATTAATATTTAATTGTTTAAACTTCTTTTTTACAAAATTATAATGTTGGATTGCAAGTATTTCAGTTGGTGCCAAAAATGCTACTTGATAACCTGAATTAATAACGTGTAGAGCAGAAATTAAAGCCACAATTGTTTTGCCACTACCAACATCACCATGTAATAATCTCAACATTTTATTATCAAAATTTAAATCTTTGATTATTTCTTCTACATTTTTTCTTTGATCTATTGTTAAATTAAATTCAAGGCAATTTATGAATTTACTAATTATATTCTTACTGTCTTTATTATAATTATTACTTTTTTCTTTATTAATGCTGTTTCTTATTATTTCTAATGATAGCTGATTAGCTAATATTTCATCATAAGCTAATCTAAGTAAGTGTATTGAACTATCTTCTAAAATATTATTATCATTACCCAAATGAATATTATTTAAAGCTTCTTTCCAAGATGGCATTAATGGATATCTTTCTTTAAATCTTGAATGCCATTCTTCTATTTCTGGTATTAAAGGCAAAGTTTTTAAAATAGATTTATGAATAATACTAGACTTCAAACCTCCTTTCTGACGATAAAATAACGTATTTATAGTATTAGTTTCTGGATTAATAGTATTTAAATCAACAACAGTGGGATGCAATATTTGAAACTTTTTACCATATGTTGCTAAAGTACCACTTATGGTTATATCTTCTCCTTCTTTATATATACTTTTAAGGTAACCAGTATATTTAGAAAAAAAAACTAAGTTTATAGTTTTATTATCAAAGATAACACTAATTCTGTAGGGAATATTAGACCTTGGAAAACTAAAATAATGTTTATTTACTCTTACTTTAATTAAAACTTTTTTTTTATTTTCTAAATCATTCCAAGCTTTGCAATAATAAGCACTTACTATTTTATAAGGCATATAGAATACTAAATCTTTTAATGTATTTCCTATATTTTCTTTAATTGATTTTCTAGTTTTTTCTCCTGAAATTATAGAATCTATATTTGAATATATTTTTTTTATTGATGTACTTTGCATATACTCTTGTTATATAAAATATTAATGAAAAAGTATTTAAATAAATTAGAATATAGGTCTTGGCATAGAGGGACAAAGGAAGCAGATCTATTTTTAGGTAAGTTTTTTGATAAGTATAAAGGTAAAATTAAAAAAGAAAACTTATCTCATTATGAAAATTTTTTAGATGCAGTAAATGATGATAAAATAATGCTTATTATTAAAAATAAGTATGAATGGCCTAAAGACATTTCTAAAGAAATAATAGATTTATTGGAAGATTATATAAAAAGTGAAGGTTTTAGAAAATAATTTTAAACTAAATTTTAAAAATAATTCCTTTAACTTTTATAATGCTAGTGATGGGATTATTCCTTTTATAATATCTGAAATTCTTCAGAATAAAAAAAAAATTGTGATTGCACTAAGTGATAATAAATACTTAAAGCCTTTTGCAAAAACACTTAGTGCCATAACAGGCATAAACAATATTTTAATTTTTCCTAGTTGGGATTGTTTTCCATATAGTGATGTATCTCCAAGCAATTATAATATTAATATAAGATTCAAGGTTTTAACGGAAATTTTATTCCAGAAAAATGATTATAAAATAATTATTACTAACTTTAAAAACTTAACTATGTTATTGCCAAACAAAGGTGAAGTAATTAGCAATATTTTTTATCTAGAAAAAAATAAGGAATATAATTTAAGAGATACTATAAATACTTTAAGTTCAAGAGGATATAACCACGTAAATTTAGTTTTGGAACCTAATGAATATGCAATTAGAGGAGGAATTATTGATATTTGGCCTGTTGGTGAACAGGCTCCTGTAAGGTTAGACTTTTTTTGGTGATACTTTAGAGAGTATAAAGCTTTTTGATCCTATGTCTCAAATATCTAAAAAAAGAAAAGCATTCAATAAGCATATTTCAAAACATTGAGCCCCCTTTATCAGATACTTCAAAAAATGATTTTATTAGTAACTACAGAAATTACTTTTGGGCCTTCTTCAAATAAAGACTTATTTATTCATCAATTGAAAGAAGATAAAAAACTAGATGGTATTGAACATTGGATGCCCTTGTTTTACAAAAAGAAATTTATAAGTTTTTTTCGATTTTTTAATCCAGAATATCTTATATTTGAGCATAACTTATTGAATGAATTAGAAATTTTTTATAAGGAAACTATAGATGCTTACTCAGAAAAAAGGAATTAGCTAGCACCCAAATAGAAAGCATTAATCAACCTATAAAACCAGAATTATTATATTTAGATCAAAGTCTACTTTCAAAACAATTAAATTTAATAAAGAAAATAGAGTTTAATAAATTTATTTCAAAAAAATCAAATAATTATGATTTAAAAGCTACTGATAATATAGAAAAGGATATAAAAGTTAATTCAGATGAGCAATTATTTAGAATTTTACAAAGTATAGTTTTAAAAAGAACTAAAAAAAAGATAATTTTTGTTGCAGATAATGAAAAGAATAAAGAAAAATTAATTTTCTATATTAAAAATTTATTTAAAAATGAAGATTTTTTTTTAAGAACAAATAAAAGCAATTTTACAGAGTGTTTTGATGATCAGGAAATAGTAGATATTTTTATATATCCTTTAGATAAAGGTTTTGAAAATAACTTTATAAAGATTATTTCTTTTTATGAAATCTTTAAAGTCAGAAAAACAATACAAAGTAGAAAATTTAAAAATAATATAAATATTTCCGATATAAATATTTATGATTATATAGTTCATAATGATCATGGTATTGGCAAATATTTGGGTTTAAAAGCTATTTTAATTGATAACCTGCCGCATGATTGCATGGTTATTGAATATTTGAATAATGCAAAATTATACTTACCGGTCGAGAATATAAACTTAATATCTAAGTATGGAAGTTCTGAAAAGAATATTCAATTGGATAAATTAGGACAAAACAGCTGGAATACTAGAAAAAATTCAGTAAAGAAAAAAATAAAAGACTTAGCTAACTCATTGATTTCAATAGCAGCCAAAAGAGAAATGGCTCGGACCTATAAGATGAATGTTGATCATATCAAATTACAAGAGTTCATAAGAGGCTTTAAGTTTAATGAAACTGAAGATCAAATAACTTGTTTAAATGAAGTTTTTAATGATTTATCATCTGCCAAACCAATGGACAGATTAATTTGTGGAGATGTAGGCTTTGGTAAAACAGAGATTGCACTAAGAGCCTCTTTTATTAGTTCCTTAAATAATTTTAAGGTTTTAATAATAGCTCCTACTACTCTTTTAGCAAATCAACATTATAAGAATTTTAAAGAAAGATTACATAATTATACAAATGTTGAACTAATCACTAGAAATACTACTAAGTCCAACAAAAGTAATATTTTAAAAAAATTTGAAAGTAATAAAAGTAATATTTTAATTGGGACACATGCATTATTATCTTTAAAATTTTCTGATATTAACTTGGGATTAATAGTCGTAGATGAAGAGCAGCATTTTGGAGTAGCTCAAAAGGAAAAAATAAGAAGTTTAAAGGATAATGTTAATCTTCTTACTCTAACAGCTACTCCTATACCTAGAACATTACATATGTCTTTGCTTGGAATTAGGGATCTTAGTTTAATTACAACTCCCCCAGTAAATAGACAAAATATCAGAACTACTGTGTGTAACTTTGAAAAAGGAATAGTAAGGAAAGCAATACAAAATGAAAAAGTTAGATCTGGTCAAATCTTTTTGATTGTTCCACGTATAAGAGACATAGAAAAAATTATTGCTAAACTTAAAGTAATTTATCCTAATTTAAAATTAGAGATTGTGCATGGAAAACTTAAATCTAAGGATATTGACAATGCTATGAATAATTTCTATTCAGGAAAGTGCGACTTACTTTTATCAACTTCAATAGTAGAATCAGGACTTGATATTCCTAAAGCTAATACATTAATAGTTTATAAAGCAGATCAATTTGGTCTTGCCCAATTACATCAATTAAGGAAGAATAGGGAGAAGTATTGAAAAAGGATTTGCTTACTTTACTTTAGAAAAAAAAATATAACTAAAAATGCGGAAAGAAGACTAAAAGCATTACAAGCAATGGACTCATTGGGTGCTGGAATTAATCTTGCTAACCATGACTTAGATATTAGAGGTGCAGGAAACCTCTTAGGAGAGGAGCAATCTGGTCAAATAATACAAGTAGGTATTGAGCTCTATCAAAAATTACTTAAAAGAATGTATTGATGATCTTAAAAATATTAAAAAAGATTTTTCAGATGATATTATTATTAATATAAAGCTTCCTATTCTTATACCTGAAAATTATATTTACGATTTATCTTTACGTTTAAGTACTTATAGAAAATTAGGTGAGCTGAGATCAAATGAGGATTTTATGCTTTTTGAAGAAGAGATGATTAATCGTTTTGGCTTAATACCAAATCAATTTAAAAACTTAATAGAGTTAGTTAAACTAAAAGTATTAGCAGCAAAAACTAAAATTATAAGAATAGATGCCAATCAAGAATATATAAATGTTTACTTTAATAAAGATTTTAAAGACTATCCTGAAGAATTTATAAAATGGATAACTAAAAATAAAAACTATGTTAAATTGGTTGATGAATTTAAAATTAAAATTTTCAATAATAAAATTATAGATATTGAAAATCTGTTATTGCATGTATATGAAATAGTAAATACAATTAATCTAGTTTTGATAAAAAAGGAGCAGATATGAATATAGAGTTCTCTAAAGATGACTTAGAGTTTCAACAAAAAGTAAGAAACTTCATAAGTAAAAATTTAAGTAATGAACTTAGAAATAAAGTAGCCAATGGTAGTGAAATTTCAAAAGAAGAAATTATTAGCTGGCAAAAAGCTCTTCATAAGGAAAATTTATTTGCTCCTGGCTGGAAAAAGAATTTGGTGGAGCAGAGTTGTCAGCTTCAAAAAGATACATACTAGATCAAGAGTTAGCATTAGCGGATACGCCTACAATTATACCTTTCGGAGTAACTATGATAGGACCTGTATTAATGCATTACGGCACACCAAAACAGCAAAGTTTTTTCTTCCTAAAATTCTTAATTCAGATCACTGGTGGTGTCAGGGCTATTCTGAGCCAGGATCAGGATCAGATCTTGCCTCATTAAAAACTAAAGCTATTCTGAAAGGGGATAAATATATTATTAATGGTACTAAGACATGGACTACATTAGCACAATATGCAGATTGGATATTTTGCTTGGTGAGAACCTCTTTTGAAGGGAAACCACAAGAAGGTATTTCTTTTATAATGATTGATATGAAAACTAAAGGAATTACTGTGGATCCTATTATAACTTTAGATGGTGCGCATGAAATTAATACCGTATATTTAGAAGATGTAGAAGTTCCAAGAGAAAATATTATCTTTGAAGAAAATAAAGGTTGGACCGTTGCTAAATTTTTACTTAGCCACGAAAGGACTTCAATCGCAGCAGTAGGAAAATCCATAAGTGCAGTAAAGAAACTTAAACAAATTGCTAATATTGAATTAAATAATGAAGGTAGTTTATTAATTACTGATAAAAGGTTTAGAGATAGGCTAACAAATCTTGAAATGGATCTTAAGGCTTTAGAGTTTACTGAACTTAGAATTTTATCTGAAGAAAATAAAGGAGTAGCTCCTGGTCCAGAAGCTTCTTTGCTAAAAATTAGAGGTTCTGAAATTCAACAAAGAATTACAGAGTTAACAATGAATGCTGTAGGATATTATGGTATTTCTAATGACTTAGCAAATAGTAATGCAGATAGAAGCAATAGCAATCAATTTAGACCAGACTATTCTCAAAATACAGCGGCTAACTATTTAAATATGAGAAAAACTACCATTTATGGTGGTTCTAACGAGATACAAAAAAATATACTTTCAAAAATGGTTTTAGGTTTATAAATGAATCTTTCACTAAATGAAGAACAATTATTGATAAAGAATTCTGCTGAAAAATTTTTTCTAGATAATCTCTCATTTGAGCAAAGAAATAAAATCCTAACATCGGATGGTAAATTATATGAAGATCTGATACTTAAATCTAAAGAGTTAGGTTGGTATGGTTTACCTTTTGATCAAAAGTTTGGTGGTTTAGGTGGTAACATTACTGATGTTATGACTTTAATAGAAACCTTTGGTGCATCTCTACATGTTGATCCATATATTTTTTCACTATTATTGCCCGGTAAAATAATAGAACATTTTTTTGATGAAGATAAAAAAAGTCACTATCTAGATAAAATAATTAATGACAACATTAAATTGGCCTATTGTTTTGCGGAACCAAATATAAGGTTTGATATTCATAAACTTAATTGTAAGGTTTATTTAGAAGAAAATAAATACTTTCTCAAAGGAAAAAAAATGTTAGTGTTAGCTGCAGACCAAGCTAATTCAATTATAGTGCCAGCAATTGATAAAGATAAAAATGTTTATCTAGTTAAAATTGATAATACGAGCAAAAATTTTCTCTCTAATAAATATAAAATAATTGATGATAGTGATGCAGTTGACTATGAGTTTGATGGTTTTGATTTTAATGAAAATGATATTTTAGTTAAGCTTAATTACGACGAGTATAAAAAAAAGATTAGCATTATTTTTGATTACTTAACTTTAGCTGTATGTTCAGAAGCACTTGGTGTTATAGAAAAAATGTATAAACTAACTTTAGAATATGTAAAAACAAGAGAACAGTTTGGGAAACGAATTGGAGATTTTCAGGTTATACAACACAGAATGGTAGAAATGTATATAATAAAGAGGAGATGAGATCTTTAAATTGCAGTGCACAAGTGTCTTTCTCTAATAATGACCCAAAAGAAAGAATAAAAAGTATTTCATTGAATAAGATTTTCTTAGATACCAAAGCAAAAGAAGCTGCACAGGATTGTATTCAGTTACATGGAGGTATGGGTGTTGCAAATGAAATGTCTATAGGCCATTTTTTCAAAAAACTTACTTTTCTTTCAATGTTATTTGGAGACTCTGACTATCATTATAAAAGATACGAACTCGCAGATAAAATTTAATATGGGTTTTTTTTTAGTGATATAAAAAAAATTTTCTTATTATTACTATTTCTTCTAATTCTATTTATTGGCTTATTCTTTTTTACGTTTTTAGCAATGATAATATTGCCTATGATCATAATTATATTTTTTATAAAAAAATATTTATATAATAAATCAACAACAAGTTTTGAAAGAAATAGTTATGATGATATGAAAAATGTTAACCCTACTTTTATTGATGCAGAGTATAAAAAAGATGAGGAGAAAGAACTATAAGTTAGGGTATAGGTGATAAAATTTAATGATTTATCTCCACTTTATGGAACAGCCCATACTGCTAAATTGCTTAGTTACTATAGAATTTTCTTTAATCATTTTATCGTAAGCACTTATTATAGATTTTTCTCTCTCTAAAAAATTAGCTTTAAATTTCACATTATCTAATCTGCCACGATAGAATAGTTTACTTCTTTTATCAAAACAGAAAAAGTCAGGTGTGCAAACTGCTCCGTAGCTTTTTGCCACTTCCTGCTTGTAATCAAATAAGTAAGGAAAGGAAAAATTATTATTATTTGAAAATTTCTGCATATTCTCAAAAGATCTTCAGGATATGCTTTATAATCATTAGGCATTACAGCTGCAACCCCTATATCTTGCTTGAGAAGAACATTAAAGTCATCTACTAATCTAGTAATTATATCTTTTACATAAGGACAATGGTTGCATATAAAGGCTATTACAAATCCATTTTTTTTTTGATGTCATTAAGCGTATAAATTTCATTATCAACGTTCTTTAATTCAAAATCTTTGGCATGCACGCCAATATCAACTTTTTTACTATTTAACAACATTAAATAAATATTTTTTATACTTGAAATATATTAGAATTATATATATTTTTCTAATTTATGACAGCTTTAGTTGAAGTAAATAACATCTCAAAGTCATTTGAGTCTTTTTTAGCCGTTGATGACATTAACTTTTCTTTAGAAAAAGGAGAAGTATTAGGATTTCTAGGACCTAATGGGGCTGGTAAAACCACTACAATGAGAATACTAACTGGTTTTTTAAAGCCAACTTCAGCAATATAAAAATTAATGGTTTGGATTTATTCAAAAACCTAAAAAAAACTAGAGAATTTATAGGTTATGTACCTGAAGGTTCTCCTTTGTATAATGAAATGACAACTATAGACTTTTTAAGTTTTATTTGTGAAATAAGAAATATAGATAAAGGTCAGAATTTAGGAAAAATAATAAAATTATTAAATTTAGATGAAGTATTGCTTCAAAAAATTGATACTCTTTCTAAGGGCTTTAAAAGAAGAGTTGGTTTAGCACAAGCACTAGTTCATGATCCAAAAATATTGATATTAGATGAACCTACTGATGGTTTAGACCCAAATCAAAAAAGTGAGGTTAGAAAATTAATAAAAAAATTAGGAAAAGAGAAGTCTATAATTATATCTACTCACATTTTAGAAGAGGTTAAAGCTATTTGTAACAGAACCATGATTTTATCTAATGGTAAGCTTCTAATAGATGATACTCCCACTAATGTTTTAAAAAAATCTAGAAGCTATAATAACTTATTAGTTTCAGTATATGATAAGTCAGCTAATGAGCTTAAAAAAGAGCTACAAGCTCTAAATAATTTCAAATATATCGATATTGATAATAACTTATGTTCTATAAAATTAAAAAGCACCTCAGATGCATCTTTCCTATCTAACTATTTGCTAAAGAAGAAGTATGCTATTAAACACTATTCTATTAATAAAGGACAATTAGATGAAGTATTTAGGCAACTAACTAATACTGTATAAATAAAATGAGACAATTTTTATCAATAACAAAAAGAGAATTAATTAGTTATTTTGCTACGCCTGTAGCTTATGTTTTTATTACTATTTTTTTACTACTATCTGGGTTATTTACTTTTTATTTAGGAAATTTTTTTGAAATAGGTCAAGCCTCATTGGGAAGTTTCTTTGAATGGCATCCTTGGCTATACTTGTTTTTGGTGCCTGCAATTACTATGAGATTATGGTCCGAAGAAAAAAAATCAGGTACTATAGAGTTGTTAACTACATTACCAGTAAGCACGCTGAATATAGTTTTAGGAAAGTTTATGGCAGCCTGGTTATTTACGCTTTTAGCTCTAATTCTTACATTTCCGATGTGGATTACTGTAAATTATTTAGGAAACCCGGATAATGGAGTAATTATGGCTAGCTATATTGGAAGCCTTCTTATGTCTGGTGGTTATTTATCAATAGGAATTTTTATTTCATCACTAACAAAAAATCAAGTTATAGCTTTTATTGTTTCTGTTACAGTATGTTTTTTATTTACAGTTAGTGGGTTACCAATAGTACTAGACTTTTTTTCTAATTGGGCAGGGAAGCTATTACAGATGTTATTGCCTCTTTTAGTTTTTTAGCAAATTATTCTGATATTTCTAGAGGTATTATTGATTTTAGAACCTTAGTTTATTTTTATCCTTAATATTTTTATTTTTATATTTAAATGTAATAACTTTAGATAACTCTAGGAATTAAAAATGAATATCAATGATTATAGAAAAAAAATTTATAATAATAAAATCTTACAATATTTTTCGTAATTTTCCTTTTTTATCTTTTAACATTATTATATTTAAAATCTTAGTTAATAAGAAAATAGACCTAACAACTGATAAATTATTTACAGTTTCTGAAAACACTAAAAGTATTATAAAAAATCTAAGTGAACCAATTAGTATTAAATTATTTTTTTCAAACTCTTTAAGTAAAGAACTTTCACAGATTAGAGATTACGAAAAACGTGTTCGTGAATTATTAATGAGTTATAAGAAAATTTCAAATAAAAATATTACAATTGAAATTATAGATCCAAGGCCTTTTTACTGATCAAGAAGATTTAGCTAACGTTTACGGTATTCAAGGACTACAATTGAATGAAGAAGGAGAAAGGTTTTATTTTGGAGCAGTATTTAGTAATTCTGTAGATGATACTACAGTTATACCTTTTTTGAATTAGATAGAGAGCAATTTCTAGAATATGATTTAACTAAGACAATATACAATCTAGCTAATACAACAAAGCCTAATATTGGATTAATTTCTGGTTTACCTTTAGTAGGAAGAGTTAATAATAGTCAAGGTAATGCACAATATGAAAGACCTTTCTTTATATATCAGACTTTAAGTGAATTTTTTAATGTTATAGATTTATCACTTGAAGTCTCAGAGATACCTGAGAATGTTGATCAATTGTTGATTGTTCATCCTAAAAATTTATCAGATGTAACTTTATATGCTATTGATCAATTTGTTATGACTGGAAAAGGAGTTACTATTTTTACTGACCCTTTTTCTGAGTTTGATAATAATTTATCTAAACCTGAGTCAGAAAAAGATTTTTCTAATTCAAATTTGAGTAGGCTTTTTATAAGTTGGGGTTTCGATATGAAACCAGGTATGGTAATTGGAGATATTGTAAATGGAAGAAAAGTAAGTTTAGGTCCATCCAATGACCAGAAAATAGTAACTTATGTATTGTGGTTGGCAATTCAACAAAACCTATTATCAAATACAGATATTATTACTTCAAACTTAGACTATATATTTTTAAAGTCAGCTGGATCTATAGAAAATTTAAATACTAATAGTAGTTTAGTAATAGAGCCCTTAATAAGTACTTCAAAAGAATCTATGTTGATTGAAAGGTATAAGATGCAATTTAGAGCTGATCCAGAGCAGTTATTGAAAGATTTTCAATCACAAGATATAAACTATATCATTGGCGCAAGAATAAAAGGAGAGTTTGATTCTGCTTTTAGTATGGAAGAAATTAAAAAAATTGAATTAGATACAAATAAACATATAAACAATATAAAAGATGCTAATATTATATTATTTGCAGATACAGATTTATTATCTGATAATACTTGGATATCAGAACAGGATATGTTTGGAAGAAACTCTATTACGCCAATTGCAGATAATGGAAGAATGGTAGTTAACTCTATTGAGTCAATGTCTGGTGGAAGAAATTTAATTGGTTTAAGAGGAAGAGGAAGCTCTAATAGGCCTTTTTAGTTATTGAAGATTTGCAAAAAAAAGCTGAGTTAAGTTTTAGAGAAAAACAAATATCCTTACAGAATGAACTTCAAGGTACTGAAGATAAATTAAAGGAAATCCAAAGTAATCAATTAGACTCTTCTGAAAGCAAGACTTCAGAACAAAATAAAGCTATTGAAGAATTTCAGAGAAAAATACTTTCAATTAGAAAACAATTAAGAGATGTGCAAAGACAGTTAAATGCAGATATAGAAAGATTAGAAAATAATATTAAAGTTCTAAATATTTGGACTATGCCACTTATTGTCATAATTTTATATTTCCTTATTAAAGTGTTTACTGAAAAGAGAAGAAAAGAGTTTTACAGAAAGATTGGTAGATTAGAAAATAAATGAATTTAAAAAAGCTTTTTTTAATATTATCAAGTTTAATAATAATTGTTGGGTTATTTATAACATTATTAAGTAAGGATTATACTGCTAATAATGAATATGCAAAATTTTTTACTGATATTGAAAGTAAAATTGACTCAGTTAAAAAGATAGAAATAGAAACTACAGAAAATGCGGTATATTTATTTAATAATAACGGTAAATGGGAAATCCTGGCTATGAAAACTACCCTGCGTCAGGGGAGAAAATTAAAAAATTTTTGATATCTATTGTTCAGCTAAAAGGAGTAGATAAGAAAACTAAGAATCCTGCTTTACACGAGAAATTAGGTTTGGCATTTCCTTTAAAACAAGAAAGTAAAAGAATAAGGTTATTAGATGATGAAAAAAATCTTATTAGCGATTTTATCATTGGTAATACCTCTTCTCATAACGAACAATTTAGTTATATTAGAGAGTTTGATAGTGAACAAACATGGCTTTTTAAAAATGAATTTGACTTTAAAACAACAGATATAGATTGGACAGAGGATAGTATATTAAAAATAGCCCGATGGCGTATAAAGTCAGTTAAGATAGAAGGAAATAATAAAAAAATGAGAATATTTATATATATAAAGATAAGTATTCGGATCAATCTTTTAAGTTAGACAATATTCCAAATGGCTTTGTATTAAATTCTAACTTTAACTTGAGCAATTTCTCATCTATGCTTGAAAGCGTTAAAAAGCTTGATATTAAAAGTAGTATTTTAAATGATAAAGATAATGATTTAAGACAATTATACTTTGAAACATTTGATGGCTTAATAATCAAAATTAAATCTTTTAAATCTGGTAATGATATATATTATCATTTTGATGTTGATAGTGATTTTGAAGTAAGAAACGAGTTAGATGATAATGAGCCTAATATTGTAGGACTTCCTAAAATGATGACATTTGAAGAAATTGAAGAAGAAAAGGCTAAATACAACTATTTAAAAAACTGGTACTTTAAACTGTATAAAGATTTCAATACAGGAACAAATTTTACTCTACAAGACCTAATAGTAGAAAAAAATAGTAATTAAAAGTTCATTAGGGAATAATGTTTTTTGTTTAGTGATACAATTTTTTCGTAACCTTTTAATGCCTTAATTTCTATTAAAAACTGACATTCTATAATATTTACTTTGAACGTCTCTAACATTTTTAAACTAGCACTAATAGTACCTCCAGTTGCTAAAACATCATCGATAAGAACAACATTACTATTGGCTTCTAAGGCATCTATATGCATTTCTAGAGTATCTTTTCCATACTCTAAATCATAGGTTTCAGAAATTACTTTGTAAGGTAACTTGCCTTTTTTTCTAATAGGAACAAACCCACAGTTTAAAGATTGCGCTAAAGAAGCACCTAAAATAAACCCTCTAGACTCTATTCCAATGATATAGTCTATCTTTTTTTAATTATTCTTTTTTTAAATTCTTCTATAATATAGCTAAAAGCATCATTATTTTTTAGCAAAGGAGTAATATCTTTAAAAATTATTCCTTTTTAGGAAAATCTGGTATATCTCTTATATAATTATTAAGGTTCATGTGAAAAAATTTTTATTTATATTATTTCTTTTCTTATACTATAACAAATTATTTTCTAATCAATTAGAAGATTTAATTGGTAATCTTATCTTTATATACAATTAATGAAAATGAAACATTAATTGATATTTCTAGAAGATATAATTTAGCTTTTCCAGAAGTATTGTTGAATAATCCTACAATTGATGATCCTTGGATTTTAGAGCCTGGTAAAGTTATAAGTTTACCAACTAGACACATTTTACCTAGAGGAAAAAGAGAAGGGATAATTATCAATAAAGGAGACCTAAGAGCTTATTATTTTAAAGATGAAAATACAGTATATTCTTTTCCTATTGGGATTGGCAGAGCTAATTGGGATACACCTTTAGGTAAGGCAGTAATTGTTGGAAAAAGAAAAATCCATATTGGACTGTTCCTGAGTCCATTTTAGAAGAAGAACCACATTGGCCAAAAGTCGTTAAGCCTGGTCCAGATAACCCGTTAGGTTCTAGAGCAATTTATTTGTCTATGCCTGGTTATCTAATGCATGGAACAAATAAACCATGGGGAGTTGGTATGAGAGTAAGTCATGGTTGTATAAGAATGTTTCCTGAAGGTATTGAGAAGCTATATGATTTGGTTAAAGAAGGAGATAAAGTAGAAATAGTAGAACAGAATGTAAAGGCAGGTTGGCAGGGGTGGTGTACTTGTTTTTAGAAGTTCATACAATGCACGAATATGGTTTAGAAGATGAAGAAGAGAAAAAACCTAATATTAGGTTACTACCAGAAGCTGCTAAAAATAATACAAGCTGCAGCAGGTGTTCACATTGCAAAAATAGATTGGGTAAAAGTTACTGAAATAGTAAGAACCGCCTCTGGAACACCAAAAGCAGTTCTCAGTATTTATTAGTCTTATTTTCTAGAAATAGTTCCGAACATTCTATCAATCTTGTCATTAAGAGCTCTTAATGCAGATCTATTTTGTTCAGTCATAGCTTCAGCTCTTTGTGCTGTCTTGTTTGCTGCTTCAACACTAGCATCTTGTTCTGCATCCTTAGCTTTCATTTCTGCTATGGCTGCATCAATAGCTGCATTATTGTTGGTTGTCTCACAACCTGCTAAAGCAATTATCAAAGCAATAACTGGTAAAATAACTAAATTTTTTAACATACTATACTCCAATTTTTATTATATTACTTATAGTTAACTATAATTGTAAAGTAAAGCATTAAAATAGCCTAAAACAACACTTTCTATCGAATATTACTCATTTTGAGTGCGTAGAATATAGCATTTAACATATTTTTTGCACTTGCTCTATTTTTATAGGCAATATCAAAGGCAGTTCCGTGATCAACAGATGTTCTTATAAAAGGTACACCCAATGTAACATTTACAGATTGATCAAAATATAATAACTTAACAGGAATATGTCCCTGGTCATGATAATTAGCTATTACTAAATCAAATTTCCTTTTTACTGCTTCTCTAAAAATAATATCTGGAGATATAGGACCAACTATATTTAGCCCTTTTGTTTTTAAAAATTCAACAGCAGGTATAATTTCATTAATTTCCTCTGACCCAAATATACCATTTTCACCAGCGTGAGGATTTAATCCGCATACTGCAATTCTAGGTTCTGTCTTTTGACTTTAAGCATATGCTTGTGCCCTATGTTTATAACCTCTACTATTTTTTCTTTTGTTATTAGTTTTATAGCTTCTTTTGAGTGACTTATGACATGTAACGTGCAAAGTAGAAAATTTTGTTAGCTAGCATTAAATAAGGCTCTTCTACATTAAATAAAGAACCTAATAACCCTGTATGTCCATCAAATTTATGACCAGCTAAATGCAATGATTCTTTTGATATTGGAGCTGTAACTATGGCTTTTACCATTTTATTTTTATATAACTCAGCTGCTTTGCAGATTGATTTGTATGATATAGAACCACCGACGATACTAGGTTTACTAAAAAATTCAATATTTTCATCGTAGTCAATAAATTCTTTAATATATTTTAATTTTTTATTAATATTTAAATTTTCACAAGCTTTATGAAATGCTTTTTTACTTCCAATTACTATAAAACTTATATTAACTTTCTTTTTTGCAAAAAGTCTAAAGTCCTTGCAGTAATTTCTGGGCCTATACCTAAAGGGTCACCTAAAGTAATGCATAAGGGTAAATTATTAATAGTAGTCATAATATAAAAATATTATATTTACTTATTATTACAATAACTATATAAAGAAAATTAGTCCCCATCGTCTAGCGGTCTAGGACGCCGCCCTTTCACGGCGGAAACACGGG
>JAYQLZ010000002.1:0-837108 GCA_038143555.1 Rhodospirillaceae bacterium | reverse complement strand
CTCTGGGATTCATTTCTATAACAACCATTTTCCCATTTTTAGGATTAACAGCGAATTGAACATTAGAGCCTCCTGTTTCAACTCCTATTTCCCTTAAAACAGCAATAGATGCATTTCTCATTTTTTGATATTCTTTATCTGTTAAGGTTAAGGCAGGAGCAACTGTAATGAGATCTCCTGTATGAACACCCATAGGATCAATATTTTCTATTGAACAAACAATTATTGCATTATCAGTTTTTATCTCTAACAACTTCCATTTCATATTCTTTCCATCCTAAAACTGATTGCTCTATAAGTACTGTGCTTTCTGGAGAAGCATCAATTCCTGCAGAAACTATATCTTTAAACTCTTCTATGTTATAGGCAATACCTCCTCCAGTTCCTCCTAATGTAAAAGATGGTCTAATGATTACAGGCAAAGATAATTTTTTTAAAACTTTAAGCCCATCTGATAATGAAGATACTTGATAACTTTTTGGAGTGTTAAGTCCAATTTTACTCATTGCCTTACAAAATAGTTCTCTATCTTCAGCTTTGATTATTGCATCTAACAGAAGCATCCAATTAATTCAACTTTATTCTTTTTAAAATTTTTGAATTATAAAGTTCTATAGCCAGGTTGAGTGCAGTTTGTCCTCCCATTGTAGGTAAAACTGCATCAGGTTTTTCTTTTAATATTATTTTTTCCAAACAGTCTAAAGTTAGAGGTTCAATGTAGGTAGCATCTGCAAACTCTGGATCAGTCATTATTGTAGCAGGGTTAGAATTTACCAGAATTACTCTATATCCTTCTTCCTTTAAAACTTTGCAAGCTTGAGATCCTGAATAATCAAATTCACATGCCTGACCTATTACAATAGGACCTGCTCCTATGACTAAAATTGACTTTATATCAGTTCTTTTTGGCATATTTTAGATTAAAATATTTTGTTTAAATTTATTAAATAAATATCTAGAATCATGGGGTCCTGGAGAAGATTCTGGATGATACTGAACACTAAAGAAAGGCTTTGATTCATGTTCTATTCCCTGAATAGTTTTATCAAATAATGAAATATGGCTTACTTTGATATCTTGCACCAATGTTTTAGGATCAATCATAAAGCCATGATTTTGACTAGTAATTTCAATTTTATTATTATTTAGGTTTTTTACAGGTTGATTAACTCCGTGATGACCATGGTGCATTTTAATGGTATTAGCTCCTAAGGCTAGGCCAAGAATTTGATGTCCTAAACAAATTCCAAATAAAGGCATATTATTTTTAACTAATTTTTTTATAGTTAGTAAAACTAACCTTGAAGTAGCAAAAGGATCACCTGGACCATTAGATAGAAATACACCTCTAGGTTTAAATTTCATAATTTGGTCATAACTATATGTATAAGGGACTACAGTAACTCTAAAGTTGTTTTCTAAAAAGAGATCTAAAATATTCTTTTTACAGCCAAAATCTATTGCTACTATATCTATTCTATTTTTCGATTTAGTAATATTTTTATAAACATAGGGTTTTTTACAAGAAACAAGCTTGGCTAGATCATTATCATTTATACCTGACCAATCTGCTGTCTTTTTAACTAAAGATTTTATATTTAGGTTTTTTTTAACACCATTTATTAGAGTTGCTTTCAAGGCCCCTTTTCTCTAACTTTTATAGTTAAGTTTCTAGTATTTAAATTAGTAACTCCTATAACATTATTTTGAATTAACCACTTATTTAGAGACTTTAAAGATCTCCAATTTGAATAATGATTAGATAATTCTCTAAATATAACTCCATTCAAAAATATTTTTTTATTTTCTATATCTTCATTATTAACTCCAGTGATTCCTATATGTGGAAATGTAAACATTAAAATTTGTGAAGCATAAGAGGGGTCGGAAATAGCTTCTTGATAACCTGTCATTGCAGTATTAAAACAAAGTTCTCCAGTAATCTGGCCTTTTGACCCTATTCCCAAACAAGGAAAAATATCTCCATTCTCTAATATTAAAGTAGCTTTTGAGAAATTAGAAATATTACTTTTAAAAAACATTTTCTAGACTATTAAACAACAAAGTTTATAATGCAATAGTTAAATTAGAATTTTATAATTTTTTATTCAAGTAATTAAATTTTAAGAGTATTATGTTAATACAGAAAATCAAACAAGATCTAGTTAGCCATATAAAGTCTGGTGATAAAATTAAAATATCAATTACAAGACTATTAATTGCTGCATTAAAAGATAAAGAAATTTCCCTCAGAAACAATCAAGATTTTGATGAGTTAATTAATGATAATATTGTAATGGAAATTATTAACAAAATGATTAAACAAAGAAAAATTGCAGCTCAAACATATGAAGAGGCTAAATAGATCTGATTTAGCAGAAAAAGAACTTCAAGAAGCTAAGCTTTTAAGCTCATTACCTTCCTTCGCAATTATCAGAAGATCAACTTAATGCAAAAGTTGAAGAAATAATAAAGGAAGTTGATGCGAAGTCTTTAAGAGATATGAGTAAGGTAATGAAAGTAATTAAAGAAAATTTAAGTGGTAAATGTGATATGCAGATGGCAAGTAATTTAGTTAAAAGTAAATTATCTGGATAACAATGAAAGATAATGTAGATTATGCTAAAATTATAAAAGCAAAGATTAATTTAGTAGATTTTTTAAGTAAAGATTTAAGACTTTTAAAGTCTGGTTCTAATTATAAGGCCTTATGTCCTTTTCATAACGAAAAAACTCCCTCTTTTACTATTAATCAAGATAAAAATAGTTTCAACTGCTTTGGATGTGGTGTATCTGGAGATGTTTTTAGCTATGTAATGGAAAAATATAAAATTGACTTTAAAGAAGCTTTAAAAATTCTAGCAAATGAAGTAGGAGTTAATTTAAAAGAATACTAGTTATTCTAGTTTAAAAAATCTACAGAAAATAAAGCTAAGTATTTACATATTATGAACTTAATAAGCAATTTTTATAATGAAAATCTCAAAAAAAACTATTTAAACAATGAACATATTACCACTTTTCTTAAAACAAAAAATATAGATACCACAACTATTGAAAAATTTCATTTAGGTTATTCTGAAGACTTTTTAGGTGTAATTAAATTTTTAAATAAAAAGGTTTTGATGACAAAATATTAACAGATTTAAATATTTTTAAAAAAACTCTAATAATAAAATATATGATGTTGTATTCAAAAAGAATAATTTTTCCTATAAAAGATAAACTCAATAATACAATAGGTTTTGGTGGTAGAATTTTAGAAGGAATTGGTCCAAAATATATTAACAGCTCGGAAAATGAATTTTTTAAAAAAGATCTCTTCTTTATAATATGAATAATTTAAAAAATATTAAGTCAAAACTAGATAAGTTATTTATAGTTGAAGGTTATACAGATGTAATTGCTATATGGAGAAAGTAGGGCTTAATGCAGTTGCCCCACTTGGAACAGCTGTTTCTTTAGAACAATTAAAGCTTGTAACAATATAATAATGAACCAATTATATTTTTTGATGGTGATAAAAACTGCTTATTTATCTGCTTCTAATAGAGTTTAGATATAGCCCTTCAACATTTAGGTGTAGAAAGATCATTGAGTTTTATTTTTCCAGATAATTCAGATGACCCTGATAGCATACTAAATAAAAAAAAGAGTGGCAAAGAAACTATAACATCTTTACTAGAAAATAAGTCTAGTTATATTGAAACATTAATAAAATCTGAATTAATGGAAAATATGAATACTCCTGAAAGAATATTATTATTTAAAAAAAGTTTATTAAATAAAATTAATAAGATAGAAAATATAGAAATTAAAAATTTGTATAAATATATTATAAATGAAAAAATAAAAGAAAGCTTAAGGAAAGCATTAAAAAAACTAACTATAATCCAGTAAAAATTAATAAAGACCATCAATTCATTAAAAAAAATAAGGATAGAAAGGAAGAACAGTTTGTTTTAAAGAAGAAAATCTATATTAGGTGCTATGATTAAATATTTCAACTTACTAAAAAATAACGATGAAATACTAGCTGAAATTCACATTAGTAATAACGAACTTTCTATTTTGAGAGTTGTATAATAGAAATAATATCAAAAAATAATATTAATGGATAAAATTCTTAAAGAAAGCTTAATTAATGAAGGGTTCTGCAAATAATAAAAAGACATTTTAATACGCTTGATTGTATGATTCTTTATTAAAAAATTACTTTATTTAATGAAAAACTAATATTAATAATGCAAATAAAGCTTTTTTGGATATAATCAACTTGCAAAAAGAATGGCATAAAAGAAAAAAATAAAAACTTGTCAAATACCATATAGAAGTTATAAATATTTATGAATAAAAAAAAGCAGCACAAATGTCACAGGAAGAACTTACTAATAAGACCATTAGAAGAATATATAATCGTGGTAAAAGAAAAGGTTATAAGCCCTGAATATATTGAGAAAACAATTAAAAATAAAGATATACCTAGAGAAAGTTGAAGAAATACTAGAAGTATTTAAAAATGAAGAAATTAAAGTTATAGATGAAGCTCAAGCTGCTTTAATGCCAGTAGTTAAAAAGAAAAGAGGCAGAAAAAAAGGATCTACTAATAAAAAAACATCTAAAAATTTAGCACCAGAAGTGATGGATCTAGAAGAAAATGAAGATATATTGGGTAAAACAGATGATGATCCAGTCGAATGTACCTTAGAGAAATGGGGGGTTTGAACTATTATCAAGAGAAGGTGAAATAGCTATAGCTAAAAGAATAGAGGCTAGTAGGTCGACTATGATATAGGTATATTTGGAAGTCCTAAGTCTTTGGATATAATTTCTGATTGGCAAAAAAACTCTCAAAGGGAGACATGCTTTTAAGGGAAATAATAGATTGTGAAAATACATACAACAAAACTCCTGAAGGTAAAGCAAATGTTAAAACTGCTGATAATGCATTAGATGCTACTTCTGGAAAGTTTATGTTTAGTAAAAATTAGTTAATTCTAATTTTGATCAAGGCATTGATGAAGAAAAAAAGAGCCTAAATTTTAATAAAATAGATCAAATTAATAATAAAGAAAGTAAAAATACAACTAATGAAAATCAAGATGATGGCTCTGATAATAAAGATGAGGATGATGAGTTTTATCACTAGCATCGATAAGAAGAATTATTGAACCTTCGGTTAGATAGAGCTTTTAAAAGAATTAAAACAAATTAAGAAAGTTTTTAAGGATAAACGGGGCAAGAGTTTGATTTTTTTTGCTATGACGGGAAAACAGATAAAGGAAAGTATTAAAAAAAAAAATTAGATTTGATTAAAGAACTAACTGAGATTTTTGATAATATAATACTTAACAATAATGCAATAGAGTTTTTAGTTGATATTGTTTATGGAAAAAATAAAAAGGTTTTAAAACATTGAAACATCTTTCTAAAATAGCTAGAAAAAAAATGTAGATATTTCATTATTTAAAGAACTTTTTTTGGAAGAGAAATAGACAAAAAATTGGTTTAGAAAGTTTTGCTTATATTAAAGATAAAAAATGGAAAAATTTTTTATCTTCTGATAAAGATAAACATTAAAAATATTATTAAGGAATTACATGATGTATCTGAAGAAATGGGAATACCAGTTTCAGAAATTAAAGTTATTGCTGATAGAATACAAAGAGGAGAAAGAGAGAATGTAATAGGGCTAAGCAGGAAATAGTAGAAGCAAATCTACGTTTAGTTATATCAATTTTGTCAAAAAAAAATATACAAATAGAGGACTTCAGTTTCTTGACTTAATTCAAGAAGGCAATATTGGGTTGATGAAAGCTGTAGATAAATTTGAATATAGAAGAGGGTATAAGTTCTCTACTTATGCTACTTAGTGGATTAGGCAGGCTATTACAAGATCAATTGCTGATCAGGCAAGAACTATTAGAATTCCTGTTCATATGATTGAAACAATAAATAAACTTGTTAGAACTTCAAGACAGATGTTGCATGAGACTGGCAAGAGCCCTCACCTGAAGAGTTAGGAAAGTTTTTGGATATGCCGTTGGATAAGGTTAGAAAGGTAATGAAAATTGCTAAAGAACCAGTAAGCCTTGAAACACCCATAGGTGATGAAGATGATACTAATTTAGGTGATTTTATTCAGGATGTAAATGCAATTATTCCTCTAGATGCCGCATAAATACTAATTTAAGAGAAGCAACTAAAAATTTTTATCTTCATTAACTGCTAGAGAAGAAAGAGTTTTAAGAATGAGGGTTTGGGTATAGGTATGAATAGTGATCACACACTTGAGAAGTTGGACAACAATTTTCAGTAACAAGAGAAAGAATAAGACAAATAGAAGCTAAAGCGTTAGAAAAACTTAAACATCCTTCAAGGTCAAAAAAGTTAAGAGTTTTCTTAAGGCAATTAATAATAAGGGCCTGTAGCTCAGTTGGTTAGAGCAAACCGCTCATAACGGTTTGGTCGTAGGTTCAAAGTCCTACCGGGCCCACCACTAAGAAAAATTTTTTGATAAAACTGCTAACTAATTAAGCTTAAATATGGTATAAACAATAATTTTAGGGAGGATTATTATGTTTGGATTAGAAACCAAAGTATTATGGTTATTCGTGTTCGCTGCACTCTATTGGTCATACTGTATCTATTGGGGTATTAAAGGTGCTAGACAATCAAAACAGCCGGAGATTATTTTATCGCTGGAAGGTCAATATCAATTTGGGTTTTCGTTCTAGCTGCTACAGCTACGTCATTTTCTGGTTGGACTTTCATGGGTCATCCAGGTCTAATTTATAGAGATGGTTTTCCATATGCATATGCATCTTTTTGGCTATTACAATACCTTTCACTGGAGTACTATTTTTAAAGAGACAATGGATGATAGGTAAGAAATTTGGCTTTCTAACTCCCGGTGAAATGTTTTCCCGATTACTTTAGGTCAGATACTATTAGAATACTAGTTGTATTAGGGGCTTTAGTATTTTCTGTTCCATGTTTGGGAATTCAACTCCGTGCATCTGGATTTCTTTTTAATGTTCTGACTGATCAAATGTTTGATGTTACTACTGGAATGATTTTATTAGCTAGTAGTTATATTATATGTTGCTTCTGGAGGTTTAAGAGCAGTAGCATATGTAGATACTATGCAGTGTATTCTCTTAGCTGGAGGAATAATTGTTCTTGGTATTATCACTTTGAGTTATTTAGGAGGGTTTAATAATTTAATAGAAGGAATTGCTGTACTCAGCCAGGCGGATACTAAATTGACTTAAAGAGGATATAGTCACTATGTAGCAATACCAGGAATGATACAATTTGTTGATGCAGGATCTAAGGCTATAGGGAGGCCCTTGGACAGGAATTATGATACTTACTTATATGTTTGCCCTGATTGGAATACAGTCACGCACCGCGTTTACTATGTGGGCATTTTCTAAATCAGGTCCACAAACCTTTGCTCGCAACAAGTTTGGGCATCAGCTTTTGAAATTGGTGCAATATTATTCGTATTTACTGCAATACAGGGAATGGGGTCACATTTTTTAGAGCAAATTTAGAAATGGTTACTAATAATCCTGAAGTAGTAAACAATGTTATTGGACCAAATATAGGTAATCAAGACTTAATGGAAACTGCAAGTAAGCAAGGTAATTTAGTTCCGCAATTAATTAATTTAATGTCTGAAACAGCTCCTTGGCTTGTTGGGGCTATTATCTGTTTGTGCTCTAGCAGCTATGCAGTCAACAGGAGCAGCTTATATGTCTACTGCAGGGGCTATGATTACTAGAGATTTAGTTAAAAGATACTTATTACCAAATGCAAACGATAAACACAAGTGTTATTAGGTAGAGTTTTTTGTAGTTTTAATTGTAGTAATGGCTTTATTAGTTGCAGCTACAGCTACTGATGTTCCCCTTGTTCTTCTTGGAGGATTAGTGGGGGCTGTTGCTTATGGTTTTCAAATGTGGCCAGCCTTAATTGCTATTTGTTTTTGGCCTTGGTTAACTAGATTAGGGATTACTCTTTGGATTGATAGTTTGGCTTGGATTGCTGTAACTTGTACTGAAGTATAGAGCCGCACCAGTAAAGGCTTTCGCAGCCTGGGGAGATGGCCTTAACTATACATTCTGGTTGATAGTATTTTCTTTAATTTAGGTATAGCAACATATCAGATTTTTTACTCAAAATAGTGATGATAGTTATTAAAATGAAGTCATATTCCCTTTTCTTAAGGAGTATGCGGGTTTATCATCTGAAAAGAGAAATTTAATTCTATTGCTTGGATAATAACTTTATTATGGTTCTTCTTGAATATAACCATAGGTGCAGTCATAGTAATTGGGTTTTCGGTGATCCTACAAATCCAGATACGATTTTATTCCCTCAATATGGGCTTGGCAGATATTATTTTGGGTTATTGGAGTATATATGATGTGGATGCTAGCCTATAAAATGGAATTGTCTACGCCATCTAAAAAAGACTTATAAGGTAAAAAAATAAATCTATTAGTATACAGGATAACTATAAGTGTATTGATGTTTATATGCTTAGTTTATCCTGTATTTAAACTAATTTTTAGCTTGTCTATTAGAAAGTTGGATCAAAAAGATTTCCAAGTAAAAAAAATTATATAAGAAATAGATCTTTACTACTGTCTGTAATAATAAATTTTATATTTGTTTATGTTTATTCTGTAAAAGTTATTTGGTAATGGTTTCAAATTATAAAATATTTAAAACAATAGCTATTGTTTTAGGACTAATAATTTTTTTTGGTTAATATATGATTACCAAAATAGTATTGGAAAAGTTAATCAAAACTATGTAGAAGCTAATAATAATTTTTTAAAAAAGAACTATTTAAAAGCATTAGATTTATATAGAAAAGTCTCTGAATTGGAACCAAATAATTTATATGCATTAGAAGGAGAGGCTAGGTGTCTTATGAGGCTACAGAATTATAATGAAGCTTTAGAAGTTTTTAAATTAGTATTAAAAAGAGACAAAAACTTTGTACCTGCTCTAACAAATATAGCAATTTTATATGATACGATAGAAGATTATGAAAAAGCAGTTAAATACTACAAAAAAGCTATTCAGCAAGACCAAAGATTATTAAATAGAATGAGTTGGTTTAAAAGGTTTATAAAGAATATACATTTTAAACCATCTACAATTCAAGAAAGGTTATTTTATCTTGAAAACCAAATAGGTCTGGAAAGCAATGAAAGAATATTAAAAAATATAGAAATAGACAAATTACAACCAGATTATCAAATGTAATTATTAGCCCCTAAAATATCAAAGAATAATACTCTTAAACAAAATAATAGAGAAATTGCTCCAAATAATAATCTTACAAAATCTTTTTTTCCATCAGCATCTCTAAGGTGTCCATGCACGCATAATGCAGTTATTATAACAAAAGAATATGTCCATTCATTACAGGCTGGTCTTTTTGAGAAGTACACCTTTTCATTAAAATTTTTAATGAGATCTTCAATCTTTCATGCCATCTATTCATGTGATGTTAAAACAGAGCCAACTGTAGTAAGTTTTATCAACCAATACAACTTTCATAGATAGGTCTAACTCCGCCATTTTCAAATCTTTTCTTACTTTTCCTAGTAATTCTTTGGCATAAGAAGCACCTTGATGATCTTAGAATTTTTCTAATTTTATCTTCAATAAAGGTCCATAAAAAATAGAGCCCAAATGTTTAATGCGTCTACTAATTTAGTATTAAGGTTCTGAATCCCCAGCTTTTATAGGTTTTAGTCAGTTTAATTTTATTTTCATTGGAATAGTGCTTTGTATAATTTAATTACTCCTCCTACGAAACTAGGATTAAATATTTTATAAAGCAAAAAATTTAAGCTGTTTCCATTATTTGTAATAGTATAGTTTCCAGGATGAGGGTCTCCGTGAATAATTCCAAATTTATAGAAAGGAAGGTACCAAGCATTAAATAAATTTTCTGCAATTTTATTTCTCACTGTTTTATTAGCATTATAAAATTTATTTAAAGCTTCACCTTCAAGCCATTCCATAGTTAATAACTTACTAGTAGATAAATTTTTATTAGGAACTGGTTTATTTTTACTCTTATGTTTTTTGTATATATTTTTATAAATAAAGATGTTTTTAAATTCATTATGGTAATCAGCTTCTTCTATTAATCGTTCTTTTAATTCATAGTATATATCTTCAGTGTTAATAGTACTTTCTATTTGTTTATAAATCTTAAGAATAAGTTTAAGTTGTTTAAGGTCTGCGTTAATAGATGAAAGCATATCAGGGTATTGCAACTTACATGCTAATAAATTACTTTTATTTTTTTCAATAGCTTTATGAACTTGACCTAGAGACGCTGCTTTAATAGCTTCTTTATCAAAATATTTAAATTTATCTTGCCAATTTATACCTAATTCTGTTCTCATCCTTCTCTTTACAAATAACCATCCCATTGAAGGAGCTTCAGCTTGTAGCATAGATAGTTTTTTTGCATATTCTTCTGGGATTGCATCAGGAATAGTAGACAGAATTTGTGCTACTTTCATAATGGGTCCTTTTAAATTTCCTAACAGTTGTGTTAATTCTTCCGCATTTTTATCTTTTTGAGTAATGCCTAGAATGTTTTTAGTAGCAATTTTAGCTACAAATCCTCCGACATTAGTTCCAACTTTTATGATTCTTTTTGCTTCTTTACCATAATAGGTTTTATTAGTTTTAGGCATTGATATTTTAACTATTCTGCTGCTAGGTCTATTTTTTTGAAGATTGTTTGAACTCTTTAATCTTTTGCTCGTATTGATTTTCAAAGTTACTAAAATTTCTTAATTTAACATGCCCAAAGCCTTTAATTTCTGAAAATATTTCAATTAAAGCTAAACTATTTTTATAGTTATTATTATTAAGTTTTTTTAAAATTAAATTTATGCAGTCATCTAAGGTTTTAATTAGCTGTTTTTCTTTTTTTTTTTTCTTTCTAGGCTATAAGCAAAAATGTTAAGTGGCGTATTTCTTATAAATTTTAATTTTTTTAAAATGCTAAAAAGATAAAAAACTTTTTTTGTAAATAGGATTTTCTTTGGCTTCTTTGTTTTTGAGTCTTTTAAATTTAGTATTGGAGGTGATAAATATATACCTAATTTAAAATCACCTTCAAAGTTTTCATTAAGATATTTTTCAAATCGACCATCAGTATATAGTCTAGCAACTTCAAACTCATCTTTGTAGGCCATAGTTTTAAACAAAGTATTTATAATTAATCTAGACAGTTTAAATTTTTTAGATTTAAACTTTTTATCTTTTTCAACTACTTTGCTTATTATATTTTTAAATTTCATTGCATATGTTTTGTTATGATATTTTATTAAGTCGTCGTACCTATTATTAATTAGTACTTCTATTCTTTCATCCTTTTCATATTTAGTAGTAATGAGATTACACTTTTTTAATACATATTTGATATCTTCTGCAGCAAGTCTTCCCCAATTAAAGGCGCTTAAATTTTCTTCCACACTAACATTATTTATTTGTATTGCCTTTTCTAAGGCATCAATAGAAATAGGTATGAGACCTTTTTGTATTGCATATCCTACTAAAAATATATTTGAAAGTATTGTATTTCCAAATAAGTATTTAGAGAGTTCAGTGGCATTAATTTGATTAATTTCTAAAGTATTATTTTTAATTAAGTTAGATGTGAGTGAAGTGTTATAAGTAAAATTAGAATCCAAAACAAATTGAGATAAGGGTGTTTCATTATTATTAATGACAGCATGTGTTTTACTAGTGCTAAGCATATCTCTTACTTCTTTACTAGCAGAAACAACTATATCACACCCTAGTAATAGATTAGCAGATTTTTCTGCTATTTGCGTAGAATATATATTTTTTGGATTTTGAGCTATTTTAATATGACTTAAAACAGCACCACCTTTTTGAGCAATACCAACTTGATCTAAAATAGATACTCCTTTTTGTTCAATATGTGCTGCCATTCCAATTAAAGCGCCAATTGTTACAACGCCAGTACCTCCTATACCAGTAACAATAATGCTATATGTTTTATTATCTAAAGGGATAGTATTAGGTTTTTTTAGTTCATTAATTTTAGAGGTAGGATTATTTAACTTAGGGATAGATCTTTTCTTAATACTACCGCCTTCAATTGACAAAAATGAGGGACAAAAACCATTAGCACAACTATAATCTTTATTACAGGTCGATTGATTAATAACTCTTTTAGTGCCATATTCAGTTTTAAGAGGTTCTACAGATATACAGTTAGACTCTACTGAGCAATCTCCACAGCCTTCGCAAACATAATGATTAATAAATATCCTTTTATCAGGGTCTTCTAGTTTTCCTCTTTTTCTTCTTCTTCTTTTTTCGGTGGCGCATGTTTGATCATATATAATTACGGTTACACCTTTAATAGTTTTTAAATTATTTTGTATAAGTTCTAGTTCTTTTCTATGATGGACGGTTGTTCCTTTTGAGAGTTCTTCTTTAACATATTTATATTTTTCTATTTCATCTGTAACTATTACTACTTTCTTAACACCTTCTCCATATAATTGATGTGTTATTTGAGCAGTAGTTGGCACTCCATCTACTGGTTGTCCTCCTGTCATAGCTACAGCATCATTGTAAAGAATTTTATAAGTAATATTAACTTTTGCAGCAACTGACGCTCTAATAGCTAACGTTCCTGAATGATTGAAGGTTCCATCGCCAATATTTTGAAAAATATGATTGTCTTTAACAAAAGGAGCCATACCAATCCAGTTTGTGCCCTCAGCTCCCATATGGGTATACAATGAAGTATTTCTATTCATCCAAGCTGCCATAAAATGACATCCAATTCCTGCCATAGCTTTACTGTCTTTAGGAACTTTTGTAGAAGTATTATGAGGACAACCTGAGCAGAAATAAGGAGTTCTTTCTATATTATTTTTTTCTTTATTAGTTTTAATATTTATTTTTAAATGATCACCCAGATTATCTAAATTTACTTTGCAGTTCTTTTCAATTCTTGAAATTAAAACTCTTTTTTAGATCTGATTTTTTAATTTCAAAATCATCTTTAATTAACTGATTATTATCTTCATCTAATTTGCCAACAATTATTTTTGGAGCATTAGGAATATTATATAAGCAGTTCTTTATATTAGCTTCTAAAAAGCTTCTTTTTCCTCAACTACTAAAATTTCTTGCATTCTACTAGAAAACTTTTAAATTTATCATTCTCTATTGGCCAACTCATACCTACTTTTTAAAAGATGTATCCCCAAGTCTTTTGCTTTTTCTTCATTAATATTTAGTGAGGCAAAGCATTCTAAAGTATCAGCAAGCTTTTCCAGTAGCAACAATTCCTATATTTTTTAAAACCATTATTCCAAATAACTTTATTTATATTATTTTTTTTTGCTAACTCTATGGCTAATGGAAGCTTCCATGAAGGTATACGTTTTCCTGTTCTAACATAATATCATAAGGCCTTATGTGTACATCTAACTTTTCTTTTGTAAGATCTGGTTTAATAAATTAAAACTTTCTTCATCTATTTGTATTGAAGCAGTGCTATCAATAATACTTGTTATACATTTTTATAGAAACCCATAATCCAGAAAATCTAGATAATTCCCAACCAAAAAGTCCATATTCTAATAAATCATAAATATTTGAGGGATTTAAAACTGGTATTTGGGCATCTAACATAGCAAATTCACTTTGATGCGCTAAAGTAGATGATTTAGCTGTATGATCATCTCCAAGTAAAGCTAACACACCTCCATTTTTGTTTGTTCCCGCAGAATTAGCGTGTTTGAAAGCATCACCACTCCTGTCAACACAGGTCCTTTTCCATACCAAATAGAAAATACCATCATTTATTGAATCAGAAATTAAGTTGGGTTGTTGGGTCCCCAAACTGCAGTAGCAGCTAGGTCTTCATTTAAACCTGGAAGAAAACTTATATCATTTTCAATTAAATGATTATTTGCTTGCCATAATGCTCTATCGTAATTTCCTAAAGGAGATCCTCTATAACCAGATATAAAGCCTGATGTATTTAGATTTCTTTTTTATCTAGAGCTTTTTGTATAAGAGGTAATTTAACAAGAACTTGTGTGCCATTTACAAAAATTCTTCCTTTTCTTATTAAATATTTATCTTCTAAACTAACATTAAGCATAGTATATTTATACCATAGTAATTTTTTATACAAATATAGTAAATTTTAAATCAATATATATATAAATATGACAATATTAATTACAGGAGTTGCAGGATTTATAGGCAGTCATTTGGCATCAAAAATGTTATCTCAAAATTTCAATGTTATTGGAATAAGATAATCTAAATAATTATTATAAGCGTTAATTTAAAAAAGCATAGATAAAACAGCTAAATAAATTTAAAAACTTTACTTTATAAAAGCAGATTTATCCAAAGCATTAAATCTAGAAAAAGTTATAAAAAAAAAATTAAGTGTTATATGTCATTTAGCTGCTCAAAGCAGGTGTAAGGTATTCAATTATAAATCCAAGTATTTATCTTAAATACAATATAGATGGTTTTTTAAATATATTAGAATATTGTAGAAGATATAATACTAACTTAGTTTATGCATCTTCTAGTTCAGTTTATGGTGCAAATAAAAAAGTACCATTTTCTGTAAATGATGATGTTTCTAATCCCGTATCTTTATATGCTGTGACAAAAAAGATCTAATGAGTTAATGGCTGAAAGCTATTTTTAATTTGTACAACCTCAATTCTATTGGTTTAAGATTTTTTACTGTTTATGGCCCAATGGGAAGACCAGATATGGCTATATGGAAATTTACAGATTCAATAATTAACAACAAAGCAATAGAAGTATTTAATAGAGGGAACCTCAGAGATTTCACTTACATAGATGATATTATTGATGGTGTTCAAAAAGCTATTAAACTACTATCCAAAAACAAAAAAATTTAGCGACATCGAATATATATTTGGGCAGCAATTACAGTGTATTAAATACAATGATTAAACTTTAGAAGATACTATTGGCAAAAAAGCTAAGAAGAAACTTGTCTCAATGCCTTGGAGACGTTAAAAAAAACTTTTGCTGATATTGAAAAAGTAAAGAGAACTAAAGTTTCAACTTTAAAACCAGTTTGAGACAAGAACACAAAGTTTGTGAATTGGTATAAAAATATCATAAAATATAAGATTATTTTTGATATTTTCATAAAACTATTATATAGCATCTAGATAACTATTTCTTTGGCCTTATCATAGTTAATTTTATGACCATTTCCTTTGATGCTTCTACATACCCACTTAGATAAACAATTTCTACAAAATCAGCTAGGTTCATTAAATCAATATTTTGCAAATCCGTATTTTCCTGAAGATGATTGAGTAATCTTCTAAAAACTGCTGCTTCAATTTTTCTTTATTTTTTCAGTATTCAACTGCTAACCTTGCCTAGCTTTTAGTCTTGGATTTTTTCTTATTAATAACTATAAGCTTTCCTTTTCTTCTAATTAATCTGCAGTCTTTATCTCTTTTTTTTGCTTTTTAGTGATGCTAAAACTTTCATTTGATTTCTCGAATTATATATATATATATAAAATGATTATTTGTCAAAATAAACTATGACCAAACTTTTAAAACTCCATCACAGTGCTTACAGGTGCAAAGACAGCGAAGAAACAAGAATGTTCTATGAAGAGTTTTTGAATTAAAACTAGTAAAGGTACTTGAAATTAAAAACACTAAAACTGATAGAAAAACTAACGCTTTACATACCTTTTATCAATTAAAAGATGGATCTTGTATAGCATTTTTTGAGGAACCAGAGACTGAATTTAATTTTAAAAAACAAAGATTTTGATTTGCATATTGCATTTGAAGTTTCTGAATCAGATTTACATAGAATGTTTAAAAAAGGAAATAATTCTGAAATTGAGACTAGAGGTATAATTGATCATGGTTTTATAAAATCTATTTATTTTAGAGACCCAAATGGATATGTAATTGAACTAACCTATCCAACAGAAAAATTAAATAATAACTCATATGAAACAAATATGAAGATTCTGAAGGATTGGCAAGATCAAAAGTTTATACCTTAAAAATTCCAAATTTTATGCATAGCATATTTATCTTTAAACTTTTCTCCTATTCTCAAACATTGGTTCCATTTACTCATTCTTTCAGATCTAGAGAAAGAACCAACTTTGAGTTGCTTCATTTTCCATCCAACACTTAAATCAGATATAAAGTTATCTTCCGACTCACCTGATCTTGCAGACAAAATACTCATAAGATTTAACTCATTAGATAATTTTAAGGCATTTGAGGTTTCAGTAACGGTACCTATTTGGTTGGGTTTGACTAAAATTGTATTAATAGCATTTTTTATACGCTTTTTTAATTAATTTGTATTTGTTACTACTAAATCATCACCAACTATTTGCAGGTAAGAAGGAGAGCTTTCTTTTAGTTTTTTAAAATAATCTATATCTTCTTCTGCAAAAGGATCTTCAATAGAAATAATAGGATAAGATTTTATTAATTTTAGTAAATAATCATAAAGATCATTAGAGCTGAACAGAATATTTTTTATTAGACATTTTATATTTTTTATTAAATTTAAAATTATTTGCAGCAATATCTAATGATAATGATACTTGCCTATATGGTTCAAAGCCAGCATCTTCAATAACTTTAACAAAGAAAATCTAAAACTGAAGTAATATCATTAAAATAGGCCAGTAACCTCCTTCATCAACAACACCATAAAGTTTATTTTCTTAAGGCTTTCTCCAGCTAATTTATAAATTTTAAATACCCAGTGCAGAGCAGTATTAAAATCAGGTGCTCCATTAGGTATAATCATAAAATCTTGTATTGGAATACTACCTTTAGCATGAGCTCCTCCTCCTAATTATTTGAATTTCTGGTAAGGGAAGTTTTTTTCTGAGGAATTATTTAAATATTCCCATATTGAGGTTTTATTTGCTGCAGCGGCTGCTTTTAAACTTGCCATTGAAACTGCAATTGTAGTATTAGCTCCAATTTTTGATTTATTATTAGTTCCATCAAGTTCTATTAGTTTTTGTCTATTGAAACTTGATCTTCTATATTAACTCCTACTAGTGTATCTTTAATTTTTATTATTAATAATAAATACATTCTCATTAATGCTATTACCTAAAAATATATTTTCATCATTATCTCTTTTTCTAAAGCTTCTTTTTTTCCTTTAGAGGCACCTGAAGGTGAAATAGAAGCTCCATAAAAATTATTATCTACCTGTACCTCTGCTTCTACTGTAGGATAACCTCTACTATCAAAAACCATTCTGCCTATTACATCAGTAATTTTTTTAACGACATAATTATCTAATATTATATATAATTGTTCTAGAGTTTTAACTTCATCTGTTAAATGTTCTATTTGTCTCGTTGTTTCTTGTTGTTAACACGAAAATACTCTATTGGAGATTTACCATCTACTCGAGCAAGAAGTAATAAAGGAGTAATATCAAGAAATCTTTTTGTAAAAAAATTTCTATCCTCCCAAGAAATATTATCAATATAGTTTTTAACAAACTTAAAACTTAAATCTAATAGCTTTTTTCCTAACCCATCTAGTAATAGACACTTTAATAAAGATGATTGTTACAAAATGCTAAATCAAAAACAGGATCTCCCCAGCATGCAGTTTCAGCATCTAAAATTAAAGGACTATTATTTTTTATGAGAATATTTTTTAGGACTAAATCTCCATGAATTAAAGTTTTTTTATTTCTAACTAAACTTTCTGCAACCCTATCAAATTTATTCTTAAAGTCTGGATATTTTTTTGATGTAAATAAAATATAGGGTTCTATTCGTATAGAATGAAAAGTAACATCATTATTAAATTGTTTTCAAGATTTTTACTGCTAAAAAATTTTTTGTTTTTTTTAGTAGATTTGAAACATTTCTAACATCTTCTTTTTCAACATTTTTGTTAAGTAATTTTTTTTCCATACTAAATAACTATCAGGGCTGTACATTTCATTGCTAATATATATTTTTTATTATCATAGCCTAGAAGTTTAGGGAAAATTATCAGGAGCAATTTTCAAAACAGTTTTGAAAATACATAGCTTCAAATTTACTTCTACTTATCAGTTGCATACCGATCTTCTTTTACTGTAAATGGCTAGTGCTCTCTTAATAAAACTCGATATCTTGTTCAGTTCTTTATATATCAGAAGAAACGCCATCTGTAATTTTTACTATTATAATTAATAGACTTGTTTAAAAACTGAAATTTACATGTGCTCAAAAACCTCTAAAGGTAATTTACTTGTTTTCAATTAAAGCACCTGATCTTTTTCTATTGGCTTCATAGGACCAGAAATTGTTGCTCCAACTTCTACAACAATAGTATTATATGATAATGACCCTTTTACTTTTCCACCTTTAAAAACTTTCAATTCAACTACTTCTCATTTCCAGTAAACTCACCATAGATTTCTAAAGAGTTACAATTAAGGTTACCATCTATTCTGCCTTTTGGTCCTATTTTTACAGTTGTTCCTTTAATATTCCCTTTTATATGACCGTGTACATCTAATATACAGGCAGCCTTTAAAACAGTGCCTTTTTCTACTATTAGTTTTGTCTCATGTGCAATACTAGAAATACTTAAATTGCTTTTCATAATTTTTTTATATCATAAAAAATAATAAAAGCGATTGTTTTTTTAAATAAAAAAATTATTATAATTATGTTCAATAGTTTATCAAAAGTGTAATAATACAGAGGATTTTAGGTTATTAGCAAAATCTAGATTGCCGGCTCCCATCTATCATTATATAGATGGTGCAGCTGATGATGAAATTACTATAAAACAAAATACAAAGTCTTATGAAAGTTGTGACTTAGTTCCTAATGTTTTGGCAGGAGTTCAAGATGTTGATATCTCTGTAGAACTAATGGGAAAGAAAATTGATATGCCTATTTTTTGTTCTCCTACAGCTCTACAAAGATTATTTCATCATGACGGCGAATTAGCTGTAGGAAAAGCAGCACAAAAATTTAATACTTTCTTTGGTGTCTCCCTCATTGGGAACATATAGCTTAAAAAAAATTGCAGAACACGTTTCAACTCCAAAAATATTCCAGTTTTATTTTCATAAAGATCGTGGTCTTAATAATAGTATGGAGCAATGCAAAGAAGCAAAATTTGATGCTATTGCTTTAACTGTTGATACTATTACTGGAGGTAACAGAGAGAGGGATTTGAAAACAGGATTTACATCTCACCTAGGTTAACATTAGCAAGTTTAATTAGCTTTGCAACTCATCGATGTGGGCTTTCAATTATTTCACTCATGAAAAAATTTGAATTATCTCAACTCAAAGATTATATTAAAGAAGGAAGTAATTTAGCCATTTCAGTAGGAGATTACTTTAGTTCTATATTAGATCAAAACATGAATTGGAGTGATGCTGAAAAATTAAGGAGTCAATGGGGTGGTCATTTGTTTAAAAGGAATAATACAGGTGTTGATGATGCTAAAGGCAGTAGATATGGAGCCTGCTGCAATAATGATTTCTAATCATGGTGGAAGGCAGTTAGATGGTTCAGAGCCCCCTTTGATCAATTAAAAGAAATTGTAGATGCAGTAGGTGATAAAATAGAAATCATTTGTGATGGGAGGAATAAGAAGGTACGCATGTAGTAAAAGCTCTATCTTTAGTGGCAAAAAGTATGCTGGGGGAAGATTTTATTTGCACTGTCTTTGGCAGCAGCAAGGACAAAAAGGTGTTGAAAAGCATTAAATAAATAGCCAAATTTCCGGAAATAATTAGAGAGATACAGAACTAATGGGATGTAAAAAATTAGTGACCTTTCCAGAAATAATATTCGTTTTAGATAAAACTTAATTTTTAAATTTAGACATACTTTAGATCCTTTTTATAAAAGAATTCACAATAACTATCTAGCTTTTTATCATGTAAAACTTCCTTTACAAAAATAGATACTGCTTCTATTTGTTTTTTGAACTTAAAAATCTTTTTGAAGACACAGGCCTATAAGAGCTATCATAATCATCAAAGTAGTATCATAACATTTTTTTCTTCTTTATAGGCTTTTTTTGAAAAATAAGGCATTCCAGTTCAGGTCTACCACATTTGATAACATTTATTTTTCATTAAGTGTTAGATTTATATTTCTTAATGATACTCCAGCACCATATCCTCCACCACCTTTACCATGCCAAGAATGACAACCCATACAATTTCCTTTTATAAACATTAAGTCCATATTTATATTCTTCTAAATTAACTCCTAGAATAGGTAAGGCAGAAAATAAATATAGAAATAAAAAATAGTAAAGTGATATTTTTGACCTTTTGCATAAATTTAAAAATAATAACATTAATAAACTTTTCAATTAAATTTTTCGTATTACTTTAAGTGAATAATATTTATGTATATATCAAAAATCAAAAATATTCTTAGAAAATTTTTACAGGAAAAATTTTTAAAATATAGTCAATATAGAAATTTTGATTATGGTCCTAAATATCCTCACAAAGCAGTATCAGGTTTATCTCCTTACATCAGCAAAGGCATTATAAAGAGAATATATCCTAAATAAAATCAATGATAGTAAAAAAATAGTTCAGATAAATTCATACAAGAAGTTTTATGGAGAACTTACTGGAAGGTTGGCTTGAAAGGCACAAAGAAGTTTGGTTGGATTATAAAGATAGTATTAGAAATTGAGTTAGATAAAGTACAATGTAGTGAATTAGCAGAAACATATGAGCAAGCCATAAATGGAAAAACTAGTTAGAACCTTATGATGAATGGATAAATCAACTAAAAAATATGGGGTACCTTCATAATCTAATAATACAAGAATGTGGTTTGCTAGTATATGGATACATTACTTTGGTTTGCCTTGGCAATTAGGTGCTCAATTATTTTATAATCATTTTACTAGATGCGGATATTGCATCAAACACACTTTCTTGGAGAGGTAGCTGAGTCTACAAAACTTTGGAAAAAATATATTGCAACAAGCCAGAATATTATGAAATTCTCTTTATCAAGATTTAAAAGTTTTAGTTTTACCTAAGATTAACTTTCTAATAGATATTCCTTTTAAAAATACACATTAAATAAATAGACTCATAATAATAATTTTATTTTAGACCCAAATAAAAAAATACGTTTCTTGTAGTTGAAAATAATTTAGACATAAATTTTATTAAAAAAATAAAGATAATATTTTTTAGTTTATTGCTTGAGACAAATAACTTAAAAATAATTTAAGTCCAATATCTAAAAATTTTCAAACTAGCTGTAATACTGATTTTATAAATTTATGTAAACAACATAATATAAAATATTAAAAAATTGACATATCAAAGTGTTTTAATCAATGTTTGAAGGTATTAAAGATGAAAAAATATCTAACATTTACTCTGATTATAACTATAGGATTTGAAAAAGATATAATAATTACTAATAACATATCCACTACAAAAAGCCATAATATTTCATTTTAATTTTTTTCTTAAATAACTTCTATGAAGAAGTTTGGATTTTTTTGTAATAAAGGTTTTTAATTTTAAAAGAATTTTGATAAGCTTTATTATTAATTAAAGATATTTGCTTTGTATCATCTTAATTACTTTATAATCTGCTTAAATCAATCCGAATTGGGACAGCTTGTTTTTCCCGTTACTAATTTATATGATTCATGACTTTAAGAGTTATTTTCAATTCAGTTAAATTTGACACAAAAAAAATTTAGTTTAATTTTATTTATTTCATAACTATAGTTATAAGAAACAAAGTGTTTAAAGTTTGTTAATTCCAAGTTTAGTTCCTCCAATAACTCTCTTTTTAGTGCTGTTATTTTATCTTCATTATCTTTCTACTTTTCCGCCAGGAAACTCAAATTTATATGAAAAAGCAGCATTTTTTATGAAACTTTCTTTGTGTTACTAAAATTTTATTTTCAAAAAAAAATTATTGCTGCTACTACTTCTAATGACATTTTATTTTATTATTATTTAATATTTGATATTAATGATTTTAAGTCTTTACTAGATGGCTCTTGATAGGCTTCTAATTCAAAATAATGAATACTAGCTAATATGTGATCAAATATGTCTGATTGTATGTCTTCGTACTTTCCATTTTGTCGTATTAGTAAAAGCATAAACTTCTATTGGAAGGCCATATTGGTTTATAGGAGTTGTCTTACTAATAATGTCATATCTTGTCTTATTTTAGGATGTTTTTCTAGATAGTTTTTTATATATATTCTGAAACAACCTAAATTAGTAAGTGACCTTCTATTTATGTCCTCGTTACCTAAAGATGCATTAGCTTCCTTTAATTCTATACTTTTATTTTTTAAATAATCTTTTAATAATACTAAATGACTTAATTCTTTTAAAAAATTTTCATTAATAAATTTAATTGAAGAAAATAGATAAAATAATTCTTCTTTTAATTCTTCTTCCACTCACTTTCTTGCATTCCTCTCCACCCTTAAAAGTATATTCAAGAAACTTTTGCTGTAGGAAATGTAGTAATAGTATTATCCCAAAGCTTTTACTTTAACTCTATGTAAACCAACTTCCATTACTTCTCCATCTATATTTAAATCTTTTAGTTCAATCCAATCTCCTTCTTGAAGTAATTTACCACCATAAACTTGAATACTAGCTATTAGTCCTAAAATAGTATCTTTAAATACTAAAAGTAAAATAGCACCAAGTGCACCTACGCCAGATAATATTCCCCAAGGTGATAAATTTAATGCATAGCAGATTGAAAAAATAGCAGTAATTATTATTATAACTAACTTTAATTAACTGTAAGTAACTATTTACTGGATATTTGACAAAAAATTCATTCTTTTTTGTATGTGGTATCATTTACTTGGTTAGAAATTTATTTATTAAAATAGAAAGTGATATTAATATCCAAATACCAGATATTTTTTTTATTATGTAGGTAAATTTCGTAAAAAGTCATCAGCTATTACTGCAGAATTATTTATTGCTAGCAAAAGTACCAATGGTGAAAGTATATAACCTAGTGTGTAAAAAAACCCTAATTTAACTAAATTTTTAAATAAGTTTTTATTTCTATTCTCTATTATTTTTTTTAGAACTGGATGAATAAATTTTAAAAATAATAAAGGCAATAGTATTGCTATAAAGATAGTAATTAAAAAATAAAAATTCAACTTTGACAGATATTCCATATTAATTCCTAGTATTTATTGGTGGGCGGTACTGGATCGAACTAAAGACCCCCACGATGTCAACGTGGTGCTCTCCCTCTGAGCTAACCGCCCTTTATATGTTTATTATAGTAATACATAATCAATTTTTTTTATAAAGTTTTTTAGTAGATAATGATTACTATTACTAATGATAATAATAATCATTTACATTTATATAATATATGTTATATTTTATTTTTAACTAACTTAGGGGATATTATGAAATATTTAATTTTAATAATGATATGTGTTATGTGTAAAAGCTTATACGCCGACTTTAAACTTTTTGATTCTATTGGTTATAGATATTATCATGATTTAGATAATGAGAGGGAAGGCTCTAAATTTAGAACATATGCAAGTAAAAAAGTATTTAAAAATGATAAATTAAAAATGGCTTATGAGAGAAAAAGAACAGGAAGAGGTTTTGAAGCAGGAACGTTTTTTGTAGATTATGAGTTTAAATTCTAAAATGAAGCATAAAATCATTATTAATGTTTAACCAAAATATTAAAAAGTTATATTATTTATTATATTAATAAACTATACATTCAGCTAGACAAGGTATACGTTGATGGTCTCTATTAAATTATTTGAAGATGAATATAAAATTAAAGTTGGTCATAGTATCAGCTAAAGCTAACCAATTAATTAATAGAATAGTGTTAAAGGAGAATACACAAATGCTGATATATTACTTACTACAGATGTTGGTAGATTGCATATAGCTAAAGAAAAATATTTTTCAAAAAATTATAGCATTACTTTAACTAATCTAATTCCTAGTAATTATACAGAGATAAAGATAATTATTGGTTTTGATTAGTCTGAGAGCAAGGTTATTAATCTATAATAAAAATAGTATTAATAAATCAGACCTCAATGGTTATATGGATTTAGCTAATGATAAGTGAAGAGTAAAATATTATAAGATCATCCAGTAATGTTTATAACCAATCACTAATATCCGCAACGATTATAAAATACGGTGAAGAAGAAGTTAAAAATTTTTTGAAAGGATTTATTGGTAATTTTGCAAGAAAACCATCAGGGTGGAGATAGATCAAATAAGAGCTGTAGCAGCTGGAGAGGGTGATCTTGCTTTAGTTAATAGTTATTATTTTTTGAAAATGAAAAGTCAAGATAATCAAAAAAACTAGGTCATGTCATTGAGTATTTTCCAAAAGATAACTTTATGCAAAGCACATATTAATATTAGTGGAGCTGGCATAATCAAAAATAGTAAAAATAAAGAAAATGCTATAAAGTTTTTAGAATTTTTAGTAAGCAATGAAGCACAAAATTTATGCCGAAGTAAAAACTTTGAATATCCTATCAGAAAAAATATTGAATTAAATAGATTTATGAAAAAATATAATAATTTTATTAAAGATGATATAAATTTAAGTGATTTAGCAAACTCAATAAAAGTCCATAATGTTAATGGATATTGCTGGATGGCAATAGTTGTGGTTATATTTATGAATGTTAACTTCTTCTATATTAAACTTAAAAAACTACAATCTTTTTTTATTTCTCAATCCCTTCTCACAGTGGTAGAATCATTCTTAGATTTTGAAAATATTTTTCTAATTTATCCATATGATATGAGAAAATCAGAAGATACTTATATGGATTTATTATTTGATAATAAAAGCTAAATATTAATTTGCTATAGCCAATTTCCCCTAGAATATTTGTACCCTCCTGGAAACAGATTTAATTTGAACTAGATCCAAGTATGTGGCAATGGAAAGTTTAATGCATCAATATTTAATAAACTTACAAAAAGTTAACTCTGCATAGGAGTAATCAAAGGTATGTTTTAGTGGGAAGAAAGTTTATAATAATTTATTGCTTTTTTAAAGAAGCTAGAAGAAGGTTTAATTATTACTTTCCTTTACCATAGAAAACTTAGAATGTTAATTGACTTCATAAAGAAACATCATAACAAAGTTATAATATTAGATTGTCACTCAATGTCATCAGAAATAGTATGAAAGTACAGATATAGTTCTCAGTAATAATAGAAATAAAAGCGCTAATCCTATAATAACTAATATTTTACAAAAACTATTTGAGTCGTACGGCTATAAAGTGAGTATCAATAATCCATTTGAGGGAGGTTTTATAACAAAATATTACGGTAGACCTTTAATCGTATTAATGTAATTCAAATAGAAGTTAATAAAAAACTATACCTTTTTGAAGAAAACTTTAAAGTTGATAAGAAAAATTTTAATAAACTGAAAAATTGTTTTTCTGATATTATAAATTATATTAATTTAAGAGCGATAGAAATTTGAAATGTTATAAGGTTAAAATTAATTGATTAAAACATTTTTTATATTTTTTGGCTTTTATTTTAGGGTTATTCTTATTTATATCGATAAGTATATTTGGTATCATTAAATATACTAAAGACTTACCTGATTATAAACAATTAAAGGAGTATACCCCATCTATAATTAGCCGTTTATATACTGGAAATGGAACGTTATTAGCAGAGTTTTCTGCTGAAAAAAGAGTTTTTATACCTATTGAGTCTATTCCAAATATAATAAAAAAGGCTTTTGTGTCAGCTGAAGATAAAAACTTTTTTCATCATAAAGGAGTTGATTTACAGAGTATCAGTAAGGCTGTTTTAATAAATATAAAAAATTTATATGAGGAAAGAGGTTAGTAGGAGCCTCAACAATCACACAACAACTAGCAAAAAACTTTTTACTTAGTAATGAAGTATCTTTAAATAGAAAAATCAGAGAGGCTCTATTAGCATTGAGAATAGAAAGAATATTATCTAAAGATGATATTTTAGAATTATATTTAAATGAAATATTTTTAGGCAAAAGGTCTTATGGTATCGTTGTAGCTGCTCTGAATTACTTTAATAAATCATTGGATGAGTTGGATTTACTGAAAATTGCATTTTTAGCTGGATCCCTAAAGGTCAAATAATTATGATCCTGTAAAAAAAAAAAGGCTGCAATTATAAGAAGAAATTATGTTTTAAATAGAATGTTTGAAGATGGAGTAATTATCTAACTCTGAAGCCTCCTGAGGCATCAATGCAGCCTATGATTAGTAGTGCTATAAAAAAAGGTTAAAAAACCTTATGCACCATATTTCATTGAAGAAGTTCGAAAAATATAATAGAAAAATATGGAGAGACCTCTTTGTATAATGAAGGTTAAATGTTATTAAACTATTGGATCCAAAACTTCAAAAAATAGCAATAAATGAGTTGAGAAGGTATTTTAGAAAATTATGATAAAAGCATAAGGATGGAGAGGCCATTAGAAAATTTATTCAATGATTTAGAAAGTTTACTAAATTAAATATAAAAATTTAGTCCAAAATAATAAAATCATTTTACTGATTTTAGAAATAGATAAAAATGAAATTCTAGTTCAAAATTTATTAAGCAAAAATAAATTTAAAATAAATGTAGAAAATCTTTTAAATAGCAAATGGATAAATAATGGTGAAAAAAAATTTGAATTAATAATATAAGACATGGTTTTAATAAAATGATATCATAATACTTAAAAAATATAAAGAAAATAACATAGATAATTATAAAATTGAACAAATACCTGAAGTTAATGGAGCTATAGTAGTAATAGATCCAAGAAATGGAAAAGTTTTAGCCCTTTCTGGAGGCTATGATTTTGATGGAAGTAGTAAATTTAATAGAGCTACTCAAGCTTATAGACAGCCGGGATCGGCTTTCAAGCCATTTGTTTATTTAGCGGCTTTAGAAAATGGTTATTTACCAAATACAAAAATTTTAGATGCTCCTTTAGTTATTGACCAAGGACCAGGATTAGAAAAATGGAAACCTAAAAACTATTCAGGAATTTTTATGGACCTTCTACGTTAAGAGTAGGACTAGAGAAATCTAGAAATGTTATGACTGTGAGGCTAGCAAACGAAATAGGTATGAAAAAAATTGTTGAGATTTCAAAAAGGTTTAGGCTAGGAGATTTTCCTGCCTTTGCTTGCTTCTTCATTAGGATCAGAAGAAACAACCCTGTTAAATTTAGTAGCTGCATATTCAGCTTTTGTTAATGGAGGTAGGTATAATAAGCCGGCACTTATAGAAAAAATTCAAAATAGAAATGGTAAAGTTATATTTCGTAGAGACATTAGAGTATGTAAAAAATGTGAGGAATTGCAAACTAATAACTTTGTCAGGCCAATATTATTTCCAGAGGGGGAAAAAATCATTGATAGTAATCATGCATTTCAATTAACATGGATGTTAAAGGGGGTAACCACTAGAGGTACAGCAAAATCTTTGAATAAATTAGATCTAACTATAGCTGGAAAAACAGGAACAACTAACGACAATATGGATGCTTGGTTTCTAGGTTTCTCTCCCGAGTATGTTGTAGGAGTATTTGTAGGATATGATGCTCCCAAATCATTAGGGGATAAGGAAACAGGCGGAAAAGTTGCTGCTCCAATATTTGCTGAATTTATGAAAAAGCTTTAAATCAGAAAGAAAACAGGCCTTTTCTAGTTCCTGAAGGAATTGAAATGATAAAAATAGATTATTTATCAGGAAAAAAAGCCATAGATGTATCTAAAAATGTTATCTATGAAGCTTTTATAAAGGAATTCATATAAATCAAAAAAATAAAGATGTAATAAAAGAAGATACTATTATTAATGATTTTGAAAGTAATTTATATTAGGATTAGAAATGAATTGAAATAGAGTCTGAAATTGAGAATATTAAAAAAATATAAATTCAATTAGAGGTATCTTTGACTTAGATAATTTAGTCAAAAAAATTAATGAACTAAAGTCTATGTCAGAAGAAAATAGCCTTTGGGAAGATAAAGAAAAAGCCCAAAATTTTTGAAAGAGAAAACAAATTAGAAAACCTTTTTAAATAACTTTAACAAGCTTGAATCAGAATATGAAAGATTTAGTTAATTTTAATGAACTTTTTGAAGTCAGAAAATGATGATAAGCTTAAAACAAGAAATTAATCAATTATTACAAATACAGTAAAACTTTCAACAGAACTTAAAATCAATACTCTGCTTTCAGGAAGAAGCAGATAGTAATGATTGTTATATAAAAATTAATGCCGGAGCAGGAGGTACAAGAAAGCCAAGATTGGGCTCAAATGTTATCAAGAATGTATACAAGATGGATTGATAATAAAAATTTAAAAAAAAGTATTAATGGCTATCAATTCTGGAGATGAAGCAGGAATAAAATCTATTACAATAAAAAGAAGGAGAAAATGCTTTTGGCTTATTAAAATCTGAAAGTGGTGTACATAGATTAGTATAGAGAATATCACCTTTTGATGCTCAGAATAGAAGGCATACTAGTTTTTCAAGTGTTTGGGTCTATCCAATAGTGAGCAATGATATAGAGATTGAAATTGATAATAAAGATCTCAGAATAGATACTTATAGAGCATCAGGAGCAGGTGGACAACATGTTAATAAAACTGATAGCGCTGTAAGAATTTCTCATTTACCTACTGGAATATTGTTGTACAATGCCAAAATCAAAGATCTCAGCATCAAAACAGAGCTTCTGCTCTAAAGATGTTAAAATCTAGACTATATGAACTAGAGCTGAGAAAAATTGAAGAAAAAAAGAAGTAAGAATACCCAAGAGAAAAAAAGAAGAAATAGGTTGGGGGCATCAAATCAGATCATTATGTTTTGCAACCTTATAAATTAGTGAAAGATTTAAGAACAGGAAAAGAAAGTTCAGATATTGATAAAGTTCTTGATGGAGACTTAGATGATTTTATTTTTTTCTTATTTATCTTCTAAGAATAAATAGAAAATTTAGTTTTTTTCTATGAATTCAATCACTTCTTCCACATGATTATTTACTTTAACTTTATTCCAAATTTTTGTTATTAAAGATTCTTTTATTAATAAGTAATGTTGTTCTTTCAATGCCAAAGTATTTTCTTCCATACATACTTTTCTCAACCCAGACTCCATAATTTTTCACAAGTTTTTTGATCTTCATCAGATAATAAATCAATAGTAAGATTTTGTTTTTCAATAAAATTTTGATGTTTCTTAATAGAGTCTTTAGAAATGCCGTAAATATGATAACCTAAAGAATTAATTTTATTTTTATATTTAGAAAAACTAATTGCCTCTTTTGTACAACCAGGGGTGTTGTCTTTAGGGTAAAAAAATAATACTAAATTAGATTTTAGCTTATATAACTCAATTTTATTATTATTTTGAGCAAATAATGTGAAGTTTGAGCTTTTTTTATTAACTTTAATAGACATTTGTAATATATTATCTCATAACCATAATAATTAAATTATAACATTGTTCAAATATAAAATAATCAAATATTCTCTTATTTCAACTTTAATATTATTCTTTTTAATTTTTTTAGCAATATTAAGAGTAACCTTTAAACCGCTAGATATAACTTATTTTTCTAATACTTATCCTCTGGTTCAAAAAAAAGTATCAAAATTATTTCATATTAAATCTAAAAGGTTTTATTGGAATTAGATGTTTTAAAGAATGAATTAAATCTAACAGCTTATAACGTATTATTAAATGACTTTAATTTTAAAATATCAAATGTTAAAAGCAAAGCAAGCATTAATTACTTTCAAAATAACGGACATAATAAAAAATAAAATAGAAGCAAAAGATATTACTATAATACAAGAGGTTTAGATATTTATGATTTAAAAAGAATTTATTCAAAGCAAAAAATTTCTGATTCTAAAAGGTCATTTCCTTTTAATAATATAGTATTTCAAAAACTAATATTAACTATATGAAGGTAATAAAAAAATTGCAATACTATCTAATTGTAATACAGCTATATCTAAGAATAAAAATGGTTTGCAAATCAATGATTTATTTTATAGATAATTTAGTTTTAAAAAATTCTAATGCAAAGACATTATAATATTAAATGATTTAAAAACTAATACAAAAGAATAAATCTAATTAATGCTTTTAAAATTGAAAATATAAATTAAAAACACAGCAAATTATTTTAAGAATAAATATAATAAAAATACAAATAACGTTATATTTAAAAGAAATGACATTTAATTATGACTCAATTTCTTTTAATACTAGTATTGAAGGTAAAGTTCTCTTAAATAATTATACAAACAGTTTTTGCAAATGGAACTATTATAAATTTCAGAGAATTTAATGGTAATTTAAATGTTAATATTGATAAATTGCCTATATTTACTTTATTAGAAAATAATGTTTTTCAGAAAATAAATATAACGTTAAATAATATTTCTTCTATATTATTCAGTGGAATGCTAACTGCTGTAATTGAAAAAATGTATTTGAGAAAGTTGGTATAAAAAAATATTTTCTAAATTAAATGAAAGCGATATTTTTAAAAACCTTAAAAAATAGTACTAAAAAATAAAAATAGAGGACATAGCCCTAGAAGACAGTTAAATAAAAATATATATGAAATAAAAAATCTTAATATAAATCAATGAAGATAAGCAAAATTTAAAAATTAATGGTAAATTTTATAATAATTTTAAAAATTTTTTTCTTAATATTAATGCAGAGAGAATTAAATTTAATAAGGTAAATAAATTTTTAAATAATTCTTTAGAATTAAACTTAAAATACCTAGATGGTATTTCAAGCATAAATGTAGAACTGATAAAAAATCTTAAATTAAATATATTAAAAGATAATAATAATACAAATTTCAATATTCTAAATAACGATCTTGAAAACATAAAACTTTAGTTAGAAAAAGTGAAACTTTATATTCCTCTGCAAAAATAAAAAAAATAGAATAACTAGGTATATATTATATGGTTCAGATAAAAAGTAGATGGGTATTGGATGACTCTATATCATCTGGCTTAAGTATATTTAGTGATGATTATAAAAATTAATAGCAATATAGAAGTAAAAGTTAATATTCGTACTAATTATAAATTTTTGAATTTTATGTTATCAGAGTTTAATATTAATAAAAACTTTCAAAAACCTAGAAGGAGGTTTCAGGTTTTTAAAAATATCAAATAAAACAAATCATAGGTCTTATAGGTATTTTTTTGAAGGTTCTTTAAATAATTTTAATTATATTGAAACTAATAATGACAACATACCAATTGTTTTAATAAATTTAATGGTGATGTTATACTATCAAATGATTTAATCAAAATAGACGGTAAAAGGTTTAATAAATGGTTCGCAATCAGATATTCAAGATAATAGTTAATGAAGATAGTGTTTTATTCACTGTTGATGCTCAAGCAAAGTCTTCCTCTTTTAACTTTTCTAGGTAAAATATAATTTTATACAAAGGTAACTCAAACAAAAATATCTATCACAAAAAATATGAATACTAGAAAATTTGGAAAAGCTAACTTTATAATAATTTGTTTTCAAATGAAGTTTAAAGTTAACTTTATCAATTTTTAAGCCTATAAATGAGAGGGGTCCTATATCAAAGGTGAATTATATTTTGATGGTTTAGACCTTATTAAAAAGTAGATAAATTAGATTTTTTTAACTGAGGAACTTCTAGTAAGTGCTAAGTTTAATATTTAAGGAAGAAGGTGAATTAGAATAGTATTTATATAAAAATAGATTTATCAAAGATAAAAATAATTTCAAAGCACAATTGCAATTTAGAAGGTAAATATGATTTTCTGAAAATTGAAGGAGAAAGTCTAGATTTTTAAAAAATCTTAAAAGTTATAGATAGAGATTTAAATAATACAAATTTATATTTTAATATAGATAACTTTATTATGACAGTATATATTTTGGACATACATTTGTTGAAAGTAAAATTAAAAACAACAAATTAATAAAGTTTAAAGAAATATTTCTGATAATAAAGTATTTATATCAGATTTGCAAATACAATGGATAATCCATCAGTTAAATAAAATAAATATTGAGTTTGATGATTTTGGAAAATTTTTAAAATCAATCTTCTATATCAGATCTTTTATCGAAGGAGGGGTTGTTATATTTCAAAGAGCTAGAATTTGTTAACTGGTAACTTAGAAATTACTGATAGTAGCATCAAAAACTCTTCTTTTTTGGCAAGACTTTTACAATTAGCATCTTTACTGGATTATTAAATCTTAACTAATGAAGGTATCCCTTTTGACAGAATTATTTGTGAATTTTACAAAATAAAAAGCTATATTATAAAGATAGAGGAAGCCAAGTTTCAAGGCTTTTCATTAGGTGGTAACCTTAGGAGTCACTGAATTAGATAAACAAAAGATTTATTTAAAGAAGGTATTATAATACCAGCCTATGCTATAAATGCTCTATTAAATAAAAATACCACTAATAGGACAAGTAATTACTGGCATTGAAGGTGATGGATTGATATAGGAGTAAATTTTAAGGTTACAGAACTTATGATGAACCTGATTATACCCTTTATCTATTTTTAACACCAGGAATTGTAAAAAGTATATTTAAAGTTTTTTGAAGGTAATAATGAAGAATAAAATTAATGAATAATTTTTACTAAAGCGTACTTTTTTTTGTTTTTATTAGAAACCTGTATAGTATTATTTTTCTAATAAATCTTTTTCCGTAATTAAATAATTAAAATCTGAAAATTTTTTTCCATTTATTTTTGCTACCTTTAATTAATCTTCTCATATCACTATTTGATTGGCATAAAATATTTTCAATAGTAAGGATCTTATATATTTGAATACCATCTTTTAAAATAGATAAGTCTATATTAACGCTAGGCAGGTTGGAAATGCCAACTTGTTTTTCATAATTTCTTTGACAGAATTAAAAGCATTTCTAGATTTTCTTTTCCATTGTATAAACTCTGTTATACTATTAGCTAATAAAACTTTAGCCTCATTTATCTCATTAAGTTTTTCTAGCTTAGCTATCTCATTAAGGTCTATTTCAGTGAATAATTTAAAAAACTTTATTACATCTTCGTCAACAGTATTTCTCCAAAACTGCAGAAATCCAAATACTGGTAAATATCCTCAATTGTGAAATAGCTCCCTTGATCTGTTTTGCCCATTTTTCCCATTGCAGTAGTGATCAATGGAGAGGTTATAAATGAACATTATTTATATTTTTATCAGCTACTTTTTTTAATCAGATCTATCCCATTTATAATATTACCCCACCTGATCAGATCCACCAATTGAACATTACAATTAAGAAACTTTTATTCAAATAGTAGTAGTCATAAAAGCTTAGTAATCATATAATTAAATTCTAAAAAATTTAAATTTTTGCTCTCTTTCTAGCCTTGTTTTGACTGAGTCAAATGTTAACATCTATTAACTAAAAATATTTTCCAAAGTCTCTTGAAAATCAATATAATTTAAAATGTCTAGCCAATCTTCATTATTTACAAGCTTGGCTCACCCCATTAACTATCATTGAAATCAATAAAACCTTTCAATGCCCTTCTATCACCTTTACTATTAGAAATTTATTTCATTACTAGATAAATTTTCTAGTGCTATCTTTTACAGATGGATCACCTATTTTCATAGTACCGCCTCCTAGTAACACTATTGGTTTATTTCCTGTTTTTTGAAGCCATTTCAATAACATTAATTGTAATAAACTACCAATATGTATGTATTTGAAGTACAATCAAAACCAGTATATCCTATTATTTTTATGATTACTTTGTAATCATCTAGATCCAGTTGTTTGATGAATAAATCCCCCTAGTTTTAATAATATTAATAAATTCTTTTATACAGTTATGCATATTTAAATATTAAGTTAGTTTCTTCAGCATTTTAAAATATATATTTTCATTATTAGTAGCAGAAATTTCATTATTTTCTAAATTAATTTTTAAATTAATATCATTTAATATTAAATTTATTTTAAATATCACTTAATCATTTTTTTACTATTACTTTTTTCGCTTTAATAGTGATGTAGCTTTTTTTTTTTATAGATCTAGTTTCCCAATATATCTATTAATTCAATATCTAATTTATTTGTTTTACAAAAAAACTTTTTTTTTGTTCAAATCTCTTAAAAATTGCAGTTGCTGTTGAAAAATAATAATAGAAAAAAAAAATAAAAATAAAGAATTTTTCATTTCTTTCCTACTTTCAATGGCTTCAATATCAATTTCCTCTTCAATTTCTTTAGGCTTTCCTCTTTTTTCTTGTCATTAAGTCCTAATACCTCTGCTACTGCCTTAGGATCAGTAAGCTCAATAGTCTCTTCAGTGATTTTTGTAGATTTGGTTTTAATAATTTTTTATCTTGCTTTGCATCAAAGGTTATCTACTTTAGTAATATCATCAATCTCAGATTTCTCTTCGTCTTTTATTTCTTCTTTAGCTTCTTCTTTTTTTCTTTAGCCAGCCTTTCCTTCTTCTTTAGCTTCTTCCTTTATTTCTTTAACTTTCTTCCTTCTTCTTTCTTCGTCTTTCATTTCTTCTTTAGCTTCTTCCTTTATTTCTTTAGTTTCAACCTTTCCTTCTTTAGCTTCTTCCTTTATTTCTTTAGCTTCAACTTTTTCTTCTTCTTTGCTTCTTCCTTTATTTCTTCAACTTTTTCTTTCTTCTTTCTTCTTCTTTATTTCTTTAGCTTCAGCCTTTTCTTCTTCTTTAACTTTTCCTTTATTTCTTCAGCTTCAACTTTTTTTCTTCTTTAGCTTCTTCCTTTATTTCTTTAGTTTCAACTTTTTAGCTTCTTCTTTAGCTTCAACTTTTTTGTTTCTTTCGTTCTTCTTTTTCTTCTTCTTTTGTTTCAACTTTTTCTTCTTTATTTTAGCTAATTTGCTCTCTTCTAATTTATCATCATTTTCATTTCATCAATCACTACTCCTTCAAAACCTGACATCATTGCAACACCAGATTTAACATTTTCTACTCTCACCCATTTTTCATCTTCATTTTTATCTATATTATTGTGAACTTCTTCGGTAGCTTGCTTATTTTCTTTATATTATTTAATTCAGACTTATTAATTCTTTTTTCTTTCTATCATAGTTTTTATTAATATATTTCCTTAATACTTGTACTCTACTAGCTGCCAATGCTATAATCTATTTGTGCTATCTGTTTCATTTAAAAATTATTTCATTAACAATCTGAGCTACTTCTTTAAGTTTATCTCTATTCTTTCTAATAATGCTTCTCTCATTTTAATAATTTCAGGTGATAAATTCATATTTCCTCAATTTAATTATAATTAACATTTTGGCATTGTATTTGCAAAAATGAACCAAATAAATTAAATTTGTTATGAATGATATAAAATTTAAATATGTTGGTGCTTCTTTAAGCTTAGAGCAAGAGAAACGAAATTTTGCTAATATAGCTAATGCAACCTTTTCCCACACATTTTAAAGCTCGTGATATAGATTTTGATACTGAAGTAAAAGTATCAACAGGATGGACCTATCAAAATTACATGATACGCACCTTTCTGTTAAAAAGCCGGTTGCACCAGGTAAAGTAGTGTATAGAAAAAATGTTAATCCAAGCTTAGATGGTAATACTGTAGAATTAGCAAGTCGAACAACTTCAATTTTACTGAAAACTCTATGAGGTATCAAAGCACTTTATCATTTCTAAGTGGGAAGAATTCAATACATTAATGTCAGCTATTAAAAGGAGAATAAATGGGTATAAAAAATGTATACGATGTAGCAGCAAGAGCAATGTCAGCTCAAATAGTACGTATGAATACTATAGCTTCCTAATTTAGCTAATGCTAATAATGTGACTAGTTCTGAAACTGCATATAAGCCTTTGAGACCAGTTTTTAAAACAGTTTATGCAGACCAATTAAAGCAATCAGGTTTATCTACTGTAGATGCAATAAAAGTGAAACTTTAGATAGAGAACAATAAAAACATATTTACCAAATCATCCTGCAGCAGATGAAGAGGCTATATTTAAAAGCAGCGGTTGATATGGATGAGGAAATGGTAGAAATGTTAGAAACACAAAGACAGTATACAAATAATATTGAGGTTCTTAACACAATAAAAAATTTAACAATGCGAACTCTAAATATCGGAAAATAAGGAAAAAATATATGGGAAATAAATAAAACATCACAACAATCTTTGCAGAAATTTTAGATGCAATTGGTTAAATCTGAACAATGAAAAAAAAGAAGAAACAAACAAAAACTACTCTTAGTCAAGAAGACTTTTTAAAACTAATGACAACTCAACTTACAAAATCCAAGTCCCATTTGCTCAATGGAAAATTAATTTATGCTCAAATGGCTCAATTTTCTCAAGTTACTGGTATTACTGAAATGTCAAACAAATGAAAGCATTAAATGAAAATTAGATGGTTTTAGAATAACCACTGCATCTCAATATTGGACACTCTGTTTTTGGTACCAGGTAATGTTATGAAATGGAAATAATGAAATTAATGGTGTTATTGACCTACCAAATGCTACTACAAAATTACAGGTATTCTTTCAAAAGAAAATGGAGAAATAATTAATCAGTTAGAATTGGGTGGACAATCAAGAGGTTTAGTAGGTTTTGCATGGGAGAACTTACCACAAGAAATTAAAGATAATAATGAGCCAATATTCATTTCTGCGTTTTTGGGTAGATAATCAGATCGGCTCTTGCTACATCTGTTTACTCAAAAGTAGTAGGTACTTCTAGTGAAAATAATGAAATTAAACTTGATGTTGATGGATATGGTCTAATAAATGCAAGTGAAGCAGTAAATTTAGAAATTAATTATATATAGTTAGGAGAAAAAATATGTCATTCTACACAGCTTTAACAGGTCTAAATGGTTCTCAGGCCGATATTTCAGCTGCTTCTAGTAACATGCTAAACGTTACTTCAACTGGATAAAAGATCTAGAGCAGAATTTGGTGATATATTTGCTACTTCTCCGTTACAGAATTCTTCATCCTCTATTGGTTCCAGTACTATTTTTAAAAGATGATAAGCAGCAGTTTACACAAGGAAATATAGCTTCATCTCTAAATACTGAGACTTAAGCTATTTCTGGACAAGGTTTTTCGCATTAAACCTTCAGCTACCTCAAATCAGACAGTTTTTACAAGAAACGGTGCTTTCAGTGTTAATAATGATAGATTTATTGTTGACTCATCAGGTCAGTTTGTTTTAGCACTTCCAGTTAGTGCTGATGGATCTGTAGAAGGAAGTACGATAGATGACGCTAAAGCATTAAAAGCTAGCTCTAGAGTCTGGAGAGGCTAAAGCAACAGAAAATATGCAATTAGCAGTTAACTTAAATCTTCATCTCAAGTTTTTGAAGACTATGATATAGCAAATTTTAGACAAGATGATCCTAGCACTTATACAGCATCAACTCTATTACTATCTTTGATAATTTAGGTAAGCCTGTTATTGCAACTGTATATTTTATTAAAACTCCAAGCTGCTTCAGGAGATACACCACACAAATATCAAACTGTATTTGTAGTAGACGGAATGTAATTCAACCTGCTTTATCTGAAGCTCTTGATACTACTAGTGGAGAAGCCCTATACATAGATAGATTTGGTCAATTAGTAAAAGAATCAGGAAGTTCCAAAAATAGCGGTTAAATCAATTAGTAGTCCATTATATTATTTAGATGACTTAGATACACCTTTACCATCGGTCGCTTCATATTACTGGTACTTCAGTTGAAGGAGCCTTTGAAGAAGTTGGTGATACTATAACTATTGTTACAGATCATAAATATAACTCCACTTATAGGAAAAATTACACGATATACAAAACATTTTGGGGAAAAGATTTTAACTGTTAGAGTTGATGATGAAGGCGGTGATAAAGCATTTACTAGCGTTGATATTAGACCTGGCACCTATACTGCTGTAAACCTTAGCATCTGAAGTGAAAAGAGCAATTAATAATGCTTTAAGTGATGATAAGAAGGTTTCTTTAGATCCAGTAAAAGGATGGTACTTTTCTATCAAATTTAATCAAATTAATGCGGATGATGAAGTCGTTGCATTAAATGCAATATCCGTAAATTTGCTAACAGATACTTTTTGTAACCGGTGATATTTTACGTCCAGTATATCTAATGAAGCTACTCAAACTTATCAAGAGATGAGTTTTAGCTCATGCGCAACTTAAGTGATGCATTAAACAGGGCAGCAGTTTCAGCTGATGAGACTTCTGGTTCTGCATCAACATTAGGTGTTAGTACAAAACTTTTTGCAAGAAATATTGGTTCAAAAATAAGTACTATTCATAATGATTCTAGGTATTTGATTTTGAATATTACAAAAATGCTTCAGATCCTACTTCTGTAGATACAACAAATGCTTTAAATAAAAAGCATTTACTTTATTCCTATTATAATACTAACAATACGTAATATATTACTTCGTTCAGTTACGTATTACTGAATAAAGTAAATGCTTTTATTTAAAGCATTTGTTGTATCTACAGAAGTAGGATCTGAAGCATTTTTGTAATATTCAAAATCAAATACCTCAGTATCATTATGAATAGTACTTATTGTTGAACCAATATTTCTTGCAAAAAGTTTTGTACTAACACCTAATGTTGATGCAGAACCAGAAGTCTCATCAGCTGAAACTGCAGCCTGTTTAAAGCATCATTAACTCTAAGTTGCGCATGAGCTAAAAACTCATCTCTTGATAAGTTTGGAGTAGCTTCATTAGATATACCAGATGTAAAATATCACTAGTTACAAAAAGTATCTGTTAGCAAATTTACAGATATTGCATTTAGTGCAACGACTTCATCATCCGCATTAATTTGATTAAATTTGATAGAAAAAGTACCATCTTTAATGGATCTAAAACTTTCTTGTCATCACTTAAAGCATTATTAATTGCTCTTTCCACTTCAGATGCTAAAGTTTCAGCAGTATAAGTGCCAGGTCTAATATCAACGCTAGTAAACGCTTTATCACCACCTTCATCATCAACTCTAACAGTTAAAAAATCTTTTCCCCAAAATGTTTTTTGTATTATCAGTACTTGCTTCATAAGTAGAATTATACTTAAGTGGATCTGTAACAATATTTATAGTATCACCAACTTCTTCAAAAGCTCCTTCTACAGAAGTACCAGTTACAGAAGCAGCTGATGATGCTAAAGGAGTATCTAAGTCATCTAAATAATATAATGGACTACTAATTGATTTAACTGCTATTTTTGGAACTTCTGATTCTTTTACTAATTGACCAAATCTGTCAATATATAAGCTTCTCCACTAGTAGTATCTAGGGCTTCAGATAATGCTGGTTCAATTACATTACCATCAACAACAAAAACTGTTTGATATTTGTGTGTATTATTATCTCCAGAAGCAACTTGTGTTTTAATAAAATATACAGTTGCAATAACAGGTTTACCTAAATTATCAAAAATAGTTATAGAAGTTGATGCTGTGTAAGTACTAGGATCATCTGTCTAAAACTTGCTATATCATAGTCTTCAAAAACTTGAGATGACGAATTTAAGTTAACTGCTAATTGCATATTTTCTGTTGCTTTAGCCTCTCCAGATTCTAGAGCTAATTTTAATGCTTTTGCATCATCAATTGTACTACTTCTACAGATCCATCAGCACTAACTGGAAGTGCTAAAACAAACTGACCTGATGAGTCAACAATAAATCTATCATTATTAACACTGAAAGCACCGTTTCTTGTAAAAACTGTCTGATTTGATGTAGCTGATGGTTTTAGTGCGAAAAAACCTTGTCCAGAAATAGCTAAGTCCAAAGCATTTAGAGATGAAGCAATATTTCCTTGTGTAAACTGCTGCTTAATTCCTTTTAAAATAGTACCTGAACCAATAGAGGATGAAGAATTCTGTAACGGAGAAGTAGCAAATATATCACCAAATTCTGCTCTAGATCTTTTATATCCAGTTGTAGCAACGTTTGCTATATTGTTTGAAGTAGCTGAAATATCGGCCTGAGAACCGTTTAGACCTGTTAAAGCTGTGTAGAATGACATATTTTTCTCCTAACTATATATAATTAATTTCTAAATCTTACTGCTTCACTTGCATTTATTAGACCATATCCATCAACATCAAGTTTAATTTCATTATTTTCACTTGAAGTACCTACTACTTTTGAGTAAACAGATGTAGCAAGAGCCTGATCTGGGTTATCACCCAAAAACGCAGAAATAAATATTGGCTCATTATTATCTTTAATTTCTTGAGGTAAATCTTCCAATGCAAAACCTACTAAACCTCTAGAATGGCCACCTAAATCTAACTGATTAATTATTTCTCCATTTTCTTTTTGAAAGAAAACTTGCAAATTTGTAGTAGAGTTAGGTAAATCAATAACGCCTTCAATTTGATTATTACCATTTGGTCTTACAACATTACCTGGCACTAAAACAGAATGACCTAGATATTGAGATGCAGTGGCTATTCTAAAACCATCTAACTTTTCGTTAATAGCTTTCATTTCATTACTCATTTCTGTAATACCAGTAACTTGTAGAAAATTGGGCCATATCCGAAATAAATTGACCATTGTCCATTGGAGCAAATGGATCTTGATTTTGTAATTGTGTAGTCATCAATTTTAAAAGTCTTCTTGACCAAGAGTAGTTTTGTTTGTTTCTTCTTGTTTTTCATTGTTCGATTTAACGCCAATTGCATCTAAAATTCTCTGTAAAGATTGCTGTGATGTTTTATTTATTTCTGACATATTTTTCCTTATTTTCCGATATTTAGAGTTCGCATTGTTAAATTTCTTATTGTATTAAGAACTTCAATATTATTTGTATACTGTCTTTGTGTTTCTAACATTTCTACCATTTCCTCATCCATATCAACCGCTGCTTTGTAAATATAGCCCTCTTCATCTGCTGCAGGATGATTTGGTAAATATGTTTTTATTGGTTCTCTATCTAAAGTTTCAATTTTTATTGCATCTACAGTAGATAAACCTGATTGCTTTAATTGGTCTGCATAAACTGTTTTAAAAACTGGTCTCAAAGGCTTATATGCCGTTTCCTCAGAACTAGTCACATTATTAGCATTAGCCAAATTAGAAGCTATTGTATTCATACGTACAATTTGAGCTGACATTGCTCTTGCTGCTACATCATATACATTTTTAATACCCATTTATTCTCCTTTAATAGCCGACATTAATGTATTAATTTTTCCACTTAGAAATGATAAAGTACTTTGATATCTCATAGAATTTTCAGCAAATTGAAGCTGTTCAACAGCTAGTTCTACAGTATTACCATCTAAGCTAGGATTAACATTCTTTCTATATACAACTTTACCTGGTGCAACTGGCTTTTTAATAGAAAGGTGAGTATCGTGTGTAACTTTGATTGGTCCATCTTGTTGATACTTTTTAATTTCAGTATCAAAATCAATATCACGAGCTTTAAAGTGTGGTGTAGCTGCATTAGCTATATTAGAAGCTAAAATTTCGTTTCTCTTTGCTCTTAAACTTAGAGAAGCTCCTAACATATTTAAATTTTTTTTTAATATCATTCATAACAAAATTAATTTATTTGGTTCATTTTTTGCAAATACAATGCCAAAATGTTAATTATAATTAAATTGAGGAAATATGAATTTATCACCTGAAATTATTAAAATGAGAGAAGCACTATTAGAAAGAATAGGAGATAAGTCTCTTAAAGAAGTAGCTCAGATTGTTAATGAAATACTTTTAAATGAGACAGATAGCACAAACAGATTAGCAGCATTAGCAGCTAGAGTAAAAGTATTAAGAAACTACATTAATAAAAATTATGATATTAAAAATAAATCTAAAAAGTCTGAATTAAATAATATAAAAGAAAATAATCAGGCTACGGAAGAAACTACTAATAATATAGATAAAAATGAAGATGAAAAATGGGTGAGAGTAGAAATGCTTAAATCTGGTGTTGTAAATGGTGTCAGGTTTCCTGAAGGAGTAGTGATTGATGTAAATAAAAATGATGCAGATAAATTAGAAGAGAGCAAATTAGCTAAAATAATAGAAGGTACTGAAACTAAAGAAGAGGAAAAAGTAGAAGCTAAAGAAGAAAAAAGAAGTTGAAACTAAAGAAGAAGAAAAGAAGAAACTAAAGAAATAAGAAGAAGAAAAAAGTAAAGCTAAGAAGAAGAAAAAGAAGAAACTAAAGAAGAAGAAAAAGTAGAAACTAAAGAAGAAGAAAAAGTAGAAACTAAAGAAGAAGAAAAGGTAAAAGCTAAAGAAGAAGAAAAGGTTGAAGCTAAAGAAGAAGAAAGAAGAAGCTAAAAGAAAGCTAAAGAAGAAGAAAAGAAGAAACTAAAGAAGAAGAAAAGAAAAAAAAGAAGAAATAAAAGAAAACGAAAGGAAAAAGAAGAAGAAAAAGTAAAGAAGAAAAGAAAAGAAGAAACTAAAAGAAAGTTGAAGCTAAAGAAGAAGAAAAATCTGAAATAGATGATATTACCAAAGTAGATAACCTCGAAGCACAGCCAGATAAGAAAATTATTAAAACTAAATCTACAAAAATTACAGAAGAGACTATTGAGCTTACTGATCCTAAGGCAGTTGCAGAAGCATTAGGACTTAATGACAAGAAAAAAAGAAGAAGAGCCTAAAGAAATAGAAGAAGAAATTGATATAGAAGCTATTGAAACAGGAAAAAAGAAAATGAAAAAACTCTTTATTTCTATTTTTTTTCTATTATTATTTTTCAATAGCAACTGTGATTTTAAAAGGTTTGAACAAAAAAAGTTTTTTTGTGAAAAAAATAAATTAGATATTGAATTAATAGATATACTAGAAACTAGATCTATAAAAAAAAGTTATATCACTATTAAAGGAAAAGAATATATAGCAAAAATCAATGAGATTAGTAATATTGAAATAAGTTTAATATTAAATGATATTAATTTAAAAATTAATTTAGAAAATAATGAAATTTCTGCTACTAATAATGAAAATATATATTTTTTAAAATGCGAAGAAACTAACTTTAATATCTAAATATGCATGACAATATAAAAGAATTTATTAATATTATTAAAACTAGGGGGTTTATTCATCAAACAACTGACCTAGAGGAATTACAAAGTAATCACGAAAAAATAATAGGGTATACTGGTTTTGATTGTACTTCAAATACATTACATGTTGGTAGTTTATTACAATTAATGTTATTGAAATGGCTTCAAAAAACAGGAAATAAACCAATAGTATTACTAGGAGGAGGTACTACGAAAATAGGTGACCCATCTGGTAAAGATAGCACTAGAAAAATTTTATCTAGTAATGAAATAAATTCTAATAGTAAAGGCATTAGAAGGGTCATTGAAAGGTTTATTGATTTCAATGATAGTGCTAATGGAGCCAAGCTTGTAAATAATGAAGATTGGCTAGACGATTTAAATTATATTGATTTCTTAAGAAATTTTGGAAAATATTTTTCAGTTAATAGGATGTTAACATTTGACTCAGTCAAAACAAGGCTAGAAAGAGAGCAAAATTTAAGTTTTTTAGAATTTAATTATATGATTACACAAGCTTATGACTACTACTATTTGAATAAAAATTTTAATTGTAATGTTCAATTTGGTGGATCTGATCAGTGGGGTAATATTATAAATGGGATAGATCTGATTAAAAAAGTAGCTGATAAAAATATAAATAATGTTCATGCCATAACCTCTCCATTGATCACTACTGCAAATGGAAAAAAAATGGGTAAAACAGATCAAGGAGCTATTTGGTTATCTGAGGAGTATTTACCAGTATTTGATTTCTGGCAGTTTTGGAGAAATACTGTTGACGAAGATGTAATAAAGTTTCTTAAATTATTCACTGAAATAGACCTTAATGAGATAGCTAAGTTAGAAAACCTTGAAGGTGAAGAAATAAATGAGGCTAAAGTTTTATTAGCTAACAGTATTACAGAGCTTGCACATGGAAAAGAAAAATCTAGAAATGCTTTTAATTCTGCTAAAGAAATTATGAATAAACAAGTTGGCATATCCAACTTACCAAGCGTTAATATAGACTTATCTATTTTAAAAGATGGTATTCAAATATATAAGATCCTTACTATTGAAAATATTTTATGCCAATCAAATAGTGATGCGAGAAGATTAATTTCACAAGGTGCAGCAAAAATAAATGGAAAAAAAATTTCAGATTTTAATTATTTAATTACGGAAAAAGATTTATTAGAAAATAATACTATACAGGTTTCAATAGGTAAAAAAACATGCATTTTAGTAAAAATTATTCAGTAATTTTATCTTCATTATTACCTTCAAAAAAACTTTCAAATATACTTCTTACAATTCCTGGTGTTAAAATAGATAAAGGGTTAACATTATAATTAGGTTCATCATAAGTTCCTGTGACTTTAAAATTTACTCCTATCAATCCATCACCTTCAATGCCAGTAATTACTTGTCCTATTAACGGTATTTTATTTAATAGAGCATTTATAGCATAAGCTGGTACTATAATACCTTCTAAATTAATCTTTTCTTTATTTAGTTCAGTGACTCCTTTAAGGTTACCACCTAATGAAAAGCCCTGAAACTTGGCCTCCTCTATCTTTATAATACTATTTTTTTTGTAAAATTAACAATAATTCTGTCAAAAGGAATACCTTCATTAGTTAAATTTCTAATAATCCAGTAAAAGATGCTAATTGTAAAAGTCTTGCCAAAAAAGAAGAGTTTTTGATACTACTATCAGTAATTTCTATGTTACCACTTAATAAATTTAGCTCTTTAAAATATAAGGTTGCTGTCCCTCTCCTTCAATAAATGAGTCTGATATAGAAGATTTATTTAAAAATTTTCCAAAATCATCAAACTCAATATTTATTTTATTTAATTCTGATTGCTTATCCATTATATTTGCAAATCTTATATAAATACTTTTATTATCAGAAATATTTCCTTTAAATTTTATTAATTGGTTGTTTTTAATTTCACTCTCAATAAATGTACGTCCAAAATATATCCTGTCATAATAAAAGTTATCTATATTTAAATATAAAACTATATTATTTAAGACTCCTTCTCCATAGCTTTTAAGACTTTTAAAATCTAAGCTTTCTCCTTCAATTTTCAAATAATCATATTTACCTTCTATAAATTGTATTTGTGCTTTAAAATTATTTCTATCTTTAATAAATCTATTTATATATATACTTTCTAATTCACCTTCTTCCTTAAATAGTAAATTTGCACTTACCAGAAGCTCCTCAGTTAAAAAATCTAATTTATTTACTTTAATAAGATCTAAATCTTCAAAATATAATTCACCTGATATAGTTCCCCTTCTATTTATGGGCTTAAAAAAATTAATAAAGTTAACTTTAATTTCATTTGAAAACAAATTTGCATTAAAGCTAGCTTTCCACTTTCTAGTATTCATATTTTTTGTTATAGATATTTTTAATTTTGAGTTGCCTTCTTGTATAAAATTATATTTACCAAGAAAGTTAAAAGAAGAAGGCTTTGCTTGAGCATCAATAGTAGCAGTTAAAATACCATCTTTATTAACTAATATCTTAATATCTGATTGCGAACCATTTATAGCACCATTGCCATCTATTTTTATTAAATCATTTGATAGCACAACTTCACCATTAAATTTACTTAAAACTATTGGCATATCTTCATTATTAGTTTGAATATAATTAAAATTATCTAAAGAACCTTCAAAAAAATATCTATAAGATCCATATTTTTTTTATTTGAATATTTTTAAAAACCCTGACACCTCTCCTTCTAGATTTTTTGGCAAGTTTTTATTTATATTAAACTCTGATAATAGAAAATTTAGAAATTTATAATTAGTACTAATATTACTTTTTACTTCTATATTGCTTTTAATTTTTCTATAGTCATCACTAAATATACTTAAACTTGATATATAAGAGCTACCTAACACTCCTTGTACTTTCATATCTGAACTATATAATCTAATATTTCTATTTTTTTTTATTATTTTTGCAGAGGAAATATCAAATTTCATTTTTTTCTTGTAACTAATTTTATGTTTTCAAGATCGCTATTTAGAATATTGAAATTCGTATTATTATTATCTTTTAATATATTTAATTTAAGATTTTTAACCTTTTCTACATTTATGCTTGATATACCATCTAAGTATTTTAAATTTGATTCTAAAGAATTATTTAAAAATTTATTTACCTTATTAAATTTAATTTTTCTGCATTTATATTAAGAAAAAAGTTTTTAAAATTATTATAAAACTTACCATTAATTTTTAAATTTTGCTTATCTTGATTTATATTAAGATTTTTTTATCTCATATATATTTTTATTGAACTGTCCTTCTAAGGCAATATCCTCAATTTTTATTTTTGTACTATTTTTAAGGTTTTTAAAAAAATATCGCTTTCATTTAACTTAGAAAATATTTTTATACCAACTTTCTCAAATATATTTCTTTTGATTGTAGCTGTTAGCATTCCACTAAATAATATGGAAGAAATATTATTAACTTTATATTTATTTTCTAAAAAATATTATTTTCTAATAAAGTAAATATAGGCAATTTATCAATATTAACAGTTAAATCACCATTAAATTCTCTAAAATTCATAATAGTTCCATTTGCAAAAAAACTGTTTGTATAATTATTTAAGAGAACTTTGCCTTCAATACTAGTATAAAAAGAGATTGAGTTGTAATTAAATATAATTTCTTTAAATAAAACTTTATTTAGATTTTTAATATATTTATTTTTAAAATAAGATTCTTGTTTTGTAATTCTATATTTTCAATTTTGAAAGTATAATTAGATTTATTCTTTTGTATTAGTTTTAAATTATTTAAAATTAAATTATCTTTTGTATTAGAGTTTTTTAAAACCAAATTATCTATTAACATAATCATTGATTTGTAAACCATCTTTATTCTTAGATAAAGCTAAATTACAATTAGATAGTATTGCAATTTTTTTATTACCTTCATATATGTTAATATTAATTTCTTCAAATACAATATTATTAAAAGTATACTTCTTTTAGAATTATCAAGTTGGTTAGTTTGAACAAATTCTTTTAAATCATAAATATCTAACCCTCCTTGTATTATAGTAATATTATTTGTTTCTATTTTATTTTTTATTATGTCCGTTATTTTGAAAGTAATTAATGCTTGCTTTGCTTTAACATTTGATATTTTATAATTGAAATCCTTTAATAATACATTGTACGCTTTAACACTTAGTTCATTCTTTAAAACATCTAATTTCAAAAAAACTTTTTTAGACTTAATATCAAATAATTCTGATACTTTTTTTGAACTAGAGGATAAGTATTAGAAAAATAAGTTATATCTAGTGGTTTATAAGATAGCCTTAATATTGCTATAAAAATTAAAAAGAATAAAATTAAAGCAGAAATAAGAAAATATTTAATTATTTTATGTTTGAACAATGTTATAATCTAATTATTATAATTATGAGGTAATATATTACAAATGTCTATTAAAGTTAATAAAAAGCTCCAAATTTTTTATTATTTGATCAAAATAATAATAAAATTGAGTTACATAAGCTAAAATCAAATTTAGTATTATTTTTTTATCCGAAAGATAATACTCCTGGATGTACAAAAGAAGCAATTAGTTTTTCCAAATATAAAAGCAAAATTAATTCTTTAGGTTATCATATTTACGGTATTTCTAAAGACTCTATTAAGAAACATCAAAGTTTTATTGAAAAACAAAATCTTACTATTGATTTATTATCTGATGAAAATCAAAAAACTTGTGAAAATTATGGAGTTTGGGTTGAGAAAAGTATGTATGGAAGAAAATACTTTGGTATTGAAAGAACAACATTACTTATTAATAAAGAATCTTTAATAACAAAAATTTGGAATAAAGTTAAAGTAAATAATCATGTAGAAGAAGTGATTGAATTTATAGAAAAAAACTAAATTTTCTATTTATTATTAGAAGATAAAAAAGAAAAAATAAAATCATCTAAATCTCCATCAAGAACCTTATCAATATCTGAACTTTCTTTTCCGGTTCTTAAATCTTTTACTAATTTATAAGGTTGCAAAACATATGATCTGATTTGATGCCCCCAACCTATTTCCTTTTTTTCTTGGGTATTCTTACTTCTTTTTTCTTCAATTTTTCTCAGCTCTAATTCATATAGCCTAGATTTTAACATCTTCAAAGCAGAAGCTCTGTTTTGATGTTGAGATCTTTGATTTTGGCATTGTACTACTATTCCAGTAGGTAAATGAGAAATTCTTATTGCACTGTCTGTTTTATTAACATGCTGTCCACCTGCTCCTGATGCTCTATAAGTATCTATTCTGAGATCTTTATTATCAATTTCAATCTCTATATCATTGCTCACTATTGGATAGATCCAAACACTTGAAAAACTAGTATGCCTTCTTTTTTGTGCGTCAAAAGGTGATATTCTTACTAATCTATGTACACCACTTTCAGATTTTAATAAGCCAAAGGCATTTTTCTCCTTCTACTTTTATTGTTATAGATTTTATTCCTGCCTCATCTCCAGAATTAATAGCCATAATACTTTTTTAAATTTTTATTATCAATCCATCTTATGTACATTCTTGATAACATTTGAGCCCAATCTTGACTTTCAGTACCTCCTGCTCCGGCATTAATTTCTATATAACAATCATTACTATCAGCTTCTCCTGAAAGCAGAGTATTGATTTTAAGTGCTGTTGAAAGTTTTACTGTATTTGTAAGTAGATCAGTTAATTCTTGTTTTAAGCCATCATCATTTTCTGACTTAAAAAGTTCATTAAAATTAACTAAATCTTCATATTCTGATTCAAGCTTGTTAAAGTTATTTAAAAGATTTTCTAACTTTCTTTTCTCTTTAAAGATACTTTGGGCTTTTTCTTTATCTTCCCAAAGGCTATCTTCTTCTGACATAGACTTTAGTTCATTAATTTTTTTAACTAAATTATCTAAGTCAAAGATACCTCCTAATTGAATTTATATTTTTTTTAATATTCTCAATTTCAGACTCTATTTCCAACTTCATAAAAACTCCCTAATATAAATTACTTTCAAAATCATTAATAATAGTATCTTCTTTTATTACATCTTTATTTTTTGATATATATGAATTCTTTATAAAAGCTTCAAAGATAACATTTTTAGATACATCTATGGCTTTTTTACCTGATAAATAGTCTATTTTTATCATTTCAATTCCTTCAGGAACTAGAAAAGGCCTATTTTCTCTTTGATCTAAAGCTTTTTTCATAAATTCAGCAAATATTGGAGCAGCAACTTTTCCGCCTGTTTCCTTATCCCCTAATGATTTGGGAGTATCATATCCAACAAATACTCCTACAACATACTCTGGAGAGAAACCTAGAAACCAAGCATCCATATTATCGTTAGTTGTTCCTGTTTTTCCAGCTATAGTTAAATCTAGTTTATTCAAAGATCTTGCTGTACCTCTAGTAGTTACTCCCTTTAACATCCATGTTAATTGAAATGCGTGATTACTATCAATTATTTTTTCCCCTTCTGGAAATAATATTGGCCTGACAAAGTTATTAGTTTGCAATTCCTCACATTTTTTACATACTCTAATGTCTCTACGAAATATAACTTTACCATTTCTATTTTGTATTTTTTCTATAAGTGCCGGCTTATTATACCTACCTCCATTAACAAAAGCTGAGTATGCAGCTACTAAATTTAATAGTGTTGTTTCTTCTGATCCTAATGAAGAAGCAAGTAAAGGCGGAAAATCTCCTAACCTAAACCTTTTGAAATCTCAACAATTTTTTTCATTCCTATTTCATTTGCTAACCTGACAGTCATAACATTTCTTGATTTTTCAAGTCCTACTCTTAACGTAGAAGGTCCGTAAAACATTCCTGAATAGTTTTTAGGTTTCCATTTTTCTAACCCTGGTCCTTGATCAATAACTAAAGGAGCATCTAAAATTTTTGTATTTGGTAAGTAACCATTTTCTAAAGCTGCTAAATAAACAAATGGTTTAAAAGCTGAGCCCGGCTGTCTATAAGCTTGAGTTGCTCTATTAAATTCACTTCCATCAAAATCATAGCCTCCAGAAAGAGCTAAAACTCTACCATTTCTTGGATCTATTACTACTATAGCTCCATTAACTTTTGGTATTTGGTCAATTTTATAATTATCTATATTATTTTCTTTATATTTTTTTAGTATTATAATGTCTTTTTTTTTAAAAAACTTTTAATATTTTTAACTTCAAATTTTTTTTCTCCATTATTTAACCATTTGCTTTTAAAAAGATTTTCTACATTTATTTTAAATTTATTTTTATTTTGTAATTTTGAACTAAGATTTCATTTTTATTTATTTCTAAAATAAGCACTGCAATTTTATCATGTAAACCAGGAAAATTTTTATATTTAATCCTTAAACTTTCTAAATCATTGCTGCCTAAATTTTCTAATGGCCCTCTCCAACCATGTCTTTTATCATAATTTTCTAAACCACTTCTCAACTCATTTATTGCTATTTTTTGAAGTTTTGGATCAATAGTCGTAATAACATTTAATCCTTCTCTATACAAAGAGGTCTCTCCATATTTTTCTATAATATTTCTTCTTACCTCTTCAATGAAATATGGTGCATAAGGTTTTTTTACCTTTTGTATAGTACTACTAATCATAGGCTGCATAGATGCCTTAGAGGCTTCAGAGTTAGTTATTACTCCATCTTCAAACATTCTATTTAAAACATAATTTCTTCTTATAATTGCAGCCTTTTTATTTTTTACAGGATCATAATTATTTGGACCTTTTGGGAGTCCTGCTAAATAAGCTATTTCATGTAAATCCAACTCATCCAATGATTTATTAAAGTAATTCAAAGCAGCCGCTGCTATTCCATAAGACCTTTTGCCTAAAAATATTTCATTTAAATATAATTCTAAAATATCACCTTTAGTTAATATTCTTTCTATTCTCAATGATAATAGAGCCTCTCTAATTTTTCTATTTAAAGATACTTCATTACTAAGTAAAAAGTTTTTTGCTAATTGTTGTGTAATTGTTGAGGCTCCTACTAACCTCTTTCCCTCATATAAATTTTTTATATTTATCAAAACAGCCTTGCTTATACTCTGTAAATCAACTCCTTTATGATCAAAAAATTTTTATCTTCAGCTGATACAAAAGCTTTTTTTATTATATCTGGTATAGACTCAATAGGTATAAAAACTCTTTTTTCAGCAGAAAATTCTGCTAATAACGTTCCATTTCCAGTATATAAACGGCTAATTATAGATGGGGTATACTCCTTTAATTGTTTATAATCAGGTAAATCTTTAGTATATTTAATGATACCAAATATACTAATTGATATAAATAAGAATAAGCCTAAAATAAAGGCCAAAAAATATATAAAAAATGTTTTAATCAATTAATTCTAACCTTATAACATTTCAAATTTCTGTCGCACTTAAATTAATATAATTTATAATATCAGAAAAACAATTTTTCAGTTTATTAAAATTTTTCTTATCAATATTAAAGTTTTTCTTCAAAAAGGTATAGTTTTTTATTAATTTCTATTTGTATTACATTAATGCGATTAATAGGTCTACCATAATATTTTGTTATAAAACCTCCCTCAAATGGATTATTAATACTCACTTTATAGCCGTATGACTCAAATAGTTTTTGTAAAATATTAGTTATTATAGGATTAGCGCTTTTATTCCTATTATTACTAAGAACTATATCTGTACTTTCACTTACTATTTCTGATGACATTGAATGTGACAATCTAATATTATAACTTTGTTATGATGTTTCTTTATGTAGTCAATTAACATTCTAAATTTTCTATGGTAAGGAAAGTAATAATTAAGAAGCCTTCTTCTAGCTTCTTTAAAAAGCAATAAATTATTATAAACTTTCTTCCCACTAAAACATACCTTTGGTATTACTCCTATCCCAGAGTTAACTTTTTTTGATTTATTAAATATTGATGCATTAAACTTTCCATGCCACATACTTGGATCTAGTTCAAGTGGAATCTGTTTAAGTCTACAAATATTCTAGGGAAATTAGCTGTAAGCAAATTAATATTTAGCTTTTTATTATCAAATAATAAATCCATATAATTATCTTCTGATTTTCTCATATCACTTATAGATAAATTAGAAAAATATTTGGTAAAATCTGAATAGTTTCTTCCACTGTGAGAAGAGTTGAGAAATAAAAAAGATTGCTTAGTTTTTTTAAAATTTAATATAGAAGAAGTTAACATTCATAAATATAACCACAACTATTGCCATCCAGCAATATCCATTAACATTATGGACTTTTTATTGAGTTTTGCTAAATCACTTAAATTTATATCATCTTTAATAAAATTATTATATTTTTTCATAAATCTATTTAATTCAATATTTTTTCTGATAGGATATTCAAAGTTTACTTCGGCATAAATTTTTTGTGCTTCATTGCTTACTAAAAATTCTAAAAACTTTATAGCATTTTCTTTATTTTTACTATTTTTGATTATGCCGGCTCCACTAATATTAATATGTGTTTGCATAAAGTTATCCTTTGGAAAATACTCAATTACATGACCTAGTTTTTTTTGATCATCTTGGCTTTTCATTTTCAAAAAATAATAACTATTAACCAAAGCAAGATCACCCTCTCTAGCTGCTACAGCTCTTATTTGATCTCTATCTCCACCTGATGGTTTTCTTGCAAAATTACTAATAAATCCTTTTAAAAAATTTTTAACTTCTTCTTCACCGTATTTTATAATCATTGCAGATATTAGTGATTGGTTATAAACATTACTGGATGATCTTACTAATATTTTACTCTTCCACTTATCATTAGCTAAATCCATATAACCATTGAGGTCTGATTTATTAATACTATTTTTATTATAGACTAATAACCTTGCTCTCAGACTAATCCCGAACCAATAATTATCTTTATCTCTATAATTACTAGGAATTAGATTAGTTAAAGTAATACTATCAATTTTTTGAAAAATATTTTTTCTTTAGCTATATGCAATCTACCAACATCTGTAGTAAGTAATATATCAGCATTTGTGTATTCTCCTTCTTGCACTATTCTATTAATTAATTGGTTAGCTTTAGCTGATACTATATTAACTTTAATTTTATATTCATCTTCAAATAATTTAATAAGGGGACGCATCAATACTTCTTGTCTAGCTGAATATAAATTCAATATATCATTGGCTAAACAAGGAAAAATAATAAAAAAGCTTAGTAAAACATTAATAATGATTTTATGCTTCATTTTAGAATTTAAACTCATAATCTACAAAAAACGTTCCTGCTTCAAAACCTCTTCCTGTTCTTTTTCTCTCATAAGCCATTTTTAATTTATCATTTTTAAATACTTTTTTACTTGCATATGTTCTAAATTTAGAGCCTTCCCTCTCATTATCTAAATCATGATAATATCTATAACCAATAGAATCAAAAAGTTTAAAGTCGGCGTATAAGCTTTTACACATAACACATATCATTATTAAAATTAAATATTTCATAATATCCCCTAAATTAGTTAAAAATAAAATATAACATATATTATATAAATGTAAATGATTATTATTATCATTAGTAATAGTAATCATTATCTAAAAAAAAACTTTATAAAAAAAATTGATTATGTATTACTATAATAAATATATATAGGGCGGTTAGCTCAGAGGGAGAGCACCACGTTGACATCGTGGGGGTCACTGGTTCGATCCCAGTACCGCCCACCAATAAATACTAAGGAATTAATATGGAATATCTGTCAAAATTGAATTTTTATTTTTTAATTACTATCTTTTAGCATTATTATTTCCTTTATTATTTTTAAAATTTATTCATCCTAGTTCTAAAAAAAATAATAGAGAAAAAAATAAAAACTTATTTAAAAATTTAGTTAAATTACGTTTTTTTTATACTCTAGGTTATATACTTTCACCATTGGTTCTTTTACTAACTTTAAATAATTCTGCAGTAATAGCTGATGACTTGCAGAAATTCACCTATATTATAAAAAAAATATCTGGTATTTGGATATTAATATCACTTTCTATTTTATTAAATAAATTACTAACAGCACTTAATGATACATTCAAAAAGAATGAATTTTTTATCAAATATCCAGTAAATAGTTACTTACAGTTAATTAAATTAATTATAATAATTATTACTGCTATTCTTTCAATCTGCTATGCATTAAATTTATCACCTTGGGGAATATTATCTGGTGTAGGTGCACTTGGTGCTATTTTACTTTTGGTATTTAAAGATACTATTTTAGGACTAATAGCTAGTATTCAAGTTTATGGTGGTAAATTACTTCAAGAAGGAGATTGGATTGAGCTCAAAGATTTAAATATAGATGGAGAAGTAATGGAAGTTGGTTTACATAGAGTTAAAGTAAAAGCTTGGGATAATACTATTACTACATTTCCTACAGCAAAGTTTCTTGAATATACTTTTAAGAACTGGAGAGGAATGCAAGAAAGTGGTGGAAGAAGAATTAAAAGAAGAATTATTTTATCTGTTTCTTCAATTCAATTTATTGATGAAAATTTTTTAAAAGAATTAAGTCATTTAGTATTATTAAAAGATTATTTAAGAAATAAAAGTATAGAATTAAAAGAAGCTAATGCATCTTTAGGTAACGAGGACATAAAATAGAAGGTCACTAACTAATTTAGGTTGTTTCAGAATATATATAAAAAACTATCTAGAAAAACACCCTAAAATAAGACAAGATATGACATTATTAGTAAGACAACTTCCTATAAACCAATATGGCCTTCCAATAGAAGTTTATGCTTTTACTAATACTACAAAATGGAAAGAGTACGAAGACATACAATCAGACATATTTGATCACATATTAGCTAGTATTCATTATTTTGAATTAGAGGCCTATCAAGAACCATCTAGTAAAGACTTAAAATCATTAATATCAAATTTAAATAATAACAAAATAAAATGTCATTAGAAGTAGTAGCTGCAATAATATTTTTTGAAAATAAAATTTTAGTAACACAAAGAAAGTTTCATAAAAATGCTGCTTTTTCATATAAATTTGAGTTTCCTGGCGGAAAAGTAGAAAATAATGAAGATAAAATAACAGCACTAAAAGAGAATTATTGGAGGAACTAAACTTGGAAATAACAAACTTTAAACACTTTGTTTCTTATAATTACAGTTATGATATAAATAAAATTAAACTGAATTTTTTTCTATCAAATATAAAAGAATTGAAAATAACTCTTAAAGTACATAAATCATATAAATTAGTAACTGTAAAACAACTGTCCCAATTGGATTGGTTGGCAGCAGATTACAAAGTAATTGAGATGTTACAAAATAAATATCTTTGATTAAATATAATTTAACTTATCAAAATTTTTTTAAAATTAAAAAAACCTTTATTACAAAAACTCCAAACTTCTTTATAGAAGTTATTTAAGAAAAAATTATATGAAATATTTTCATTTTTTAAAGATTGTTGTAAGTTTTTTAATTGTGTCCTTTTCAAATCCTATAGTAATATAATCAGAGTAAACGTTAAATATTTTTTCATCTTTTAATACCTTCAAACATTCATTAAAACATTTTGATATATCAATTTTTTATGTTTATATTATATTGCTTGCATAAATTTATAAAATCAGTACTACAGCTAGTTTGAAACTTTTTAGATATTGAGACTCATATTATTTTTAATGCTATCTGTCTGAAGTAATAAAACTATAAAGATATTGTCTTTATTTTCTATAATAAAATTAATATCTAAATTATTTTCAACTACAATAAATGCATTTTTTTTATTTGGATCTAAAATAAAATCATTGTTATAGTTAATTTCATTAAGTGTATATTTTTTAAATGGAATATCTTTTGAAAGTAATTTAGGTAAATTAAAACTTTTAAATCTGGATAAAGAGAATTTCATAATATTATGGCTATTTGCTATGTATTTTTTCCTTCAGTTTGTAAACCAGCTACCCATCTCCAAGAAAGTGTATTTGATGCAATATCCGCATCAAGTAAATGATCATAAAATAATTTAGCACCTAATTGCCATGGCAAACCAAAGTAATGTATCCATATACTAGCAAACCACATTCTTGCATGATTATGAAGGTAACCAGTATTTTTTAGTTGATTTATCCATTCATCATAAGGCTCTAACTTAGTTTTACCATTTATAGCTTGTTCATATTTTTCTGCTAATTCACTATGGTATATATTATCTAACTCAAGTTTAAAACTATCCTTGTAATCCAACCAAACTTCTTTGTGCCTTTCAAGCCATCCTTTCCAATAAGTTCTCCATAAAACTTCTTGTATAAATTTATCTGAACTATTTTTACTATCATTAATTTTATTTAGTATATATTCTTCTTTAATAATGCCTTTACTTATATAAGGAGATAAACCTGATACTGCTTTATGAGGATAATTAGGCCCATAATCAAAATTTCTATATTGACTATATTTTGAAATTTTTTCCTGTAGAAAATTTTCTAAAATATTTTTTGATTTTTTATATACATCAAAATTGTTCATTCATCAGTAATACGAAAAATATAATTGAAAAGTTTATTAATATTATTATTTTTAAATTATGAAAAAAAATAAAAATTTTATCTTCACTATTTTTTTTAATTTCTTCACTAATTTTTTGCACCAATATCTTAGGAGTTAACTTTAGAAGAACATAAATATGGACTTAATGTATATAAAAAGGGAAATTGTATGGGATGCCATTCCTGGCATGGTAAAGGTGGTGGTGGATATGGTGCTGGAGTATCATTAAGAAATATAAATCTAACACTTGATGAAATAATAAATGTTATCAAATGTGGAAGACCTGGAACAGGAATGCCTTATTTTTCAAAAAAAGCCTATAAAGAAGAAAAATGTTATGATACTACTTTCGAAGATTATGATAGCTCTTATAGACCCGTGTCTTCAAAAAAATTTTTAAGTTCAAAACAAATAGAAGCAGTATCCATCTTTGTAAAGGAAGTTTTACATGATAAAAAACTAGATAAGAATTATTGTGAATTCTTTTATATGAAAAAGGATCTAAAGTCTGTCTAAATTTAAATAATTAAGTTTTATCTAAAACGAATATTATTTCTTGAAAGATCACTAATTTTTTTACATCCCATTAGCTTCATATCTCTAATTATTTCCGAATGCATATTATTTAATGCTTTTTCAACACCTTTTTGCCCTGCTGCTGCTAAAGCATATAAATAAAACCTTCCTCCAGAACATGCTTTTGCCCCCAAAGATAGAGCTTTTAATACATGTGTACCTCGTCTTATTCCTCCATCACAAATAATTTCTATTTTATCACCTACTGCATCTACAATTTCTTTTAATTGATCAAAGGGGCTCTTGAACCATCTAACTGTCTTCCACCGTGATTAGAAATCATTATTGCAGATGCTCCAATATCTACTGCCTTTTTAGCGTCATCAACACTCATTATTCCTTTTAAACAAAAATGACCACCCCATTGGCTCCTTAATTTCTCAGCATCACTCCAATTCATATTTTGATCTAACATAGAACTAAAGTAATCTCCTACTGAAATAGCTAGATTACTTCCTTCTTTAATGTAATCTTTGAGTTGAGATAATTCAAATTTTTCATGAGTAAAATAATTGAAAGCCCACATAGGATGCGTTGCAAAACTAATTAAACTTGCTAATGTTAACCTAGGTGGAGAAGTAAATCCTGTTTTCAAATCCCTTTCTCTATTTCCTCCAGTAATAGTATCAACAGTTAAAGCAATAGCATCAAATTTTGCTTCTTTGCATTGCTCTACCATACTATTGTTAAGACCACGATCTTTATGAAAATAAAATTGGAATATTTTTGGAGTTGAAACGTGTTCTGCAATTTCTTTTAAGCTATATGTACCCAATGAAGAGACACCAAAGAAAGTATTAAATTTTTGTGCTGCTTTTCCTACAGCCAATTCACCATCATGATGAAATAATCTTTGTAGTGCTGTAGGAGAACAAAAAATTGGCATATCAATTTTCTTTCCCATTAGTTCTACAGAAATATCAACATCTTGAACTCCTGCTAAAACATTAGGAACTAAGTCACAATTTTCATAAGACTTTGTATTTTGTTTTATAGTAATTTCATCATCAGCTGCACCATCTATATAATGATAGATAGGAGCCGGCAATCTAGATTTTGCTAATAACCTAAAATCCTCTGTATTATTACACTTTGATAAACTGTTAATCATAATATTATAATAATTTGTTTATTTAAAAAAACAATCGCTTTTATTATTTTTTGTGATATAAAAAAATTATGAAAAGCAATTTAAGTATTTCTAGTATTGCATATGAGACAAAACTAATAGTAGAAAAAGGCACTGTTTTAAAAGCTGCCTGCATATTAGATGTACACGGTCATATCAAAGGGAATATTAAAGGGACTACTGTAAAAATAGGACCAAAAGGTAGAATAGACGGTAACCTTAATTGTAACTCTTTAGAAATCTATGGTGAGTTTACTGGAAATGGAGAAGTAGTTGAATTGAAAGTTTTCAAAGGTGGAAAAGTAAAAGGCTCATTATCATATAATACTATTGTTGTAGAAGTTGGAGCAACAATATCTGGTCCTATGAAGCCAATAGAAAAAGATCAGGTACTTTTAATTGAAAACAAATAAATTACCTGTAGAGGTTTTTTTGACGCAGCATGTAAATTTCAGCTTTTAAATAAATCTATTGATTATAATAGTAAAAAAATTACAGATGGCGTTTCTTCTGATATATGGTACGTAAAAACTGAACAAGATATCGAGTTTTGTATTAAGAGAGCATTAGCTAAGCTTACAGTAAAAGAAGACTGGTATGCACCAATAAGTAGAAGTAAATTTGAAGCTATGTACTTTCAAAACTGTTTTGAAATTGCTCCTAATAATTTTCCCAAACTTCTAGGTTATGATAATAAAAACTATATATTAGCAATGGAATGGTACAGCCCTGATAGTTATTTAGTATGGAAAAAAAAATTACTTAACAAAAAAGTTGAAAAAGAAGATTTTAGAAATGTGTCCAATCTACTGATTAAAAAACATAAAAATTTTTTTAACAGTAAAAATCTTGAAAAACAATTTGATAATGATGTTACTTTTCATTCTATACGTATAGAACCTTATATTTTATTTACATCAAAAAAGTATCCAGACTTTAAGAATAAATTTGATAGTGTTGCAGAAAGTTTAGTTAGAAATAAAAAAACTTTAATTCATGGAGATTTTAGCCCCAAGAATATTCTCATAAAAGATAATAGTCCTTTAATTTTAGATGCAGAAACTGCATGCTGGGGGACCCTGTTTTTGATTTAGCATTTTGTAATAATCACCTTTTGCTAAAGAGTCTATTACCAGATGGATTAGGAAAGAAGCTATTAGATTTAAGTTTTAATTTTGTTAAAAACTATATTGATAATATTTCCTGGGAGGACAAAAATTTTTTCACAAAAAGATTGCTTGATATCACTCCTTTATTACTTCTTGCTCGAGTAGATGGTAAATCTCCAGTAGAGTATTTCAAAGTTAAACAACAAGAAATAACAAGACAATTAGGTAAGCACATTTTAATAGATGAAGTTAAAACTCTAGAACAATTATATTTAATATTAGATAATTATGTCGTCAAAAAAATTACTAATGTAATAGGTAGAATGGTTTTTGATAGCAGAGGTTATCCTACAGTAGAAGCAGAGGTGCAAGTAGATAACAATTTTTATGGAGCTTCTATTTCACCTTCAGGTGCCTCTAAAGGAAAAAAAGAAGCTTTAGAAAAAGAGATAATGATGAAAATATATTTTTAGGTAATAGCATTAATGAGAATATATTTATTATTAATAATAAAATTAAAGATACTCTAGTAGGGATTAATGTTGAAGATCAAGTTTCAATAGACAAAAAACTAATAGAACTTGATGGAACTCATAATAAATCAAAAATTGGTGCTAATACTACCATTGCAGTTTCAATGGCAAGTTTAAAAGCAGCCGCTGCAGCAAATAAAACCTCAATATGGGAATATTTAAATAGTTCCTCAGAAAAAAACTTCCCTTACCAGAAATTCAAATAATAGGAGGAGGAGCTCATGCTAAAGGTAGTATTCCAATACAAGATTTTATGATTATACCTAATGGAGCACCTGATTTTAATACTGCTCTGCACTGGGTATTTAAAATTTATAAATTAGCTGGAGAAAAGCTCTTAAGTGAAAATAAACTATATGGTGTTGCCGATGAAGGAGGTTACTGGCCTCACTTTAATGATATTACTTCAGTTTTAGATTTTCTTTGTTAAAGTTATTGAAGATGCTGGCTTTGAACCATATAGGCAAGTATCATTATCATTAGATATTGCAGCAAATAATTTTAAGTTTAATAAAAAATATAAAATTTCTAATAAAAAAAATATTCTGTTCAGCTCTAATGATCTTTATGATTTTTTACTAAAATTAATAAAATCTTATCCTATTATTTCTATTGAAGATCCTTTTTGCAGAAGAAGATATAGATTATTTTAAAAAACTAAAAGAAAACTCTCCTTCTTACCTGCAAGTAGTTGGTGATGATCTAGTAGTAACAAATACAAAATTAATTAAAAAAGCATATAAAAGAAATGCTATAAATTCGGTTTTAATCAAACCCAACCAAATAGGTACTATTTCTGAAACCTCAAATGCCTTAAAATTATCTAATGAGTTAAATCTTATGAGTATTTTGTCTGCAAGATCAGGTGAGTCAGAAGATAACTTTATATCTGATTTAAGTGTTGGATGGAAAATGAAGCAACTCAAAGTTGGTTCTTTCTCTAGATCTGAAAGAATGAGTAAATGGAACCAATGTTTGAGAATAGGAGAAAAGTTTAAAGATAAATATGCTATGCATAAAATTTGGAATTTTTAAGGTATAAACTTTTGATCTTGCCAATCCTTCAAAATCTTCATATTCGTTTCATATGAGTTATTATTTAATTTTTCTGTTGGATAGGTTAGTTCAATTACATATCCATTTGGGTCTCTAAAGTAAATAGATTTTATAAAACCATGATCAATTATACCTCTAGTCTCAATTTCAGAATTATTCCCTTTTTTAAACATTCTATGTAAATCTGATTCAGAAACTTCAAATGCAATATGCAAATCAAAATCTCTTTGTTTTTTGAAATTAAATTCAGTCTCTGGTTCCTCAAAAAATGCTATACAAGATCCATCTTTTAATTGATAAAAGGTATGTAAAGCATTAGTTTTTCTATCAGTTTTAGTATTTTTAATTTCAAGTACCTTTACTAGTTTTAATTCTAGAAACTCTTCATAGAACTTTCTTGTTTCTTCGCTGTCTTTGCACCTATAAGCACTGTGATGGAGTTTTAAAAGTTTGGTCATAGTTTTTTTGACAAATAATCATTTTATATATATATATATATATTCGGAGAAATCAAATGAAAGTTTTAGCATCACTAAAAAGTGCAAAAAAAGAGATAAAGACTGCAGATTAATTAGAAGAAAAGGAAAGCTTATAGTTATTAATAAGAAAAATCCAAGACTAAAAGCTAGACAAGGTTAGCAGTTGAATACTGAAAATAAAGAAAAATTGAAGCAGCAGTTTTTAGAAGATTACTCAATCATCTTCAGGAAAATACAGATTTGCAAAATATTGATTTAATGAACCTAGCTGGATTTTGCAGAAATTGTTTATCTAAGTGGTATGTAGAAGCATCAAAGGAAAATGGTCAAGAAATTAATTATGATAAGGCCAAAGAAATAGTTTATTCGATGCCATATAATGAATGGAAAGAAAAATATCAAAAATAATCTTATATTTTATGATATTCTTTATACCAATTCACAAACTTTGTAAGTCCTTGCCTCAAACTGGTTTTCGGTTGAAACTTTAGTTCTCTTTTACTTTTTTCAATATCAGCAAAAGTTTTTTTAACGTCTCCTAGTTGCATTGAGACAAGTTTCTTCTTAGCTTTTTTACCAATAGTATCTTCTAAAAGTTTAATCATTGTATTTAAAACCACTGGTGAATTATTGCCCAAATTATATATTCGATGTTTACTAAATTTTTTATTTTTAGATAGTTTGATAGCTTTTTGAACTCCATCAATAATATCATCAATGTAAGTGAAGTCTCTGCTTAGATTCCCTCTATTAAATACTTCTATTGCTTTGTTGTTAATTATTGACTCTGTAAATTTCCATATAGCCATGTCTGGTCTTCCCATTGGACCATAAACAGTAAAAAATCTTAAACCAATAGAATTTAGGTTATACAAATTAAAATAACTCTCAGCCATTAACTCATTAGATCTTTTTGTCACAGCATATAAAGATACGGGATTAGAAACATCATCATTTACAGAAAATGGTACTTTTTTATTTGCACCATAAACCGAACTAGAAGATGCATAAACTAAATTAGTATTATATTTTCTACAATATTCTAATATGTTTAAAAATCCATCTATATTGTATTTAAGATAAATACTCGGGTTTGTAATTGAATACCTTACACCAGCTTGAGCAGCTAAATGACATATAACACTTAATTTTTTTTTTATAACTTTTTCTAGATTTGTTGCTTTAGATAAATCTGCTTTTATAAAAGTAAAGTTTTTAAATTTATTCAACTGTTTTAGTCTATACTTTTTTAAGTTAACACTATAATAATTATTTAGATTATCTATTCCTAGAACATTGAAATTCTGAGATAACATTTTAGATGCCAAATGACTGCCTATAAACCCTGCTACCCCTGTAATTAATATTGTCATATATATATTGATTTAAAATTTACTATATTTGTATAAAAAAATTACTATGTTATAAATATACTATGCTTAATGTCAGTTTAGAAGATAAATATTTAATAAGAAAAGGAAGAATTTTTGTAAATGGTACACAGGTTCTTGTTAAGTTACCTCTTATACAAAAAGCTCTAGATAAAAAAAGAAATCTGAATACTTCAGGCTTTATATCTGGTTACAGAGGATCTCCTTTAGGAAATTACGATAGAGCATTATGGCAAGCAAATAATCATTTAGTTGAAAATGATATTAAGTTTTCTCCAGGTTTAAATGAAGACCTAGCTGCTACTGCAGTTTGGGGCACTCAACAACCCAACCTAATTTCTGATTCAATAAATGATGGTGTATTTTCTATTTGGTATGGTAAAGGACCTGGTGTTGATAGGAGTGGTGATGCCTTTAAACACGCTAATTCTGCGGGAACAAATAAAAATGGAGGTGTGTTAGCTTTACTTGGAGATGATCATACAGCTAAATCATCTACTTTAGCGCATCAAAGTGAATTTGCTATGTTAGATGCCCAGATACCAGTGTTAAATCCCTCAAATATTTATGATTTATTAGAATATGGACTTTTTGGTTGGGAATTATCTAGATTTTCTGGATTATGGGTTTCTATGAAATGTATAACAAGTATTATTGATAGCACTGCTTCAATACAGATAGATGAAGAAAGTTTTAATTTCATAAAACCAGATCTTACAAAGAGAACAGTTAGATGTTCATATAAGGCCTAATGATAATATGTTAGAACAGGAAAAACGTATACCTTCATTAAAGCTTCCATTAGCCATAGAATTAGCAAAAAAAAATAACATAAATAAAGTTATTTGGAATAATGGTTTTAAAAATATAGGAATTGTTGCAACTGGAAAAGCTTATGCTGACACTTTAGAATGCTTTGCCTCACTAAATATTAATGAAAAAAGAGCAAAAGAGTTAGGAATACATCTTTTAAAAGTAGGTATGAGTTGGCCAATAGAGAATGATAAATTTAAAAATTTTTCCAGTAGAATGCAAGAAATTTTAGTTGTTGAGGAAAAAAGAAGCTTTTTAGAAGCTAATATAAAGAACTGCTTATATAATAGCCCTAACGCTCCAAAAATAATTGTCGGTAAATTAGATGAATATAATAATCAATTAATTAAAGATGATTTTGAAATTAAAAAATCAGATCTAAAAAGAGTTCTTATTTCAAGAATTGAAAAAAACTGCAAAGTAAATTTAGATAATCTGAGTGATCATTTAAAAATAAATATTAAAACTAATAAAGAAAAAAATAATATAGAAAGAACTCCTTATTTCTGCTCAGGTTGTCCTCATAATACTTCTACAAAAGTTCCTAAAGGCAGTAAAGCCATGGCCGGAATTGGATGTCATTTTATGGCAGCTTGGATGAATAGAAATACTTCATTGTATACTCATATGGGGGCTGAGGGCACAAACTGGATTGGTATGGCTCCTTTTGTTAAAGACAATCATATTTTTCAAAATATTGGCGATGGAACCTTCAATCATTCAGGAACGTTAGCTATTAGAGCGTCAATTGCTGCAAAAGTTAATATTACTTATAAAATTCTTTACAATGATGCTGTAGCGATGACAGGAGGACAACCAGTAGATGGAGTGCCAACTACTGCTCAAATAACACATCAATTATATGGAGAAGGTGTTAAGAAAGTAGTAATAGTTACAGATGAAATAGAAAAATATAAACATGTTAAAGAAGAACTCTCAAAAGGAACAACCGTCCATCATAGAAAAGAACTAGAACTTATACAAAATAATTTAAAAACTATTAAAGGTGTAACCGTAATTATATATGATCAAACATGCGCCACCGAAAAAAGAAGAAGAAGAAAAAGAGGAAAACTAGAAGACCCTGATAAAAGGATATTTATTAATCATTATGTTTGCGAAGGCTGTGGAGATTGCTCAGTAGAGTCTAACTGTATATCTGTAGAACCTCTTAAAACTGAATATGGCACTAAAAGAGTTATTAATCAATCGACCTGTAATAAAGATTATAGTTGTGCTAATGGTTTTTGTCCCTCATTTTTGTCAATTGAAGGCGGTAGTATTAAGAAAAAGATCTATCCCTAAGTTAAATAATCCTACCTCTAAAATTAATGAACTAAAAAAACCTAATACTATCCCTTTAGATAATAAAACGTATAGCATTATTGTTACTGGTATAGGAGGTACTGGCGTTGTAACAATTGGCGCTTTAATTGGAATGGCAGCACATATTGAACAAAAGGGGTATCTATTTTAGATCAAGTTGGTATTGCTCAAAAAAGGTGGTGCTGTTTTAAGTCATATTAAAATAGCTCAAAATCCTAAAAATATATATTCTACACAAATAGCAGAAAAATCTGCTAATCTATTACTAGGGTGTGATATAGTTGTTTCTGCTAGTAAAGAAGTAAGAGATATGCTTAGCACTAGTAAAACACATGCTGTCATTAATAATAATGAAACACCCTTATCTCAATTTGTTTTGGATTCTAATTTTACTTATAACACTTCACTCACATCTAACTTAATTAAAAATAATACTTTAGAAATTAATCAAATTAATGCCACTGAACTTTCTAAATACTTATTTGGAAATACAATACTTTCAAATATATTTTTAGTAGGATATGCAATACAAAAGGGTCTCATACCTATTTCTATTGATGCCTTAGAAAAGGCAATACAAATAAATAATGTTAGTGTGGAAGAAAATTTAAGCGCCTTTAATTGGGGAAGACTTGCTGCAGAAGATATCAAATATGTATTAAAAAAGTGTAATCTCATTACTACTAAATATGAAAAGGATGAAAGATTAGAAGTACTAATTAATAATAGGTACAACGACTTAATAAAATATCATAATAAAACATATGCAATGAAATTTAAAAATATAATAAGCAAAGTAGTTGAAAAAGATAAAAAGTTTAAATCTAAAAAATTTAAACTGTCTAGATTAATTATAAATACTTTGTTTAAAACTATGGCCTACAAAGATGAGTTTGAAGTTGCTAGACTATATACTGATGGTCGATTTGAAAAATATCTTAATGAAAACTTTGAAGGTGATTTTAAATTAGGTATATATTTATCACCTCCAATACTAAATTTAAAAGACTCAAAAACAAAGAAGCCAAAAAAAATCCTATTTACAAAAAAAGTTTTTTATCTTTTTAGCATTTTAAAAAGATTAAAATTTATAAGAAATACGCCACTTAACATTTTTGCTTATAGCCTAGAAAGAAAAAAGAAAAACAGCTAATTAAAACCTTAGATGACTGCATAAATTTAATTTTAAAAAAACTTAATAATAATAACTATAAAAATAGTTTAGCTTTAATTGAAATATTTTCAGCAATTAAAGGCTTTGGGCATGTTAAATTAAGAAATTTTAGTAACTTTGAAAATCAATACGAGCAAAAGATTAAAGACTTCAAACAATCCTCAAAAAAAATAGACCTAGCAGCAGAATAATATAAAATACCAATGCCTAAAACTAATAAAACCTATTATGGTAAAGAAGCAAAAAGAATCATAAAAGTTGGAACTAATGTCGGAGGATTTGTAGCTAAAATTGCTGCTAAAAACATTCTAGGCATTACTCAAAAAATAAAAATGCGGAAGAATTAACACAACTGTTAGGAAATTTAAAAGGACCCATTATGAAAGTAGCACAAATTCTGTCTACTATTCCTGATGCAATCCCAGAAGAATATGCAAAAAAACTATCTATGCTACAAGCTGAAGCTCCTTCAATGGGATGGTTATTTGTAAAGAGAAGGATGAGAACAGAATTAGGTATAAATTGGCAAGATAAATTTAAATATTTTGATAAAGAAGCTATTAAAGCAGCGTCTCTAGGTCAAGTTCATAAAGCTATTGAAAAAAATAAAAGTAATTTATTAGCATGTAAGTTGCAATACCCTGATATGCTTTCATCTATTAACGCAGACCTTAAACAACTTAAACTTATTCTTAAGATTTATAAACAAATAGAAAGTACTATTAACACTGAAGATATATACTATGAATTAAAAGAACGATTAATAGAAGAAGCTGATTACCATAATGAATTTAAAAACATCTTTATTTATAAAAATATATTCAAAAAACATAAGAGTATAAATATACCTGTTCCTAATAAAAATTTATCTACTAGTAAGTTATTAACTATGGAATGGCTTGAAGGTGAAGCTTTAAATAAATTTTATAATGCTAATAAAACAGTGAGAAATAAAATTGCAGAAAATTTATTTAATGCTTGGTACCTTCCTTTCTATAAATTTGGAATTATTCACGGAGACCCTCATCCTGGAAATTATACTATTACAAATAATGGAAACAGCTTAAATCTTTTGGATTTTGGATGTATAAGAATATTTAATCCTAGTTTCGTAGGAGGAGTAATTAAATTATACAAAGCTTTATTGCAATGAAAATAAAGATGAAGCAGCTAAAGCCTATAAAAGCTGGGGATTTAAAAACCTAAATACTAAATTAGTAGACGCATTAAATATTTGGGCTCTATATCTTTATGGACCTTTATTAGAAGATAAAATTAGAAAAATTCAAGATCATCAAGGTGCTTCTTATGCCAAAGAATTATTAGGAAAAGTAAGAAAAGATTTGAAAAAATATGGCGGAGTTAAGCCTCCTAGAGAGTTTGTATTGGTTGATAGAGCTGCTATAGGTCTTGGCTCTGTTTTTATGCATCTAAAAGCAGAATTAAATTGGCACGAAAAATTTGAAGAACTCATTAAAAATTTTAATGAAAAAAAAGTTATTACTTCTCAAAAAAAATTATTACTGTAAATGAATGGACATATTCTTTGTTATAATAACTGCATTAATAGCATGGCATGGACTTACCTTTAGAGATGCTGATGGAAAAAAAGATTTTGTAAGATTATTATTTGGAGCAATTTCTCTATTATTTTGTTTAAGAGTTTTATTCTTTGATATTTTAGGGGGCTAATAATTACATTTGATAATCTGGTTGTAATTTGTCTATTTCTATATTTTTTAATATTCTTTCATTGCTTTCCAGACCTATTTGGTTTTCAAGATAAAATAACCTTTCTTGAATTGTAGATGGTTTAAAATGTATATTCTTTATAAACCTTTTAAACCAACTCATTCTATTTAATAATCTTTGGTCTTGCTGAATAGCTTTTTTGTAGTATTTAATTGCTTTTTCATAATCTTCTATCGTATCATATAAAATTGCTATATTTGTTAGAGCAGGTACAAAGTTTTTGTCTCTTTTTAATACTAATTTAAAAACTTCTAAAGCTTCATTATAATTCTGTAGCCTCATAAGACACCTAGCCTCTCCTTCTAATGCATATAAATTATTTGGTTCCAATTCAGAGACTTTTCTATATAAATCTAATGCTTTTAAATAGTTCTTTTTTAAAAAATTATTATTAGCTTCTACATAGTTTTGATTAACTTTTCCAATACTATTTTGGTAATCATATATTAACCAAAAAAAATTATTAGTCCTAAAACAATAGCTATTGTTTTAAATATTTTATAATTTGAAACCATTACCAAATAACTTTTACAGAATAAACATAAACAAATATAAAATTTATTATTACAGACAGTAGTAAAGATCTATTTCTTATATAATTTTTTTTACTTGGAAATCTTTTTGATCCAACTTTCTAATAGACAAGCTAAAAATTAGTTTAAAAACAGGATAAACTAAGCATATAAACATTAATACACTTAGAGTTATCCTGTAAACTAATAGATTTATTTTTTACCTTATAAGTCTTTTTTTAGATGGCGTAGAAAATTCCATTTTATAGGCTAGCATCCACATCATATATACTCCAATAACCCAAAATAATATCTGCCAAGCCCATATTGAGGGAATACCAAAAATCCATGTATCTGGATTTGTAGGATCACCAAAAACCCAATTACCTATGACTGCACCTGGTCCTATTCCAAAGAAGAACCATAATAAAGTTATTATCCAAGCAATAGGAATTAAATTTCTCTTTTCAGATGGTAACCCTGCATACTCCTTAAGAAAATTATGAAACTTCATTTTATGTGCTAACTCATCACTGTTTTGAGTAAAAAATGAAACTAATATTGCTATACCTAAATTAAAGAAAATGCCCCATCCAGCAGAATGTATAGTTAAAGGCCACCTCCCCCAAGCTGTAATACCTAGTGCAGCTCCTATACTTTCAGTACAAGTTACAGCAATCAAACCAGCTATCAATCCGAGAGTTATACCTAATCTAGTTAACCAAGGCCAAAAACAAATAGCAATTAAGGCTGGCCACATTTGAAAACCATAAGCAACAGCTAATCCTCCAAGAAGAACAAGGGCATCAGTAGCTGTAGCTGCAACTAATAAAGCCATTACTACAATTAAAACTACAAAAATTCTACCTAATAACACTTGTGTTTTATCGTTTGCATTTGGTAATAAGTATCTTTTAACTAAATCTCTAGTAATCATAGCCCCTGCAGTAGACATATAAGCTGCTCCTGTTGACTGCATAGCTGCTAGAGCACAAACAGATAATAGCCCCACCAACACCATGGTGCTGTTTCAGACATTAAATTAATTAATTGCGGAACTAAATTACCTTGCTTACTTGCAGTTTCCATTAAGTCTTGATTACCTATATTTGGTCCAATTACATTATTTACTACTTCAGGATTATTAGTAACCATTTCTAAGTTTGCACCTAAAAAATGAGATCCCATACCTTGTATTGCAGTAAATACAAATAATATTGCACCTATTCCAAAAGCTGATGCCCAAACTTGTTGTGGAGCAAAAGGTTTAGGGCTCTGATTTGAAAATGCCCACATAGTAAATGCTGGCGCTGATTGTATTCCCATTAAGGCAAACATGTAAGTAAGAATCATTATCCCTGTCCAAGGCCCTCCAATAGCTTTAGATCCAGCATCAACAAATTGTATCATTCCTGGTATGGCTACATAATGACTATATCCTTCTTTAGTCAATTTAGTATCAGCCTGGCTAAGCACAGCAATTCCTTCAATTAAATTATTAAATCCTCCTAAATAACTCAAAGTAATGATACCAAGAACAATTATTCCTCCAGCTAAGAGAATACATTGCATAGTATCTACATATGCTACTGCTCTTAAACCTCCAGATGCAACATATAATATAACTACAAGCGATAATAAAATCATTCCAGTTGTAACATCAAACATTTGATCAGTAAGAACATTAAAAAAAAAGCCAGATGCACGAAGCTGAATTCCTAAATATGGTACGGAAAATACTAAAGCCACTAATACAACTAGTATTCTGATAGTATCTGACCTAAAGTAATTAGAAAACATTTCACCAGGTGTTAAAAATCCAAATTTCTTGCCTATCATCCATTGTCTTTTTAAAAATAGTACTCCAGTAAAAGGTATAGTAATGGCATAAAAAGAGGCATATGCATATGGAAAACCGTCTCTATAAATTAAGCCTGGATGACCCATAAAAGTCCAGCCAGAAAATGACGTAGCCGTAGCTGCTAGAACGAAAACCCAAATTGATATTGACCTTCCAGCAATAAAATAATCTCCAGCTGTTTTTGATTGTCTTGCACCTTTTGATGCCCCAATAAATGCAGTATGACCAGTAGAGTGCTACGAACACAAATAACCATAATACTTTGGCTTCTAATCCAAACATATAATCCTCCCTAAAATTATATTTATACCATATTTAACCTTAATTAGTTAGTAATTTTTATCAAAAATTTTTTCTTAATGGTGGGCCCGGTAGGACTCGAACCTACGACCAAACCGTTATGAGCGGTTTGCTCTAACCAACTGAGCTACAGGCCCTATATTAATTGTCAAGAAAACTCTTTAACTTTTTTGATCTTGAAGGATGTTTAAGTTTTCTTAACGCTTTAGCTTCTATTTGTCTTATTCTTTCTCTTGTAACTGAAAATTGTTGTCCTACTTCTTCAAGTGTATGGTCACTATTCATACCAATACCAAACCTCATTCTAAGAACTCTTTCTTCTCTTGCAGTTAATGAAGATAAAATTTTTGTAGTTGCTTCTCTTAAATTAGTATTTATAGCTGCATCTAGAGGAATAATTGCATTTACATCCTGAATAAAATCACCTAAATTAGTATCATCTTCATCACCTATTGGTGTTTCAAGACTTACTGGTTCTTTAGCAATTTTCATTACCTTTCTAACTTTATCCAACGGCATATCCAAAAACTTTCCTAACTCTTCTGGTGATGGCTCTCTGCCATATTTCATGCAACATCTGCCTTGACGTTCTAACAAGCTTGTTTATAGTTTCAATCATATGAACTGGAATTCTAATAGTTCTTGCCTGATCAGCAATTGATCTTGTAATAGCTTGTCTAATCCACCAAGTAGCATATGTAGAGAACTTATAACCCCTTCTATATTCAAACTTATCTACAGCTTTCATTAATCCTATATTTCCTTCTTGAATTAAATCTAAGAATTGAAGACCTCTATTAGTGTATTTTTTTGCTATAGATATAACTAAACGAAGATTTGCTTCTATCATTTCCTGCTTAGCCCTATTACATTCTCTTTCTCCTCTTTGTATTCTGTCAGCAATAACTTTAATTTCGGAAACTGGAACTCCCATTTCTTCAGATACATCATGTAATTCCTTAATAATATTTTTAATACTCTCTTTATCAGAAGATAAAAAATTTTTCCATTTTTTATCTTTAATGTAAGAAACTTTTCTAAACCAGTTTTTTTCTATTTCTCTACCTTAAAAAAGTTCTTTAAATAATGAAATATCTACATTTTTTTTCTAGCCATTTTCAGAAAAGCTGTTTCAATATTTAAAACTTTTTTATTTTTTCCATAAACAACATCAACTAAAAACTCTATTGCATTATTATTAAGTATTATATTATCAAAAATATCAGTTAGTTCTTTAATCAACTCTACTTCTTTTTTTTTAATACTTTCCTTTATCTGTTTTCCTGAGGTAGCAAAATCAAACTTTGCCGCATTTATCCTTAAAAAACTTTTTCTTAATTTGTTTAATTCTTTTAAAAGCTTTATCAACAGAAGGCTTAATAATATCTTCTATAGATGTAAGTGATAAAAACTCATCATCCTCATCTTCATTATCAGAGTCATCATCTTTATTTTCATCAGTTGTGTTTTTATTTTCTTTATTACTAATTTGATCTTTTTTATTAAAACTTCAGGCTCTTTTTTTCCTCATCAATAACTTCATCAAAATTAGAATTAACTAAATTTTTACTAAACATAAACTTTCCAGAAGTAGCATCTAATGCATTATCAGCAGTTTTAACATTTGCCTTACCTTCAGGAGTTTTGTTGTATGTGCTTTCACAGTCTATTATTTCTCTTAAAAGCATATCTCCCTTTGAAAGTTTTTTTGTCCCAATCAGAAATTATATCCAAAGAGCTAGGACTGCCAAATATACCTACCATCATAGTCGACCTACTAGCCTCTATTCTTTTAGCTATAGCTATTTCACCTTCTCTTGATAATAGTTCAACTCCCCCCATTTCTCTAAGATACATTCGAACTGGATCATCTGTTTTACCCAATATATCTTCACCATCTTCTAAATCATCACTTCCATTTGTAAATTTTTAGATGTTTTTTTATTAGTAGATCCTTTTTTTCTGCCTCTTTTCTTTTTAACTACTGGCATTAAAGCAGCTTGAGCTTCATCTATAACCTTAATTTCTTCATTTTTAAATACTTCTAGTATTTCTTCGATTTTTTCTCTAGGTATATTTTTATTTTTAATTGTTTTCTCTATATATTCAGGAGAAACATAACCTTTTCTTTTACCACGATTATATATTCTTCTAATTGTTTTATTAGTAAGTTCTTCTTGTGTAATTTGTATTGCTTTTTTGTTCATAAATATTTATAACTTCTATGTGGTATTTGACAAGTTTTTATTTTTTTTTTATACCATTCTTCTTGTATATTAATTATATCCATAAAAGCTTTATTTGCATTATTAATATTAGTTTTTTCATTTGCATAATTTTCTATTAAGGAAAATTGTATACAGTCAATGGTATTAAAATGTCTTTTTATAATTTGTGATAATCCTTTATTTATTAAACTTTCTTTCAATTGCTAAAGATTCATTAATATCCTTTTTTGATATTATTTCAATTATATTATCTCTCAATATAGAAAGTTCTTTATTACTTATATGAACTTCAGCGCTAGTATTTCATCATTATTTTTTAATAAATTAAAATTATTAATCATAGCACCTAATATAGATCTTTCTCTTCTTAAAACAAACTGTTCTTCTTTTCTATCCTTATATTTTTTTATGAATTGATGGTCTTTATTAATTTTTACAGGGCTATAGTCTGTTTTTTTAATACTTTCCTTTAAGCTTTCTTGTATTTTTTCATTCATAATATACTTATACAAATTTTTAATTTCTGTATTTTCTATCTTATTGATCTTATTTAATAAATTTTTTTTAAATAATAATATTCTTTCAGGAGTATTCATATTTTCAATTAATTCAGATTTTATTAATGTTTCAATAGAACTAGATTTATTTTCTAGTAAAGATTTAAGTATATCCTTGCCATTTTTTTATTAAGTATAGTATCAGGGTCTTCTGAGTTATCTGGAAAAATAAAACTTAACGACCTTTCTACTCCTAGGTGTTGCAGGGCTATATCTAAAACTCTAATAGAAGCATTTTTGCCAGCTTTATCACCATCAAAAAATATAATTGGTTCATTATTATATTGCCAAGCAAGGTTTAATTGTTCCTGAGAAACAGCTGTTCCAAGTGGGGCAACTGAATTAAAACCCTGCTTTCTCCATAGCAATTACATCTGTATAACCTTCAACTATAAATAATTTATCTAGTTTTGACTTAATATTTTTTAAATTATTCATATTATAAAGAAGAAATCTTTTTTTAAAAAATTCATTTTCCGAGCTGTTAATATATTTTGGACCAATCCCTTCTAAAATTCTACCACCAAAACCTATTGTATTATTAAGTTTATCTTTTATAGGAAAAATTATTCTTTTTGAATAAACATCATATATTTTATTATTAGAGTTTTTTTTAAAAATGTTCAAATTTATTAATGTTTTATCTTCAAAACCTTTTTTATTTAAAAATTTAATTACACCTAAAAAGTCTTCAGAATAACCTAAATGAAATTTTTCAATAGTTGTGGTATCTATATTTTTTGTTTTAAGAAAAGTGTTAATATGTTCATTATTTAAATAGTTTTTTTTTAAATTTTCATTATAAAAATTGCTTATTAAGTTCATAATATGTAAATACTTAGCTTTATTTTCTGTAGATTTTTTTAAACTAGAATAACTAGTATTCTTTAAATTAACTCCTGCTTCATTTGCTAGAATTTTTAAAGCTTCTTTAAAGTCAATTTTATATTTTTCCATTACATAGCTAAAAACATCTCCAGATACACCACATCCAAAGCAATTAAAACTATTTTTTCTTGATTAATAGTAAAAGAGGGAGTTTTTTCGTTATGAAAAGGACATAAGGCCTTATAATTAGAACCAGACTTAAAAAGTCTTAAATCTTTACTTAAAAAATCTACTAAATTAATCTTTGCTTTTATAATTTTAGCATAATCTACATTATCTTTCATTATTATCCAGATAATTTACTTTTAACTAAATTACTTGCCATCTGCATATCACATTTACCACTTAAATTTTCTTTAATTATTTTCATTACCTTACTCATATCTCTTAAAGACTTCGCATCAACTTCCTTTTATTATTTCTTCAACTTTTGCATTAAGTTGATCTTCTGATAATTGCGAAGGAAGGTAATGACTTAAAAGCTTAGCTTCTTGAAGTTCTTTTTCTGCTAAATCAGATCTATTAGCCTCTTCATATGTTTGAGCTGCAATTTTTCTTTGTTTAATCATTTTGTTAATAATTTCCATTACAATATTATCATTAATTAACTCATCAAAGTCTTGATTGTTTCTGAGGGAAATTTCTTTATCTTTTAATGCAGCAATTAATAGTCTTGTAATTGATATTTTAATTTTATCACCAGACTTTATATGGCTAACTAGATCTTGTTTGATTTTCTGTATTAACATACTACTCTTAAAATTTAATTACTTGATAAAAAATTTATAAAATTCTAATTTAACTATTGCATTATAAACTTTGTTGTTTAATAGTCTAGAAAATGTTTTTTAAAAGTAATATTTCTAATTTCTCAAAAGCTACTTTAATATTAGAGAATGGAGATATTTTTCCTTGTTTGGGAATAGGGTCAAAAGGCCAGATTACTGGGGAACTTTGTTTTAATACTGCAATGACAGGTTATCAAGAAGCTATTTCAGACCCCTCTTATGCTTCACAAATTTTAATGTTTACATTTCCACATATAGGAATCACTGGAGTTAATAATGAAGATATAGAAAATAAAAAAATATTTTTGAATGGGGTTATATTTAGAGAATTATCTAATCATTATTCAAATTGGAGATCTTTAAAGTCTCTAAATAAGTGGTTAATTCAAAATAATGTTATAGGAGTTACTAATTTAAATACTAGAAACTTAACTATAAAAGTTAGAGAAAAGGGGCCTTGAAAGCAACTCTAATAAATGGTGTTAAAAAAAACCTAAATATAAAATCTTTAGTTAAAAACAGCAGATTGGTCAGGTATAAATGATAATGACTCTAGCCAAGCTTGTTTCTTGTAAAAAACCCTATGTTTATAAAAATATTACTAAATCGAAAAAATAAAATAGATATAGTAGCAATAGATTTTGGCTGTAAAAAGAATATTTTAGACCTCTTTTTTAGAAAACAACTTTAGAGTTACTGTGGTCCCTTATACATACAGTTATGACCAAATTATGAAATTTAAACCCAGAGGTGTATTTCTATCTAATGGTCCAGGTGATCCTTTTGCTACTTCAAGGTTAGTTTTACAAACTATAAAAAAATTAATTAAAAATAATATGCCTTTATTTGGAATTTGTTTAGGACATCAAATTCTTGGCCTAGCCTTAGGAGCTAATACCATTAAAATGCACCATGGTCATCACGGAGTTAATCAACCTGTAAAAAACCTAAATAATAATAAAATTGAAATTACTAGTCAAAATCATGGCTTTATGATTGATCCTAAAACATTGGTGCAAGATATCAAAGTAAGTCATATTTCATTATTTGATAAAACTATTCAGGGAATAGAACATAAATCAAAGCCTTTCTTTAGTGTTCAGTATCATCCAGAAGCTTCTCCAGGACCCCATGATTCTAGATATTTATTTAATAAATTTAAAAAAAATATTTTAATCTAAAATATGCCAAAAAGAACTGATATAAAATCAATTTTAGTCATAGGAGCAGGTCCTATTGTAATAGGTCAAGCATGTGAATTTGATTATTCAGGATCTCAAGCTTGCAAAGTTTTAATGGAAGAAGGATATAGAGTAATTCTAGTAAATTCTAACCCTGCTACAATAATGACTGATCCAGAGTTTGCAGATGCTACCTACATTGAACCTTTAACTTTAGACTGTTTGGAAAAAATAATATTAAAAGAAAAACCTGATGCAGTTTTACCTACAATGGGAGGACAAACTGCACTCAACCTAGCTATAGAACTTTATAATTCAAAAATTTTAAAAAATAATAAAGTTGAATTAATTGGTGCTTCTGTTGATGCAATAATCAAAGCTGAAGATAGAGAACTATTTTGTAAGGCAATGAGTAAAATTGGACTTAACACTCCAAAAAGTTATCAAGTATCTTCATTATCAGATGGGCTTAAAGTTTTAAAAAAATTATCTTTGCCTGTAATCATTAGACCATCTTTTACATTAGGAGGAACTGGAGGAGGTATTGCCTATAACATAGAAGAGTTTAAAGATATAGTTTCTGCAGGAATTGATGCTTCTCCTGAAAGCACAGTACTTATAGAGCAATCAGTTTTAGGATGGAAAGAATATGAAATGGAAGTTGTTAGAGATAAAAACGATAATGCAATAATTGTTTGTTCAATAGAAAATATTGATCCTATGGGTGTTCATACAGGAGATTCTATTACAGTTGCTCCAGCCTTAACCTTAACAGATAAAGAATATCAAAAAATGAGAAATGCATCTATTGCTGTTTTAAGGGAAATAGGAGTTGAAACAGGAGGCTCTAATGTTCAATTTGCTGTTAATCCTAAAAATGGGAAAATGGTTGTTATAGAAATGAATCCCAGAGTATCAAGATCCTCAGCCTTAGCATCTAAAGCTACAGGGTTTCCAATTGCAAAAGTTGCGGCAAGGTTGGCAGTCGGATACACCCTTGATGAAATATCTAATGAAATTACTTCAGTTACACCTGCTTCCTTTGAGCCTAGCATAGATTACATAGTTACTAAAATACCTAGATTTGCATTTGAAAAAGTTTTCAGGTGCAAGCAAAACACTTACTTCAGCTATGAAATCAGTTGGTGAAGTAATGTCAATAGCAAGAACTTTTGAACAAAGCTTTCAAAAAGCTTTAAGATCATTAGAAACTGGATTGAATGGTTTTGATGAAATTCATATAGATCAAGAAGATAGAAAAAATTTTATTTTGTCTAAGTTATCTACACCCTCTCCAAAAAGAATTTTATATGTTGCTCAAGCGTTTAGAGAAAATATAGAACTCAATCAAATTTATGAAAGTTGTAAAATAGACCATTGGTTTTTAAAAAAAATACAAGAAATAGTTAACTTTGAAATATTTATAAAAAAGAATAAAAAAAATATTACTAGTGATCTTCTTTATCAAAGTAAACTATTAGGTTTTTCAGATTTTAAAATAGCTGAATTAACAAAATCTAGTGAAGATCAAATCTATAAGTTAAGAAATAAGTTTAATATCTTCCCTAATTTTTTTAAAGTTGATACATGTGCAGGAGAATTTAAAACAAACACATCCTATTTGTACTCTTCTTATGAAATACCTTATCAAAGTTTAAGTTATGAAAAAGAAAATATAATATCAGAAAAGAAAAAAGTTATCATTTTGGGAGGTGGTCCAAACAGAATAGGTCAAGGAATAGAATTTGACTACTGTTGTGTTCATGCCTCTTATGCATTATCTAGTGAAAATATAGAATCTATAATGATTAATTGTAACCCTGAAACAGTTTCTACTGATTATGATACCTCAGATAAGTTATACTTCGAACCCTTAACCTTAGAAGATATTTTAGAAATTGTTAAATTAGAAAAATCTAAAGGAAAATTATTAGGTTTAATCATACAATTCGGAGGTCAAACTCCTCTTAAATTATCAAAAGATTTAGAGAGGCATAACATACCAGTAATTGGAACAAGCCCTGACTCAATTGACCTAGCAGAAGATAGAGAAAAGTTCAAAAAATTTCTTATTAAAAATAATCTAAAACAACCAGAAAATGGTATTGCTAAAACTTCTAATAAAGTAAAGTCTATAGCAAAAAAAATCTCATATCCAGTAATCCTAAGGCCCTCTTATGTGCTTGGTGGTAGAGCTATGCAAATTATTTATAATGAAAATGATTTAGAAAAATATGTAAATAATATTGTTGATGCCTTTGGAGATAAACCAATTCTAATTGATAAATTTTTAAATGATGCCGTAGAGGTAGACGTTGATGCTCTATCTGATGGAAAAAATGTTTTTATTGCAGGCATTATGGAACATATTGAAGAAGCTGGTATTCACTCTGGAGATTCTGCATGCTCTTTACCTCCTTATTCACTTAGTGAAAATATAATAAAAAAAATTATTAGGCAAACTAAATTAATTGCAAAAAAATTAAAAGTAATAGGACTACTTAATATTCAATTTGCAGTCAAATATGAGAATAAAAATGAATTATTATATATATTGGAGGTTAATCCAAGAGCTAGCAGAACAGTTCCATTTGTAGCAAAAGCAACTGGTAATCAGATAGCTAAAATAGCAGCTAAGTGTATGATAGGAAAAAAAATTAATAGTAAAGCTTTATTACCCTGGTATTCTAAAAAAAAATTTGCTGTAAAAGAAGCAGTATTTCCATTCAAGAAATTTAAAGGAGTAGACGTGCTTCTGGGGCCAGAGATGAAATCTACTGGAGAAGTAATGGGATTAGATATTAACTTTGGAAGAGCTTTTGCAAAATCACAAATAGCTACAGGCATTAACCTACCTTCTAAAAGGTAATATTTTCATTTCTGTTAAAGATAAAGATAAACCTTTTATTAAAATAATTTGTAAAAGATTGGTAAAATTAGGTTTTAAACTTGTATGCACTAAAGGAACAGGTAATTTTTTAAAAGCTGAAAAAATTAATGTAAGCTTTGTAAATAAAGTAATAGAAGGAAGACCTCATATAGTAGATATGATAAAAAATAAAAATATAGCATTAATCTTTAATACCACAGAGGGTAATCAATCTATATCTGATAGCTTTTCATTAAGACAAGCAGCTTTACATACAAATGTACCTTACTATACTACTATATCTGGTTGTAAATCAGTATTATTAGCACTTGAGAATTTGAATGAAAATAAATTAAATATAAAATCATTGCAATCCTATTAATATTTTCATATAAAAGTGATTTATTAAATTTAATTTATTATTAGAGAGAAATATGGATAAAATACCTATTACTAATATTGGATTTGAAAAATTAGAAGAAGAGCTAAAAATACTTAAATCTACAGAGAGACCAACTGTTATAAAATCTATTGCTGAAGCAAGAGAACATGGTGATCTATCAGAAAATGCTGAATATCACGCTGCAAAAGAAAAACAAAGCTTTATTGAAGGCAGAATAGCGGACTTGGAAAATAAAATAAGTCGAGCAGAAGTAATAATAACAAAAAAATTAAAAAGTAATAAAGTTATTTTTGGAGCAACAGTAACACTAGGTGAAGTAGGAAAGAAAAAACAATTAGTATACCAAATTGTTGGAACTGAAGAAGCAGATGTTGAAAGTGGTAAAATATCAATTTCTTCTCCACTTGCACGAGCTCTACTTGGTAAAAAAATTGATGATAGTGTTGAAGTATATTCTCCAGGTGGATCAAAAGAATATGAAGTAGAAAATATTGAATTCTTATAAAATTAAAAAAAAATTTTATATTTTAGCAATATTAGATAACCGCATTGGTAATAGAAATCAGATATTTGCAATTTTAAATGAATTAAATCTACCCTATAAAATATTAGATATTAAATATAACTGGTTAGCTAATTTGCCAAATTTTATGTTACAAATATTTGGAGGTTACTCACATGTTAAAGACTTTGATATTAAAAAAATTAAAACTAAACCTAACCTCATATTATCATGTGGTAGAAGAACATTTCCTCTAGCTAGTAAATTAAAATACTTATTTTCTGATACTACCTATTTTATTCATTTAATGTATCCTAAACTATCTTTAAACATAAAAAAGTGTAATTTAATATTTACTCCTTTTCACGATAATGTAGAAAAAGTGACCGTATAATAAAAACGTTAGGAAGTCCTGCTCCTTTAGATATTATTAAAAATAAAAAAAACCCTACAAAACTAAACCTGTAATATCAATTTTAATTGGTGGCAATCATGGCAGATATAAATTAAAATCTAATACAATAAATTATATGATTACAGAAACTTTAAATAAAATAAAGCAAGGTTCAATTTTAATTTCTACAAGTAGAAGAACTCCTGATAATATTATAAAATTAATAGATAAATGGGGTAAAAAAAATAAAGTTTTTAAAATTATATTTCACCCTAAAATTAATAAAGGAAAAAAATCCATAAAAGAAATGATTGCCTACGCAGATGAATTTGTAGTAACTGGAGATTCTGTATCAATGGTAAGCCAACTATGTCAATATGAAAAGCCTGTAAGAATTATTTTTAATAAAAATTTTGTTCTACAAAACATATAAAATTTTGTAAAAAATTAATTGATGAAGGATATGCTTATCCATTTGAAAGTTTATTGAAAAAATGCGATAACATTAAAACTTTAAATACAACAAAAAAAATTAGTAAAAAAATATTAAGTATAATCAAGCAATGAAAAAAATTAATTCTAAATTAATCATATTAGGATCTGGACCCGCTGGATGTACAGCAGCAATTTATGCTGCAAGATCTGGTCTTAACCCTATCATGATAAATGGTAGCCAACCTGGAAGAGCTGAAAAGATGCTTCAAAAGAAATTAATGGAAAATAAAAATTGAAATTATTTGGGATAGTTGTTGATGATATTAATGGTGATGGTGAACCTAAAAATGTTACAGGGATTAAAGTTAAAATTTAAAAACTAATGAAATTCAAGAAATGAAAATTGATGGTTTGTTTATTGCAATTGGTCATGATCCTGCAACATCTTTATTTAAAGAACAATTAGACATGGATAAAGAAGGTTATTTATTAACAAAACCAGATTCTACTGAAACTAATATTCCTGGAGTTTATGCTGCAGGTGATGTTAAAGACAAAACTTTTAGACAAGCCGTTACAGCTGCAGGAATGGGTTGTATGGCAGCATTAGAAGCTGAAAAATTCCTATCTCACTAATTCGAGATTAAAACTAATAAAAATAGAAGGGTAAATATAATGACAGATAAAGTATTATTAACTGGAATAAGTGGATGGATAGCAAAACATATAGCTATTGAATTATTAAATACTGGATACGAAGTTTTAGGAACTGTTAGAAATCAAAGCTAATTTCTCAAAAACAAAAGAAACTCTTAGTAAATATGCTTCAATAGATAAATTATCATTTGTTGAATTAGATCTTTTAAAAGATGAAGGTTGGAATGAAGCTGCTAAAGGGATGCAAATATATAATTCATATGGCTTCCCCTTTTCCAATGAAAAGTTTCAAAAAATAGAGAAAATTTAATTCCAGTTGCTAAAGGATGGAACTTTAAGAGTTTTAAATGCTGGTATAAAGCAAATGTTGAGCAATTTGTTTTTACATCATCAATTGCAGCAATGTTTAAAAGCCAAATAGAAAATCCCTTATTCAATTTAGAGAAAATGATTGGACTCTGAAAATTGGAGTTGAAGGAGTCTAATGATTATTTTCTGATATCTAAAACTAAAGCTGAAAAAGCAGCTTGGGAATTAATGGAAAGTAAAGGATTAAAAATAAACTTACTTTATAAATCCAGGTGGTGTTTGGTGATGCATTAGATGATAAAGAAAATACATCAATTGAATATGTTCAATTTTCCTAAAAGGAAAATATCCAATGGCTCCTAAATTTGGAATATTAATTTCTGATGTTAAAGATGTTGCTAAAGCTCATGTTTCTTTCTTTGAAAAATTCAAAAGTTGGTGACAGAAGATTAATTGGTTCAGAAGTTAAAACACTGCTTGAAACATTCAAAAATTATTAGAAGAAGTTTCCAGAGTATGCAAAAAAACTACCTAAGAAAACTTTACCAAATTTTATGGTTAAGTTTATTAGCTATGTTGGATTCATCTGCAAAAACTATGATACCTGAATTGAGCTAGAGATTTTAATGAGACAAAATATATGCTGAAGAATTTATTGGTTTTGAAATTTAAACCTGCAAGTGATGCATTAAAGATGCTGGAAAATCTGTAATTAGATTAGGTTTGGTATAAAGTTTATTTTACTAAATCTGAAATTTGATCTGACTCAAAAATTTTTTTGAACTGTCATTCTGATTAATGGCTTAATCATTGCTTTTGCAATTGTTTCTGAATGAATTGGTTTCATTTTTCTAAGAGGTCCAACAAAAAGAGGATTTAATAGCTTAAAAAAAATTCCTATTTTCTCACCTATTCTCTTTTCTTTTCGATCACCCAATAGGAAAGAAGGTCTCATAATTCCAAGTTTTGGAAAGTTAAGTCTTTTTAATTCTTCTTCTACCTCTCCTTTAAATTTTAAATAATCTCCTGAACTTTTTGGAATCTGCATAACCAAGATGAGACAAAAAAAAAGAGTTTAATACTTGTTTGATTTTGCTATTTGAGCCATTTGTTTTGGAACATTAAGTTCAATTCTTTGATATTCATTTTTATCAGGTGAATTTTTTTTTGTTGTACCAATACAAAAAAAACAATCATCCCCTTTAATATCTTCTCTATGATTTTCTAAATTATTAAAATCTGTTTGAATAATTTCGATCTTTGGATCACTTATATCTATTGATGAACGAACAAATAACTTAATCTTAGAATAGTTATTATTGCTAATTAATTGACTTAAAACATGGCTTCCAACTAAACCAGATGCACCAAATAATAAGGCTGTTTTCACTTCTTAAGATAAACTTTCACAAAAAGTTTTTATTCTCTCCATTGCTTTTTTTAAATTTTGCATTGAAGTAGCATATGAAATTCTAAAATAACCATCTAATCCAAAGGCTGATCCTTGTACTACAGCAACATTTGATTTCTCAAGTAATTTTTGAACAAAATCAGTATCTGTTTTTAATTTTGTTTTTTTGTTTAAAAGACCTTTGCAGCTTGGAAATACATAAAAAGCACCATTAGGAGTTAAACATTTAATTCCTTTAATATTATTTAAACTTTTAACAACAAAATCTCTTCTTTCTTTAAAAGCTTTTGATCTTTTTTGAATGAAACCTTGATTGCCATTTAAAGCTTCAACAGCTGCTGCTTGACTTATTGAAGATGGGTTTGATGTAGATTGTGATTGAATTTTACCAATCGCTTTTATGATGTCTTTTGGACCTGATTTGTTTTCCTCCAGTTGCTACAGATACTTCTGAGTTTTTATAAACAATATTATTTTCTATATTAAATTTATTTATAATAGCTTTTTTCAGTTCTGGTATACCATCAACTGCAGTATATTTTGTTTGTCCATCTTTAATAGCTTTGATTGCAGCTTCTTTGATATGTAAAGGAGTATCAAAATCTGGTTCTCCTGCGCCTAGTCCAATAATATCTTTACCTGCTGCTTTTAGTTCTCTAGCTTTTGAGGTTACCTCCATTGTTGGTGAAGGTTTAATATTGTCTACTCTAGTAGATATAAAACTATTTTTAGGCATATTTATGTTATAAACTATTTTAATATATTATTGTTTTTTTTTTTTAAAAAAATTAGGAGGAATACAATTAATCCAAATTTATTAAATTTAGGTACTGAAAATGCTTTTGTTATTCTAGGAAAGGCTGAAAAACTTAAAAGTGAAGGGAAAAATATAATTAATTTAGGTATAGGGCAACCTGATTTTAGCACCCCTGAACATATTGTTGAAGCAGCTGTTAAAGCTTTAAATGATGGTAAACATGGATATACACCAGCAAATGGTTTATTAGAATTAAGAGAAGCAGTTTGTCAAGATATAATTAAAAGAAGAAATACTGAAGTAGACCCTGATAATATTTTAATTGTGCCAGGTGGAAAAGTTACTATGTGGCATGCTATTTTAATGTTTGGAGGTAAAAATAATGAAATAATCTATCCCAACCCTGGGTTTCCAATCTATGAGAGTGTAATTAATTATACAGGTGCTAAAGCAGTACCTATGATACTTGAAGATAAAACTGATTTCAATGTTGATATTGAAAAACTAAAATCTTTGATAAATAAAAATACTAGTTTAATAATTCTGAATTCTCCTTCTAATCCAACAGGAGGATTAATCAGTAAAATAGATATGGATAAAATTGTTGAAATTTTAGATGAAAATCCACATGTAAAAATTCTTTCTGACGAAATTTATAGTAGAATAGTTTACAAAGGTAATGAATTTATATCATTGCTATCCTACCCACAAATTAGAGATAGATTAATAGTCTTAGATGGATGGTCTAAAACCTATGCTATGACTGGCTGGAGGATAGGTTATAGTGTATGGCCCACAAAATATGTAAAGATGTCTGAAAGATTAAATATAAATTCATTTTCCTGTACTAATACAGCAACACAATACGCGGCTATAGCAGCGTTAAAAGGCCCACAAGATTGTGTGGATAATATGAACCAAATTTTTGAAAAAAAGAGGAGAAATGATTAGCAAAGAACTTAACTCTATAGATGGTTTCAGCTGTAATTCTAGTAAAGGAGCATTCTATGTATTACCCTCTATAAAAAAAACTGGATTAACATCTGACCAATTGCAAGACTTTCTTTTATATCATTTAGGCATTACTACTGTATCTGGAAAAAGTTTTGGAGAATTTGGAGAAGGATATTTAAGAATATCGTATGCTAATTCTGAGGAAAATATTAAAGAAGCTATTTCCAGAATCAGAAACTTTTTAGAAGATAATAAATGGGAAAATGCTAAAAATTAACAAACAATCTGTTGATGGACTGTTTCCTAATAAAAAGGAGGGCTATTTTGAACTTAAATCTGAATATTGCCCATCAGGAGATCAAAAACAAGCCATTTCTGAATTAATTAACGGAATAAATAAAAAAGAAAAAAAATCAGGTGCTACTGGGTGTCACTGGATCTGGAAAAACATTTACTATGGCAAATGTAATACAATCTTCTCAAAGACCTGCATTAATTATGGCACCCAATAAAACCTTAGCAGCTCAACTATATGGTGAAATGAAGACCCTTTTTCCAAATAATGCTGTAGAATACTTTGTGTCCTATTATGATTATTATCAACCTGAAGCGTATGTGCCTCGAACAGATACATTCATAGAAAAAGATTCTTCCATAAATGAGCATATTGATCGATTAAGACACTCTGCAACCAGATCTATGTTTGAGAGAAAAGACGTCATTATAGTTGCATCTGTGTCGTGTATTTATGGATTGGGGCCTGTTGAAACCTATTCAAAAATGATTATAGACGTTGAGGTTAATGATCAAGTTTCTCGAGACAAATTAGTAAAAGATTTTATTAATATGCAATATAAAAGAAATAATTTATCTTTTAATAGAGGAAACATAAGAGTACAAGGCGATATATTAGAAATTTTTCCTGCACACTTAGAAGATAGATCTTGGAGAATTGAATTTTTTGGTGATACTGTTGAAAAAATAACTGAAATAGACCCTCTTACTGGAAAAAAAAATTTCTAATTTAAATAAAGTAAGAATTTATGCTAATAGTCACTACATCACCGAAAAACCTACACTTAAGACAGCTATTGAAGAAATAAAAAAAGATTTAAAGATTAGATTAAAAGAGTTTGAAAAAGAAAAAAAACTTCTTGAAGCACAAAGACTTGAGCAAAGAACTAAATATGATTTAGAGATGTTAATAACTACTGGTTCCTGCCAAGGAATAGAAAACTACTCTAGATATTTATCTGGTAGAAAGCCTGGAGAACCGCCTCCTACACTTTTTGAATATATACCTAATAATAGTTTACTATTTATTGATGAAAGTCATGTTACTGTTCCACAAATTGGAGGTATGTTCAAAGGAGATTTCAGCAGAAAAACTACTCTATCTGAACATGGATTTAGACTTCCGTCTTGCAAAGATAATAGACCATTAAAATTTGAAGAATGGGAATATATGAGGCCTAAAACAATATTCATATCGGCAACTCCAGGAGAATGGGAGTTAAATAAAACAGAAGGAGTGTTTGCTGAACAGGTCATAAGACCTACTGGACTAGTTGATCCTATTTGTATAATTAAACCTGCTAAAAATCAAATTGATGATCTCTTACATGAAATACAAAATGTTATAAAAAATAATGAAAGAATTTTGGTAACTACACTTACAAAGAAGATGGCTGAAAATATTACAGATTTTTTAAGAGATAACGGGGTTAAAGTTAAATATCTGCATTCCGATATTGATACTGTTGAAAGAATGGAAATTATAAGAGACCTTAGGCTAGGTGAATTTGACGTATTAATTGGAATAAATCTTCTAAGAGAAGGATTAGATATTCCTGAATGCTCTATGGTCGCAATATTAGATGCTGACAGAGAAGGCTTTCTTAGATCTAGAACATCATTAATTCAAACCATTGGAAGAGCTGCAAGAAATATAAATGGTAAAGTTTTAATTTATGCTGACACCATTACTAAGTCCATTAAAGAAGCGTTATCAGAAACTGATAGAAGAAGGAAAAAACAAATAGCATGGAATGAGAAAAATAACATTACTCCAAAATCAATCAATAAAAGAGTAGAAAACTTAGTTGATGAAATTACTCAAAAAGATAATAATCAATCTGAAGATGTAACAAAAATTAAACCAGGACATAATTTAAAGAAGTATTTGAAACAACTTAAATTAGAAATGTATAAAGAAGCAGAAGAGCTAAATTTTGAAAGAGCAGCTGAAATTAGAGATGAAATTTCAAAACTAGAAAAGAGTGAGTTAAATATATAAATATGCTAGCAAAAAAAAATGTTTTCATTACAGGTGCAGCTAAGAGAATTGGAGCTGAAATTAGTAAATCTCTATCAACTTTAAACTGTAATGTGGTCATTCATTATAATAAATCTTCTGCATCTGCAAAAAAACTTTGTAGAGAAATAAATAAAATCAAAAAAGTAGCAATATGTGTAAAAGCAGATCTTTGTATAAAAGATGAACTAGAAAAGGCTTTCTATATAGCTAAAAAAGAATTCGGCTATATAGATTGCTTGATAAATAATGCTTCAATATTTGAGTATGATAACTTAAAAACTATTAAATCAAAAAAGTGGGATAAGCATATTTCTGCAAATTTAAATGGGCCTATGATTTTATCTAAACTCTTTTATGAAAATTTACCTAAAAATAAAAACGGCGATATTATAAATATAATAGACCAGAGAGTTTTAAATTTAACTCCTCATTTTCTTAGTTATACAATCTCAAAATCTGCTTTGTGGACACTTACTAGAACCCTTGCATTAGAGCTAGCCCCCAAAATTAAAGTAAATGCTATTGGCCCAGGCCCTGTTATCAAAAGCAAGTTTCAAACAGAGAAAGAATTCTTAAATCAATGTAAAAACATGCCGTTAAAAATAGGAAGTAATCCTAAAGAAATAGCAAAAACTGTAATCTATTTACTATCCATACCATCAATTACAGGGCAAATAATTACTTTAGATGGAGGACAGCATTTAGGCTGGGGGCAAGTAAGTAATACTTTAAAAGTAAAAGATTAAAATGGAAAAAATATAATTTTTGTAAAAAATTTTATTACTTATTGTTTAATAGGTGTCTATCCAGAAGAAAAAAAAAATAAGCAAAAAATAAAAGTATCAGTAAAGTTAAATATAAAAAGAAGAATAACGTCAGATAAACTATCTAGTACTGTGTGCTACCAAAATATTTTAAATTCTTTAGAAAATATTCATAAATATGGGCATATTAAATTAGTAGAAACGCTAGCTAACAAATTAGCAGAGGAGTTTAAAAAAATTAATGATGTTACTAAAATTAAAATTAAAATAGTTAAATGTGATATATCAAAAAAATACAGATGTAGGTTTTATATTAAAAAAAATATAAAAAAATTATGACATTATTAAATCTAGAAAACGGCATAAATAATATTAAAAAAATATCTTTAAAACTTCCTTCTAAAAGTGGAGTTTACAAGATGATTTCAGTTAGAAATGAAATATTATACATAGGAAAAGCAAAAAATTTAACTAAAAGAGTAAGGTCCTATGCTAATCCTATGAAATTTAACTATAGATTGCAAAAAATGGTATCATTAGTAAACAAAGTAGACTTTATTATTACTAAAAATGAAGCATATGCTCTGCTACTAGAAGCAAGTCTAATAAAAGAAATTAAACCTAAATTTAATATTTTATTAAAGGATGATAAAACATATCCTTATATTACACTTAGAAAAAGTCATGAATGGTGCCAAATAAAAAAACATAGAGGAAAAAAATTGACGGCGATAAATATTATGGACCATTTGCTTCTGTTTATCACGTAAATAATACATTAGATACCTTACAGAAAGTTTTTCCAGTTAGAACCTGTACAGACTATGAACTGGAAAACAGGAAAAGACCTTGTATACAGTATGAAATAAAAAGATGTTCTGCCCCATGTACAAAATTAATATCAAAAAGTGATTACAATAAAATAGTAGATAATCTTGAAAGTTTTCTGCTAGGGAAAAGAGAGTAAAGTTTTAAAAAATCTTATCAAAGAAATGCATAGACTATCAGAAAATTTAAATTATGAAAAAAGCTGCATTTTATAGAGACAAAATTAGATCATTAGAAAAAATTAATAAATCCAACAATAAAGAATCTAAAAATTTAGCATCAGCTGATTTTTTCTGTCTATCTAAAATAAATAATATGTATGCTGTAGAAATAGTTTTTTTTAGAAACGGTAGAAACTTTGGTTCTAATACTCATTACCCATATGTTTATAAAGAAGAAGATAATAAATCACTATTAGGAAAGTTTATTATTCAATTTTATAATAATAATAAAAATATCCCCACTAAAATTTTCACATCTATTGAAATAAATGAAAAAAATTTATTACAAAAAGCACTAGAAATACAGAATAAAAATAAAGTTATTATTAGAGTACCTAACACTACTACTGATATTAAAATAATCGAAGAAGGATTAGCTACAGCGAAAAAAAATCTTGCTGATAAAATATCTAAAAATTCTAATATTAAAGAGTTACATGCTCAAATTAAGAAAACATTTAATTTGTCAAATAATATTAATAAAATTGAAGTATACGATAATTCTCATTATGCTGGAAAAGAAGCAGTTGGTAGTTACATAGTTGCTGATAAAAATGGTTTTCTAAAAAAAGAATATAGAAAGTTTAATATCAAAGAAGCTGCTACCAACGATGATTATGGTATGATGAAAGAAGTACTAAAAAGAAGGTTTAAATCAGAAGAATTAAAAGCTTTTCCAGATAGTAATAATTGATGGGGGATTAGGACAATTATCTGTAGCCAAATTAATTTTTGAAGAATTGAAAATTCAGTCTGTTGAACTAATTGCTGTTAGTAAAGGAAAGTTAAGAAATTCTGAAAATGAAATATTTTATAATTTTTCAGGTGAAAAAATATATATCAAAAAGAGTGAACCAATATTTTATTACTTGTTAAGACTGCGTGATGAAGCCCACCGCTATGCTATTACAAACCATAGAATTAAGAGAAACAAAAATATTTTTAGATCAGAAATAGATAATATTGAAAATATTGGACCTAAAAGAAAAAAAATTTAATTTTATATTTTGGTTCGTTACAGGAAGTTAAAAAAGCAGATTTAAAACAATTACAAGAAGTTCCTGGTATAAATAAAAATGTGGCAAAAGCAATCTATAATTATTTTAGGGTTAATTAAATGAATATTCCTAATTTTTTAACTATTCTAAGACTTTTTTTTCCTATATTTATAGGTATTGTGTGCTATCTAAAATTAGATATTAATCTTGAAAAACTTATAATTTTAGTTCTATTCATTTTATTTAGCTTAACTGACTATCTTGATGGTTTTTTAGCAAGAAAACTTAACCAAGAGTCAGTTTTTGGTAAAATTTTTGACCCTATATCAGATAAAATATTAACTTCTACTAGCTTAATTTATATCTTAACTTTTGAGAATATAATATTGATACCTTCGTTATTAATTATTACTAGAGAGTTTATAGTTTCAGGAACTAGAGAATATATGCTCAAAAAAATGGGAAAGCTATTGACGTAACCTTCCTATCAAAAATAAAAACAACTTTACAATTCATATCAATATCCCTTTTTTAGCACAAGATTTTTTAATTAAATATTTAAATATATTCAATATTGCCTATATTAGTTTATGGATTGCTACTATATTAACAATTTATACGGGCTTAAAATACTCTTATATGACTTATATATTTAATCAAAAAAGGAAATAATATGAAAGTTTTATATTTTTCATGGATAAAAGATAAACTTGGGAAAAGCCATGAGGAAATTCAAGTAAGTGATAATATTAAAACAATTAATGATTTGATAACATTGTTAAAACAAAATAATGAAAACTATAAAGATGTTTTTAAAGATACTTCTTCTATAAAAGTTTCAATCAATATGGAAACTGCAAGGTTTGAAGACTCCATAAATGACAATGACGAGGTAGCTTTTTTCCACCAATGACAGGAGGATAAAGTGATAAAAGTTCAGGAAGAGGACTTCTCTTTAACCGATGAAATAACATTTCTTAAAAAAAGATGCAATAATATTGGAGCTTTAAGCACATTTATTGGCATAGTAAGAGATAAAAGAGAAGATGAAAAGCTTGTATCTATGACTTTAGAACATTACCCAGGTATGACTGAAAAAATGTTAAATAAAATCAACACCGAAGCACTAAGTAGATGGGACCTTTTAGATACAACAATTATTCACAGATATGGAAAATTATTACCAGGTGAACAAATTGTTCTAGTTATAACTGCTTCTAAACATAGAAAAGAGGCTATTGATTCTTGCCATTTTATTATTGATTGGTTAAAGACAAAGGGGCCTTTTTGGAAATATGAGAAAACAATTGATAAGGGCTATTGGGTTGATGCCAAAAGTCAAGATCTAGATGAAGAGTTAAAATGGAATAATTAACTTAAAGTTAACTCTGTATATTTTTTAATTAATAATTTACAAACATTACTAGGTTTAAACTGTATCTTATTAATCGACTTAACTGGTGTTACTTCTGCTGCAGTACCTGTAACAAAACATTCCCTATATTGTGATAAATCTTCAACTTTTAATCTAGTTTCAGTTACTTTAAAATTCTCTTTTTTAGCTATTTCAATTACCGTTTGTCTAGTAATTCCATCTAAAAAACAATCCGCTATAGGTGTATGAATTTCATCATTTTTAACAAAGAAAATATTTGCTCCTGTAGCCTCAGCTATATAACCTCTGTAATCTAACATTAAACTATCATCAAAACCTTGGTTTTCTGCTTCATGTTTAGATAGTGTACATATCATATATAAACCAGCAGCTTTTGTATTAACCGGAGCAGTAGTAGGATCTGGCCTTCTCCATTTGGATATATTCAGTTTAATCCCTTTTAATTTTGCCTCTGGTGAAAAATATGAAGGCCATTTCCAAGCAGCAACTGCAAAATGAATAGTATTATCCTGTGCTGATATTCCCATCATTTCACTACCTCTCCAAGCAACAGGCCTAATATAACCATCAGTAATATTATTAGCCTCTAAAACATCTTTTCTAATTTTGCAAATTTCTTCTATGCCATAGGGAATATTGAACCCAAGTGTATTAGCAGACCTAATTAATCTTTCAGTATGTTCTAATTCTTTAAATATCTTTCCTCCATATGCTCTTTCACCTTCAAATACAGAGCTAGCATAGTGAAGCCCATGACTTAGCACATGTAGTTTGGCATCAGTCCACTTAAGAAGTTTTCCATCAAGGAATATAAAACCCTCTAAATTACTGTAATCCAATATCTCCTCCAAAGTTTAGTAATAATCTATATTTTAAATTATGAAAAGAAAATAATTATTTATTAATATAAATAATTTTTGTTATTGTAAATTATGTATAAACAAAAACATATATTAGTAATAGATGATGATAAAAAGCTTGGTAATCTTTTAAAAAGCTTTTTAACAGAAAAAGGATATTTAGTTGATTTTGTTGAAAATACTTTAATAGCTAAAGAAAAGCTATTTAATATTATATTTGATTTACTCATTTTAGATGTAATGCTTCCAAAAGAAAGCGGTTTATCTTTTGCATCTAAATTAAGAAGCTAGTAATAATACGCCTATATTAATGTTATCGGCAATGAGTGCGCCTAAGGATAGAATAAAAGGATTGAAAACTGGAGTAGATGAATATCTAGCAAAACCATTTGAACCAGAAGAACTTTTGTTAAGAATTGAAAATGTAATTAGAAGAAGTCAATCTATACAACAAGAAATTAACATAATTAAAATAGGCTTTTTTAGCTTTGATGTTAATAAAAATATTTTAAGTAAAAAAAAAATGCATCTATTAAATTAACTGTAAAAGAGGCAAAAGTACTGTTACACTTATATAAATACTTAGGAAATGATGTGAAACGGGAAAAACTAGCCAGTGATATAAATGTTTCGATAAGAACAATTGATGTTTTAGTAAAAAGAATAAGAGAGAAAATTAGTTGTTTACCAAACTCAAAAAATTTTTTACTAACCTCTAGAGGTATAGGATATAAATTAGAGCCTTAATAAATATGAATACTAGAAAATTTTTTCCAAAAACATTTTTTGGCAGATCACTAGTAATTATATTGATACCAGTATTATTATTACAGTTAGTTTTAATATACTTTTTTATGAAAGACATTGGGATGATGTTGGCAGAAGATTAGCCTTAGCACTAGGTGGTCAAATCTCATATATAATTAAAACATTGGAAGAAAAAGACTTTTCTCCTAGTGATATAAAAACTCAATTCAAAAAAGCAGAAAGTAATTTTTTAATTAGTTCAAGTTGGTATCCTGAAGAAAGCTTGAAAAATTTTGGCCAAAAAAAAGTGACCTCTCTTTTAGATAAAACTTTGGAAAAATCATTAGCAGAAAGAATAAATTATCCTTATTCATTTGATACTAAATTAATTAAAAATAAAGTAATAATATATGTGAGTGTTAATGATGGAGTTTTAAAGTTTTCTGTGGCAAGGAAAAATTTATACAGTTCGACTATAGAAGTCTTCATATTATGGATGCTATTTACAGCAATTTTCTTATTAACTTTAGCTCTATATTTTATGAAGCAACAAATCAAACCATTAAGAAATATTATATTAGCTGCAGAAGAATTTGGTAAAGGTAATAACTACGACCTTAAACCCCGAGGAGCATACGAATTAAGACAATTGTCTAGAGTTTTTATTAAAATGAGAGCTAGGATAAATAATCAAATTAATAATAGAACTTTAATGCTAGCGGGTATTAGTCATGACTTAAGAACCCCTTTAACTAGAATGAATTTACAAATAGCTTTACTAGATGATAAAAATGCTAGTAAAAATCTAGGAGATGATGTCTCTGAAATGAAGGAAATGATAGATAACTATTTAGCCTTTGCTAGAGGAGAAAAAAGAGGAGAAAATAAAAAATATAAATATCTACAAGTTAATAAAAACATTATGTGAAAAAGATATAATATATGACTCAAAAACTATTAAGAACAAAGTTACTAAAGACATATACATTAATGTTAAACCATTAGCAATGAAAAGGGCATTATTAAATATTATATCAAATGCTGTGTCTTATTCTAAAAATATAGTAGAGATAATAACAATTAAAAATGATAACTTCCTGAATATTTTTATTGAAGATGATGGTAAGGGAATTCCCAAAAATAAACGAGAAAAAGTTTTTAAAGCTTTTTATAGAATAGATGAATCCAGACAATCAGAATCTGCTAACACTGGCCTTGGATTAACTATTGCAAAAGACATAATACAAGGTCATGGAGGTAGGATTATACTAAATGCTTCTAACCTTGGTGGTTTAAAGGTAGAAATTATACTTCCAATAAAAACATAATAAGTTAATCTTTTAATTATTTTTTAATTAAATCTTCAAAAAAATTTGTAGATTTTTCTATTCTTTTTATTCCTTTATCTATTAGTGCAAAAGCGCTATTATTTGTATTATCTTCATATAACCATTTTTTAAAGCTTAATAAATAAATAGCTAAGATAGCTTTTTCAAATAGCTTTTTTCTAATGATATTGTTTGAATATGAAAAGCAATCTAAGAATATTTGAGCACTTAATTTACTGCTTTTTAAACTAATCAAATAAAACTTTGGATTGTTAAAATAAAAATTTATTATATTAGATATTCCTAATTTATTCTCATTCATATAGTCTAATTTATTCATTAAATACTCTTGAATTATATCAGAAGGATTATTTTCATTAATGTCCTGAGCTGAGACTGAACCTATTACTAATTTATCAATATATCTATCATAATGTTCTAGAAAATATATTTTATCAGCAAATAATTTTTTTATACTGTTTTTTTTTAAATTTAGCTTTTTTTCTACATCAGAATATTTTATCTTATCCCAATTACCAGTTTCAGCTTCTTTTAAAAAATAATCTATTATTTTATTTTTTGACATTAATTAAGTTTAGATAAACTGTTAGCTCTTTTTTTGCTGCATATACAGCATCTTTCATTATTTTATATAATCCTGTATTTTTTTTTTCAAGAATTTTTAATGCTGCTTCAGTTGTTCCTTTTTTACTAGAGACAGACTCTATAAGCTTCCTAGTATTATTTTCCATTTTCACCAATTCTAAAGCTCCCTCAACTGTACCATATGTCAAACCTCTAGCAACTTTTTTAGAAAAACCTAAATCATGAGCAATTTTTTCAAATACATTTAAAAATAAAAAGAAATATGCCGGTCCACTACCTGAGATAGCAGTTACACTCTCCAGTAACTTCTCATCTTTTATCTCATAATTATTTCCTAATATGCCAAATAAGCTATTAATATTTTTTTTAAATAAGTTCTTTGAGTTACTAGAATGAAATATACAATTTACTCCTAAATTAACTTCTACTGCTAGATTAGGCATTACTCTTGTAACACTAGTTTGAGTTTTCAAATAGCTTCTTATTTTACTAGTTGTTATGCCTGCCATAATTGATACTATATTCTTAAATAAAACATTATTTAAATTTATTTCTTCAGCTACTTTTTTAAAATCTTGAGGTTTTACTGCAAAAAATAAAACGTCACCTTACCACTTTTTAGGTATTTTTTTATAAAAATTAACCTTAATATTTTCTTTTTTAATTTTATTTATGTTAGCTTCTTTTTTTCTACTAAATGTATATCAATTGATCTTTTGTCTACTACCTCTTTTTCCAAGAAGATATTATAGGAAGGCCCATTTTCCCTGCTCCTATAAATAATATTCTCATATTTTAGTTTTAAACTTCCCCATGAGTTTCCAACATTAAATGCTGAAGAGTACTCTTTACATCTTTATTATCCCATGCAAATATTTGAAAAGCTGGATAAAATTTTTCACATTCTCTTAAAGCTAATAAACTAGCCTGTTCTAATTGGTTTTTACATAAGCTTTGATTGGTTGGTATAGGAAATGACTGTTTTAGTATTGGCCAACTTTGATCTGACCAAATTTCAAAATGCCCTACTAAAAGTCTCTCATTTAAGCTGAATAAAAAAGAATAAACATCCTTAAACCTTTTCTCAGGTATATTAATATCCAAAACACAAGAAATATATAAAAGGTTATAATCTTCGTTAATTCCGTAAGATAATTGATAATCACACCACTCACCTGCAACTTCTACGTGTATATTATTGTTACTATCTCTCTCATATTCCCAATCATTGGCAATAATTATATCTTCCACTAAATCTAGGGGGTTATAATTAGTATTAACACTATTTAATTTATAAATTTTCATAATAATACCTTATATTGTATATACTAATTTATTTAACGCAATATAAAGTATTTGACTAGTACTATTTACGGTTTCTTAATTTTTTTTTCTAAAGTCTTTATTTTTGCTTCTAAAATTGCGTTTTGTTCTCTAGCCTTTATTATCATAGATTTTATTTCTTCAAACTCTTTCCTATTTACTAGGTCTAAATTCTTCAAATTTGCCTCTACCTTTGACTTAATAATTTGTTTAGAATGATTTCTTACTCCCTCTAAACTACTAAATACACCACTAGCAATATTTGATAAGTGTTTAAGTGTGTTATCTTTATTCATTTTTTACTCCTTAAAATAAATACTATATTAGAATTTTAATATATAGTAATAATATTTTAGAGGTAAATATGATTTTAGTTACAGGAGGCGCTGGCTTTATTGGTAGTAATTTAGTTAATGAACTTTTAAAAAATAAATTACCAGTAGCAGTATGTGACTTTAAAACAAAAATAGACAAAAGCTATTTCAAAGATATAAACAATATTTTAAGATTTGTTGAGCCAATAGATCTTAAAAATTTTATTTTTGAAAATAAAATATCTGTGATATTTCACCTAGGTGCTATTTCTTCAACTACCTTTTCAGATGCAAATCAAATTTGGTATAATAATATTTTTACTAGTAAGGAAATATGGGATTTATGTTGTAAAAATAAAATAAGACTAATCTATGCTTCATCCGCTGCTACTTATGGTAATGGAGATAAAGGTTATATTGACAGTCAAAATCTTGCTTATTTAAAATCTCTTAAACCTTTAAATATTTATGCATGGAGCAAAAATGAAGTGGATAAGAGAAATTTATTTGCAAAAAATATACTAAATATATCTCCTCCACAATGGATATCTCTAAAATTTTTTAATGTTTATGGGCCTAATGAAAATCATAAAGAAAATATGATATCAATTGTATTAAAAACATTTCAACAAATAAAAAAAAATGAAACTACATTATTATTTAAATCCTACAATGATCAATATGAGGATGGTGAACAAAAAAGAGATTTTATATATGTAAAAGACTGTATAAAAGTACTTATGTGGTTTTTAGAAAAAGACAATATATCAGGTATTTTTAATGTTGGCACAGGCCAAGCTAGAACATTTAATGACTTAGTTTATAATGTTTACAAAAATATGAAAAAAAATATAAATCTAAAATATATAGATATGCCTAAAGAAATTAAAAATCAGTATCAATACCATACTAAAGCAAATTTAAGAAAATTAATTAAAACTGGGTATGATAAAAATTTTTATACCTTAGAGAACGGAATAGAAGACTATATCAATAATTATTTAAATAAAAAAAATTATGAGATTTCCTAATATAAATCCTACTGCATTTGAAATTTTTGGTTTAGAAGTTAAGTGGTATGGTATTTCTTATGCTTTAGGACTTATTTTGGCATTATTTCTTTGCAAAATACTGTCTAAAAAATATAACAAAGTTAAGGAAAAAATTTTTGATGATATTTTAATTTGGGTAGCTTTAGGTATTATATTGGGGGGAAGAATAGGATACGTAGTATTTTATAATTTTAATTTCTATTTAAATAACCCTAAATATATATTGATTGGCATTAGAGATGGCGGCATGTCATTCCATGGTGGTATTATAGGAGTTATCTTAGCCTGTCTTTTTTTTTCTAAATTAAAGAAAATTTCTTTTTTATACATTATGGATATTATAGCGTGTGCAGCACCTATAGGTCTTTTTTTAGGAAGAATAGCTAATTTTATAAACTCTGAATTATGGGGCAAAGAAACTAACTTTTTTCTTGGTGTAATCTTTCCTAATGGAGGAACAAATCCAAGGCATCCTACTCAACTTTATGAAGCATTTTTGGAAGGATTAGTGCTTTTTTTTTCTTGTTAATTTTTTCTACAAATATAAAAATAGTTTTCCTGGTCTCACTAGCGGTGTATTTTTAATTTTTTATGCTGTTTTTAGAATTTTTGTAGAGTTTTTTAGAGCACCAGACCATCATATAGGATACATAATAGAGCCTTATATAACTACTGGTATAATCTTAAGTTTACCTATGATAGTTTTAGGTTTAGGACTAATTTTCTTGAATGACAGAAATAGAAAAAATTATTAAAAAAAATATTAAATCTAATGGTACTATATCAATTGAAGAATATATGACAATTTCATTATACCATCCAAAATATGGCTATTATACAAAAAATAATATTATCGGTAAAAAAGGTGATTTCATTACTTCTCCTGAAATTAGTCAAGTATTCGGAGAACTGATTGCTACTTGGTTAATTTTTAACTCTTCTAATTTTTTTAAAAATAATATCAATTTCCTAGAATTAGGGCCTGGTAGAGCTGTATTAATACAAGATATATTAAGAACAATAAAGTCTTTAAATACTAAATTATACAATAAAATACAGCATATTTATTTTTTAGAAAAATCTAAAACTTTAAAAAGTTATCTAAAAAGAATAAATAAATCAAAAATAATATTAGATATTAATCAAATTGAAAAAAAGAAACTTTTATATTAGCTAATGAGTTTTTTGATGCGATACCTGTTAATCAATATATAAAAATTGGTAAGTTTTGGCATGAGAGAAGGGTCTACCTAGATGATAGAAATAAATTTAGCTTTATTATGTCAAAATCTCCTGTTACAAAAAAGATACCATTTCCTTCAACAGCTAAAGAAGGGTTTGTATTTGAGTATTCTAATTATACTAACCTTTTACTATCTCAAATTTTTTGAAAAAATAAATAACTATGGGGGTGTATTTTTAATAATAGATTATGCTAAAAGTTTTGATTATGGAAAAGACACATTATCTTTCATTTATAAACACACTCATGTAAACCCTTTTTATTGCCCAGGAAGTACTGATATTAGTTCCAAACCAGATTTCGCTCTAATCAAATCATTGGCAATCCAAGCTAATTGCAAAGTATTGGGACCCTTTTCTCAAAATTTTTTTTTAACTAAACTAGGAATTGAAATAAGGTTTGAAAAGTTAATTAAAAGTAACCCAAATTTATCGTCCTCTTTGTTAGCTAGCAAAAAAAGATTAATAGACAAAGAATATATGGGAGAGATCTTTAAAGTTCTTATAATAACAAATAAAAATAATAAAGACTTTATATTTGATAACTATGCTTGAATATGAAATAGCTCCAAATTTGAAGGCCTTCACACACGGATTTTTTAAAAGAAAAGGAGGTGTTTCTAAAGGCATATATAATTCATTAAACTGTGGTATGTCTTCGAAAGATAAAAAAGATAATATTATAAAAAATAGAAAAATAATTTCAGAATCATTAAACTTTAATATTAATAAATTGATAGTTGCTAATCAATCTCATAGTAATAAAGTAAAAATTTTAAATAAGTTTGAATCTGATATTGACTGCGATGCTATGATATCACTATCTAATAAAATTATTTTAGGAGTGCTTACTGCTGACTGTTGTCCTATTTTGGTAGGACATAAAAAAAAATATATATCTGCAGTAATACATCTAGGATGGAAAGGATTATTTAATGATATATTAGAAAATTTTTTATATAAAATTAAAACTTTAGATATAAATATTAATGATTTAATTTTTGCATTAGGGCCTTGTATAGGTTTTAATAGCTTTGAAGTTGGTAATGATTTTAAAAGAAATTTTATAATTAAAGATAAGCTTTCTAAAGAGTTTTTTTTACTGTAAAAAATAAGATTTATTTTGACCTTAGGGGTTATGCCAAATTTGTATTAATTAAACTAGGTTTTTCTAATATTTGGTGTTCTTCTGATGATACCTATAAAAAATTTAATGATTTTTTTAGTTATAGATATTCAATACATAATAAATTTACAGACTATGGTAGAATGTTATCTGTAATAAAAAGTTAAAAAATCTATTTACAGTAGATTTTTTGATTGTTAAATATAAAGTTAAAAATAAAAAAAAATGAAATTATTAGCCTGTAATAGCAATTAGCTTTATCTGAAGAAATAGCCACTACTTTAAATATTCCATTAACTAAAGCTAGCATAAAAAAATTTTCTGATGAGGAAATATTTGTGGAAGTAAACGAAAATGTAAGAGGACAAGATGTGTATGTAATTCAATCAACATCTAAACCAGCAAACGATAATTTAGTAGAATTATTAGTTTGTATAGATGCATTAAAAGGGCTTCTGCTAAACAAATAACTGCAGTAATTCCATATTTTGGTTATGCAAGACAAGACAGAAAACCTGGACCAAGAACTCCAATTAGTGCAAAATTAGTTGCTAACTTAATTACAAAGTCTGGGGCTGATAGAGTACTTACTATAGATTTACATGCTGGACAAATACAAGGATTTTTTGATATTCCTGTAGATAATCTTTATGCTGCTCCTATTCTTTTAGAAGATATTAAAAAAAACTATGATTTAGATAGGACAGTAATAATTTCTCCAGATGTTGGGGGAGTAGTAAGAGCTAGATATATTGCTAATAGATTAAATATTGGTTTAGCTATAGTGGATAAAAGAAGAGAGGCTGCAAATATATCGGAAGTTTTAAATATAATAGGTGACGTTAAAGAAAAAAATTGTATATTAATTGATGATATAGTTGATACAGCTGGTACTTTAACAAATGCAGGAGAAGCTCTGCTGAACGTTGGAGCAAAAACTGTTTCTGCTTACGTAAGTCATGGTGTTTTATCAGGAAATGCTCTTGAGAAGATTAAAAGTCTGTACTTACAGAAATAGTAACAACTAATACTATTTCTAGCTTATTAAGTGAAGACAAAAATAAAATCAGAAGATTATCAGTGGCACCGTTAATAGCAGAAGCAGTAAAAAGAATAGATAACCATAGTTCTGTATCAAGTTTGTTTAATTAAGGAGAAAGATATGAGTAGTATAGATATATTAAGTGCCTCTTTGAGAGAAAAAGTTGGAACTAATAGTGCAAAAAAAGTTAGAGTTGCTAATAAAATACCTGCAATAATTTATGGTGATGGTAAAAACCCAGAGCCAATTTCATTAGATGTAAAAGATTTAAGAATAGAAATAAATAAATCTTCCTTCTTAAATAAAGTTTATGATTTATTTATAAATGACAGTAAAACTAGAGTAATAGTTCAAGGTATCTCTCAAAATCCTGTAACAGACCAACTAGAGCATATAGACTTTTTAAGAGTTAATGATAAAACTAAGGTAACGATAGAGGTTCCTGTTAAGTTTTTAAATGAAACACTAAGTCCTGGCATAAAAAGAGGCGGAGTACTAAATGTAGTTAGGTATACAGTGGAAGTAATATGTCCAGTGAATAAAATACCAGAGAGCTTTGAATTTAATCTTGAAGGCCTTGAAATAGGTGATAGTATACACATCAGCCATACTAATATAGATGAGGGTGTAGAACCCACAATTAAAGATAGAGACTTTACTGTTGCCAGCATACTCGCTCCATCAGCGCTTGTATCAGCTGAAACCTCAGAAGATAAAGCTGAAGAAGAAGAAGAAGGCAAAGATAATGAAGCTGCTGAAGAAAGTAAACCAGAAGAAGAAAATAAAAAATAAATATAGATGTTTTTGTTTATAGGTTTAGGAAATAAAGGTTCTAAATATCAAAACAACAGACATAACACAGGTTTTTTATTTGTAGATTATCTGGTGAAAAAATATGGTTTATTAAAAACAAACAATAAACTAAAATGTGCTCTGTATAAAGGTAATATTCTAAACAATGATATTCTTCTTTCTAAGCCAGAAACTATGATGAATTTATCTGGAGAATCAGTTAGATTAGTTAAAAATTTTTATAAAATTAAGCAAGAAAATATTTTTGTATTTCATGATGAGCTTGATTTAGATATAGGTAAAATAAAATTTAAATTTGGAGGAGGGTCAGCAGGACATAACGGAATAAAAAATATTGATAAGCATATAGGCAATAATTACTATAGGATAAGAATAGGTGTAAATAATAAAAATACTTACTCTGAAGTTGATAAATTTGTTCTCTCAGACTTTAAAACTGAAGAAAGAATATTACTGGATAATAAAATTGATTTAATAGATAAAAATATAATGTTTGTTTTTAATAAAGATATAAATAGTTTTATGAATGAAATTAATAAATAATTATGGGATTTAAATGCGGCATCATAGGTTTACCAAATGTTGGGAAATCATCTTTATTTAATGCTTTAGTAGGTTTGCAAAAAGGCTGCCTCTGAAAACTATCCTTTTTGTACAATAGAGCCAAATGTTGGCAAAGTTCCTATACCTGATGATAGATTAATACAATTAAGTAAAGTTAATAACTCTAAATCTATAATAAATGCTCAAATGGAATTTGTTGATATTGCAGGTCTTGTCAAAGGAGCGAGCAAAGGAGAAGGTTTAGGAAATAAATTTTTATCAAATATTAGAGAGGTTGATGCAATAGCACATGTAGTAAGATGTTTTGAAGATGAAAATGTAACACGTATGTTCACAATGCAATTGATCCTGAATATGATATAGAAATAATTGAGAGTGAATTACTATTATCAGACATAGAAAGAGCTGAAAACATAATAGAAAAACTTAATAAATTAATCAAAATAGGAAAAAACGAAAACAAAGAAGAAAGAGATTTATTTCTTAAAGTCTTAGATAATTTACAATCTGCTGATACAAATGATCTCTCAAATTATAGCTCAGAAGAGCTCCAGATCATTAATAAAAACGGTATTTTATCCTTTAAACCTTTAATGTATGTAGCTAATTTAGATGAAAAATCGATAAAGTCTGGAAATATTTATAATCAAAAATTAAAAGATTTATCAAAAATAAAAAAAATACCATTAGTTAATATTTCGGCAAAAATTGAGGAAGAGCTATCAAGTATAAAAGATATAAAAGAAAAAAAGAACTTATGAAAAGTATGGATATTGATCAAAGTAGTTTAGATCAGTTTATTTCCTCAGGTTTCAAATTATTAAATTTAGTAACGTTTTTTACATCTTTAGAAAAGGAAACAAAAGCTTGGACTTTAAAAAAAGAATCTTATGCTCCTGATGCGGCAGGTAAAATACATACAGATTTCAAAAAAGGCTTTATTGCAGCTGATGTTATTAGTTATGATAAGCTTTTAAAACTAGGAGGAGAAAAAGAAGCTAAATTATCAGGTAACATAAGAACAGAAGGTAAAGAATATATCGTTCAAGACGGTGATGTTATCTTATTTAAATTTAACGTATAGAAATATGATTAAAATAACTAATAAAATAATAAAATCTGCTGATGACTATTCATTGCCATACTTGCAATTTGAACCAGAGAATAATACTAGTAATAAAAGCATAATATTAGTTTATGAAATATTTGGTTTAACTGATCATATAAAAAACGTAGCTAAAGAGTATGCAGAAAATGGCTTTTTAGTAGCTAATTCCCGATATTTTCTCGAGATTAGAGAATAATATTAATTTACCTTATAACAAGGATGGTTTTTCAAAAGGCTTACATTTAAAGGAAAAATTAGGGTGGGACCTTCCAGTCATGGATATAGTAGCATTAGCAGCAACTTTAAGACTAGAAAGTGATGTAAGTGTTTTGGGTTACTGTTATGGTGGTTCACTAGCTTGGCTAGCTATGCAAAAGTCTTTTTTTTTGAAAAAGGTATATGCTATTATGGAAGTAGTATTCCTGAATTTTTAGAATCAAATGTAAACTGTCCTGGATATGTTGCATTTTGGAAGTGAAGATAAAGGAATTCCAAAGAAGCTGTAGAAAAAGTAAAAAAATTCATAAATATGAATAAAAATAAAATTGAATTATTTGAATATGAAAATGCCGACCATGGTTTCAATTGTAATGAAAGAAAATCTTATAATAAAATGGCAGCTGAAAAAGCTTTTGAAAAAACAATAAAATTTTTAAAGGATTGAAAATGAACTTTATTACAACACTTTTATTAATAGTATTTTTTAATTTTATAGTATTGAAAGTTTATTCTATAGATATACCTAAAGATTTAATAGTTAAAATTATTAAAGAAAGTGAAAACGAAGATGATATCAAATCAAAAAATTTAGACTTAATTTCTGTAAAATATACAGGGTGGATTTTTGATAGTAATGCTAACTACAAACAACTATTGTGATGCAAAAGGAAAAATGTTTGATAGTAATATTTTAGATACATTTAACCATACTAAAACCATTTCAATTTGTTTTAGGAAAAGGCATAGTTATAAAAGGATGGGATCTAGGTCTTCAAGATATGAAAATTAACGAACAACGATGCCTTAGTTATCCCTCCACACCTTGCATATGGTAATAGAAGAATAGGTAATATAATAAAACCTAATTCTACTTTAATATTTGAAGTTAAATTATTAAAAATTTTAAAAGTTGAAAAATAATAGGAGCTTTAATATGAAACCAATTTTAGGAATTATAGGTGGCAGTGGTCTTTATAGTTTAGATGGTCTCAAAAATACAAAACTAGTAAATATAAAAACACCCTTTGGTATTACTTCTTCAAAACTTCATGTTTCTAATTATAAAGGCTTAAAGCTAGTTTTTTTACCTAGGCATGGTTTAAAACATACCATACCTCCTCATAAAATAAATTATAGAGCTAATATTTATGCTCTTAAAAAATTTGGTGTAACTGATATAATTTCTGTCTCTGCAGTAGGTAGTCTTAAAAATATTCATAAACCTGGAGATTTTATATTACCAGACCAGTTTGTTGATAGAACTTTTAATAGAGTTACTACTTTTTTTGATGAAGATTGTGTAGCTCACGTTTCATTAGCAAAGCCTACTTCTAAACAGTTATCAAAATTAATTTTAAAATCATTACCTAAAAATATGAAAATAAAACGAAAAGGAACTTATGTGGCTATAGAAGGACCCCAATTTTCTACATATGCAGAGTCTATGTTATATAAAAGCTGGAATTGTGATATTATTGGTATGACCAATATGCCAGAAGTAAGATTGGCAAGAGAAGCTGAAATGGGTTATGTAAGTATTGCAATGGTTACAGATTATGACTGTTGGCATAGAAACCATGATGCTGTGACAGTTGATCAGGTTATAAAAATAATGCACAAAAATACCAATAATGTAAAAAAGTTGCTATTATCAATTTAGATAACTTAGACAAAAATAAAAAAATGGAATTGGAATGACAAAATTTATTCTTGTCTAAATGAGGCTATTATAACTAGTAAAGAAGCTATTTCTAGCAAGACTTTGAAAAGACTTAAACCTATTTTAAAAAGAAGATTTTCTTTATGATTATTTTTTTAACTCACTCCAGATTTTTCTATAAGATAAATAAAATACTATCGTCATTATAAAAAGAAAAAAGATAACTTTTAATCCTGCAGACCTTCTATCCTCAAGGTCTGGCATAGAGGTCCAAGTTAAAAATGTTACTAAATCATTAACTTCCTGTTCTAAAGAGGCATTTGTCCCATCTTTATATTCAACATCATCTCCATATAATGGTTGAGGCATTGCAATAATATTACCAGCCATATACTTATTATAATACCCTTCACCAACATCAAATCCATCTGGGGCATCAGTATATCCTAATAGGAGTGACCTTATATAATTAGCTCCATCTTTTCTTGCCTTAACCATTAAACTTAAATCAGGAGGATACGCACCATTATTTGCTGCCTTAGCAGCATTATAATTTTCATATGGTTCAACAAAATAATCTGAATAAATTGCTACCCTTTTCAAAATTTCGCCTTCTTCATTAGGTAGATCATCAATCTGAAATTGTGCTGCTATTCTATTTATTTGATCTTTATTATATCCTAAACCTTCTAAACTTCTGTAAGCAATATGTTTTAGACCATGACAACTAGAACAAACTTCTATATATACTTGAAGACCTCTTTGTGCGCTATTCTTATCAATTTTACCTAAAGGCTTACTAAAACTAAAAGGGTACTGCTCTGGTTTTAATGCTTTGTCAGCACTAATTAAACTAAATGTAAAGATAATATTAGAAAAGATAAAGTGAATATATTCATAGCTATTCTGCTAAAACTGGTTTTCCTATACTTTCAGGTAAAGGCCTATTTCTTTCAAATTTACCTAAAAGTGGCAAGTAATATCAAAAAAATGCAGAAAATAATAAAAAGTTGCGATCCTGCTAATTATTATAAAAACACCTTCTGCAGGCTTACTACCTACCCAACCTAGAACTACTGCGTCAATTAAAAATATCCAAAATAATATTTTATAGATAGGCCTAAAAGTTGCAGATCTAACCTTACTGGTATCTAACCAGGGCAAGAGAAAAAGCACAAAAATTGCACTAAACATTGCAATTACACCACCCAACTTATCTGGAATTGCTCTTAATATTGCATAAAATGGAAGGAAATACCATTCTGGAACTATATGAGCTGGAGTCTTTAGGGGATCTGCAGGAATATAGTTATCAGGATGACCCTAGAAAGTCAGGTGCAAAAAACACTACAGCAAAAAATATAGTTAAAGCAAAGCTTAAACCAAATAAATCTTTTATTGTATAAAATGGATGAAAAGGTATAGAGTCTTGAGGGTCCTTTTCTATCAATACCTAATGGATTGTTAGATCCATGTGTATGTAAAGCAACTATATGCAAAACTACTACTCCAACAATTAAAAAAGGTAATAAAAAATGTAATGTATAAAATCTACTTAAAGTTGGATTATCTACAGAATAACCTCCCCATAACCATTGAGTAATATTATCTCCTATTAGTGGAATAGCTGAGAATAAATTAGTTATTACTGTTGCTCCCCAAAATGACATTTGCCCCCAAGGTAAAACATATCCCATAAAAGCAGTAGCCATCATCAAAAGCAAAATTAATATTCCCAACCACCATAATAGTTCTCTAGGTGCTTTATAAGAACCATAATATAGCCCTCTAAAAATATGTATGTAAACAACTATGAAAAAAAATGAAGCACCATTCATATGAATGTATCTAATAAGCCATCCATGATTAACATTTCTCATTATATGTTCTATGGAATCAAAAGCATGATCTACGTGTGCAGTATAATGCATTGATAGAATAACTCCTGTGATGATTTGTACTAACAAAAAGAAACCAGCTAGTGAACCAAAATTCCACCAATAATTTAAGTTTCTTGGTGTAGGATAATCCACAGCAGAGTGCTTCAAAAAGAAACAACAGGTAATCTGTAATCAATCCAATTAATAATACCTTTTGTATTTTTTTTAGAACTAGCCATAAGATTTATCCTATTAATATTGTATTATCATCCTTAAAAGTATAAGGAGGTATTTCTAAATTTTTCGGAGCTGGTCCTTTTCTAATTCTTCCAGAAGTATCATAATGAGAGCCATGACAAGGGCAAAACCAACCTTTAAAATCTCCTTTATCTGAAGCAGGAACGCATCCTAAGTGAGTACATACTCCTATTAAAACTAAATATTTAGGATTTTTTACTCTTTCATCATCATTCTCAGGATGAGGTAATTCCTCAATATTTACACTTTTAGCCTCATCTATCTCATTTTTACTTCTATGTTTAATAAATAAAGGTTTGCCTCGCCATAAAACAGTTTTACTTTGCCCCTCAGACAACCCTGATATATCAACTTCAATAGTCGCTAATGCTTCAACATCCTTAGATGGATTCATTTGATCAACTAATGGCCATCCAGCAGCTGATACAGCAACAACACCCATAGCTCCTGAAGCTTGATGTATGAAATGACCTTCTTGATTTCTTTTTTACTTTTTTTATTTTAGACATATGTTTATTTATTTATAATACATATATATTAATATTGTTCTATATGTAAAGAGCTGATTATTACTCAAACGCATTTTATGATAAAATATAATTATAAAACCATACCTGATTTACTCCTTGATGAAGAATGGCAAATAAAAGCAAACTCTATTGAAACTAATTTTAAAAATGTAAGAAATCAAATCTGCAACACATTTGAATCATTGGAAAAACAATTTAGTTCAGAAAAAAATTTTAAAATTAACAAATTTAAAAAAAAACTTGGTACAGGAACAATAAAAAATAATGAATATGGTGGAGGCGTAAGTTCTGTACTAAAAGGAAATTTATTTGAAAAAGTTGGTGTCAATATTTCTACAGTAAGTGGCCAATTTCCAGATGATTTTAAAGACAAAATAAAAGGTGCAGCAAATGACCCAAGATTTTTTGCTACCGGAATTTCAGTTGTTGCTCATATGTTTTCTCCATTTATTCCAGCCGCACACTTCAATTCTAGATTTATTGTTACTAAAGATGCTTGGTTTGGAGGAGGATGTGACTTAACTCCTACTTATGATGAAAAAAAAAGTAAAAAATCAATTTCATAAATCATTAAAAACCTTTTTGTGATAAATACGATAAAAATTATTATAAGAAATTTAGCAAGTGGTGCTCAGAATATTTTTTTTTAAAACATAGAAATGAAGAAAGAGGAATTGGAGGTATCTTTTTCGATTATTTAAATGCAAAAAGTGTAAAAAATTTTAATTTTACTATGGAAACTGGAAATTTTTTTTGCTCTTTCTTAAGAGATATGATTAAAAAAAAACAATATAAGGCTTGGAGTTCAAAACACCGAGAAAAATTATTTTATAAGAGAAGTAGATATGTTGAATTTAACCTATTATATGATAAAGGCACAACATTTGGTTTAAAAACTAATGGAAATGTTGATGCTATTTTGATGTCTATGCCACCATTAGCATCGTGGAGTTAATTTAATACTCTTTAATTTTTTTAAGCACTCTTTTCTAGGAGGCAAAAAACAATTTTTTACCCACCAACTTTCTATCTTACTTAAAACTACACCTATCTCTTTTCCATTTATTTTTTTATACTTAATTACATCATCACCATTTATAGGCAATTTAGGAGCAGTCCAAGTTTTTAAAACATTTAGAATTTTATTATTAACTTTTTTTTTTATTTATAAATTGATTTAATTTATAATTAGTTAATGCTACTTCTTCACCATAATAATATTTATTAATTTTTGCTTTATTCTCCGATTTTATAAGCCCTTTAATAGATAAGATATTTTGTAATTTGACTACATTACTATTACCAATTTTAATATTTTTATTTAAGTCTGCTGTTTTGATTTTAGTTACTTTTATTAAATATGCTATTCTAATAATTTTTTCGCTAGGTAATTCATTCAATGAACTTATACTTTTGTTGCTCATTTTTTGTAACCCATCTATTAGTAAGTTTAATAAATTATGTTTTTTTAAAATTGAAAATGCAAAACTAGCATTTTTTGATAGAAGTAATTTGTTAAATTCAATCTGAACTCTTTCTTTAGATAAAGTTTTAATTTTAGAAAAGTTTTCTACACAAGCATTAAGAGATGCTAAATGTAACTGTTCTTCATTACTAGTATAAGCACCAACAAACCTAAAATACCTAAGCAACCTAAGATTATCCTCTTTAATTCTATTTATTGGAATACCTATAAATTTAATTTTATTTTTTTATTAAATCTTTTACCCCATCAAAAGGATCAAAAAGGTTTCCTTCTAAGTCAGAATATATAGAGTTTATTGTAAAATCTCTTCTTTTGGCATCCTCTTCAAAACTATTAATAAACCCTACTTTAGCTTTTCTGCCAAAGGTTTTAATATCTTTTCTTAAACTTGTAATTTCTATTACATAATCTTTTGAAAAAATACTTATAGTTCCATGTCCTTTTGACTTATCCTTAAATTTAATATTATTTTTTTCTAGTTTTTGTTTTACTAAATCAGGCCTCATATTGACAGCAAAATCTAAATCATTAGTTTTCTTATTATTTAAGGCTACCCTTACTGCTCCACCTACTAATTTAATATTTTTTTCTCCAAAAATATTAAATAACTTTAATACGAGATTATTTTTTTTCCAAAAAGGTATAAACTTTATTTTTTTATTTCTCAACCTCAACCTTACCTGGTATTAAATCTACACCATCATATTTAGCTGGTATGTAAGTACCTTTAGATTCAATATCATTCAAAAACCTTACAGATAATAAAAAAATTAATGTAAAAAATACAAATATAGAGGCTATTAGTAGCTTAGGAACTCTTGAAAATAAATTAAGATTACTAATTCTAGAAATTACTAAAACTAGTAAAATTAACAAAATTGCTAGTAATATTATAATTTTAATCATTATTTATTTTTAACAAATTTATTAAGTCTATTAATATTTTTGCAGTAGCTCCCCATATTTTATTTTTTTTCCAATAAATATTTAAGAAATATTTATTTTGATTTTCATCTAAAAACACTTTATTAATCACATCACCTGATAATAAATAATTAACAGGAAAATGTAAAATTGAAGTTACTTCTTGTCTATTCATTACAAAATTCTGAACTTCCTCTAACAAAACAACTATGGGCTGAATTAAAAAACCAGATCCTGTTATATATTTATTAAGCTTTCCTAAATAAATAGCCTTGCTTTGTTCAAATCCTATTTCCTCATAGGCTTCTCTGTATGCACATTGTTGAAAGTCTCCTTTATCTTGTGATTCTAGTTTTCCCCCTGGTAAACTAATTTGACCTTTATGATACTTTAAATGCTTTGATCTTTTTGTCAAAACTATATCTAAATTATAGTTTGAGCCATTTGATATTAACAAACACAAAACAGCAGATTTAGTAAAATTTTTATAATTTTCTGCAATATCACTTACATTATCAGATAAATTAAAGCACTTCTTATCATCAAAGTTACTTTTAATTTATTCTTAATTTTTAAAATTTCAATTTTATTTGAAATTTTTATTTTGTTATTAATCATGTAAACGTTATATTATTAATTTAGAAATCTTACATCAAATAAATCAGTGAGGACAAATGGAACAACCATCTTTAAAAGATATAGAAGAAGTAAAAAAAGATTTTACTATTGCTAACAAAAAACTTTCTTCTGTAAAAAATGAGATTAATAATTTAGTTTTGGGACAAAACCTTGTTATAGACCAAATTTTAATTAGTATTTTGGCTGAAGGCCACGCCTTAATTATTGGACTTCCTGGTTTAGCTAAAACTAGAATAGTAAGCTTTCTATCTATTATACTGGGCTTTGCTACAAAAAGAGTTCAATTTACTCCTGACTTGATGCCCTCCGACATTCTAGGTTCAGAAATTTTGGAGGAAAATGCAAAATCAGGAAAAGATTTTAGATTTATTGAAGGGCCTATTTTTAGCCAATTATTATTAGCTGATGAGATAAACAGAGCTAGTCCACGCACTCAATCGGCATTGTACAAGCAATGCAAGAAAAAAAAGTGACTATTACTGGAAATACTTATGATCTTCCTAAACCATTCCATGTTCTTGCTACTCAAAACCCTATTGATCAAGAAGGAACCTATCCATTACCAGAAGCTCAATTAGATAGATTTCTTATGAACATAAGAATATCCTATCCAGACCAAAGTGCAGAGCGAAAAATTCTTAATCTATCAAATGAAAAAACTGATGCTAGTCCTAAAAATGTATTATCTTCTAATGAACTACTAGAAATACAAAACTTTGTAAAAGATATACCTGTAGGAGAAAGTGTCGTCCAATATATTTTAAATATTATTAAACAAAGTAGACCTGAAACAAGTGAAGTAAAGTCTGTTAAAGAAAATATATTGTGGGGGCCAAGTCCAAGAGCAAGCCTAGCTTTAATGACCACCTGCAGAGCTAAAGCATTTCTAGAAAATAGATATTCTCCATCAGTTTTTGATGTCCAGTCTTTAGTAAAACCTATTTTAAGCCATAGACTAAAATTAAATATTTCAGCTAAGTCGGAAAATGTGAATATTGAAGAAATACTAGATGATGTAATTAACCATACTAAAAATTAATATGTTAAAAATATCAGATTTATTTAAAGCATCTGATGAATATGCCAGTCTACTACCTAAGATTATGTTTGAATCTTCAATCCTTTCTAGAAATATCATTGAGGGTTTACATTCATCTAGGATTTCAGGTAAGGGTGAAGATTTTTGGCAATTTAAAGAATATAGGCAAGGCGATAGCTTATCATCAATTGACTGGAGAAAGTCTGCTGCATTAAATAAAGTTTTAGTCAAACAAAAAGAAAACGAAACAGCTAAAACAATATACTTTTATTTTGATAAAACTAAATCAATGTTTTTTAAAAGTAAAAATAGTTTACAAAACAAACATTACATAGCTATATTATTACAACTTACACTTTCAAGATTATTCTTGAAAAATAGAGAGAATGTTTTTCACTTTAAAACAGATAAAAGTATGATTAAATGTTCCAATGATTTATCTAGCTTTAATGAAAGTTTTTTATTTGAAGAAAACAGTATTAACTTCCCTAGTAAGTCATTAATGGCAAATAATTCTATATGTTTTATTATAAGTGATTTTTTATATGATATAAAGATTGTAAAAAATTTTTTAATAAATTTAAAACAAAATAATATTAGTGGATTTTTAATTCAAATTTTAGATCCTTTAGAAATAGATTTTAACATAAAAGAAAATTTAATATTAAACGATTTAGAGACTAATGCTAAGTTGAAAGTAGATGAATCAAATAAGTTTAAAGATTTCTACAATAAAAAACTAAAAGATTTGCAAAATAATCTAATAGATTTGTCTAAGCATTCAAATTGGAGTTACATATTACATGATACTAGTAAAAACATTAAACCAATTTTACTTGAAATATGTAAAAGTATAACAATAAAAAAGAAATGATTTGTCAAACTTTATTAATATAATAGGTTTTTCTAATATTTATGCCTTATTTGGTTTATTATTAACTCTATTATTTGGTTCATTGTAAAATCATTTCCTCCTATCCCAAAAAGTTATAATTTTTCAAGTTTTTTTTTATTAGAGAAAATTGATTATGATGCTCCTAAAAATGAAAAAACTCCTTTATGGCTTGTAATTTTTAGAATATTTTTTTTTATATTAATAGTATTATTTTTTAGCAAACCTTTTTTTAAAAATAATAGTTCCATAGCAGATGAAAAAGTATGAAAAATATTTAATAGTAGCAGATATTGGCTGGTCAATGGCAAAGGATTGGAATAAGTTTAAAGAACTAGTTCAAGAAATTAGTCAAGAAGCAGAAAAAAAATAAAAAAGAAATACTTTTTTTCATTCTAACTTGAACACATACGAAGATTTAAAGATATTTAAAACAAGCAATTCTTTAAATAATTATTTAGAAGGTTTATATCCTCTACCCATACAATTTAAACAGGGCAGCTTAGATAAATTAATACAAGATGAAAGTATTTTTTAAAAATAGTAAAATTTTTATATTGTCCTCAAAGTTCGACTTTCATAATTTCAATGATTATTATAAGAAATTTAGTTTAATTAAAAATAATTTAAATAATTATTATTTTATAAATCCTTTAGACACTATACTCATAATTAACAGTTTAAAAGTAACTCAAGATAAAATAATATGTGAAATTTTAAGGCTTGGAAAAAATAGCTCTAAAAAAGAATTTTTTCTAAATATTGAAACTATAAATAATGAAATTGTTTATAGAGATCAGCATAGCATAAAAGAAAACGAAAATAATAAAATGATTAATTTAAGTTTTCCTACAGAAATTTTTAATCAAATTAATAGCATTGAAATAATAGGACAAAATCATGCTGGAGCAAAATATTATTTTGACGATTTTTCAAAGAAGAAAACAATAGCAATTTTAAGTGATAATGAATTTTATAAAGAAAGCCCTTTATTATCTCCAGTTTATTACCTTAAAAAATCTTTAGATTCTAAACACAACATTAAAGTTGGAAAAATAGATAATATTATAAAACAAAACTTTTCTACTATAATTATTCCTGAAACAGCTAAAATTCCAAAGGAATATTATAAAAAACTAAATGATTGGTTATTACAAGGCGGTACCTTAATTAGATTTTCTGGGAAAAGTTTAGTGCAAGAAAAATCAAAATTTTTACCTTTTCAAGATACCTACAGTAGAATAAGAAATATAGAAGGCCAACTTACAATTAATAATAAACTATTTATATCAGAATTTGAAAAAGATAGTATTTTTAGCGGATTGCAAATTCCTCAAGATATAATAATTAAGAAACAACTAATTTTTGATACGTACTCTAAACAAGTTACCGTGCTTGCTAAACTCAATGATAATACTCCTTTTGTAAGTATGAAAAAATTTGGGGAAGGTAAAATAATATTATTTCATATAGGAGCTAATAACGATTGGTCAAATCTACCTATTAGTTCTTTATTTCCAGATATGATTAATAGAGTTTTATTATTCTCTAAAAATTTTAATTCTTCTAACCTTAAAAATTTAAATTTAAATAAAGAAATAGACGGATTTGGTAAACTAGTTTCACCAAAAAAAATAGTTACTTTAGATAGCTTTGATAAATTAAAAACTATAAAACCATCTTTTAATATTCCGCCCGGACAATATGAAAATAATCAAATATCCGTTGCCTTAAACCTATCAACTAATATAAGTCAGTATGAGTCAGAAAAAATTTATAGCAGTTTGCTTTCAAATTATTCCTTTAAAAGCACAAAGGATCTATCATCTACAATATTGAAAATAATACTTACTATGTTTATTTTAGATATATTATTAACTATTATGATTAAAAATAATTACAATTTTTTCAGAATCTTTACTAGAAAGCATAATTTATTGGTTTTTATTTTATTTTTTTTAACACTTATTAAAACAGATAATGTTACTGCTAATGAAACCTACTTAGCTTATATTAAAATTAAAGAACTCTCAAATTAATAATATTTCAGAGAATGGCCTTGAAACAATTAGAAATTTATTAATAACTAGAACTTCAATAAATCCAGAAGGTGTTATCGGTTTAGATATAAAGAATGATAATATTTATAGCTATCCATTTATTTATTGGCCTTTAACAAAAAACTTATTAAGTATTAAGAAACCGGAAATAACTAAAATAAAGAACTACTTAAACAATGGAGGGATATTTTTTGATATTATTGGCTTTTCCAGAAAAAACCTAAATTTAAAGGAAAAAAATTTAAAGAAATTAGAACCTTTCTAAATGAAATAGGAGCAAATGAACTATCCATAATACCTAAAGGGCATACTCTTACAAAAAGTTTCTACTTATTAAATAAATTTCCTGGTAAGTGGGACAATAGAATTTTATTTATTGAAAATAATAATCTAGAATACAAAGATGGTGTTAGTTCTATAATTTTAGGATTTAATGACTGGGCAAAAGCTTGGGCTGTAGATAATAACAATTTACCATTATTCCCTGTAGTACCTGGAGGAGAAAGGCAAAGAGAATTATCTTATAGATTTGGAATTAATATAGCGATGTATGCCTTGACAGGAAACTATAAATCAGACCAGATACATTCAAAGTCAATTCTCAAAAGGTTAAGTAAGTCTAATTAAAGGATAGTTATGGTTTTCGATCCAATATTACAAATAAAATATATATTTATTTTTTCTATATTTTTTATACTTAGTATAATAATTTGCCATTACCATAAAATAAAGCATCACTATCTTAGAGTATTAACCTTTTTAGTTTTTCTAATATTTATTTTAAACCCACAAATAGATAAAAAAAATGCCCAGCATCATAAAGATATCGTAATAGTGGTTTCTGACATGACACAAAGCATAATTGAAACAAGAAAAGCTAAAGAAGTTGAAACAATTCGTAAAGATTTATCTAGCCAGCTTAAGGAAATAGGAAATATTGAACAAATTAATATTAAATTAAAAAATAATAGAAAGATAGAACAATACAAGGTAAAAGAAATTGAAACCTCTCTTTTTAAAGAAGTTAATAATGTAATTAATGGCTTAAATATTGAACGTTTATCAGGAATTATTATTATCACGGATGGACAAATTCATGATTTGCATAACTATAATAAACTGCTATCAAAAACACCTATTCATTATATTTTGGTGGGAAATAAAAATGAAAAAGACAGAATACTTAAAACAACCAATATTCCAAAATACGCTGTCTTAGGAAAAAATATGAAATATCTGTTAATATTACAGATAATATTGAGAAAAAAGATTTAAAGACTGACTTCTACTTGAATGAACAACTATTTGATACTAAATACCTGTCTCCAAATAAAAGCTATAAAATACCATTACCTAAATTATCTATTGGCAAAAATATTTTGGAGATTAGAACTGAAGAAACTAATATAGAAATTTCAAAGTTAAATAATTACCAGACCCATGAAATAGAAGGTATTCAAGATAAATTAAAAGTTATGTTAATATCTGGTGAACCCAATATGGGATTAAGGAACTTACGTAATATTTTAAACTCCGATCCAAATATTGAGCTATTACACTTTACAATTCTTCGTCCTCCTACAAAAAGAGACCTAACTCCTGTAAAAGAGTTATCACTTATCCCTTTTCCAACACAAGAGCTTTTTGCTGCGGATATATCTAAATTTAATTTAATTATTTTTGATCAGTATGGACTACAAGGAATCCTCCCACCAAAATACTTAGATAATATCTCGAATTTTGTACTGTCTGGAGGAGCTCTTTTAGACATTGTAGGAAAAAACACTTAACTAAAGACAGTTTAATTAACTCACCTATTAAACAAATTTTACCTACAATACCATTAGAAAATCTAAGTAATAAAAGTTTTAAACCTGAGTTGACTAAAGTTGGAAAGCGTCATCCCATAACAAATAAATTAAAAAATAACTATAAAGAAAAACCTTGGGGGAATGGACTAACTATACTAGAAGTCAATTAACTTCAGGTAAAGTATTATTAAATTATGAAAATGATCCTTTACTAGTAGTAGATAATGTAGGAAAAGGAAGAGTTGTACAAATGTTATCTAGTGATAGCTGGATATGGCAAAAATCGCTAGATAATAAAGGCCCTTTAATAGAACTCATACGTAATATTATACAATGGCTTTTAAAAAACCCCAAATTAGATGAAAATTTTATCAGCCTTAATAAAGAAAATAATCTAATAAAAATTAAATTAAATTCTATTTCATCTGGAGATATTTACGCTAAAATTGTTACTCCAAGTAAAAAATCTTTGAAATTTAAACTTAAAGATACTGGTAATGGAATATTTGAAGGAGAATTTAAATCACTAGAAAGAGGCAAATTTCAAATGATTTGGCAAGACAAAACAAAATATTTTATAATAAATGATATGAATAATAAGGAAGTAGAAGAAATTACCTCAACTGATTATAAAATTAAAAGCTACGTTGAAAAAAATAATACATTTACAAAAAACTTTAATATTCTTTGGAATGATCAGTCTACTCCTAAAGTCTTAAGAATATATAATAATAAAATTTTAGGTGGAAAAAATTGGATAGGTGTAATAGAAAAAAATGTACCAAAAATATCTGAAAACTCAAAGCAAAAACTATTTAATTGGTATACTATTTTTATGTTTTTAGTTTTTTTAATATTTCTAAGCTGGTACAAAGAAGGAAGAAACTAAATAATGTCTACTCAAAATTACGTATGTGGTTTTGATGAAGTAGGAAGAGGAGCTATTGCTGGACCTGTTGTAGTTGCATCAGTTGTTTTTTACAATTATTCTAATATACCAGATGGGATTAAAGACTCTAAAAAAATTAGTGCTTCTAAAAGACTAATTCTCTTCAAAAAAATTAAAAGGATTGCTAGTGTAGGCTTAGGTATTGTAATGCCTAATATTATTGATAAAATAGGTATTTCTAAAGCTACTAATTTGGCTGCACAACAAAGTATACCACAACACCTAAGTGTTAAGAAAACCTTCTTGATGGTAATATTAAAATTAATACTAATAATAGTGTTGTAAATATAATTAAAGGTGATGAAAATTATGTATCAATTGCAGCTGCTTCAATAATTGCGAAGGTTACTAGAGATAATATAATGATTAATAAAAGTGAAGAAAACAAAAAATATAAATGGGATAAAAATAAAGGATATGGAACTAAAGATCATTTACTTGCTATCAAAAAATATGGTATAACTTATTTTCATAGGAAATCATTTAATCTAAATATCTAATGTCATATAATAATCATATAACATCTATCTCAAGCTCTAAATATATTTTAGGAGATTCATTAATAGAGCTAAAGAAACTTAAAGATCATTCAGTAGATATGGTCTTTTGTGATCCTCCCTATAATTTACAATTATCTAAAACTTTATATAGACCAGATGCTACAAAAGTTTCAGGTGTCAATGATGACTGGGACAAGTTTAATAATTTTCAAGATTATGATACTTTTACAAAAATATGGTTGTCTGAGATTAAAAGAATTCTGAAACCTGATGGATGTTTATGGGTTATAGGAAGCTATCATAATATTTATAGAATAGGTTATATACTTCAAAATTTAAATTTTTGGATATTAAACGATATAATTTGGAGAAAAACTAATCCTATGCCTAATTTTAAAGGTACACGATTTACTAATGCTCATGAGACTCTAATATGGGCTGCTAATTCTAAATTTTCTAAATATACTTTTAATTATCAGACTATGAAACAATTAAATGAAAATAAACAAATGAGATCAGATGATTGGTTGATAAATATATGTAGTGGAAGAGAAAGACTAAAAAGATATTAAAAATCAAAAACTGCATAATACTCAAAAGCCTGAAGAATTATTATTAAGAGTAGTTTTATCAAGCACTAAACCAGGAGATTTAGTATTAGATCCTTTTTTTTGGTACAGGAACTACTGGAGTAGTTTGTAAAAAACTTGGAAGAAAGTTTATTGGAATAGAAAAAAATTCTACTTATATAAAAGAAGCTAAAAAAAGAATTCTGAAAGTTAAAAAAATTAAATCTACTGAAATTAAGTTATTAAATAAAAAAATATCTAAGAAGATTAATATTAATAGTATTTTATAGTATTATTATAATAATTTAATAATTAGTTTAATTTTCGTTCATACAATATTTTATAATTTTTTTTGTCAAAACTGATAGTGGTAAATCCTCTAAATCTGATTTACTTACCCAAACTCCTGACTCTTTAATATCATCCTTATTTTTTACATTCACTTTATAGATCTTAGTTTGCAAATCAGTATTTGATAATTTATATCTAATTATTTTTGACAATGTCCTAAAAGATTTAAATTTTATAGGAGGTTTTGGCCAAGACTTTAATTGCCATACAGTTCCTGGGACTTCATACATACCTCCCAAGGTATCTGATATAGCTCTTTTTTTTAGAAAAAAATTTTATTTTTAAAGATATAAAAAAACTATAGAGAATTTTTTTTTAATTTTTTTTCTCTCGTAGTTTTTTTCTAAACTTAAATCAAATTTACAGTCATTATTTAAAAAACATTTAGTACAAGAAGGATTTCTTTTGGTACAAATATCTGAAGAAAAATCCATTATTGCTTGTGCAAATTTTCCACTATTAGATTTAGGAAACATTTTTTTTCCTAGTTCATTAAATTTAAGCTTATTAACTATATCATTTTTATTCAAACCATTTACTCTAGTTATAAACCTTTTAATATTAGTATCAATTACTACTGAAAACTTTCCAAAAGCAAAACTAACTATAGCTGATGCTGTATACTCACCAATACCTGGTAAACATATTAAATCTTCATATTTGTCAGGAATAATACCATTGTGCTTTTCACTAATAATTTTTGCTGCTTTTAATAGATTTTTAGCCCTACTATAATATCCTAAACCTGACCACATTGTTAAAACATCCTCAATATTTGCTTGTGCTAAGCTATTTAAATTTGGCCATTTTTTTATAAATTTTTCATAATAAACTAACGCAGTATTTACTTGGGTTTGCTGCAACATAATCTCAGATACTAAAGTGTAAGTAAGGGTTTTGATTATTATCCTGTTCAGTCCTCCATGGAAGATCTCTTTTATTATTTTCATAGTATGCTAAAATTTTTTTTCTGATTATGCTATTTTTTTTACAAGACACTGTACAATTAAATATGAAAAATTTTAAAAAATTAATGAATTATTTTCTAATATTACTAAACAAATTTATAAACGTCATGATAATAATTTTTTAATAATTTTAGATAACTGGAAACTAATTGTTGGTAGTCATCTAAGTAACAAATCTATCCCAAAGAAACTTAATAAAGATAATACATTAATTGTAATAGTAGATAGTGAGTATTTATTAGATTTTCAATATCAAACAGAAAATTTTAAAATAAAAATAAATGCTTTACTTGAAAGTAACACTATATGTAAAATTAAATTATTAATGAAAAAATAAAATAAGAGGTATTTTATGAAAGTTTTTGATTGTTTCAAAATAATTATATCAACTGCATTAGTATTATCTATCATTAAATTTGGTAGCTGAAAATACAATCAATGATAAGAAAAAAAATATTTTAGGCGATCTCAACGCACCTAATACACTTATAGAATATGCTTCTCTTTCATGTGTGCACTGTGCAAACTTTCATAATCAAAAATTACCAGAAATTAAAGAAAAATTAATTAAAACAGGAAAATTACAATATATTTATAGAGATTTTCCTTTAGATATGCCTGCAATGTTAGCAGCAATGGTAACAAATTGTTATGAAGGAGAGAAATTTCATACAACACTAAATAGTCTTTTTAGAAATCAAAGAAAGTGGGTTACTGCCTCAAGTAATAAAGAAGAGCTTTTAAATGCATTTCACCAAATTTTAAAACAATGGTATATCACTTAGAAAAAAATAAAAACTTGTGCTGCAGAAAATGAAGATAATAAAAAAAAATGGGACTCTATTCTTGCTTCTAGATTAGAAGGGCAAAAACTAGGAGTTAACTCTACTCCTTCTTTTATTCTTAATGGAAAAAAACTTGAAGGTTCAGTTGATTTAAAAGTACTACTTAAGCATATTTATTAATAGCTTTCCATATATACACTATATATAGTATAATAAAAATTATTAATTAGGTATTTTTGTGTTTATTAGTAAGTTAAGAGTTTCTGGGTTTAAATCATTTTCTGAAGATACGACCATAAGTATAAATACTGGGTTAAATGGTATTATTGGACCTAATGGCTCAGGAAAATCCAATGTAGTTGAAGCTATAAAATGGGTAATGGGAGAAAACTCTTCAAAAAGCCTAAGAGGATCTGGTATGAATGATTTGATATTCAATGGCAGCGCCTCTAAAGCCTCTAAAAATATTGCCTTGGTTGCACTTACTATAGAAGCTAATAAAACTATTTTAGATGATAATTATAAAAAATTTATTAAAGATAATATTATTGAAGTTGAGAGACAAGCCATTAGAGACTCAGGGTCTACCTATAGAATAAATGGAAAAGAAGTAAAAGCAAAAGATATACAATATTTATTTGCTGATTTTTCTTCTGGTTCAAGATCTTCCAATATTATTGATCAAGGTACTGTTGGTAATTTAGTTCTTCAAAAACCAATTGATCGTAGAAGAATATTAGATGAAGCAGCTGGCATATCTGGCATTAGTGCTAGAAAAAATGAGACTAACAATAAGTTAGACTCTACTAAAAGAAATTTAGATAGATTAAATGATATTTTAGAATCAAAGAAAAAGAATCTATTAGAACTACAAAGACAAGCTAAAAAGGCTAAGTTATTTAAACAAGCTCAAGAAGAGTCAGATGAGTTAAAAAAGTATTATTAATTGCTAAATGGAAAAAAACAAAATCTCAATTAATCAATCTTAAATCCCAACTAGAAAGCATAAATGTAGAATTACAAAACAAAAAAAGTCAATTAAAAAAGCTTAGTGAAGAATCCTCAGAAAAAAAAATCTATTCTAAATAATTTAAATAATCAAAAAAAAGATATTAAAGAGAAAATTTTATTATTAAATTTAGATATTGAAAAAATAAACTTTGAAATAAACAGTAAACAAAACGATTTAATTTCTTTAAAAAATTTAAAAATTCAAATAAATAAGAGTATTAACTTTCCAAACAGAAATTTTGAATAATTCAAAAAAAGAATTATTGAAATTAGCAAAGAAATGGAAAACTCTACCTAAAAATGATAATAAGAAAGATAAAGAACAAGATGCAAAAAATAATCTTTAAAACTTAAAAAAACCAAAGTTGAGTTAGAAGAAAAAAAGATAAAAGATTTAAATATACAGTTTAATGAAGAAAAAAACTTAGTAAATAAATGAATTTGAAAAAACAATTTTAGAAAAAGAGATTAACGAAATTTCCTCTAAAATAAACTTAAATAAAAGTCAAATTAAAGAAAAAATAATACATCAAGAACATAATACAGAGTTTCAAAAAACTTACAAATTTAGTAAAAATTAAAAAAAATGACTTAAATAAAATAAATTCTGAAAAGAAAGAAAATACAGAAGCTATTAAAAATATAAATTTAAAAATAAATGAATTAGTGACGCTTATCAAAAATGAAAACCTTCTTTTAGAAAATCAAAAAAATATTCTTAATGATATAGAAAAAGAAATATCTAACTATTTATCATTAGGCCATAAGACTACTAAAAGTAATATACTCAATGAAGTAAAAATTGAGAAAGGTTATTTATTAGCTTTTTGCTTAGCCATAGGAGATGGTATAGAAGCAGATAATAATGAAAAGTCTCCTGTGCAGTGGAATTTTTTTAGATAATATTGAAAAATTAAAGTTACCAAAATGGCTTAAGTTCAATCAATAAATATGTAAAAGGTCCTAAAAAACTAGAAAGATTTCTTTCTCAGGTAGCTATAGTAAAAAATAATAAAGAAGGTGAAAAGTATCAAAAATATTTAAAAAATGGACAGATTGCTGTTTCAAAAGAAGGATCTTTGTGGAGATGGGATGGTCTTACAATAATAGATGGAAAACAAACTTTTACTTTTAAAAGAATAGATAGCACAACTAAAATATTAGAATTAGAAAAAAACTAATATATGAAAAAATATGCTTTTAAAAATTGAAAATAAAAAATCTAAATATGAAGAAAATTTGCAAGAATATAATAAAAAATTAATATTATCTGAAGAAATTTTGATTGATTTAAATAATAAAGGCTCTGAAGCTCAAGACTTTTTAAATGATTTAGATAAAAAGCTTTTTATAATGAATAATATAAAGTCAACGCTAGATGAAGAAATTAAAAATATTAAAGAAGAACTTTTACGATCAGAAAAAATTTTAAACTTAAAAAAGAGCAAGTACAAAGTTTAGAAGATGCTATTGTAAAAAAAAGTAGTAAAATTTTAGAAATAAATAAACTACTTGTTAAAGCTAAAAGTCAATTAGAAGTTCTAAAAAAAGATGCTGATAAATGGCAAATAAATTTTGCATTAGAAAAACAAAAAAATGATGAATTAGCTTTAAAAAATAATAAAAATATTGAAGAAATTAAAGAAACTGAAAAAAGATTAATTGCCATTCAAGAAACCATTAATGTACTACAAAAAGATCTTAAAGAAGCAGAAGAAAAAATAATTCTTATTGAGTTAAACCCGTCTCACTCAAATAATAAAATTAATTTACTAAATGAAAAAATTAAAGATAATAATGAACAACTTGAGAGCTTAAATGCTAGATTAATTGAGACAGAAAACAACTATAAAGATATTGAAAAAAATTCTTGTTAAAACTTCTAAATTTGAAGAATTGAAAGAAAAATCTATTCGAAAAGATACTCAAATAGAAGAGTTATCAAATTTTTTAAAAGTCGAAGAAAATAATATAAAAGATGAAGTTAATATTAATTTAGATGACAAAAGTTATTTTGATAATAAATACTATGATTTGGATATAAAGGAATTAGAAGGAAAACTTAAAAAATTTAAGTTTAAAATAGATGAATATGATGATATTAATTTTTCTGCTGAAAAAGATGCTATGGAATTAGAAAAAGAAGTTACCGAACTTGTATATTGAAGAAAAAGATCTTAGAAAAGCAGCAACAAAATTAGAAAAGCCATTGAAGAATTAAACAAAGAATCTAGAAGCAGAATCCTAAATGCCTTTAATGAAATAAATAATACATTCTCATCATTATTTAAAAAGCTCTTTAATGGTGGTAAAGCCTATTTAGAATTAATTGATTCTGAGTGATCCTTTACAAGCAGGTTTAGAACTAATGGTATCTCCTCCTGGAAAAAATTACAAAAATTATCTTTACTATCTGGGGGAGAAAAAGCATTAGCTTCTTTAGCCTTAATTTTTTCAACTTTTATAAATAAAACATCACCAATTTGTATTCTAGATGAGGTTGATGCCCCTTTGGATGAAGGAAATGTTGAAAAGTTTTGTGAACTACTGAAAGAAGCTTCTAACACATCAAATAACAGATTTTTAGTAGTTACACATAATAAAATTACTATGGGATTTATGAATAAATTATATGGTATTACTATGATTGAACCAGGCAGCTCAAAAGTAGTTTCAGTAAACTTAGATGAAGCCGAATCAGTATATGCTGCAGAATAATGAATAAACTAAAAGAATTAGAAAAAAAAATTGATAAAGTAAAAAAATCTAAAATAAAGGATAATAAATATCATCAAAAACCTGCTGTTAACTATAGTATTGCAATAAATATCTCCATAGAGTTGATAACTGGAATAGGATTAGGAGTCTTTTTAGGTTTAATGATTGATAATTATTTACAAACAAAACCTTTAATGCTTATAATATGTTTTATTTTAGGAACATTAGTAGGCTTTTTTAATATGTATAAAGCTTTAAAAAGATATAAATTTTTTTAAAAAAGGAAATATAAATTGGCAGCAAATAAAGGACCACTTCATCAGTTTGAGATTAGCAGTATTTATGACATAAAGCTCTATAATACTGATATCTCTTTTACTAATTCTTCCTTATCAATGTTAATAGCAGTTTCACTGGCAAGTTTAATGTTTTATATTGGATCAAAAAAATGGATCAACACCTAATAGACTGCAAGTATTAGTAGAAATGTCTTATGATTTTATAGCTAATATGGTTAAAGACAATGTAGGTAATGGTGGTAAACCCTATTTTCCATTTATTTTTACACTATTTTTATTTATCTTATTTGGAAACGTATTAGGTATGGTGCCTTATAATTTCACTTATACTAGTCATATAATAGTAACATTTGGACTTGCTGGATTTATTTTTTTAGGGGTAACCATTATAGGTATTTTAAAACATGGTATTAACTTTCTAAAGTTTTTTGTCCCAAGTGGAGTTCCTATAGCACTGCTACCTATCTTAATACCAATTGAGATAATTTCTTATTTAGTTAGACCTGTTAGTTTAAGTTTAAGATTATTTGCAAATATGATGGCAGGACATACTATGTTAAAAGTTTTTGCATCTTTTATTGTCCTCTTAGGAGTTTTAGGAGGCTGGGCACCATTGGCTTTAGTAGTAGTATTGACAGGATTTGAGATTATGATAGCAGTATTACAAGCTTATGTTTTTACAATTTTATGTTGTTTATATTTAAACGATGCATTAAATTTACATCATTAATAATTAAAGAAAGGAAATCAAAATGGAAGTTGAAGCAGCAAAATTAATAGGAGCGGGATTAGCTACCATAGCATTAGCTGGCGCTGGTATCGGTATAGGTAACATATTTGCTAGTTATGTCTCTGCAGCAATAAGAAATCCATCGGCGGCTCCGAAAGTATTTGGAAATGTTTTATTAGGGTTTGCACTAACTGAAGCTATTGCCTTATTTGCATTATTAATAGCATTTTTAATATTATTTGCTTTTTAAATAATTTCTTAATGAAGACTGTACAGATGATAAAAGGCAAATTGCTTTACTTTTGTCTATTTTTATTAAGTAGCAATTGCCTTACAGCAGAGGGAATGCCTCAATTTAATGCTAAAAGTTTTAATTCACAGCTTTTTTGGCTTATAATAACATTTACAGCACTATACATTATTATAACCTATTTTATTCTTCCAAGAATTAGAGAAAATATTAGACTAAGAAAAAATAAAATTGCAAATGACCTAGAGAGAGCTGAAAACATCAAAGCAGAAATAGAAAATATGATATCTCAATCAAATATCAAATTAGAGGAAGCAAAAAATCAAGCGCAAAAAATGATTAAAGAAACTATGTTAAGATCTAATAAAGAATATGATAATCAAATTGATACTATAAAAAAGCAAATTGCTAATATGCAAATAAAAGCTGAGAAAAATATTACAGAATATAAAAAAAGTTTAGAAAAAGATATAGAAAAATCTACTATATCTCTATGTGCAGTTATATTAAGTAAATTAAATTATAAAAACTCTACTGCTGAGCAAATACAAGAAAAATTATCAAAATTTAGTATGAGTAATAATGTTTAATCTTATAAATTTAAATGATCCTCAAATTTGGGTAGCCGTATCATTTCTTCTTTTTTTCATAATTTTTGGGAGTCTTTTATGGAAAAAATTTTCAAATTTCTTAGACAATAAAATTAATGATATAAGTGAAGAAATACTAGTAGCAAGTAATTTGCATCAAGAAGCAAAAAAACTTCTCTCTGAAGAGAAAAAAAAACTTCAAGGGTTAGATAATGAAATAAATATTATTATAGAAGAAGGAAAACTTAAAGCACAAAATCTTTATAATGAAAGTAAGGAAAAAATAAATAAAGAGATTATGAAATTAGAAAAATCTGCGAAGGAAAAAATAAAATATTTAGAAAATGAAGCAGTTACAGAAATACAAAATAAAATTTCAAAACATTCTATAAAATTGACAGAGAAATTTCTTGAAGAAACTTTGAGTAAAGAAGATCATTCAGAAATGATTAGTAACTCAATTAATGAGCTAGAAAAAACATTAGCTCATAAAAATAAATTTATTCAGTAATAAAACTATTTACAACACTATTGGCAGTATAAGCAGTAACTGACCATCCTAAGTGACCATGTCCTGTATTAAACCACACTCTTTTTTCTATGCTTTTTTTGAAAATAGGTAACATATTAGGTGTCATTGGCCTTAGCCCTGCCCAAGGTTTAATATCCTTTGTATTAATGCCTGGAAACATTTCATTACACCAAGTAATGAGAGGCCTTATTCTTTTTTGAATAATATCTAAATTATAACCATTTAATTCAGCTAGACCTGCTATTCTTAGTCTGTTCTCACCTAAACGAGAACAAACTATTTTTTTTTCATCATCTAACAAACTTACTTTTGGGGCATTTGGGCCTGGATTATTTACAGTTATAGAATATCCTTTTACAGGATATATATTTAAGAATTCTCCAATACTTTTAGCTAATTTTCTTGATCCTACTCCTGCACAAAGAAAAATTTTATCATATTCTTTCAATTCTTTTCTTAGATCTGTTACCTCTTTATTTATTAATTTCACTTTATTTTCTTCTAATAATTTAGCAACTAAATTATTGCAAAAACTATGTATATCTCCTGATTTATCTGACTTAGTAAAAAAGATACTATCAAATTTTTTTCCAATTAGTGATGGTTCCAAAGTGTAAAGTTCTTCATGAGTTATCCTAATTCTTTTTAATCCTGCTTTTTTATATAGCTTATTAACATCTAAAGCATGCTCTGTTTGTTTTGTATTAAAATAAAAATGTAAAATACCTCTATCATATAAATCAAATTTAATTTTTTCTCTTTTAGCAATTTGTTTATATAGATTAATGCTATCAATAGCCATTTTACATATTTCCTGAGTAATTTTATTTTTATCTTTTATTGCACTTATAAAGTTCATTAACCAAGTAATTTTACTTAAAGTTGGCTTAGGGTTTAAAATTACAGATGAATTATTAGATAATAAACTTTTAATTCCATAAAAGGTATTACTCCAACTATTCCAAGCTTCAGAATTACTTGCAGATAGTTGTCCTCCGTTTGCGTAACTTGTGGCCATTGCTGGATATCTTCTTGACTCAATTAGATCTACTTTAAATCCTTTTTGTGTCAAAAAATATGTTGTTGTTACACCAGTAATCCCTGCACCTATTACTGCAATTTTCATACGCTGATATAAGACTTATTGTAATCCAAAATATATAGATAAGTTATCATTATTTGCATATTTGAACCTAAAATTTTTTTTATTTACTATTAAATTATCTTCTTTATTTCTTATATCTATTTTAGAAGTCATTTTAGCTAATACTACTTCACTTTCTCTGTCCACTAACGCTATATAAATATTTGGTAGTATTAAATCCTTTGATTTAATTTTGTTATTAGTTTTTAATTCCATTTTTACCTTAAATTGCACTACTATATCTAAAACATTAGAACTTCTTACTAATTCATTTTTACATACCATTTCTATTTTTTTTATGCTTAAAATATACTTTTTAGTAGATATATAACTTGCAGTTTTAGAGGGAATTTTTGTTGATGGGCATTTATTTTTTTTAACATTATTTTGACTATACTTGCTTTTATTTTGACCCTCCTCATAGTCTAAAATTGAGCATGAGGCTACAAAAATAATTACGACACAAGATAAGAAAACATAAGTAAGTTTTATTAAGAATAATTTCATGTTTGTGATATACATAATTTATAATAATAAATTATGTTAAGTAGTAAAGGTTAAAATAAAATATAAATGATAGATAAAATAGTTATTTATACAGATGGTGCTTGTAGAGGTAACCCTGGACCAGGTGGTTGGGGAGCTATTATAATTGAAAATAATATTGAAACTGAACTTTATGGAAAAGAAGATAATACTACTAATAATATAATGGAAATGACTGCTGCAATTAAAGCATTAGAGTTCTTTAGCATTAAAAAAAATATTATTCTATATACTGATAGTAATTATTTGAAATTAGGTATTACTAGTTGGGTTTACGGGTGGAAAAAAATAATTGGCTAAATAGTAAGAAAGAAAAAGTAAAAAATAAATCATACTGGATAACTTTAGATAAGCTGAATAATTTACATAATATTGAATGGAAATGGGTTAAAGCTCATAGTGGTGATAAATATAATGATAGAGCTGATAAATTAGCAACTTCTGCTATTTAGTATCAATATACTTTTCTATAGCCTTTCTTATTTGGTTTTTACTTAAAATCTCACTAAAAATGAAACCATCGCGATTAGAAGTAGTATAAAGTATGTTGAACGGTATTCCATATTTGTTATATGTGTTTAAGTACTTTAAAATATCATCATTTCTATCAGTCCAATCTGCTCTTAGTGTTTTAATATCTCTATTTTTGAATAAATTTTTTATCTCTTCTTGGTCTAATACTAGTTTTTTATTTACAGCACATGATAAACACCACTCCGCAGTCACATCAACAAAAACGTTATAACCTTGGTCTAAGTATTCATTAATCTTATATGTTTCAAACTCTTCCCAATTATCATTAATAGTATGTTTTGATGTAAAAAGAATATTTATTAGCCATAAAACTGTTAACATTAAGAGAAAAGCAAAGAAGTATTTTAAATAAGCAAACCATTTTCCAGGTTTAGGAAAATATTTAATTATATGAGGGTAAACTATAAAAATAATGTAAGGCATAGATTTACCCATTCCCATAAATAAAAATATTAACGTGGAATATAATACATTCTGTGAAAGTGCTACTGAAATGGCAGTTCCTACAAAAGGAGCTGTACATGGTGTAGCCAATAATGTACTTAATATTCCTGTAAAGTAATTTTTTATATAAGTATTTGAGTTTTGGCTAAAATTTTTATTTTTTAAAAATAAGTTAAATACCTTTGGCAGTCTTATTTCAAATAAACCTAATAAATTTAGAATAAATAAAACTAGTATTAATATAATAAAAAGAATAAAAGTAGGACTTTGAAATTGCATCCCCCACCCCACACTCTTACCAAAAAACTGCAATGTCGAAGTTATTAATGCAAATATTAAAAAAGTACTAATTATTCCTAGAACTATTGAAAGGCTACTTAATTTAATATTTATTCTATTTTTTGACTGTAAATTTTGTATAAAACTATTTATTTTTAAACCTAAAACAGGAAGCACACATGGCATAAAATTTAAAATAAAACCACCAATATAAGAAAAAAATAAGATTAAAAATAAATTAAAATTTAAATTTTTTTCAATAATATGGTTTGAAGTAGTCCAATGAAAATACTCATCATTAATTTTTATAAAAACTTCAGATTTAGTTGTTAGATTATTATCATAATTAATATCCTTTAAAAAAAAATATATCTTTTTTTCATCTTCTTCTACTTTTGAAAAACGTGTAGTACCTAAACTATTGTTTTTTAAAAAAATAAAACTTTCTTTTTCATTATTTAATAATTTTTTTTTATTTTTTTTATCTAGTTCTATTATTACAGTTTTTTGCTTAATTTTTATATTGTTACCTTTTAAGCTTTGAGAAAATTTTATATCTTTAGGTACATAAGAATCATATGATTTAATTTTTTCAATATTTTTATTATTGATATAGTTTTCAGGCTGTAAATCTATAATAAAGTCTTTACTAACAGGTATACATATTTCTTTACAAATTTGGAAATCTAAAAGAAATTTAATTTTATTACTTTTGGATTGAGATAAATCATAAAAAGTAATCTCGGTTGGCAAAATAACATGATTATAATAAACTCTAGAGGTTAGATTAACCTCTTCCTCATAAAGCTCTACAGGATATGGCCATTTTATATTAATCTTATGTTTTTTACTGCCTTCAGTGATTTGCAAGCTTGGTCCTAACCCTACATCTCCAGGATATTTCCAATAAACTTTCCAATCTGTATCTAATAAAAACTCTAAACCTAATTGTATTTTATTCTTACTTTTTTTTGCTAAAAGTATATTTACCTTATTTTTTTCATTATCATAAATATTAATTTCAATTGATATGCTATAAGTAGCATAAAAAAAAAAAGTGCTGAAAATAATTTTAACATTTTATAAATATAATATAATATTTATAATAATGAAAAATCAAAATAAAAATTATCATTCTTTACAAGGGAAATTTTTAATTTCTTCACCTAATATAAATGATAGTGTATTTAAAAAGTCATTAATTTATATTATTTCAGATAATGAAGACGGTTCAATGGGTATTATAGTAAATAAACCAGCACATAGAGTTAATTTGACCTCTTTATTAGGTAAAAATATTAAGAATGTTATTCGTCAACCTCAAGTATACTTTGGTGGTCCTGTTGAATTAGATAAAGGATTTATATTACATACCAATGATTATAAAAATAATAAAAATCATATTAAATTAGATGACGGTCTTATACTATCCAGTGATTTTTCGACTATCAAAGAAGTAGCACTAGGAAATGGACCGTCTAAGTCTATTCTAGCTCTAGGCTACACAGGTTGGTCTAGCTTTCAGCTACATAAGGAATTAAAAAAAAATGATTGGTTTGAGTTAAATTTAGACACAGATATAATTTTTGCAAAAAATCATAAAAAAAAGTGGGATCAAGCTATTTCTAAACTAGGTATAAATAAAGAATTACTTCAAAATGCTATTTTTTCAAATTATTCAGGATCAGCTTAACCTATTACTTAAAATCATTTTCTAATAGTCCATATAAAATGTGATCTCTCCAGGTTCCATTAATTTTTAAATATTTTCTTAATACTCCTTCTTTTTTTAAAACCAATTTTTTTTAGTAGATTTTTACTAGCAATATTTTCTTCCAATGTAGCAGCCTCTATTCTATTTAACCTCAAATCAACAAATAAAGATGGTATCAAAAGCTTTAAAGCTTCTTTCATATATCCATTTCTAGAATGTTTTTCTCCTATCCAATAACCTAAAGAAGCACTCTGTGAAACACCTCTTCTTACATTACCTATATTAATTCCTCCTAAAAGTGTTTTATCATCAGTTTTGAATATTAAAAAAGAATAAGCTCTATCCATATTTGCTAAATAATTTGAATTTTTAAAATATCTTAAATATGCTCTTCGTGTACAAGAAGATGCATCCCAAGAAGGTTCCCATGGTACTAAAAAACTTTTTGAGGACATTCTTAATTTTTGCCACTTTAATGCATCTCTTCTCTTTGGAGGTCTTAAAAAAACTCTTTCTCCTGTTAGCTTTTTCTTTGAAAGCAAAGACTGAATGGCTATAACTAATCTTTTCATAACGAAACTTTAAATATTAGTTGCATTTTTCAATATATAATTTTTAACTAGGTTATATGATTTATCAATTACTTGATAATTTTCTTTTAAGTTTAATATATTTTTGTATCCAAAGGGTAAGTTTGGATCAAAACCTAATATAGAGTTTACAGATTGTGAGAATTTAGATGGATGAGCAGTCGCTAAAGTTACAACTATATCATTTGGATATTCATCTAAATATTTACCTGATGCCTCAAGTCCTACCGCAGTATGAGGGTCAATTACCATATTAAATTTATTATAGGTTTTTCTTATAATTTTCTTAGTATCTGCTTCATTTACGCTAAATGAAACAAAACTTTCTTTTGTTCTTTCATAATGTTTTTTTTTCAACTTTAATTACACCTTTTTCTTTAAAACTATTCATAAATTCAGAAACTTTTTCTCCACTTTCGTTAGTTATATCATATAGTAATCTTTCAAAATTACTCGCAATTTGTATATCCATAGAGGGTGATATTGTAGTGAAAACCTTATCCTTTTTGTAAATTCCTGTTCTAAAGAACCTGTCTAGAATATTATTTTTATTTGTAGCAACTATCAATTTCTTAATAGGAATATTGAACTTTTCCTTTGCAATATATCCTGCGTAAGCATCCCCAAAATTTCCTGTTGGTATACTAAAGCTTATATTAGAACTACCCGTTTCTTTTTTTACTTTATTATATGCATAAATATAGTAAGTAATTTGTGCCATAATTCTTGTCCAATTAATAGAGTTAATAGAACCTAAGTTTAACCTTTGATTTAACTCTTTATCTCTGAATAGTCTTTTTATAATATCCTGACAATCATCAAATGTTCCTTTTAAAGCAATATTAAATACATTACTTGAATTTACAGTTGTCATTTGTTTTCTTTGAAAATCTGATACTCTTTTGTATGGATGTAAAATAAATATATCTGAAAATTTATTATTTTTAACCGCGTCAATTGCAGCAGAACCAGTATCTCCAGATGTAGCACCTATGATAGTTAGTTTTTTTTTTTTTCCTTTTTTAAGAATACCTCAAAAGCATTTCCTAAAAATTGTAAAGCTATATCTTTAAATGCTAAAGTAGGCCCATGATACAATTCTAATATATAATTATTTTTATCCAGTTGCTTTAACGTAGTTATTTGATTATTTCTAAAGCTTTTGTAACTTCTACTGATTATTTTTTTTAACAATTGATTATCTAAACTTTTTCCAACAAAATACTTTATAATTTCATAGGCAGTTTTTTCAAAAGTAATATCCGTATTGGTCAATTTTAGATTAAACTGTTTCCAATTTTCTGGCACATATAAACCACCATCAGATGCTAGACCTTTTAAAGTCACTTGCTTAAAATTTAGTAACTCTTTGTCTTCTCTGGTGCTAGTATATTTCATTTACAGTTAACTTTGCTTAATATCTTTTAAATTAATATGTGAATATAGTAAAACTATTAAAGTAAAAAGTAAAAGACCTATTCATTGGTGAAATAAACCCATCCATAATGGAACTTCCATATATATTAATAATGCTCCTATTATTACCTGAAAAGTTATTATTAAAAAAATTCCTAATAGAATCAGCTTTATATTTTGAGAAATAGTATTATAATATTTTTTCAATGCTATAAACAAACTTGTTAATATTAAAACTAATAATATAGCTATAACTCTATGGCTAAAATGTATAACTTGAAACGCATCACTAAAATTGGGAAAAAACTATCAGTACATCCTGGCCAATTATTACAAGATAAAGAGGCACCATATTTTGAAGTAAATGCTCCCAGTGCTGCTGCTGTCATAGTAATGAACCCAGCAATAAATGTTGTTATTTTTATGAACCTATTAGCAAAAAAAGTATTATCAGCAAGATTATATGTTTTAAGAATAATTAAAAGTGTTGTTAAATAAAGTAGAAAAGCAAACATTAAATGTATTGCTACTGACCACGGTATATTTGACTTAAATACTGTAAGGCCTCCTAATCCACCTTGAACTAGTATTAATAGTATTAATAAATAAGCATACTTTTTAAAAAAAGATGTAAATGTTTTTTAAAAATTATATAGCATGAAAATATTAAACAAATAGGACCTATTACTAAAGCAGCATTTGCTCTATGAATCCACTCCAAAAATATTTGAAAATAGGAGTAATCTACATTTGGTATACTAGAAATTTTATTTGGAGTGGGAAAAATATAACCATAACATAAGGGCCAATCCGGACATGACATTCCTGATCCAGTTAACCTAACCCATGCTCCTAAAATAATTTGCAAAAATATAGAAAATAATAAAATTATACCTATTACTCTAACTAATGTTAAATTTTCATTATTATTCATATTTTTTGTAGTTTTTTTTAAAAAATATAAAGAATATTATAAATAAAGCAAAACTTAAAAAAAACCAAGTTAAAGCATAATTCAAATGATTTACATTCGATACTAAATTAGGCATCACAGACTTTAATTTATTATCTTCATTATATCCTTGTTGATATAATATATATGGAGAAAGTTTTAAATCAAATTCTTTTTCGAAATCATCTAATTTCAGGGTATACCAGACTTTCTTTACTGCATCATTTTTAAGTTCAAAAAACTTTGGTTCAGGAACTTTTATGATATATCCTTCAATTTCTTTATTTCTATTAATATTTCTCTTACTTAATTCTTTATGATCAATAAAGCCTTCATTTACTAATAAATTTTTTCCATCTACTTTAACAACACTTATTTTATGATAACCCACTTTTCCATTATAGGTCCTGGGTTCAAGATAAAGAAAATTATCAGTTAATCTTACTCTATCAAATTTGATATATGTTAAATTTTCTACTCTTTCTGGTAATGAAAATAATTTTAAAGAATTTCTTTTATCTATACTTTGATAGTTTTTGTTATTTTTACTTATTTTGAAATTTTTGTTTAACTGCCAGGTACCAAGAGTCCATAATAGAAAAATACTTATAGAAAATGTAAAATACAGAGGTAAAGTAGATTTTTTTCATATCACATCATAATATTTTTTAATAATAAATATCTAGATATCCTCAAAAGAATAATACTTAGTAATACCAAAAAAGGAAAAACAACAAATACATATATTTTTACACTTATTCCTATATTTATTTCAAAAAAGAATAAAATAGGTATGAGTACAAAACAAACAAAACTTGTAGTAATCCAAGAAGCTCCATCTCCAATTTTATCAGAATTTAGTTTTATATTACAGCTACTGCAATAATCTTTTAACTTAATAAGCCCACTAAAAACATTACCATTTTTACACCTTGGACATCTGTTTAAGTATTTTAGGATGTTAATTAAATTAACTTCCCCCCCACCAATAAATAGAGAAGAACAAAAATAACCAAACAACATCTACAAAATGCCAATACCATGCAGCTGCTTCAAAACCAAAGTGTTGATCTGGTTTAAAGTGCCCTGCAAGAGCTCTAAACAGCACTACAATTAAAAATATAGTACCTACAAGAACATGAAAACCGTGAAACCCAGTAGCCATAAAAAAAGTAGAACTATAAATTCCATCTCCGAATGCAAACTTAGCATGACTATATTCATATGCCTGAACAAAACTAAATAAAATACCTAATGCTATAGTAGCTATAAGTCCCCATATAAAACTTTTTCGATTACCTTCTATTAATGCATGGTGTGCCCAGGTACAAGTTGTTCCTGATGTAAGAAGTATAACTGTATTTAATAAAGGCAAATGAAAAGGATCAAAAACCTCTACTCCTTGTGGAGGCCATTGTCCTCCAGTAAAGGTTACCCTACTATACTGAATAGCTTCATTTGCAAATATGCTTGCATCAAAAAATGCCCAAAACCATGCCACAAAAAACATTACCTCCGAAGCAATAAATAATGCCATCCCGTATCTAAGCCCAATTACTACAATAGGATTATGATGTCCTTCATGTTCCGCTTCTCTTATAACATCTCTCCACCATCCAAACATAGTTGCTATTACTAAAAAACCTCCAAATCCAAATACCCATGTGCCAAAATTAATCTTATGCATAAACATAATTGCACCCACTGCTATAACTAAACCGGATATTGCGCCAGCCAAAGGCCAAGGACTTGGGTCAACTAAATGATACGGATGTGCTTGTTTTGATTTAGACATTACTTCTCCCTTATAAAAATATTATTATAATATATTTAATACAAATTGCTAACATTAATATTGTTTACGTTAAAAAAAGTATAACTAAGAGTCAGTGATTTCAACTCACTAGTATTCGGATCATCAATTATATCGGGACTTATAAAAAAAGTTACTGGTAAAAGTATTTTTTGACCAGCTAAAACTTTTCTTTCTTCATAACAAAAACAGTCCAGTTTGTTGAAGTATAGCCCAGCTTTTTGTGGTGTTACGTTATACGTTGATGTAATAAGAATATCCTTATCTGAATTATTAATAACCTCATAGTCAACAGTATTGCTTTTTCCTATTTTAGTAATAATTGCTCTATCTACAGGTTGAAAATAAACATTAAGCTTATTTGAAACATCAGCATTAAATCTAACTTTAATAGTTTTATCACTAATATATGAAGAAGGTAATTCTACTACCTTAGGAGTTCCTCCATAACCTGTTACCTTGCAAAATAAATTGTAAAGAGGAACTGATGCAAAGGCTAACAAAAACATAAAGCTGAAAAAGCAAAACACTAATGATGCTATTTTAAAGTTTTTATTTTTCATACTATTCAGACATTTTTAAAATAGTTATTATATAAATGAGCAAGACTAATAGTGTAATAAGCATTGCTATGATATGTTTTTTTTTCACTTTAAACTACCTATTAAAAAACTATCCAATACTAGTATTAAATTTAATAGAAATAGATATAAGATTGAGTACTTAAATAAATTTTTTGCACTCTGCTCTGACTTTTCATTTAAATTTAATGCAAAATAAATAAATAAACTTCCTAATATAATGGCCGAAAAAAAATATACTAATCCAGAAAATTTGAATAAATAAGGTAATAAGGAAATTAGATACAGACCAAATGAGTATTTTACTATGCTTCTAATAGTTTGTTTCTTTCCATGTATTACTGGAAGCATAGGAATATTAACCTTTTTATAATCTTTATTTACATATAATGATAGCGCCCAAAAATGTGGTGGAGTCCATATAAATATTATTAAAAACAAGATTATAGGAAAAATGTCAAAGCTTGCCGAAACTGAAACCCAACCTATTAGAGGAGGCAATGCACCTGCGGCACCTCCTATAACTATATTTTGATAAGTTTTTCTCTTAAGCCAAATCGTATAGATAAATATGTAAAATAGTATTGAAGAAGCTAATAAAAAACCGGCGTAAATATTTGAAGATAATATTAGCAGCATAGTAGATAAAATCGATAAAGTAATTCCTAATGCAAGTGCTTCTGCTGGCTTTATTAGTCCTTTTGGAATTGGTCTATTTTTTGTTCTTTGCATTAATGCATCAATATCTCTTTCATACCACATATTAATACATCCTGCAGCACCTGCCCCTAAGGCAATACTAAATAATGAAATAAATGTTAGTAAAGGATTATTATAATTTTGTTGTGAAGCCAAAATCTGCCCCACCAATGCAGTAAATATGGCCAACGACATTACCCTTGGCTTGAGTAACATAAAGTAACTGTAGGCTGATCCAAATTCTGAATCAGCCCTTTTATTTAATGTAAACCCTGACATTAATTCAAATAATAATTTTAATGTCCTGCCTTCTTGCTCTTTTTACCAATGCTAGGAAGAGTATCGTAAGTATGGAAAGGTGGAGGTGAGCTAGTCTTCCACTCTAGAGTATCGGGTTCTCCTCCCCAAGGGTTGTCTGGACATTGTTTTCCAAAATATAGTGTCCTAAAAAGAATAATTACAAACCATATTACTGCAACTCCTGATATGTACGAACCATAGGTTGCTATAGCATTCCAACCCGCATATGCATCCGGATAATCAGCATACCTTCTAGGCATCCCTTGTAACCCTAAAAAATGCATAGGGAAGAAAGTAAGATTAACTCCGATAAACATTAACCAAAAATGAACTTTTCCCATCCACTCAGAGTACTGTTTTCCAGAAATTTTTCCAAACCAATAATAAAATCCTGAAAATAGAGCAAATACGGCTCCTAATGAAAGAACATAGTGAAAATGTGCAACAACATAATATGTATCATGTAATACGGTATCAATACCAGCATTAGCAAGAACTACTCCTGTAACTCCACCTAAAGTGAAAAGGAAAATAAAACCTATTGCAAACAACATAGGAGTAGTAAACCTTATCGAACCTCCCCACATAGTTGCTATCCAACTGAATATTTTAATACCTGTTGGTACGGCAATTACCATAGTTGCTGCAGTAAAGTAGGCTTTAGTATCCACATCTAATCCTACAGTGTACATATGATGTGCCCACACTACAAAACCTACCACTCCTATGGCTACCATAGCATATGCCATTCCTAAGTAACCAAAAACCGGTTTTCTTGAAAAAGTCGATACCACATGACTTATAATACCAAAGGCTGGTAAGATCAAAATATAAACTTCTGGGTGACCAAAAAACCAAAATAAATGCTGAAATAAAATAGGATCACCACCTCCCTCTGGAGCAAAAAATGCCGTTCCAAAATTACGATCTGTCAAAAGCATTGTAATTGCTCCCGCTAACACGGGTAAAGATAATACTAATAAAAAGACTGTAACCAAAATGGACCAGACAAATAAAGGCATTCTATGCAATGTCATCTCAGGAGTTCTCATATTGAAAATAGTGGTAATAAAATTTATTGCTCCTAGAATAGATGAAGCTCCTGCCAAATGTAAACTTAATATAGCCATATCAACAGCAGGACCTGAATGTCCCAGATTACTTGAAAGAGGAGGATAAATGGTCCAGCCTGTACCTGCACCTCCTTGCACAAATGGACTGGCCATTAACAATATAAATGCAGGAACTAACAACCAGAAACTAATGTTGTTCATTCTAGGAAATGCCATATCTGGTGCACCAATCATAATTGGAACAAACCAATTACCAAAACCGCCTATCATAGCTGGCATTATCATAAAGAAAATCATTATTAATCCATGTGCGGTTGTTAATACATTGTACATCTGATAATCGCCATTTAAAATACCATCACCAGGAGCAGATAGTTCAGTTCTCATGATCAAAGACATAATACCTCCTATTATGCCAGCGATAATTGCAAAAATTAAATACATTGATCCAATATCTTTGTGGTTTGTTGAAAAACCCACCTTTTCCAACCTTTTACCTCGTGATCATGTTCATGCTCAATTACTGTAGCTACCATATTTTTTCTCCAATTTAATTATTTATTCGCAAATTTATTATTTTTACTTGCATATTTAGTCTTAGCTTCTTCAACCCAAATATCAAACTTTTCCTGTGTTACAACATGTATTTCAATAGGCATAGATTGATGATTAACACCACACAACTCTGAACACATACCATAATAAATACCAGTTTTTTCTGCTTTAAACCAAGTCTCATTTAATCTACCAGGCACAGCGTCTGTTTTGACACCAAATGCAGGTATTGCCCAACTATGAAGAACATCTGCTGCAGTAACTTGCATTCTTATTATTTTGTTCACTGGAACAACTACTTTAGTATCAGTTGTTAACATTCTTTTAAAAGGCTTATCTTCCTCTAGTTCTTCTTCACTTTGAAGCATAAAAGCTTCATAAGTAAAATTGCCATTATCAGGATACTCATATCCCCAATACCATTGATAGCCTATTGCTTTAATAGTAAGATCAGGCTCAGGTATAACATCTTGTTTATATAATAGTTTGAATGAAGGAACCGCAATTACTACCAAAATTAATACAGGTATAGCAGTCCATAAAATTTCAATTAATGTATTATGTACGGTTTTAGAAGGGTTTTTATTCTTACTGGCTGAATATTTATAACATACCCATATAATTAATCCTAATACAAACAAAGTTATAATTGCCATTATGATAGTAACAAAAGCATGCATACTATAAACATCTTTGGCAACTTCGGTAACTGGGTTTTGAAGATCTATTCCATAATCCTTAGCAACACCCAGAGGTTCAATAGCATTAAGATTTTGTAATAACATAATCGGATAAGTAGATATAAACATCAGAAATAGGCGAAAAGCCCTTTTTATTTTATTTAGCATATTTGACATAAAACCTTTTCTTTATAATTATTATTTAGCGTAATTATTTTAAATTTCACTATTTATTATTGCTAACATATACATTATAACATTTCTATAATAAATTAAATTTATTTAATAAATTAATTACTTAGTAAAGAAAAATTAAAAATTTAAAATAAGAGGATATAAAATATGTCATACGATGAAAAAAAATATTTAGAAGATCATAAAAAAACTTGGAAAAAATTTATAGATTTAACTATAAAAGGTTCAATAATAATAGCGATTATTTTAACTTTAATGGCAATTTTTCTTACAAATTCATAATTTAACTATGTTAGTAGATTTGCAGTGAATTTAAATAAAAGAAAGTCAAATAATAGAAAACCTCTTAGCTAGCCTTAACTCTAAACAAAAAGAAGCAGTATCCTATATCAATGGACCGCTTATCGTGTTAGCTGGTGCAGGTACTGGTAAAACAAGAGTTTTAACAACTAAATTATCAAAAATTATTAGGGAAAATTATGCTAGCCCCTATGAAATATTAACAGTTACATTCACAAACAAAGCAGCTAATGAAATGAAAAATAGAGTAGAAAGTATTTTAAGGATAAATACAGCTGGTTGGTGGATTGGAACTTTTCACTCAATGGGAGCAAGAATTTTAAGAAAAAACCCTGAGATAGTAGGATTAAAAAAACAGTTTACAATAATTGATACTGACGACCAATTAAAGCTTCTCAAACAAGTTTTATCCTTTCATAATATTGATGATAAAAGATGGCCCGCAAAAAATTTAAGCTATATTATTCAAAGATGGAAAGATAAAGGGTTTAACCCTGACAGTATAGATCAATATGGTAGCGACTTTGCAAATAATAAAGGGGCTATTTTATATGAAACTTATCAAAAAAGATTAAAAACATTAAATGCTGTAGACTACGGTGACTTACTACTTCAAAATTTAAACATGTTTCATATTCAACCAGATATTAAAAATTATTATAAAAATAAGTTTAAATTCGTTTTAGTAGATGAATATCAAGATACTAATATGTGCCAATATCAATGGCTACAAAATATTGTTAACAAAAATCAAAATATTTGTGTAGTAGGAGATGACGATCAATCTATCTATTCTTGGAGGGGTGCAGAAGTTAAAAATATATTTAAATTTGAAAAAGAGTACGACAAAGTTAAAGTTATAAAGCTAGAAAAAAATTATAGATCAAAAGCAAATATACTAAATGCAGCCAACTATTTAATTTCTAACAATAAAAATAGAATGGGGAAAGATTTATGGACAGATGATAAGGCAGGAGAAAAAATTGAAATAATTAACGTCAATAACAATGAAGAAGAAGCGACTTATATCAGTGATAAAATTGAAGAACTTCTATCGTCAGGAGTATTACTTGAAAGTTTTGCTATATTGGTCAGGGCTAGTTATCAAACTAGAGCTTTTGAGGATAGATTTATTAAAATAGGTATGCCTTACAAGATTATAGGAGGCACCAAGTTTTATGAAAGACTTGAGATCAGAGATGCCCTCGCATTTTTAAGAATAGTTGCAAGTGACTATGATGACCTAGCTTTTGAAAGAATAATAAATGTACCCAAGAAAGGAATAGGAGATAAAACAATTAGAAGTATAGAAGTTTTTAGACGAGAAAAAGATCTCTCTCTAATTCAAGCTACTAGAGAATTAGTCAAAATTAATTATTTTTCAAATAAGATTAATAATAACTTATCAAATTTTATAAAATTAATTGAAAAATGGAGAAATCAAAAAACTCTTAATGCATCAGAATTAGCTGAAACTATTCTAGATGAATCTGGCTATACAGAAATGTGGCAAAATGATAAATCAGTAGAAGCAGAATCAAGACTAGATAACCTTAAAGAATTAATAAATGCTATTTCAGAATTTGATACTATAAGATCATTTATTGAACATATACAGTTAGTTATGGACAATGAATTAAATAATAAAAATAATTCTGTTAATATATTAACTTTTCATGCTTCAAAAGGATTAGAATTTGAAAATATTTTCTTACCTGGATGGGAAGAAGAAGTATTTCCAAACAAAAGGGCCTTAGAAGAAAGATTAAATGAAGGCCTTGAAGAAGAAAGGCGTCTAGCATATGTAGGAATTACAAGAGCACAAAAAAGAGTTTGGATATTACATGCCAATAGTAGGATAATACATGGTCAGTGGTTCTATTCTATACCATCAAGGTTTTTAAGTGAGTTACCTTCTGATAATATAATATCTAACAGTGATACAAATGCTAATTATTTTGGTAATCTAGATTATCAAAATAATATTTTGGAAAACAATAACACCTACATAGAAAACAAAAATACTATATCAAAAGGTGATAGAGTCTTTCATCAAAAATTTGGCTATGGGTTAATAATTAATATTGAAAATGATAATGCAGAAGTAAAGTTTGAAAAAACTAGCATAAAAAAAGTTAAAATAGATTACTTAATAAAAGATGTCTAAAGAGAACATTTATATTAAAAGAGTTTCAAATCTAAGAGAATTAATGCGACAAAAAAATATTGAAGCATTTTTGGTAACGCATGATGACGAACATTTATTAGAGAACACCTCCAAAAGTTTCGAAAGATTAAAATGGATAATTGGTTTTACTGGCTCAGCTGGGTATCTTTTAATAACATTAGATGAATTGTTTTTATTTGTTGATTCAAGGTATTCTATACAATCCAAAATAGAAACTAAGGGATTAAAAATTAAAATCTTTAATGTTTTTGAACTAAATTATGAAAAATTTATTTCACTGAATAAACTTAAAGCAAAAAATTTAGCCTTAGACCCTAAAACAATGTCACAAAAATTATATTCATCTTATCAGGAAGTTGCTATCAAGTATCAAATCAAAATATTAAAACTTAAAAAGAATTTAATAGATTATATTTGGATAAGAAGTTTAAAAGTTCAAAATACTAAAGATATTTTTATCTTACAGCAGAAATACAGTGGTATGACATTTACTAATAAGCTAAATAAACTGTTTGCTATTTTGAAACAAAAAAATGTAGATTGGATATTTTTACAAAATAGTGAGTCAGTTGCCTGGTTATTTAATATCAGAGGAATGGATTTACCTTACACACCTATTACTTTTGCTTATTCACTAATATCAAAAAAATATATTTATATTTTTTTAGAGGACCCGGTTTTACCTAAAAAATTCTTAATTTTTATTCAAAAAAAAAGTAAGATTTGTTAATTTTTTAGAAATTAATCAAATTTTAAAAAAGATGAAAGTTTCAAAACAAAAAATAATTGTAGATCAAAATAGTACAAGCAAATATTACTATGACCTTCTGCAAAAACATTATAAAAAAGTTTTCAATGATGCCGACCCTGTATGTTATTTAAAATCCATTAAAAATAAAGTAGAAATTAAAAATTTAGTTAAATCTCATATTTTTGATGGAGTAGCTCTAACAAAATTTATTTATTGGTTTAAAAATATTAAAAATAAAGTTTCAGAATTAGATATAGTAAATAAGGTTGATAGTTTAAGACAACAAAACCAAGAATATTTATCTAAATCATTTCCTACTATAGCAGGTAGTGGAAAAAATGGGGCTATTGTACACTACATACCAAATAAAAAATCAAATAGAAAATTAAACAGTGATGATATTTTATTATTGGATAGTGGTGGGCAGTACAAACTAGGTACTACTGACGTTACTAGAACTTTATCCATAGGAAAAGCAAAAAAAATTCAATCATTAAATTATACCTTAGTATTAAAAAGCCATATTAAACTTAATAATGCTATTTTTCCCAAAGGAACATCTGGTGCTTTTCTTGACTATATATCTAGATCTGAACTTTGGAAAAGTGGGAAAAGATTTTGCACATGGAACTGGACACGGTGTTGGTTACTGCTTAAATGTTCATGAAGGACCATTTAGTATATCAAAAAATAATAATATCCCTCTACAAGAGGGTATGGTTTTTTCAAATGAGCCTGGTTATTACCTTGAAGGCAAATTTGGAATTCGAATTGAAAATTTAGTAACAATTAAGAAAAAAACTATAAATAAAAAAGAATTATTTAAGATTGAAACATTAACTCTAGCACCTTATGATATTGATTTAATAATAAAAAGTCTTTTAACTAATGAGGAAATAATTTGGATAAAAAATTATCATAATATTGTTTTTAAAAAAATATCACCCTATTTAGATAAGAACGAAAAAAAATGGTTATCCAAAGAAATTAATAAATTATGAAAAATAAATTAAAGTTTGCCTTAGTATATGGATCTACAAGAAAAAAAGATTAGGCATTAGGTTTGTAAAGTACTTAGCCAATCAAATTTTAAAAAATAAACACGTTCCAATGATTATTGATCCATTAGAAAACAAACTTCCTCTTTTAGATAAAAGATTTGAAGATTTTAGCAAAAGCAAAGCACCTAACTCAGTTAAAAACATACATAAAATATTAAATAAAGCTGATGCTATAATTCTAGTTAGTGCTGAATATAATCATTTACCTCCTCCAGCATTAATTAATCTACTAAACTATTTTTATAAAGAATTTGATAGAAAACCTTCTTCTGTCTGCACCTACTCTGTGGGAGATTTTGCTGGAGTCAGAGTGCAAGGCCCATTAAGGACTCTATTAGCTCAATTAGGTAGTCCTCCCATAAAATTTGGAATGTATCAGGGAAAGATATCTAAAAGTCTCAATGAAAAAGGAGAACCTAACGACCCAGAAGAGACTGAGGAAAGATTTAATCTCTTTTTTAAAGAATTAGTATGGTATGCGAGAGCATTAAAAGTATCAAGAAAAGTTTAATTATTCATTAGATCATTAACAAAATCTATTCCTTTAATATCTATATTCATTGACTCAGCTTTTTGCAGCTTGCTTCCAGCATCTTTTCCTGCAATTAAAAAATCTGTATTTTTTGATATAGAAGAAAGTACTTTGCCTCCTAAAGATCTTAATTTAACTTCTATTTCACTCCTTTTAAAACTTTCAAAAGACCCGGTTATTACAATTTTTTTATCTTTATAAATTCCTTGAGACAAATTATTAGTATATTTTATATTTAAATGATTTTTAAGATTTGTAACTAAAGTAAGACACTTTTGATTTAAAAAATAACTTTGCAAACTATTAATGATTACTTCTCCTAGCCCCTCACATTCTGGTAAACTTTCTTTATCCAAATTTGAAAATGCATAAATGAGTTCTTCTAAACTTTTAAAATTATTACTTAGAGTAATAGCTAATTCTTTTCCTACATATCTAATACCTAGAGAATATATAAATTTGTCAAAAGTTACTGTAGAACTTTTTTCTATAGCTTTGAACAAATTTTCAACACTTTTTTACCCCAACCATCATATTGATATAAATTTATACTGTTATCCTTATGTTTTCTTTTTAACAAAAAAATGTCATCAGTATTTTTAATAATACCTTTTTCTATAAGAAATCTAATCTGCTTCTCTCCTAGTCCCTCAATATTAAGTGCGAGTCTAGAGACAAAGTGAGAAATTCTATATACAATTTGTTCCTCACAAAAATCAAAGTTTATGCAACGAAGCGCTACTTCTTTTTCTGTCTTTATTAGTTTTTGATTACAACTTGGACACGCTGAGGGAAAAGTAATTTTTATTTTATCTTTGCTATTGGCTGTCTCCTTTACGCCTATTATTTTTGGAATAACATCCCCTGCTCTTTGAAGCTTTACTATATCGCCTATATTTATATTAAGTCTTTTTATTTCATCTTGGTTATGTAGTGTAGCTCTACTTATTTTTACACCTCCAACAAGCACTTCCTCTAAAATAGCAACTGGAGTAATGGAGCCTGTTCTGCCAACTTGAAATTTTACATCTACAATCTTGGTAGCAACCTCTTCAGCAGGAAATTTATGGGCTAGTGCCCATTTAGGAAACCTAGATGTAAAGCCTATCTTTTTTTGTTGTTCATATGAGTTTAACTTATATACAATGCCATCAATTTCATATTCTAACTCGTCTCTTATATCATTAATATGATTAAAAATGCTATCATTTCTTCAACGCTTGAACATAAAGCTGATGGTGTGTTTAATGCAAAATTATTATTTAATAAAATATTTCTGGTATCTAATAATGTTTCACCAAAATATTTTACCTTACTTATAATAGTATAACCAAAGAATCTTAATTTTCTTTGCTTTGTAATTTCAGGGTCTAATTGTCTAATTGATCCAGAAGCTGCATTTCTTGCTGTTGAAAAAGTTTGCTGATTATTTGCTTTTCTTTCTTCATTTAATTTAATAAATGCAATTTTAGGCATAAAAACCTCACCTCTAATTTCTAATTTTTCAGGAAACTCAATGGGTAAATTTTTCTTAACGTTATCTACATGTATAATATTAGTTGTAATATCTTCTCCCTGAAGTCCATCTCCTCTTGTTAATGCTCTCACTAATTTATGATTCTCATAAATTAAAGAAGCAGATAATCCATCCACTTTAGTTTCAGCTAAAATTTTAAAATCTTTAAATGTTTTATTTAACTTTTAGAAAAAAAGCTTTTACCTCTTCTTCACTATAGCCATTATTTAGAGATAACATTGGTGTATTATGAGCATATGTTTTAAATTCTTTACTGACTGCACTACCAACTTTTTTACTTGGAGATTCTGGTAGCATTAAGTGAGGATATTGAGTTTCTAGGTTTTCTAAATCTTTTCTAAGAGCATCGTATTCAGTATCACTTATTTTCTGCTTATTTTCATTATAATATAAGTGGTCATGATAATTTATCTTAATTACTAGTTCTTTAATTTCATCTAAAATAACTTTGTCTTTTTTACTACTATCATTCATGCTATATGGTTAAGCAATCTTTCTGATAAAAGTCTTGCCTCATCTGTTATTTGATCTCCAGATATCATTGAAGCAACTTCTTCTATTCTATCTTCATAAGAAAGTTCTTTTACTCCTGTAACCGTAATATTATTTTTAGAAGACTTAGAAGTTTTAAAATGTTGTTGGCCTCTAGCTGCTACTTGAGGAAGGTGAGTAACTATAAGAATTTGTTGAGTTTTTGATAAGTTCAATAACCTAATAGCTATTGCTTCTGCTACTGAACCACTAACTCCTGTATCTACTTCATCAAAAACTAAAGTTTTTTTATTCATACTATTAGCTATTACTAAATTTATAGCTAACATTAGTCTGGATAGTTCTCCTCCTGATGAAACTTTATGTATCTCTCCCTTTGATCCACCTTTATTCATACTAACCAAAAATTTAACATTATCTATACCATTTTCATTTTGTTTGTCCTTTTCCTTTTCAACGACTACTACTTCAAACCTTGCATCTTCTAGTTTAAGTGGTGCAAGCTCATCATTTATTAGTTCTGTTAAATTAGATGCAAATTTCTTTCTATGCTCACTTAAAATTTTAGAGTTTACGTCATATTGCTCCTTAGCTAGATGAACTTTATTTTTAATTTTTTCATAATTCTCTGAACTATTTTTTAAAACTTCTAACTCTTCTTTTAATTTAATTAATTTAGAGTTTATATTTTCAGGTTCTATTTTAAACCTCCTTGATAGATTATTTATGTCAAACAATCTTTGCTCTATTTGGTCTAACGCTCTTTGATCAAACGTAAAACTATCTTTAATTTTAGAAATATTTAATATTATGTCTTTACCTTCAATCAACATGCTATTTATTGACTTTTGCAAAGCTTCAACTTCATCAATTTTGTTATTGTCTGAAAATATTTTTTCTAGATTTGCACTATTTTTAGAAATATCAGATAAAAAGTTTCCTTGCTCTCCATCTATCAAATTATTAATATTATTTATTGCTGTAAAAATTTTTTCATGTTGTGCCATCAAATTTCTTTTTTTTATTAAATCTTCATATTCTCCCTCTTTGAGGTTTAAATTTTCTAGTAAATTTAAATCATTTTGAATTTCTTGTAATTGATTATTTTTATTACTTTCTAAACTTTTTAATTCAGACAAAATTTTTCGTAATTTTTTATAATTACTAAAACTTTTATATACTTCTAAAAGTTTCTTATCACTATTACTATATCTATCTAAAATCTTTATATGATTTGAAGGATCTAATAAACCAATTTTTTCATTTTGCCCGTGTATCTCTACTAAAATCAAACCAATTTCTTTTAAAAAGTTAGCAGTTACTAAATTATCATTAACAAAGGCTTTACTTACTCCATCTCTAGACAGCACTCTTCTTAAAATTAAATCATTTCCAGAATTCAGCCCATGATCTATGATTTTTTTATACGCCAAATGTTCTTTATTAATTTGAAATTCTGCAATAACAACTCCTTCACTCTCTCCTTTTCTAATTAGAGAAAAATCTGCTCTCATTCCTATTGCTAAGCCTAATGAGGAAAGTATTATAGATTTTCCTGCACCTGTTTCCCCAGAAAAAACTGAAAAAATCCAGTATCATAATTCAGCTTAAGCTTTTCAATTAATACTATATTCTTTATAATTAAGGATTTTAACATAGTTTGTAATAACTTTAAAAAACCTTTTTCTTCTTTAGTAAATTATAACTTAATTTATACCAAGTACTATCAGGAAAGTTATATCCTAATACTCTAGCATTTACTAAAGCCTCATCTTTTACTCCTAAAATTAAATATATCTCCACTAATCTATGCAATGCCTCAGGAGTATAATTAGTAGTTTGATAGTTATTCACTACAAACTTAAATCTTTTCAAAGCAGATATATATTTTTTTAATCCTAAATAAGTCATACCAATATCAATTTCTTTTGCTGCTAGCTTATTTTCTAAAAATATAATTTTGAAATAAGCATCCTTAGCATAATTTGATTTTGGATATCTATCTAAAATTAATTTGAATATTTCTAAAGATTTAGTAACCGATGTTTGATCACGTGTAACCTCTATAATTTGATCAAAATAATTTATACCTAATAAATACTGAGCATAAGCAGCAAGACTGGAAGCTGGATAAAGATTTAAAAACCTATTTAAGTTAGCTTCTGCTTTGATATAATCTCTATTTTTATAACTTGAATATGCAGACATTATAATTGCTTTTTTTGCCCACTCAGAATAAGGATGTTGCCTCTCTACTTCTTCAAACTCTAATGAAGCTTCTTCATAATCAGAACTTAATAAACTATCAAGTGCGCTACCATAAATTTGATGCAGACTTCTTTCTATATATTCAGTTTCAGTTCTTTTATTAGAAGCACAGGATAATAAAAAAAAAAATAAAAATAAAGCTAAACCTATTTTTAAAAAGTATTTGATATATAAAAAATTTGATAACATGATAAATAAAAATATATTATAATCAAAAAGTAAATATAGATAAATGCAAAAAAAAAATATTATTTCTACTTATTTATCTTTAGCCAATTATGTAGCAGATACAATTGCAATAGAAATTAAAAAAAACTATAAAAACTTAAATATTAAATCATATAAAAAAAATTCATCATATCAAGTAGTTACCAATTTAGACTTGAAAATCGAAAAGATAGTTAGAAAATTAATACATTCTAAATTTCCAGAACATAATATAATTGGAGAAGAACTTGGAAATATAAATAAAAATTCAGATTTTACATGGATTATTGATCCTATTGATGGCACAAAAGCTTTTATAAGTGGTATTCCTGTTTTCACATTTTTATTATCATTAAAGCATAGAAATGATTATCTATTAGGTTTAGTTGATCAGCCAATTTTAAATGAAAGATTTTGGAACTATAATAATAAGGCTTACTTAAATAATAAAGTAATTAAAGTAAGAAAATTTACTAATATATCGAGCACAGTTGTTGCCATTACTGACCCTAAAATGTTTAAAAATTATAGTTCATTGAACAAGAAACTATTTAATAAATTTAATTTTATTAGATGGGGTACTGATGCTTTAGGTTATATGAGATGTGCTGAAGGTATTATTGATGCTGTAATTGAAAGAGATATTAAAATATGGGATATAGCAGCAATAATTCCTATTATTAAAGCTTCTGGAGGAATAATTACTACATGGGATAATAAACTCCCTGGTACCAATGATACAGTAATAGCATGTAATGATAAAAAACTGCATAAAATATTGGTTAATACTTTGCAAAACTACTTATAAATACTATCTTATTATTATGCAATTAGAAGAGATGAAATATGATCTGGTTATAGTAGGGGCTGGTCCTGCTGGTTTATCTACAGCTATTAAACTAAAACAATTAGATAAGAAAAATAATACTAATCACTCAGTTTGTGTAATAGAAAAAGGTTCGGAAGTTGGTGCTCATATATTATCAGGTGCAATTTTAGACCCTATAGCTTTAAATGAATTAATACCTGATTGGAAAAATTTAGACACGCCAGTTGAAACACAAGTTAAGTCTGAGTCTTTTTCGTTTTTAACATCAAATAAAAACTTTAATATTCCTAATTTATTTTTACCAAAAGATACTAAAAATAAAGGAAATTACATTATAAGTTTAGGTAATTTATGTAAATGGCTTGCTAAGTATGCAGAAAACCTTGGAGTAGATATATTTCCTGGATTTACTGCTAAAGATATCCTTTTTTGAAAATAATAAAGTAAAAGGAGTTATTACTGGAGAAAAAGGTGTTGATAAAAATGGAAAAAAATCCAACTTATATGAAGAAGCAATAGCTTTAAAAGGAAGACAAACAATTTTTGCTGAGGGATGTAGAGGTCACCTAGGAAAAAAGCTTATAGAAAAATTTAATCTATACGAAAATAATCAATTTCAAACCTATGCAATAGGTTTAAAAGAATTATGGGAGGTTAATAACAATACTCTTAATAAAGGAGATGTTTTTCATTCTATTGGATGGCCACTATACAACAATGCTTATGGTGGATCTTTATATATAAGTTATCAGATACCCTTTTATCAATAGGTTTTGTTGTAGGATTAGATTATAAAAACCCTTATTTAAACCCATATGAGGAATTCCAAAAATTTAAAACTCACAAAAAAATTAAAGCTGTACTAAATAATGGAAAAAGGATTTCTTACGGCGCAAGAGCTTTAAATGAAGGAGGGTTTCAATCTTTGCCAAAGTTTTCTTTTCCAGGAGGATTGATAATAGGATGTGATGCTGGAACACTTAATGTACTGAAAATAAAAGGAACACATAATGCAATGAAATCAGGCATTATGGCTGCTGAAAGTTTTTATAGCGACTCAGTTAAAAATATAAACTCTACAGAACTAAGTGAGTTTAATACAAAATTTAAAAATAGTTTTATCTATAAAGAACTTTACAAATCAAGGAATGTAAGACCTGGATTTAATAAGGGCTTATTATTAGGAACATTGAATGCTTTTGTTGATCAAAAGATATTTAGAGGAAATGCTCCTTGGACTTTAAGACATCATATAAAGGATAATAACTCTCTTAAAAATATTAAAAATTCTAAAAAATATTGTATCCTTCAAAAAAGATAATATTTTTAGCTTTGATAGACTTACAAATGTATCTTTTTCTGGAACTAACCATAAAGAGGACCAACCTAATCATCTAAAAATTATAAAAGAAGCTATTCCTATTGAACATAATTATGAAAAATATTTGTCTCCTGAGACAAGATATTGTCCAGCCGGAGTTTATGAAATTATTAATATTGAAAATCAAGGACCAAGTTTACAAATCAATTTTCAAAATTGCCTTCACTGTAAAACCTGTGATATTAAAGATCCTCTTCAAAATATAAATTGGACTCCACCTGAAGGAGGAGAAGGTCCTAGATATTCTAATATGTAAGATTTAAATATTACTTGTTATTAAACCAGATCCAACTTTAGATTCCAAATTGCATTGTTTTTCATCTAAGATATTATAGTTATTGTAACTTGAAAATAATTTTTCTAGTATAGCTTTGTTAATTTCATGTCCTGGACAAATTGCTTCAATAGAACCTATTAAATTATAATTACCTAGTGCTAAATCTCCAATGAGATCTAAAATTTTATGTTTTACAAATTCATTTCTATCTCTAAGACCATCTTCATTTAAGATTTTATTATTTTTAATTACAATCGCATTTTTTAAACTTCCTCCTTTAGCAAAACCATTTTTTTTCATACTTTCTATATCTTTAAAAAAACAGAAAGTTCTAGCATTAAAGACCTCTTTATAAATCTCTGTTAATGGTTTATTGAACTCTAAATTTTGTTGACCAATAGGTTCAGGAAATTTAATTATACATTTCAGCTTGAATTCATTTGATGGACTTAAAGTTATTTTACTACCATTATCATTTTTTACAGTTATTTCTTTTTTAACAACTATATATTTTTTAAAATTATTTTCTTGATAATGTATACCTGCTTTCTTTATAATTTTATCAAACTCTAATGCTGATCCATCTAAAGCTGGAATTTCAGGTGAATTGCATTCTATCAAAATATTATCTATATCATTACCTTTAATAGCTGCTAGTAAATGCTCTACAGTAAATATTTTTGCTTCACTGTTATAATTTTTAAGAGTAGTACACAAATTGCTATTAGATATATATTTAAAGTCTGCTGGAATTATATTATCTTCTTCAATATCAATTCTCTTAAAAACAATACCTGAATTTTCATGAGCTGGTATAAGACTAACTTTACAATTTTTACCAGAATGCAAGCCCTTACCCTCAAAAGTTACTTCTTTAGCTATAGTTTTTTGCATATTACTCTTTATCATAGATCAGATCTTAAACTAGAATAAAATTTAATCTATTAATTTTTTATTACAATTATTACAAGCTTATTTAATTAATCTCTATTTCTCTTTAAAAAAGATGGAATATTATTGTAATTAGTATCTTGTATCATTGTATTATTATCTATAGCATTTAACTTATTTTCCTCATTATTATCAAGACTCATAAAAGAAGGCTCCACTCTTTCTTTTGAGTTAAATTCATCATTTTTTATATCTTCCATTTCATCTTTTTTCATAAATTTATTTTCTAAAGATTTATTTGCTACCTCACTGACCATAGATATTGCCTTAGAACCAACATTAATAGCTTTTTCCTTAACATTCGAGGAAAGTCTAGATATTAAACTAATACTTTCATCATTGCTATTAGTATTACTACCACTTGCATTTAATAAATCAGCTTCCTTAAATGGATTGGTAGTTAAGGTTTTTTCTTTATTAGGTATAACTTCCTCTTTTGGTATAAAAAAATCATTATCATTAATTTTTTTATCAGAAGAAATTTTATCACTATTTTCTTGCAAAGCATCATTAATTTCTTTAGATAAAAAATCTTCTAAATCAGCCTGTTTAGTCTTTGTTTGTATTGAAGAGTTAATTTTTATATTTTTATTTTCAGAGTTTGAAACTAATCTAGGTTTAACAAATTTACTTTCTGTATTTCTTATTTGCTCTTCTTCCTGTGAAGATATACCTGATGCTAATAAAGAAACTCTGATTTTACCATCTTCTATATTTTCTATAGTATTTCCAACAATAAGATTTACATCCTCTTTACATTGTTTTTTAATATGTGCAGCTATTTCATCAATTTCATATAATTTAACATCTTCTCCTCCTGAAATATTTATTATTACTCCTTTAGCATTGGCTATTGAAGTATCATCTAATAAAGGATTTGAAATAGCTAATTCTGCTGCTTTTATTGCTCTATCTTCTCCTTCTGCTTCACCAGTTCCCATCATAGCTTTACCCATTTCTAGCATAACAGTTTGTATATCAGCAAAATCTAGATTTATTCTACCTTGCTTTACTATTAAATCTGTAACTCCTTTTACTCCATTGTATAAAACTTCATCTGCCATTTTAAAGGCTTCTGTAAAAGTTGTGTCTTTATTAGCTATTCTAAACAAATTTTGATTAGGAATTATGATTAGTGTATCAACTGAATCAGTTAAGTCTTTTATTCCTTGTTCTGCAATTTTAGTTCTTCTAATACCTTCATATTCAAAGGGTTTTGTAACTACTCCTACAGTCAATATTCCCCTTTCTCTAGCAGCTTCTGCAATAACAGGAGCAGCACCTGTACCTGTTCCTCCTCCCATGCCAGCAGTTACAAATAACATATGCGTTCCTTCTAACTGATCAAGAACATTTGATAAAGATTCATCTGCAGCTTGGCGTCCTATTTCTGGCTTAGCACCTGCTCCTAATCCCTTTGTTAACTTAGCTCCTAATTGAACTTTTCTATCTGTCAAAGAATTTGCTAATGATTGAGCATCAGTATTTGCTACTAAAAATTCTACTCCTTCAAGATGCGCTTCTATCATATTATTAACTGCATTACAACCAGCTCCTCCAACACCTATTACAGTTATCCTTGGTTTTAGTTGCTCATTAGTAGGTTCTATAAGATTTATAGTCATAATTTACTCCTTAATAAGTTAAAAAAAATTGTCTCCTACCCACTGCTTTAAAAAAAAAAGTTTTTTTTTCTTTTCCAAATTTCTTTTATCGTCTCTAAATGTATATTTATTTTTTTATTATTAATATTTATTTCATTTTGAATTAAGCCTGCTGCTACTGAATGAGAAGCATCTAATATCTCATTATTATTAAACTTTATATTTTTGGGTGTACCTATCCTAGAATTATAATTGTAATTATTATTTACCATTGTTGTTAAACCATCTATTTGTGAAGCTCCTCCCGTAAAAACTAAAACTTTTCCAATTGAATTTTTATAACCTGATTTTTCGATTGAGCTGTGAGTCCACTTTAAAATTTCTTCATAAAAAGGTTGCACTAGTTCGTATAACTTTCTTCTAGAAACTTGTATATAATTATCTTCATTTTCAAAGTTAATAGAAGGAACTTCATATGGAATATCTTCCTCTTGACTTGTATCAATTACGGATGCGTATAATACTTTTAATTTTTCTGCCTCTTCATAAGTAATACTTAATTTTCTTGCAATGACCTCAGTAATATCATTACCTCCAAAAGATAATACATCTGAGAAAATAAAATTATTTTTAATAAACATTCCTATTGATGTTGTTCTTGCTCCAATATCAACAACTATTGATCCTAGTTCTAATTCATTTTCATTTAATACGGCAAAAACCAGCTGCATTATTTGAAAATACAATTCTATGAATATCTACATTGCACTTGGTAATTGTCTGAGCATAGTTTTTATATTGATTTATACCTATGTAAGTAACTAAAAAATCTATCTCTAGCTTATTACCATACATATTAATAGGATTTATTATTCCACTGGCATCATCAATGATATAATCTGTAGGAGATATATTTATAATTTTTTTATCAAAAAAATAACTGTCCTCTAATATCTTATCCATATTTATCTTAATATCATTAGCTGTAATTATTTCATCCTTAACCTTAGCTTTTGCTCTAATAGTTTTTGTAAAACATTTATCTGATGATATTGATATGGCTAACTCACCTATATTCTCATTTGATTGTTTTTCACACTCTCTTATTACCTTAGAAATACAATCATAAGCTAAATTAAAATCAGTTATTACTCCTGAAACTATGCCTTTTGAAGCTATAGTACTAAGACCTATAACCTTTGTAATTTCATTATTATCGGTACTACATTGTAAACAGTTAATTTTACTAGAACCTATATCCATTACAGCTAATAAATTTTTTCTATTATTCATACATCATTCTCTTTTAGTAACTCACTTTTATTCTTTAATTGTATAATCATTCTATCTGATATTCTGAGATCAATTTTTTTAAGCCTTTCATTTAAAAATCCATATTTATTTTCTAATTCTACAATTTTATAAAAAGCCTTACTTGGATTATCCTCAGGCAGTTCAATAATAATATTTGAAGAATGTTTTAAAGACCACCTTCTACTTGAAACTAAAGTTGCTTCTTTTATGTTTTCTGAAATAACAGTACTTACAGAAAATATATTTAGTAAATTAAAAATTTTATTCTCAACGCCATCTCCACTTAATATTAATAAATCTTTATAATCTTTAGATATTATTTTAATATCTTGTATTTTTTTCCTTCTAAATTTAACAGAGTAATATTTTTTATTTTCTTTTAATAAGAACGTTGGTTTTTCTTCTTCTATAACAATAGATAATTTAGAAGGTAAACTATATTTGAGCTTAGCTGACTTAACCCAATTATTTTTTTCAATTTCATTTTTGCTTTGTTTAAGATTAACACAAAATAAATTATCACAATTTTTAAAGACTACTTTATTAATTATATCTTCTTTTGAAACAGTCTTATTTCCTAAAACTTGAATATAGTTTAATTCAAAGCCTAGGTTTTTTATTAGTTTATTTACTTTTTCTAATTTTAAGAAGTGTTCTGGAAAAAATAAAATTGTAGATATTAATAATAAAAATGAAATTAATAATATCTTTTTTATATTTATTTTTAAAATAATGAAGAATTTTTTCATCTATTTACACCTGCATCTTTAATTATCCATTCAACTAGATCTGGAAATTCAAGGCCTGAATTTTTAGCAATTTTAGGGAAAAGTGAATTCTCTGTAAGTCCAGGTTGGGTATTGATTTCTAAAAGAAAAACCTTTTTACTATCTGACTCTAAATTTAGACGAAAATCTACTCTAGCTATACCTTTACAATTTAATAATTGAAACGACTTTTCAGAGTAACTATAAATTTCCTTTTTTAATTTTGGGTCTAAATTTGTTGGTATAATATATTTTGTATTTTTACTGTTATATTTAAATTCATAATCATAAATTTCTTTTTCTGTTATAACTTCAAGCATTCCAATCACTTTGCCACTCATCAATCCAACTGTTAAATCAATGCCTGGAATATACTCCTCCATTAAATGATCTAAATATTTATTTTTTAAAAAAAATTAATATCTGTATTTTTTTTAATTAAATTTATTCCTACACTTGAGCCCTCATTAATTGGCTTTATTATATAAGGTCTTTCAAATTCCTCTTCAATATTTAGATTTTTATTAATAAAAATTCTTCCTTTTGGTACTACTATATTATTATTTAAAAATATACTTTTTGATAAAAACTTATTCATACCTACAGCTGAGGAACTTACACCAGAGTGAGTATATGGAATTGAAAAATATTCAAATAGACCTTGAATTTTACCATCTTCACCCCAAGATCCATGTAAAGCATTAAATATAATATCAATATTTTCTTTATTATCATTTAAATAGCTAATTAAATTATCTTGTGGCTCTATAGAGGTAGTATTGTAACCTTTAGCCTTTAAAGCTTTTTCAACATTAATTGCAGTTTTTCGAGATACTTCTGCCTCTGCATATTTGCCTCCTTTTACTATTAAAATATTTTTAGTCATTTTGGCATAGACCTTTTCTTCCTATTATTTTTATTTCCCATACTAATTTAATTCCAAATTTTTGATGGACTTTATTAATAATTTTCTCACCTAATTTTTCAATATCATTACTAGTTGCGCCTCCTCCATTTATTATAAAATTTGAGTGTATCCTTGATAAATGAGCTTTACCTAATTTGTAGTTTTTACAGCCACTTTCTTGAATTAGTTTCCAAGCTTTCTTATGTATAGGGTTTTTAAATGTCGATCCGCTAGTTTTTTCTTGTATTGGTTGCGTTAATTCTCTTTTTGATACTAGTTCATTAATTTTTTTTAGATTTTCTGATATATTATCATTTTTAATATATTTAAAAGTAGCTTCTAAAAAAATATATTCATCAGGAAAACTAGTCTGCCTATACTGCATTTTGTAGTCCTTAGATAAAATTTCTTTAATTTTTCCATCTTTGCTATCTAAAAGTTTAATCTTAGTTAGAAATTTTGATGTTTCATACCCATATGCTCCGGCATTCATTTTTATTGCTCCACCTATTGATCCCGGTATACCAGAAAAAAATTCTAAACCCGTTGCATAATTTTTAGCTAAAAATCTTGCTAATTTAATACAATTAGTAGCTGCTCCAACTTTAAATTCTTTATCATTTATAAATTTAATATAGTCAAAATTTTTACTTAATTTTATGACAGCACCATCAAAACCAAAATCTCTAAACAAAGTGTTTGACCCAGCTCCTAAAATATAAAATGATAAATTATTTTTAATACTTTTTAAAAACTTTCTTAAATCATTTACATCTTCAGGTATAAAAAATATATCTGCATTACCTCCAGTCTTAAGCCATGTATTCGAAGCTAAATTAAAATTAAAAGATAACTTTCCATTCAATAATAATTTTTGTATTTTTTTATATATATTTTCTTTATTTATCATTGTATTAATTTAATGTTTTTTCTACAAAAAACCTTGCTTTAGATGAAATATCTCCAGCTCCAAGGAATACTACTATGTCTCCATTTTTAAGTTTATTTTCTATTAAAAATTTTAATTCTTTATCGTTAAAAGCTCTAACATCCTTATGACCTCCTGATATTAAAGCATTAATTAAGGTATAGTTTGTTAAATCAAAACTATTTGACTCTCCTGCAGAATATATATCTGTTATAAATACAATATCTGCATCATTAAATGCAGAAGTAAAATCTTCAAATAACAATTTTAACCTCGTATATCTATGGGGCTGGACTATAGCTACTACTTTATCATTAGTAATTTCTCTAGAAGCAGAAAGAGTTGCTTTAATTTCTATAGGATGATGTCCATAATCATCAAAAATTTGAATTCCTTTATAGTTTTTAATTAATGAAAACCTTCTATTTACTCCTTCAAAACCTAATAAAGGCTAATTTAATTATCTCTAAATCTATACCAAGTTCTAAAGCCATAGAACAAACTGATAAAATATTTTGGACATTATGAATACCAGGAATATTAGAAACCATATTTTCAATTTTTTTGGCCGATGCATCCTTCTTAGGACTAATTTCTAAAGAAAAGAATGTTTTAGAGTCTTTAAATACAATATTAGTTGCCCTAAAGTCAGCTTGAGGACTTAACCCATAAGTAATAATTTTTTTATCTTCAATTTCTGATATAATACTTTGTATAGTAGGATCATCTATACAAATAATTGCTGCACCATAAAAAGGAATATTATTTATAAATCTTTTAAAAGCATTTTTTAATTCTTTAAAACTTTTATAAAAATCTATATGTTCAGCATCAATATTGGTAACAATTACAAAACTAGCAGGAAGTTTTAAAAAACTACCATCAGACTCATCGGCCTCTACAACCATCCAATCACTTCTTCCTAACTTTGCATTACTATTATAAGAATTTATTACACCACCATTTATTACGGTTGGATCATATTTAGCTTTTTCAAGAATAGTTGCCATTAAAGATGTGGTAGTAGTTTTTCCATGAGTTCCTGCAACTGCTATAGTCTTTTTAAACCTCATTAATTCTGCAAGCATTTCAGCTCTTTTTACAATAGGAATTCTTTTTTTCGTGCTTCAATAAGTTCAATATTATTTCTTTCTATAGCTGAAGAAATTACAACAATTGATGCACCATTTATATTTTCAGCAGAATGTCCTATATTAATTTTATACCTCTAATTTTCTTAACCTTGCTATATTAAGATTTTCAGATATATCACTACCTGACACTTCAAATCCTTGATTTACTAATACTTCAGCTATACCACTCATTCCTATACCGCCAATTCCAATAAAAAAAATTTTTCCTATTTTTGTATCAAACACTTATATCCTCTAAACTTAAAATTAGTTTTTTAGCTTCTTAGCAGCTAGTGGTTTTCTAAGTCTTTTATTATTCAATGAAAATTTTTTTAATAAATTTGGATTATTAATTATTTGAGATATTGATTTAATAAAAGACCATTATCAATATCCTCTTCTTTTAGAAGCCACGCTGCATCATTATTTTTTAAAACTAAAGCGTTCTCATACTGATGATTACCTACTGAATTTTTTATAGGAACATACATAGCTGGTACTCCTGCCATAACACTTTCATGAATAGTAGAAGAACCTGCCCTAGAAACAATTAAACTAGCCTTATTAAAGTAGTTTTTTATATCCTTAAAAAAACTAACTACGTTAGATTTAATATAATTACTATCATAAAGTTCTTTAACATTTAATAAATGCTCTTGTCTAACTTGATGAAAAATTATTAGTTTATCTTTTAATTTTTTAGGCAGTTTTACAATAACTTTAGCTAATCTATAAGATAGCAATTAGAACCTTGACTACCTCCAAAAATTAATAAAGTAAATAAGCCTTTACTAGAAAGTGGTTTATATTTATTTTTATTCAACTCTAAAAACTGACTTCTTATTGGCATACCTACCTGTATGGTATCAGGAAAATGCTCTTTCAAATTAAATGCTGATGTTCTTACTTTTGTATATTTCCAGAATAATCTATTAGCTTTTCCCATTACTGCATTACCTTCATGAAGAATTATATTTTTTTCAAAACTAATGCAGCCAATACAAATGGAACCTGAACATAAGAACCAAAGCCTACTATTACTTTTATATTATTTTTTTTAATTAAAAAAATAGCTTTAATTGTACTTAAAATTAATAAAATTAAAGATGCTATTTTTTTAATAAGTTTTTTTCTTTCAAAACCTAGTGCCTTAATTAAAAAAGGATTTATTTTTGAAACTTCTTCAAATTTTATACCTCTCTGATCAGTAGCAAAATATAAATTACTATTTACATTTTTAAAAAGCTTATAAACTGAAAGTGCAGGAAAAATATGCCCACCAGTTCCTCCTGCAACAAATAAAATATTGTTTTGAGTGCTAGTACACATATATCAGACCTTTTTCTTTAAATTTTTTCTTAGTTAAAGAAAGAACCATACCCATTACTATTCCCATAGAAATCATCGAAGACCCTCCATAGGAAAGGAAAGGGAAAGTAACACCTGTTGTTGGAATTAATTTCAGTGATACAGCTATATTTATAAATGCTTGAATAATAAATAATATTAACAAACCTATACAACTAGTAACTTTAAATTGATTTTGACTATTACTTATTTTTTGTATGCCTCTGAAAAATATAGCTAATAATATAAATACTAATAAAATACAGACTAAGGCTCCATATTCTTCAGCTACAACTGGAAAAATAAAATCAGTATGTGAGTCAGGTATATTATTTTTAACTATACCTTGGCCTGGCCCCTTACCTAAAATTCCACCTGCCTGATAAGCTTCTAACGATTTTTCAATCTGAAAGTGTGTTATGTTAGAATTTAAAAAGTTGTCTATCCTGTATTGAACGTGTGATAATTTTATATAAGCTAGAAAAGCAATAAGCATACTAATAGTACCCATAAAAAATAAAAATCTAAAATTAATTCCAACTGTTAAATATTGAAATATAAATACTAAGAATAATATTACAAACATACTAAAATTAGGTTGAGCAAGAATTAATAGACTAGTTATAAGTAAAAGTAAAAATGCTAAAATTTTACCACTAATACTGTAACCTAGAAGTTTAATTTTTCTTTTAAATTTAATAGAACTGAAAATATAATTATGATAAAAGGTTTCAAAAACTCTGATGGCTGAAACGAAAATCCAATAAAATTTAACCATCTTATTGAACCATTATTTTCTTTGCTTATCAAAAGCAAAGTAACTATAGAAATTATACTTAAAGCTAAACCTAAGTAAGAAATATTTATTAAGCCTCTAGTAGAAAAAATGAAAAAATTATCAGTGCCATTATTGAAAAAAAGCAAATAAATAATGTTTTTTTATAAAATAAAACTCATTAAGGCTTTTAAGCTTTGCAACATTAGGACTTGCGGTAGTAACAAATAATAAACCTAATATCATTAAAAGAACTATAAGGGTAATACTTATTAGATCTATTGATTTCATCCACCTTTCAAAAAAATTAATTATTGCAACTCTAACTTCCATTAGGCAACTTTCTTTCTAATATTTTTAAATAATTTTTTAAAACAATTCCCTCTTTCTTCAAAACTTTTATAATTGTCAAAAGAAGCAGATGCAGGGAAAATAGTATTGGATAAAGTTTACCCGAAGATAAGCTTTTTTTATAAGACCTCTCTAATGCTTCTTTTAAATTTTCGCAAACTTTATTTGGAAGCTGCCTGTTTATATATTTTTTTATTTTATTAGCATTTTCTCCTACTAAATACGTCTGAATAATTATGTTTGAAAATTTATTTAATTCTTTAAAACTCTCACCTTTATCAGATCCTCCAACTATTAAAATTACTTTTTTAAAAGATCTTATAGCAGAACAGGTTGCTGCTACATTAGTTGCTTTTGAGTCATTATAAAATGAGATTTTTTTAATTTTCCCTAAAAACTCTAATCTATGAGGTAATCCCTCAAATTCATTTAAACGTTTAATAATTTTATTTGCCTCTAACCCTAAAATAAGTAGTGCAGAAAATGCTATAGTATAATTTAATTGATTGTGATTTAACTTTAAAAAATTATTTTCTTTTAAAGAATATTTTTTATTTGTAAAGAAATTATCATAAATATTATTATTTTTATAATAAATACCTTTAGAAAAACTAGACTTATTGCTAATTTTTATTATTTTCGCCTTAATATCATTTTTCTTTTTAAAGTAATTTTTTATATTTTGATCATCATAATTTAGTATTAAAAAATCTTCTTTACCTTGATTCTTAGATATATTTATTTTGGCCTTAAAATAATTATCAAATGTTTTATGATAATTTAAATGATCATTATTTATGTTACTTATAATGCTTATATTAGGTTTGAAATTATCAATATAATCTAGTTGAAAAGATGAAAGCTCTATAACAAAGTGTTTAGTCTTTTTATCTAAATTATCTAATATTGTATTTCCAAAGTTTCCTAGTGGTTGAGTTTTTAAAACTTTGAAATCATTAATGCAATAGTAGATTTACCATTTGTTCCTGTAACTCCTAATATAGATTGATTAGTATTTCTAGTAAGTTGATTTTCCCAAAATAGTTCTATATCACTAGAAATTCGTATATTTTTTTTAGCGGCTTTCTTTATTAGCTTATGATTTTTACTTATTCCTGGAGATACAAATATGGTAAAAAAGTCAGAAATACTTTTTTCTTTTTCATTAAAAAAATTTTTAGATTTTAACTTATTTTTAATAATATCTAAATTATCATCATATATAAAAATATTAACTTTTTTGATTTTTAAAAAATTTAAAAATCGACTTTCCTGTCTTTCCAAAGCCAACTATTAATATATCTTTTTTATAATATTTTGTTTTTAATTCCATATTATCTAACCTTAAAAGTAATTAAACTTATCATTGCTAAAAGTATTGATATAATCCAAAACCTAATCACTATAGTAGACTCAGACCAACCTTTTTGCTCAAAATGATGATGAAGAGGAGCCATTCTAAAAACTCTTTTTCCAGTCAATTTAAATGAGGCTACTTGAACAATTACTGAAATTGCTTCCAAAACAAATAAACCACCTGCTACTAGAAGAATTAACTCATTTTTTGTTATTACACTTATTGCACCAATAGCTGCCCCAGCTGATAATGAACCAGTATCTCCCATAAATATCTTTGCAGGTGGAGCATTAAACCATAAAAAACCTAATCCTGCTCCAATAAATGCTGCACAAAATACAGCTATTTCACCTACTCCACTGATATAAGTTAAATTTAAATAATCTGAATAAATTGCATTTCCTACTAGATATGCAATTATTGAAAAAGTTGAAAGAACTATCATTATTGGCACAATTGCAAGCCCATCTAACCCATCAGTTAAATTTACAGAGTTAGATGAACCTACTATTACCAACATACCAAAAATAAACCAAAAATAGCCTAAGTCTAGGTAAAGGTTTTTAAATATTGGAAATAAAAGCTGGGTATTACTTTGATCTGAATATAACAATAATAAGTAACAAAATATTAAAGTTATAAAAATTTGTGTAATTATCTTAATTTTACCAGATAAACCTTTAAATGAAAATTTCTTTAGCTTTAAATAATCATCTATAAATCCAATCAAACCAAAGCTCAGCGTTATGAATAAAACTAGCCATAAATAAATATTAAATAAGTCTGTCCAAAGTATTATAGATACAATTAATGCAAATAAAATTAAAGCACCTCCCATCGTTGGAGTACCTTTTTTTGCTTCTATCTGCCATTTTGGACCATCATCTCTTATTGGTTGTCCTAATTTTTGTTTAACTTTAAAATATTGAATTAATTTTGGTCCTACTAAAAAACTTATTAAAATAGAAGTAATAAAAGCTCCACTTGCTCTGAAAGTTAAATATTTAAAAATATTTAAATAGCTGAAATTATCTATTAATAATAATGAAATATAATAAATCATAATTTCTCACAGTCATTTATAATCTTTTTGATAATTTCTTTTAAATTTATAGAGTTGGAACCTTTTAATAAAATAGCATCTCCACTTTTCTATAGATTTTAAAATATTTTCTGCTATATGGTCTAAATTATCTTCATGATATTTGTACTTAATATTTTTTACTACTTTGTTCATTTCAAGCATATTTTTTCCGACTGTATACAAAATATTAAATTGAAATTTTTTTATTTTTATTCCTAACGCTTTATGTATTTCTTTACTTTCTTTTCCCAATTCTAGCATATCTCCTAATACTAAAAACTTTTACCTATTACTTTTAATTTTGAAAAACTTTTTAAAGAAGCAATTAACGATGCAGGGTTTGAGTTATATGAATCATCAATCAATAGAAAACATCTATCTTTATATCTTAAATTAATTATGTTCCCTCTGCCCTGAGGTACTTCAAAAGAAGATAACGCACCAAGTATTTCTGTAAAATCTATTTTAAAATAAACAGCTAAACCTAAAATGGATAAACTGTTATGTATCCAATGTTCTCCTAAAGAAGGCATAAGCCATGATATCTTTTTCCCATAACATAATGCCTGCACAAGATATTTTTTATTACTTAAAGAAAAATTTAATAACCTGATATTATTTTCACTACCTTTACCATAAGTAATAATATTTTGTATACCTAGCTTTTTTGCCTTACTTTTAATAAACTGACTTGAAATTTGTATCATTATTAATTATTAAACAGCCTTTTTTATCTAGACTTTCTAAAACTTCACTTTTTGCATCAGCTATATTTTTTAGAGACTTTAAACCCTCTAGATGTGATTTTTCAATAGCAGTTAATACAGCTACTTCAGGCTTTACTAATTTTACAAGCTCTCTAATCTCTCCTTTTTTATTCATACCAATCTCAAGAACACAATAATTTAAATTTGGAGGCACCCTTGCTAATGATAAAGGGACTCCTAAATAATTATTATAACTACTTTCATTTGAGTATGTGCTGGCCACTTTTGATAAAGCTAAATGCATCATATCTTTGGTTCCAGTCTTGCCTACACTTCCAGTTACAGCAATAAATTTAGCTTTAGATCTCATTCTAGCATTTTTGGCCATTCTTTCTAATGTATCTAAAACATTATTTACTTTTACTAAAGTAATTTTTTTAGTATTTATTAAGTTATCACTAATCAAACATGCAGTAGCTCCTCTTTCAGAAGCAGAGTTAATAAAATCATGTCCATTATGGTTTTGTCCATGTATTGCACAAAATAAATCACCTTTTTTTACTTTTCTACTATCTATTTCTACACCAGATGCTTCCCATTCTTTGGAAGAGTTAGGCATTAACTAATTTTTTTAACGATGAAGAACTCCATAAAATACTCATAATGAAAACCTCTTATAAAAATATTCCTTTGCTACTATCTCATCATCAAATAATGAAACCTTACCCTTTATCTCTTGAGTTTTTTCATGACCTTTTCCTGCTATAAGAAGAATATCATTTTTTTCATTATACTTATAGCTTTTGAAATTGCTTTTTTTCTTCCATCTACATTAATTGATTTTTTACAGTAACTAGCTATTTCATTTCTAATAGAAGCTGGATCTTCATTTCTGGGATTATCATCTGTAATGAAAACTATATCTGCAAATTTTTCTGCTACTGTTCCCATCATCTTTCGTTTACCCTTATCTCTTTCTCCTCCACAACCAAAAACTAATAATAATCTTGCATTGAGTTTTAGTACTAACCTTAGCGCAACTAAACTTTTTTTAAGGGCCTCAGGTGTATGTGCATAATCAATATAAATAGAAAAGGTTTTTATTCTCAATGATATTTTCTTTAATCTTCCTTTTGACTTTTTTATGCTTTCGGTATTTTTTAAAATTTTGTTAACTTTTAAACCATTTAGTTTTGCTAAAATTATTGCCCCTACTAAATTTTCAATTTCATATTCAGCAATTAGTTTGCATTTAAAGTTATATTGATTATTTTTATTTTTTATAGTTACAATAGTGCTATTCGAAAGTCTATTAACATCTACAATTCTCCAATCACATTGCTTTCCGAATCCATATGAAATATTAGTAATTTTTTTTGCATCACAAATATTTTTAATTTTCTTGCCATACTTATTATCAATACAAATAACTGCTTTACCTTTTTTATCTAATAGACTTTCAAATAATCTTTTTTTACTAAAAAATACTTTTTCATATCTTTATGATAATCAAGATGATCTCTACTTAAATTTGTAAATAATGCAAACTTAACCTTTACTTTATCCATTCTCTTTTGCTCTAAAGCATGACTTGATGCTTCCATTGCTAAAAAATTAATTTTTTTATTTTTTAAATTATCTAATTCTCTATGTAAAGTTATTGCATCTAATGTTGTTAGCTTAGTTCTTTTATAAACATTCTTATATTTAATTCCTAATGTTCCAAAACTAGCACCATTAATATTATTTTTTTCCATATTTCATATAAAAAATTTACAACAGAAGTCTTACCATTTGTTCCCGTTACAGCTGAAATATACTTAGGTTGGTATGGAAAAAAGTCCTTTGCAATTTTAGCAGCAGCTAACCTTAGTGTCATCTGTTACAAGAATATTTTTAACTGTTTTATTTAAATTATTTATATCTCTTTTTTTACATAAAACTGCCTTAGCTCCCAAACTTTAATGCATCTGAAATATATTGATTATTTTCTTTGATTAAAGCAAATAACATTCCTTGTTTAATTTTTCTAGAATCAAAAGAAATTCCAGAAACTTTTAATCCTTTATGCTCCATTTTGTAAACTTTTATGGTCTGGTCTGTTAATTTAGTAAGATACAAAATTTAATTCACCTTTATTATCAACTAATAACTCTGGGTCTAGATTATAGCTTTTAGTAATTCCTAAAATAGGAAAAATTCTTCGATAAATTTTTGCTGTTACTGGTGCAGCTGTTTTACCTCCTGTAGCACCTTCTCTATAATTTTTTTCATTACCTAAAGAAGGCTCATCAAATAATACTAAACTTATAAATTTAGGATTTTCTATAGGAAAAACTGATAAAAATGATGAAATTAATTTAGTTTTGTCATATTTACCTTTTTCTGCTTTTTCTCCTGTTGCTGTCTTCCCTCCAATTTTAAAGCCATTTAAATTAGCCTTTCTAGCTGTACCGTTTAATGTGTTTTCATACATAAGGTATTCAAGAGCATTAATTGTATTTTCTGATAAAAATTTTGTTTTTTCTGTTTTGCCTTCTTTATTCTTTTTATGTATTTGAGTTTTGTAGTCTAAATTATTATTAAATAATTTTGATGATGCTTCTATCATTTGAATTGGTGATATAGATAGACCGTGCCCAAAAGATAAAGTTGCCGTTTCTATTTTACCCCATTTTTTAGGAACCATTGGTTTTGTTTTTTCAGTTAAATTAATATTTGAAATATTTAATAAACCTATCTTTTCATAAAAATTTTTTAATTTTAATTTTCCTAATTCTAATGCAATAAGACTACTTCCAATATTAGATGAGTTTAGAAAAATTTCTTTTGTAGATAAAATTCTATTTTGTGGTTTGTAATCTTTTATTTCATAATTTGCTATTTTAATTGATTTACTTGCATCAAACTTTGTTTCTAAATTTACCTTAGATAGATCTAAAGCTGCAGCAATGGTAAACATTTTAAATGTAGATCCCATTTCATACAAATTTAGGGTTGCAGTATTAGTATAACTATTTAACTCAGGATTGATGCTCCGATTTGGGTTAAAGTCAGGCAAGCTAACTAATGATAAAATTTCACCACTATTTAAATCAGCAATAATTGCAGTAGCACTCTTAGAATTATATTTGATACTTGCTTTTTCTAACTCATCTCTAACTATATATTGCAATCTTATATCAATGCCCAAATTAATATTTTCTCCTTTGTGCAATTTATTATTAAAAGTTCTTTCTGCTCCTAATTGTCCAATCATATTTCCATTAACATGTCCTACAAAATGAGAAGTGATTTCTCTATGAGGATAAAATCTTTTAATTACTGGTACAAACTCAACACCAGGAATACCTAAGTTATTAATTTTTTTTGCCTGAGGTGCAGTAATATTTTTTTTGATAAGCACTTCATATTTTTCTTTATTTTTAAGTTTTTTCAATAATACTTTTTTATCATTTAAACTAATATGATTGCTAAGCATATTTATAGTATACAAAGGATCCTTAATTTTTTTAGGATATGCTTTTAAATTATAAATATAGATATTAGAGGCTAATATTCTATTATTTCTATCTAATAACATACCCCTATTTTTATTATCTATTTTATTAATTTCATTTTTATCAATCATACTGACGTTTTTATATGGAAATGAAACCTCAACTAATCTCATAATGATTACCAAACCTAAAATTCCAATTAAAAAAGAAATAATTAGTAGTATCTTATTATATTTTTTTCTTTTTTATTTACCTCTATAGATTCTGAAAAAAGTATATTATTCATCTATATGCCTTTCACTTGAAAGTAATTTTATAAAATGCTGAAATTCAATTAATTCTGCTGGTTTATGATGTAAATGTTTCTTGGATAAATAGCTTATATTTTCTGGAGAATTTAAATACTCCCACTCACTCTTAAAAAATACTAAATCTTTTTCTAATTTTTTATTTATAATTTCAGTATCTATAATTTTTGTTTCAATAACCTCTATTTTGTAATTTAAAAAAGTTAATAAAATTAAGAGGAAAGAAAATAAAAATGTGAAAAATATAATTTTTTTCATAATCTAAATTACCATTCTTTCAACTACTCTTAACTTTGCAGACCTTGCTCTTTTGTTTGACATAATTTCAGCATTGCTGGGTATTAGTGGTTTTTTATTGATTACTTTAAATTTTATTTTTTTAGTCTTTATAACCTGAGGTAAGTGCCTATTTAAATTTTCTTTTTTACCCGATATCTCATTAAAGAAGAGTTTAACTATCCTATCTTCTAAAGAATGAAATGTTATTAGAACCAATCTTGCTCCAGGTAACAATATTTTTTCTGAAATCATCAATAATTTTTTTAATGACTTAAGTTCTTGGTTAGTTGCTATTCTTAAAGCCTGAAAAGATTTTGTTGCTGGATGATTTTTCTTTTATGATCACCTTTTTTTACTCTTTTAATTAATTTTACTAGTTTAAAGGTAGTATCTAAAACTTCTTTATTACGTTCGTTTATTATCATTTTTGCTATTGCTCTACTTTTTCTTCATCTCCGTAATCCCATAATATCCTAGCTAACTCTTTTTCATCTAAACTATAAATAAGCTCTTGTGCTGTAACTCCTTCACCACTCATCCTCATATCTAAAGGACCGTCTTTATTGAATGAAAAACCTCTTTTTGAGTCATCAAGTTGAAATGAGGACACTCCCAAATCAGCTACTATACCGCCACTAACTAAAGTTTTATTATTTTCTTTAATAATACTTTCTAAATTCTCAAAGTCATCATTAACAAAAGTAAATCTTTTTTTATATTTAACCTTTAATTTCTTGGCATAATTTTTTACAGTAGGATCTTTATCTATAGATAAAAGGTTACAATCAGCCTTTTTAAGTATTTCTTCTGAATAACCTCCTCCACCAAATGTAGCATCAATGTAATTTAAATTATCACGAACATTTAGCGCTTCTATTGCTTCCTTAATCATAACAGGTATATGTTGACTTATCATCATTACTAAAGTTAATTTTGTTTTCTTTTTTTCATATATTCCCTTGCTTTACTTTCATAAATATTAAAATGCTGAAGGTTCCCATATTCTAAATTTTCTTCCCATACCAACAAATAAGGCTTCAGTACCTAAGTAGGCAGACTTTCTTAAATGTTCTGGTAACAAAACTCTACCTTCTTGATCAAATGGCAACATAGAAGACCCAAATATCAAAGTGGCTTCAAACTCATTTGTCTCCAATAAAGGATCTTTAGAATCTAACCATTCCTGATATCTTTCTAAATAGTTTTGAGAATAACCATCTATTGCATGGTACCCATCAGCATTTTGAACTACTATACCTGAAAATTCTTTTCCTAATAACTTGGGCCTCCAGAAAGCAGGCACGCTAATTCTTCCCTTTTTATCAATTTTATTAAGAAACTTTCCTACAAATTCAATCAAAAAATTACCCCCCAATATGGTAAATTATAGTGCTATCATGGGATTTTATGGTCGTCAATGACACAAATTAAAAAAAATAATTTGTTCTATTTATATATTATTTTTTGTTCTATTTTTGTTTTATAAATGTGAAGATAGTCTATAAGCCGGTTTCTGTATTATGCAGCAATCTATCTAGAATCAATATTACTATTAATCTCAAGCAACCTACCCAGACTAAAATTGGAGTGATATAGTCTCTATTTGGTTTTGCTCCCGGTGGGGTTTACCTTGCCATTTATGTTACCATAAATGCGGTGCGCTCTTACCGCACCTTTTCACCCTTACTAACAACTAGCGGTATATTTTCTGTGGCACTTTCCCTAAAGTCACCTTTGCCGGGTGTTACCCGGCACCGTTACTCCTGGAGACCGGACTTTCCTCTTTACAAAATAATTGCAAAGCAGCTGCTCAACTATCTTCATTATCTAGCATTTAATTTTACATAAATTTGTCAAGCATTTTTAGATACATCTAATATTCTAGAATAAACTTTTCCGTCAATAATACCATTAATTTTCTCAGGCAAAAACCTTCTCTGAAATGCCTCTACTACCAATTTTAGATAGATATCAAAGTCATTATCTTTTGAACATTTATAACCAATTTTAATAAGTTTTAATTTTATTTTTTTAATTTCTGTACTTTTATCACCTAATTTAAAAAAAATTTTATTCTTATTGAAAGTATTTTTTTTAACTAATGGATAATAGGCTAAATTTTTTTTAGCTAGTCTATTCCAGTTAAATAATTCGCCTGGGTCTAACTTTCTATCTGGAGCAATATCAGAATGCCCCAAAACATTTTGTTTTTTAATTTTATATTTATTTATTAATAATTTTAATAGTTCTTCTAAAGTGTTCATTTGTATATTTGAAAATATTTTATAGTTAAGCCCATGCCCAATATTATCTAGCTCTATTCCTATAGAATTTTTATTTAACATTCTATCTCCTTTCCAATAAGAAATTCCTGCGTGCCAAGCAACATTTTTTTCATCAACTATTTTATAAAGCTTTCCCCTTTTAAGATATTAGCCAATGACAGCTTACTTGAGAGTTTTTCATCTTTAAAAATATTTAAAGCCTCTAGCAGCGATTTTGTTCCTGTGTAATGAATAATTATATATTTTATTTTATCATTTCTTTTGGAAAAATTAGGAGATAATTCTTCATTATAATTTACTTTTTTTTTCATTATTTTTAATTTCAGTATAAGCTTTATTAATAGCTGACAATTTTTGATTAGCAAGCTCTATAAATTCTTTTGGTAAACCCATTCCTTGCAATTTGTCAGGGTGATATTCTTTAATAAGTTTTCTATATTGATTTGATACTTGTTCTAAACTTGCATTTTCTGATAAACCCAAAATCTTATAGCTCCTATTTATAGAAGTATTATCTTTGAGATATCTTTGCTTCAAAAATATTATTTAAACTTTCAAATTCATTATCAGAGATTTGAAAAACCTTTGCAATTTCAGATAACATAACTTTCTCTTTTGGATGTAATTCTCCATCTGCATATGCAATAGAAAATAAAGAATTTAGCAACTCAAAAAGCAACCTTTTCTCAGATTTGAATACTTTATAAACCTGTTCGGCAATATCCTTATAGTCATCAATATTTTCTTTAGCTGAGTTAAATATATTACTAATAGCTTTTTCATCTTCAGCAGGAAATTCAAATATTTTTTTAAAAGCTAAAATTTCACTCTTTGAAATTTTTCCATCTACTTTTGCTAATTTGGCAGAAATAGCTATAACGCTAGTAGCAAAAATTTGTTCCTTTTGATCATTGCTAAAATTTTTATTACTTTCATCAGTATCAAATTTACTTACTTTATCAACTCCGTGACCAGCTGCAATACCTAAAATTGCTCCAATTGGCCCTCCTAGAGCCATACCTGCTGCACCTCCAATTAATTTTCCCCAAATACTCATTTAATTTATATTATACTATATTATTTTAATATATATTGATGACAAGATAAGGTAAATGATAATATGAAAGTGAATGAATATTGGAATTTTAATATTGATCAAGGAGGAACTTTTACAGATATAATAGGTATTGCTCCTGATAAAAAATTGATTATAAAAAAGTACTCTCTAGTAAAAATAATGTATCATACAATCCCTGTAATTGATGGCATAACAAAAGTAAAAAAAGAATATAATTCATTTTGCTAATTACCCTATTAACGAAATTAAAATTGGAACAACTATTGCGACTAATGCCCTTCTAGAGAGAAAAGGCTATAAAGTTTTACTAATTGTTACAAAAGGTTTTCAAGATAACTTTGTAATAGGAACCCAACAAAGAAACAAAATTTTTGATAGACATCATATTAGAAAAAAAAATATTTATTCCTCAATATTAGAGGTAGAGGAAAGAATTACTTCAAAAGGTAAAATAATTAGTCATCTAAATGAAAAAAAAAGTCTTTAATGCATTAAAAAAAATATTTTTCTACTGGCATTAAATCAATTTCAATAACATTAATAAATGGTTTTCTTTACTCTCATCATGAAAAAAAAATAAAGGATATAGCATCTAGAATTGGTTTTCAAAATATATCTTGTAGCTATGAGGTTAGTCCTACTATTAATTTTACATCAAGAGGTTTTACAACACTTGTTGATGCTTATTTAAATCCAATCATTCAAACCTATGTCAAAAAACTAGAAAAGAAACTAAAGGCAAAAAAAATAAGCTATATGCAATCTAATGGATTTTTAGCAGAAAAAATAAATTTTAATGGAAAAAATGCTATCCTTTCCGGCCCAGCTGGTGGAGTAATTGGAGGAATAGAAGTAGCAAAAAAAAATAAAATTAGAAAAATTATTGGGTTTGATATGGGTGGTACCTCAGCAGATATATGGCATTATGATGGTGAAGTTGAAAAAGAAACACAAACTAAGATATCAGATATATTTATTAAAACACCTTTGCTTAAAATTGATACTATCGCAGCAGGCGGCGGCTCTATAGCAAAGTATCAAAATAAAAGATTTGTAGTGGGACCGGAAAGTGCAGGCTCCTTTCCTGGACCAGCATGTTATAGAAATAACGGACCAATCACCCTAACAGATTGTAATTTAGTACTTGGTAGAATAATTAGTGATGATTTTCCAAAATTTTTTGGAAAAAATAAAAAATCTAGTATCGATATTAATGAGCCAATTAAAAAATTAAAAAAAATATTTTTAAAGGTAAATAAAGATTTTATAACTATCAAGATATTTATCAATTAGCAGAATTCTTTTTAAATATTTCAATAGAAAATATGTCCGCTGCTATTAAAAAATAACTATACAAAAAGGAATAGATATTAGAAATCATGCACTGCTAATATTTGGATCTGCCTCTGGGCAATATTGTTGTAAAATAGCAGAAAAAATAGGAGTAAAAAAATAATATTTAGTCCTTATTCTGGTGTTTTATCAGCCTATGGCATAGGACTATCTAAATTTGGTTCAGTGCATCAATTTTCTGTAGAAGAAATACTTAAAGAAAATGTGATTACAAAATATAAAAACAAAATTAAAATTGCGTTGAATTTGCAAGAAAAAAAATCTATGAAGAAGTTTATACAATAAGGGTAAAATATTTTGGTTGTAATACAATAATTTCAATTAAATTAAAAAATAAAAGTATTAAAAATATAAGGGAAGATTTTTTTAAAAACATAAAAAACTTTATGGCTTTAATTACCAAGATAGAAAAGTATTTATAGACTCAATAGAAGTAGAAATTTTTTTAAATAGAAAAAAAAAATTATTATTTATCAAATAGAAAAAGAATTAAAAAAGAAAAAAAATTTTCAGAAAATTTTAAAGTTTATATAGACGGAAAATGGAAAAAAATTGGAAAATTTAATAGTTACTCCTTATTAAAAAATAAAATTATTACTGGGCCTGCAGTCTTTTGCGACTTTAACACTACAATCTTTATAGAAGAAAATTGGATGATTAAAAAAATGTCATCTGGAGATTTTATTTTAAGTAAAAAAAATATAAAATCTAAAAATAGATTGTTTTCATCAAATAAAAAACCCTCACCAGAAATGCTTGAAATTTTTAATAATTTATTTTTTTCAGTAGCAGAACAAATGGGAGTAATTTTAAAAAATACAGCACAGTCAATTAATATTAAAGAAAGAATGGATTTTAGTTGTGCATTATTTAATAAAAATGGAGAGTTGATTGCAAATGCACCACACATTCCTATTCATTTAGGTGCTATGAGTGACACTATAAAGTTTTTAATCAGAAAGCATTTTGATATTTTTAAAAAGGGAATAAGTGTTCTTCATAACAATCCATTTTCAGGAGGTACTCATTTACCAGATTTAACAGTGGTAACTCCTTTTTTATATAATAACAAAGTAGCTTATTATTTAGCAAATAGAGCTCATCATTCAGATATTGGAGGAATTACTCCTGGCTCAATGCCTGCTTTTTCAAAAAGTATAAATGAAGAAGGTATAGTTTTTGATGGATTTCCAATTTTAGAAAAAGGTAAAATCAAAGAACAAGAACTATTAAAAAAATTAAATGAAAAAAATACGGATCTAGAGATCCAGAGCAAAATCTATATGACATTAAAGCTCAATTGGCATCAAATCAAAGAGGTATTCTAGAATTAAAAAAAATAATTTCTTCTTATGGCAAAGAAACAGTAAATAAATATGTAGATTTTATTAAAGAAAATTGTAGTGAAATAATTTTTAAAAAAATAAAAAAAATTTCTAATTCTGAATTCTCATCAAAAATGGATAATGGTGCACTTATAAAAGTAAAAATTAATTTTGATAAAAAAATAAAGAAACTTAAAATAGATTTCACTGGCTCTTCTAAACAATTAAGCAATAATTTTAATACTCCTTTAGCTGTTACTAAATCAGTAATAATTTATTTTTTAAGAACTTTAATTACTAAAGATATTCCATTAAATGAAGGTTTTTTAAAAGATATAGTAACCATAATTCCTAAAAATTCTATGTTAAACCCCAGCTATCCTTCACCAGTTGTTGCTGGCAATGTTGAAACATCCCAACATCTTATAGATATTTTAAATGTTGCTTTAAAAATACAATCTGCCTGCTATGGAACTATGAGTAATATTACCTTTGGCGATAAAAATTTTGGCTATTATGAGACCATTTGTGGCGGAGAAGGAGCATCTTTTGGTAATAATGGAGCTGATGCTGTACATTGTCATATGACAAATACAAGTATAACAGACCCTGAAATTTTAGAGTGGTATTATCCTGTTAGATTAACTGAGATTTCTATAAGAAAAAAGAGTGGTGGTAAAGGAAAATGGTTTGGAGGGAATGGAGTAATTAGAAAAATAGTTTTCTTAAAAAATTTAGATCTAACAATTTTATCTAACAGAAGGATTATAAAACCCTTTGGTATAATTAATAAAAATAAGGCTAAAACAGGAGAAAATATAATTGTAAAAAAAAATAATCACATAAAATTAGCTCATGCATGTCAAATAAAAGTATCTAAAGGGGATACAATTATACTAAAAACTCCTGGCGGAGCAGGATATAATTAAAGTTAAAAAGTAAAATTTTAGTTGTTGTAATAATGTTAATTTATTATAAACTTTTTTAAGGAGAAATGATGAAGGGCTTTTTTTTAATTTTTTTATAGTTTTTGCTTTCTTATTTTTAGCTAACTGCGCAACTAACAATAATTCCCAACATATAGTAGATAAAACACCTCAAGCTCAAGATCCTTGGGAGAGTTTTAATAGAGGAACATTTGCTTTCAATAAAGTTTTTGACAAGTATTTATTAGCCCCATTAGCAAAAGGCTATCGTATAATTTTACCTGGTGAAGTAAGAAAAGGAGTCAGAAACTTTTTTAGTAATTTGAAAGAGCCATGGACTTCTATTAACGCAGCCTTGCAAGGAGACTTTAAAAACTCAGGTACCTCCATTTTAAGATTTGGTTTAAATACCACTGTAGGATTATTAGGAATATTTGATGTGGCTACAAGCCTAGGTTTTGAAAAACAAAAAGAAGATTTTGGACAAACTTTAGCTGTTTATGGGGTAGAACCTGGTCCTTATTTAGTATTGCCATTATTAGGCCCTAGTACTGTTAGAGATGCTTTAGGAAAAGTAACTGGATTTGTAGCTGACCCAGTAACAATTGCTTTAAATAAAGATGGAAAAGAAAATTGGTTATGGATTGGAACTGCTGTTAATGGAATAGATTTTAGAGAGCAAAATTTAGAAAAAATTGATAATCTAGAAGCAACCTCTGTAGATTTCTATGCTACTATTAGAAGTTTATATTTAGAACGAAGAAATAGAATGATAAGAAATCAATCAGCTGATGAACAAGATCCTTTTCAAGAATTTGATATAGAATAGAGGCTTTCAATGAGAAAAATTAAAATAATATTTACACTTTTAATGTGTCTTGTAATAAATAATGCATCAGCTATTACTGAGAATGACGCTAATCAATTTGTGGTGGATATAGGAAACCAAGCTATAAAAATCCTTAAAATACCAGTTGATGATAAAGAAAAGAGAAAAAAAGAACTTCAGAACTTACTTCAAGAGAAGTTCGACATGCCATTTATTGCAAGAATTATACTTGGTAAAGAAGTTTTTAAAAATACTTCCGAAGAAAAATTTAAGAAGTTTTCTGATATATTTGAAATACACATTGTCAAAATTTATTCTTCTCAACTCGGAACATATAAAGGGCAAAAATTTACTGTAAAAAACACTGAAATAAAAAGAAAGATGCATTTGTTTATTCTAGTATTGAATCGCCAGACTTCCCTACTACAAATATTGTATGGAGAGTAAGAGACCTCGGGGAGGGACTTAAAGTTATAGATATGCAAGTAGAGGGTGTTAGTTTGCTCAGAACAAAAAGAAATGATTTTAAAATGGTACTAGACAGTCAAGGTATAGATGGTTTAATAATGACTCTAGAAAGTATGAACCAGTTACCTGATTTAAAAATACCCGGCGATAACTAAAAACTATTTTTAAAAATGATTGTTGCTACTGTAAAAGAGAAAAATGAATTTGAAAATAGAGTGTCTATTACCCCTGACACTTGTAAAAGCTATATCAAAGCTGGCTTAGATGTAATTATAGAAAAAAACGCAGGTTATAATGCTAGCTTTTTAGACGGTGTTTATAAGGACAGTGGAGCTAAGGTTTTAGATAGAGAACAAGTGTTACAACAAGCTGATATTTTAATTAGTGTAAGTACTATTCTTGAAAATTCAGATTTAGAAATTTTAAAAAATAAAGCTGTAATTGTTGGCGGGTTTAATCCATATGAAAATAGTGACAAAATTCAAAAAATTATAGGGAAAAATTTAAGCTTAATATCCTTAGACTTTCTTCCTAGAATAAGTAGAGCTCAATCTATGGATATACTATCTTCTCAAGCAAATTTAGCTGGATACAAAGCAGTTATTGAGGCAAGTAGTATTTTCAAAAAAGCTTTACCTATGATGATGACTGCAGCAGGAACGATTATACCAGCAAAGTGTTTAGTACTTGGTGCTGGTGTAGCAGGACTACAGGCTATTGCTACTGCAAAAAGGTTAGGTTGTGTTGTTTCAGCTTTTGATGTAAGGCCAGAAGTAGAAGAACAAGTAAATAGTCTAGGAGCAAAATTTGTTAAAGTAGAAGATGAGACAAATACTAAAGAAGCTCAAACAGTCTATGCTAAAAGAAATGAGCGAAGATTATAAAAAAAACAATTAAAAGCTATTCATGATGTTGCTATTAATATGGATATTATTATATCTACTGCTTTAATTCCTGGAAAAAAAGCTCCCTTACTTATTGAGTCCAATACAATAATGCAAATGAAAAGTGGTAGCATATTAATAGACTTAGCCTCTAGTTCTGGAGGAAATATTGAAGGTTCAAAAATTGGAGAAAAGGTTAATATCAATGATTGTATAGTATATGCTCCTAGAAATTTGCCTAGTCTAATTGCTTACGATGCAAGTCTACTATTTTCAAAGAATATTTTTAATTTTATTTCCAATTTTATTACTGAGAATAAAACATTTGATATTGAAGCTAAAGATGAACTACTATTAAAAACTATATTAGTAAAAAATGGAAATAAAACAGAAAATTTTTATGATGGCTAAATATGGAAAATATTGATCCTTTTGTAATTAATTTTATAGTATTTACTTTAGCTATATTTGTTGGTTACTTTGTAGTTTGGGCTGTTACTCCTGCTCTTCACACACCTCTAATGAGTGTTACTAATGCTATTTCAGGTATAATTATTGTTGGTAGTTTAACACTAATTATATTAAGTCCTGAAAATAATGATTTTCAAAAATCTATAGATTTATCATCATTAATGGGTTATCTAGCTACTGTTTTGGCAAGTATAAATGTTTTTGGGGGCTTTGTAGTTACACAAAGAATGTTAGCAATGTATAAGAAAAAAAATAAAAATGATTAATGAAAACTTTTCAGCAATACTTTATTTAATTTCTTCAGTTTTTTTTATATTAGCCTTAAAGGGATTATCGTCACCTGAAACTGCACGAAGGGGTAATATTTTTGGTATTTTAGGTATGCTTACTGCAGTAAGTACTTTAATTCTACAACCTAATACTTCTAATTTTATTCCAGTTGTAATTTGTATATTGTTAGGGGGCTATTGGTACAACTTTAGGCTTAAAAATAAAAATGACTGCAATGCCACAACTAGTGGCAGGATTTCATAGCTTAGTTGGATTAGCTGCTGTCTTTGTAGCTGCAGGAGCCTTTTATGCTCCAGAAAAATTTGGTATTTCTTCTGGTGGTGAAATCAAAATAGTTAGTGCTATTGAGATGTCAATCGGATTAGTCGTTGGGGCTATTACTTTTTCTGGTTCTATTATAGCTTTTTTAAAATTACAGTCATTGATGTCAGGAAATCCTATAACTTTCAAGTTTCAACATACATTAAACGCTCTGCTAGGAATAATCATTGTGATTAGCATTTATTTATTTGTTAAATTACAAAGTAATGAATTGTTTATTTTACTTACTATTATGGCATTAATTATTGGGATACTAATAATCATACCAATTGGTGGTGCAGATATGCCAGTAGTTGTGTCAATGTTAAATTCTTATTCTGGTTGGGCTGCAGCTGGAATAGGTTTTACTTTGGAAAATATCTCTCTTATTATCGTAGGAGCATTAGTTGGAAGTTCCGGAGCAATTCTATCTTATATAATGTGTAAGGCAATGAATAGATCATTTATCAGTGTTATTTTAGGAGGTTTTGGAGAGGATAGCACTTCAACAGCTGTGACACAAACAGATAAGACTGTTAAATCAGGAGGCTCAACAGATGGTTCCTTTATAATGAAAAACTCGGAACATGTAATAATAGTACCTGGATATGGAATGGCAGTATCACAAGCTCAGCATATAGTTAAAGAAATGGCAGATTTATTAAAAAAAAATGGAGTGAAGGTTTCTTTTGCAATTCATCCAGTTGCTGGAAGAATGCCAGGTCATATGAATGTACTACTAGCAGAAGCTAATGTGTCATATGATGAAGTTTTTGAATTAGAAGAGATTAATTCAGATTTTAGCACTTGTGATGTAGCTTTTGTTATTGGAGCTAATGATATTACTAATCCAGCTGCTAAAACAGATCCTAGCAGCCCAATAGCAGGAATGCCAATCTTAGATGTAGAAAATGCTAAAACTGTTTTATTTGTTAAAAGAAGTTTATCACCTGGTTACGCAGGTATAGATAACAAAGTCTTCTATAATGAAAACACTCTAATGTTATTTGGTGATGCAAAAAAGATAGTAGAAGAAATAGTAAAAGAACTTGACTAGTTTACCACTTGTTTCTTAATTCTCTTAATGCTAAAAAAATTTCTTGAGGGCTATCGTTTTTAGATAAAAGATTTTCATTTTTTAATGATTCTTTAATACTTTTTTCTTTAAGTCTAAAAAAGTGTTCACTTTTAATTCTATTTCAAAAGAAGAAACAAATTTTGTACTAAAACCCTCCATCTTAGATTTTTGTAATAAATCATAAGCATTCTTATTTTCTGGCTCTAAAGATAAAGTAAATTCAAGATTATTAGTTAAATAATCATGACCTGGATATATTTTTGTTTTTTTATCAAGTTTTATTAGTTGATTATAAAAAGTATTGTATAGACTTAAAGGGTTTCCTCCATTATGACAGTTTCCAACACCTGCATTGAAAAGAGTATCCCCACAAAATAATGCATCTTCTGAACCTCTAATTAATAAACATAAATGAGACATTGTATGCCCAGGTGTATCTAAAATATCTATATTTACTGTATTACCAACCTTAATTTTATCTCCTGCTTTTAAACCTATATCAACTCCTTTTATTACATTTTTAGCATTATGATGCGCATATAATTTAGCTCCTGTATGTTGAATAATTTTATCATTTCCTCCAGTATGATCTAAATGTTCATGTGTATTTATTATGGAAACAATTTTTAAATCATTTCTTTTCTGCCTCTTCTAAACATAGATTATAGGCAAGAGGATCTACCGCTATAGCTTCTCTAGTTTTTTCACATCCTATTAAATAATTAAAGTTTCTATAATTGTTATATGTATAAATTTGTTTTATTATCATAATAAATATTTATAAGAGGTTATATGCAAGAATACAAAATAGTAGTTCAAGGAACAAGAAAAATTATTACTTACCTTAAAAGCTACCTAAAAATACCTTATAAGTTATATTATTTTGCTAAACAAAATGAAAATTATTTTAAAAAACTTAAAAAGCTGATGTAGTTATAACAATGAGTTGGGGAAAAACTATGTGGGTGGGACAGAAAATCTAAAAGTACCAGAAGTGCAAAACTTAAAATTAATACATTTACCTGGTGCAGGGACTGATGCTATAAATTTTTCTCAATTACCTAAAAACTGTAAGGTTTGTAATGTTTATGAGCATGAAATACCTATAGCAGAATACTGCATAGCTAATATATTAAATTGGGAGATGAATTTAATAGAAAAACAAGCAAATTTAAAAATCTAGACTGGAGTGATTGTATGATTTTTGATGGGCCTACCCATAGTGAGTTATATGATAAAACTATTGGTATATTGGGTTATGGAAAAATAGGTAAGGAAATAGCTAAAAGAATTAAACCATTTGGAACACATTTAATTGGCTTATACTAGAACTAATAGAAAGAAAGATAAATATTTAAATAATTTATATTTAAGTAATGACCTTAAAAAAAGTGTTGGGAATTTAGATTATTTAATAATTGCTTGTCCCTTAACTAAAAGCACAAAAAATATAATTAATTCTAAAGTATTTAAACTTATGAAAAAAGATGCTGTAATTATTAATATTGCTAGAGGTGGTATTATTAATGAAAAGGACTTATATGACGTACTTAAAAAAAATTAATAGGTGGTGCTATAATAGATACTTGGTTTAAATATCCTCAAAGTAAAGAACAAAATGGTTTCAAACCTTCCAAATTTTCATTCAATAAAATGAAAAATGTGATTATGTCACCTCATATATCTGCTTGGTCAGAAAATATGATAGAACGAAGATCTAGAGTAATTAGTGATAATATAAATAGGCTTTATAGTAAGAAAGGATTAATTAATACTAGTGAAAAATAATTAATATCCTCTAGTACTTTTTCTTTGTAATTTTCTCCATCTTCTGACAGATTCTGCCTTTTCTCTTGCTTTTTTTTCTGAAGGCTTTTCATATGCTCTTCTTTTTTTCATCTCTCTATACATTCCCTCTCTTTGCATCTTTTTCTTTAATGTTCTAAGGGCATGATCAACATTATTATCTCTTACTATGACTTCCAATATTTTTCTCCTATAATCAAAAAACTATTTAATAACATAAGCTATTGATAAAGTGAAGAGAATAATTAAAATAAAAATATGGTATGATTAATAATCAAAAAGAAAAAGATATTTTTACTAAACTTAACTCAGAATTTGAAAATGGGACTTTTAATGATTTTAATATAAGTTCTATTTTAAAAAAAAATTCAATTTCTGAAGAAGATTTTTATTATTTTTTTCCTCATAAAACTAAAAGCTTATGTAGTTTTTTCTTAATAGATTTACAATTAAAGATTAGAAAAAAAAATTAAAAAAAAAATTAAAAATGAAAAAAGTATTAGTAAGAGAGTAAACTTTATATTATTTGAATTAATCAAGCTTTTGAATGAAAACAAAGCAGTTAGTTTATTTTTTCTAAATTATATTTCTAGAAAACCAATATATTTGAAAAAAATTACTATTAAATTTTCTGATAGAGTTTGGCGTCTTTTGAAGATAAATCAGTTGATTTTAATTATTATACAAAACGTATGATATTATCACAAATATTAATTAACTCTATATTGTACTGGAGAGGTTCTAATAACCTTAATAAAACACAAATTTTTATAGAAAAACAAATATTTTTATTGGAAAGTTTGGATATTATAAAAGTAATTTTAAAAAATTTATTTCTAAAGTAGCACCTAAAAATTTTTTACGAAATTTGATTTTTTACATTAAAATAAAATATTAATGTGACCTAGTTTTCTACCTTCTTTAATTTCATCTTTTCCATATATATAAATTTTATGATTTTTTTTATATAGGATTTCTCTATAACATTATAATTTTCTCCCTAAAATATTTATCATCTTACATTTATGATAGTATTTAATATTTGGAATTGGCATATCAAAAATAACTCTTACTAAAGCTTCAAATTGAGAAATATTACACGCATCCATAGTCCAATGACCAGAATTATGAGGTCTAGGAGCAACTTCATTTACAATAATTTCATTACTCTTATCAACAAACATTTCTATTGCAATAATACCAATAATATTTAAAGATCTGGCTAATTTTACAGCAATAGCTTTTGCTTTATTTTTAGTTTTATATTTATCTTTGCAGGAAATACCGTTTCCCTTAATATTCCATTTATATGCTTATTTTCAGATGGTTCATAACATATTGCAGATCCATCTTTTTTTATTATTACTATTACTGAAATTTCTTTTTTAAACTTTATAATTCCTTCAATGATATATTTATTTTTTTCAATATTATTTTTTATATTTGGAATTCTATATTTTTTTATTACATGTTGCCCTTTACCGTCATAACCAAACTTTCTTGTTTTTAAAATAGCAGTACCTTTTAACTTTTCTAAAGCACCTTTAACATCAACATAATTTTTTATTTGATAAAAAGGAGCTACAGAAATACCTAAGTTAGAAATAAATTCTTTTTCTAATAATCTATCTTGAGAATACTTTAATGCTTTTATGCCTGGAAAAATTTGACTATTTTTTTCTAAAAAATTCAAGCTTTCTAAAGGAATATTTTCAAACTCATACGTAATCTTATCTGAGTACTTAACAAATTGTCCTAGAGCTTTTTTATTAGTGTAATCACTATTAATTATTATATTTGCATTTTGAAAAGCAGGTGAATTTTTATTAGGATCAAATATACAAGTTTTAATTCCAAGCCGAGAAGCTTCAATGGCAATCATTTTACCAAGTTGTCCTCCTCCTAAAATACCTAATGTCTTATTAGTTATATTTTTAATAACATTATTTTTCATTTTCTCTTAGGAATAACACTTACAGCCTTAGTTAAATCTTCTCTCCACTTACTTAATTTTTTTGAAATATTTTTATCATTATTTGCAAATAAAGATATAGCAAACAAAGCAGCATTTTTGGCTCCTGCTTCCCCAATTGCAAAAGTTGCAGTAGGTATACCATATGGCATTTGTACTATAGATAATAAACTGTCAAGTCCGTTCATCAGCTTACTTTCTATTGGGACACCTAATACTGGAATTTTTAGTTAACGAGGCAACCATTCCTGGCAGATGAGCTGCTCCTCCAGCTCCTGCTATTATAACTTTAATATTGTTTTTATGAGCATTTTTAGCATATCTATACAATCTCTCTGGAGTTCTATGAGCTGAAACTATTTTAACTTCATTAGAAATTTTAAAATCATTTAATATATTTTCTGCTGATTGTAATGTTTTCCAATCAGACTGACTTCCCATTATAATGCTTACCTTATCTTTTTTCATATTTAACTCCAAAAAGAAATATAATTAAGTTAGTATTATAACTTTGCTTTTATTTAATTCAATTAAATGATAATAAATGTGTTATGTTAGAAAAATTTTTTTTGTCGCTTTTACTTAGATTACCTGAGGAAATATCACATAGCATTGCAATATTTTTATTGAAATATAGTTTAGTTCCCCTAAAAAAAAAAAAATTATAAAATCTATAAAAAAATTAAATTTTTTAATTTTAAATTAACACATCCTGTAGGACTTGCAGCAGGTTTTGACAAAAATGCAGAAGCATTGCCTGGCTTATTAAAACAAAACTTTAGTTTTATAGAAGTTGGGACAGTAACACCACTTCCTCAAATTGGAAATAGTAAACCAAGAGTTTTTAGAATACTAGAAGAAAAATCTATAATTAATAAATTAGGTTTTCCCAACTTAGGAGCTTCAAAAATATTTGACAATCTATATAAAGTTAGAAAATATCACACCTTAGGCTTAGAACCTCTAATAGGAGTTAACATTGGCTGTAATAAAAATACTAAAAACCCACTAAAAGACTATGAAAAGTGCTTTGAAATTTTTTGTTCAGTTGCTGATTACATTACAATAAACGTTTCATCTCCTAACACTCCAGGCTTACGAAAACTTCAACTACAAAATAACCTAGCTCCCTTATTAAAAACCCTTAGTACATAAAAGAGAAGAATATTTTAAAAAAAATAAAAGAAAAATCCCTCTAGTATTAAAAATTGCTCCTGATCTAGTAGACTCTGATTTAAAAAGTATTGTTAAACTTATAAAAAAATATCAAATTGAAGGTATTATTGCTACTAACACCTCTATAAATAAAAAAATTATTCAAAATAAAAAATATACTAAATTACAAGGTGGTATTTCAGGAAACGCTCTATATAAAAATTCGAATAATATTTTAAAAAAATTACAAAAGTTTTCTAAAGGAAATATCACTTTAATAGGAGTTGGAGGTATTGATAGTGGTGAAAAAGTTTTTAAAAAACTTAAACTAGGAGCCAACGTTGTTCAAGTTTATAGTTCTTTAATATATAATGGAATAAGCATAGTAGATAAAATGGTTCTTGATTTCGTTAAATTATCTAAATTAAATAAATAATTTCATGCAAAGCTATAAATTATTAAATAATATAAATCAAATCATCGATAACTATGATGCCTTTATTATTGATATTTGGGGAGTCCTATGGGACGGCATAGAAGCTTATAAATATGCAAAATTAACTTTAAAAAAATTAAAAGAAAAAAATAAAAATATCATTCTTCTTTCCAATGCTCCTAGAAGAGCTAAAATATTATCTGATAAGTTGAGTTCCATAGGAATTAATAACAATTTATATGATAATATTGTTTCATCAGGTGAAGTCTGCCGTGAAGATTGTCTTTCTAATAAGAAAAGATTATCTTTACTAGGTAAAAATTATTACTTTATTGGTCAAGAACTTGATAAGGGTATAGCAAAAAATCTTGAAATCAAAGAAGTCTCTTCTATAAGTAAAAGCTCTTTCGTATTAGTCTGTGGAACCAGAGATTTTGATCATACTCTCAACAATTATAAAAAAGAGCTTAATGAAGCATTAAAATATAATTTGCCTTTAGTATGTGCTAACCCTGATAAAGTAGTGATTAGACAAAATGGACAATTAATTACTTGTGCCGGTATATTAGCAGATTATTATCAAAATAATGGAGGTGAAGTGTTTAGATATGGAAAGCCTTTTCAGGCTATGTATGAAAAATCTTTTAATATTTTAAAAAGTTTCAATACTAAATTAGCTTTAGATAAAGTTTTAGTTATAGGTGACTCTCTTGAAACAGATATACTAGGTGCTAATAACAATAAACTTAATTCTTTATTAATTACTAATGGCATTCATAAACATGAATTAACTAACAGTAATAATTATGAAGTATATAAAAATAGTATTGATAAACTTTGCAAAAAATATTCAGCTTTTCCAAATTATATTATTAAGGACTTTATTTTTTAAGAATCTTAGAATACGTTATTGACATTTTTATATAAGAACATAAAGTGAACAAATAATGAACAAAAATCTGAAATGGTTATATTTAGACTTCAATAGTTACTTTGCTACTATTGAACAACAAATAAATCCACCTCTTAGAAATCGCCCTATTGCAATAGTTCCATCTATTACAGATTATACTTGTGCTATTGCTGCAAGTTATGAAGCTAAAAAAAAGGGTATAAAAACTGGTACCATGATAGCAGAAGCAAAAAAGCTTTGTCCTGATATTATTTGTATTCAAGCAAATCATGAAAAATATATAGCTTATCATCATAAGTTAATCAATGAGATTAATAAGCACATTCCCATAGAACATGTTTGCTCTATAGATGAGGTAGCTTGTAAATTAATAGGAAAAGAATGTAAACCTAAAAATGCTGTCTCTTTAGCTATTAATATAAAGTCAGGTATTAAAAAGAATGTGGGAGATTATATAAGCTGTTCCATAGGCATATCAACTAATAAATTTTTAGCAAAAACAGCAAGTAATTTAAAAAAACCTAATGGGTTAAAAATACTTTTTAGAGACGCACTACCTCACAAAATAAAAAAACTTAAACTTTCTGATCTAACAGGCATAGGAAAAAGAATGGAGAGAAGGTTAATACTAGCCAATGTACAAACTATTAATGACCTGTATAAACTATCTCCTAAAAATATGCGGACGATATGGGGTAGTGTACAAGGAGAAAGATTTTGGAATATGTTAAGAGGTAATGACATTGAAGAAATAACTACTAAGACAAGTACTATTGGTCATAGTCATGTATTACATCCAAATTGGAGGAAGGCCTGATTTAGCAAAGCACATACTAAATAGACTTGTACTAAAAGCAGCGAGTAGATTAAGAAGAAAAAGGTATTTTTGTAAAAAAATAAAAATATATATCAAAATAAAAAGTGGTTACTCTATAGAAGGAAAAAAAAGTTTAATAAAATAAATGACAGTATTACTTTATTGGAACAATCAGATTTAATATGGAAAGAAATACTAATATCAAATAAAATAAAAAGAATTAAACAAGTTAGTGTTGTTTTATATGATTTAGAGCCTCTAGAGTCAGCTCAAACTAACTTTTTTCAATATCTAAATAATAACTTTGAAAACACTATAAAAAAGAGAAAGAGTTTATCTGATACTATAGATATAATAAATTCAAAATTTGGTAGAGATAGTATAACAATAGGCAGCTTACCTAAAAATATATCTGACTTTTCTGGTACTAAAGTAGCTTTTACAAGGATTCCTGATATAAAAGAATTTTATGAATAATTTTATTTCCTAAAACGCAATCTTATATTTTTTTGTACAAGACTATGTTTATTACCTGAGGCAAAATATTTTATATTTTTTTTTTTTAAAAAAGGTAATAATAATATTCCCATCAAAAAACCTCCTATATGAGCAAACCATGCTACTCCAGGGCTATTAGGATCAGTCAAATTAGCATTAATGAGCTGAGTAGCAAACCAAATTAATATCAGTATACCTGCTGGTATTCTAATAACGGTAATAAAGAAAAAGATAAAAATTAAAGTTGAAACTCTGGCTTTAGGATAGAGCAGCAAATAGGCACTTAAAACTCCTGATACGGCACCAGAGGCACCAATCATTGGAATATCTGAGTTAGGTGTTACTAAAGCTTGTGAAAGAGCTGCTGCTAATCCACACGCAAAATAGAATAGTAAAAATTTAGTATGTCCCATAGCATCTTCGATATTATTTCCATAAATCCATAGAAAAAGCATATTCCCTATTAAATGCATAAATCCTCCGTGCAAAAACATACTGGAAAAAACTGTAGAATAACTAGTTAAACCTGGATTAAGAAAAAGCTCTTTTGGTTTCATACCAAAACTATTAATAATAAAGGTATTCTCTGAATGTAATAAAGAGAATTGGTATAGAAATATACAAACACAAATAGCTATCAGGGCTATTGTAACTATAGGTTTAGTTTGAGTAGGGTTATCATCTTTTAAAGGAAACATTTTTTATAATATAATAATTAAAAATTTGGTACATTAATTATGAGTAATATAACAAAAAATATCACTAATTCTGGTTTAGAGCAAATAAACTTCAAAAAACTCCTTCATTTACAAAGTAAATGAAAAACCAAAATTTGCATATTATATTTATACTGGAGAAGTTGAAATTATAAGTAAAAATGATTATGTGATAGGAACATTAAAGAAGGAAGGAGAGTTATTTGGAGAGATAAGTAGCCTCTTTAATAAAGAACATAGTGTATCTGCAAAAGCTGCAACAGATACTCGTTTATTAATAATAGAAAAAAACTTTTTTTTAATAAAGTAGAGAATGCCGACCCTATTTTAAAAGCGATAATAAGAACATTATCTTTAAGGCTTCACGATAGTAACAAAAAGTCTGAGGAAATATGGCATCAATTACATCTTTTTCTTCTATTAAAAAAAATATTGGTAAAATTAATCTTCTATTCTCTTCCTTGCTTTTTTCTTTTTTTAATTATTTTTGCCAATAAAATTTTTTCTTGATCATTTTCTGGTGAAAACCATTTCCCTAAAATATCAATTTTTTTAATCATTCCAGCTTTAATCGCATCAACTTCAAACTTTAAGAAATTTTTTTTCTCTATTTTTTTATTTGCAACTCCAGCAGTTCTTTGGTCAATAAATTCATTTTCTACTGCTTTAGTTATTCTTATGGCTGTATTGCTTCTATTTTATTTATTTTCCTATACAAGACTTTGTTCTTCTATCTACATCTGAAGCTACATCCATTAATTGTAATCTTGTTGGTGGAGGAACATCAACTTTAACATATTGAGATCCTGCATCAGTTCTAGGTTTGAAACCTTCTTCTTTTAATTGTTCTATAATTAGAGGTATATGCTCTTTATTAAAAATCATTAATTGGATTTTTAATGGACCTTCTGGAGCATCAACATTTCCTAAATCAACTAATCTTCTTCTTACACCTTTAACCATTATTTTTATTGTTGCGAAAACATTTTTATTTGCTTCTTCTGATCCAATTGGAATTAGAGACTCTTTAAAATTCTTCTATAGCCACGCCCATATTTTCTTGAGCTTCTACTGAATAACCTTCTTCTTCTTTTCCTCTACCAGCCATATTTATACAATAATACTACAAAATCTATAGGTCAATAAAAAAGCTATTATTCTCTTTTACACTTCATCTCTTTTAAACAAGAAAAAAGTGGGTTGATCATTAGTAATAATTAATTCAGAGCCTAATTTATCTTGTCTTGTATAAAAACATTTAATTTCTGTTGGTTTTCTTAATTCCTTTTTTTAACCTACAAACTTCATATTTTTCTTTTTGTTCATACTTATGTCCAGTAGGATAAATTATCGTATTTTTATGCATTCTTGCTGGAGCCCAAGACTTATTTACTATAAGAAATAAAAAAAATAATAGTAAAAATCTTTCAGTATGATGTACTAGTTTACTTTCATTCATTGGACTATAAATATTCGTCTCCACCTCTACCAGAAAGAACTATTTGTCCTTCGTCAGCTAATTGTCTAGCTACTGCTATCACTTGTTTTTGCGCTTCTTGAACATCAGTTAACCTCATAGGACCTAAGGCTTCCATTTCATCCTTTATATTTGCCGCAGCTCTTTGAGACATACTAGCAAAAAATTTTTCTGACAATGAGTCATCTGCTCCTTTTAAGGCTACAACTATTAATTCATTATCTAAACTCCTAATTAAGAACTGCATACTCTTATCATCAATTCCAGCTAAATTCTCAAAAGTCAAACATATTTTCTTGAATTTCTTTTGCAACATCTTTATCTTTTTTAGTTAATTCTTTCATAACACTAGCTTCAACATTTGATTTAAGATAATTCATCACATTAGCAGCAGCTCTTATTCCACCTGCTTGAGTAGCTCTTAAAGAAGCATTTGAATTAAACTTTCTTTCCATTACTAATTCTAACTCTTTTAAAGCTTCTGGCTGGATATTTTCTAATGTAGATAATCTATAAATAATGTCAGGCTGTATTTTAGGATCTAATTGACTTAAAACATCTGATGCTACCGCTGATTCAAGATACGATAATATAACAGCAATAATTTGAGGATGTTCGTCATTTATTAATTCTGAAATTGATTTAGCATCCATCCATTGAAGTATATCTATAGGCTTTTGCGCATCTTGTGGAGTTATTTTAGATAATACTGATTGAGCTTTTTCTTGACCTAGTGCTTTTGACATAACTGTAGAAATATAATTAGTAGCTCCAAAACCTAATGCTGTATTAGCTTTTATTATAGACAAAAACTCATCTAATACCATATTAACAGTATCTTGGTCTATATCTTGAACTTGATACATAGCTGTTCCCAATGATTTAACTTCATCAGGATTTAAATTTGTCATAATGTTAGCAGCCTCTTCTTCACCTATCAACAACATTAAAATAGCACATTTTTGAGTACCATTAAGTGACTCAAACACTTCTTGAGCATCTGTATTTTGTTCTTCTGCCATATTAGTATTTGCCATTATAGCACATCCTTTCAAATGTCAAAATATTAACATTTAGTTATTACTTTATAAATAACGCAATCTTTATGCTAGATTTTTAATTATTTTTAAAATTTATAACTTTTTTTATTGGACTCAAGTAAATATCATTATAGTTAATATTTCGATTACTTTTTAAGATAAAAAAAAACTAACTCTGCTATATCAGCTAATTTAATTGAATTTTTAATGCTTTTCCCTGGAGAAAATTTTAATTTTTTAAAAAAGGAGCTATTTACCATCCCTGGATTTATAATTGTAACTCTAATTTCAGACTTATTACATTCTTCTCTAAAGGATTTAACAAAACCTAACAAACCGTGTTTAGCTGTAGCATAAAGAGTGGACTTTTGGTTTCCTTTCAAAGAAGCCTCTGAACCCATAAAAATAAAATATCCGGTTTTCTTTTTCTTAAAATGTGAAACTAAAATCTTTGAAATTAATATATGAGCTAATAAATTCACATTAAAAAAATCTATAACTTCTTTTTCCTTTAAATTTTCTAAGTTTTCAAAAACACCAAACCTGCACTACTAATAATAGCATCTATTTTTTTATGATTAAAAATAATATCATCTAAAATTTTTTTAATATTTCTGGCATCATTTAAGTCAAAAAATATTGCAAAATAATTTTTATGTTTTATAGTATGTTTTCTTGATATGCCAATAACTGTAATATTTTTCTTCAATAAAAACTTAGCAATTGCATTTCCCTATACCTTTTGATGCTACCTGTTATAATAACTTTATTCATAATTAATTATTAAAAAAATTTTTCTTTCATCAATAAACTTTAGTTAGATTTTTCAATCATAAAACTCTTAATATTATTTTTTTTGTCATTACTACTTTCATAGAATTTTTTTTTTTTTCTAAATTAAAAAAAAAGACTTTCTAACATATTTTCTTTGATTAACTTTTTATAAATAGTCTCTGGAAACCTTAATTTACCAAATGTTATTGAATGCAAATTATTAATATCAATATTTTGAAAAATTTTAATAAATAACTCTTTATAATCTTCTTGCCAACCATCATAAATAATCACAGGATCAAAACGAAAGCCTAATTTCCAACCTAAATTTGAAAGCCTTTTTATAACCTTTAATCTTTTTTCTACAGTTAGGAACACCTTTTTCATATTTATTTGAAAATCTTTCAGGAGTAAAACTATAAGCAATTATAACATTTTTAATTATATTTTTTGAAAAGAGTTTAGAGTATGTGCTTTTGGTTCTTATTTCTAATTCTATGTTTTCATATTCTGGCATTTTTTTTATTAAACAAGACATAAAATTTGAAATTGCTTCAAAAGCTAAAGAGTCACAATCATACCCTGAAAATATTGTAATATTCTTTTTTTTATTAGTAATAGAAATTTTTTTTATTTCATCAAAATAATCTTCATAGTTAACAAATATTACGTAGTTTGCAGAAGAATACATACCTTGTAAAAAACAATATTTGCAATCAAAAAGGCAATTATACATATAAGAAAAATAATAATTATATTTATTTCCTATTCCGTAGTTCTCTGGTGTTTTATGAATTAGATTTTTATATTTTTTTGCTAATATTAATGCTGGATCATTCTTTTGAAGTTTAAAACTTTGGTTTTTTTATTAAAGATCTGACTAAACCTATCAATTACAATAATTTCTGGATTACTAACTTTACTACATATTAATTTGGTTCTAAAATGATCCTTTATTTCACGTTCTATATAAATAATTTTAGTCATTTTAGATTTTCAAGATATATTTTGTTAAGTAGCTTTCAAATTTTTTTATTAATCCATTTAATGATTTTGAAACCAAGACATCATTTTTAATTTCTTTTTGACTTTTTATTATAAAAATTTTTGTTAAAATTTTTTCAATTTTTTTTTGTTATAAAATGTTACATGATATTTATTTTTTATTATATTTAGTATTAAGGTTATATCATAAAAACTTTCTGGAGGTTTATTTCTATATTTATCAAGAATAGTATCAATTTTCCTAATGTGTTTTGAAATAAAAGATATAGCAAAATTTTTATAACTCTTTGGCTTAAATTGTAAATTATCTGAAACTATCTTAAACATAAAAATATTTTCTTTTATCGTTAGACTATCTAAAGGCCTCTAAAAAACCATAACTCTCCATATCATAAAGATATTTATTATTATATTTTTTTTCTTCTTTATTAACACAACATACAGTGCTTGTTGGTACTTTGTTATAAAAAGAGTTTGTAAAAAAAGTGTTTTCATTATTGCTAGAAATTACTTTTTTAATCTCATAAATAGATCCTACCTTAAATGTTTCATGACCAGCTATACCTATATTAATCCAAATATCATCCTTATTATTATTTAGTTGTTTTAATTTAATAACAGCTTTTTTAGCATTTTCTATTCCTATGCCTGTAATAATAAGAAAAACATTCTTTTCCACATTACTATAGATATTTCTATATTTTTTGTCATTAAGACTTAATTTAAAATAATCTATTATTGGAAGTGCTTCATGTTTTAGAGCTACTAAAAAATTAATTATTTTTGTTTTTGACATTATAATTATAACTCAGCCATAAAAATTTTTTTTTAATATACATATTAAATATTCTTTTATTATTTCTATTAATTGCCCCTAAAAGTATAATATTAATTTTCTTTAATAAATACTCTAAAACTTTTTTAATTTTTGTTGCTTATTTAAACTATCATTTATTAATATCTTTTCTAGAGCTTTAATTCTATATCTATCAATACCCCAATACTTATCAGAAAGCTGACCCTTATGTCCTCCATACTTTTTAATCAAAGGTTTATCTAAATAACCAATTTTTATTTTACTAGTAATCCTCAACCAAAGTTCATAATCCTCACAAACTTTAAACTTATAATCAAATAGTCCATATTTATCAAATAATTCTTTCTTAATCAAAACACTAGAAGGAGATATCTTACAAATATCTAAACAATCTTCAAAAATATTGCCACCTCTCTTTAAGTGTTTTTCTTTTGATTTTTTAATATTCCATTTTTAATCCATATTTCATTAGTATGAATAAACTGATATTTAAAATTACTTTTTTTTAATAATAAAATTGTTTCTCTATTTTATCAGTTATCCATTCGTCATCAGAGTCAAGAAAAGCTATCCAATTATATTTGCAATTTTTTATACCTAAGTTTCTTGCAAAACTTACTCCTCTTTTTTTCAATAATTACTCTGATACTATTAAATTTTTTTTAATTAAACTTAAAGTTTGATCAGTAGAACCATTATCTATTACTATAATTTCATTTACTGGATAAGATTGTTTTAATACTGAATTTATAGCTCTACCTAAATAAGTTACTCTGTTATAAGTTGGAATAACAACAGAAACTTTGAATTCTTTCTTTTCTTTTATCATATAAACATTTATTAAAGATAAAAATTTGTTATATTAATTTTATAGAGCCCTCATAGTATAATGGTTATTACAGACCCTTGGTAAGGGTCAGATGGTAGTTCAATTCTACCTGAGGGCACCATTTTTACTTTTATAACTTTTTATTTTATTAAGAACACTCTGCATCTCTTTATTATTTAAAATTTTAGGGTGTTTTTGTAATTTACAATAATAATAATACTCACATAATAGTTCAACTTCATTAGCCAATTCATATGCATCTGATAAATTATTTCCTATTGAAATTTGACCATGATTTGATATCAGACAGCTTTTTGATCCTTTTATAGCATTCAATATATTAATAGATAATTTTTTACTACCAAATAAAGCGTAATTTGCAACTTTGATATTTTTTTTTCCAGTTAAAGCAATCATGTAATGGAAAGATGGTATTTTTTTATATAAGCATGAACAAATTACAGCAAACTTTGAATGAGCATGAACAATAGCATTACATTCAGTAGAATTATATAAATCTAAATGGAATCTCCACTCTGAAGAAGGTTTCTTATTTTTTCTATATCTCCATTTAAGGATACAAATACTATATCTTTAATAGTTAGTTCTAAATTTATTTTTCCAGACGGTGAAATAAAAAAACCTTCCTTATCATTAAGTTTACTTCTTATTGAGATATTACCAGATCTAATTGGTGAAAAACTTTCAGTTGAAAATAATTTAGAATATTTTACTATCTCTTTTTTTTTTATTAATATTATTCATTTTTTAAGTTTAGGATTTCATTAATATTTGCATTTATAATTCCTTTATTTGTAATAAGTTTTGTTACAAATTGCTTAGGCGTAATATCAAAAGCAGGATTATACGCCTTACTATCTTTTGGATAAACATCAACTGTTCTTAAATTATTTTTTTCATCTAGACCTTTAATTTTTCTTAATTCATTACTACTTCTCTCTTCTATTTCTACATCTCTAAAATTTTTTGTTTTCCAATCTATAGTATTCAAAGGTATGGTTACATAAAATGGAATATTAAATTCTTTTGCTGCTATAGCTTTTAAAAATGTTCCTATTTTATTAATTACATCTCCAGAAACTATTACCCTATCAGCTCCAACAATACATATATCTATTTCCCCTCTTTGCATCAAAATACCAGCAGCATTATCAGTAATGATCGTATTTGCTATATTTTCATTATTTAATTCATAACTTGTTAAAGAGGCTCCTTGGTTTCTAGGTCTTGTCTCATCAACCCAAACATGAATATTTAAATTATTTTTTTTAGCAAAATAAATTGGTGCCGTAGCAGTTCCCCAATCAATAGTTGCTAGCCATCCTGCATTACAATGAGTAAGAATATTTACTTTTCCCTTTTTATTATGTAATGACTCTATAATTTTAAAACCAAATTCTCCAATTTTCTTACATCTATTTATGTCATCTTCACAAATTTTATTATACTGATCTAAAAGACTTTTTTCTATTTCAGAAGACCATAAATTATCTTTTATTACTGAAAGCATATTATCAACAGCCCAAAAAAGATTTATTGCCGTAGGTCTAGTATTTTTAATTTTATTTGCTTGATCATTTTTTTTATTTTTATCTTTTAAATTTCTATAAGCCAGATAAACGCCATAAGCAGCTGTCGCTCCTATTAATGGTGCTCCTCTGACTTGCATAAGATTAATAGCATTAATTACATCTTCTAAATTATTTAAAGAAACTATTTCTAAATAAAAAGGTAGTTTTGTTTGATCAATTATCTTAACTTCTTCTTTTTTCTATCAAACCAAATTGTTCTATATGATTCATTATTAATAAGCATTTTTTTTAATTTAATATTGTGCCATAATAAGTTTTTTTTTGAAGAGTTTTTTTTTTTTTTATGAATGAAAACATTACCTATGCTAATAAAATTAATTTTAACCCATTAGACAAGATATGTGTTGTTACTGGTGGCTCTAGCGGAATTGGAGCAGCTCTTATAAAAGAGTTAAAATCAAGAAAAGCAAAAACTATAATTAATATAGATATAAAACAAGGCAATGAAAATAATACAGATTTTTTTCAATGTGATGTTGGTAATGATATTGAAGTAGAAAAAACTATAAACGAAATATATAAAAAGCATAAAATAATTGATTTGTTTTGTAGTAATGCAGGTGTAGCAGTTGATGATGATGGACTTGCATCTGCTAAACATTGGGATAGTATTTGGAAAATTAACGTTTTACAGCATACTAATATAGTAAGGCATACTATCTCAAAAATGTTAGAAAATAAAAGTGGATGGTTTCTTATAACAGCTTCGGCTGCAGGCTTATTATCACAAGTAGGATCTGCTACTTATTCTACAACCAAGCATGCTACAGTTGGTTTTGCAGAATGGTTATCTATTACTTATGGTGAAAAAAATATCGGTGTAAGTTTATTATGTCCTCAAGGCGTAAATACTCCAATGACAGAAAAAATTAAAGATGGTGGAGTTGCAGGAATAAATGGAATGTTAGAAGCTGAAGATGTTGCTAAAATTAGTCTAGATCAAATGGCTGTAGGTAAGTTTTTAATTACTCCTCATGAGATAGTAAAGAAATATATTAAAATAAAATCTGAAGACACTGATAAGTGGATATTGGGTATGCGTAAGTTATATAACAAATTTGTAGTTTAAGATAATATTTACAAACTTTTTTTTTACTATAAAATTTAGATATGTTTCAACGAACTGTATTCAATGATGAACAAAATTATTTTAGGGAGACAGTAGCTAAATTTGTTAGTAAAGAAGTATTACCTCATCATAGCTTATGGGAAAAAGAAGGAATTGTTCCAAAAGAGATATGGTTAAAAGCTGGTGATTTAGGGATCCTCTGTCCAAATATACCGAAAGAATATGGTGGTATAGGTGGTGACTTTAGATTCAATGTTATTGTTATTGAGGAGCTTGCAAAAATTGGTGCTAGTGGACCAGGATTTGCAGTACACTCTGATATTGTAGCTCCTTACTTGATTAACTATAGCTCTGATACTCAAAAAAAGAGTATTTGCCAAAAATGGTAAAAGGAGAAATTATTACAGCAATAGCTATGACAGAACCTGGAACTGGTTCGGATCTTCAAAATATAAAAACAAAAGCAACTGTTAAAGAAAATAATATAATTTTAAATGGTTCTAAAACTTTTATAACAAATGGACAAAATGCAAACTTAGTTTTGGTAGTTGCTAAAACAGATAGTACAAAAAAAGCTAAAGGTATCTCAATAGTTTTATGTGAAGATTATAGAAAAGGATTTGAAAAAGGAAAGAATTTGAAAAAATTGGAATGCAGGCTCAAGATACTTCTGAGCTATTTTTTCATGATGTAGAACTACCTAAAGAAAATATTCTAGGACAATCAGGGCAAGGTTTTGGGCAATTAATGGATGAGTTGCCACAAGAAGGTTATCTATTGCTGTAACAGCTATAGCAGCAGCTGAGTCAGCTTTAGACTGGACAATTTCGTATACCAAAGAAAGAACTGCCTTTAATACTAAAATTATTGATTTTCAAAATACTAAGTTTACTCTAGCTAAATTAAAATCTGAACTATCAGTTGCAAGGGCATATATAGACAGATGTATCTTTGAACACATCAATAATAACTTTTCTGCTGAAGATGGGGCTATCGCAAAACTTTGGTGCACTGAGTTACAGTTTAAAGTTATTGACGAATGTCTACAATTATTTGGAGGCTATGGTTATATGCAAGAATATCCAATAGCTAAAGCATTTATGGATGCTAGAGTTCAAAGAATATATGGCGGAACAAGTGAAATTATGAAAGAAATAATTAGCAGAAATCTATAGGAAAATATATGACTGAAGCTTACATTTATGATGCAATTAGAACTCCAAGAGGTAAAGGGAAAAAATACGGGGTCTTTGCATCAAATAACACCCATTAAACTAGCCTCGAAAACACTTAAAAAATTAAAAGAAAGAAATAATTTAGATACAAAACTTATAGACGATGTAGTAAGGTTGCGTTCATCCTGTAAATGAACAAGGTTCTGATATAGCAAGAGTTGCAGTTTTAGATGCAGATTACGATCAATCCGTACCTGGTACGCAAATTGATCGATTTTTTGTGCTTCTGGTTTAGAGGCATGTAATATTGCTGCTGCTCAAGTAATGAGTGGTCAATCTGATCTAACCATTGGAGGAGGAGTTGAGTCAATGTCCAGAGTTCCGATGGGCAGTGCTGGAGGAGCTTGGATGACCGACCCCTCTGTAGCATTTAAAACTTATTTTGTACCACAAGGAATTTCTGCAGACCTTTTAGCTTCTAAATATAATTATAGTAGAGATGATGTTGACCTATATGCAGTTAATTCACAAAAAAAAGCTAATGAAGCTTGGGAAAAAAAATATTTCAAAAATAGTATTATCAATATATACGATCAAAACGGTGATTTGATGCTTAATTATGATGAACTAATAAGGAAAGAAACTACTATGCAAAGTTTAGCTTCTCTAGAGCCATCTTTTTCAAAAATAGGAAAGCATTCTGGCTTAGATGAAATTGCATTAATGAAATATCCAGAAAACAATAATATAAATCACGTACACCATGCTGGTAACTCTTCTGGTATAGTTGATGGAGCAGCTGCTGTTTTAATCGGCAATAAAGAAATGGGTAAAAAACTTAATTTAAAACCAAGAGCTAAAATTAAAGCATTTTCTTCTATAGGTACAGAACCAACTATAATGTTAACAGGACCTGAGCATGCTTCAGAAAAAGTTTTTAAAAGAGCTAAAATGAACTCAAAAGATATTGATTTATTTGAAGTTAATGAGGCTTTTGCAGCAGTAGTATTAAGATATTTAGAAGCTCTTAATATTAGTGAAGATAAAGTGAATGTAAATGGTGGATCAATAGCTATGGGACATCCTCTTGGAGCAACTGGATCAATGTTACTAGGAACGCTTTTAGATGAGTTAGAGAGAAGAGATTTAAACACAGGACTTGTTACTCTTTGTGTAGGAGCAGGTATGGGCACTGCAACTATTATAGAAAGAGTTTAAGGTGGTTCAAGGAAACTTTGAGTTATCTAATAACAGCTCTATCAAAATTAAAGGGAAATTTTTTGATTTGAATTCATTTAAAAGTCTTAATGATATATTACAAAAAATTACTCATGAGAATAAAACAAAAAACATCAATTTAATTGGAAACTTTAATACTGAGTTACAATTAAACAGTATTTTTAGTAAAACAAATGAAATAGATGAAGCACTATCTTTATTACAGCATATAACCCGAACTATTGAAGAAAGTTCTATTAAGTTTATATCACATGTTAATGGAGTAGTGAGAGGCCCTGCATTAGAATTAGTATTATCATGTAATTGTATAAAAGCCAAAATTGATACTTCTTTAGATTTTACATACACGAGTGAAGGCATAATTCCTTTTTTTGGTTCTATACAAAGAGTAATTAAAATATTGGGTTATAAAAAAGCTCTTCAAATTCTTTTAACAAATGAAAAAATTAAATTTGAGGAAGCTAATAATTTAAAAATTATTAATAATGAGATAAGTAAAAACATTCACAAAAAAAAAACTTTTTGGGATCAAGACTTTACTAATACTTTTATATATTTTAATTCCAAAATACATAGCACATATAAAAATAAAAAACCTGCGTACAATGCAATACTTTCAATAATTTTTGAAAGTTCAATCTGTGAATATAATGTTGGGTTGTCAATTGAAAAAAGATGGGCGAAATGGTTGATATTAAAAAGTTTAGTAAAAAATTAACATAACCAACTTACTTTTTTCTTCTTTTAAAATTTAGTGCAACAGAATTAATACAATACCTTAGACCAGTAGGAGGTGGCCCATCTGGAAATACATGTCCTAAATGAGAATTACAACTGTGACATTTTACTTCTATTCTTTTCATACCAAAACTATTATCTTCTATTTCATCCACAGCTTTATTATCTAATAAATCATAAAAAGAAGGCCATCCTGTCCCTGAGTCAAATTTGTGCTCTGAAGAAAATATTATTGCATCACAGTTAATACATGTATATTTACCAATTTTTTTGTTGTTAACATATTCTCCTGAAAAAGGAGGTTCTGTACCTCCTTCTCTAGTTACCTGATATATTAAATCTTTTTTATTTAACATAAATATTTATTAACATCTTTTTTATAAAATGTTAACTTGAAATATGCAAAAAAAAATAATAGAAAAACCTGAAATGTTCAAAAATATGGTAGGAGAGTTTTTAGGTTATAGTGATTGGAAATTGGTAACACAAAAAAAGAAATTAATGATTTTGCTTCTGCTACAGAGGACTTTCAATGGATACACGTAAATGAAGAAAAAGCAGCTACAGAAAGTCCATTTAAAAATACCATTGCACATGGTTATTATTCTTTATCCTTAATACCAAAGTTTGTCTATGAAGTATGGGAATGTAAAAGTCTAAAATTAGTTCTAAATTACGGTACTAATAAAATAAGATTTATTTCACCTGTAATATGTAATAATCAAATTAGGGCAGCAATTTCAGTCCTAGATGCCAAAGACTATAAAGGAGGTATTTTATTAACTAGTAAGATAAACATAGAAATTAAAAATGCTGAAAAACCTGCTTTATCAGCTCAAACTCTAAGTTTACTATTCTCTTAACATTTTATTTTTTTATACAATTAGTTATATTTTTTAAACTAGAAATTTCTAAATCGGCACTAAATTTTTTCTCTTTAAAGTCATTCTTAAAACTTCCATATTCATCTTTTCTATTAATATAAATTGTTTTCATTCCTATTCTGTTTGCAGCATATAAATCATTCTTATGCGATGCTACTAATACACATTCATCTACATTTAAATTAAGCATACTAGCAGCGCCTAAATATACTATTTTATTTGGTTTATATTTTTTAAAATGTTCTGCAGAAAACATAAAATCAAAATTTAAACTTGTGTAATTAAAAAGATTTTTTTTTGAAGCAAGATATTGCCATTTGAAAGACTAGCAGTTATATAATTTTTATTTAATTGATTAATTGCTATACAACTATCATCCCATGGTTTAATTTTATGCCAAAGCATAACTAAATATTTTTTATCTTTTTTACTAACTTTATCAAAATTCATTTTTTTAAGAACTTTTTCTAAAGTGTATTCATGTAGCTCATCTAAAGTTTTCCAAGGCAAAGTATTATCATTGACTTGATTTAAAATAGGCTGATACTCTTTTCTCCAGTTTATTACAAATTCTTCTAGTTCTAATCTTCTTTTATTAAAAAATTTAAGATTTTTTGCTCCCTCCATAATAGATGAGCGCCAGTCTACAAGTGTTCCAAATATATCAAAAAAAGGCTTTCATCTCAAAAACTAATTATTTATTGTAATATATAATTAAAATATATTAATATAAAGTATGGAAGAAAAAAAAAGTTCTATCCTAAAAGGAAAAAAAGGATTAATAGTTGGTATTGCAAATGAAAGATCACTTGCATGGGGAATAGCAAATTGTATTCATCAGCATGGTGGAGAACTTGCCCTTACATATCAAAATGATGCTCTTAAAAAGAGAATTGTTCCGTTAGCAACAAAAGTAAATTCAAATAATATTTATGAGTTTGATATACAAAATTATGAAAAAACACCAAGTTTTTTTGAAAATTTATCCCAAGACTTTGGTAATTTAGATTTTATAGTTCATGCAGTAGCCTTTTCAGACAAAGAGGAACTAAAAGGAGATTATGTAAATACAACCAAAAATAATTTCTTGAATACTATGGAAATTTCTTGTTATTCCTTTACTGCACTTATTAGGGAAGCTCTTCCATTTATGAATGAAAAAGCAAATTTTTTAACTCTATCATATTATGGCGCTGAAAAAGTAATTCCTCATTATAATGTCATGGGAATAGCTAAATCTGCATTAGAAACAAGCGTAAAGTATCTTGCAGTTGACTTAGGAAAAAAAGGATTTAGAGTAAATGCTATTTCTGCTGGTCCAGTAAGAACGTTGGCCGCTTCTGGGGATTTCTGACTTCAGGTATATTTTAAAATGGAATGAATATAATGCTCCACTCGAAAGAAATATTACCCTAGATGATGTTGGAGGCGCATCAGTTTATTTATTATCTGAATTAAGTAGTGGAACTACTGGAGAAATTCTTCACGTAGATGCTGGGTATAATGTAGTAGGAATGAAAAATGTTAATGCTCCTGATATAAGTAAAGTTTAAAATGTCCTACAATAGTATAGGTAAAATATTAAAATTAACTACTTGGGGAGAAAGTCACGGAACAGAAATTGGTGCAGTACTTGATGGTGTTCCTTCAAATATAAAAATAACTGAAAGTTATATTCAAAAATTTTTAGATATGCGTGCTCCTGGAAGATCAAAATTTGTCACCCAAAGAAAAGAAAAGGATAAGATAAATATTGTATCAGGGTATTTAATGGGTTTTCAACGGGAACCCCTATAAGTCTTATAATTAAAAATACTGATCACAAAAGTAAAGACTATTCAGATATCAAAGAAAAGTTTAGACCTGCTCATGCAGATTATACATACTTTAAAAAATATGGAATAAGAGATTATAGAGGAGGTGGAAGATCTAGTGCTAGAGAGACTGCTATGAGAGTAGCTGCAGGCGCAATAGCAAGACTAATCTTAGGAAAAAAATATCAATTACGGGAGCAGTAATTCAAATTGGAAATAAAAAAATAAAAAAAAACAAAAATGGGAAAAGATTTTCCAAAAAAAAAATCATCTTTTCTGTCCGGACTCCTCAGTATTAAGTGAATGGGAAAATTATTTGTTATCAATAAGAAAATCTGGTTCATCTTGTGGAGCTTTAATTAAAGTTATAGCAAAAGGTGTCCCTGTAGGATTAGGAGAACCTATATATGGTAAACTAGATGCAGAACTAGCTTCAGCACTGATGGGAATTAATGCTGTTAAAGGAGTAGAAATTGGTTCGGGGTTTGATGTAGTTAATATGCAAGGAGAACAAAATTCAGATGAAATGGTAATTGATAAAAAAGGTAAAGTAAAATTTTTATCTAATAATGCAGGTGGTATTTTAGGAGGAATTTCTTCTGGACAAAATATAGTTTGTTCAATTGCTGTAAAACCTACTTCTTCTATATTGAAAACTCAAAAAACTGTAAATACTAAAAATAAAAATACTACAATAAGAACAAAAGGAAGACATGACCCATGTGTTGGTATAAGATGTGTACCAATAGCAGAAGCAATGGTGGCATTAGTATTAGCTGATCATTTATTAAGAAGAAAGACTCAAGTTTAAAATTAAAGGTATTTATATGAAAAATGAAAAATTATGGTCATTAAAAATTCCTATTAAAAGGAATTTAAAAGACAAGGATATTCAAAATTATTTTAAAATTTGTAAAGAAAAGTTAGGTTTAATACCAAATATATTAAAAACAAATACTATTGATAAAAAAAATTTGATGCTTTTAATATTTTTTATAATAGGTTGATGCAAGATGATAATTATTTATCAAAAATTGAAAAAGAAATGATAGCAGTAGTTGTATCTACTACTAATAGATGTTTATATTGTTGTGTTTCTCATAGCTATACTTTAGGAAAACTTCTCAAAGATCCAATAAAAGCAAAAAATATATTAATTAATTATGAGGTAGCTCAAATTTCTAAAAAACATAAAATAATGCTTAGATTTTGTTTCTAAACTTACCCAAAATTCTCACAAAATAAATGAAGATGATAGAAATAAACTAAGAAAAATAAAATTTAATGAATTTCAGATTTTAGAAATAATAGAAGTTGCTGCTTTTTTTAATATGACTAACAGAATTGCGTCTGGTACAAATATGGTACCTAATGAAGAATATTATTTTTAGATTTATTTTTTACACAATAAATAAAATACTCTTGGTTTCCTTTTGTTCCAGTTATGCAACTATCTATAATACCATTTACTTTCCAATTTTTGGTAATTAACCAATCACTTATATCTTTAACTGCTTCATTTCTATAATTTGGTTCAGATACTATCCCATTTTTACCAATTTTATCTTTTGATAATTCAAATTGTGGCTTAACCAATACTATAAGACTTATATTATTTTTATTAAATTCTATTATTTTTGATAGGCCTTTTTTAATACTTATAAAGGAAAGGTCACAAGTAATTACTTCTATATTTTCATCAATTTCTGCAAGATCAACATTTCTAGCATTTGTTCTATCAAATATAGTTACTTTTTTATTAGTTGTTAATTTCCAATCTAATTGTCCTCTACCAACGTCTATACAGTATACATGTTTTGCATTATTTTTTAATAATACCTCAGTAAAACCTCCTGTAGACGCTCCAATATCAATGCAGACTTTTTCATTAATTTCTATGTCAAACTTTTTAATAGCATCTGAAAGTTTGATTCCTCCTCTTGAAACCCATTCATGCTGTTTATTTAAAATTCTAATATCAATATTTTCTGAAAACCTAACTCCTGCCTTTTCAATTTTTTTTCCATTAACTATAATTTTGCCAGACATTATAAGTGCCTTTGCCTTGCTAGAGCTTTCCACTAAACCTTTATTAACTAATATTTTATCTAATCTTTCCTTTACCTTCATTAGCTAGTTCTATACATTAAAAAATTTGTTAGCTTAATTAATTTTTCAGTATTTTTATTTATTAATAAAAGCTTTTTTTTAATTTTTGAACCTACTTTTATAACTTCTTTTTTTGCATAGTTTATGTCTTTAAGTCTTATAATAGTTGCTTTATTAAGATCTTTATCCTTACGTACTTTTTTTCCCATCTCTTCTTCATTGCCTTCCTGATCTAAGATATCATCTTGAATTTGAAATAATGAACCAATCAATAGTCCTATATCAAACATATCTTTTTGCTCTTTTTAGTTGCTTTACCTATAATAGCACCTGTAAGAGTACAGAATGCAATTAATAAGCTAGTTTTCTTTTTTTGAATTTCTTTAAAATTATTTAAAGTTAATCTAAATTTTTTATTTTCAGCTAATAAATCTAAATATTGCCCAGATAATACCCCTTCAGCACCAGTAACATCAGAAAAATTATTTATTATTTTTAGTTTATCTTCAATATTAATTTTAAAGGAATTTAGACTCAAAAGCTTAAATGAGTAAACTAATAATGATGCTCCACCTAACAAAGCATTAGCTTCATTAAATGCCTTATGTACTGTAGCCTTTCCTCTTCTTAAATCATCATTATCCATACATGGCAAATCATCATAAACTAATGAAAAACAATGCGCTAATTCAACTGCCATACAAGGATACTTATAAACGCTAGAATTAATTCCATATAATTTAGCAGTTTCTGCAAGTAAAAATGGTCTAATTCTTTTACCTCCTCCTAAAACTGCATAAACCATTATATTCTTAATTTCTTTTGGAGCATCTAAAGTTTTGATATATTTTTGTATATTCTTATCTAAAAAACTTTTATGTTTTTTAAATCTATTAAGATAGATTTTTTTTCATACAATTGCATTTTAAGTAATTAATCTAATTTTCTTGTTTTTTATTTTGGATTAGTTCTATTCTTTCTTGAGCATTCTTAAGTCTCTCTTCACAAATATTTTTAAGTTGTATACCTTTTTCATAAGCAGTAATTGCTTTTTCTAATTCCATATCTCCATTATTTAAATCCTCAACAATTTTTTCTAAATCTTTTAAAGCTTCTTCAAAGCTAATATCATTTTTTTTAACAGTCATATATTGTTCACCTATATTTTAGGGTTGAGTTAATTTTAATTCAATTCTACGATTCTTTTCTCTATTTATAGAATTATTATTTTCTAAAAGAGGTTTATGTTCTCCGTAACCCGCTACATTGATTTTATCCGAGGGCACTCCATTTTTCATCATGATTTTAGCTACTGCAATGGCTCTAGCAGTAGAAAGTTCCCAATTTGATGGGTATTGCTCAGTTGATATAGGAATATTATCAGTATGTCCCTCCACTTGAATAAGCCAGTTTATATTTTTAGGAATTTTGTTAGTTATAGAAATTAAAATTTCTGTTATTTCTTCTACCTTTTGAATTCCATCATTTCCTATTTTTGCAGATCCAGATTGAAAAAAAACCTCAGATTGTAAAACAAATCTATCACCTACTATATTAATCTCTTTTTCTTCTCCTATTATTTTTTTTAATTTTCCAAAAAACTCTGATCTATAACCTTCTAATTCTCCCACTTTTTCCTTTAAGGCTTCATTCAGTTTACTACCTAAATTACTTATCTCTAAATCCTTTTCTTTAATATCTTTATCAGTTTGCTCAAGTGATTTTTGAACCTGTTGTAATTCATTATTTAATAAAATAATGTTCTTATTTAAATCCTTTATAGTCAAATTCAAATCTGAATTTATAGTTTTTTGTTTTGTTGTTTTTAATTTTTCTAGTCCCAATTGATCAACTAATTTAATAATTTTATTTTCTAGATCAGTAATATTTAAAGTTAAATTTTTATTTTTAATATTTTCTTCTTTTAAGTTTAATTCTATGTCTTGTTTATCTAATTTAAGTTTTTCTAATTCTTCATTTAATTCAAACAATAAGTTAGATAAATTTTTATTTTTTTCTGAGCTATCTTTTATACTTAGCTCAAGAGATTGAAGTTTCTCTCTTAAATTATTTAAAGCAGTATTTTTCCCAGTTAAAGATTGTGTTAAAAAGTTTTCTGATATCATTAACACAACCAATAAAAAAACAAAAACTAACAAAAGTGTAGAAATTGCATCAACAAAACCAGGCCAAATATTTATTAAACCTATTTTTTTTCTTCTCATTAGATTATATCATTTATTCATTAAAGAAATAGTTTTTGCAAGAACTTGAATTTCTTTTGCTAATTCATCATTATTATTATTATTTTTTTTATTAATTTGTTCCTTTAGCCCTCTTAATTGCTCTTCTATTTTATTTAATGAATCAACATTTGCTAATTCATTTTTATTATATTGTCCTACTCTAATACTTATTTCATTATTAATCTTTACCATAACTTTGCTAGACTCTACTATCAAATCTTCAAAATTTTTTCTACTTTGTTCACTTTTCATAATGAATTTTTCTAAATTATTTAAAGAATCAATTGTTTGAAAAAGAAGAGCTTGCATATATTCTTTTCCTGTTTCCTTATTATTATCATCACTATTAAGGTTAGGCTTCTTTTTAATAACCTTTTTTTCAAGGGCAGTTATAAAATCATTTTGTGCTCTACCAGTGAGCAAATCAATTAAACCTAAACATAATGATCCTGTTAAACCAAACAGTGATGAAGAAAATGCTGTTCCCATTCCCGATAAGGGCTCATTTAAGCCGTTCTTTAGATTCATAAAATTAGTTACAATGTTAGCCTCATCTATACTCAAATTTTTTATTGTAAGACCTACAGAGTCAATAGTTTTTAATAAACCCCAAAAAGTTCCTATAAGCCCTAAAAAGATTAGTAAAGATATTATATACTTCAATAACTCTCTTTCACTATCTAATTTTTCTATAACTTTATTTATACATTCTTTAATCTTGTCTTCGAAAAAAATCATCATGACTTAATTCTTTAAAATCATTTAAAAAATTAGGCTCAAAATTAATACTAGATTTTTTATTATTAAGGAAATTAATCAGCCAGTTTTGTTCCTTATTTAAAATAATTATATTTTTTAAAGCTATTACAGTTCCTATGAAAAACATTAATAGTATAGTACTATTTAGCTCTATGTTATGAATAAAAGTTTTTTTAATTCATCTTGAAGAAAGAAACATAATAAAAATATTATAAATAAAAAAATAAAATTTTTATAATATATCTATTATAATTAAACATATTCTATAATACTATAGAAACGTCCTAAAAAAAATAATTATTTAATTTAGTTATTAGTTATGATCACTATATCTTTATTGCCTTCTAATTCATTATCATGCCCTAGAGCTTTAACATAAATTTGAGTAATGTTATAGTTTTCTTTAAGAAGCAAAGATCTCAAAAATAAAGCTCTTTTTAAAGAAAGTCTTCTTACCTTTGCTAGTGCTATCACTTTCTCTTTTCTGAGCATAACCTTTAATAGTTATACTGCCTTTTTTGTTAAGTTTTACTAAGTTATCATAAAAATTTTTTATTTCCTCAACACTAGGTTTTTCCTCTTCTTGCATAAAATTAACTTTAAACTTGTAATTTTTTTGTAAAACTGTTTTTTTTTTACTTTTTAAGCTCTTTTTTATTTATTTTTTCTAATTTATTTTTATTTTTTTTTTTTTTTTTAACTTTATTCTCTATTTTTTCTTTTTGCCCATCTATTAATAGCCTTGATTCTGGTAATTTATTTTTTGATAAAATAATATACTTTAATTTCATATTTTCTGACTTTAATATTGGTGATAATAGAAGTAAAAAAAATAAAAATATTATAAAAATATAAGACATAATTTGCTTAAAAGTTAGCAATCATATTGTTATTAGTTACCATACTATATCTATTATTTTTATCTTGATATAAAACACCACCAGCTTCTTTAACTAAAAATAAACCAGCTGTTGAATTTTGAAAATTTAGATTTTTAGAAAATAACAATCTATTTTTCCATTTGCAGTATTTGCTAAGTCTAATGAACTACTTCCCAACACTCTAAAACTTTCAACTACTTCGTCTTGAATATTTAAAAAATTTATTAAATCAATACTTTCCAAAACAAATATTGCTCTATTTCTTTTATTATTTGAAGAAACTCTTATTCTAGAGTTATTTAAATATGCTCCTTTACCTTTTTCAGCAAAAAACATTTCATCTCTAATTGGGTCATATATAATGGATGCAATTACTTTACCATCTATTATCAAGACAATCGAAGAAGCAAAATAACTAATTCCATGTGAATAGTTTTTTAATCCTGAAACTGGATCCACTAAAAAAAAAAAATCTTTTTGCTGAACTTCTGCACCATCTTCTACAAAGAATAATTCTGCTTCAGGCCTAGCTTTAATAAGATCAATATTTATAGATTCTTTTACATTATCAATAGACTTTAAAACAAATTTATCAACATTTTGCTTAGAATTTTGTATTTTTTCTAATTCACTAAAATCTCTTCTTAATATTTTAGCAATTTTTAATAATGCAGACGACATTACACGAATATTAGAAGATTGTATCATTTAATTTTTAGCTTTTTCTACATAAGAAAAATTAGTTGTAGAAATAACTATTCGTGTACCATTTTCAATGTGAGGTGGCACCATTATTTTATAACCATTAGATAAAATTGCTGGTTTAAAAGATGATGCTGCTGTTTGACCTTTAATTACAGCCTCAGTATCAGTTACTTCTTCAATAATATGCTCTGGTAATTTTATAGATACTGGATTGTTTTCTATAAACTCTATAGAAACTACCATATTATCTTGAAGAAAAATATTCAATTCGCTAATAATATTTCTGTCTAAGCTAATTTGTTCATATGTATTAGTATCCATGAAATGGTATGTATCTCCATCATTATAAGAATACTGAAAAGTTTTAGTTTCTACATATAACCTTTCTACTACTTCACTAGATCGAAATCTTTCATTAAGTTTAGAGGAATCTTTTAAATTTTTTAATTCTACTTGAGCAAATGCTCCTCCTTTTCCAGGTTTAACGGATTGTGTTGATATAACCTTCCACATTCCTCCTTTGTGACTTACAATCATTCCTGCTTTTAAGTTATTACCATTTACCTTCATTTTTATTCCTATTTCTGTAATATTAGTTTTTTGTTAAAAATTGTCTAATACATTTTTTATGCTTTTTATTTCAATCTGGGGTGTTCTTTTTGTATTCCAAATAGATGAACAAAAAGCTAAAAAATCAGGTTTTAAATAAATTAGTTTCTTTATATTAAATTTATTTAAACCACCAATACCTACTATTGGTATATTAATATTTTTTCTTATATTTTTAAAGCCTGATAATACTATTTTAGAAGTATTTTCCTTAGTTTCAGTTTTAAAAATGCTCCAAAAGCTACATAATTTGCTCCTAAGTTTTGTGATTTTATAGATAAATTTTTATTATTATAACAACTACTTCCAATAATTTTAAGATTACCAAGAATATTTCTTGCATTTTTTATACTACCATCTTCTTTACCAAGATGAACACCATCTACATTTAGTTTCTTTGCTATATCAACTCTATCATTCAAAATAAAAGTAACATTTTTTTTAATACAAATTTTATACAATAAAGAAGTTATCTTATTAAATCCAAATCTTTGTAATTTTTTAACCTTAACTGAAAAACATTTACCATTTGAGTTTCTAAAACCTTTGAAAGAATACCAGGAAAAGTTTTGATATCTATTTTAGAAGGTGAAATTAAATAAATTAGAGGTTTACTAGAATAGTCTTTATAAAATGTTTTATACAATTTTTAATTTTTATATATTTCTATTATTTTATTTAAAAGATCTTAAAGCTTGTTTTTTAGGCCTCTGAAAAGAATTTCTTCCTATAATAGAACCATTACCTCCTCCATCTTTAATTTGTTTTATTTCTGTCAGAATTTCCTCATCGCCCTTAGCATTTCCACCTGAAAAAACTACAATTCTTTTAGAGTTAAAAGCACACTTTTTAATATGTTTTATTCTTTCAGATAAAGAATTTAGATTAATTAGAGCATTGTAGTTTTCCTTCAAACTACTTTCTGAGATTAAAGAAGTAGGTGGTTTTACTTTAATAATATGTGCACCCAATAAAGCTGCAATATGTGCTGCATAACTTATAGTATCAATACTCGTTTCTGCTTCCTTGCTTATCTCAGGCCCTCTAGGATAAGACCATAAAACTGAGGGTAATCCATATTCTGCTGCCTCTAAGGATATCTCTTTAAACTCTTCTATCATTTCATACTGATGATCTGAACCTGATAAATAGTAAAACCTACAGCTGAACAGCCAAGTCTTAAAGCTTCTTTTACTGTTCCGTTTTTAGATTGATTTTTAATACCTATTAGTGAATTAGAGCTATTAATTTTTAAAATTGTAGGTATTTGTCCAGCAAAAGTTTCAGCTCCTGCCTCTAGAAAACCTAATGGAGCAGCATATGCACTTAACCCTGCATCTATTGCTAAATTATAATGATATGATGGATCATAAGCATCAGGATTTTTCATAAAAGACTTGTCAGGTCCATGTTCATGACCTTGGTCTACAGGAAGAATCAATAATCTTCCAGTTCCTCCTAGCTTTCCGTTCATTAGAATTTTTGCTAAGTTAGATTTTATACCGGCATTTGTATTTTCGTAATTTCTTAGTATTTGTTTAATGTTATCAGTATAAACCATTTTAACTCCTATTAATTTTCTAAAAATAATAAACCAGGTAATTTCTTACCTTCTAACCATTCTACTAATGCTCCACCAGCTATTGAAACATATGAAAACCCTCCAGTTAATTCAGCATTATTTAAAGCTGCCACTGTATCTCCTCCTCCTACAACTGAAGTAACTAACTTTCCTTTTGTTAATATAGCAATTGTTCTACCAATTATATTAGTTGAATTATCAAAAGGAGGGGTTTCATAAACCCCTAGAGGACCATTCCAAAAAATGGTTTTACACATTGAAGCAGTGTTGCAAATCTCTTCGATAGTTTTTTCTCCTACATCGAAAATAGCTAAATCATTTCTCATTTTTGAAATATCAATATTTTCTGCTTCTTCATCTTCATTTAAACTTTTACTAACAACCACTTCTTTAGGTAATATTATCGTACAATTATTTTCTTTAGCTTGTTGTAAGACATTTTTAACTATATCCAATTTATCTTTTTCTACTAAAGAGCTACCTATATCATAACCTCTTTCTAATAAAAATGTATTAGCCATCGCTCCTCCAATTACTAAATAATCTACTTTCTTAACAAGATTGGACAAAAGGTTAATTTTTGTGGATATTTTAGATCCTCCTATAATTGCCATTACAGGCTTATTAATATTTTCATTAATTTTACTTAACATTGTTAATTCAAGTTCTAGTGACCTTCCTAAATAACTTGGTAACAAATTTGATAAGGAATAAGTTGAAATATGTTTTCTGTGAGAAACTGAAAAAGCATCATTTACAAAATAATCTGCTACATTAGCAAGTTCTCTAGCAAATTTCTGATTGTTTTCTTCTTCTTCAGGATAAAATCTAATATTTTCCATAAGTGTAATTGAACCTGCTTGTTTATCTTTCAAGACACTATCAATTACTTCTGGTCTGCAATAAGGTAATACAGTAATTTCTTTGATATTCATAACTTTAACAAACTCATCAGATATATTATTTAAAGAAAGTTTGGTTATTTCTTTACCTTTTGGTCTACCTAAATGAGAGATAACTAAAATTTTTGCTTTTTTGTTTATTAATTCATCAATAGTGGCTTTATGCCTTTTAATTTTAGTTATATCTGTGATTTTACCATTTTTGTCTAAAGGAACATTAAGATCACATCTTAAAATAACAGTTTTCCCATCAAATTCTATGTTATCTAATGTTTTAAGCTTCATAATAATTGCTCAAGGCTTTTACATACATCAATCATTCTATTAGAAAAACCCATTCATTATCATACCATGATAAAATTCTACCAAAATTTTCTCCTGTTGTTTGTGTTTGTGTTGAATCAAAAATAGAACTAGCAGGATTATGATTGAAATCTATTGATACTAATGGCAATTCATTAAATTGAACAATACCTTTAAATGAGTTTAAACATGCCTCTTTAATCTTTGCATTAATATTTGCTACGTTAATATTTTTTTTAGTATAAAAAGTAAAGTCAATCATAGATACATTGGGAGTAGGTATTCTAATAGCTGTACCATCAAGCTTTCCTGATAGTTCCGGTAAAACTAAGCCTACCGCCTTTGCTGCGCCTGTGGAAGTTGGGATCATAGAAGAGCTAGCAGTTCTTGCTCTTCTTAAATCACTATGTAGTCCGTCTAAAATGCGTTGGTCAGAAGTAAAAGAATGAACAGTTGTCATAAATCCTGCTTCTATCTCAAAATTATCATTAATAATTTTAGCTACTGGGGCTAAACAATTTGTAGTACACGAAGCATTTGATATTATTTCATGCTTCTTTTCTAATAATTTATCATTAACACCATATACCACTGTAATATCTGCATTGCTTGCAGGTGCAGATATCAAAACCTTTTTGACACTGCCTTTAAGGTGTTTTTTAGCATCTTCAGCTTTGGTAAAAATACCCGTACATTCTAAAACAATATCAATGCCATGATCTTCCCAAGGAATTTCATTTGGAGACCTTTTATTATAAAATTTTATTTCTTGATCACCTATATTTGCAATATTGTCTCTAAAACTAGTTTCAAAAGGAAGCACTCCATGTACAGTGTCATATTTTAGCAAATGAATATTTTGCTCTAAACTTCCTAAATCATTAATCGCTAAAACTTTTAAATCAGTTTCATTTTTTTCTAAAAGTGCTCTTAAAACTAATCTACCTATTCTTCCAAAACCATTAATACCTATTTTTAACACTTTCTTTCTCCTATTAAATATTTAAAACTTTAGTTACTTCTTTTATAACTCTGTCAACTGTAATTTGAAAATGCTCGTAAACATCTTTAGCAGGCCCAGATAAACCAAAACTTTTTAATCCAATAAAAACATCCTCTGAATTCATATACTGTGCCCAAGATTGCATAGTCCCTGCCTCAATAAAAATATTTTTTGTATCATTAAAAATTGTTTTTCTATATTCCATATTATTTTCATTAAATAGCTCCATACATGGCATAGATATAACTCTAGCCTTAACATTTTTTTCGTTTAATTTTTTAGATGCTTCTACAGCAATTTCAACTTCTGACCCACTAGCTATGATATTTATATCAGGAGTTTCAAAGTCTAAAATTATATAAGCTCCATAATTAGAATAATTTTCTTCATTATTAAACTTTTCATTTCTAAGAAGTTTTAGATTTTGCCTTGATAGTGCTAGTACTGAAGGTCCATCTTTATTAGCAAGTGCTAAAGCCCAGCATTCAGCAGTCTCTATTGAATCACAGGGCCTAAAAACTTTTAAATTAGGAATATCTCTTAATGAAGATAAATGTTCAATAGGCTGATGAGTAGGCCCATCTTCTCCTAAACCAATAGAGTCATGTGTAAATACATATATAACTCTTTTCCTCATAAGTGCCGAGAGTCTGATAGAAGGTCTACAATAATCACTAAAAACTAAAAAAGTTCCTCCGTAGGGAATTAAGAAACCATGCAAGGCTATACCGTTCATAGCAGCTGCCATACAATGCTCTCTAACTCCCCAATGAATATAGTTACCTTTAAAGTCAGTTTTTGTAATTTTATGCATACTCTTAACAAAGGTGTTATTTGACCCTGTTAAATCTGCTGATCCACCTAATAAATTCAAGTTATATTTATTCATAAACTCTAAAACGATTTCACTTGACTTTCTAGTCGCAATATTTTCTTTGTTTTTTAAGAAATAATTAATACTTTCTTTTTTGCCTCTTTCAATATTGTTTAATAATTCATCATTAATTTTTTTTATATTATTTAATGTTAACGAGTTTTGTTTTTCCCATTCTTTAGATAATTCAATATTTCTTTTTCCTATCTCTTCCCAATCTTTTTTTACCTGTTCTGGTAGTACAAACTTATCGTAATTCCATTTCATATTTTTTTTAGCCATTTGTATTTCTTCTTCTCCAAGCGGAGCTCCATGGCTACCAGCGGTATTTTGTTTATTTGGAGCCCCATAGCCAATTAATGTTTGACAAGAAATCAAAGAAGGTCTGGGGTCAAGTTTAGCATTTGTTAATGCACTATCTACTTCTTCTAAATTATAACCATCAATGCTAGTAGTATGCCATCCTAGTGCATTAAATCTTTCTAAAGTATTATCAGACATAGTTAAGGAGGTAGGGCCATCAATTGAAATCTTATTATCATCATAAATTAACACTAAATTTGATAAGTTTAAATGCCCAGCTAGTGAAGCAAACTCATGACTTATACCTTCCATGAGACATCCATCACCTGCTAAAATATAAGTATAATGGTTAAATACATTTTCTCCATATCTCTGTCTCATAATTTTTTCAGATATGGCCATACCAAGACCATTTCCTAACCCTTGTCCTAGAGGTCCTGTAGTAGTTTCTATTCCTGGTAACTCACCAAATTCAGGGTGTCCAGCAGCTGGAGAATTTACTTTTCTAAAACTCTTGATGTGATTCATTGAAATTTTAGGATATCCTAAAAGATACAATAATGAATACATTAACATAGAACCATGCCCTGCAGATAAAATAAAACGATCTCTATTTTTCCACTCAGGATTTTCTGGATTAAACTTTAAATGTTTAGCAAAAAGTATAGTAACAACTTCAGCAATCCCCATAGGCATTCCTGGGTGACCTGATTTAGCGTTTTCAACAGCATCAGCAGACAAAAATCGTATAGCATTAGCCATTGCTAAATATTTTTTAATTTCTTCTTCAGTAAAATTCATTTTATTCCAAAATTAAAATAACTATGATAATTTCTTAAATAAAAAGCAAAAGTTTTTTCTTTAATTTTATAATTATTTCAATTTTTTATATAAATAGTTTAAAATATAATAATTTAATAACATATATGTTAATTATGTAATATGAACAATTTAAAGAAATATTTTGAAAAAATTGAACTTGCTATAAAAAGTATAGAGGGAAGTTATGATAAATTATTAGAAGCTGAGAAAAATATTAAAATAATAAAGAATTTAGAGAATGAAATAATTATTTTGAAAAAAGAAAAAGTAGCTTCCTTAGAATTGATTGATCAAGCCCTACAAGAAATAAAATTATTAAGAAAGAATGTTACTAAAGATAAAGGCAATAATGGCTGAAGTTGATATAACTATAAATGGAAGATCATACAGAATATCTTGCAAAGATGGAGAGGAAGAAAGAATAAAGTCCTTATCATCACTAATAAACAATCAAGTACAAAAACTTTCAGAAAAAATAGGTCAACTTGGGGAAGCAAGAATGATATTACTAGCTTCATTAGTTTTATTAGACAAATCAGATGAAGTTGAAAAAGAAGCAGAAAAAATTATAAGTATTGCCTCTGAAAAAATTGAAAAATTAGCTAAAAAATTTTCTAATGAATGATAAGAAAAGTATAAGAAAAAAAATAAAAATATTAAGAAGAAAGAATTATTCTCTAGACGAATATGCTTCATGGAAAGCTGCCAAAAATTTTTTTTTTATTTTAAAAAAAATATAAAATCAATTGGTCTATATTGGCCTATGTTATATGAACTAGACACGAGACCTTTGATAAAATTATTGTTAGAAAAAAAATTGATATTTATCTACCTTCAGTTTCTTCAAATCAATTAAAATTTTTTCAATGGAAATTAAATGATACGCTTACATTTAACAGGTTAAAATTTTATGAACCAAAGCAAAAATCTATTCAAAAAAACCCAAGTTTAATTATAGTTCCAATGCTTGCTTTTGATAAGAACGGGGTTAGACTTGGTTATGGAAAAGGTTTTTATGATAGATTTTTTGAAAAAAATAAGAATTTATTTTATTTAGGTTATGGATATGAGTTTCAAGAAGTAAATTATTTACCTTCTGAACACTTTGATCTTAGATGCAATACAATTATTACTAATGAGTCTATAAAAGTTTTTAAATCATGAATATATTATTTTTAGGTGATCTAGTAGGAGAAAATTGTGTTTATTTTTTAAAAAAAAAACTTGAGAAACATTTGTGTCAAATATGATATTAACTTTGTAATAACAAATGCCGAAAATGTGGCAGAAGGCTATGGCATTACCCCTGATATTAGTAATAATTTGTTTAAAGCAGGGGTAAATGTAATTAGTACAGGAAACCATGTATGGGATAAGATTGAAATTATTCCATATATTGCAAAAAACGCTAATTTATTAAAACCAAATAATTTAAATAACCAATCAGCAGGTCAAGGTTTTATCCTGTATGAAACTAAAACAAATAAAAAAATTCTAGTCATAAATTTACTATGTAATCTATTTATGAGAAAGTCTGATAATCTTTTCGAATCAGTCAAAAATATTATGAATAAATATATATTAAAAAAAAAAAATTGTGATGCAATTATAATAGATATTCATGGAGAAGCTGCCTCTGAAAAACAAGCGCTTGCTAATTACTTAGATGGAAAAGTTACAGCTGTAATAGGAACTCATACACATGTTCCTACATCAGACCTTAGGATCTTACCTCATGGCACAGCATATCAAACAGATGCCGGAATGTGTGGTGATTATGATTCAGTAATTGGAGGAGAGAAAAATAAATGGATAGAAAATTTTGTAAAAAAGCCTGGATTTCAAAAAATTAAACCAGCATCAATAAATCATACTATGTGTGGTGTAATTATTAAGGTTTTTGAAGATACAGGGTTGTCAAGTGTAGCGAAACAATTAATACTAGGAGATATTTTAGAAAATAAAATACCTGATGAAAAATTGTTTTTAAAATAAGACTATGGCTGGACATTCACAGTTTAAAAATATAATGCACAGAAAAGGTGCTCAAGATGCAAAGAGGGCAAAACTATTTGCTAAATTAGCTAGAGAAATTACAGTAGCTGCCAAATCGGGTATGCCTGATCCAAAACAAAATCCCAGACTTAGAAATGCAATGATTAATGCTCGCAATGAAAATATGCCTAATGATAGAATTAATAAAGCTTTACAAAAAGCAACTTCTAATGAAGATAATACTCAGTATGATGAAATGCGGTATGAAGGCATTGCTAACAATGGAGTATTTTTAATTATTGAAACCTTAACCGATAATAAAAACAGAACGGCTTCTGAAATAAGAACTATTTTAAATAAAAATGGAGGTATGTTGGGAGAAACTGGTTCTGCAAGTTTTAATTTTGATAAAATAGGTGAAGTGAAATATAATTCACAAAATATTTCAAAAGAAAAATTTTTTGATTTTTCTATTGATAAAAATGCATTAGATGTAATAGAAGAAGGGCCTTACATAATTTCAACTTGTAACCCTGAAAACTTTAGCAAGTTTAGAGATGATTTGGAGCTTGAATTTGGAGAACCAAAGAAATCAGAATTAATATGGAAGGCAAAAAATCCTATAAAATTAGAACCAGATATTGAAAAAAAAGTATTATCTTTTATAGACTTATTAGAAGAAAATGATGATATACAACGTGTATTTTCTAATATTAATTTAAATCAAGACTTAGAAGAGTAGTAATAATTTGTTAATTAAAATAAAATGTTAGTTTTAGGTATAGACCCTGGAAGTTCAGGAGGACTAGCACTTATTAAGAATAGTAATAATACTTTACCACAGATTATTCTTGCTTTAAGAATGCCAACAGTAACTATTTATGGAAAAAAATAATAGATACAAAAAAAATAGCAACAGAATTAGAAAGTCACCCTATCGATGTTAGTATTATTGAAAAAGTTCATGCTATGCCAAGACAAGGTGTTACTTCTAGTTTTCAATTTGGAAGAAACTTTGGAGGAATAGAAACCTTAAGCTATCTTTTTTCTAAAAGAGTAGATTATGTTGCTCCTGCTATTTGGAAAAAATCTTTAGGATTAGGGCCATCTAAAAAAGAAAGTTTAGATCTAGCTAGATTAAAGTTTGGAAACTCAGATCTTTGGAATGTAAAAAGTAATGATGGAATAGCAGAAGCTGCTTTATTAACTTTATATTGGATAGAAAAATTTAATAGCAAGTGATATGTCATTAAATAATTTAAGTTCTAAAATAAGTATACGTATTTATTATGAAGACACTGATGCTGGTGGAATTGTATATCACTCAAAATATTTAAACTTTGCAGAAAGAGCGAGAGCAGAATTTTTAAGAAACCTCTCACTAGAACAAACTTATATTAAAGAAAAATATCAAGTTCAATTTGTAGTAAAAAACCTTAAGGTTAATTATATGTATTCTTGCAAATTAGATGATCAAATAAATCTAGTTACCGATTTGGAAAGCATAAATAGAGCAAAACTTTGCTTTAGACATATATTTTATAAAGAGAAAAAAGAAATTTCAAAAATTCAAGTTACAGTATGTTGTATATCAAATACAGGAAGAGTTGCTAGAATGCCAAAATCCTTATATCATAAATTTATTAATTAGGGTTAAGCTTATGAACAATGATATTAATGTAATAAATGATTTAGATATGAGTATTTGGGGTCTTATTTTAGAGGCCGATTTTGTTGTGAGATTAGTTATGTTATCTTTGCTTTTTTTGTCTATTTTTAGTTGGAGTATCATATTTGAAAAACTTACTAAGTTAAGAAAACTTAGAAAGCAGTCAAAAAAATTTGAAGATGATTTTTGGTCTGGTATTAATATAGAAAAACTCCATGCAAAAGTATTGAGAGCTCTCCTGCCCACCCTATGGAAGCAATTTTTGTCACGGGCATGAAAGAACTGACTACTTCTAATAGAAAAAATATAAACCACGATGCAAATATTGTTCTAGAAAAGAGAATTGAAAAAGCTATGTTTTCAACACTTAATAGAGAAATGGAAACTCTTGAAAAAAATTTAAACTTCCTTGCCACCACTGGTTCTTCAGCTCCCTTTATTGGATTGTTTGGCAGAGTATGGGGTATTATGAATAGCTTTCAATCAATTGCCACATCTAAAAATACTTCCTTAGCCATAGTGGCACCAGGAATTGCAGAAGCTCTTCTTGCTACTGCTATGGGGCTTTTAGCTGCAATACCAGCAGTTATGGCATATAACAAAATTTCATCAGAAACCAACAGATATTATAACTCTTTAGAAACCTTTTTATATGACTTATCAAATATTTTATCTAGACATATTCATAACAAAAAATAATGCAATACTATTCAAAATATAGAGGTAGAAAAAAATTTCTTTTCTGATATTAACGTTACTCCCTTTGTTGATGTTATGCTAGTTCTACTAATTGTATTTATGATTACTGCTCCATTACTACAAACAGGAGTTGAAATAGAATTGCCAGAAGTTGATACACCAAATATACCAGAGAACAAAGATCCTATTATCATTACTATTAATAAAAATAACGAAACTTTTATATCAAAAAAAAGAGTTACTTCAGATATGCTAAATGAAAAGTTAAAAGAAATAAAAAAAGCAAACCCTAAAACTCAAGTTTATATTAGAGCAGATAAATCTGTAACTTATGATGTGCTTATGAAGGTAATGAAGCAAATAATTGATAGCGGAATTTTAAATGTAAATTTAATAACTTTACCAAAAAAATGAGGCCTATTTGGTTAAGTTTATATTTTTTTCATTTATATTTCATTTAACACTTTTAATCGTTTTTAAACTTGAAATTGTTGATCTAAAGAAAAATAAAGAACAAGCCGTTAATGTAAATTTGTCAGTAGAAAATAAAAATATTAAAGAAAAAGAAAAACCTAAAAAACATATAAAACCCGAAAAAACAAATAAAGAAAAAGAAAAACCTAAAAAGGAAATAAAACCCAAAAAAACTGTTAAAGAAAAAGAAAAACCTAAAAAGGAAATAAAACCAAAAAAAACTGTTAAAGAAAAAGAAAAACCTAAAAACTCTAATGAAGAAAAATTTGACGATTTATTAAAAAATTTAGCTAAAGAAAAACTACCTTTAGATTCGCAAAATAATTTTGAGGAAAAACTGAAAAGAGCTTTCTGAACAAAAATTAAAAGATAATAATAGGCTTAATAAAAAAATACCTAATAAAAATGAATTAAGCGCTATAGAAAAATTAATACTTAATCAAATTGATGAAAACTGGTCTAGACCTCCAGGCATAAAAACATCAAAAAATCTTATAATTAAAGTTATTGTAGGACTTGATATTAATGGCAATGTTATCAACTTACAGATTCACAAAAATACTCTTAACGAGATTGCTAAAGACAATAAATTACAGCCATACCTTGACTCTGCTATTCGAGCAATAAAAAAAGCTTCACCATTTGAAGGTTTAAAAAAAGATAGGTATAATAATTGGAAAGAATTGATTATTAATTTTAAACCAATAGAAGCAAGATAATGATAAACATAAAATTATATTCACTTTTATTTTTATTTTTTTTAAAAACCCTATATTCAGATCCTATAGAAATAGATGTGACAAAAGGCACTATAGAACCTTTGCCTATTGCTATAACAAAATTTAATTATAAATCAATAAAAGAAAAAATAATTAGTCAGCAAATTTATGAAATTGTTTCCAATGATTTAATTAATTCAGGATTATTCAGAAAAATTTCTAATAATGCATTTTTACAAGATGAAGAAGAGGTTTTTTTTCAACCTTCATTTAGAGATTGGAGTTTAATTGATGCTAATCTTATAGTAAGTGGAAAGATAAAACTTAATAATAAAAAGTTACTAATTAACATTAAATTGTGGGATGTTTATAGAGAAAAACTAATTCTTAGCAAAAAAGTAGAAGTCGTAAACGATAATAATATAAGAATTTTAGCTCATATTATTTCAAATTTAGTTTATGAACGAGTTACTGGTGAAAAAGGATATTTTGATACTAGGTTAGTTTATATCGCAGAAGAAAAAACTGCTAATAACACATCTAAAAGAATAGCGATAATGGATTATGATGGAAATAATCATGAATATTTAACTAATGGAAAAGATATAGTAATTACTCCAAGGGTTTCTCCCGATGGAAAAAAATTGCTTATTTGTCTTTTTCAAATAAAAAACCCACAGTTTTTTTATTAGATTTAGACACAAAAAAAGAAAAAACTTTAGGTAATTTTTCGGGAATGAGTTTTGCTCCAAGATTTTCTCCAGATAATACAAAAATTATTTTTTCTCTTACAAAAAGAGGAAGTTCAAATATATTCGTACAAAAATTAAGTAATAATGAAAACCATTCAAATCACTAATAATAGACACATCAATACTTCCCCTTCCTTTTCTCCAGATAATAAGTGGATAGTGTTTAGTTCTGATAGGTCTGGAAAACAAAACCTATATATTAAAAAAAGCGATGATGGTATATCAAAAAAAGCAAAAAGAATTACATTTGGTGGTGGTAGTTATGCAACACCTGTATGGTCACCTAGAGGTGACTATATTGCTTTTACTAAAACTTATAGAAATGAATTTTTTATTGGGCTAATTAAAAAAGATGGTTCTGGTGAAAGAATTATTGCTACTGGATATCTAACTGAGAGTCCTTCTTGGTCTCCTAATGGACGTACTTTAATATTTAATAAAGTTTATAAATCAAATAATAAACTAGTTTCTTCTTTATTTACTATTGATATTACTGGAAACCTTGAGAAGAAATTAAATACACCAGGTGAAGCCTCAGACCCAGATTGGGGGCCTTCAATTAATTATTAATTTTTTTTTAAAATTGTGTAATAATAATATTATGAATATTTTATTAAAATTTTTCTTAATCTGTTTCTTAATAGTTAATTTAATTGGTTGTACATCTCAAAATGGAAAAGTTGTAGTTGAAGGAGCTAGCAGTGAAGTTTCTTCTTCTTTAGAAGAAAGCGATAAAGCTATTAAAGAAGATAATCAAGATATTTCTATAGAAGATGATTTGTCAGAAACTGCTAAAATAAATAAAATTTTAAATGAAAAACTTGTAGAGGTTGGTGATAGAGTCTTTTTTGACTATGATCAGTCAAGCTTTAAAAAAAGAAGGAATTGAAACCCTAAAAAGACAAGCTAGGTTTTTAATAGCAAATCAAAATATTACAGTTACTATTGAAGGACACTGCGACGCTAGAGGTACAAGAGAATATAATTTAGCATTAGGAGAAAGAAGAGCTTACTCGGTTAAATCTTTTTTAACTTCTTTAGGGGTAGAAGATAGTAGAATATCTATAATTTCCTTTGGAAAAGAAAAGTTACAGTCTTTAGAAAATAATGAAAAAGCATGGGCTCAATCTAGAACAGCTATTACTACATTAAATCCTTAATTTATGAATAACTTGGATTATAATAAATTTAAATATTTTTTATTTATTTTTTTCTTACTCTTTATTACTAAGCTTAGTTATAGCCAAGAAAAAACTATTTAGATTCAGTTATTGAAAGAATTAATGATTTAGAATCAGAGCTTAAGAAATATTCAAAGCGAGAAACCTAATAATTTTAATAATAATGATAATTATACAAACTCAATAGCTAGTCATGAACAAAGATTAATTGAATTAGAAGAAGAAATTAGAAATCTAAATGGAAGTCTAGAAGAAATAAACTTTAAAATGGACAATATTTTTAAATTATTGAAAACAACAGAACTAAGTGAGATGAATCAAAGTATTAATGAAGAAACTGAACCACCTTTGAATAATAATCAGCCTGCAATTCAATCAATTGAGAAAAAAAACTACTATAATTGAAGACCCTAACATTAAAAATAATCCTAGTATGAAGGTTTTAGGTACAGTTGATGAAAGTTTCAACGAAGATAATAAAGAAAAGTTTTTCAGAAAATAATATTCCAGAAACAACAGGAGGAGCACCAAGCCAGGGAGAAATTTCTGATGATAAAATTACTTCATTATTAAAAAAACCCTTCTGAAATATATAGTTATGCTTACGATATGCTTGTTAGAGAGAACTTCATCGAGGCAGAGAAATCTTTTAAAGCATTTATAGGAGAACATCCTAATGATCCGCTTGCATCTAATGCTTACTATTGGTTAGGTGAGACTTATTATGTACAGAAAAAATTTCAATTAGCAGCCATTAGTTTTGCTAGAGGTTTTCAAAGTTTTCCTAAAGGCAATAAAGCTATTGATCAATTATTTAAGTTAGCTCTTACATTCATGAATTTGGGTAAAAATGAAGATGCTTGCGCAGCATTTTCAAAGTTAGAAGCAGAATTTCCGAATGCCCCTAAAAGAATAAGTAACAGAGCAAAAGAATACATAAAACGTGCTAAATGTTAACTTAAACTATCTAGAGTTTGAAAAAAAGATTCACCAAACTTTAAATAAATACTATTTTACAAAATATGAAAAACAATACGGGGTTGCAGTATCCGGTGGACCAGATAGTATGCTATTACTTAATGTATTAAGCAATTGGGCAAATCTAGAAGGTAAATTCTTAAATGTATTTTCATTTGACCATAACTTAAGAAAAGAAAGTTTAAATGAAATTTTATTTGTTGAAAAAGCATGTAAAAAATTAAAATGTAATTTTATTAAAATTAAATGGCATAAAAAACCTAAAACAGCTCTTATGGAACAAGCTCGACTTGCAAGATATTCTCATATTGCTAAAAAATGTATAGAGAAAAACATTAAAACTCTTTTTCTTGGTCATCATGCAGATGATATTGCTGAAACAATATCAATGAGAATTATTAATAATTCATACCTTGAAGGACTATGTCCTATTTTTGAATTAAGAGAAAATATTTAATATAAAGTTGTTTAGACCGCTTTTATGTTTTACAAAAAATCAAATTCTACAACTTAATTCAAAAAAAAATTGACTTTATTAATGATCCATCAAATTTAAATGATAAATATTTTAGATCAAGAGTTAGAAAAATTCTTAATAATGAAATAAAATTAAAATATAATTTAATAAAGGCAGCTTCAGTTTTTTGTAATATTAGAAAATACAATGAAAAATTTATTAAAGAAAAATTAAAATATGATTATTTTTATAGAAATGAAGGTTTTCTTGAGATAAAGAGAGAAATTTTAAAAAAATATCCTAAATTCTTAGTTCTTAATTTTTTAAGAATAGCAATTTTCAGATTGGGAAATAAAAACTATTTCTCAAAAGCAGAAATTTTAGAAAAATTATATTTTAAAGCTTTTAATGATAAAAGCATTACTTATTCATCTAGGAGGGTGTATTTTAGTTATTAATAAGAAAAAATATTTATTTTTAGAGAATACAATGATTTAGAAAAAAGAATTCAACTACTGCCTGGTAATAACAATTTGATTTGGGATAACAGATTTAAAATTAATTAATAAAAAAAATGTATCAATAAAGATTTTACCTTTAGGTTCCATATTAGATAACTCTTTTTATAAGAAAAACTTCAAAATAAATAAAAAAAAAATTAAAATTCTACCATTTCAAGTAAGAAAAACTTTACCTGCAATATTTACTCTTGAAGGTTTGCTTTACATACCCCATTTAAATATATGTGAACTAAATACACTTGAAAAGAGTATAGAAATTCACACTATTGATTTTTTTGATAAAAAATATGACAATATTATATAAGAAGGATGAAAATTGAATAATTCAGGAAAAAACGTTTTTATATGGGTAGTTATTGCTATAGTTTTAGTTTTAGTTTTTAATCTATTTAATCAAAATCAAGATCAATCAAGAACAGCTAAAGTACCTTATTCTGAATTTTTAAAACTTGTTGATAATGATAAAGTTAACGATGTTTCAATTGTAGGAAGAACTATATCAGGACATCTTGATGATGGAAGTAAATTTTCTACTTATACTCCCCCGAATGATCCAAATATTATAGAAAAATTATCATCTCATAATGTTATAATCAATTCAGCTCCAGAAGAAGAAGCAGTTTCACCTCTACTAGGCTTATTTTTAAATTGGCTTCCAATGCTTCTTTTTATTGGTGTTTGGATTTTTTTATGAGACAAATGCAAGGAAAAGGTGGGGGTTCTTTAGGTTTTGGAAGATCAAAAGCAAAGTTGTTAACTGAAAAACATGGGAAAGTAACATTTAAAGATGTGGCAGGAGTTGATGAAGCAAAAGAAGAATTAGAAGAAGTTGTTGAATATTTAAAAAATCCTATTAAATTTCAAAGATTAGGAGGTAAAATTCCTAAAGGCGTATTACTTGGTAGGACCTCCTGGGACTGGTAAAACTTTAATAGCTAGAGCTGTGGCTGGTGAAGCAAGTGTGCCTTTTTTTACTATTTCTGGATCAGACTTTGTTGAAATGTTTGTTGGTGTAGGAGCCTCTAGAGTAAGGGATATGTTTGAGCAAGGTAAAAAAATGCACCTTGCATAATTTTTGTAGATGAAATTGATGCAGTAGGAAGACATAGAGGAGCAGGTTTAGGTGGAGGTAATGATGAAAGAGAGCAAACCTTGAATCAGTTACTTGTTGAAATGGATGGTTTTGAAACTAACGAAGGTGTTATTTTAATAGCTGCTACAAACAGACCAGATGTATTAGATCCAGCACTACTAAGACCAGGAAGGTTTGATAGACAAGTAGTAGTTCCTAACCCTGATATTGTAGGTAGAGAAAAAATACTTAAGGTTCATATGAAAAAAGTACCCTTAGCTTCAGATGTTGATGCTAGAACAATAGCAAGAGGAACACCAGGATTTTCTGGAGCAGATTTAGCTAATATTGTGAATGAAGCAGCTTTACTAGCTGCTAGAAAAAATAAGAAAAAATGTTTCTATGATCGAGTTTGAAGAAGCCAAAGATAAAGTGATGATGGGTAGTGAAAGAAGGTCAATGGTTATGACAGAAGATGAAAAGGAAAAAACAGCATATCACGAAGCTGGGTATGCTTTAGTAATGTTAAATGCTAAAGGACACGAACCTTTGCATAAAGTGACAATTATTCCTAGAGGAAGAGCCTTAGGGGTTACTATGTGGTTACCTGAAAGAGATAAATTAGCTCACACTTATAATGAATTAAATGCTCAGCTGGCCTCCCTTTTCGGTGGACGAATAGCAGAAGAATTAATTTATGGTAAAGATAATATTACTACAGGAGCAGGTAATGATATTCAACAAGCTACTAATTTAGCTAAAAGAATGGTAAAAGAGTTTGGGTTTTCTGACAAACTTGGTCCTTTAAGATATGAAAGTAATCAAGAAGAAGTTTTTCTTGGTCATTCAGTTTCTCAGCAAACTAATATATCAGATGAAACTGCACGTATTATTGATAGTGAAGTTAAAGCCTTAGTTAAAAAAGGAGAAGCTACAGCAAAAAAAATTATTAATGCTAAACTAAAAGATTTACACATAATAGCAAAAGGATTGCTTGAGTATGAAACACTTACTGCCTCTGAAATTAAAGACCTTCTTAAAGGAAAAAAAATAGTTAAAGAAGATGAAAGTAAAGAATCAGACTCTAATAATACAGAAAATAAAAAAACTGATAGTAAGATTAAAAATAAACCAATTGGATCAGTCCCTTTAACTATTAAAAATACATCTTAGTTGACATATAATTTGAGTGAAGAGTTTTATTTGCAACCTTTCAATCATTCCTTTGATGAAAAAGGAAATATAAAATTTAAAAATGCAAATATATTAAAGATTACAAGACAAAATCAATTTGAAATAAAAAATACTGTTGATGTATTTAAAGTATCGAGAAATAGTAAATCTAATAGTAATCCTTAAAAAATACCTAAATTTAAGTGATAGATTAAAAAGAATAAACACCCCATTAACACATATGAATCTTGTTGATTGTCAAAAACCTATTATTATGGGGGTACTTAATATTACTAAAGATAGCTTTTATGATGGTGGACGTTATTTTGATCTTAAAAATGCTCTAACTAGAGCGGAAAATATGATAAAAGAAGGAGCAGATATTATTGACGTAGGGGGAGAATCAACTCGACCAGGAGCCTCAGCTGTAGATGTTCAAGAGGAAATAAAAAGAATTAAACCAGTAATAAAAGAATTATCAAAAAATAATATTTTGATTTCATGTGATACAAGAAACTCTTTAACGATGCAAGTTGCTTTAGATTTAGGAACAAAAATAATAAATGATGTTTCTAGTCTAAATTATGATAAAAACACTTTAAATTTACTTAAAAACTATGATTGTATGTATGTATTAACTCATTCTAAAGAAACTCCTCAGACAATGCAAAATAATCCTATTTATAATAATGTAGTATGTGATATATATAATTTTTTTAAAAAAAAATTAAATATATTGAACAGAATGAACATATCTAAAGAAAGAATTATTTTAGATCCTGGAATAGGTTTTGCTAAAACCTTAGATCATAACTATATTATACTCAAAAACCTTAGTATCTTTTTAGACTTAGGTCATCCTTTAATGATTGGTGTTTCAAGAAAAAGTCTAATTAAATGTTTGACTAAAAATAATACTTTAACACCATCAGTCGTATTAGCAGTTAATGCATATACTAAAGGAGCTAAAATCTTAAGAGTTCATGATGTTCAGGAAACAAAAGAAGCAATCGATATCTTTAAAAGAGCAAATTAAAAAATTATGAAAAATAAAAGAAAATACTTTGGAACAGATGGTATTAGAGGAAAAGCTAACTCTAATAAAATGAATGCTTCTTTAGCATTAAACATTGGTATGGCAACTGCTGAATATTTTACTAGAGGCAATCATAAGCATTTTGTTCTAATTGGAAAAGATACTAGATTATCAAACTATACAATAGAACCATCTTTAACAGCAGGATTTTTAAGTATGGGTATGAATGTGTATCTTACTGGCCCTCTACCAACACCAGGTGTCTCAGCTTTAGTTTCATCTATGAGATGTGATGTAGGAGTAATGATATCTGCATCTCATAATCATTATTCAGATAATGGAATTAAAATTTTTGGACCAGATGGAACTAAATTATCTAATAAAGATGAACTAAATATTGAAAAACTTATTGATTCTAAATTTAAAAATTTAGTAAAGCCTGAAAAACCTTGGTAGAGCAAAGAGAATTGAAGATGCAGGAGGAAGGTACATAGAATATCTGAAATCAAAAATATCTTCAAAACTGCGCTTAGACGGTCTAAAAATAGTAATAGATTGTGCAAATGGTGCAGCATATAATGTGGCTCCTAAAATCTTATGGGAACTTGGAGCTAATGTTATTCCTATAAATGTTAGTCCTGATGGAACCAACGTAAATGAAAATAGTGGGTCAACATTTCCTAATAATCTTATTAATAAAGTAATAGAATTTAAAGCTGATGTTGGAATTGCTTTAGATGGAGATGCTGACAGAACCATTTTAGTTGATGAAAATGGAATAATTGTTGATGGAGATAAAATTATAGCTATTATTGCTAAGTTTTGGAAAAAAAATAATAATTTGTCTCAGAATACAGTTGTTGGCACTATTATGACAAATAAAGCTTTAGAAGATTATTTTTTAGAAAAAAATTAATTTAATTAGAACTGATGTAGGTGATCGAAATATAATTCAATCTATGAAAGAACAAAACTTTGTTTTAGGTGGAGAACCATCTGGTCATATTATTTTAGATAATTATTCATCTACAGGTGATGGAATATTAGCATCTTTAGAAGTTTTAGGTATTATGAAGTTTGAAAATAAAAAACTTTCAGCTCTCGCAAACGTATATACCCCTTACCCTCAGATTATGCAAAACTTTCCAATAAGAACCAATCAGAAATCTGAATCAATAATAAGTAATATAAAAAAGAAAGTTGAAAAAAAAATAGATAAAAAAAATGCTAGAATTATAATTAGAAAATCTGGAACTGAGAATAAAATCAGAACAATGATAGAAGCAAATAATTTAGAATTAGCTCAGTCTATTTCTAAAAAGATAGTAATTTTAATGAAAGAAAAAGTTTGAAAAAAAAATCAGTTCTATTAATAGCTGGTTCTGACTCAAGTGCTGGTGCTGGCATTCAAGCTGATATCAAGACTTTAACCTTTTTTAAAGTATATGCTGCCACTGTATTTACTGCATTAACAGCACAAAATACTAGAGGAGTAAATAAAGTTTTTAATATACCAATACACTTTATAGAAGAACAAATTAAAGCTATAGCTCAAGATTTAGATATATCATATATAAAAATTGGAATGCTTTCTAACAAGAAGATTATAAAAGTTATTAATAATTCTTTAGAAAAATATTTTCCTTTAGTTCCTATAGTTTTAGATCCTGTAATGATTGCTAAAGGTGGTCACCCTCTTTTGAAGGAAAATGCTATAAGTTATTTAAAAAAAACTTTAATACCAAAAAGCTTTATTATTACACCTAATATCTTAGAGGCAGAAAAAATATTGAATTGTAAAATAAGAAATATAAATGAAATGTTAGATTGTAAAAATAAATTTAATGACTTTAACATCAAACGAGTATTGCTTAAAGGAGGCCATATCCTAGAAGGAAAAAAAAACTATTACTAATATTTTATTTAATAACGGTAAGACAGATAAATTTCTAAGCCAAAGAATAAAAACAAATAATACACATGGAACTGGCTGTAGCCTAGCCTCAGCAATAACTGCAAATCTTTTCTTAGGAAAAAGTCTTAAAGAAAGTATAAAGTTATCAATAGATTATGTGCATTATGGAATAAAAAATAGTTTTCTAATTGGAAAAGGGCATAACCCGATCAACCATTTTGCAAATTTTAAAAGTTAGAGTTTGACCCACACCTTTATCAACGTTATTTTATAATAAATTATGATTTTAAAACCAGAACAAAAACCTTCAAATCCTTATTTTTCATCAGGTCCATGTGCAAAAAGACCCGGATGGAGTTCAGATATATATTCTAAAGCTATCTTAGGTAGATCTCATAGATCAAAAATTGCCCTATCAAGAATTAAAGAAGTAATTGATTTGACTAAATTATTATTAGAAATACCTGATAATTTCCATATTGGTATAGTTCCTGCGTCAGATACAGGAGCAATTGAAATGTTACTTTGGTCATTACTTGGTGAAAAACCTATAGAGGTTTTGGCTTGGGAAAGTTTCGGTAATGACTGGGTAAAAGATATAATTAACCAACTTAAAATACCAAATACAAAAGTAACACAAGCAAAATATGGTAAAATTGTAAACCTAAATGATGTAAATTTTAAAAAAGATATTGTATTTACATGGAATGGTACCACCTCTGGGGTATGTGTCCCGAATGGTAATTGGATACCCGATAATAGAGAAGGTTTAACAATTTGTGATGCAACATCTGCTGCTTTTTCAATGCGTTTACCCTGGAAAAAATTAGATGCTACTACTTTTTCATGGCAAAAAGTTTTAGGTGGTGAGGCACAGCATGGTATTATAGTTCTAAGCCAGAAAGCAATTCATAGGTTAGAAAACTTTATTCCAAATAGAGCAATACCAAAAATTTTTCAATTATCTAATAAAGGAAAGGTTAATAAGAAATTGTTTACAGGAAGTACTATTAATACACCATCTATGCTTTGTGTAGAAGATGCTTTAGACTCCTTGAAATGGGTAAAACAAGTTGGAGGAATAGAAAAAACTATTGAACTTAGCAAAAAAATCTATTGGTTGTTGAAAAAAAATAAGAAACTCTCTATGGTTAGACTTTTTACCTGAGGAAGAAAGTATAAGATCATGCACTTCTATTTGCCTTAAAATAAAAGAGAGTGTTTTAGAAAAATATGAAACTGATAAACTAAAAGAAAAAAATGAATAATGTGTTTTCTTTTTAGAAGAAAATAAGATAGCTTATGATATTAATTCTTACAGAGATGCACCTATTGGAATTAGAATATGGGGAGGAGCTACGGTTAATGAGAGAGATATTGATATACTACTAGATTGGTTAGAGTGGTGTTTTATTAAATTTATAAGAGAATGAGTGTTATGAAAAAAGTATTAATAGCAGATAAGATGAGCATACAAGCAGAAAAAGTATTTACTGCTAATGGTATTAATTTTGATAAAAAAATAGGATTATCAGAAGAAGAAATTTGTAAGATAGTAAATGAATATGAAGGAATTGTAGTTAGATCAGCGACAAAAATTACAAAAAAAATAATTCAATCAGGAGAAAAACTAAAAGTTTTAGGAAGAGCTGGAATTGGAGTTGATAATATTGACATAGAAGCAGCGACCAATAATGGAATAGTTGTAATGAACACACCATTTGGTAACTCAATTACCACTGCTGAACATACTATTAGTTTGATGATGTCTCTAGCTAGAAATATTCCTCAGGCCAGCAAATCTACAAAAGAAGGGAAGTGGGAAAAAAGTAAATTTATGGGAACTGAGTTATTCGGAAAAACTTTGGGAATGATTGGCTGTGGAAATATTGGTTCTCTTGTTGTTGAAAGGTGTTTAGGCCTTAAAATGAAAGTATTAGTTTTTGATCCCTTTCTATCTAAAGATCAAACTGAAAAAATCGGAGCGAAAAAAGTTGAACTAGAAGAAATACTAAAAAATTCTGATTTTATAACATTACATACTCCTCTAACAGATAAAACAAAAGGTATTTTAAATAAAAATAACCTTTCTAAATGCAAAGATAATGTTAAAATAATAAATTGCGCAAGAGGTGGGCTAATAGTTGAAGATGATCTTATTGAATTAATGAACCAAGGTAAGATATCTGGAGCTGCTCTAGATGTATTCAGTGAAGAACCACCTACAAATAAAAAGTTATTTAATGTAGATAACTTGATACTTACCCCTCATTTAGGAGCATCTACATCTGAAGCTCAAGAAAATGTTGCTATACAAGTTGCACAGCAAATTTCAGATTATTTAAATAATGATGTAATTGTTAATTCAATTAATGTTTCACCTATAAGCCTTGAAGATGCCCCTAAACTTAAGCCATTTATTGATTTATCCTTAAAATTAGGAAAGTTTGGTGGCCAAATTATAGAAAATACTATATCTAAAATTAATATTACTTTTAAAGGTGAAATATCTTCTTTAAATACAAAACCATTAATTGCAAATGTAGTTGCAGGAATATTTTCTAATAGAATGGAGAGTGTTAATTTAATAAATGCAGAAACTATAGCTAAGCAAAAAAATATTGAAATTATTTCTTCTTTTCAAACCGAAACCTCTATTCACACATCTGAGATACATATCAATATCTCTACTGCAGATGAAGAATTTAATTATGCAGGTATAATCTTTGCTAATAATTCAAGAATAATATCTATAATGAATATGAGAATTGAAGGTGAAATTTCTCCTAATATGTTATATATATTAAATAATGATAAACCAGGTTTTATTGGATCTTTAGGATCTCTCTTAGGAAGTAAAAATATTAATATAGCAAACTTTAATTTAGGCAGAACAGGTCAAGGAGAAGCTGTATCATTATTAGAATTAGATCAGTATTTAAATGACTCTATAATAAATGATTTGCAAAAATTAAATAATATAAAAAAGGTTAAAGCACTAAAATTCTAGTATGAAAAACTTCTTCATTAATGATCTACTACCTGAAGGTTTCAAAGTTTTGCTCCCAGAAGAAGCACATAAAGAAGAATCAATATCAAGACTAATTTTAGACTTATTTTTTCTTAATGGATATCTATTAGTTAAAACACCAATGATAGAATATGAAGATAATATTTCACAAAATACATTAAAATCCTTACATAATGAGTCTTTTTTATTAATTGAGCCTGAAACAAAAAAGATCTTAGTTCTTAGGTCTGATATAACACCTCAATTAGCTAAACTTGCAGCTACAAAGCTAAAACATTTTACTAGGCCTTTAAGATTTGCATATTCTGGAGAAGTTATTAGAAACTCAAAAAATAACTATAAAACAGAAAGGCAGCTAAAACAAATTGGAGTAGAACTTATAGGTGGACCCCAAGATAATAGTATGATAGAAATTTTAGATATAGCTATTACTGCACTACAAAGCCTTAACATCAAAAATATTACTATTGATTTTAGCTTGCCTTCAATATTTAGAATTATAGATAAAAAGTTTAATTTAAAATCAAAGTCAAATGAAAATATAAAAAAAGCATTAGAAAATAAAGACACTGGTATTATAAAAGATAAAAAATATAATTATATAAATGGATTGATTTTAATGGCAGGAACAATAGAAGAAGCCTTGAAAGTATATAAAAAATTTATATTTCCTAAAAAAATTGATGAATTATTGAAGAATTTTTTTAAATTTATAACAGTTGTAAAAAATAATAATAAAGACTTATCAATTACAGTTGATATGACAGAAGGTAATAGCTTTTTAGAGTATTTTAATTTTGGATTTAAAATTTATAATAAAGAAAATGCTAAACATATTGCTGTAGGTGGTGATTATAAGTCTAATAATAATGAAATAGGTTTAGGTATGACATTTTTAGTTAGTCAATTATTAGAATCAACTAACTTTAAATACAGAGAGAAAATATATGTCCCTTATAATATAAAGTATAAAAAAATAAAATTAAAAAAATCATTTATTATTATTAAAGAACTTTTTGCTAAAAAAATATATTAAAAGAAGCAAAAAAACAAAATTGTAATTATATTTTAAATAAAAATGGAAAGCTTAAGAAGGTTAACTAATGTCTAATGTTATTGTAATAGGATCACAGTGGGGCGATGAAGGAAAAGGAAAAATAGTTGATTGGTTGTCCAATAAAGCTGATGCAGTGGTTAGATTTCAAGGTGGACATAATGCAGGACATACACTAGTCATAGATGGGAAGGTTTATAAACTAAGCTTGTTACCATCAGGTATAGTAAGAGGTAAAAAATCCTTTATAGGTAATGGTGTAGTTTTAGACTTGTGGGCTCTTGCTAGAGAAATTGAAGCAGTCTCACATAAAGGCATCAATATTACTAGCAGACCTATTATCTATCTCTGAAACTACTAGCTTAATTCTCTCCTATCATAGAGAACTAGATAATGCTAGAGAACATAAACTAGATGGTATAAAAATTGGCACTACAGGCAGAGGTATAGGACCAGCATATGAAGATAAAGTCGGAAGAAGAGCAATAAGATTATGTGATATTTTTGATAAAAGAAATTTAAAAAAAAAGATAGAAAATGCACTTTTTCATCATAATCCTATAAGAAAAGGTTTGGGTATTAATGAATTAAAGTCTATTGATATACTTAATCAATTAAATGATGTAACAAATTTTATTAAACCATACGTCTCTAATATATGGAATGATTTGATCAAATTACAAAATGAAGAAAAAAATATTTTATTTGAAGGGGCTCAAGGTATGTTATTAGATAATGATCACGGCACCTATCCTTTTGTTACCTCTTCTAATACAATAAGTTCTCAAGCATCAATTGGTAGCGGTTTAGGGATTATAAAAAACTGCTATACTCTTGGGATTACTAAAGCGTATTTGACAAGGGTTGGAGAAGGACCATTCCCAACTGAACAAAATAATTCAGTAGGAGAAAAACTTGGAAAAATTGGTAATGAGTTTGGAACTGTAACTGGAAGAAAAAGAAGATGTGGTTGGTTGGATTTAGTTTTATTAAAACAATCTGTAGATATTTGTGGGATCCATGGATTAGCATTAACAAAACTAGATGTTTTAGATCAGTTTGAAAAAATAAATATCTGTATTTCTTATGATTTCAATGGTAAAAAATATAATTATTTACCTCCTATAATTTCTTCTACAAATGACTTGAAAACTGAATATATTGAGCTTGATGGATGGAATCAAAGTACTAGAGGATGTAGAAACTACAATGAACTGCCTAGAAATGCAAAAAAATATATTGAAACGTTAAGAGAAATTACTGGAGTGGAGGTAAGTATGCTATCTACTAGCCCTGAAAGAGAAGATACTATACTGTTTAAAGATCCTTTTTAATAGATTGTCTATCTATTAAGTTTAACTTTTGCTTATTTTTTAAAAACTGTCTAATGAACTGCTGAACTTTTTCAAAACTTCGCACTTCTATTTGCCTAACCCTTTCACGACTAATATTAAATTTTTTACTCAATTCCTCCAAAGTTACCTGAGGTTCTTTAATTCTTCTTGCTTCAAAAATATACTTTTCTCTTTCACTTAGTGAGGATAATGCATTTATTAATATAGTTTTTCTAAATTTGTATTCCTGATTTTCTTCTAGCCTAGTTTCTTGGCTTTCCTCTTTATTTTCAATCCAATCTTGCCACTCTGTATTGCTATCATGTTTTAGTGGTGTATTTAATGAATGATCATGTCCAGCCATTCTACTGTTCATACTATATACTTCATTTTCATCTACGGATAATCTTTTAGATTTTCTTTAACATCCTCAGGCCTAAGATCTCTTTCATTTATAATTTCAAGCTCATTTTTTATTTTCCTTAGATTAAAAAACAGTTTTTTTTGAGCAGCTGTAGTTCCTATTTTTACCAATGACCAAGAATGAAGAATATACTCTTGTATCGCAGCTCTTATCCACCACATAGCATAAGTAGCTAGTCTAAAACCTTTATCAGGGTCAAATCTTTTAACTGCCTGCATTAGCCCTATATTACCTTCTGATATTAAATCAGCAACTGGTAACCATATCCTTTATAGCCCATAGCAATTTTTGCTACTAGCCTGAGGTGTGAGGTAACTAACTTATGTGCAGCATTTAAGTCTTTTTTATTTTTCCACATTTTTGCTAATGTATATTCTTCTTCCATCTCCAAAATTGGAAATTTTCTAATTGAAATAAGGTACTTTTGCAAACTACCTTGAGAAGAAATACTAGGTAATGTAATATTAGACATATAAATACTTTAACAATTCAAATTAAACTCAGCAACTAATTCGTCTCTTAAATTTATCATATCATTAGGCATTTCTATAAAAAAAGATTTAATTTTTTTACTTTTTGGATGCATAAAGGAAAGGTGCTGTGCATGTAAAGCCTGCCTTCTAAAATCTTTTAAAAAGCTTCTTATATTACCTGAAAAAGATTGTGATATATTTCTATTTTTAGAGTAAAGTTGATCTCCTATTAAAGGGCAATTTATGGATTGCATATGAACTCTAATTTGATGAGTTCTTCCTGTTAAAATTTTACATTCTATTTCAGAAAAATAATTTTTAAAATTTTTTGTAACCTTATAATTAGTAATAGCATATCTACCTTCAGCACTAGTTTTTTTCTATTTAAATAATTTGATATTGGTTTTTCAATAGTACCTGCTATAGGCATAGGTATACCCCAACAATATGCTTTATATACTTTAATAACCTTTCTATCACTAAATTGGTCAATTAGACTTTTATATGAAAATAGACTTTTTGCTAATACCATTAAACCAGAAGTGTCTTTATCAAGTCTGTGTACTATTCCATCTCTTAAGCTATCTTCTGCTTCATAAAGCTTTATATTATGTTTTTTCAGTAAGCTTACTACACTAATACTGCTTTCTATTTGATTACAATGACTTAGTAATCCATTTTTTTTATTAATTACAATAATAAAGTCATCCTCAAATATAATTTCTATTAAATTATCTTCTTTATTAAAATTTTTCATTTTCGTGTTAATATTATAATATGAATATTAAGTTACTAAAATTTATTGTGATATTTTTTGGCATATTGATAGTTTTTGGTTTAATTATTTTGATGGTGGGAATATATCATAAATTTAATAATTTAAAAAAAAATAATTCAAATGCTATTACACTTAAACTTGCAAAGGATTCAAAGTTAGAAGATTTTTATATAAGTAATGATAATATAATAATAAAATATAAATTAGATGATAAATATATTATAAATATTTATGATCTGTTCTCAGGCAATCAAATAAAAAAAATAGAATTATTGAAATAAATATAAGTTATGATATTTTTTTTTCATGCTTTTTAATAAAATATTTTGTATATTAATTATAATTATTTTGAATATTTCTATTTTAGACTCACAAGAAAATAAAAAAAAATGTAGAATAAATACTAATAAACAAATTCTTGATTTTATTAAAAAGGAATTAAAACCATTTAACACTGGTAGCAATGAAGAAGGACCGAGGTTATCCCAATCAGACCTAAAGTTGTTAGAGATAAAACACTACTCTGACCAGTTAAAGGATTCAAGAGAAATGAGAATGGATATTTTGAGTTTTTCTACTCTAAATAAACAAGATCTAGAAATTTTTAATAAATTTTCTTCTAAAATAAAATTAGTATTAAGTGATTGCTCTGAAGTTGTATTTTTTGGTGATAACCTTTTAGGTGCATATGAATTGCCTTATGATGATATGCTGAAAGCTTTTACATTAGCTTCTAAAAATAATAATGAAATTATTTTAGACTTTATAAGAAATCAAGTTACCCCCAAATCAATTAGCCTATATGATGCAATAAATATTTTAATGAATGATTTTGCAACTCAACAAAATGTCATAATGGAACTTTTATCAGAAGAAGTAAAAAAAGTATTTTTTGGTGAAAATAATATGGTAGCAACTACTGATGTTGCAGAAGCTAGGCTTCTAAGTTTTTCTCTACTAGGTGGAGAAATACTAGACGCTAAAGATAAATTACTTTTTTTATTTTACCTAAAACATATAAGGGTGTTAAGTCATCTATTGGAACTTTGGTATTAGATATTGATGGAAATTTATATGAAATACCTAATTTAAATTATATTTTAAGTGTAAATATATTAAGTGGGTTAGGAGTAAATACCAGAACTCTTACTATGTCAGAAGTGATAAGTAATTCTGGCTCTTGCAGAATAGATTTAGCTGGAAACTGGATGCATAAAGTTAATGGTATTGAAATAAGAGGTTGTCCTTTTAACTCAATATCTAAAAAGATGTTAGAACAGGGAAGTCATAGAAACTCTAGAGATTATAAAAGTTATAAAGCCGTTTTTGAAGAAATAGAAAATATTAATTTTAATACAAATAATAATAGTGAAGGTGTAGAAGAAAAAATAGGTGCTCCTGCACAGGGTCAATAATCTAATTAAAAATTCTTCTTTTATTAGCATACAACTCTATAGCTTCTGCCAAAGAAAATAACAACCTCAATCTAGTTTTTTTTTTTGTTAATAACTTAACATCATTTACATTAGATAGAAAACCTAACTCTATCAATACAGATGGAATATCTGTAGATTTTAATACTGCAAAACCAGCATGTCTATGTGGCCTTCTTAAAAGTCTATGACCATTTTTTCTTACTATATTTACATAGCTTTCTGCAAACAAAGAAGAAGAGTTCTTAGTTTCTCTTCTATTAAGATCTAATAAAATCGAAGCAACTTCATTATCTACATCTTGAAGATTCACTCCTGCTATTAAATCCACTTTATTTTCTCTCTCTGCTAATCTAGCTGTAATACTATCAGATGCTTTTTCTGAAAGAGTATATATTGAAGTACCTCTAGTTGTTTTTTTTTTAAACTATCAATATGTAATGATATAAATAGATCACTATTATTTTTTTTTGCTATATTTCTTCTGTTTCTTAAAGATATAAACCTATCATCTTTCCTTGTTAAAAAATTTTAAAATTTTTTTTTTCTAGTATATTTTTGAGTTCTTTAGCTGCTATTAAAGTTATATTTTTTTCTTTTTGCCCTAAATTTATAGCCCCAGGAACTATTCCACCATGGCCTGCATCTATTGTAATAATAAACTTTGACTCTTTCCTAGTTATTTTTTCTTTATGTTCAACGATACTTTTGTTATTTAACTTTAAATCTATAACTAACCTATAAATATTTTTTTCATTTTTTTTCAAATAAAAGTGTTTATCAATATAAAAATTAGACTTTAAGTCAAACACTATTCTCATAACATTTTTGTCAGTTTTTCTAGTTCTTATATTTTTTATATATATACTCTCATTTTTAAATTTCTTAATTTCAGACTTTGACTCTAAATCTATTACCAATCTGGGGTTATTATTTAGTGAGAAAACTGTATAGGGTGCTTTATGAGTTAAATCTAAAACTATTCTTAATGATTTACTTTGAATGATTATCTGAAAATCGTATATTATTAAGTTTATTATCTATTGAAAATAAAAGTTTTATATTAGTAAAAACTAAGAAAATTAATAGTATTCTAAATAATAACATAATTTTACATAATACTTTTTAAAAGTTATTAATTAAGTATAATAATATTACACATAAATAAAAATGAATTTAATAACATTTAAAAAATAAAATAAAAAAAATTAATTAATGAAAAAATTTGGAGATATAAAATTTATGACAAAAAGCATGCTTATAGATGCTGCTCATTTAGAGGAAACAAGAATACTTATATTAGAAGACAAAAAAATAGAGGATTTAGACTTTGAAAGCAGTACCAAAGAACAACTTAGAGGAAATATATACTTAGCCAAGGTCTCAAGGGTAGAACCATCGCTTAGGGCGGCCTTTGTAGATTATGGAAATGATAGACATGGTTTCTTACCATTTAATGAAATTCATCCTGATTATTTTCAAATACCAATAGCAGATAAACAAGAATTACTAGCTAATACTATTGATAATGTTAAGTCAAAAGAAATAAGTAAAGGAAAAAAAAAAGTAAATCTGGTGATGAAGAGGAGATTACTTTTAATGAAGCTACGACTTTAAAGCAAGCTAGTATAAGAAGAAGTAAGCTGTATTCGAAATATAAAATTCAAGAAGTTATTAAAAAAAGACAAATATTGCTTATTCAAATAACAAAAGAAGAACGAGGAAATAAAGGCGCAGCAATAACTACTTTTTTATCTCTCGCAGGAAGATATTGTGTATTAATGCCGAACTCTGCAAACTCTGGTGGTATTAGTAAAAAAATAATGTTTAAAAACAGAAAAAAATTGAGAGAAATAATAAACAAGCTTAATATTCCAAAAGAAATGTCTGTTATATTAAGAACTGCCGGTGGAGATAAATCTAAATTAGAAATAAAAAGAGACTATGATTATCTTTTTAAGCTTTGGCAAGAAATAAAAAATAAAACATTAAAATCTATTGCTCCTATACTTATTCACGAAGAAAACCATATAATAAAAAGAGCTATTAGAGATAATTTTTCAAATGACTTAAAGGAAATTATTATTGAGGGAGATGATGCTTATAAATTAGGAAAAAGTTTTATGAAGACTTTAATGCCTAGCAAATCTTCTTTAGTAAAAAAATATAAAGATAACCTTCCAATTTTTAATCATTATGGAATAGAAAAAGATATTGATTTAATTTTTAATTCAGAAGTAAATTTGATTTCTGGCGGATCTATTGTTATAAATCCAACAGAAGCTCTAGTAGCAATAGATGTGAACTCTGGAAAATCTACTCTTGAAAGAGATATTGAAACTACAGCATATAAAACAAATATAGAAGCTGCTAAAGAAATAGCTAGACAGTTAAGACTAAGAGACCTGGGAGGATTGATTGTAATAGATTTTATTGATATGAATATAAGAAAAAATAATTATCAAGTTGAAAATGTCTTTAAAAATGCTATTAAAAAAGATAGAGCAAGAATACAGGTTGGTAAAAATTTCACCTTTTGGTTTATTAGAAATGTCTAGACAGAGACTAAGGCCAAGCTTATTGGAAATCAATTATAAGGCATGTAATCATTGTAGTGGATCAGGTTTAGTAAGATCAGTAGAATCTCAAGCGCTGCAAATTATTAGAAATTTAAATTTGATGTTGAAAACCTTAGAAAAAAAGTAATTAATCTCAAGATAAGTTCTGCTATGTCACAATACTTATTAAATTATAAATATGAATTTATAAAGTCTAAAAAAATTGGTGATAATGTAGTTAAAATTACTGTTGATAATTCATTTGAATTAAATAAATTTTACATTATTGCTGAAAATAATAATGAAAAAAATGAAGATGAGGCAAGTATTGAGAAATTAAATAAAGGAAATAATAAAAAACTGAATACAAAAAAATATAAAGAGAAAAATGCTATAAAGAAATTAGAAGGTACTGAAGAAGATAACAAAAAAACTGTCAAAAAAAATAAAACTAAAAAAGTCTTAAAAAAACCTACTACTAAAAATAAAGAATTAGCACCAAAAGAAAAAATTAATAAGAAGGTAACTGGAAGAAAGAAAATAATAAAAGAGGTAAAAACTGGTTGGTGGGATCAATAATTTACAACCAGTTTTTTATTAATTTTAGAGAATCTTCTAATTCTGTTTTTTCACATGCATAGGAAAACCTAACATAGTTATTTCCACGTTTATCATCAAAGTCTATACCAGGTGCTAATGTTACCCCTATATCATTAACCATTTTTTTACAGAAGTCATAAGAATCAGTATTAAACTTAGAAATATTTACATATAGATAAAATGCTCCTTTAGGCACTGTAATATCTCTAATCCCCATACTTTGAAGCTTACTAATTAAATAATTTCTATTTTCTAAATATTTTAAGACAATAGAATCAAAATAATCATAATAATTAAATACTTTTTTTGCTACATATTGTGAAATACTAGATGGACTTAAATAAAAATTCATTGAGAGGTTTCTAATTTGATTAATAAAACCTTTGCCTCCAATAATCCAACCTAGCCTGTAACCAGTCATAAGAAAATATTTTGAAAAACTATTTATTACTATTGAATTAGTATCAAAGTTAAAAGCAGTATTTAACTTATTATTTTGGTATTCTACTTTGTGATAAATCTCATCAGAAATAACTTTAATATTTTTAGACTTACAAATGTTTAATATATTAAACATTTCATTATCCGAAATAATACCTCCACAGGGGTTTGAAGGACTTGAGATTATTATACCCTTTATATTATTAGGGAGATCATTTACTACATTAGTTGTTAATTGAAAGTTATTCTCTTCAAAAGTATCTATATAATAAACTCTAAGATCTAAAGCTTTAATAATGTTTTTATAAGCAGGATAACCTGGCCTTGTTATAGCTATAAAACTTCCTTTTTTAAATAAACATAATAAAGACATAAAAATACCAGCTGAGGCTCCTGAAGTAATTGCTACATTTTCTAAAGAAATATCTGCATCATAGTTATTTTTATAATGATTACTAACTTTCTTTCTTAATTCTATTGTTCCAATAGACTCAGTATAACCAAATTTTTGTTCTTCTATTTTTTTTTTAAATTAATAAGTAATTTTTTTGGTAAATTCGCAGAAGGTTCTCCTAATGCTAAATTTCTAACAAAACCATTTTTACTCTTAAAAATCTGACCTTTTTCAAATATTTCAATGGCATAAAAAGGCGATATCTTTGATCTATTTGACGTAATGATGAAAAATCTCCTATATTTATTTATATGATAACCTTTTTAAAAAATTTTATTAAGTATTTATTGTTTATTGTTGTCATATGCTTATTTTTCTTAAAGAATATAGCTTATACTAAATATATTAGAGATACCGAAATAGAAAATATTCTCTACGCTTGGACTAACCCTATTTTAAAAATAGCAGGATTAGAAGAAAATAATTTAAAAATTCATATAGTAGCTGACAAAAGAATTAACGCTTTTGTAACCAATGGACAAAATATGTTTTTAAATACAGGACTTATAATTAAAGCTGGAAGTGCAAGCGGCTTGATAGGTGTTATTGCACATGAAATAGGACACATTAAAGCAGGGCATATAATAAAAATGAAACAAACAGCTAGAAAACTACAAGATAATCAATTTTTTACAAGCTTATTAGGTATGGGCTTATTGATAGCTACTACTGCTAATGATAATTTCAAAGATGATAGAATGGAAATTGCTCAGACTGCTTTATCTATAGGCCCATCAATAGCAACCAAAAGTTTCTTTTCCTTCAGTAGAAGTAATGAATATGTAGCTGATACATTAGCTATAGATTTTTTAAAGGGAGTAAAAAGAAACCCTAAATCACTTAGTATTATTTTAGAAAAGCTTTACGGACAAGAACTACTTTTAATAGAAAGACAAGACCCATTTTTGCGTACTCACCCTCTATCTAAGGCAAGAATGGACCTTATAAAACAAAAAACATCTTCAGCTGATAATTATAGTGAAAGTAAATTTGATAAAATTTCCTATGCAAGAATAAAAGCTAAACTTGAAGGTTTTCTTGAAAGTCCAGGTAGTACATTATTAAATTATACTGATAATTCTGTCAGTAGCCGCTATGCTAGAGCTATTGCTTATTTTAGAGCGCCTCTATATAAAAAATCAATAAAAGAGATTAATTCACTATTAAAAGATTATCCAAATGATCCTTTTTTTATAGAGTTGAAGGCTCAAATTCTTGCTGAAAATGGTAAAATTAAAGAAGCAATTAAGTACTATAAAGAATCCTTAAAAAAAATACCAAACTCAACGCTTATTATGTTACCTTTATGTAGTTTGCTATTAGAGGATAGTAAAAACTTAAAAAATATAAAAAAAGCAAATAATTATTTGAACTTCATTGTAAAAAAAGAACCAGAAAATATATTTGCTTGGCATTTAAAAGGTATTAGTCATAGTCGTCTAGGTGAACCTATTTATGCTAACTTGTCAGCAGCAGAAGAATTTTTTAGGAGAAGAGACTTTAAAAATGCTAAATTTTTTGCAGAAAAAGTGATATCTGCTACTAAAAAATTTAGTTCTGAAAATTTAAGAGCTTCTGATATAATTAATTTAATTAATGAAATTTAAAGTTATAGGTGAATATGCTAATAAGATATGTAATATTAATATTTTTTCTAATATTTAATTTGCATTCCGATGATAAAAATATTAATGAAAAACAAATAGAAAATATTATTAAGAAATATATTCTTGAGAATCCTGAAATTCTAATAGAATCATTAGAAAAATTTACTGCTAATCAAAAAGAAAAAGAAAAGAAAAGCTTTGTTAATATTTTAAATAATTTTTATGATACTAAAGTTTATGAGAGTTTGCCTAGAATTGGTAATATGGATAGTAAACTAATAATAATTGAGTTTGTTGATTATAACTGTGGATATTGTAAAAAAACTTTATCTACTATTTCAAAATTAATGAAAAACTTTGATAATATTCAAATAGTATTTATTGACTACCCTATACTTTCTGAGTCCTCAGAAATTGCGGCTAGAGCATCCTTGGCTGCTAATGAGCAAAATGCATATTTTGAATACCATTCTCTTTTACTAAATAACAAAAAATCAATTAATGAAGATATTTTATATAAAATAGCTAAAGAATTATCACTTGATATTGAAAAGTTTAAAAAAGATATATCTTCTGAAAAAATTAAAAATAATATTATTAAAAATATAAAATTTGCTAATAGTTTGAAAATAAGAGGAACGCCTACCTTTATTATAGGCAAGCAAATCTTACCTGGGCCTTATGATTATGAAAAATTAAAAAAAATAATTTTGGATAATTCATAAAGGTTAAATATGATAACAAATAATATAGGAACAATTTTATATTCACTTTTAAATGGAAAAAAAGTAGGGGAAGATAATTAAGGTAATAAATTTTATATACATAAAAAAAATAAAAAAAAAGATGGGTGCTATATAAAAAACAAATAGACCCGACAAACCTAGAAGTAGAATGGCAGATATGGTTAACAGAAACTGATAAAGATAAAGAAATAATTATAAATAAACCAAGTTTCAAATGGCAAAAAAATAAAAAGTCCAATTTAACAGGAACGATTGATTCTTATCATCCTGCAAATAAACCAAATAAGAAAAAATATATTTTGATAAAAAAAATAAAAATTCAGTATGGAAACCTGATTAATGAAAAAAAATAAGTTATATCCAGATTTTTGGAAAACAAGTGATAATTCGAAAATTTCTTGCAAGGAGAAAATTGTTATTTTGAATAATAATGTAATTGAGTTACAAAATTTAATAAACCAAATATATGATGAAGCTATATTAATGGGAGTAGATAAGAAACAAATTAAAAAAGTTATTAATAACTTATCAACTAATTTAAATACTGAATTAAAAGGATGAATAGTAAATTTTTTTACTAATAATTTTTTATTTTTTTTAACTTTTTAGTTTTTGCTGAAAATTTAGCAGAAATCAGAGCAATTGATAGAATAACTGGGAGAAGCTTTAAATTAAAAGTACCTATAGATACAGAAGTTACTTTTTCAAATTTAGTTTTAAATATCAAATATTGTTATAAAAATCCAATAGACGAAGAAATAGAAAATTTTGCATATTTAACAGTGAAAGACAAATTACTTAATAACATAATATTTCAGGGATGGATGTTTTCTTCATCTCCAAGTCTAAGTAGTCTTGAGCATCCAATCAATGATATTTGGTTGTTAAACTGTATTAACAAAAAAACTAAATAATACTTTTTTTAAGAGGATATAAATGATGGGGTAAGAAACCCTTTTTTGAATAAAAGTAAAAATTAGCTTCTTTATTGATGTTCTTTTCTATAATACTTTTAAATTCTTTATTAGATACTTCTATTGCTCCAAACTGCTTTAAATGTTCATTTATAAACTGTGTATCTAAAATTTTAAAACCTCCAATTTTTAGTCTCTCTAATAAATGAACAAGTGTTACTTTAGATGCATTTGAGACAAAACTAAACATACTTTCCCCAAAAAAATTCTACCTATTTTTATTCCATACAGTCCCCCAACTAACTCTTTATTTAAATAACATTCTACTGAGTGCGCTAAGCCATTATTATGCATCTCTATATAAATTTTTTTAATAGTGCTATTAATCCATGTATCTTTTCTACTACTATTTAATTTTGCACAATTATTAATAACTTGTTCAAAATTATTATCTATAGCTATTTGAAAGTTATTTTTCTTTAAAAACTTCTTAAATTTTTTGGAATTTTTATTTTATTAAAAAAAAAACTCCTCTTTTTTTGGTTCTATCCAATATATTTCTTTACTGGAATATGTTTCTGCCATTGGAAACATACCTTGTTTATAGGCTTCAATAACTGAATTTATTGGTATATTATATTGATAAGAAAACAATTTATTTTTTAAGAAAACCTTCTAACCAATTAATACTAAAATCATATTTCTTGAAAGATTTAGAAGAAATAATTTTTTTATGTAAGTCTTTTGTAGTATCAATGCCATCAATTACCAATTCATTTAATGACCTATTCATTCTGGATATTGCCTCTTTTCTATTTTCTGCATGAACTATTAACTTTCCTATTAAACTATCATAATATGGAACTACTCCATAACCATTATAAATACAAGAATCAACTCTTACTCCAAAACCCCTGGAGGATTATACATATTAATAGTTCCAGGACTTGGTATAAAAGTTTCAGGATTCTCTGCATTAATTCTACACTCTATAGCATGACCTCTAAATTTTATATCTTTTTGCTGAATTGTAAGCTTGTTTCCTGCAGAGGCTTTAATTTGTTCTGATACAATATCAATTCCTGTTATCATCTCTGTTACAGGGTGTTCAACCTGTATTCTAGTATTCATCTCAATAAAATAAAATCTTTTATTTTCGTAGAGCATTTCAATAGTTCCAGCTCCCCTATATTTAATATCTTTCATCGCCTTTATTATTACATTAAGTAATTTTTCTTTTTCCTCTTGATCTATTTCATATGCAGGAGCTTCCTCAATTAATTTTTGGTGCCTTCTCTGTATTGAACAATCTCTTTCTCCCAAATGAATTACATTTTGATAATTATCTGCAAAAATTTGAAATTCAATGTGTTTAGGGTTTCTTAAAAATTTTTCAACATAAATCTCATCATTTCCAAAATTAACTTCTGCTTCAGACTTTGTTAAGTTATAAGCATTCTCTAACTCACTTTCATCTTCTACTACCTTCATTCCTTTGCCCCCTCCTCCTGCTGCTGCTTTGATAATTATGGGCAAACCTATTTCCTTAGATACTTTTTTAAGTTCTTTAATATTTTTTACAGGTCCCTTTGATCCTGGTACTAGGGGTATACCTGTTTTACTTATTACTGTTCTAGCTGAAACCTTATCCCCCATAATTTTAATATGCTCAGATTTAGGACCAATAAAAGTAATATTATGCTCTTCTAGAACTCTTGCAAATTTATAATTCTCAGACAAAAATCCATACCCTGGATGAATAGCCTCTGCACCAGTAAGTTCTGCTGCAGTAAGTATAGCTGGAATATTTAGATAACTTTCAGATGACTTAATTCCTCCAATACATATACTTTCGTCAGCCATTTTTACATGCATAGACTCATTATCTGCTATTGAATAAACAGCTACTGTTTTTATACCTAACTCTTTACAAGATCTAATAATTCTGACAGCAATTTCACCTCTATTTGCTATTAAAATCTTTTTAAACATTTTTAATCTATTACAACTAAGTCTTGATTAAATTCAACTGGCATACCATTTTCAACAAGTATTTTTTTAACTGTACCCTCTTTATCACTTTTTACTTGATTCATAGTTTTCATTGCCTCAATAATAAAAAGTATATCTCCTTTTTTCACTTTTTGTCCTACCTTTATAAATGCTTTAGCCTTGGGTGATGGAGCATGATAGAGTGTTCCTAACATAGGTGCTTTAATTGCATTTTCAAATTTGGTTTGTTCTTTTATATCTTTTAATGTTTTATCTTGGACTTTTAAACTTTTAGACTCTTTAATTTCATGATTAATACTTTGTAATTTGATACTGTCTTTTGCTATTTTTATACTTTTTCTTCCATCTTTAACTTCAATTTGAGTTAAGTCATTTTTTTTGAGGATATCAATAAGCGTATCAATAGCTTTTTTATCTATATTAAATTTAAACATTTTCTCCCTTATATATTATTATTATTTTAATGAAACAGCATCTATAGCAATTTCATATCCCAGTATACCTAAACCACATATTACTCCATTACTTATTAAAGAAATATAAGATTTTCTTCTATAGTATTCTCTATTATAAATATTACTAATATGCACTTCATATATCAACCCAGTAAATGCTCTTAAACTGTCTAAAATTGCTATAGATGTATGTGTATAGCCTCCAGCATTAATTATAATTGCATCTTTTTTATTTCGTGCTGCCTGAATAATGTCAATTATTTCTCCTTCATAGTTGCTTTGAAAAAAGTAATATCTAAGTTTTTTTTTCTACCGTATTTTATTAATGTTGTTTTAAGAGCCTTATACGTTAATTCGCCATAAACATTTTTTCTCTTTGCCCCAATAAATTAATATTGGGTCCATTAACAATTAATATTTTTTTCTTACTCATAAATACTATATTTTATATAATGATTATAATGAAAAAAATAAAATACAAATTTATATTAATGGAAAAAAAAAAAATATTAATAGTAATTGTAATCTAATTGATATACTAAAGGAATATTCCTTAATAAATAAACTGGTAGCAGTTGAAATAAATCAAGAAGTTATACCAAAATCTAGCTATAAAACTATAACAATTAATAAAAATGATAAAATTGAAATTTTAGAACTTATAGGTGGAGGCTAGAAAGGTTGAAAAAAAAATTAAAAAATTAGTTATTGGAGGTAAAACCTTTAAATCTAGGCTAATAATCGGAACAGGCAAATATACTAGTTTTCAAATAAATAAAAAAGCTTTAGAAGCTAGTGGTGCTGATATAATTACTGTTGCTATGAGAAGGGTTAATATTGAAAATGACAAAGAATCAAAACTTACAGACTATATAAGCCCAAAAAATATACTTTTATGCCCAATACTGCTGGCTGCTTCAATTCTGATGATGCTCTCAGAACACTAAAGTTAGCAAGAGATATAGGTGGTTGGGATATGGTAAAATTAGAAGTATTATCAGATAAAAAAACCTTATACCCTAATATGATAGAAACTTTAAAAACTGCAGAAAAATTAATTAATGATAACTTTAAAGTTCTTGCTTACTGTACTGATGATCCTGTTTTAGCAAAAAACTTAGAAAATGCTGGTTGCTCAGCTATTATGCCCTTAGGTTCTCCTATTGGATCAGGGCTAGGTATTATAAATCCTTTAAATATTAAAATTATTGTTGAGCAGTGTAAGGTACCTGTGATTTTAGATGCTGGAATAGGATCAGCATCTGATGCCTGTTTTGCAATGGAGTTGGGGTGTGATGCAGTGCTAGTAAACTCTGCTATAGCTCAAGCAAAGGACCCCATAGGTATGGCAGAATCTTTTAAAAATGCTGTAATAGCTGGCAGGCAATGTTTTTTATCAGGCAAAATGAAAAAAAAACAATTTGCAACGGCTACTTCTCATACCTCTAAAATTTTTAGTTAAATTTATACTTTTTTTTTCGAAATTATATATAATTAAATTATGTTATATAAAAACACAAAAATAGTTTTAAAAAGTCGTCCTGAAGGTTTTCCTAGTATTGATAATTTTAGTATAACTGAAGAAGAAATTAGCGAACTACAATACGGTCAAGTAGTTGTAGAAGTAATTTGGTTATCACTTGATCCATATATGAGAGGAAGAATGAGTGCTGCCAAAAGTTATGCTCTGCCTATTGAAATAGGTGAGGTAATTACTGGAGGAGCCGTTGGAAAAATAATAGAAAGCAAGTGTCCAAAATTTAATGTAGGTGATATTATTGAGGGTTTTACGATTGGTTGGCAAAAATATGCAAAAATTAATACAAATAATATAAGAAAAATTGATCCTAGTTTGGCACCTATTCAAACTTCAGTAGGAGTTTTGGGTATGCCTGGCATGACTGCTTACTTTGGACTGTTTGAAATTTGTAAACCCATTCCAGGAGATACGGTAGTAGTTTCTGCAGCTTCAGGAGCAGTAGGCCAATTAGTCGGTCAACTTGCCAAACTCTCGAACTGCAAAGTAGTTGGTATTGCAGGAAATAAAAAAAAATGTGAATACTTAATTAATGAACTTAATTTTGATCACGTCATAAATTATAAAGAGCAAAATGTATTTAAAGAAATTAAAGAAACCTGTCCAGAAGGAGTGAATGTTTACTTTGATAATGTAGGCGGTAAAATAGCTGATGATGTTATAAGTAATATAGCACCTTTTGCTAGAATAGGTGTTTGTGGTGTTATATCACAATATAACCTAACACAAGCTGAATTAGGACAGAGAGTTCAACGTGCAATACTCACAAACCAAGCCTCTATTGAAGGTTTTTTAGTGTTTAGATTTGAACAACGATACAATATAGCAATAAAAAAAATGTCTAAATGGCTTCAAGAAGGAAAAATAATTTGGAAAGAGGACATAGTAGAAGGAATTGAAAATGCCCCTAAAGCATTTATAGGTCTAATGAAAGGAGAAAATTTTGGAAAACTTCTTGTTAAAGTTAAATTATAATTTTATTCATCAGACACTACTTTTAATATGCAAATCCTTTAATTGCTGATTAGAAACTTGATTGGGTGCACCCATTAATAGATCTTCTGCCTTTTGATTCATCGGAAACATTATCACTTCTCTAATATTAGGCTCGTCTGCTATTAACATCACTATCCTATCAATACCTGGAGCTATTCCTCCATGCGGTGGTGCTCCGTATTGAAAAGCATTATGTAGTGCTGGAAACTTTTTTATAATATCACTTTCTTGATATCCTGCAATTTCAAAAGCTTTCAACATAATATCAATATCATGATTTCTTATTGCTCCTGAAGAAAGTTCAATACCATTACAAACTATATCATATTGGTAAGCCTTAATCTTTAAGGGATCCTCCTCTTGTAATGATTTCATTCCTCCTTGTGGCATTGAAAAAGGGTTATGGCTAAACTCTAATTTTTTTGTTTCTTCATCAATTTCAAACATTGGAAAATCTACTATCCAACAAAAATTAAACTCATTTTCATTTATTAATTTTAAATCTGATCCAATCTTATTAATGACAGTACTTCCAAATCTAGTGGCTTTATCGTATTCGTCACATATAAAAAAAACAGCATCGTTATAATTAATATGTAAATCTTTTATTAAAGATTTTAGCAAATCATCTTCAAGATTATTTGCTATGGGACCTTTTCCAATCAATTCATTATTATCATTTTTTTCAAAATTAATATAACCTAAACCAGAAGATCCTTGTTCTTTAGCCCAATTATTAAGTTTATCAAAAAAAGATCTTGGTTTTTCTGCTCCTACAGGTGCCACTATTGCTTTCACTACTCCACCTTTATTGATAATGTTCTTAAAAATATTAAAATTAGACCTTTGGTCCTTAAAAATTTCAGTAGCATCTTTTAAAGACAAGGGGTTTCTTAAATCAGGCTTATCAGTACCATACTTATCAATAGCCTCCTGATATGGGATACGTGGAAAGCCTAAAGGTGTTATTTTTTTTTAGAAAAGTTTGCAAAAGTATTGTGAATAACCTCTTCAACTGTTTTAAAAATATCTTCTTGATTACAAAATGCCATTTCAATATCTAATTGATAAAACTCTCCTGGACTTCTGTCTGCTCTTGCGTCTTCATCTCTAAAGCAAGGTGCTATTTGAAAATATTTATCAAAACCTGAAACCATTGCTAGTTGTTTGAATTGCTGTGGTGCCTGAGGTAAAGCATAAAACTTTCCTTTATGTAATCTGGATGCAACTAAATAATCTCTTGCCCCTTCAGGAGATGAAGCTGTTAGTATAGGAGTTTGAAACTCTTTAAAATCTAGTCTAAGCATTTCATTTCTAATAAATTGAATAATTTCACTTCTCAATAAAATATTTTTTTTTAACCTTTCTCTTCTTAAATCTAAAAATCTATTTTTTAATCTTAATTCATCATTATAATTATCATCTCCCGCCACTTGAATGGGTAATATTTTTGATTTTGATATAATATTTAAGGTATCTACTATCACCTCAATTTTACCTGTTTGAATTTTATCATTAATAGTTTCTTTAGATCTTAAAATTACTTTACCTTTAATACTGATAACACTTTCTAATCTTAGATTTTCAATTTTTTTAAAAATTGCACTTTGTTGATCAATAACAATTTGAGAAAATCCAAACTGATCTCTTAAATCAATAAATACTAGACCTCCGTGGTCTCTAATTGAATGCATCCATCCTGATAGTTTTACTTCTTCACCAACGTTTGTTGTATCAAGTTTTCCACAATAGTGACTTCTATATTCATTCTCAATAATCATTTTATTACCATATTAATTACAATTATAATATTGATAATTATAGTATTGTAAATTTTTATTTATTTTTAAATATAAGTTTTTAGGTTTTTTAATTTTTATAGACTTTCCTCTGCCAGATAGGCTAGGGTTAGACATAAAATAGTTATGTGCTGAGATAGGTGATTTACCTTCTTTTATTCTACTATATTCACCAGATGATTTCATTTCCCAGGCTTGTGTATTATCTTTAAGGTTAGCAACCATAATTTGATTTAAAATTTGCTTATGTACAGTCTGATTTAATATTGGAACCATTACCTCATAACGTCTATCAAAATTTCTAGGCATTATATCTGCAGATGAAATAAATATCTTTGCCTTAGATGATGGCATACTATGACCATTACTAAAACAATAAATTCTGGAATGCTCTAAAAACCTACCTACTATACTTCTAACACTAATATTTTCAGATAAACCTTTTATTTGTGGCCTAAGACAACACACTCCTCTGACGATTAATTCTATTTTAACTCCCATCCTGACTGGCCTTATACAACTTATTGATTACTTCTTCATCTATTAAAGAATTACATTTAAACCAAATTTCTGATTTTTTACCCTTTAACTTGTTACTAATTTCATTATCTATAAGTGTAAGAATATCATTTCGCAAATTATCTGGAGCAACGCTTAAATGTCTCCATCTTGAAGGAGAGGCATAACCAGTAGCCATATTAAAAAATTGTTGAGCATCTTCAGCTAGTTCTTTGTTACAAGTAAATAATGATAAATCCGTATAAACTTTAGCAGTATTAATGTGATAATTTCCTGTTCCAAAATGAACATAGGTATTTAATCCTTTTCTTTCTCTACGGACAACAAGAGAAATTTTAGCATGAGTTTTTAAATTTATTGATCCATATACCACTTGTACTCCATACCTCTTTAGGTATCTAGAAACCTTAATATTCAACTTCTTCATCAAATCTTGCCTTAATTTCTAATAATGCAGTTACTGATTTACCTTCCTCTGCTGCTTCTACTAGAGCTTCAATTATTTCATTATTTTCCTTAGCTGTTCTATATATAGTTTGTTTGATTACTAAAACTTTCTTATCTTTAGCAGCTTGTCTTAAAAATTTAACTACTACATCAAAGCTTTCATAAGGATGATGTACTATCATATCTTTGTATCTAATAGCTGCAAAGCAGTTGTCATTAGCATCCTTAATTCTTTCAGGGAATCTTGGTTTAAAATTTTTCCATCTAAGTTCTTTATTAACTGATGAGGTAATTTGATTTGCTGAACTTATATCAAGAATATGTTCAGCATAAATTATATTATCTTTATTAATATCAAGTGAATTAATGATCATATTTTTTAAATCCTCTGGAATTGACTTCGTCATTTCCAAAAGAACTTCTCTTCCATATCTTCTCTTTCTTAAGCTGATTTTCAAATGTCGTTACTAAGTCTTCAGCTTCATCACTAAACTCTATATCACTATCTCTAATTAATCTAAAGGCACCATACGAAATGAAAGTATATTTTGGAAATAATTGATCAATAAAAAAAATTATAATATTTTCTGTAGCAATATATTTATTAATATTATTAACTTTTATAAACTTTTTAAGTCCTTTTGGAAAAGGTATCACTACTCGAATTATATTTTTAGACTTTTTGTTTTTTAACTTTAATACAATGCTTAAACCCAAATTAGGTACGAAAGGAAAAGGATGTGCAGGATCTATTGCTACTGGAGTTAATAAGGGAAAAATTTCCTTTACAAAATAAGTCTTCAACCATCTTTTTTCAGTCACATTTAGTTGCTTAGTCTCACATACTTTAATTCCATTTTTACTTAATTCTTTTAAAATAATTTCCCAGCATTCATTTTGCTTTTTTTTTATAAATTTTGATTTTTTTATTACTTCATATAAAACTTGTTCTGGCATAAGCCCATCAATAGTTTCTATAAAAACTTCACTATCAACTTGACCTTTGAGACCTGCAACTCTTACCATAAAAAACTCATCTAAATTTGATCCAGAAATAGATAGAAAATTCAAGCGTTCTCCCAAAGGTATTTTTGAGTTCTCTGCTTCTTCTAGAACTCTTTGGTTAAACTCTAACCAAGACAACTCTCTATTAATGTATTTTGTTTTACTAAGCATAGATTTATTTTATATTAATACTATAAATCATAAAATAGAAATTTATTTATACGCTAGAGTTTAGTTTCCATAAAATTTTTAATAAATGGAATGGTAATTTTTTTTTTTTTATCAGTGATAATTGATCTAACTCATTGATAAAACTATTAATAATAGAGTAAGATCTTTCTACATGATTAAGTATATAATTTATTACAGTATCGCTTAAAAGTAGCCCTTTGTCTTTAGAAATTTTTATAATAATACCTCTCAACACATCATCTGTGGGAAGCAAAATTTTAGAATGAGAATAAGCTAGCAACCTTGATTTTAGGTCTTCTAGTCTAATATTAAGTTCCTTAATAGGCCGTCTTGAAGTAAGTAATACTTTAAAGTTTTTTTCTTTTACTATGTTAATAATATGTAAAAAAAAATAATGATTTTCTATTTTTTCTATATTTTCAATAATAAGATCTTTTAACTCTAAAATATTAATTTTTTCTTCATTTACCTCTTCCGCCTCTAGTATTTTGTATTTATTTTTTAGTGTACTAATTAAATGTGATTTTCCTGATGCAATTGGTCCAATAATTACTAAGCCATTAACCTTAGATTTTGAAAAATTATCAATCCACTTTACAGCTTCTAAATTTGACTCTCCTACGATAAAATCATGTCTACCATAAGAAGGTAAAAGTTTTAAAGGAAGTGTTTGTTGATAGGTAAAATCATTCATTAATTTTTTAAATTACTCTTAAAAATAAATACAATCGTAGCCATTAATGGCGTTGCAAAAATAATTCCTATTATACCAAATAAAGCACCAAACACAAAGATAGAGAATAATACTGCTAGAGGATGTAAACCTAGTCTTTTTCCAATTAGTTTTGGTGTTAAATAGTTAGATTCTAATAATTGTGCTGCTAAAAATATTAATGATATATAAAATATTGTAAAAATTTCTAAAAATTGAAGATAAGCTAGTAAAGCAGTAATAAAAAAACTTACTATTATTCCAATTAAAGGAATAAATGAAAAAAAACCTGCAAATATTCCAATAAATAATGAATAGTTTAATCCTAATATATAAAAAGAAGAAAAATAAAAAAAGTGTCAAAAACAAACTAACTAAAATTTGCCCCCTTAAATAAGCACTAAAAATTAAATCCACTTCTTTTGCATATTTAATGAATGTTTTTTTTTTGTTTTGAAGGCAATAAACTATTTAAATTCATTAAAATATCATCCCAATCTTTTAAAAAATACCACGACACAATGGGTGTTACTAAAATTATAGTAATTATGTTAAAAACTGCTAACGATGAAGAAACTATATTTTTTAAAAAACTTGTTATAAGATTACTAAAATTAGGAAGAATATTATTTAAAAAATCTGAGCTACTTTCTTGAAGAGCCTTTTTTTGCAAATACTCAATTATTAAGTTAATCTTTTGATTTAAAGTATCGATAACTATCGGAAACTCAATTAAAAAACTCTTTAATTGAATTGATAATATTGGAAAAATTAAAAAACATAAAATCAAAATAATTAAAAAGAAAATAATAATATAATAGTAGTTGCAATTGCTCTTTGAATTTTATTCTCTTCTAGATAATCTACAAATGGATCTAAAAGATAAGCTATTAGTAGTCCAGCAAGGAAGGGAATAAGTAACTCTATTAAATAGACTAACAGAATACTTAATATTAAAAAAAATAGAAAAAATAATACCTTTTTATTAAAAATGTTGTTCATACCTAGCTTTCATATTGACTTATAAAAAGATTATTTTCTTTTTTAACTATTTTAAATTTATTTTTTATTAAATCTTCTACAAAATTGTCAATTGACAATATATTCAATTCAATTGTGGCATTATTATTACTTATAATTAAAATATTATATTTTAAAACTTTTTCATTATTAATTAAAAATTTTTTAATTTTAATCCATTCACTATATTTCTTATAAGAAATCTTTGCTAATACCTTTGTTTCAGAATTAATATTATCAAGATTTTCCTTGACCCACAAATCATCAATATAATCAGCAAAAGTATCTGCCAAAATATTAAGATTATATTCAAAGTTATTAATTTTTATATTTTCTATATCTGAAGAAAATATAACTTCCTGTGAAAAGCCATCATAGACTTCTATACTTAAATTGATTTTTTCATTTTTACTTTCAACATTAACAAGTAAAATATATATTTGTTCTGCTTCATATTTATTTGCTAATTTTTTAATTTTAAAATATTTAAGATTAATTGCATCTTGTGCACTTAGCGTAATTAAATCATCAACCTCTCCAGTCGGTAAAGTAAATAAATTTAAATTTGAATCTAAAGGTCTTCTAAGCCAAACATCAAACCATGGATTAGGATCATCCCATAAAATTAATCTTTGCTCAAAGTTTATAATAGGAATAATTAAAGTTTTTGGACCCTTTTTTGAAAAAAACTCTATATTTTTATTTTCTAAAAATTTTTCTAATTTATTTTTTTCAAAGGTTACTGTAATTAATGCACTATACTTTTCTTTCTTATATTTTTCATTCTCTATAGAATATCCAGAAACGTAATCTCTGGCTTCTAATAAATCTACTAAATCAATTATATCTAGGTTTTCTTTTAAAGTTATCCACTTCAAGTATCTTGACAGAGCTATTTTATAAGATGTTTCAATTGCAATTGTTCTGTGATCAACATTATCTTTAAGATCAAGTTCTATATAAATATTTTTTACTACAGCTTGATTAGCACTAAAAGAAATATTTACAAAAAAGCAAATTAAAAATATTAAAAAAATATTTTCAAGTTTTATTATGTTGAAAGTTTTCAAAGTATTTTATAACCTACTAAATAAAACAGTATGAATAAAAAAAAAAAATTATAATTTCTCTTATCTAAATTCAGGTGTTAATGTAAATTTGGGTAATGAATTAGTCAAGGCAATAAAGCCAATATCAAAAAAAATTAATGATAAGAATGTTTTAAATGGAATAGGTGGCTTTGGAGCAGTTTATAATTTAGAACATACAAAATATAAAAAACCTTTATTAGTATCTGCAACTGATGGAGTAGGAACTAAAATTTTAATAGCTAAAGATATGAATAAATATGATACTATAGGAATTGACCTAGTTGCAATGTCAGTAAATGATCTAATTGTTCAAGGAGCAAAACCTCTTTTTTTCTTGATTATATAGCTGTAGAAAGGATTAAGAAACAACAAGTTCTTGATATAATCAATGGAATTGCCAAAGGATGCTATAAAGCATCATGTTCATTGGTTGGAGGAGAAACAGCAGAATTACCTGGCTTATATCAAAATGCTCATTTTGATCTTGCAGGTTTTGCTGTAGGTATTGTTGATAAAAGTAAATTATTACCAAAAAATAATATTAAAAATAATGATGTTTTAATTGGATTGCCAAGCAATGGAATTCACTCCAATGGTTTCTCTTTAATAAGAAATATTTTCAAAGAAAAAAAAATTAGTTATAAGAAAAAAATTTTACTCAAGTAATTCCTTTGGAGATATTCTTTTAAAACCTACATTGATATATATGTTAAAACTATACAAAAATTTATAGATAAATTTGATATTAAAGGAATATCTCATATAACAGGAGGAGGCATATCAGAGAACTTAAAAAGAGTTCTTCCAAAAAATGCTGGAGCAGAAATTTTACTTGATCAACTATATTTCCATAAAAAAAATAGTATTTTCAATTGGCTTTATAAAAATTGTAAACTTAGTCAAAAAGAAATGTTAAAAACCTTCAACTGTGGAATTGGAATGATTTTAATTATAAAAAGAAAAGATTTAGAAAAATTTTCCACATTTAGTAAAAAAATTAAGCAACCTATAAAGGTTTTAGGCAAAATAACAAACAATAAAAATATTATTTTTATTTAATCATTTCTAATTTACTAAAAAAAATGAAGTTTCTATATTAGCATTTTCAATACTATCTGAACCATGTACTGCATTACATTGAATATTAGTACCATAAAGCTTTCTTATAGTTCCTTCTTCGGCCTCATCTGGATTAGTACTTCCCATTATTTCTCTATAGTAAGAAACTGCATCTTTAGCTTCAATAATTTGAACTAGAATGGGTCCTGATATCATAAAATCAACTAATTCATGAAAAAATGGTCTTTCTTTATGAACTGAATAAAAAGCTTCAGCTTGACTTTTTGTCAGAACTATTTTTTTTTGTGCAATAATTTTAAAACCCTTCTCTTCAATAAAATCTATAATTTTACCTGAATATTTTAATTCCATTGCATCTGGTTTAATTATTGATAATGTTTTTTGTAATTCCATAGATTTTCCTTAATTATTTAAAGCTTTTAAAAACTAGTTCATCTAAAAGCCTTACTCCGAACCCTGATCCACCTTTTGGAGTCATTGGTCTATCTGATTTAGCCCAAGTAACACCTGCTATATCTAAATGCATCCAAATTGTATTTTTAATAAAGCGTTTTAAAAAAATTGCTCCAGCAGTTGAACCAGCTCCCCTTCCTGATCCTACATTTTTCATATCTGCAATATCAGACCTTATATCCTTTTCATAACTATCATCAACTGGCATATTCCATACTTCCTCTCCTACTTTTAAACCTAATTTAGTAAGTTCATCTGCAAAATCTTTATTATTAGAAAACATTCCTGCTTTTTCTTGTCCTATGCTAACAATTATAGCCCCAGTCAAAGTAGCTAAATCTACTATTTTTTTTGGTTGAAATTTTTGTTGCGCATACCAAAGTATATCTGCAAGCACTAATCTTCCTTCTGCATCTGTATTAATAACTTCTATTGTTTGCCCTGACATAGACTTCACAACGTCACCAGGCCTTTGTGCAGTACCTGAAGGCATATTTTCAACTAACCCTATTACACCAGATACATTTGCTTTAGTTTTTCTTAATGCTAATGCTTTCATAAGTCCTAATACAACAGCTGAGCCACCCATATCATATTTCATCTCTTCCATTCCTCCAGAAGGTTTTATTGAAATACCTCCAGTATCAAAGGTTACTCCTTTTCCTACAAAGGTATAATCCATAGTTTTTTTTGATTTATTACCTCTCCATTCTAAAGTGACAACATATGGTTTATTCGCACTGCCCTGAGCAACACCTAATAGAGCTCCCATCTTTAATTGTTTTAACTTTTTTTCATCAAGTTGTTCTACTTTTAAGCCAGTTTTACGTAACTTTAACGCTTCTTTTGATAACAATAATGGGGTTAAGTTATTTGATGGTTCACTAACTAAATCTCTTGTGAGGAAAACACCTTCTTTAACTGCATTGAAGCGCTTCCATTCATTTTTAATGTTTTTATAATTAGACACTAAATAAATTAATAGTTTCAAGAAAATTCTCTCTTATTTTTTTTTTATCTGAAAAATATTTATTAAATCTATACGTATTTAAAGTAATTCCATATAACAATAAAGCTACTTCATTAGCGTTAAAACTTTTATCATTTAAAATTAAACTAGCTTCTTTTATTTTTTTATTATTTAATATCGTAGTAATAGTACTACCTAACTTACCTAGATCAATTTCACTAAAAGAGCTATTTTTATTGACACCTAATATTATAATTCTATCTGATTTTGAACCTTTAGGTAATATTAAATCTAATTTATTATTTTCTTTATAATTAAAGTTAACTACTTTCATGGCTTGTTTAATATAATTAGAATGCTTTTTATCTAAGTTAATTAAATATCTATGCATAGGTTCATTTCTTACACATACAAACAATAAAACACCTTTATCTCTAGAAAATTCTGAATTAAAATTAAAATTCATGTTAAATTACTCCAATATCATTTTTAGAATTATGTATTATTTTTATGTTATTATATTAATGTAAACAAGTAAAAAAATGCGAATTAATAACTTTATATTTATAAAATATATTTTTCTGAATATTTTAAAACCTTTTTTAGTTATAAGTTTAGTGCTAACAGGGATAGTTTGGCTATCTAGATCTTTAAAGTATATTGATTTGATAATTAATAAAGGATTATCCCTAAGCTCTTACTTTTGGTTTGTAAGTTTAATAGCTCCTAAAATTTTAGCGCTTTTGTTACCATTGATATCTTTTGTAGCAGTAATATACACATATCAAAAATTAAAGGGTGAGTCAGAACTATTAGTTATAGAAACTTTTGGTCTATCTAAATTATTTCTTATGGTTCCAGCTATTATATTTGGTGGAATTGTAGCACTATTCTTGCTCTTAATAGAGCTTTACCTAAGTCCAAATAACTACAAAACTTTTAAAAGTTTTCAATCGGATTTAAGAAATAATTTTGTTATGTCCACTCTAGAAGCAGGATCTTTTCATAATCCTATCAAAGGCCTGACAGTTTATATAGACAAAGCTAACAAGAATGGAGTAGTTGAAAATATATTAATACATGATACACGAAATAAACAAGTAGAAAGTACAATTTTAGCTAAACAGGGGATATTGACCAATTTTGAGAATAAAACAAAAATTATAGTTTTTGATGGAACTAGATATGTTTATAATTATTATAATAAAAAAACATCAATATTAAATTTTAGTAAATATGAATTTCAAATAATTACAGAAAAAAAGAAACAGTTAGATTCAAACAAGTTGAAGAAAGATCTATTAAAGAGCTTTTCTATCCTGATACAACTATTAACAGTAAAATAAAAAATGAATTTTTGGCAGAAGCTCACAGAAGACTTAGTTCACCCTTTTTAGTATTATTTATGTGCGCTTTAGCTGCCTTCTCAATACTTTTTGGAGAATTTAAAAGAAAAGTCTTAGCCAGTAAAATAATTCTATGTTCATTTATTGCTGTTTTGATACAAGCAATATATATATCATCTATGAATAAACTAATTTTTTCAATTTATACATTTTTATTACCATATATTTCATTGATATTATTATGTTGTCTGCCAATACTTACTATTAAATATGAAAATATAATAATTAGTTTTCTAAAAAGGTTTAAAAATGAACTTAAACTCTGAAATATATAAATATATATCTAAAACATTTCTTTTTTCAACTGGGATTATAATTGTACTATTTGCTTCTATTATTTTTATTGGTGATGCCGTTGAATTTGGAAAAAAACTATCTTCTAATGAAAAGATTAGTACAACTTTGATATTAATATTAAGTTCTTTAAATTTACCAAAAATGTTATTAGAAATTTTACCATTTTGCTTTTTTTTTTTCTGGAATGCTTTGGGTTATAAAAGTGAGTAATACAAAAGAACTTATTGTTATGAGAACCACAGGCTTAACGATAAGAAAAATAACTTTACCTATTTTTTTAGTTTCTATTATTCTAGGCTTATTTTTTGTAATAGTTTTTAGTCCTTTAATTTCTGCCACACAAAAAAAAATATTAAGTATTGAAGCAGATGTTTTAGGAAAACCTATTAATTCTATATTAGTAACAAACAGTGGATTTTGGGTGAAACAAGGAAATATTGATGGGAATGATATGATTTATGCTAAAAGTTTAGACTCTAAAACAATGCAGTTTAATGATGTAATTGTTTTTAACTTTAATAAAGAATATGAAGTTAAAAAAAAAATTAAGGCTGAAAGCTCTGAATTATATGAAAATTATTGGTTGCTTAAAAATACTGAAATAATTAATAATATAGGAGAAGTTTCTGTAATGCCAAAAATTAAAATTCCTACCTCTATTACAAAAAGTCAAATAAAAGAAGGTTTTTCTTCACCAGATTCCTTGTCTTTATGGAGTTTAATTCCTTTTATAAAGATGTTTGAAAATGCTGGCTTCTCTGCAAAAAAACATCGTTACCATTTATATAAACTCTTTAGTTTTCCTTTTCTTTTAGCAGCAATGAGCTTATTGGGAGTAAGTTTCAATTTAAATAATTTTGCTAGAAAAAAAACTAATTTACTTTTTTTAATGGGTATAATAACTGGATTTTTTATCTTTTATATTACTAAAATAATTAACGCTTTATCTTTAGCTGGTAAAATGCCTTTATTATTTGGATCTATATTACCTATTATTTTACCACTATTTTTAGCAATTGCGCTTATTATTCATGCTGATGAGAAATAATAAAATTTTTAAATTGATGCTTTTTTTTGGCACTTGTATTAATTAATACTAAAGCTTGCTTATACAGCTGAAAAGTTTTTTTTATCTGCTGATAGTATAAGTAAAAATGAAGAGAATAATACAATAAAAGCAGAAGGAAATGTTAATATAACAAATAATAATTACAAATTAAAAGCAAATGAAATAACATATTATTTAAAAGAAAAAAGTTTTTGCAAAAGGTAATGTAATAATTATTGAGAAAAATACAAATGTTATTTATGCAACTGAGGCAGAACTATCAAGTGATTTAAAAAGTAATTTTATTAAAAATATAGGAATTTTACTATCTGATAACTCTAGACTTGCAGCAAGCTCAGCAAAAAAGTATAAAAGAATCTGACAAAACTATTTATAACAACGTAGTTTTTACAAAATGTAAAAGTTGTAAGGAAAGAACAGATAAAAGTATTATGTGGAAGCTAAAAGCAAAAAAAGCAACGCACTTAAAAAAAAGTAAAATAATCTTATACGAGAATGTGTTCTTAGAAGGCATTTAATATTCCTATATTGTTTGTACCTATTTTTTATCACCCTGATCCTTCTGTTAAAAGTAAAACAGGCCTTCTTACTCCAAAAATTTCTAGTACAAATACTTTTGGGACAGTTTATGAACAGCCTATTTTTTTTAACTTTTCAAATACTTCTAACCTTATAACTAAAGCTAGACTGTCAAGCAAAGAAGGTCTTTTAATAATGAATGATCATAATGCTATTTCTAATAAAAGTAATTTAAAATTAAAGTATTCTTTAACTGAAGGCACAAAAATAAGAATTAATGAACCTACAAAAAAAGAGATTAGAGGTCATCTAGACTTGAAATATATTTACAAAGATATTGGTAATTGGGTTTATGGAGTCAATATTAAAAGATCTAGTGATAAATCCTATTTATCTAAATACGATTTATCCGAAGGTGAGAATTTACTTAATCAAAATATTTTTACTGAATGGGGAAACTTATATAAAAAAGCTTCTTTTGATCTTATTAAATTTCAATCTCTTTCAGATGAATACTTAGTATCTAATTTACCTTTCATAAGACCAAGCATCTCTTTTGAATCAAATAATTTAAATAATAAAAAAAGAAATAGAAATAGCTCAATTAAAATATCCTTTAATTCTGTCTCTAGAAAGAATAATAAAGACGTAGATAGTATACACTTTCAAACCACTAATAATAAAAGCTATATATATAATGGTTTTTTAATAAAAGATTTTAATATTTTTAATATTGATGCTTATAATAAAAATGGAACGTCTGACAATAAAACGTTATTAAAGTTCTTTCCTCAATTAGGCCTTGAAGCCCAATATCCTTTACTTAGTTATTCAAAAAAATCTAGCTTTTTAATTGAACCTAAAGTACAGCTTTTTATTTCACCTGATGATTATTATAATAATAAAATAAGAAATGAAGATAGCCTAGAGTTAGATTTAAATAGTTCTAATCTATTTAATTATGATAGATATTCTGGAAATGATAGAAAAGAAAGTGGGACTTAGATTAAACTATGGAGTTTTATTAAAAAAAACAAATTCAAATAAGCAAAGTTTAAGTAGCTCTTTAGGACAAACATACAATAATAATAAGCAAGAGCTTTTTAATAAAAATAGTGGTTTTAAAGATAAGAGATCAGATATAGTTGGCAATATTATTTTTACTGATGCCTCTTACAATCTAAGCTACGATTATAGGCTTTCTGAAAGTTTTAACTTAAATAGAAATAATTTTAATGTTCAAACTAAAGCAAAAAATTTAGGTTTAAGACTATCTTATATTCAATTAAAAGATTTTGCTAGCACAGAAAATAGTGATACTGAACAAATTAATTATGGTTTTAATTATGATATTAATAAATCTTGGAATATTAATTTTTATCAACTACGGGATTTAGCAGGAGCTACTTATTCAGTTCCCTTAAAAACTAATATAGGCATTCAATTTTCAAACGAATGCACAGCATTACAATTTACTTATACTAGAGATAAATCTTATAATGTTGACATACCTGCTGCAACTAATTTAAGTTTTAATATAAAATTATTTGGCTTTTAAATGAAAAAAAAATTAATTACTTATTATTTTTATTTATTTTTATTATTTTTAATAATCTTTATGCTACTAAAATTGAAATTCTAGCAAAGATAAATAATCAAATAATTACAAATATAGATCTAGAATATAGGTTAAACCTAGCCATTGAAATATCAAATATTCCAAATGAAATTAAGTTTAGAAAACAAATTAGACAGCAAATATTAAATCTTTTAATAGATGAAAACTTAAAGATTCAGGAAGCAGAAAAATATGGAATATTAATATCTAGTGCAGAAGTTTATTCTGAAATAAGCAGATTAGAACAAAGACTCAAACTACCTAAAGATTCTTTAATAGAAAACTTTAGAAAAAAAATATTCCTGAAATTGTTATATATAATCAAATAAGAGGACAATTATTATGGGAATAAGATTATTTCCTATAGAATTGCTAATAATATTTCAATTTCTAATAAACAAACGGAAGAAGCTTTACAAAATTTTATTAAGAGTTCTGGAGAAGTAGAATATAATATATCAGAAATCTTTATATCTCATACTTCTAATAACTTAGAAAATTCTTCAGAAGATAAAATTTATTCAATATATAATAAAGTAAACTCTTCAAACTTTACAATATTAGCACAGCAATTTTCAGACGGTTTATTAAATATTAATAATTGGTATAGAGAAAGTGCACTAAATCCAGAGATAATAAAAACTATTAAAAACTTACAAATTGGAGATATTAGTGAGCCTATTAAAACTAATTCTGGACTACATATTTACTTATTAAATGATAAAAGAAAAACAAAGAAAATAATAGAAAACGAAACTTTATATAATCTTAGCCAAATTTTTTTTAAAACAACTGATGCTAATAAAAATAAAATACAAAATATAGAAAATAGAATTTCAAATTTAAGAGAAAAATATAAAAGCTGCTCTCAACTAGAAGAAGCTATTAAAAAAGAAACCAATAGTAGTGGAGGTAGTTTAGGCATCCTCTCCTCTGAATCATTAGATAAAAGATTTCTTGAAGTTCTAGAAGATAATTTACAAGTTGGACAACTTAGCAAAACTATTATTACAACAGAAGGAATTCACTCTATAATGTTATGCGAAAAAGCAAAAACTGTAAATCTAGATGAAATTAGAAAAAATATTGAGCAAAAATTAAGAATAGAAAAAATTAATAATGCAGCAAATTTATTGTTAAACAGTATAAGGCAAAGAGCCTTAATTGAAATTAATTCAATATAATAAAATGCTTGAAGAAATTAATTTAAAAAATATAAAAAATAAATATAAAATTATTCCTAAAAAACACCTAGGTCAAAACTTTATCTTTGATCAGAATATTTTAAATAAAATTATTAGTAATATTCTCCCAATTAAAAACTTTAATATTATCGAAATTGGACCAGGTCCAGGAGGACTTACATTAGCAATTTTAAAAAATAAACCTAAAAAGATAATTCTTATAGAAAAAGATTCATCATTTTGTAGAATTATTAATAATATTTTAACTGAATATAATGATATAGAAAGCAATCTAATAATAGATGACTTTTTAAATTTTAACTTAGAAAAATATTAATTCTAATACAAAAATCGTATCAAATTTACCCTATTATTTATCTACTCAAATTTTATTAAAAGTTTTACCTTTTAATGATGGCATTAAAGAAGTAATGTTTACATTTCAAAAAGAAGAGGTAGCTGATAGAATTACATCTCAAGCCAAATAGTAAAAATTACTCAAGACTATCTGTGATAGTACAATCCGTATGTGATATTAAAAAAAACAAAACCTTCCTGCTAAAATTTTCTATCCCATACCAAAAGTTAGCAGTACTGTATTAACTTTTGTGAAAAAAAAAAATTATGATAAATAATTTTAAAAGTTTAGAAGAACTTACTAAACTAGCTTTTAATAAAAGAAGAAAAAGCATTAAAAACTTCTTTAAAAAATATTAGTAATATTTCTCATTTTCTAAAGGAGCTTAATATTGAAGATAAACTTAGACCAGAGCAAATATCAGTAGATGAATTTTGTAAATTAGCCAATTTAATATATAATTTTAAAAAATAACTTTTCTAACAAAACTATTAAGGCCTGTTTGTCTTTTTCTTTTTAACCTCTCAGCAGTCAGTATAGCAATTAACTTTTGCAAGGTTTGTTCTAAGTCATCATTTATTATTACATAATCATACTCTGCCCAATGTGTCATTTCCGATGTAGCTTCAGACATTCTTTTTTTAACTACTTCTTTAGAGTCTTGTGCTCTATTTAATAATCGTTTTTCTAATTCTATAGTAGATGGTGGTAATACAAAAACTGAAACTAAATGTTTTGATTCTTTTTCTTTTAGTTCTTGAGTCCCCTGCCAATCAATATCAAAGAGAATATCTTTACCTTTTTCAAGTTTTTCAATAATAGGTTGTTTAAGTGTTCCATATTTATTTCCAAATACTTCTGCATGTTCTAAAAACTTATCTTCTTTAATCATTTTTCTAAAAGATTTTTCATCTACAAAAATATAATCTCTATTATTTTTTTCTGATTTTCTTGGATGTCTAGTTGTTACAGAAATTGATAACTCTATGTTAGGATCTATTTCTATTAATTTTCTTGCTAGAGTTGTTTTACCTGCACCTGATGGAGAAGATATAACAAATAATATTCCAGATCTTTGAATTTTATTATTTAATTTCATTAGATTTCCTAAGTTTATCTTTCCACAATTTTATATTTGCTAAATGTTCTTTATAATTATTACTAAACCTATGTCCACCGATACCATCAGCTACAAAATATAAAAAACTTGTTTTCCTTGGATTCATAGCAGCATCTAAAGCTTGTATACCTGGACTACAGATTGCTGTTAAAGGTAATCCCTTTCTTGTATATGTATTCCATGGATTATCTGACAATAAATCCTTCTTAAAAATTTTTCTAGTTTTAATTTTACTTTTTAGATTTTTATAATACAAAATGGTGGGATCTGATTGTAGCTTCATATCTTTTTTAATTCTATTATAAAAAACACTTGAAATAATATATTTCTCAAAATTATCCATTGCCTCAGCTTCAATTAAGGAAGCAAGATTAATTAAATCTTCTTGAGATTGAAGTAGATCATTATCGTTCCTCCATATAGAAGCAACTACTTTATCCATTTTTTTTTGCATTCTTGAAATAATTATATTTTTATCATCATTTCTTTGAAAAAAGTATGTATCTGGAAAAATTGTTCCTTCCAAAGGTATCTTTAGAAATATTTCCTATTAAAAAAATATTATTATTTACTATATCTAAAATTTCTTTACTTGAACTACATTCAGGTATAGTAAGCTTGCGATAATAATAATTTCCACTTATTAATTTTTTTACTATGTCTAGTTTTGAAATTTCTCCTTGGAAAGAATATTCACCATACTGAATTTTTTATCATTACCAGTTAGTTTTAGTAATACTTTGAATAAAAAATGACTTTTAATTAAATTTTTCATTTTTAAGAGTTTTTACTATTTCATTTACTGTTTGTCCCTGTTTTATATATACTACTTTATTATGTGGAATAGTTATTTTCGAATATATTGAATAAAAGAAAAGAAAAAGATTAACACTAAAAAAAAAAAAAGAAAAAAAAGTAAATACTTTTACTTTCATTTCACTTTCCCAACAACTATAGAAGCATTTGTACCTCCAAAACCAAATGAGTTTGACAAGGCTATGTTAACTTTTTTATCTTTAGCATGATTTGGAACTAAATCTATTTCTAAAGGGATCCTGACAGGGTTCTTCTAAGTTTAAGGTAGGTGGAACAATATCATAATAAGTAGACAAAATACAAAAAATTGCCTTCCACTGCTCCTGCTGCTCCCAACAAATGACCAATAGATGACTTAGTTGAGCTCATACTTATTTCTTTTATATTATTAGAAAATAATTTAGAAACAGAGTTTAGCTCTATTTCATCTCCTAATGGAGTAGAAGTACCATGAGCATTAATATAATTTACCTCATCTATATTAATTTTACCATTTTTAAGCGCTGCTTCCATGCACCTATATCCTCCATTACCATCTGATGCAGGAGCAGTAATATGATAGGCATCTCCTGAAAGACCATAACCTAGTATTTCAGAATAAATCTTTGCTCCCCTTTTTTTTTTGCATTTTCATAGTTTTCTAAAACTACTACTCCTGCCCCTTCACCCATAACAAAACCATCTCTTCTCTTATCCCAAGGCCTTGAAGCTTTTTCAGGAAAATCATTAAAATTAGTAGATAAAGCTCTTGCTGCTGCAAATCCTGCTACACCTAATCTACATACTGCTGCCTCAGAACCTCCAGCTACCATAATATCAGCTTCTCCTGATTTAATTATTCTAGCAGCATCTCCTATTGCATGTGCTCCAGTTGAACAAGCTGTAACTACAGAGTGATTTGGACCTTTTAGATTATGTTTAATTGATATTTGTCCAGAGGCTAAATTAATTAAACATGAAGGTATAAAAAAAGGACTCATTCTTTTCGGTCCTTTTTCAGTTAAAGTTTCATTAGCTTTAGCTATAGACTGCAAACCCCCTATTCCAGAACCTATTAAAACTCCTGCTCTTTTAGAGGTTTCTTCATCTAAATTATCTATGTCAGAATCTTTAATAGCTTGATCTGCTGCTGCTATTGCATATAAAATAAAGTCATCAATTTTTCTTTGATCTTTAGGTTCTACAAAACTATAAGCATTAAACCCGAACTGTTCTTCACTACTAGGGATTTGACCAGCAATTTTAACGTTTAAATCATCAGTATTAAAAGAAGTTATTCTATTAATACCAGACTTAGATTGTAATAACTGATCCCATGTATCATTTACATTAGAAGCTAATGGGCTAACCATACCAATTCCAGTTACCACTACCCTGTTCATTATTACCTTCGCATTTTCCTAATATTATTTCCTATATATTTTCTTCTATATAAGCTATAGCATCCTTTACAGTAACAATTTTTTCAGCAATGTCATCAGGTATCTCACAACTAAATTCTTCTTCAAATGCCATTACTAATTCAACTGTATCCAAGCTATCCGCTCCTAAGTCATCTATAAATGAAGCAGTTTCTGTAACCTTTTCTTCGTCAACTCCCAAATGTTCAATTACAATTTTTTTAACTCTTTCTGATATATCACTCATTTTAATCCCTTTCTTTTAGATTAGATAACTATATTATTTTTTAAATTTTGCAAGTACTTTATACTTTTATATTACATGCGCATTCCTCCATTAACATGAAAAGTTTGTCCTGTAATATAACTAGCTTTATCACTTGCTAAGAATTTAGTCAAACTAGATATATCATCAGGCACTCCAATCCTTTTAATAGGTATATTATTAATAATTTTCTCTTCATTCTTTTCTAGTATATCAGAGGTCATTGCTGTTTTAATAAAGCCTGGAGCAATACAATTTGCTGTGATTCCTCTACTAGCTACTTCTAGTGCAATGGATTTAGTCATACCCTCTAAACCTGCTTTGGAAGCAGCATAGTTAGCTTGCCCTAAATTACCAGAAGAACCTACTACTGAAGAAATATTTATTATTCTACCAAATCGATTTTTTACCATAAATTTTAATATTTCTTTAGTTAAAAAAAAAGTAGTGTTTAAATTAAGGTTTATTACATCATTCCACTCTTCTTCTTTCATTCTTAAAGTTAAATTATCCTTAGTAATACCTGCATTATTTATTAAAATATCTATTTTATTATCAAGCTCTTCATTAATCTTAGTTATAATACTTTTTATATTTCTGTAGTCATTGAAATCACAAGCTAAATATTTTGTGCTACTTTTTAATTCTTGAGATAGTGCATTTAATTTGTTTTCATTTGTTCCAATAATTAATAAATTATTATTATCTCCATCAAAACTTTTTACTATTGATCTACCTATTCCCCTGTAGCACCAGTGATAAGTATATTTTGATTTTGTATTTTAACTTGCATTATTATCCTCCATAAAAGTCTCTATTTGTTTTATTGAAGATAATGATATAGCACTTAATTCTTTTTTAAATTCCATTCGCTTTATCATATTTGATAATGTATTACCATTTCCAATCTCCAAAAATATACCTGTTCCCTCCTTTATCATAAAACTTATGCTTTCATACCACCTTACTGTTGAAAATGTCTGTTTAATTAAAGAATTCTTTAAGTCTTCTAAATCTTCAAATGGTCTTGCAGAATAATTTAAAACTATAGGTATAATAGGATTTTTAAAAATTAATTTATCAAAAGATTTTTTTAACTGATTAGAAGTCTCTAACATATATTTACAATGAAATGGGGCGCTCACTAATAATTTTATTGCTTTAATTTTTTTTCTTTTGCTTTATCTACAATCAAATCAATTGCTTCACTATCACCAGATACTACTATTTGGTTAATTGAATTATAATTAGCTATTTCACATACTAAGTTGTTAGATAATTCAGCAATAAGTTTTTTAACTTCATTGATTTCTAAACCTATTAAAGCAGCCATAGCACCTTTTCCCTTGGGTAAAGAATTTTGCATACTTTTCCCTCTTTTTTTTAATAATAATGCTACTTCACTTAAACTTAGACAATCAGTTGCAGCCAAAGCTGTATATTCACCTAAAGAATGTCCTGCACAAAAACTTGATTCTCTTATATTAAATCCAAACTCTCTCTTTAATACTTCTAAAATTGCAATAGATACTGTCATAATTGCTGGTTGTGCATTTTCAGTTAAAGTTAATTCATCTAAAGGACCATCAAATATTAATTTTGATAAATTTTGTGATAAACTATCATCAACATTTTGAAAACTTCTTTTGCAATTTGAAAATTATCAAAAAACTCTTTACCCATCCCTATTTTTTGTGAACCTTGTCCTGGAAAAATTAAACTTTTTGTCATAACATACCTTTAACAATTTAAATAATACTATAAAATATAAAATAAAACTTGCAAGTAGCTCAAATTTTACTATATTTCAAGTTTTAATGTAATATAGTTTAATTATGCAATTATATGAAACCATATATATAGTAAAGCAGGATCTAGATAATAAATCATTGAAAGATCTTGAAAAAAAAATATGAAAATCTTTTAAAGCTCAATAAGGCAATAATTGAGTATAAAGAAAATTGGGGCTTAAGAAATCTTGCTTATAAAATACAAAATTATAAAAAAGGCTATTATTACATGATTGTTTTTAATGGTGAAAAAGAAACTGTAAGTGAATTAGAAAGAAATTTTAGGATAGATGAAAATATAATAAGATTTCTCACATCTAAAGCTGATAGTATTCCTTCTGAGCCCACACCTATAATGAAATATAAAATTGAAAAAGAAAATTCTGAAAGTTATGCTAATGAAGTTAATTTAGAAACTAATGAGAGCTAAATATGCGAAATAATAGAGAAAATACTAGAAAAAATAATAATACTAAGAATCAACTTTTTACAAAAAAGTATAAAACTTGCCCTTTTAGTAATAAAAATTCACCAAAAATTGACTATAAAAATGTCAAACTGTTAGAAAAGTATATCTCAGAAAAAGGTAAAATTATGCCTAGTAGAATAAGTTTTGTGTCTACTTCCAAACAAAGACTATTATCTAAAGCAATCAAGAAAGCTAGAACATTAGCATTAATCTCACCTGTGGGAAAAATGAGATGATAAGTGTTATTTTATTAGAGAAGATATCTAAATTAGGAAATATAGGACAAGAAGTCAAAGTTAAAGATGGTTTTGCTAGAAATTATCTTATACCTAATAAAAAAGCAATAAGAGCTTCTGAGGAAAATAAAAAGTTTTTTGAACAAAAAAGAAAAGAGCTAGTTAAAATTAATGATGAAAAAATTAAAATTGCTACAGAAAAGCTTAAAAAAAATACCAAATACTATAAATATTATCAGAGAAGCAAGCGAACAAGGTGCACTTTTTGGTTCTGTTACTGCTAGAGATATAGCTAAAGAAATAAAAATTGATGATATTGAAGTTAGTGCTAAAGATGTTATTATAAAATCTATTATTAAAAAATGTTGGTGAATTTCAAGTAAAAATCGTTTTACACCCTGAAGTTTCTAAAGAAATTAATGTAATAGTAGAAAAATCAGAAGAATCACTTAAAATTAATTTATAAAATTTTATTCTATTTTTTTTAATAGTTATCCACATAGTTAACATAAAACATCTTTATTGTTTTCTGGTAAAATTTAGAGTTATCCACAGAACATAAAAAAGAAAATATATTTTTTTAAATAAGAGTTTATTTTAGTATACTTTTAATAAATAATTTAATATGGAAAAAAATAATTATAATAATAAATTAAATTTAGTTGATAGTTTTACTAATAATAATCATACACTTCCCCATGACAATGAAGCTGAAGAGATCCTTTTAGGTGCCTTAATAAGTGATAATAATTCTATAGAATATATAGAAAATGGCTTGTCTGATTTTCATTTCTATGTTCCCATGCTTGGTAGAATATTTAAAGCAGTCTTAGAGCTAGCAAATAAAGATCAAATTGCTAATCCTTTAACACTTGATCATTATTTTGCAGATGATAATTCATTTAAAGAAATTGGGGGTAAAAATTATCTGCAAAGCTTGTGTGAAGGCAACCTAGGTTCAGGAATAGTTAAAGATTATGCTGAACTCATTCTTGAACTTTTTAATAAAAGAGAATTGATAAGAATAGCTCAAAGCATTTTTCTGAATTCTAAAAAGCTTGACTATGAAAAAAGCTTCTTCTGAATTAATTGAAGAAACAGAAGCTCAATTATTTGCACTTACAGAAAATAAAAGGTTTGAAAGCAATAAACTAATAGCTTTCTCAGAGTCAATTAAATTAGCTATGACCTCTGCTAATTTAGCTCATGAAAATAAGGGCAAGTTATCTGGTATTTCATCTGGATTTTTAGCATTGGATGATTTGTTAGGTGGATTACATAAATCTGACCTTATAATATTAGCAGGAAGACCTTCAATGGGAAAAACAGCATTAGCTACTAATATAGCATATAATGCAGCATCAAATAAAAATGAAGGCAAATCAGTAGCTTTTTTTTCTTTAGAAATGTCTGCCGAACAATTAGCAAACAGAATATTAGCTGAACAGGCAAGTATATCATCAGATCAAATTAGAAGGGGAAAATTAAATAAAGATGACTTTTCTAAGCTATCTCAAGTCAGCAAAGAAATTTCTAACAATAAATTATTTATAGATGATACTCCAGCAATAAATGTATCTACTCTTAGAACAAGAGCAAGAAGGTTAAAGAGAAAACTTGATACAGAATTAGGTTTAATTGTAGTAGATTATTTGCAACTAATGAGAGGAAGTAAAAAATATGAAAACAGAGTACAAGAAATTTCTGAAATAACTCAAGGCTTAAAATCAGTAGCAAAAGAACTAGATGTTCCTATATTAGCTTTATCTCAACTTTCTAGAGCTGTAGAACAAAGAGAAGACAAAAGACCTCATCTTGCTGACTTAAGAGAATCAGGAACTATTGAACAAGATGCTGATGTAGTTATGTTTATTTATAGACAAGAATATTATGAAGAACGCTCAGAACCTAAATCCTCAGGAACAGAAAGTTCAGTCTCTTTTCATGAACGATATATTAAATGGCAAGAAAATTTAAAAAATTGTAAAAATATTGCTGATGTTATAGTAGCAAAACAAAGACATGGAGCTATAGGCTCTCTTCAATTACATTTTAATGCTAAATTTACTAAATTTTCTAATCTTACTGATGAAAAATATCAGCCTAAAGATACATCATAAAATGAAAGAATTTAAGAAAATATATAACGCTATACTACAAATTAATTTAAAAAATATTGAAAATAATTATAATTACCTAAAAAAAATGCACCTAATACTATTATAGCAGCATGCGTTAAAGCAAACTCTTATGGATTAGGTAGCAATGAAATATGTAAAGCTTTGTATAAAAAAAATTGTAGAGATTTTTTTGTTGCTACATTAGAGGAAGCATTATTATTAAGAAAAAAATATAAGTATGTTAATATTTATATGCTAAATGGTGTAAATCATTTAGAGTCTTTTTTTGATGCGTTCAATTCAAATATAATAACTGTAATTAATAACCTAGATCAATTTCTAATTCTAAAAAATTTCTTTAAAATAAATAAAAAAAAATTAAGTGTTGTCTTCATTTTGACACTGGTATGAATAGATTAGGTTTAAAGTTAAAAGATTTTAATAAATATATATATCCTTTTCAGAAAAATTTAGACATAAAGCTAGTTATCAGTCACTTAATAAACTCTGAAAAAAAATCTGTATTAAATGATAATCAATTGAAATTATTTAATGATATAAAAAATAAATTTCATTTTTCAAAAAAAACTCTTTTTAGCTTAGGAAACTCAAATTCTATATTTTTAAAAAATAAATTTCATTTTGATATGATAAGAGCTGGAGGCTTTATTTATGGGCTTGATCTTACAAAAAAAATAAAGAAGCAAAAATGTTTTATCACTTAAAGCTAAAATTATTCAAATTGAAAGTGTTAAAAAGGAAGAAGTATAGGATATGGTGCTAAATATATTACAAAAAAAGATTCTATAATTGCTACATTAGCAATAGGTTATGCAGATGGGCTACCTAGAAAATATGATGGATTTGCATTCTATAAGAAAAAAAAAGTAAAATTTGTAGGAAATGTGTCTATGGACCTTAGTTGCATAGATGTTTCTTCTATAAAAAATCCAAAAATAAATGATTGGGTAGAAATATTTGGTAATAATATTTCTATTTCTGTTTTTGCCTCAAAATGTAATACTATTACTTATGAAGTAAGCAGTAAAATAGGCTTAAGAGTAAAAAGAATTTATAATTAATTAAATTAGTTAAGAGAAAAAGTGAGTTTTATAAATAATTTTAATCAAATAGATATTCTAATAATAATTTTAACAATTATTTCTATGATTTACGGTTATTCAAGAGGCTTAATAAAAGAAATACTTTCTATTCTATCCTTACTTGTTTCAGTATATATTTCAATTAATTTGTATCCTAATATTAGTTTATTTATTAAAGAATATATTGAGATGGCTGTATTGGCAGATAGTATATCTTTTGCTTTAATGTTTTTATTTTTATATTCCTTAATAAATATTTTCAGTAATTTTATAGTCTCAAGTATAACTAATACTCCAATAAGAATTTTAGATAAAAATTTTGGTATTCTTTTTGGATTTTTTAGGGCATTATTAATATTTTCTTTGTTAAATATCTTACTTTATTGGACATTATGGAAAAAAAATATACCTGAATGGCTAAATAATTCAAAATCAATGATTTTAGTAAATTATACTAGTGATTAATTAATTCAAATATTACCTAGTAGAAGTTTAAAAAGTATTGAACAATTGTTTAATATTTCATTAGATAATGGTATCAAAAAATTTATTAATAAAGAAAAACAATTAGATAAATACAATGAACCGGTTATTAATTTAAAAAAAGATAGCAACCAAAAAGGATATAGTGAAAGTGACAATGACTCTTTAGATAAATTATTTAACATTGAGAGTAATAATTAAAATTTTTATAAAATGATAAACGTAGACGATAGAATAAGAGATAAATGTGGTGTCTTTGGAGTATTCGGACATAAAGACGCTTCAGCTCTGACAGCTTTAGGTTTACATGCCTTACAACACAGAGGACAAGAGAGTGCAGGGATAGTATCTTTTGATGGTAAAAATTTTAATAATCAACTCAATTTAGGGTTAGTTGGAGATTACTTTACAAAGGAAAGAGTAATAAAAGGCTTACCTGGCTATGCCGCACTAGGTCATGTGAGATATTCCACAACAGGTAAAACTTTATTTAAAAATATTCAACCTCTTTTTGCAGATTTACAAGGAGGTGGTTTAGCTTGTTCACATAATGGTAATTTAACCAATGGCATAGAATTAAGAAAAAGACTTATTAGAGAAGGTTCAATATTTCAGTCCACATCTGATACTGAAGCTTTTATTCATTTAATTTCTAAAAGTAAAGAAAAAACTATAGTAAAAAAAATAATAGATGCTTTATATGAAATTAAAGGTGCATATAGTTTTGGTTTATTAACCAATAAAAAATTAATTGGGATAAGAGATCCATTGGGTATAAGACCATTAGTATTAGGCTCTCTTTAGGTAAAGCTAAAATTATTTCATCTGAGACTTGTGCATTAGATATTATTGGAGCTAAATTTGTAAGAGAAATAAAATGTGGAGAAATAATAGCAATAGATAAAGATGGTATGAAAAGTTATAATCCTTTTCCAAATTCAAAGGAAAGGCCTTGTATATTTGAATATATTTATTTTGCAAGACCTGATAGCATTATGAGTGGGCACAGCGTTTATGAATATAGAAAAAGAATGGGCAAGGAGCTTGCAAAAGAATGTAAAACTGATGGTGATATTATTATTCCAGTTCCTGACTCTGGAGTACCTGCTGCTTTAGGTTATTCTATACAGTCTAAAATTCCATTTGATTTGGGAATTATTAGAAATCACTATGTAGGAAGAACATTTATTGAACCTACTCAAAAAATTAGACAATTAGGAATTAAACTTAAAACATAATCCTAATAAAAAACTTATAAAAGGAAAAAAAGTAGTTTTGATAGATGACTCTATAGTGAGAGGAACTACAGCTATAAAAATTGTTGAAATGATTAGAGAAGCTGAAGCTTCAGAAGTTCATATGAGAATTTCTAGTCCACCAATTAAATTTCCTGATTATTATGGTATAGATACACCAAAAAAGAAGAACTTATGGCTGCTAATAATTCTATTAAAGAAATGGAAAAAAAATTAAAACTAGACTCACTACATTTTTTATCAATAGAAGGTTTGTATAAATCTATGGGATTAACAAAGAGAAACTCTGTTAACCCACAATTTACTGATCATTGTTTTTCTGGTGACTATCCAACAGAACTAACAGATAAAAATGAAGGTATACTTTCTTCACAACTATCATTACTTAGTGATAATTAATTTACTTTTTTTTGTTAAATGGATTTTTTGAAGCCATAAGATTTATGCGTATAGGTATTCCCTGAAACCCAAACTTTTCTCTTATTCTATTTATTATATATCTTTTTGCTACTTTGGGAACTTTAGAATTTTTATTATGGTATATATTAAATGTAGGAGGTCTAATTTTATTCTGAGCAATATATTTAAACTTTAAAGATCCAGGAATTTTTGATTACCACTTGTCTCCCAAATGTTTGAAAACCACCTATTGAGCTCTGATGTTCCAATTTTTTTATTCCATTTTTTATAAACTTCCATAATAGTTTCGTATACTTTTTTTTATATTTTTTTCTTTAGATGATATGAATAATATATTTATTCCTTTAGCATCAAAAAAATCTCTTTTATCTTACTAATCATTTTTTTTTTCATTGTGTTGATTTTTAATTAAATCCCATTTATTAAAAACTAATAAAAACGACCTTCCCTCTTTAATAATATAATTAGAAAGAGCAATATCTTGACTTGAAAGTCCTTTTAAAGCATCAATTACTAATATTACACAATTAGCATATCTAATCTCTTTTCTAGAATAATATGCAGAAGCCAAGTCAACACCATCACTTATTTTATTTTTTTCTTAATCCAGCTGTATCAATTAAATCAAAATTATAATTTCTATAAAGCATACTAGATAATATAGAATCTCTTGTAGTACCAGATATAGGAGCAGTTATAACTCTATTTTTCCATATAATAAATTATATAAAGTTGATTTTCCGACATTTGGTTGTCCTACTATAGTGATTCTTATAGTATTCTTTACTTTCTAATTTTTTAAAATCTTTATTTTTTTTTGAAACCTTATCTTTAATTAAATTATATATTAATGGAGTTGAATTTTTACTTAATGCTGTGATTTTTATAAATTCTTCTATACCAAAATCATTAATTTGATGCTCATAATTTTTAACAGTTTTTAATTCAGCTTTATTTGCAATTAGAATAATTTTTTTTTTTTCTAATTAATTCCCAACACTCTCTATCTTCAGACGTTAAGTTAGTGCTTATATCTACTACAAAAAAATGATATCAGCTTTCATAACTTGTTCTTTTATAGTATTATTTATTTTTTTGCTTAACTCACTTTTTTTAATATTATAGCCAGCTGTATCTATTAAATTAAATTCAATATCATTTAAAATACATCTTCCAGATTGATAATCCCTTGTTAAACCATATTCCTGACCAGTTATTGCTTCTTTTCTTCCTAATAACCTATTATATAAAGTAGACTTTCCAACATTTGACCTACCAACTATCACTATGTTAGTTATTGAATTATTCAATTTTAATTATATCTCCATTTCTCAACATTAAATACGGTATTTTATTTACTATTATAGGGCTAGAAGCTGGAAAATTTGGAATATTTTTAATTTTATTAATTGCCCCAGTATAGGTATCTATTACTATTAATTTTTATTTCCACCTACTAATAATAATTTACTATTAATTAAAATTGGTGGTAACCAAATATATTTTTTATTATCAGATAACTCATCATCAATAGGTAATACCCATCTAGTTCCTCCATCTAAAATATTCAAACAAATAATTTCCTCATTTCTATTAACTATAAATATACTATTTCCATTTACTAAAGGTGTTTGTGTTGAAGAAATATCTCTTGTCCATAATTTACTACCTGTTTTTTTATTAACAGCAAACAATTTACCAATAGCACTAGTTATAACAACTATATCTTTCTTGATAATTGGAAAGGCATCAATATCAGAGAAAGCGTTTGTAGTTTCTTTTACCTCAAGATCAATAAAGCTATTTCTCCATATTTCTTTTCCGTTGTTAAGGTTTAATGCAAAAAATTCACCATTTGAATATGGAACTATTACAATATTTTCATCTACCGCTACCTTAGGACTATCTATTAGTGTTGTATTATTAAATATTCCTTGATGTTGCCATAACAAACCTCCATCATCTGCATTTAAAACATAAAGTTTATTACTAGAAGTAAGTGACAATAATTTATTTTCAAAGATAGTTGGAGCAGACCTAATAAAGGAGTCTAAATTGATTTCCCAATTTATTTCTCCTTTTAAAATTCCTAAACTAATTATCTGCCCATAAGGTGAATTTATAATTAGACTATCTTTATAGATTACAATACCACCTCCAATATTATGATTGTTTTCATTTTTTAAGAGAAATATTTCTTTTCCAAATAATTTTATTACTTTTTAAACTAAATGATATTACATTACTTTTTGCATCTAAAAAAAATATAAGATCATTGTAAATAACAGGCTGAGCTAAAATTTTACTGCTTTTTCTTTCACCAGCTCCTGATACTAAATACTTGAAATTATCTAACTTTGAATCTGAAATATGATTAATAGACAAATGAGATGGCGAATTATAACTTTGTGGCCAATTTGATAAAATAATAGCATCTTCAAGTATAATCTCTGTAGAAGATTTTTTTTCAGTAGGGTCATTAGCAGTTAATTCTTTTAAAATAGAGACTCTTTCACCTTTTAGTCTTATTTTTTTTTCAAATCCTAAGTATTCTCTGGTTCCACAGGATGTTAGAAATAAAATAATTACAAATAAAAAAAAGTACTTAATTATTTTTATCATAATATAAGTTTATGTTATCAATCATTTCTTGTGCTCTATTTCTAATAGATACAGTTGATTGTTGATTTTGAATAATTTTATTGAAATTCTTAAGTGCATTTTCATAGTCTTTATTTGCATACTGAAAATGCCCACGCAACTCATGAGCTAAAAGAGCCCACATACCTCCAAATGATAATAATTCATTAGTATATATATCAAAATTTTTTTGTTATTTTGCTCCATAAAAACTTGTGAATAATAATACTTTATTATTTTGCCCAAATAGCTATTACCTTTACTATTATCTTCAATGTATCTTAAGAGTTTTTAAAGATTCTTCAAATTCATTATTTTGAAATTGTAACTTAAAAAGTAGTAAATTTGATAGATTTCTATAATCTTTATTTTTAATTTTGCTAGTTTCTTAAGCTCACTTTTTAGCCCTCTCAGGATCACTTTCTATAATCGATAATATTTTTATATAATAATTAGAAACTTTATCAATTTCTTTATTTTTATAGTTATTAAAAGCAGTCAAACCTAATGCACTTAAAATAAATACAGTTACAATAACAATAATTATAATTTTATATTTATAGAAAAAATTTTTTATTTTTTCTAAATACACTTCATTATCTATATTTTCAAAAGGATCACTCAAAACACATACCTCATTAAACTAATATTTTACATTTTAATTTAATGATAATACATTGAATTCATAAAAAAAAAATGAAAATTTTTGTCAATAATATAAATATTGCCTTTTCAAAATATGGGAAAGGCTTTCCCTATATTGCTTCTACATGGATACCCACAAACTAAATTGATGTGGAGAAAAATTATTCCTCTTCTTTCCAAACATTACACAGTTATTACTGCTGATCTAAGAGGATATGGAGATAGTGATAAACCTGCATCTAAAGCAAACCACAGTACTTATTCAAAAAGAGAAATGGCTAAAGATCAAATGCTTCTTATGAAAAAATTAGGTTACAGTGATTTTTTTTGTATAGGCCATGACAGAGGAGCAAGAGTTTTTCATAGAGCGGCATTAGATTACCCTAAAATGGTAAAAAAACTAGTATTAATAGATATTGTTCCTACTCCGCATATATATAAAAATTTAAATAAGAATATTTCGAGAGCTTTTTTCACTGGTTTCTACTTTCACGAAAAAAGCCATTACCAGAAAATCTAATAAATAATAATAAAGAATATTACATAAAAAGTATGCTTGGTAGATTAAGTAATACCAACCAATTCTTAGAAAAAAAGTAATAGATACTTATATTAAAAAATTTTCAAAAAAATCTATAATTGCATCTTGCGAGGATTATAGAGCAGGAGCTAGCATAGATTTAATTCACCATAAAAAAGATACTAAAAAAATTGATTGTCCTACATTAGTTTTGTGGGGGAAAAATAGCCTGGTAGGTAAAAATTTTGAACCTTTAAGCGTCTGGAAAAAATACATTAAAAATTTGTCAGGAAAAGCTTTAAAAGGAGGTCATTATCTTCCAGAGGAAAAACCTTATCAAGTAGCAAATCAAATTTTAAACTTTTTAGAATAATTTTATCCTCTTCCTACAAATGGCATCTTATTTGCCATAATTGTTAAATTAAGAATATTAGTATCTAATGGAAGTTTAAAAATAGTAATAACTGATTTGGCTACATCTTCAGCATTCATAGTAGCTTCTTTTAAGATTCTTCCATTAGGTTGAATAACTCCTTTTTTAAATGACTTCGTTATTGCTGTTTCTGCATTACCTATATCGATCTGACTACATAGAATATTATCTTCTCTTCCATCTAATGCTATACTTTTAGTTAGTCCTGTAATTGCGTGTTTTGAGGTAGTATAAGCAGCAGTTCCAGGTCTAGGAGTAAATGCAGAAATTGATCCATTATTAATAATTCTTCCTCCTTTTGGCCTTTGTTTTTTCATCAATTGATAGGCATACTTAGCACATAAAAACATACCATTAATATTAGTATCAATAACTTTTTTCCAATCCCTAAATTTTATTTTATCTATAGTATTAGCTTCTAGCCCTATGCCTGCATTGTTAAACAATAAATCTAGTCTTCCATAATGCTTCTGTATGAGCAAAAACATTTTTCTAACATCAGTCTCTTTAGAAACATCGCATTTAATTATATGACAATTACCTTTATTATTTTCTTTTATTGATATTTGCTTTGTATTAAGTAGTTTGTCTTTTTTTCTTCCAGCTAAATATGTATCAACTCCCTCTCTAGCTAAACCTAGTGCAACAGCTTTTCCTATACCTGACCCAGCACCAGTTACTATAGCTACTTTATTATTTATTTTCTTTTTCAAATTCATCACCATAAGCAGCATCGAGCAATGGCTTAATTACTTCATCTTTAAGATTAATACCCACTCCACACTTAATTTTAAAACTGTTATATTCTCTTCTATATATCTCAAGCCCTAACCTTTTTGCTTTATCAATTAATTTATGTTTTTCGCTATCAGGAGTTAAAGGATCTATCAAAAGTCTCTGTATTTTTAAAAGAATATGGATTACCATATTTATAAGCGTCATTTTTTTTTATATCTGCAATATTATTTTTGGCATGTACAGGGCATCCATCCAAGCAAGCATAACATTCTATACAGGCTGTCAAATTATGATAAAGTTTATTTGCATCTTCATTCAAATCATTTTTCTTAGGTATGTTATTATAACCTTTCATTTGTCTAGTAATTCCATCTCTTTTTACTACCAAATCTTTAATAACTGGTAATGTTACAATTGCACTAAGAATATCTCCTTCTCTTACTCTTGCTCTGCATGCTAATTTTGGTCTACTGTTAATATCTATTGTGCATACCCCACAATTTCTAGCTCTACATCCATATCTAAAAGCTAGATCATCATATTTTTCTTCTTGAGCTTGTAATAAAACATCAAGGGCCATAGGCCTTTCATCATGTGTTCTTTTCTTATATTTATATTCAATTAATTTAATTTTATTATTTCTTTTTAACTTAATTTTAATATTTAAGTATTTTTCTTCCATATTCTAATATACTTTATATTTGATTTACTTTATCACCTGGTGCTCCGTCTAAACTACCTGGCTTTATAATAATTTGATCGGTTCCTAAAATATTTTTATACTTATTCTCTATAATTTTATCACTAATACTTTCAGGTAAAATTCTTAGTATTTTTGCTTTCATAAATCTAAATTTCTCAGAAATTTTATAATTAATAATCCTTTTCAAAGGTGTTTTCTGTCTTAAAAGTTTACATGCTTCAAATGTGTTATTTTTATTTATTTTAACTAATGTAGAATAGGGTTTAGAAAATAAACTTGAGGTTTTCTTATCTAACCTTACATGCCCTCCAACACTTTTTTCTTTTTAAAGATGCTATAGCTACTGCTTTTGCAGTAGTGATCATATTTTTAAGTTCTATTAAATCTATAAATTGTTGGTTCCATATCATTTCCTTTGGGTACGTTTACATTATTAAGATCTTTTTCTATCTTTTCTAAATAAGTAAGCATTTTTTTTAATTTCTTTTCTGTTCTAGCTGGTCCTATGTTATCCCAACATTTTTTTTGAAGATCTAACTTAAGTTTATATGGTTTTAATTTTCCTTTTTTATTAAATAGACTTTTAAAGTTAAAATAATGTTTATGAAAAATATCATAATTCTTGTTTTTAAAACTTTGATTTGCATTTTTGGCTGCAGACTTTCCTGCTCTATAACCAAATACTGCTAATTCAGTAAGTGATGTTGATCCCAACCTATTAGCACCAAATAGGCCTCCCATAGCCTGCCCTGCAGCAAATAGCCCTTTTATAATTTTTGGTTCATATTGGTTTTCCGCAGAATGAATAACTCTAGTGTATTCATCAACTCTAATACCTCCCATACTGTAATGTGCGCTAGGCCTTACTTCCCATGGAATTTCTGCTTTACCAGCTTCTTTACCTAAAGCTTGCCTTGCATTGTTGTAAGCACTTGGCAAAGCGCTTTTAAATATTTCATAAAATATTTTCCAGATTTTGGAGCAGAAATATTTTTTGTCATATCTAAAAAAGCTCCACCATTTGGACTCCCTCTTCCATCTTCAACAGCTCTCATTATTGCTTCTGAACATTCTGCTCTTGTTCTCAAATAGACACTATCTAAAATTACTTTATTATTTTTATCTCTTAATACCCCTAAAAAACTTGCTGTAGAAGGTTCTCCTGCTAATAGGCCTTCATATGAAGGCGGTGATGCTAAGCAAAAAGGTAAAAATTGAATTTGCTCCATATCTAGTAAGTCAGCACCCGCTTTAATTCCTAATGCATAACTATCTCCAGTATTTCCCCTCATAGTATCAGTTTTAGGAAAATAGAGTGAAGATAGCCCACCCGATGCTATTACTACAGAAGGTGCATTTATAAATAATACCTTACCTCTTGCAGCATCATAAACTATGCCTCCTAATACTTTGATGTCCTTACCTTTATTTCCTTCAATTTCTTCTTTTACTACCTCTAGAAACCAGCAATCTTCAAAATATTCTACATTTTTATATTTTATAATGGTATCCCAGTTAGTGTGTCCAAATGCTACTCCACTATTTTTATGTCCTACTGACCTTGATTTGTTATGACCTCCCATAGCTATTGCTAATGTCTTTTGGTTTATTTTTTTCTTTGTTAATTGATGGTCTTAAACCATTAACTCTTAATCTGTCATAGGCATCTTTACTATCATTTGCAAAAGCTACTGTAATTTTTTTATCTGGTAAATCAGCACCAGCTAATTTAATATTTTCAGATAGAGCTTCCTCTGTATCTGTATTATCACCAGCTTCTCTTACAGTAATAACTCCTTCACAAATTTTCGTATCTGATGAACTCATTGGGTCTTTCGAAATAACTATAACTTTTAAACCCTCTTCTGCTGCTGCTTGCACTGCTTGACTTCCTGTTCCACCTGATCCTACGACAATAACATCGCAATCTAAATACTCTATATTATCTGAAGTCATATTAGATATAATAATACAAATTTAAAAAAAAATTAATAATTTATTTTTAATTTAAATTTGTGTTACTTTTATTAGATGAATAGAAGAGAATTCATAATAAATACAATGTTATTAGCTTTAAGTAGTAATGGCTTTTCTAATATTATAAGAGCTAAAAATACAGAATTAAATAAAGGACTTAGCCCTATAAAAAAAGCTATATATGGTACTAATGATTCTATACCCACAATTGGAATGGGAACCTGGTTAACATTTGATGTTGGACATAATACAAATAAAATTTTAGAAAGAACAAAAGTTTTAGAGTTATTTTTTAATTATGGAGGGTCACTAATTGATTCTTCTCCGATGTACGGTACCTCAGAAAGAGTAATAGGAAAATGTTTATCAAATATTGAAAAAGAATATAATTTATTTTCAGCCACAAAAGTTTGGACACCAAATACCTGGCATGGTGTTAAGCAATTAGAAAATTCAGAAAAACTTTGGAAAGTTAAAAATTTAGAACTTATGCAAGTACATAATCTAGTAAACTATGAGAGTCATTTGGAAAATTTATTCCAGTTTAAGAATGAAGGTAGAATCAAATATGTAGGAATTACTACATCTCATGGCTGGAGACATGAGAAAGCCATAAAAATTATGGAAAAGCATGATATAGACTTTGTTCAATTTACTTATAATATTGTTGATAGAGAAGCAGAAAATTACTTATTACCATTAGCACGTGAAAAGAAAATATCAGTTATTGCAAATAGACCTTTTCAAGGAGGAAATTTATTTAACTTAGTTAAAAATAAACCATTACCTGATTGGGCTGTAAATTATTCTATAAACACATGGGCTAACTTTTTTTTTTAAAATATATTATTTCTCATAAATCAGTTACATGTGCTATTCCAGCAACTACTAAAACATCCCATATGCAACAAAACATGCAAGCAATGTATGGTCATTATCCTGATGTAAAACTTAGAAAAATGATGGAAAAATATTTTGAAATTATTTAATTTTTTTAATAGTCTAAAATATTAAAGTTATCTTTAAGCCAACTTTTATGACTTTTATACTCAGGACAAAAATTAGAGACTTCTTCCCAAAATAGTTTAGAATGATTAAAATGAATAATATGACATAATTCGTGTATGACTACATAATCTATTATTTGTTTAGGCATTAAAATTATCTTCCAATTAAAAGATATGTGTTTTTTATTGTCACAGCTTCCTAATCTTCTTTTAAATGAACGGACAGAAAAACCATTATAGTTTAAATTAATTTTTTTTGAGTAGTAATTTAATCTTTCTTCTAAAAACAAATAGCATCTTAGCCTGTACCAATGTTCTAAGGTCTTTTTAACATTAATATTTTTTCTTTTATAAAATATTTCTAATTTATCATCTTTTAAAATTACCTCATTACTTAAGCCTTTTTTAATATTTACTTTATACTTTTTACCTAAATAAAAAGCTTCTCTATTAACAAAATTATTTTTACATTGTTTACTATTTTTAAAATTGTTTGACTTATCCATTCTTTTTTCTTTCTAACAAACTTAAAATATAATCTTCTTTTATAAAGTTTGGAGTATTTACTAATATTTTATTTTTATCTATTCGAATAGAAATTGTTTTTTTTTTTTTGTTACTTTTATATTAACAGGATATGATATTCCAGAATTCTCGCATTTAAATTCTAAAATTTTATTTGTTAAAATTTTTTTTTGTCTAAATATACTTTTAAGTGCTAACCAATTCATCTAGTCTCTAAAAAAATTAAAATAAAAATTTAATAAATAAATTAATAACATTATAGATAGACAGCATAAAAAAATCGTGATGTAAAAGTTTGTTCTTTCAATTAAAATAGGAAATAGAATAAACATTGGTATCGTAGGTATAAGATACTTTAAAGTACTAAATACATATTCAGCTATTTCTTTTTTCTATGCCTTCATAATACATCCAAAATATACACAATAATGTCATAATAGGCATTGCTGTAATTAATGCAGCTAATTTCAAGTTAAATTTAGCAATTTCAGTGATTATTACTACTATTATACCAGTTATAACTAATTTAAAAATATAATAACTCATTTTACATATTACGCATTAACGTCAACTACTATTCTTCCAAAGGTTTTATTTTCTAGCATATTTTTAGCTACTTGATCTACATCATCTAAGCTTATTACCTGAGTCATTTTTGTTAAATGTTCCAAATTTAAATCCTTTTCTAACCTCATCCATGCTTCTTTTCTTCCTTCTATTGAATGATAAACACTATCAACACCAAGCGAAGAAACTCCTCTTAATATAAAAGGCATCACAGTGGAAGGAAAATCAAAACCCTGCGCTAGACCACATGCTGTAACTACTCCTCCATATTTTGTTGAAGCACAAATATTTGCTAAGGTATGGCTTCCTACTGAGTCAATCGCTCCCGCCCATATTTCTTTTCCTAATGGTCGACCTTTCTCTGATAATTCAGATCTATTAATAATTTTTTTTGCACCTAATGAATTAATATAATCTTGATATTCTTCTCTACCTGATGATGCGCAAACTGTATATCCAAGCTTGACTTAATAAAGAAATGGCAACACTTCCTACTCCTCCAGTAGCACCTGTTACTAAAATTTCACCTTTATCTGGAGTAACTCCCTGTTTTTCTAGAGCCAAAACACATAACATCGCAGTATAGCCAGCTGTACCTATAGCCATTGCTTGTTTTTGTGTTAGTTTTTCTGGTAGTTTTACTAACCACTCTCCTTTAACTCTAGCTTTTTGAGCCAATCCACCCCAATACTTTTCTCCAACCCCAAATCCATTCAATATTACTTTGTCTCCTATTTTAAAATTTTCATTAGAGGTTTCTTCTACCTCTCCTGAAAAGTCTATACCTGGAACCATTGGAAAATTTTTTACTATTGGGGAAGAAGAAGTTATCGCTAAAGAATCCTTATAATTAATAGTTGAGTAGTTAATTTTTACTAAAACATCTCCTTCAGGCAATTTAGAGACATCTATATCTTCTACTGTTGCTGTTACTTTTTTATTTTCCTCTTGTTTTAATAGTAAAGCTTTAAACATTTTTACTCCTTTAAAATTTTTTAATTAAAAACTATTTTGATATTATAGACATATATTAAAAAATGAACAAATTTTGGTTATATTACATCACCTATCAAATGCCTCTATTTCTTGAATCAACTGAGATACTATGTCACCTAAAATGGGTATGAATTCTATTTGTGATAAAATGTAAGTTAAGAGTGAAACTAATATTGTAGCTCCTATAATCCAACCTAGTCCAGAAGCTAAACCTTTTAAAAAACTTATAAATAAAATTTTCTTTATTGAGTTATATATTTTAAAAATATTATTATTATTTAAACTTTTGATTGCTTCACTTAATTTCTTTATCTCATTATCATTTTTTTCTTGTATTTGATTTTTTTTTACCATTTATAGGCCTTCTATTTTTCGATTATCTCTCGATCAATAGCTCTAGGTCTATTTAAATAAACATTTAGTTTTTCCTTATCAAGAGGATCGTTGCCGGCTAATAGTAATTCTATATGTTCCATTTGATCATTTCCCCAAAACAAATTATCATTAATGATGAATGAAGGTACTCCAAAAACTCCCTTTTCAATAGCCATATTTGTCTCTTCAATTAATAGTTTCTTAATTTCTGGTTTTGAAATTTGTTTGCTAAAGCTTAGACCATCTAAAGACTTTTTCTCTAATATAGAGACTAAAGTAGAAATGTCACCTAAATCATTGCCATGTGACCAACCTTTATGAAATATTGTATCTATTACTTTTGTTTGATGTATTCCACTTACTTCTTTTAATGACATTCTGAGAGCTGGTAAAGGGTTAAAGGGATGATTTTTAGGTGGGTTATATTTAAATCCATTAATTGTTGCATATCTAATACAATACTGATAAAGCCAATTTCGTTTGGATGGAATTTCTGCTGGACCTAATTGCCCCCATTTATCTAATAATTTTCCAAATACTACAGGATGACATTCAATTTTATAATTATACCTATTAGCTAAATAGAGGAGTTTGCGCCATGCAAAAAAATGCAAAAGGAGATATAAAGTCATAATAAAAATGAATTATTTTACTCATTTTAAATTTTACACTTTTGATTAACTAATGAGTTAATCTCAAATAATTTTGCAGCATATTTACATTCAATGCCTTTAAAGTTTTTATATTTTCCTGTTCCATCTAAGTATTTGGAGATTCCTATACCTGCATCCATTTCTTTTGAGTTTCTTACCATTCTAAACCAGAATTTATCATTTTCCTGATTTTTTGCACTACAAAATAAATCTAACTCTGTTCCAATATTTTGATTAGTTATAATTCTTCCATAACATATCAAATTTCCATAATCACCATTAGAGTCTTTCCAAACTGCTGGAGCAGATACATGAATATATTTATTATTATTAGGTAAATCCATACTTATATTATTGGTGGTAAAAAACATTTCTATATTATATTCTTTTGCAAATAAATAATTTGGCAATATTAGTAATATAAATATAACTAACTTAATCATATATTACTCCCACTCAACAGTTGTAGTGGTCTGTAAGTCAATGTGAGAGTAGGTTTGAATATACTTTGAAACTAATTTGAAACACATAATTCCTCCAAAAATAATACTGACCTTCTAAACCCTTGTATTATAACACTTTGCGATACTTTTTACGAACACTTTCAATTAGTTTAAGACAGTAATATATTGCTATAAATTTTAATATTTTTTCAGTAATAAAATAAAAACATTGAAAGAGATCTTCAACTTCTTTATCTGTCATTGTTCCTATATTAAATTCTTTCGAACCTACATCAACCATATATTCTAAATATCCTGAAAGAATATTGCAGACTCTACTGAAAAATTATAACCTAACTAAACCTTCCCTTGTTTCTTTGGATTTTTCCAGATGTAGATCCATCTTCATAAATTTGAAAAATAACTTCCGTAGAACTAATACCGGTTTTTTTTCCTGCACATTTTTTTCAGGAAAACAGGTTGCTCTTTTTTCTATTCTCCTTCCTGTAATTCCTTCTAATCTGGCAACATCGGTCCACTCATCAACTTTATTTAGTGCTTTAATTACATTTTTGGCACTTTCATTATAAATATCAATACTGTCTCTCACATTATTTAATTTTGCTTTAGGGATCTATAAAATCACATTGATAAACTAAAAAACCTTCATCTGTAACTCTAGGAATAATTAACATTTCACCAGTTTCAGTAGTACCAGGAACATAATAAGGAACCCTAGGAAAATTTCATTAAGCTCGAAAAGAACTGGTTTTATAATTTGCATTTTCTGGTCTTATTGGAGTGGAATACCTAGTTTCCAATGATGCCTGTAATTGATTTTTTAAAGATTTCAGTCTTGATATTTCTTTATCAACTATAGCAAAACTCTTTTCCTTCCTTGTCATTTCTTTTTTCGATCTATCGTCCCCCTTACAACTACGTACATCTCTATAGATCTGTTTATGTAGTTAAGTTCTTTCAACGCATCATCAGTATTACCTATTCTGTTCAAAATATTTGCTATTTGTTTAGCGTTTTCGTCTGAAGCATTTGCCACATTTAATATTTTTTCATCTTCTACTATTTCTCTTTTAACAGTATTCTTTCAGCATTCTTTTTCTTGAGTTCAGCTAATTTTTTTTTTTCCCATCTAATTCTTCTTTTTTTCTTCGTTCGGCTAACTTCTTTTTTTCTTCAGCCAATTTTTTATTTTCTTTCTCTAATTCTTCTTTTTTTCTTCGTTCGGCTAACTTCTTTTTTCTTCAGCCAATTTTCTCTTTTCTTCTTCAAGTTGTTCTCTTTTGTTTTCTTTGTTCCTCTTTTTTTCTTTGCTCTGCTAATTTCCTTTTTTATCAGCTTTTTTTTTTCTTTCTTGCTCAATTCTAATATCTTCTTCATTTTTTTTATTAGCGACAGCTTGTGTTCCATCTGACTTGACAATTAAATTTATGTCTTGGATGATATGTTGAATTTTTGTTGAGTAGTACAGATTCTTCCATCGAGTGACCCTTTCACTTTATATGAAGAATACTGCTTAGAGTGTCCTGATTTTTGATTAATCTTAAATTTTAATATATTTCCATCATCATCAATTTCTCCTTTAATATCACCATTATGATATAACTTACAAAATGCATAATTTTCAGGGTTACCTTGATTAAAAATATATCCAGTAATTTGATTATTAGAAATTTCTATTTGTATATCTAGTAGATTGTAGCTCTCTTGGGCAAACTTAAAGATGCTCCCATTTTGAAAGCAAACGTTTGAGTATGAACCATCGTATGGTCCATGATACTGATTTTGAAAGAAATAGAAGATATATAAAAATATAAATAAAAAGTTTTATAATTTAATAATTAAATTCAATAATTTATTTAATACTTTTTTTTTTACATTTTTTAGAAACTTTTTTAAATAGATTAATCTAAAAATTGATTGAAAGGATAATAATGAAAAAAATAATACAATATGAAATAAAATTAGAAAAATCAGTAAAAATAATACTAGATATTTTAGCTGTTGGAATATTACAACGCTTTTAGTTTTCAGAATTTAGCCATTAAAGATGTTTTAACCAACCATACTGAATTGCTATAATCCTCTTTTCATTGAATGTAAATCAGGATGCAAATAGCTTTATAAATCAAAATTAAATATTAAAACATAATTAAACAGTATCATTTTTATCAAATTCAGGAGTTTAACTTTATTTATTTAGGAATTCGTTTTGTTAAAATTTTTATTACTTTGAATACGTTTGTAAAAATACTCAAAAATAAGATAAAATATTAATGTATCACAACCTATTAATTGATATCTTTAAATACCTATGTGACTAGTAATGATAAAGTTTCTCTGGAAAACTATTATTTTATAGATAATATCAGGGAAATCATTATTAAATATTACTAACTTAGGTTTGTTTATCACTTATGATTAAATAATACACAAACTTTTGATTGGAAAGTATTTCTGTAAAATGTAGGAAAGTTAACTACTTTGAAACTATTTGAAACTATTTTTTTAAGTGTAAAACCTTAGCTTTATAGTTCTTACAAAGGTTTTTTTACGTTAAATTATTCCCACTCAATAGTTGCTGGAGGCTTAGAGGTTATATCATATAGAACTCTATTTATTCCTTTAACCTGACCTATTATTTTCCCCGCAAGATTTTGTATAAAGTCTTCTTTGAAATAAAAAACTTCTGCAGTCATACCATCCTTAGATGTAATTGCTCGTATAGATAAAGTTAGTTCATAAGACCGACTATCTCCCATTACTCCTACACTTCTAATAGGCAATAATACACAAAATGCCTGCCAGATTTTATTATAAAGTTTGTATTTTTTAAGCTCATTAATATAAATATAATCTGCATTTTGTAATATTCTAATTTTATTAGCTGTTATCTCTCCTGGTATTCTTATTGCTAGTCCAGGCCCAGGAAATGGGTGTCTTTGGATAATATTATCAGGCAAATTTAACTCTTTTCCTAAACTTCTTACCTCATCTTTAAAAAGCTCTCTTAAAGGCTCAAGTAATTGTAGATTTAGCCTTTTAGGTAATCCTCCTACGTTATGATGAGATTTTATAACTTTTAACTTTGATCCCTGAATTTTTTTGATTCTATAACGTCAGGATAAAGAGTTCCTTGTGCTAAAAATTTTGCATTTTTTATTTTTTTGCTTCTCTTTCAAATATTTTTATGAACTCTCTTCCTATTATCTTTCTTTTCCTTTCAGGATCTTTAATTCCTTTTAATTTCTGCATAAATATATTTTTTGCATTAACGTAAACTATTTTGGCATTTGTATATTTTTTAAAATTGTACACTACTTCTTTTTCTTCATATTTCCTTAAAAGTCCATGATCAACAAATATACAAGTTAACTGATTTCCTATTGCTTTATTGATTAATGCAGCAACAACTGAAGAATCTACTCCTCCTGATAAACCACAGATTACTTTATTCTTTCCAACTTTATTTTTAATCAGGTTTACTTGCTCTTTTAAAAAATCATTAATCTTCCATTCTTGCTTAATTTTTGCAATATTTAAAATAAAGTTTCTAATTAATTGTTTACCTTTTAATGTATGAATTACTTCAGGATGAAACTGAAGGCCATAAATTTTTTCTTTGTATGTGCGATAGCAGCAATATTATTATCTGATCTTGCTATTATTTCAAATCCTGATGGAACCTTTACCACTTCATCTCCATGGCTCATCCAAACTTGTGTCTTACTATTTAATTTTATATTATCTTTAAATAAAGTACTCTTTTTTAATACTCTTATATAAGCTTTTCCAAATTCTCTTTTATATGTTTTTTTAACTTTACCTTTTAATTGTTCACAAATTATTTGCATTCCATAGCAAATTCCTAATATTGGTATTTTAATATCAAAAACTTTTTTATCAACTTTTGGAGAAAATCTATGAAATGCTGAAGATGGCCCTCCTGAAAAAATAATCGCCTTTGGTTTAAGTTCTTTTATTTTATCCATAATATGGTGGTAAGATATAACTTCACAATAAATACCTATTTCTCTAATTCTTCTAAGTATTAGTTGGGTAGTTTGACTACCAAAGTCTACAACCAAAACTGGAACATATTTTTTATTATTTTTAGTCATAAATTCTTATATCATTAATTAATTTTATTAAATATAAATAATCAATTTTATGCTGTTTTTTTTAACATACTAATAAAATATCCGTCTGTATTCAAAACATCAGGGTTAGAGTTAAACCATACTTGTTATATTTAAATATTTCTTTTTTTAAATACTTTTTTATATCTTCTCTAAAATTTATAACATCAAAGTTTTTGAAATTATTTAAAAAACTTTTTATCTGAAATTCATTTTCATCATATAGTAAAGAACAAGTTATATACACAATTTTTCCACCAACTTTACAAAGTTTGGCAGCATTAAACAAAATATTATTTTGTACTAACTTTAATTTTTCTAATTCTTCATTTTTTAACCATATGATATTTTCAGGCCTTCTTCTCCAGGTGCCTATACCACTACATGGTACATCGCACAGAACTAAATCAAACTGATCTTGGTTTTTCATTTCTAAATCAAAATTAATATTTTTCAACTTTAATTCTTTAACTCTACTTTTTCAAAATATCTAACCTTTCTTTTATTGCATCAAAAGCTGTTATAAAGCCTTCACTTTTTAATAAGTTACTCATTAATATAGTTTTTGTTCCTTTCCCAGCACACATATCTAAAATTTTCATATTTGTCTGCACTCCAATTAAAAGTGTCATTAATTGTGATCCTTCATCTTGAACTTCAAACATATCACTTTTAATTTTTATTAAAGTATTATTTGGAATTCTATTATTAACAGTAATACCTACAGTAGAGCTTTTTGTATAACTACATATTATATTATACTTTTTTAACTTATTTTTTACATCTTCTCTAGAGTATTTCATAAGATTTATTGCAATATCAAATTTGGGCTCTGATAGTATAGAGTTATAAAAACTTTTTTTTTCTGTTTCTGTCTTAATTAAGATTTTTTTTTCCAACCAACTAGGAAGCATAGGTTTTATTTCATCTCTAAAATTAATAGCTTTATTAAAAATATAAAAATCCTCATCTTTTTTTTTTTAAGGAATATTTACCCTTATATAAATCTTCTAAATTATAATGTTTAAATTTATTACAAAAATTGAAAAGAGCTAAGTTCCTTACCGAACAATTTATATTATAGATTTTACAAATATAAAGTAACCCAAAGTATTTTTTTAACAAATTAAAGGTAATTTCGTATATTAATTTTCTATCTTTTGATCCAATGTATTTATTACTTCTTATAAAATTTTTTAAGATATTTTTAGCTTGGATTCTTTTAACTATTATTTCTTCAACTAATAAAATAGAAGTAACAAGGACGGCACCTACTTTCATTACTAGCGTTCAGTTTTATAATTTGGCGCTTCTTTTGTAACTGCAATATCATGAATATGACTTTCTTTAACACCAGCCGTAGTAATTTTTTGAAATTTACAATTACTTTGCATTTTATTTATATTTATATTACCTGTATATCCCATAGCTGCTCTTAAACCTCCTACCAACTGAAAAATAACTTCCGAGCTAGCTCCTTTAAATGGAACTCTTCCCTCTACACCTTCTGGGACAAACTTTAACTTGTCTTGTACATCCTGTTGAAAATATCTATCTGAGGATCCTTTTTCCATAGCTGCTAAAGACCCCATACCTCTATAAGATTTATAAGACCTACCTTTGAAATAAAAACTTCTCCTGGGGACTCTTGTGTGCCCGCTAAAAGTGATCCAATCATTACACAATCAGCTCCTGCTCCTATAGCTTTTGCAACATCTCCAGAATACCTTATACCCCCATCAGCTATAAGCGGAATTTTTGACTTTTTTGTAGCTTCATATATTTCTGTAATAGCACTAAATTGAGGAACACCTACTCCCTGCTATTATTCTAGTAGTACATATAGATCCTGGCCCTATTCCTATTTTGATAGCGTCAACTTTTTCCTTTAACAACATTTTTGCAGCTTCTTTAGTAGCTATATTTCCCGCTATAACTTGAATATTATTTTTAACTATTTTTCTAATAGCTCTAATTGTATCTATCACTCTTTTAGAATGTGCATGAGCAGTATCTAAAACTATTGCATCTGCTCCAGCTTTAAAAATAGACTCGGCTCTATTTAATCCATCTTGCCCTACTCCAATTGCAGCAGCCACTCTTAACCTTCCTATATGATCCTTCGTAGCTAAGGGATATTTTTCTGATTTTTTTATGTCTGTAACAGTAATTAATCCAACACACCTTTTGTCTTTATCAATAACTATTAGTTTCTCTATTTTATTACTATGTAAAATATCTAGAGCCTTTTTTCTACTAATACCTTCTTCAGCCGTAATTAAATTTGTTTTTGTCATTAATTCACTAATTGGTTGTGACATATTTTGAGCAAACCTTACATCCCTATTAGTAATAATTCCTACTACCTTATTGCTTTTATTAACAACTGGAAAACCCTGATATGTTAAATTTTTCTTTTAAAGAAATTAAGTTTTTAAGAGATAAATCATCTCTTATAGTAATTGGGTCAACAACCATTCCCGATTCATATTTTTTAACCTTTATAATCTCTGCTATTTGTTGATCTATTGAATTATTTTTATGAATAACTCCTATTCCTCCTCCCTGTGCTATAGCTATAGCCATTTTAGCTTCAGTTACAGTATCCATAGCTGCAGAAACAAGAGGAATATTAATTTTTATTTCTCTTGAGAAATAAGTATTAGTACTAACATCTCTTGGTAAAATTGAAGAGTATCCTGGTCTTATTAAGACATCATCAAAAGTTAAGGCTTCATCTAATTTCATCTAGTCTCCTAAAAATTATGTTAATAGCATTTAATCCTTATGTAAATTATTAAAACCAATTGCTATTAAATAAATCTCTTTGGAGTCTTTTCTGCTTGAATTTGGTTTATAAATTTTCACAAGACTAAATCTTTGCTTTATATTTTGTAAAATAGTTTTTTCTAAGGAATTTCTAAAAAACTTGCACACGAAACTTCCATTTTTTTTTAAATATTTTAATGCAAATTTTTGAGCAAGATAATAAATTTTTTCTGCATTAGCCTGATCTGTAAACCTATGACCAGAAGAATTAGCAGCCATATCAGAAAGAATTACATCAAAAGAATTTCTTTCTAAAGTTTCATCATTTTTTAGAAGATTTGATATATCATCATATATAAATTTACAACTTTCAATTGGTTCCATTTGTTTTTTATCTATAGCTATTATTTGATTTTTTTTGTTTTGCAGCTCTGCTACAACCTGTGTCCAACCACCTGGGCTTGCACCTAAATCAACTACCTTACTATTTTGATTTATAATTTTAAATTTTTTGTTTATCTCTATTAGCTTATAAGCTGCTCTAGATCTATAACCTCTAGCTTTAGATAGCTTTACAAAAACATCTTTTTTGTCTTTTTAACCAAATATTCTGACTGTTAGTTCTTTTCACTATTATCAACTATAATATTTTTTTATCTTTTAATACATAATATAACTTTTCTAAAGGTAATCCTACAGCACCTGAATAAGAACCAGATATATAATTAATAAAAAAAGCTCCATAACCTTGAATAGCATAAGACCCTGTTTTATTTTTCCATTCATTTAAGAGTTAAGTATTTTTTTAATTTCAATTTCATTTAAAACCTTAAACTTTATCTTGGTTTTGGTTAAATAAAAAGAATTTATTATGAGTTTTATCTATAATTGTGAGTCCAGTAAAAATTGTATGTCTTCTGCCTGACAATAACTTTAAATTTTTTTCTGCTAAATCTTTATTAGTTGTTTTATGAAAAAATTTTTTTCTAGAATATAAAATAGTATCTGCTGCTATTATTAAGTGCCTTTTATATTGTTTATAGTGCCTCTTCAGCTTTTAATAATGATATTCTTTTGACTAAGTTTTGAGGAGTTTCTTTATCTATAGGTGTTTCATCAATTTTAGGTTCAAATACTTTAAAAGAAACATTAACTTTTTTAGGATTTTCTTGTCTAGCTAATGATGAAGAAGATAAAATTATATTACTAATTTTAAATATACCTTTATTATTTATGCCTAAAAATTATTCTACCTTTTGTCAAATCATATGTTGACATTTCTACTGTAACTTTATCACCTGCCAATATTCTTATTCTATGCTTTCTCATTCTACCAGCTGTATGAGCTAAGATTTCATGCTCATTATCTAGTTTTACTTTAAACATTGCATTAGGTAGTATTTCTAATACTACACCTTCATATTCTAAAACATCTTCTTTTGGCATTTCTTCCTTTTATTATAAAATGCTAGTTAATCTTGATTTGGTCAAGCATTTATATTTTTATTGATATTATACTTACTAAAGTAAATAATCTTCTTGCAGTATCCATATCTAATTCAACTTTTTCTTTAAAAGCCTCTAATAAAATTCCTGCACCCTCGTCATGTATAGTTCTTCTTCCTATATCTATTGCTTCTATTTTTTTTAATGGTGCTGTCTTGATTGCTTCAACATAATTATCACAAACTATTTGATAATCTCTTATAATTCTCCTTACACTACTAATTGATATTTTTAAATCTGTGATTGAATCATCAAAAAAATCTATTATTCTTAATAAAAGTTTCCATTCTAATAATTTAATATTTATTTTATACGGGCCTGTTTCATTTTTATTGTAAAGTTTAAATTTTCCATTATTAAGTAAATCAAATACAGCTGATTTTCGCTCTTGTTCAATTTCTTGGTTCCAAGTTATTAAATTTATTTTATCAACTTCAGCTTCTACTATAAAATATTTAGTTTCAGTCAATTCCTAATCCTTAGAAAACCTAATTTTAGCTGATTTAACATGAGCATCTAAACCTTCACTATTTCCTAATGTTTCTATTGAATGAAGAGTATTTTTGAGTCCTGCTTTATTTGCTTCTATATAAGAGGTCCTTTTAGAAAGTCTAAAACTGATAACCCTGAATCAAACCTAGCATTTCCAGAAGTTGGTAGTACATGACTAGGACCAGCTATATAATCACCAAATGCCTCTGGAGTATATTCACCCATAAATATAGCACCTGCATTTATTATTTTTTTTGCTAATAATTTTTTATTTTTTGTCATTATTTCTAAATGTTCAGGAGCAATATAATTAGCTAAACAATGAGCAAAATTTATATCTTTTATTAATATAGCTAGACCATTTTTTTTAATGCTCTTCGATGCTATTTTTGTTCTTTTAATAGATTTTAAAAACTAAATAAGTACTTATTAACTTTTTTATAAAGTCTTTACTATTAGAAATTAGTATAGCTCTAGCTTCTTCATCATGTTCTGCTTGAGATAATAAATCCATTGCAACCCATTTAGGATTATTATGCCTGTCAGCAATAACTAATATTTCAGATGGGCCTGCAATGAGTCTATCCCAACATAACCATAAAGCTTGTTTTTTTGCCTCAGTTACAAATGAATTACCAGGCCCTACAATTTTATCAACTCTTTTAATACTTTCAGTACCAAACGCAAGTGCTGCAATAGCTTGAGCTCCTCCAATCTTATAAATTTCATTAATTCCTACAGCATTTGCAGCCACTAATATCTCAGGACTCAATTGATTATTATTAGCTGGAGTAGTAATTACTATTCTTTTAACTCCTGCTACCTTTGCTGGAATAGCATTCATTAGTACGGAGGAAGGGTACAATGCTTTCCTCCTGGTACATATAAACCACAAGATGCTAAAGGAGACCAAATACTACCTAATTTAATACCTAATTTATCTTTGTAATAAAGGTTTCTTGGCATAAGTTTTTTTGATAACTCATAATTCTTTGCACAGCTAATTTAATAGAGTCATGAAAAGCTTGAGAACATTGACTTAAAGCATTCGAAATTTCTTTTGGTGTTACTTTTAAACTCTTTACATTTTTAAAGTTATTATTTTCAAGTTCATTTGAATACTTAAGTAAAGCTGTATTTTTATTTTTCTTTATTTTTTTTATAATATTACTAACTATTTCACTTCTTTTTTGTTATTCATACTTACATTATTTACATAAGAAAAAAGTTTCTTTTCATAATTTGATTTGTTACATGAATTATTTAAGCATTAACTACCTTTCTAAAATTTGAAATTATTTTTCTAATTTTATTTGGATAAGTCTTAGCCATATTTTTATTAACAATTAAATATGAAGTGATATCCATAATTTTTTCTACCTCTATTAACCCGTTTTCTTTTAATGTTTTTCCAGTTGAAACTAAGTCTACAATTCTAGAACTTAAATCTAATTTTAGGAGCAATTTCTAATGCTCCATTTAACTTTAAACATTCAGCCTGAACTCCTCTTAATGCAAAATGTTTTTTTGTAATTTTAGGGTATTTTGTAGCAATTTTTAAATGTGTCCAAGCCTTTGGATCATCTTTCAAAGCCATTTTGAACGGCTCAGCTACTGATAGCCTACAAGTTCCAATACCTAAGTTTACTGGTGAATATATTTCTTCATAGCTAAACTCTTCAATTACATCTAATCCAACTATTCCAAGATGAGCACCTCCATATGCTACAAAATTGACTACATCAAAACTTCTAACCTTAATAAAATCAATGAGTTTTTTGTTACTTGAGAATAAAATTTTTCTTGAATTAAAATCAAAAAATTCTTTTTCTGGAATAATATCAACTTTGTTTAAGTATAGGAGTTAATTCCTTTAATATTCTTCCTTTAGGTATCGCAACAATAATTTTTTTTTCAGTTTTTCGATTAGTCATTTTTAGAATATGCAGGTATTATTGCTGGATAAATTGGTTTTCCTATATCTTCTAATAAACAAAAACATTTTTTTACTTTTAATGTAATAACTTCATTGTCATTAAGCATTATAAGAATATTATTGTCAATATTACTAATAGATAAAATATTTTTAATTTTGTGATTATAATATATATTTTTTAAATCAACTTTTTCAACATAATTTATAACTAAAATTGACAGGACTTGCATAAGTAAATGACTTTCATTTTTAGCATGTTCCCATGTGAATCTTTCAATTGCCATTGCAAACCGTTGTTTTCTTCTTCAAAATTAATTTCAGAGGGAAGTACTATTGACTCAAACAAAATTGACTAAAAACTTGTAAATCTTGGTCATCAACTGCCTTTAATTTAACTGGGGACCAGTTTTGTCTAATTTCCATTTTTTCCTCTCTTAATTGCCGCTCCACATATTGAAGTTTATAATCAATATTTTCATATCCTCTATCTAAATGATAAATCCTGTTAATTTTTGTTTTACCTTTTGCAATTAAAGCTGCTAATATTAAAGATACTGATGCTCTTAAATCAGTTGCCATAACCTCTGCACCTATAAAGCTACAATTACCATTTATAATTGCATTGTTGCCCTTAACTTGTATATCAGCACCTAATCTATTTAGCTCTGGTACATGCATAAATCTATTTTCAAATATACTTTCTTCAATGTAAGACTTTCCATTTGAAACACAAGCAAGCGTCATTAATTGTGCTTGTAAATCTGTTGGAAAACCTGGATATTCTTTAGTTTTTATAGAAATTGAAGATAATTTTTTACTTTTTCAATAAAAATGGCTTTATTAATTAATTTAAACTCTAAGCCCATCTCTTGCATAATTTCTAAAAATTTAGCTATATGGTCATAATTAATTTTTTTATTAATAAACTACTATGAGTAATTGCTGCAGCTATAATAAAAGTACATGCTTCTATACGATCTGTTATTACTTGATGGAAAGTGTTTAAAAAACATCTATGCCTTCTATTCTAATTTTACTTGTTCCAGCTCCTTCAATTTTAGCCCCCATAGATGTTAAACAATTACATAAATCAACTATTTCTGGTTCTAAAGCTGCATTATTAATTAATGTTTCACCCTTTGCTAATACAGCAGCCATTATAGCATTTTCAGTAGCCCCTACAGAAATTTTAGGAAAATCTATTTTATTTCCTATTAAGCCTTTTCCATTACTTTTTGCAATCACATAACCATCAGAAAAATCTATGTTAGCTCCTAGTTTTTTCATAGCATATAAATGCAAGTCAACTGGTCTAGAACCAATAGCACAACCACCAGGTAGAGATATTTTTAGCAAAACCTTCTCTAGCTAATAATGGTCCTAAGAGTTAGGAAAGATGCTCTCATTTTTCTAACTAAATTATAATTAGCCTCATGAGATAATATATTTTTTGTTTTAAAATATAGTTATTATTTTTTTTTTTTATTTTAACTCCCAAACTTTCAATAAGATTGATCATTGATTTTATATCCAATAAGTCTGGTACATTTGATAAATTAATAGGTTTATCTGATAAAAGACTAGAAGCTAATATTGGTAAAGCAGAGTTTTTAGAACCGGATAGTACTATTTCTCCTGATAGTTCTCTGCCTCCATCAATTTCAATATATTCCATAATTAAATTTTTGGTAAAGTAACACCTTGTTGTTTCATGTACTTTCCTCTTTTATCTGCATATGAAAATCTAGGAGCTTCTTGACCTTTTAAAAATAAAAATTGACATGCTCCTTCATTAGCATATATCTTTGCTGGTAAAGGACTAGTATTAGAAAACTCTAAAGTAACATGTCCTTCCCATTCTGGTTCAAGTGGAGTAACATTAACAATAATTCCACAACGAGCATAAGTTGATTTACCTAAACATATCACCAAAATATTTCTAGGTATTTTAAAATATTCTACAGTACGCGCTAAAACAAAACTATTAGGTGGTATAATGCAAGTATCAGACTTTTTTCAACAAAACCTTCTAAACTAAAATTTTTAGGATCTACTATTGTATTATTAACATTTGTAAAAACTTTAAATTCATCAGAGACCCTTGCATCATATCCATAACTTGATAAACCATATGATATTTTACCTTCTCTAATTTGCGTCTTTTCAAAAGGACTAATTATATTATTTTCCTGCACCTGTTTTTCAATCCATTGGTCAGACATCAACGCCATTTTTTTTTTCCTTTCTTATAAAGTTTACTTTATTTTTAATTTGATTTTTTCTTCTTAATAGGTTTTTTTTCATCTCTTCTTCTAAAATTTTTTTTCTATCAGTAATTTTTTTTTTTATTCATACTAAAAATATATCATTTAATCTTATCTTTCTAAATATTAAAAATTTTAGTGCTATTTTTAAATTATAGTCTATAAGGTAACTATGTGGAATAGAGGAAATATTTCTGGAAAACTTAGATAAAGTTATGTCCTACATTGATTCAACTTTTTCAGACCACGGCATATTTAGAATATTTTGGAGGTCCTGGGGCGTGCTTCCTGGTCAAATGTATAGAAGCAATCAACCATATCCTTATCAAATTAAAAGAGACATTAAAAATTATAAGATAAAAAGCATTATAAACTTGAGAGGAGAGCGTCATTGCTCATCTTACTATTTAGAAAAAATATATGTGCATTAGAAAATATAAAAATTCATAACTTCCCTATTTCCTCAAGAGATATTCCAGATAAAAGTAAATTAATTGGTTTTAAAAAATTATTGGATCAAGTTGAATATCCTTGTTTAATGCACTGCAAATCAGGTGCAGATAGAGCTGGCTTAGCAGCTGCTTTATACCTTATATATAAAAAAAATTATAGCTTAGAAGAAGCTAGTCGTGAACTAAGCTTTAAACATTTACATATTAAATACACTAAAACTGGTATTCTTGATCATTTTTTTTCTGAACTTATTAAAAAAGGAATTTATAAAAAATCAGATTTTTTAAAATGGCTTAATAATAATTATGATAAAGAAAGTCTTAAAAATAATTTTAAAAATAATACATTATTAGATGCACTAATAAATTTTTTTTTAAGAAGAGAATAATTTATTGTTTAAATACACTATAAAAATGCTTTCTATAATCAGAATTATTTTTAATTAAGTTTTTGTGATTACCATCAGCTAAAATACATCCTTTATCAAAATAAATTATTCTTTTTGCTTCCAGAATAGTACTTAACCTATGTGCTACTATTATAGTAGTAATATTTTTTTGAAAACTTTTAAGCACTTTATTTACTTTTGATTCAGATTTATTATCTAAAGCACTAGTTGCCTCATCTAATAATAATATTTTTGGCTGTTTAATAAGTGCTCTGGCAATAGAAATTTTTTGTCTTTCACCACCTGATAAATTTAAGCCCCTATCTCCTGTTATTGTTTTATAAGATTTTTTTAATTTAATAATAAAATTATGTGCATCAGCTTTTTTAGAAGCTTCAATAATTTCAAATTTTGAAGCCTTTGGATTAGCAATAGATATATTTTTCATTATTGAAGTATCAAATAAAATTACGTCTTGAGAAACTAATGCTATGCTATCTCTTAAGCTTTTAATTTGTAATTTTTTATATTTTGATCATCAATATATACATTGCCCTTTACAGGATCCATTAGTCTTGGAATTAAATTTATAAATGTTGATTTTCCTGAACCATTTGCACCAACAATTACAACTTGTTCACCTGGGCTAATTATACAGTTGATTTTTTTTAAAGTATATTCTTCGTAATTATAATAGTAACTTACATTATTAAATTTTATTTTACCCTTTATTGAGCTCAAAATCTTTTTACTTTCTGTTATATCTATTAAACTCTTCTTTTTAAGTAAATTCTCTAGTCTTATTAGTGAAGCCGCTCCTTCCTGAAGAATTGTATTCAACGTCCCCAAGGCTCTAGCTGGTTGTACTGCTATTAATAAAGCACTTATAAATCCAGTAAAGGACCCTAAATCAGAATTATTATTTAAAATTCTTATTCCTGCTAAGACTAGTACAATTGAAATTGCAAGTCCTCCTATTATTTCAAGTGTTGGTTCTATTTTTGCTCTAACTCTTATAATTTTAACATTTCCTTCATAAATACTTTCAAACTTTTTTATAGCATTTTTTTTTTGTAAGCTTTCTAAGTTATATGTTTTTATTACTCTTATTGCCGAAAAACTTTCACTTAAAAATGCACTGGCTTCAGAAATTTTTTTTTTTTGTAGTTTTAATGATATATCTCTGGTTTTTTTTTCCTATTTTTATAACAGGTCCTTATACAAATTGGGTAAACTAATAAAACACATATAGTTAAAACCCAATCTAAATAAAACATACTAATTATTAGGCCTAACAAGATTAAAACATCTCTTATTAAATTATTTAAAGTCCTAATTATTGATTCTTTTAAAATATTTAAATCATTGATAAACCTTGACTGCAATGAACCAGCATTTTGATTATTAAATATAGTTACATCAAATTCTAAAACTTTATTATATAGATGAAGTTGAATATCTTTAATAATACTATTTGCGATTATCCCGACATATAATGTTTGGAAATAATGAGCAAAACCTTTGATAAAGGTAATTCCTAATATCAACACTGGTAATAAAAAAATATATTGCTTATTTTTTCTGATATCACATCAAAAGCAAAGTCTATTATTAATGGATACATAGAAGTTGCCATTGCTACTATTAACATAAAAATATTTGCTATTATAAATTTATTTTTTTGTTTAAAACCCCACTTCTTTAAAAGTTTTAAATATAAAAAAAGTGTAGATAATCTATTTTGCTTTTTTGACATTATTATAATATATTATTTTTTTAACTATTTAAAAACATGAAAAATTATTGGACAAAAACAAAAGTAGAAAAACTCTCTAAATTATGGGGGCAAGGAGTATCAGCTAGAGATATTGCAGAAAAGTTAGGAGATATAAGTAGAAACGCCGTAATAGGAAAAGCCAATAGACTTGGTCTTTCAAAAAAAAGCTTTCTTCTGAAAGATAAAACTATAAAAAAGAAATAAATGCATCTTCATTAGTACCTAATATGAGTGGTTGTAAATGGCCTATAGGACATCCTGGAGATAATGATTTCTATTTTTGTGGTAAACCAACAATTCCAGGAAAACCTTACTGTGGTGAACATTGCTTAATTGCCTATAGAAGAAAAGATAGTCACCAGAAAGTAAAGAAGTTTTTTAAGTTAAATTCTGAAGTTTAGGTTTAATTTCTAGCATTTTTAGATAGTCTGTCTAAAGCTTCATTAATAACTTCTTTAGCAATAGATGCTAAGTTTTGATCAAGCCATTCTCTTACCATCTCTCTAGTTGCATTAGTCACAGATTTATAAATTATTTCTTTAGTGTCATCGGTATCAAAAAACGTCTGAAAATCTCATTAGTTCTGCTCTAACTGCTAAAGCTACGTCATCACTAATTAATCCTGTTAAGTCTAAGTCTAAGTTTTCTTCAGAAGAAGTTTTCTTTTTTATAAGATTTTTTTATATTTATTTTCTAAATCTAAAGATACGCTATCTAATTTTGACTCAGATTCTTTTTCAACCTCAACATTTTCTTCATTATCAATAGAAACACTCTCAGCTTCTTCAACTAATGATTTAATTGATTTTCTTATATCTTCTGGGCTTCTTTTATCCATAAATAATTATAACATAAATGTGAAATATGAAAAAACTTTTTTTTTAAATTATTTAATGATTAAGCTTAATCCAATTTTTAGTTAGGTCTCCATAAAAAACTGAATAGTAAATAAAGCTAGCATTATCATTGGAAATTTGACTAGATTCATTTTCTAAATTATTTTTTCTTGCTCAAGAAATAATCTATTTTTTATTTTTTCTCTTACTTTCGTGCCTAATATTATTTATGATATTTAAATACATAATTACATAAACGACGTATTATTAATTTTTTTAATATCTATAAAGGAAAATTTATGAATAATTTTACAAATAAAAATAAAAATCTTTAAAAAAAAATAGAGATAAACAAATTAAAAAATTAAGCAAATTACTAAACCTTTTAGTTTCGAAGCTGAGTGGGATATGGTAACTAAATCTTATGAACAGAATGATAAAATAGGTTTATCAGCTTCTAAATCAGTTGCTGATTCTAGTAAGAATGTACAAACAGCAATTTCTCAATTAATTCTTGCGGACTTTTCAGAAATTGAAAAAAATGAAAGTAACGCAGTCAAAACACAAAATATTCAACAACTTAAAAAAGTTGTACTGGGTAAAAATAAGTAGTGTCTGATGCTAAAAAAGTAGCTTTAGTATTTGGTGTTTCTGGTGGTATTGGAAGTAATATATATAGTAATTTAAAAAGAAAAAAGTTTGAAGTATATGGGTTTTCTAGAACAACCGAGCCCAACAATAATATAATTAGTGAAAAATACTTAAAAGATCTATCCCATAAATTTATAGAACAGAACATAAAAATTAAAATTTTTATAAATGCTATAGGGTTTCTTCATGATAATTATTATTCTCCTGAAAAAAGCTTCAAGATATAAACCAAGAGTATATGAAAAAGTGTTTTGAAATTAATACCATACCTACTGCATTAATGATTAAATACTTTTGTCCATTAATGATAAAAGATGAAAAGTCAATATTTGCTTCAATCTCAGCTAAAGTAGGAAGTATTTCAGATAATTATTTAGGAGGATGGTATAGTTATAGAGCATCTAAAGCAGCCCTGAATCAGATTATTAAAACATCCTCTATTGAACAAAAAAGGCTTAAATAAAAACCTTATAATGGTGTCTGTTCATCCTGGTACGGTCAATACAAAACTTTCAAAACCTTTTATAGGAAAAAGAAAAGTTCAAACACCGTCTGAGGCAGCAATAAAAATAATTGACTTATTAGAAAAATTAACTTTAGAAGACAGTGGTCTTTTTTTTTGATTACAATAAAAATATTATTCCTTTTTGAAATGATTAATAACTATAAAATAAAATCTAATGTTATAAAAAGCGTAAATGGACTTAGATGTATATGTTCTAGAAAATAACGTTAAAGTTAAAAAGAAAAATGTTATTTTATTGCTACATGGTTTTCCTGAAATCTCATTCAGTTACAGATATATAATGTTACTTTTCGAAAAAGCTGGTTATTATTGCATAGCCCCAGATCAAAGAGGTTATGGTCAAACAAAATCAAAAGTAAAAGAAACGCTTAATTCATTTAGTGTTTTAAACTTAGCTAAAGATATGTCCTGTTTAATGGAAAAATAAATATAGATAAATATCATCTAATAGGACATGATTTTGGAGCATACGTAAGTTCTTATTTATGTCTTTTAAAACAAAAAAATATATTAAGCTTAACTTTAATGAGTATGCCTTTTCCTGGTCCTCCCATTCTTAAAAATATCAGATAAAATGTTGAGAATGAATCAAAAGTTAGCCTTATTAAAACCAAAACGCAAACACTACCAATATTATTTCTCCTCATATGGCGCAGATAACAATATAATTAAATGTAAACAAGGTTTTAATAATTTTAAGAAGTTATTTTTATTTTAAAAGTTATGATTATAAAGAAATAATCCTTTTAAATTAAAAAGCTTTACAGCTAAAGAAATATCTAAAATGCCAGAATATTATATTATGAAATTAAATTTGGGTATGGCTCAAACAGTAAAAAAATACTCTCCTACTAAAATAGAAGTGATAGGGTGTACTTGGCTAAATGAGGTTGATTTAGCTTATTATGTTAAAAATTATCTTAATTCAGGAATAAAAAAACCTTTATCTTGGTATAAGGTAATGTTAAGTAAAAAAGAAAAATTAAGAATAATAAAACTTAACTTACCTAAATCTGTTTATATTCCATCAATATTTATTTCTGGAAGCGCAGATTGGGGTATGTATCAAAAACCAGGAGATCTAGAAAAAATGGAAAATGTTTTTTTAAAAAATTATTATGGTAGATTTATTATAAAGCAAGCAGGTCACTGGGTTCAGCAAGAACAACCTAATAAAACTTTTGATATTATTTTAAAATTTTTAAAAAAACTCTAACTATTATGGCAGTTTTACAAATATTGAAAATGGGGCATCAATATTAAGAAAAAAGGCATCAAAGGTAAAAAACTTTGAAGAAGTATCTGAATTAATTTTAAATATGAAAGATACATTGAAATTTATTGGAGCAAGCGGCCTTGCAGCACCTCAAGTAATGGTTAGCAAAAGAGTAATAGTTTATAGAGTTAACAAGAATCGTATTCCTCTTAGAAGTAAATTTAGCACTAAACCCTGGACTTATATGATTAACCCTGAAATAACTCCTATTACAAAAAAAAAAAAATGTTTTGGGAAAGATGTCTATCACTTCCAGGATTGCATGCAAAAGTGCCTAGATATGATAAAATTTTGTTAAGTACTATACTCCTGATAATAAATTAGTAGAACATGAAGCACATTCTACATGGGCTGCATTAATACAACACGAATATGATCACTTAAATGGAATACTGTATCCTATGCAAATGAAAGACTTCACTTATTTTGGATATAATGACTCACCAGGAGATATTGCAAGGGATGCCATTAAAAATAAAGAATCAATAGATCCATTGTTTTTAGACTTAGTAAAAAAGTGGCCAAAATAAAAAACTATTTAATTTTTTTTTTAGCAATCCGTTATTATAATAATAATTTAAAGTTTAAACTATGATTACATTATCTGATGCTATTTTAGCAATAAATCCTGATGCTGAGTTTGATTATGATGATATCGATAATATATTCTGGAGAAAAAAAACTAAGCCTATTTCTAAAGACCTAATTTTACAAAAATATAGAGAATTAAAAGATATAGAGCTGGAAAAGGCAGCATTTGAGCAAGCTAATCAACTATCTATTTTTGGAAAAGCACTAAATAGTGTTTATAACAATAGAATATTACTTTTTAAGTATAGACAAGCACTAGCAACTAGTAGCATCATTATTTCATTAATATTTGTATTAACAAATAATTTTCATAAAGTTAGATATACTATAGTTACCGACCCTTATGGCACCGAATTTGTATACGATAGGTTTACAGGTAAATTAAAAAAAAAAATAACTTACTAAATTAGAGCATCATTTTTCTCTGATTTAGGAGAGAAAAATGAAAAAACTAGGTAAATTCAAATTTTTTTCAGATAATTTAATTAATAAAAGAAATTTTTTTGTTAATTTATTAATAATTTCTTCCCTTACATTTGTTTTATTTAAGAATATAGATAATATTCGTTACACTTACCTCAGCTCTGATGATGGTAAAATGTATAAATACGACAGATTTTTCTCTACTCTAAGGCTTAACGAATAATGGCAGAAGTAATATTCTTAGTTATTGTAGCAATATGTATTATTGCATTATTTGCTATAGAAGGTAATAGAGCTAAACAATTAGAAAAGCTAGAAAATAGAATTGAATTTTTACAAGATAGATTATTAGAGTTAGCCACCAGAACTGATATTCAGGATGCATTACTGAAGCTTAAAGCTAATGATCCAGATAGAAAGCTACTTAAGGTAACTAATAAAGAAACAGGAAATGTAAAACTTAGAGTAATCACAAAAGATGGCAAAGAAATTCAAGATGTTAAGATTTCAAGCTAATTTTTAGGCATATGCCTATTTTTTATACAAAAATTATTATTAAAATTATATTGTAATTAGTAATGCTTTTGATACTTTAACTTTTTAACTTTAAAGGAGTATAAATTGTTTAAATACTTATTTCTTATTTTAGGCTATATTCTCTCGACTAACTTAGCCTTTGCAGATGGCCATGAAGCAGCTGAAGTTGCTGTGGCGGATCCTGCAGAAATTTCATTTGTTTTTAATACATTATTATTTTGTATAGGTGGTTTTCTAGTAATGTGGATGGCCGCTGGTTTTACAATGCTTGAAGCAGGACTTGTTAGAGGTAAAAATACTGTAGTAATTTGTATAAAAAACCTAGGATTATTCTCTATTGCTGGACTTGCATATTATTTAATTGGTTACAACCTAATGTATGCTGGTGTAGATGGAGGGTATATAGGTTCAATTAGTATTTGGTCTAGTGGGGTTGGTAGTGCTGATGATTTAGTGGGACAAGGTTATTCACCTGCATCAGATTGGTTCTTCCAAATGGTTTTTGTTGCTACTACTGCTTCCATAGTTTCTGGAGCGTTAGCAGAAAGAATATTAATATATCCTTTCTTTGCATTTATTTTAGTACTCACAGCTATTCTTTATCCTATATCAGGTTCATGGCAGTGGGGAGGCGGATGGCTTAGTGAAATGGGCTTTTCCGACTTTGCAGGCTCTACAATAGTTCATTCTGTTGGTGGATGGGCAGCTCTTGTAGGAGCATTAGTTTCTGGGAGCTAGAAAAGGTAAATTTAATGAAGATGGTACTGCTAATGTAATGCCAGGCTCATCTATTCCTATGGCTACTCTCGGAGTATGGATACTTTGGTTAGGATGGTTCGGTTTTAATGGAGCTTCACAATTAGCTCTCGGTTCATATGCAGATGCAGACGCCGTTGCTACTATTTTTGCCAACACTTCAATGGCTGCAGCTGGAGGTGTATTAGCTCCTATGATTTTAAGCAGATTAATGTATGGAAAAACTGACATTGGAGCTACTTTAAATGGTGCTATTGCAGGTTTAGTGAGTATTACAGCAGAACCTTTAACACCTTCTATAGGACAAGCAATAATTATTGGTGGAATTGGTGGTATAATCTGTATGTTTGGTATGAAACTTTTAGATAAGTTAAAAATAGATGATGTTGTTGGCGCAATACCAGCTCATTTATTTGCAGGTATATGGGGTACACTTATAGTTCCATTTACTAATGGTGATACCTCATATGGAACGCAGATAATTGGTATATTAGCCTTTGGCATATTTACTGTAATTGGTTCTACAATAGTTTGGTTCATACTTAAATCTACCGTTGGCATTAGGGCAAGTGAAGATGATGAAGAGTATGGTTTAGACTATACAGAATCAGGTCAGGTTGGGTTAGAATACGTCTCAAAGAAAAAATAACCTTTCCTTCAAAGTGTAGCAAAGGAATTTTTCCTTTGCTACACTCCTTTTTTTATATATTATTCTAATATGAACTCTTTAGTAATACTAATTAGTCAAATTGTAGAACTATTTATTTGGCTTTTAATAATTCAGGCTATTTTAAGTTGGCTCATAGCTTTTGGGATCATTAACACGCAAAGTAGCTTTGTTAATATGATTGGTAATTTTTTGTATAAAATCACTGAACCACTTTTAAGACCAATAAGAAAGGTCTTACCTGATTTTGCTGGTGTTGACATTTCTCCAGTCATTTTAATTATACTACTTATATTTTTCAGAAATTTACTGTTCAATATACTGGCAATTAACTTTAGTTAATTTAAACCTAAACCTTAATGACTTAAGTTTTATAAAACCTTCAGGCATCTTTTTGATTATAAATTTTATCCTCTTCAAAAGTTGAAAGATCTTTATTGTATAAACTATATTTAGACCTTCTACCTTTTACAGTAATAGTTCCTTGTCTTAAAAATAATTTCACTTCCCCTTCTACTCTTTTTTGACTATTGTCAATCAAAGCTTGTAACATTTCTCTTTCTGGACTAAACCATAAACCATCATATATCAATTGAGCATATTTTGGCATAATCTCATCTTTCAATGTAGTGGAAGGACCATCTAATGTTAGACTTTCTATTGCTCTATGAGCCTCTAATAAAATAGTACCTCCTGGAGTCTCATATACCCCTCTTGATTTCATCCCTACAGTTCTATTTTCAACTAAATCTTTTCTACCTATACCGTTTCTTCCGCCTATAATATTTAAAGTTTGCATAGCTAAAAAAAGGTGACAATCTTTTATTATTAACTTTTCCAAATCACCTTTTTTAAAACTTAAGATTATATTTTCACCTTTGCTGCTAGCTTTGCTTGGGTCTTTTGTCATCCTAAACATTTTTGCATCAGGGCTTTTCCAAGGGTCCTCTAATATTTTTCCTTCATAAGAAATATGCAACAGGTTAGCATCCATAGAGTAAGGTGGTTCTTTTTCTTACTACCTGGCACTGGTATCTTATTCAGTTGTGCATATTTGATTAGCTTTGCTCTTGAATTTAAATTCCATTCTCTCCAAGGAGCAATAACTTTAATACTTGGATTGTGAGAATAGTAACCTAATTCAAAGCGAATTTGATCATTACCTTTACCTGTAGCTCCATGAGATACGTAATCTGCTTTATATTTTTTTGCTATCTCTATTTGTTTTTTTGCAATCAAAGGCCTTGCTATTGCTGTTCCAAGTAAATAATTTCCTTCATATAAAGTATTTGCTCGAAACATAGGATAAATAAAATCTTTAGCAAAAATATTTTTAAGATCTGCTACTATAACTTTCTTAGCACCCATTTTATAGCATTTTTTTTAGCTATTTTTAATTCATCTTTCTGGCCAATATCTGCAATAAAAGCAATGACATCTAATTTTTTTCTATTTGCAACCATTTAAGAATAACTGAAGTATCTAAACCTCCTGAATATGCTAATACTACTTTTTTTCATAAATAATCCTTTCAAAAAGATTTTAGTTGACCACAAGCGGCAAGCACATCATCTCCTCTTGGTAATCTAACTGTTGCAACCAATTTACCTTCATCTAAAATAAATTTTTTAAATACTTTAATTTGATCTGGCGAAGAAGCCTTGTAATTAGATCCTGGCCATGGATTAAAAGGTATTAAGTTTATTTTAGCTCTAAAAGGCTTTATTAGTTTAACTAACTCTTTAGCATCTTTAATACTATCATTAATTCCTTCCAACATAATATACTCAAAAGTAATTCTTTTATGCATTCTTTTTTTTACTATATTCCTTTAAAGCATCTAATAAATTTTCTATAGGCCATTTTTTATTAATAGGAACTAAAATATCTCTTATTTCATCAAAGGCTGCATGAAAAGATACAGCTAAATTAACATCACTATCTTCATTAAAGTCTATAATTTTAGGCACTACTCCTGATGTTGACAATGTTACTTTCCTTTTTGAAAAAGCTAAACCTTTTTGATCTGTAAGTACGTTAATAGACTTTATAACATTATCATAATTTAAAGAGGCTCTCCCATTCCCATAAATACTATGTTAGTTATTTTTTTTTATCAGATTTATTATTCCAATCTTTCAAAAAATTTTTTACATACATTACTTGTCCTAATATTTCTGATGTACTTAAGTTCCTTGAAAACTTTCATAGTACCAGTATGGCAAAAGAGCACGACAAAGAACAACCTACTTGTGAAGAAACACAAATTGTACCTCTATTTTTTCAGGAATATAAACTGTTTCTATTTCTTTGCCATCTTCTAATTCAAACAACCATTTTCTAGTTCCATCTTTAGATAATAAACTTCTACTTACCTTAAACTGAGATAGGTAATATTGCTCGTTGATTTTATTAATAATATTTTTAGAAATATTATTTAATCCTGATAGTTCATCTATCCCTTTTACATATAGCCAATTCCAAAGTTGCTCAGCTCTAAAAGCCTTTTCATCTAAAGCAATAAAAAAAGATTTTAGTTCTGCAAATGATGTATTGTATATATTTTCTCTCAACTGACTTAACTACAATAATCATTGATTTTATTTAAGGCCTTTGCAAAACCATTTAAAGAATAAGTATCCTTAGTTTTAGTTCCTCTTTTAGATTGTCCAAAGGCTATTAGTTTATTACCTTTAATCATAGCTTCTATTATTTTTTTATCTTTTTTAGTTTTTGACGCAGTCCAGGCAGTTTGTCCAAAAGTATTGAGTTTAAATTTATTTTTATTATCAATTTCAATGAATGCATTACTATTTTCAGTAAAAGAGTATCCAAAATCAATGCCAACTGCATTCTTATTTTGATTTTCAAGGTTATTTCTATAAACAACTATTCTTACACGTCCTCTTACTTTGTATTCTCCTTCAGATTTTTCAGGTTGAGCTATCATATAACATAAGGATTTAGATTTTGCATAAACACTCCATTTTTCAAAGTTTCCAATTTTTTTAGTTCCTTCATTATCAGACATCACTTTAAAACTAAATACTAGTAGAAAAAAATTTATTAAAATTATGGCATATTTAAAATTCATATTTACTCCATTTAAGTATTAGGTAAAAATAGTTTTAATTTAAAATATAGTTAAGGTCTATAATAAAATGTATAGTGTAGTTGTAAAAAAATATGGTGAACCTGATATTCTTGAGTATGTAAAATCATACTCTCAAAATATAGATGACAAATCTGTAAAAATAAAAGTCAGTGCATGTGGTGTAAATTTTGCAGATGTATTAACAATAAAAGGTAGGTATCAAGAAAGACCAAGGCCTCCATTTTCTCCTGGGCTTGAAATTTCAGGCAAAATAATAGGTATAGGAAAAAATGTAACTGAACATAAAGTTGGAGACTTTAGTGATGTCTATAATGAAATATGGAGGATATAAGTCTGAAGTTGTGGTACCTAGTGAAAATACTTATAAAGTTCCTTCAAATATGCCCTTAGAAATTGCTGCTGGATTTCCTGTGATATATGGCACTGCTTATAGTGCTTTAGTAACTAGTGCTAAAATTAAAAAAGGCGAAACATGTTTAATTCTCGGAGCAACTGGAGGGGTAGGCATTGCAACAGTTGAAATAGCTAAAGCTTTAGGATCAAAGGTAATAGCTTGTGGAGGAAGTGATAGTAAATTAAAAAGTTGTACATCTAAAGGTGCCGACTATGTCATTAATTATAAAGAAAATATTCTTAGAAATGAACTTAATAAACTTAATATAAAAGAAATAGATGTTGTGATTGATATGATTGGAGGACAATATGCTTTAGACTCAGTAAAATCTCTTAAATGGAACGGAAGATTTGTTATAGTAGGTTTTGCTTCAGGAAATATACCTAATATTCCAGCTAATAGATTACTATTGAAAAATGCTAGTGCTATAGGTTTGTATTGGGGAGAACTAGCATATAGAGAGCCGAATAGCATTAAAAAAGATTTTTTAAAATTAGAAGAATTGTATAATAGAAATTTATTAAAACCCAATAATCATAAAACCTTTAAACTTGAAAATGCATCTGAAGCATTACAATATTTACTAGAAAGAAAAAATATAGGCAAACTAGTTCTGAAAGTTAACTAAAGTCTAAATTAGCTTCAGTGCTGTTTATGATTTCTTGCTTACTAACATCAGGAGCAATCTCTAAAACTCTTATACCCTTATCAACCTCAAATACCCCCAAATTAGTTATTATCAGATTAACAACCTCTTTTCCTGTTAATGGTAAAGTACATTTAGTAACTATTTTTGGACTTCCATCTTTAGCATTGTGATCCATTAGCACTAATACTTTCTTCACTCCAGCCACTAAATCCATAGCGCCTCCCATACCTTTTACCATTTTTCCAGGTATCATCCAGTTAGCTAAATCTCCTGTCTCCGAAACCTGCATTGCTCCTAGAATTGACAAATCAATATGACCTCCTCTTATCATTGAAAATGAAGCCGCTGATGAAAAAAAACTTGAATCTGCTAACGAAGTTATTGTTTGTTTGCCTGCATTAATTAAATCCGGATCTTCTTCTCCCTTTTTTAGGAAAAGGACCCATACCCAACATTCCATTCTCACTTTGCAGAGTAATATTATTTTTTTTACTTATATAATTAGCAACTAATGTTGGCATACCTATACCTAAGTTTACATAGAAACCATCTTCAAGTTCTTTTGAAGCTCTTTCACACATTTGTTCCTAGTCCAAGCCATTAATTAACCATCACTCAAAGTTAAGTTTTCTATTGCTTTGGTATAGTTACTTCCTTCTAATATCCTGTTCACATAAATTCCTGGAGTATGTATGTGATCAGGATCTAATTCACCTATTTCGCATAGTTCTTCTACTTCTGCAATGGTTACTTTACCTGCTGTTGCCATTACTGGATTAAAGTTCCTAGCTGTCTTTCTATAAATTAAATTACCAGATTTATCACCTTTCCATGCTTTTACAATTGATAAATCAGCTACTAAACCTGTTTCCATTATATATTCTTTTCCTTAAAAGACTGATGTTTTTTATTTTCAGAAACTAATGTACCTACACCTGTAGCAGTAAAAAATGCTGGTATACCTGCTCCTCCAGCTCTAACTCTTTCTGCAAGTGTACCCTGAGGGTTAAACTCTAACTCTATCTCGCCAGACAAATATTGTTTCTCAAATAATTTATTTTCTCCTACGTAAGATGATATTGCCTTTTTTATTTGCTTCGTCTCTAATAAGAGCCCTAAGCCTTGTCCTTCAGTACCTGCATTGTTTGAAATAACAGTTAAATTTCTTACTCCACTATCCCTTAAAGCAAGTATTAAATTTTCTGGTAACCCACATAAACCAAATCCTCCTGACATAACTATCATTCCATCAAAAGAATTCCTTCTAATGCCTCTTTAGGCTCTTTATAAACTTTTTTAAATACTTTATCATTCATACTTATAGATAATAAAATAAAATAAAAAAAATGTCATTAAGAATTAACTCAGCCTTGTGGATGCTTTTTGCATCTTTAAATTTTGCATTATTAAATACTCTTGTTAAATATCTATCTACTGATTTTAGCTTGTCACAAATCATATTTTTTAGATCTTTTTTTGCTATTGTTTTCATCCTTCCCTGGCTTTTGAATGCTGGTTTATTAAGTCTAAAAACTAAATCATATAAACTACAGTTAGCTAGATCTTCTGTAGCATTGGCTGCAATGTATTTATGGTTTTTTTCTATTTCAAAAATACCATTAGCTGAAGCAACTGCCATTAACTTTACTGCTCCTATATTTGGTGCATTGTGTGCAATAATTTTCTTGAAAGAAAAAATTAAAAAAAGAAGATTTATAGCCATTATCTTTTCAATTTTAGGAGCTTTAATTATTATTAAGCCTGGATTTAATGAGATAAATATTTATATACTTATTGCAGTGTTAGCTTCTCTTCTTATGGGATTAGCAGCTATTTTCATTAAAAAACTTTCTATGGTTGATCATCCAAATGCTGTAGTTTTCTATATGCCAGCTATTTTATCTATTTTTTCTCTTATACCTTGCGTTATTTATTGGAAAACTCCCTCCTTTTATGAGTGGTTTCTGCTAATTAGTACTGGTCTTACAGCTACTCTAGCACATCAAGGAATTACAAGAGCATTTGCAAAATCTGAAGCTACTTATGTACTAATTTTTGATTACTTAAGATTACCATTTACTGCTTTATTTGCTTTTTACATTTTTTTAGAAACTCCAACTATATCAATATTCCTAGGAAGTCTAATAATTTTTATTTCAAGTATATATATTATTAATAGAAAAAAGTAGCTGGCAAAAAGAAACTACTCCTGTTATTACTGCAAAGAGATTATAACCTGTTTATAAAATTGAAATTATTAAATAACTCACAAAAAAAAAAAATTTTAAAGGCATAACATTTATTATTATTGCTGCATTATGCTTTTCAATTATGTCAGCATTTTTAAAGCTAATAATAGAACAACATCACGTTTTAGATATTATGTTTTTAAGGTCTATTTTTGCTTTAACCATTTTATTAACTTTATATAAATTCAGATTTTTTGAAGTAAAAAAAAAAAAATATTTTAAGTTTCATTTTTTTAGAACCATATTAGGTGTTTCTGCGATGTTTTTTACTTTCACTGCTCTAAAATATATTCCTATTTCTAATTTAGCTATAATCAACTTTTCAAAAATATTTTTTATTTTACCTCTTGCTGTTATTTTGCTTAAAGAAAAGACTTATTTTTCTTCTATCTTCTATATTCTAATAGGTTTTTGGGAGTTATTATAATAATTGGAATTGAAGTAGACAATGCATCCAATCTAAAATATTATTTTTATGCTTTATTCGGAGCATTTTTAATTGCTTTAGTTAAAATATTAATAAAAAAAATAGTAGCATATGAAAACACACTAAATATACAATTTTGGTTTGCTTTATATAGTTGTATATTTTTATTTTTTCCATATTTTCATTTAGCAATATTTCCCTCACCAAAATCAATATTAAATATCTTCTTTGCTTCTATTTTTTGGATTATTAGCTCAATTTTTTACAATTAAAGGATTACAAACAGCTAAGTCAACTATAGTAATGCCTTTTGATTTTTTAGAGTTATTTTTGCTACTATAATAGGGGTCTTAATATTCTCAGAAAGCATAACTTTATTTTTTTTATTAGGTGCTTTACTGATAATCTTTTCTGGAATTCAATTAAGTAAATTAAATTGATAAGTAAGCACTTAACGCAATCATAATTAGTAAAATAGTTAAAAATATATTTAATTTAATTCTAAGAAATAAAAACCATCTAGGAAGTTTCAAAGTTTGTAAAAAAGAATATTCTAGATATAAAAAAAAATTTAATATGCAAATTAAGTAAATTATTTTTGATATTAAGCTAAGCGAAAATAATAAACTTATAAGTACTAAAATGGTAGGCAAAGTAGAAATAAAAAAATACTTTTTAGCTCTTATTTTAATATTTAGACCTACTCCCCAATATATTCCTCCTAGAAAAGCAATAATAGTATATCCATATATTATAATAATTTCTAATACTTGAATTTTACTAACATTAAAATTAAGTGTAATAAAAGCAATTATAAATGGTATTAAACCACTAAATCCTAATATTTTAGCTATATTTTCATTAGTTTTATATTGCTTAGTAGTTATGTTTTTCAAACTCTGTATCCATCACTTTAGCTAGGCGCACATCTTTTTCAGAAAGCATTTCTATATCATGAGTAGTTAAAGTTACTTCTACTTTATTGTAAATATTTTTCCATTCAGGATGGTGATTTTGATTTTCTGCTTCAAATGCTAAGTTAGTCATCCAAGAAAAAGCTCTTTTGAAGTTTTTAAACTCAAAAATTTTAGAAGCTTGCTTTTCATTACCTTGAACTTCCCAGTCATTTTCTAAAAAATAAGAAAATTGTTTTCATTCATGTACTATCTCCTATTTTAAAACAATTCTTGAATATTAGACTAAAATTATCATATATTATATATATTATTAATTATTTTATGGAGTTATCAATGGCATTTGGTAAATATACTAACGATTATAACGTTAGATCAAGAGCTTCTTCACTGTCTGCAGTAGATGAAGGTCTTAGAAAATTTATGTTAAGAGTTTACGGTTATATGTCTTATTGTTTGGCAATAACTGGAGTTATTTCATATCTTTTTGCTAATGCTTATGTATCTGGTAATGCATTAGTTATGTCTCTGATGCAAGGACCCCTTGCATTTGTAGTTATGTTTGCTCCTTTAGGAATCATTTTGTGGATGAGTTTTGGTATCAATAAAATGAGTTCTAGGACTGCTCAAAATTTATTCTGGTTATTATCCGCTTGTTATGGAATTTCTCTAGCTAGTATATTTCTAGTATATACTGGTGCTACAATAGCAAGAGTATTTTTTATAGCTGCTTCTATGTTTTTGACTATGAGTATATGGGGATATACTACTAAAAGATCACTAGCTAAAATGGGTAGTTTTCTTATGATGGGTTTAATTGGACTTATAATAGCTTCAATTGTTAATATATTTTTAGGCTCTTCAGCTTTACAATTTGCAATGTCTATTATTGGTGTAATCATTTTTGCTGGATTAACAGCATATGATACACAAGTCATTAAAGAAATTTATGTAGAAAATGAGAACAGTGAAGATACAACAAAAAAAGCAGTAATGGGAGCTTTGAAGTTATATTTAGACTTATTATTATTATTTCAATATCTACTAATGCTTTTTGGCAATAGAGAATAAAATTATATGTCAGGGCATTAGTTTTTAACTTTTGCCCTTTTTTTATATATATGTCTTATAATAAATATTATTCAGAATGGGCTGATAACCCACTATCTTTTTGGGATGAAAAAGCTAAAGACGTTAGTTGGATAGAGCTTTACAAAAAAACTTTACACAAAACTGATAATTATTACGAATGGTTCCATCAAGGAAAATTAAATACTTGTTATAATTGTGTAGATAAACATATAGAAAGTGGAAAGAGTGAAAAGGTTGCTATTATTTATGATAGTCCTATAACTAATACAAAAAAAAAATTTACTTATAGTCAGCTCCTCAAAAAAGTATCTTCCTTAGCTGCTTCGTTAAATAATATAGGAGTGAAAAAGGAGATAGAGTAATACTTTATATGCCAATGATCCCAGAAGTAATTATATCTATGCTAGCTTGTGCAAGAATAGGAGCCATACATTCTGTAGTATTTGGAGGTTTTGCTGCAGAAGAACTAGCTAGCAGAATTTCTGATGTTTTACCAAAAGTAATTATTTCTGCTAGTTGTGGTTTAGAACCAAAAAGAATAATTGATTATAAAAAAATTCTAGATAAAGCTCTCTCTCTAACATCTCACAAGCCTTTAAAGCAGATTATATATCAAAGAGAGCAGTACTTATGTAAATTAAACTCAGAAAATGATATTTCATGGAATGAATTTGTTGAGAACTCCTCTTCAATCAATTGTGTGCCTGTTGACTCCAACGACCCATTATATATTTTACACACATCTGGCACTACGGGCATACCAAAAGGAATAGTAAGAACCAATGGAGGGCATGCTGTTGCTTTATTAAATAGTATGAAAATGACTTATGATATTTCAGAGGATGATGTTTTTTGGGCTGCATCAGACGTAGGATGGGTAGTTGGTCACTCTTACATAGTTTATGCACCACTTTTACTAGGCTGCAGTACTGTATTATATGAGGGAAAGCCTGTAGGAACTCCTGATGCTGGACAATTTTGGAGAGTAATATCTGAGTATAAAGTAAAAACTATGTTTACTGCTCCTACTGCAATAAGAGCTATAAAGAAAGAAGACGCAGATGGACAAGAATTAAAAAAATATGACTTATCTAGATTACAGTACATTTTTTTAGCAGGTGAAAGAGCTGATCCAGAAAGTATAAAATGGACTATGGAAATGACCAAGAAACCTGTAATTGATCATTGGTGGCAAACAGAAACAGGCTGGTCTATAGCTGGAAACTTTCCTCAATTCGGACTTTTTGACATAATGTATGGCTCTACTGGAAAAGCAGCACCAGGTTTTCAAGTAAATGTTTTAAATGATGAAGGGAAAAAGTTAGCTCCAGAAAATATGGGTAACTTAGTTATCAAACTTCCTCTTCCTCCCGGTTGCAGTTCAGAAATTTGGAATAACAAAAATAGATTTTATGAAGCATACTTAAAAAAATTTGATGGTTATTATGATACCTCTGATGCAGGGATAATTGATAAAAACGGATATATTTCTGTGATGTCAAGAACAGATGACATTATAAACTGTGCAGGTCATAGATTATCTACAGGGTCTATAGAAGAAATTTTAACCCAACATCAAGATGTAGCAGAATGCGCTGTTGTAGGCTTTAATGATGAACTTAAAGGACAAGTTCCTATAGGCTTAATTGTATTGAATACATCTTCAATGAATTCAGAAGAAACTATTATCAAAGAAACTATTAATTTAGTAAGAGATAAGCTAGGCCCCGTTGCATCATATAAAAAATCAATTATTGTTGAAAATTTACCAAAGACTAGATCTGGTAAGATTTTAAGATCTACTATATCTAAAATTCTTAACAAAGAAGACTATAAAGTGCCTGCAACTATTGAAGATATTAATACTTTAGAACTTATTAAGTGTTTAAAAATTTAATTGTTATTAGACCCTTAATATTTCTTCATAGTTTTTTTCTAATTTTTATTAATTAAACTATGCCTAACCATAAAATTAAAAAAAACTAAATTACAATTATTTTTTATTGAGTTAGTATTTTGCATAAGCTTTAAAACTTTTTTCCATTCCATTAACTCAAACTTTTCAACCTCTCCATCTAAACAGTGTGGCTTAAACTTATTATCTACCTCTAAATCAAAAAGATATAATGTATCCCTTCTTAATGTATATGGGCTATTTTTCCAATTATAATTTAATGTTCCAACTAGTTTTACATTATTAAGTTGTTTTTTTTTAAGACCAGCTTCTTCATAAGCTTCTCTTTCTAAAGCATCTAAAAATACCTTCTCCTGCTCTAACTCCTCCTGCAACACTATTGTCAAACTTTGATGGCGATACCAATTTATTTTTATTTCTTTTAGGTACCCATAATTTATATGAATTCTTTTTTTTTATATACGCTATTAAATGAACTCCATACCCCCTTATTCCTAAAAACTCTACTAACTTTCTATCTAATTTAAAAAATTCTTTTCCGTCTATAGTGTTTCTGCATGAAAATAGTTCATTAGTAGGAATAAAAAAATTTTTTTTTCACTTAAGGTTTCAGTTATTTTTAAAATTATTTTTTTAAGTTCGATTTCTGATGTATTTTCTAAATAAATTTTCTTCTCTAATAAATAAATACCTTTAACGTTTAGTATTATATATTTTGCTATTTTCCTATGAACATAACCTATTTGAGTTTTTTCAAAAATAAGTTTGTAATAATTTTCATTATAAATGAAGTTATTAAGATCTTGAAATTTTCTTAACAGTGACAAACTTGTTAAACTCTAAGTGTTGATCCATATTTCAAATATTTTTTACGTCTTAAAGATAGTAAGCTTGTATTCTTACTAGAATTAAGCTCTTTAAGGTTTTTTAAAAGACTTTGCTTAACATTTTCAATAGTTTTATCAATGTCTCTATGCGCTCCACCTAGCGGCTCACTAATAACTTCATCAATAACATTTAACTTAACTAAGTCGCTAGACGTTAATTTTAAGCTATTAGCAGCAATTTCATCAAACCCTTCTTTTTGCCATAATATTGATGCACAACCCTCTGGAGAAATAACTGAATAAACTGAATTTTCCAACATTAAAACTCTGTCTCCAGTAGCTATTGCTACAGCTCCTCCAAAACCACCTTCTCCTATAATTATACTTATCAGAGGTACGTCTACACTCAAACATGTTTTAATTGATGATGCTATAGCTTCTGACTGGCCTCTTTGTTCAGCCCCCACTCCTGGATAAGCTCCTGCAGTATCTACAAAAGTAAGAATTGGTAAATTAAACTTATTGGCTAAATTCATAAGTCTAATTGATTTTCTATAACCCTCAGGCCTAGCCATACCAAAATTTCTCTTTATTCTACTATTAGTATCATTACCTTTTTCCTGACCTATAATCATTACGGATTGACCATCCAATGAGGCTAATCCTCCTATTATTGCATCATCCTGTCCAAAGTTTCTATCACCATTCAACTCTTGGAAGTTTTCAAAAATTCCACTTATATAGTCTATAAAATGTGGTCTTTCAGGGTGTCTTGCAACTTGTACCCTCTGCCAAGGTGATAATGAAGAATACTTAGCTTTTAAAAGTTTTTTTGTTTTAAATTCAAGGTTAGAAATTTCATCAAGAATTTTAGTACCTTTTACATTGCTTACATGCCTAAGCTCATTAATTCTAGCTTCTAATTCCGCTATTTCTGCTTCAAAGTCTAAAAAAAATTTCATTAATCTTCTCTATCATTTTTTATCATATTATCTATTTTTACTATATTTTGTGCCTGTTTTATAGATACAATATCTAACAATTTTCCATTAAATGCAATAGCTCCTTTTCCTTTTTTTCAGCTAATTTCATTTGTGTTAATATTTCCTTTGCCTCTAAAATTTCTTTTTCTGTAGGAGAAAATATTTTATTAGATAGATTGATTTGTGATGGGTGTATTACCATTTTTCCATCAAACCCCATGGTATAAGAACTTCTTGCTGCACAATCAAAACCTAATTCATCTGAAAAATCACCAAATGGACAATCTACTGCCCTTAAACCATATGCATGTGCTGTCAATACTATTTTAAATAATGCAAAGTGCCACATATCATTTATAAAAAAAGTTCTTTTCTTTTTATTGTCATCTAAAATTCCATAATTTTTATTAATACCCCCTATATTTGTAATTTTTTGCTCCTAGAGAAGCAGCAAAATCTGCTGAGCAAAATGTAAAGATTCATTTCTTTTACTAGAAAGTGCTATTTGGTTAATATTAATTAAACCTAAAGTTGTTTCTATAATAATTTCAAAACCTATTTTTTTTTTTCTTTTAAATTTATTTTCATAAGCAGTAACTAATTCATCAAATTTTATAACTTCCTTATCACTGTTTACTTTTGGAAACATTAATAAATCTAATCTAGAAGAAGTATTTTTCAATATTTCTTTAATATCATCATTTATAAATTCTGTATCATAACTATTGACCCTAATTGATAATGTTTTGTTTCTCCAATCAATATCATTAACAGCTTCAATAACATTAGCTCTAGCACTTGACTTTTGACTGATTGAGACAGAGTCCTCTAAGTCTAAAAATATTATATCTGCATCACTTTTGGCCGCTTTTTTCAAAAAAATCTATTCTGGAACCTGGTACTGCTAATTCTGACCTATTTAACCTTGTTTTTATATTATGTGTATTATTTATCATAGTTTAAAAATATATTAGATTAACCTTTGCGTAAAGTATTCCTAATAGGGTGTTTTTTTATTGCATTTAATGAATCTTTTAGATTAACGTGCGTATATATTTGAACTGTAGATATATCTTCATGGCCTAGCAAATATTGAATAACTTTTAAATCTGCTCCATTTTTGAGCATATGTGAAGCAAATGCATGCCTTAACATATGAGGCGAAATTTTATGGATGTTTAAAACCTGATTTTATTGCAATTGATTTCAGTTTATAATAATAAGTTTGTCTAGTTATATGACTCTTCTTGAAGGAAAAAGCCATGAATTTCCGGACTTCTCTTTGGATTTTTAAATAATGTGAACTGCTTAAGTATTGAGATAGTATTTTTTTTGTAATTTTTGCTAATGGAATTACTCTTTCTTTATTTCCTTTTCCTAATATACAAATACTATTTAGATCCTCATTTAAATTGCTTAAGTTTCATAGAAACTAATTCTGAGACTCTTAATCCAGTAGCATAAAGCAATTCTGTTAATAATAAAGTTTGGAAATTTTTGAATGTATCTTTATTAACGTATAAATAATTTAAAATTTTTTTTATATCTTCTTCACCTAAAAATCTTGGTAGAGTATGTTTCTTTTTAGGAGCAGTAATATTGGTTACAGGATTTATTTCTATTAGTTGTTCAACAAATAAAAAATTAAAAAACTGCCTTACAGTAGAAATTTTTCTTGATATAGTTGATTGTTCTAATGATTGTTTTCTTAATAATTCTATCCATAAAACTATATTATAGTAAGTACATGAAAATAAACTATAGTTATTTTTTTTTAAAAAATTATAAAAGCCTTTGAGGTCATTTTTATAACAATCTATAGTAGGCTTAGTTAAATTTTTTTCAGTAATAGATTTTTCTAAAAATAATAATATAAAGTCTTCTCCATTATTATTAACCACTTTTCTCAACCTATAAACCAAAGTTTATTTCCATACCTAATTCTCTAGCATATTCTCTCAAGCCTATATTATTTAATGAATAAATAGATTTGTATAAATAATAAAAATTTAATTCTTCTTTCTTTGATGAATTCAATAAATCTATTACTATAAAAACAGTTTCTGCTAAATTTCTTTTCTTAAGAGATTGTTCTAATATTAAAAAAGATTAGTTTTATTTATATTGAAGTAGAATCAAAACTTTCAAATTCGTTATAAAAGTTTTCCCATAGGATAGGTGAAACATCATAATTTAAAGCCTTAAAAGCAATCATAAGATTATAAATACTTTCTTTTTTTACTTCTAAACTATTATTAAGCACATCTAATAAGAAACTTATATCAGGTATTTCAAATTAGATTTCTTTAAGTCTGGATCTACAACATATAATAATAATAACATTTTACAAAAATTTAAATCCAATACTGCTCTATCTTTAAAATCATTATTAATAAAAAATAACCAATTTTTTGCTTCCTCTAATTTCTTATTATTATTAATGCTCTTGTTACTGGATATGTAAACCAGCTTAACTCTCTGTGGTGTTATTGAATTGATAGAATCCAAAGATATTCCATATAAAGCTTTTTCTATCTTAATTTCCTTTGCCTTTAACCATAATAAGTTTAAAAGCTTAGCTCTATCTACATCTGATATTGTATTATTTATAAGATAAAATAAACTTACTCTAACATCCAAAGAATTTTCAATTTCGTATTATTTAAATTATCAAGATCTACTCTATCTTTTACCATTTTATAATAGTCAACATATGATTTTTTCAATATAGTAGGACTGTATAAACCAAAAGTTACCAACTTTTCTAAAGATTCTATCTGTTCTTTAATACTATATAACTTCATATCATAAATAATTTGATCTAGAGTTAAAGGGTCTTTAGAAAAAATTTTTTTTAGCTATTGAATAATCACTTAAGCTAATTATTCTAAAATTTCTATTTTTTATATTTTTTCTTCTAATAACAAATTTTTAACTGATGGATCTTCTAAAAACTTACGTACTCCTTTAATATAAGGTAGGCTTTCAACAGAGTCATTTTCTAATAAATCTAAAGCTAATTGCGCTTGACTATATTTCCTTTTCGCTATGCTACACAAGCAATTAGTGTCTTTCTCTTTTCTATATCTTGTTTAACGTCAAATTTTTTCTTTTGTAACTCATTACAAATATAAGGAATATCTTTATCGTATATTCTTAAATCAAATATTAAATTATAGAAGCTATCATCTTTTATTTCTAATGGAACATTATCTATAAGCTTATTTATATTTGCAGTATCTCCTATATTACTTAGAATTCTAATTTTTTCTTTTAGATATTTTAGTTCACTATCACCATTTAATGACTTTTCTTAATTCTTTCAAGTTTTTTTCTTTAGGTTTTTGAGCTCTAGACATTAATATTTTAGATGTTAATTTAAATAGGGTTGGTGATTGAGTTGAAAAATTTGTTCTTTCTAATAAATTTTTAGCTAAAAAACTGTTTGTGCTTCCCCACATTAACCAACCAAGACCTCCCTCTTCACTAGATAATATACCATACCAATCATTAAATTCTTTAGGTATATCATCTATTACTATTAAATTTTTATTTTCTTTGCTTTCTGTAGTACTAATTACTTCTTCTAAGTTAACCTCATTTTCATTTTCAGCCTTTTTCTCATTTTGTTCAACATCATTGTTTTTTTCTAATTCAAGGGTTTCTTCTAATAATATTATTTTCTTTGGTGCTTCCTCTGAAAATAAATTACTGTAAAAAAAACTAAAAAAAATTATAAATAAATATTTTTTAGTTATCATTTTTTAACCGGTGTATTTCAATATTTTTTTCTATTTTTTCTTGTGGAGCAGGTATTTCCCAAAAAAATATAACAAAAAAAATAAGTCCAAAAATTGCTAAAACACTAAAAACTAAAATTTTTTTAATTATCATAAATTTTTCAATGAAATTATTTTGTTATGTAATATAATATATATTACTTTATAATTTAGCATAAAACAAATATCTATTGAATCAAATAAGTTTATATAAAAAATCAACAGCAAAGAAACTTTTTTTAGTAGGTTTTATGGCTACTGGAAAAACGACTATAGGTAAAAAGTTAAGCTCTAAGCTTAATTTGCCCTTCTTTGACAGTGATAAAGAAATTGAGTTGATTTTAGGTTGCTCAATAAATGAATATTTTAGAAACAAATGAAGAAAGTAAATTTAGGGCAATTGAAGAAAAATAATAATTGAAAAGATTAAAAACAATAAAGATAATAATTTTATAATGTCCTTAGGAGGAGGTGCTTATTTAAACTATAATATTAGAGAATTAATAAATTGTGTTGGAATTAGTATTTGGTTAAATGGAAATATAGATATTATTTATAATAGACTTAAAAAATCAAAAAATAAACGTCCATTAATGGTAACGTTTAATACAAAGAAAAGTTAGAAAAGCTTTTAAAAAAAAAGAATGCTTTATTATCAAAGAGCAGATATAAAAGTAAACATAATAAATACTAGCAAAGACAATATGACTGATATAATACTAAATCAAATTGAAGAATACGTAAGTATAAAAGATGATAAAAATAAAAATTAATTTAAAATACGAATAGCTATTATATTTTTTTACAGCATAATATTTTTGATAATATAGTAACGTTCCATAAAAAACATTATACTGATTGTAAAGCTATTATTATTACTGATCAGAATGTTAAAATTTTATTTAAAAAATTAATTGATAGATTTTCTGATTAAAAATATCACAACAAATGCTTTCTCTGTTTTAAATGGCGAAAAAAGTAAATCTTTCAAATCTCTAGAGTCACTTGCGGAAAAAATTATAAAAAAAGGAATAAATAGGAATGATATTATTTACGCTTTTGGTGGTGGTGTTGTAGGAGATTTAACAGGTTTTTTATCTTCTATAATATTAAGAGGGGTAAAATTTATTCAAATACCAACCACTCTTTTATCTCAAGTCGATAGTTCTGTAGGAGGAAAAACAGCAATAAATTCTAAATTAGGGAAAAACCTAATTGGAACTTTTTTCAACCATCTGCTGTATTTATTGATCCAAATACTCTTAGTACTTTACCAAGAAAAGAATTATTAGCTGGGTATGCTGAAGTAGTTAAGTATAGTTTAATTAATGATAGAGTTTTTTTAATTGGTTAAATAAAAATACTAAAGATAATTTGAGTTTAGTTCCTAAAAATATTTTAAAAATTATATCAACTTGTGTTAAAAAAAAGCAGAAATAGTAAAGTTAGATGAAAAAGAAAAAAAACTAGAATGCTTTTGAATCTAGGACATACATTTGCTAATTACATTAGAAAATGAATTAAATTATAAAATAAGAAGCATGGCGAAGCAGTCTCTTTAGGTTTATTGATGGCTATGAAGTTATCATATAATTTAGGTTATGCTAAAAAAAATGATTTTAATTTATTGGAAAATCATCTAAAAAGCTCTAAACTTCCAATTAAATTAAAGGATTTATCTAATAAAAAAAAATGGTTAAGTAAAAATATCTTAGAGAAAATGCAAACAGATAAAAAAAGCTTATAAAGGAAATATTCGTTTTATTTTATGCAAAGGGATAGGTGCTACATTCATAAAAAAAAATATTGATAAAACTTTAGTTAAAAAAACAATTGAGGAATTTATAATTTAATGCCCGAATTATATTTGATTATTCAAATCTTAATTATTTTTTTTTAATAGTTTTATCAGGATTTTTTCCTCTTCAGAAACAGCAATCACTAGCATATCTGAACCTTTAATCCAAAAAAGAGTATCAGAGGAAGATAAAAAAGCTATAAGAGCCCAAAAACTATTAAAAAAAAAAGAAATTATAATTAGTGCAATATTATTAGGAAATAATTTAGTTAACATTTTATCTTCAGCATTAGCAACAAATATTCTCATTAAGTCTTTTGGACCAATAGGAATTTTGTATTCTACTTTAGTAATGACATCTTTAATATTTATTTTTGCTGAAGTTTTGCCGAAAATTTACGCAATAAGAAAACCTGATACCTTATTAATATTTTATACTCCTATGTTGATGTTTTTTGTTTGGCTATTATCACCTATAAACTTTTGATTCAAAAGTTAATTCATTTTTTATTAAGCTTCAAAAAAAATTAAAAGTAATAATAATAATGAAGATAGGATAAGAGGAGCTATTTTGCTAGCAGCAAAAGAAGGAGAAATGGTAAAAGATAACAGATTTATGTTAGAAAGTATTTTAGATTTAAAAGATAGAGAAATTCATGAAGTTATGATTCACAGAAAAGATATTTTTAGTGTTAACATTAACGAAAATAAAGATTTTTTCTAAGCTTGCAAACGAGACACCTTACTCAAGATTTCCTGTATGGGAAAATAATTCAGAAAATATTATAGGTATTATGTATGTAAAAGATTTATTAAGATCACTGCTACTTAAGAAATTTGATGTTAAAAAGTTTTACAAGAACCTTGGTTTGTCCCTGAAACTACCAGTCTACTTGGCCAACTAAATGAGTTTAGAGAAAAACAAAAACAGATGGCATTTGTTGTAGATGAATATGGTGTACTTTTAGGATTAGTTACACTTGAAGATATATTAGAAGAAATAGTGGGCCAAATAGAAGATGAACATGACTATCCTTCTTCTAATCTTTTATATGATAATAATGGTAATATTTATGTTAATGGAAATGTTACTATTAGAGATTTAAATAGAAAATTTAATTTTAAACTACCAGAAAACTCAGCATCAACAATAGCTGGTCTGATCATTAATACTGCTAAAAGAATACCTGAAACAGGAGAAAATTTTGTTATAAAAAGCTTAATTATCAATATCATATCAAGAAGCCAAACCAGAATTACTAAGGTTTTAATTAAAAAAAATAAAACTTAAGAACTTTTTTAGGTCCAACTCTAATGCATTTAATCCAGTAGTAAATTCATTATTTAACAGGTTATATACCTTTCTATGTAAATTTACTTTAGTTGTCGTACAATTAGTTAGTACCATCTTTATAAAAAAGTGAGTTTCCTTAGCATTTCTGCTAACTTGGCTGTGCCCCTCGTGTTTTTACTATCATCTCTTATCAATAGTACTTTAGGAGAAAAGTTCTTTTTTAGAATTGTTTCAATTCTTTTTTTTCGTGAATTTTCTTTCATTATTATACCTACTATTGCTAATAAGACAAAATAACATAATATTAATAATTATGTATAAAAATAAAAAAAGCTTTAGTTATTTTTTTGAGGAAAAAGATGATGAATTTTTGGCTCTTACTAAATATTGCGAATGGGGTAATTGCCAAAAAAGGTGAATATAAAGCTCCTACTTCTAGAGAAAAACTTAGAGAGTTTAAATGGTTTTGCTTAGAACATGTTAAATTATATAATAAAGGATGGGATTACTTTAAAGGTAGAACTACTGATGAAATTTATAATGAAATTTCTAAAGATGCAATTTGGCACAGACCAACGTGGAAAAAATTAAAAAGTATAAGTTTTTAAATTCTTATGAATTTAATAATGAAAATTTAGATTTTTCTGATCCAAAATCTGAAGATAAAGTAAAAAATACTAATATTGCAAATTGTGCAGAAATATTAGAAGTTAAGTTACCTGTAAAGATATCTGAGTTAAAAAAACAGTATAAAAAAAATGGTGAAAAATTTTCATCCTGATGTTAGTAAAAATAATAATGAAGAACATATTATAAAATTAAATTATGCATATTCAGAATTATTAAATTTTTTAAAACAATAAAGGAAATTATGAAACATTTACAAGATAACAATACTCTTGAGCCCTTAGATAAACCTACTAACAAAATAAATGTCTCGGAACTGTTTAATATAGAAACAAATTTAGAGGTTGATGCATTTAGCAAAAGAGACTCATATGTACCTGAAATAGATGATAATTATATTTTTGATAAAGATACTACCTTAGCAATTTTGGCAGGCTTTCAATTTAATAGAAGAGTGATGATTCAAGGTTATCATGGAACAGGAAAATCAACTCATATAGAGCAAGTTGCAGCTAGACTAAATTGGCGATGTTTAAGGGTTAACCTAGATAGCCATGTAAGTAGAATTGATTTAATTGGCAAAGAAGCAATTGTATTAGAAAATGGATCACAAATAACAAAATTTAAAGAAGGCATTATTCCATGGGCCTTGCACTAATGGCGTAGCTTTAGTTTTTGATGAGTATGATGCAGGTAGACCAGACGTAATGTTTGTAATTCAGAGAATACTTGAGTTAGAGGAAACTAACCTTATTAGAGCAGAACAAAGTAATAACTCCGCATCCATCATTTAGACTTTTTTGTACTACTAATACTATAGGACTTGGAGATACATCAGGAATGTATCATGGAACTCAGCAAATTAATCAAGGACAAATGGACAGATGGAATATAGTTTCTACTTTAAATTATTTAAGTGAAAAACAAGAGCTTAATATTGTCAGTTCGAAAGCTAAAAAATTTTTAAAAAAATATCAAAAAGAGAAAATAGCTCTGATGATTAATTTAGCTAATCTAACTAGAACAGGTTTTAAAAACGGAGATATTTCTACAGTTATGTCTCCAAGAACGGTTATAACTTGGGCTGAAAACGCATTAATATTTAATGATATAGAATACGCCTTTAAAGTAACATTCTTAAATAAATGCGATGAAGCTGAAAGGCCTATTATTGCTGAATATTATCAAAGATGCTTTGCAATAGAGCTACCAAGTGCTTGGGTAAATGTTATTAATGATTCTTCTAATATTATTGATGAGTAAACCAAACACAAATATAAATACTTTTAAAAAATCAATAGAAAGTACCGTAAAAGCAATATCTAAAAAATCTAATATTAATATATTATTTGGTTCAGATAATAAAGCTCTTACCAAAATGTAAATTTGCCTGAAGTTAATAAAGATAAACTCTATAAAAGCAGGCTAAGTATTAGAGGCAGAAGTGATTCCGCATCACTCGTTAACAGATACCATGACAATAAAATTCATCAAAAAATGTCACCTAAAAACTTAGAAACTAAAGTTATTTTTGATGAAATAGAGTTCTTAAGGTGTGAATTATTAGGTAGTTTAAAGTACCCTGGAATAAAAAAAAATCTATTGGATTTTGATACAGAGTATATTAATGAAAAGATAACTGAAAATATAAAGCTCAGCAAACCAGAGACATTTAAACTATTTTTAAAAAATAATATATTGGGATTGGATCTGTATAATCAATTATCTGAAGTGGGCGACCCTATAATAAACTCCCTAAATAAAGAATTAAAAAATAAAAATATACAAATCTTAGATAAAATTTCTAATCAAAAGAATTTAGTATAGAAGTTTTAAAACTAATAAATGATGTCATAGATCAAAATGTACAAAATGAAAATAACAATAACGAAAAAAATGATGATAATAGTGAAGAACAGGAAAACCTAGAACAGGAAACAAAAAAACAAACTGAAGATTATCAAAGCTTTGAAATAACTGATACAGCTGAAAGTCAAGGTACAGATAGTTTAGAAAATGATGAATCTCTAAATGAAGTAGGTAGTGAAGAAGAAAGCTCTGATTATAATTCATCCTCAAGTAATGAATTTAAAGATAGCATAGAAACTAATTTTAAATATTCTATATACACTAAAAAGTTTGACAGTGTTACTAATGCCGATAAACTTTGCGATGCTGAAGAAGCTTCAAAACTCAGAAAACAGCTAGATAAACAGACTGAAAAATTAGACTCAACTATCACAATTTTAGCCAATAAACTTCAAAGGAAGCTTTTATCAAAACAAAATAGATGGTGGGAATTTGATCTAGAAGAAGGTATCCTTGATAGTGGCAAACTAGCCAGAATAATAACCACTCCTGAAAGTTCTTTATCATATAAAAAAGAAAAAGATACTGAATTTAAAGATACAGTAGTCTCACTCTTAATAGATAACTCTGGCTCGATGAGAGGAAGACCTATTACAATTGCAGCAATTTCTACTGATATTCTTGCAAGAACTTTAGAAAGATGTGGTATTAAAGTTGAGGTTTTAGGTTTTACCACTAAAACCTGGAAGGGAGGAAAAGCAAGAGATACCTGGATTAAAGAAAATAAACCAAAATTACCAGGAAGACTAAATGAACTACTCCATATAATATATAAAAATGCAGACGCACCGGTAAGAAGAACTAAAAAAATTTTGGTATAATGTTGAAAGAAGGACTTTTAAAAGAAAATATTGATGGAGAGGCTCTTGATTGGGCATATAAAAGATTAAATGCTCGCTCAGAAAAAGAAAAATATTGATGGTAATATCTGATGGAGCACCAGTAGATGATAGTACTTTGTCTTCTAATAAAAGTAATTACTTAGACAATCACTTAAAATATATCATTAAATCTATAGAAAAAAGAGGTTCTGTAGAGCTACTAGCAATTGGCATTGGTCACGATGTCACTAGATACTATGCCAAGGCCGTTACAATATTAGATGTTGATGATCTAGGTAACGTTATGTCTAAACAATTAATTAATCTTTTTAGAATTATTTTGAACAGAGGCTTTAGAGATACTTTTCTTATACTTTCTTGCATCGCTTGAGAGGTTTTTATTGAAAGCGTTCAGTAAGAAGCCATCAATACCACCATTTTTTTCAACTGTTCTAAGTGTAGATGTAGCAATTCTAAATTTTAATTTTTTCCTAGTTTATCACTATATAAACTTACATTTTGAAGGTTGGGAATAAACCTTCTTTTAGTCTTATTATTTGCGTGACTAACATTATTTCCAGTTATTACTAATTTTCCTGTGAGATCACATTTTCTTGTCATTATTATTCTCCGATAATGAAATTAATATATATTTATTAATCCATCAACTATAAAATTTAAATATTAGATTTTTTTCCATACTTTATTAAATTTAAAATTTTATAACATGCATTAATTATGTTTGTTCCTGGTCCAAATATTTCTGATACCCCCAAGTTTTTTAATTTACTGATATCTTTTTTCGGAATTACTCCACCACATATTACTATGTAATTATTTTTATTTAATTTTAAAAGATTCATAAAATCAGTGACTAATGTCATATGAGCTGCCGCGTGACTTGATATACCTACTACATCAGGCTTTATCTTATTAGCTTCTTTTATTAATTCCTCAGGAGTCAAAAATAATTTAGTAATTTCAATATCAAAACCTAAATCTGAAAAAGAAGAAGCAATTACCTTTGCCCCTCTATCATGTCCATCTTGTCCTAACTTAGCAACCAGCATCTTTGGTTTACGCCCTTGTTCTTTAGTAAACTTATTAATGCTTTCTTTAATGTCATCAATTTTAATATTATTGCTAAAACTTTTCTTATATACACCTTTTGTTATATTCAAGTTTTCTTGATATCTTCCAAATAGCTTTTTCTAATGCATAAGAAATTTCACCCACTGTGGCACGCTCTCTTGCTGCTGCAATGCTTAATTCTAATAAATTTCCCCTATTTTCCTTTGCAGATTTAGTTAAAGACTTCAATGCTATTTCACATTTTTTCATCATTTCTATTATTTTTTATTTTTGTTATAGGAGCTAATTTGTTCCTTTCTTACCTCTGTATTATCTATTTCAAGTATATCAAAATCTTTTTCATTTTCGTTAATAAATTTATTTACACCAACTATAATTTCTTCTTCACTATCAATCTTTGCTTGTTTTCTTATAGCTGACTCTTCGATTAATTTATTTGGATATCCATTTTCTATAGCCTTTGTCATACCTCCTAACCCTAAAATTTCATCTATAAGTTTTTCTGCATGCACTATTAATGAGTTGGTTAAGCTTTCAACATAATAACTACCTGCCAAAGGGTCTACAGTTCTAGTAATATTTGTTTCATTTTGCAATATGAGTTGAGTGTTTCTTGCTATTCTTGAAGACATTTCAGTAGGTAATGCTACTGCTTCATCAAAAGAGTTAGTGTGTAATGATTGTGTCCCTCCCATAACTGCTGCCATAGCTTCAACAGTTGTTCTCACTATATTATTGTAAGCGTCCTTTTCAGTTAAAGATACACCAGAAGTTTGACAATGAGTTCTTAAAGTTAACGATTTTACATTTTGAGGATTAAACATCTGCTTCATTTTTTTTGCCCAAATAAATCTAGCTGCTCTAAGCTTTGATACTTCCATAAAAAAATTCATTCCAATTGCAAAAAAAAATGACAATCTTGGTGCAAAATCATCAACTTTAAGTCCATTATTTATAGCAGTCTTAACATACTCTAGACCGTCTGCAATAGTAAAAGCTAACTCTTGAACTTGATTTGCTCCAGCCTCCTGCATATGATAACCTGAAATCGAAATGGAATTAAATTTTGGCATTTTTTTAGAAGTGAATTCAATAATATCTGAAATAATTCTCATTGAACTTTCTGGAGGGTAAATATATGTGTTGCGAACTAAAAATTCTTTCAAAATATCATTTTGAATAGTTCCTGATAATAGTTCCATTGCAACTCCCTGTTCTTCTGCAGCTACTATATAAGAAGCCAATATTGGTAAAACTGCTCCATTCATTGTCATAGAAACACTCATTTGTTCTAGTGGTATTTCATTAAATAAAACTTTCATATCTTCCACAGGAGTCTATAGCAACTCCTGCCTTACCAACATCACCTATAACTCTAGGATGGTCACTATCATAACCTCTGTGAGTTGCAAGATCGAATGCAATAGATAGTCCCTTTTGACCAGCTTTTAAGGCTTTTCTATAAAAAGCATTGGACTCTTTTGCTGTAGAAAAACCAGCATATTGTCTAATTGTCCAGGGTCGCCCCGAATACATAGTTGCTTTAGGCCCTCTTACGAAAGGAGGAAAGCCGGGCATAGTATTTAAATGTTCTAACCCCTCTAGATCGTCTTTTGTATATAATGTTTTTATTTGTATTCCTTCTTCAGACTCCCAGCTAAGATTTTGTTCTCCATTACTAACCTTATTTTTTAATTCCTTATTAGCTAGTTCATTCCAGTCATCAAGAGTTTTATTTGAAAACTTAACCATTAAGCGTCTTCTTTCGTGTGCCAGGGTAATTTAGAAAACGGAATACCTTCTTCTGCAAGTTCTTGAGCTTCTTTTTCAGTAGACTCACCTCTTATTGGTCTAGATTTTGTCTCTCCATAATAGATTTTTCTAGCTTCTTCAGCAAAATTTTTTCCTACATTATCTGTATTTTTTTCAATATACTTTCTAAATTTCTTAATTTGATTTTCTAAATTATTTTGCGCTAATTTTTTTTTTGTTCTTTTTTTAATATTTTTAGAAGTATTTTTAGTATTGATATTTGGAGCCATTAAAGATTTCTGTATTTTTGTACTATTACAATAAGGACATACTATCATCTTATTTTTTAACTGCTCTTCATACTTTGTACTTGAAGCAAACCAGCACTCAAATTTATGGTTTTTATCACATTGTAAATCAAATAATATCATTTTTTACTCTATAGTAATATAATTATACATATTGTTATATATTATATATTTTACAATAGAAACTATGAATAAAATATCAAATTGGGTTAAATACTGCTTAGAAGCACTTCCTTGCAAAAAATGGCTATGTCTTAGACTTAGCATGTGGTAAAGGTAGACACTCAATATTTTTATCAAATTTAGGCTACAATGTATTATCAGTAGATATTGATGAGCATAAACTGAATTGTTTTAATGGAAAGTTAATTAAAAAAAAAGTTATAGATGTAGAAAATATTAATAATTGGCCTTTGGAAAAACAAAAATTTAACATCATTATAGTTACTAATTTTTTAAATAGAAAAATATTTCCTTTAATTATAAGCTCTATTAAAAAGGAGGATACTTGATATATGAAACATTTAGTGAAGGACATCAAAAAATTGGAAGACCTAATAATCCTAAATATATTTTAAAACCAAGAGAACTTATACAATTAAGTGCTAAAATGCAACTAATAACTTATGAAAACATTTATATAAACAACCCTTCAAATCATTTATTTCAACAACGTATTTTAGCCAAAAATGTTTGATAAAAAAATTAGAATTAATCATATTAAATCTTTTTAATAAAAATTATAAAAGAGTAATTAGTTTTTTTGATACTATTTCTGAAATTTTAATAGAAAAAGTTTTTGATGACAATCAAGAATATAAAAGTAAAAATATTTTAGAAATAGCTTCTAGAAATGATATTTTAAGAAAAAAATATACTACAAAAAGTTTCAATCAAATTATTTTCAAACCTGTTTATCAGAAAAATTTTAGTAAAGAATAATAAAAGAGTAGTCTCAAATTTAAATGATATAGTTTTTAAAGAAGAAATTTTTGACTTCTGTTTTAGTCTGTTATCTTTAAATAGCAGTGAAAGTATTCCTTTAGTATTTAAAAATATATATACTATGCTTAAAAGTGATGGAGTTTTTGCAAGTGTGTTTCCTGCGGATGAATGCTTTAAAGAATTTAGCTCTTACTTTATAAAGTTTTTTAGGCCGGACATAAATTATAATTTTAATCCTTTATTTGATATGCAAACATTAGGAAATTTATGTTCTGCTGCTGGCTTCAAAAATGTAATCGTGGATAAAGAAAATTTTCAATTTAATATAACAAAGCCTGAAGAAGTATGGAACTTTATAAGGTATGTAGGAGAGAGTAATTATCTATTAAAAAGAAAAAACTTTATTATTAAAAAATCTTTATTTAAAGAATTTTATAGTAAATATAATAAAAAATTAAAAAAGGAAATTTAAAAAAAAATACTTTATCTATTTATTATTTAATAGGAAAGAAATAGTTAGCTTCTGTAATCAGCATTGATTTCTATATATTTTTTTTAAATCACATGTCCATACTTTAGAAAAAAATTTACCACAGTTTAAATCTACTTCTATCTTAATTTCATTTTTTTTTAAATATTCAGAAACGGGTTCCTCATTATAATTTTTTTTAGCTTTCCTTTTTTTAATATTAGGTTTTTACCAAACTTTAAAGAGATATTATTCTGATCTAATTTTTTTTGATTTTCCTATCGCCATTATTATTCCTTCCCCAATTTGCATCCTCTCCGGCAATAGCAGTTTTTACTAAAGGAGAATTAGCTATAGATAAAGCAACATTTTTAGCATCTAAATAACTTTGTGCACCTAATACATTGACTTCTATAATCTTAGTTGCTCCTTCTCCATCATAAATTATTTTTTTTGCTAACTCTATTGCTAACCACTGTAAATCTTTTTTAAATTTATCAAGTATTTTATCTTTAATAGTTTTAACTTTATTTGAAATTTTTCTAGTTGAAAAAAAACAAACCATATCATTAGTAGACATATCACTATCCACTGTAATGCTATTAAAAGACTTTTCATTTACCTCAATCAATAACTCTTGTAAAATTTTTGATGAAAATCAGCATCTGTAAAAATATATCCTAACATTGTTGCCATATCTGGAGCTATCATCCCTGACCCTTTAGCAATACCAATTAATTTTACCTCTTTATTTCCAATTCTAGTTTTCTTATATATTCCTTTTGGAAAGGTATCAGTAGTCATTATAGACCTTGCAAAACTCTCCCAATTCATATTATTTTTCTATCGACTTTTCAGTAAGATTATTTAATGTTGTCATTATCTTATTAATAGGTAATTGCTCTCCTATAACTCCAGTTGAAGATATTATTACTTCTTTGTTTTTACAGTGAAATCCATACGACAGAAATTTTATTAAACTTTTCAAATTTAAGTACCCCTGTTCTCCTGTATAAGCATTAGCATTACCTGAGTTAACCATAAGAACCTTTACCTTTGATATATTTTTATTTTCTTTCAGCCACTTTATATTAGCTGCAAAAGTTTTTGATTTGGTTGTAACATAAGCTACATTTGCATAATTATTAAAAATAATTATTGCTAAATCTAATCTTGATCTACTTTTTATATTAGCTTTACCACATATAATATCTACATTTTCTATGGTTGGTATTTTAGGAAAGTTTTTATAAAACATTTTTTTCATAATATTTATTTAAATATTTATATACTAATGATATTTCTTATAATATAAATTACAAAATTAAAAATATAATTATCTCAAATGTTGAATTTTTTAAAAAATAGTTTCTTTATTAATCCAAATAAAAAAATATTAAATAATTATAAGTTATTGCTAGACAATGTTAATAGCTTAGAGAGTCAAATCAAATTATTATCTGATTTGCAAATAAAAGATAAAACTAATGATCTGAAACAGGCCTTGAGAAATGGTAAAAAGCTAGATGATATTCTTCCAGATGCTTTTGCATTAGTCAGAGAAGCCGCTATTAGAACACTTGGGCAAAGACACTACGATGTACAAATTTTAGGAGGTATTGCACTTCATAATGGAAAAATAGCAGAAATGAAGACAGGTGAAGGAAAAACACTTGTTTCAACTTTATCTGCATATTTGAATGCTATTAGTGGATTAGGAGTACATATAGTTACGGTAAATGAATATTTAGCATCTAGAGATAGTGAGTGGATGGGAGCTATATATAAATTTCTTGGATTATCTGTTGGTTGTATTAAATCAGGTATGTCTGATACAGATAGAAAAAATGCTTATTTGGCAGATATTACATATGGAACCAATAATGAATTTGGCTTTGACTATTTAAGAGACAATATGAAATTTAATTTAGAAGATATGTGTCAGAGAAGCTTTAACTATGCAATTATAGATGAGGTTGATAGTATTCTTATAGATGAAGCGCGTACCCCTCTTGTTATATCAGGGGCTGTAGAAGATAACACAAAACTTTATCATATAATCAATAATTTAATTAAAAATATTGAAAAAAAATACTATGAGATTGATGAAAAATCTAAATCAATTAACTTAAACACTACGGGAATAGAAAATTTTGAAAAACTTTTATATTCTAAAAATCTTATAGAAAGTCAAAACCTATATGCTCCTGAAAATATTAGTATTCTTCACCACATCAACCAGGCTTTAAAAGCTAACTTTTTGTTTACTAAGGATAAAGATTATTTAGTTAAAGATAATCAAGTTGTCATAGTAGATGAATTTACTGGCAGAATGATGGAAGGAAGGAGATTTTCTGATGGATTGCATCAAGCAATAGAAGCTAAAGAAAATGTTCAAATTCAAAATGAAAATCAAACTTTAGCCTCTGTAACATTTCAAAACTATTTTAGAATGTACCCTAAGTTATCTGGAATGACAGGTACTGCTAAAACAGAAGCAGCAGAGTTCTCCGAGATCTATGGCTTAGATGTTTTAGAAATACCACCTCACAAAAATATGATAAGAACTGATTTCAATGATGAAATATATAGAACAAATGAAGAGAAATGGCAGGCTGTAGTTAAAGAAATTTCTAAAATTCATGAAAAAGGTCAACCTTTGTTGGTTGGAACGACTAACATAAAAACTTCAGAGTTAATTTCTAAAAGATTAAAAAGACTTAATATAAAACATGAAGTGTTAAATGCACGGTTTCATGAAAAAGAAGCGAAAATAATATCTCAAGCAGGAAAACCTTTTGCAGTAACAATAGCTACAAATATGGCTGGAAGAGGTACAGATATTCAATTAGGTGGTAATACCTCTGATGTAGTTGATAATAAAATAAGTAATATAGAAAAAGTAAAAGATAATCAAAATAAAGCGCTTAAATCAGGAGGTTTATTCGTTTTAGGTACAGAAAGGCATGAAAGCAGAAGAATAGATAATCAACTAAGGGGAAGGTCTGGGAGACAAGGTGATCCAGGCTGTTCTAAGTTTTTTATTTCACTTGAAGATGATTTAATGAGAATATTTGGTTCAGAGAGACTTGATGGCATGCTTCAGAAACTAGGACTAAAAAATGGTGAAGCAATAGTACACCCTTGGATTAATAAAGCAATTGAAAAAGCTCAATCAAAAGTTGAAGGTCGGAATTTTGAAATAAGAAAAAACCTTTTAAAATTTGATGATGTGATGAATGATCAAAGAAAAGTAGTTTATGAACAAAGAAAAGAACTTCTTACAATAAAAGATATTAATCAAATATTTATTGATATGTTATATGACACATTAACAAATATAATTGAAAGAAATAAATCTAATCAAGAAGAAGAGTTAAATTTCAAAAATATTTTTACAGATATTAAAAATATATTTGGATTGCAAATAAATAATAAAAAAATTGAAAATAGTGATGATTTTTTAATTTATTTAAAAGAAGAAATATCTGCTAAACTTGATAATAAAATTCATTTGATAGGAAAAGAAAACTTTTCCCTTATTCAAAGACAAATTTTAGTGCAAGTATTAGATCAGCAGTGGAAAGCCCATCTCTTAGGGTTAGATCAACTTAGACAAGGTATTGGACTTAGAGCTTACGCACAAAGAGACCCTCTTAATGAATATAAAAGAGAATCCTTTACTATGTTTGAAGAAATGTTAGAGACTATAAGGATAACTGCATGTAGATTTATTATGCTTATTGAAATAGAAACTAAACAAGAAAGAACCAACAAAGGAAAAAGTTTTAGAGAAAGATTAAGAGAAAAAAAAATTAATTAATAATTGAAATTATATAATTAGCCTTTGTATTATTAATTCTTATCCATTTAAATCCTTGCAAAGATGGTATTGCAGCCAAGCCTTTTATCTTATCCAACCTGAACCTAAATTTCTCTGCTACTTTCAGTATCTCTTCAGGCTTAACATACATATCCCAGTTATGAGTTTTAGATGGAACTAACTTAAATATTTTTTCTGCTAAAAATATTGTAGTGAAATATGATAAAACGCTTTTATTTATAGTTGAAAAAATTATTATTCCATCTTTTTTTAAACATTCAAAAGCTAGCTTAATAAAACTTCTATAATCTTGAACATGCTCTATAACCTCCATACATAATATTATATCAAATTTAGCTCTTTTTTCCTTTAGATTTTTTATACTTTGACATTGATAATCTATTTTTAGCTTTTTAGATTTTGCCCTTTTCTTAGCTTCATTAATTAGCTTTTTTGACTGATCAATTGCCAATATATTTGCCCCTTCTTCTGCCAGAGTCTCTGATAATATGCCTCCTCCACATCCAAGATCAAGTATTAATTTTTTTTCTAAAATTTCCTTTAAACTCCCTAACTTTTGATATTTATTAATAATTCTCTCCTTAATAAATAACATTCTGGTTACATTCATAGAATGCAACATTTTCATAGGGCCATTCTTATCCCACCATTCTGAAGATATTTTATCAAAAATACTTTCCTTCAACTACAAACTCCTTTATTTATTATTATACTATAGTTAAAATAATTAATATTTATGAATATTATAATAAAAAAGTTTGGAGGTACATCAGTATCTAGCATAGATAGAATTGAAAGAGCTATTTCATATATCAAAAAAGCTAGAAAGTCTGGTTACTTTGTTGTGGTAGTTGTATCTGCAATGGGTAAGGAGACAGATAGACTTTTAAAACTAACTACAGGATTAGATGAATATAAAATGTCAGATGATATCTCTAGCCTTTTATCAGCAGGAGAGCAAATATCAAGTTCTTTGTTTTCTATATTATTAAATAAAAATAATATTAAAGGAAAATCATTTCAAGGATGGCAAATTCCTATTCACACTGACCTTTCATCATTATAACTCTCATATCTTAAAGATTGAAACTCAGCACATCAAAAAAGTTTAAAAAATGATGAGGTCCCTGTAGTCTCTGGTTTTCAGGGAATTAATAAACTTAATAGAATAACTACTTTAGGAAGAGGTGGGTCAGATACGACTGCAGTGGCATTGGCAGCAAGCCTAGGTGCTAAAAGATGCGATATTTATACTGATGTAGCAGGAGTATTTTCTGCAGATCCTAGAATTGTAAAAGAAGCAAAAAAAATAGATGAAATTAATTATGAAGAGATGTTAGAATTATCTTCTCTAGGTGCAAAAGTTTTACATACTAGGTCTGTTCAATTAGCGTTAAAATATAATGTAAAACTTCAAGTGCTATCAAGTTTTACTGGAAAGAAGGGAACTATGTTAACAAAAAAAATGTTTATTTAGAAAAACAAATTATTAGAGGAATTGCACATAGCAACAATGAAACCTTAATAACACTTATAGATATAAAAAATAAACCTGGTATTTCAGCAACTATTTTTAATGCTTTATCTAAAGAAAATATTAATGTAGATATGATCGTACAATCAGGATCAGCAAAAGACGCCAATGTTACTTATGCTTTTACAATATCAAAGACAGATGCCAAAAAAGCTGAAAATATTATGAATAAATTAAAAAATAAGATTAAATTTAATGATATATTTATTAATAATGATATTTGCAAAGTTTCTATTGTTGGCTTAGGCATGAAAACTAATGTTGGAGTAGCAAATACAATGTTTACAGAACTAGCAAAAAATAATATTAATATTCATGTTATAAGCACTTCAGAAATTAAAATCAGTGTACTCATTGATGAAAAATATAAAGAGTTAGCTATAAGATCATTACATTCTATATTTAAATTAAATCTAAAAAGAAATGATTGATTCTAAAATAAAAACCTTTACTAATTTAAAAGAATTAGGAATTTTCTTAAAGAAAATAGAGAACTACAAAATATTAAAATTGAAGATGTATCTAAATTACTTCTAATAAAAAAGATATTCTTGATAAATTTGAAAAAGGAGACATAAACATTGAACAAGAATCTTATTTAAAAGGGTTCTTAAATAGTTATATAAAGTTTTTAAAATTAGAAAATTTATGTATTTTAAAGTTTACTGAAACAAAAAAAGGTTTCTAAATTTGAAAAATCAAATTTACAGCTTGAAAGCTCTGAATTAAAAAAAATAAATATAGTTCAATAGTTATACTTTTATCTTTAATTGCTATAAGCTTTATATATTTACTTTGGAATAAGAAAACATATTTAAATTTATATTTAATTGGATCACATTTAAATTAAATCAGTTGATGACATATAAATGAGAAGAATTACTAAACAAATAAATGTTGGAAAAGTTAAAGTTGGATCTGAATATCCTATAACAGTTCAGTCTATGACAAATACTCTAACTACTGATGTAGAGGCGACTGTAAAACAAATTAAAAGCTTAGAAGAAGCTGGAGCTGATTTAGTTAAGAGTATCTTGCCCTGATAAAGAATCAACTAAATCTCTAAAAAAAATTATTTCGCAAGTTAGTATTCCTATTATAGCAGACATACATTTTCATTATAAACGTGCTATTGAAGCTGCTGATGCTGGAGCAGCCTGCCTTAGAATTAACCCTGGTAATATTGGTAGTCAAGATAGAGTAGCTGAAGTAGTTGAAGCAGCAAAAAATAATAATTGCTCAATTCGTATAGGAGTAAATGCTGGTTCTCTTGAAAAAAATTTATTAAAAAATATAGTCAACCTACTCCTGAAGCCATGTTAGAAAGTGCTCTAGCTAATTTACATTCTCTAGAAAAGCTAAATTTTTTAATACAAAAGTAAGTGTAAAAGCATCAAATATTGATTTAGCAATTGCATCTTATCGCTTAGTTGCTAAAAAAACTGACTACCCCTTACACTTAGGAATAACTGAAGCAGGTGGAGAGTTTTCAGGAACAGTAAAATCCTCAATTGGATTAGGGATTTTGCTTTCAGAAGGCATTGGTGATACCTTAAGAGTGTCCCTTTCTGATGACCCATTAAAAGAAATTAAAGTTGGACTTGAAATTTTAAAAGCTTTGAATATTAGGAAAACTGGCCTTAATATTATTTCCTGCCCTTCTTGTGCAAGGCAGCAATTTGATGTTATTAATACTGTCAAACAAATAGAGAATAAATTTTCTTGGGTTAAAGATCCTATTAACATATCAATTTTAGGTTGTGTAGTTAATGGACCTGGAGAAGCTATGCATACTGACATAGGTGTTACCGGTGGGGGTAATAATAATCATCAAATTTATATAGATGGCAAAAAAAAGTTTGTTAGTAAAAATAAAAATCTTGTTGATGAAATATCAAAATTAATTAAAGAAAAATTGAGTCAAAATGACTAAGGCAAAAAACATAAGGGGTATGCATGACCTTATTGGAGAAGACTTTTTATCTCAAAAAGAAATTATAAAACTATTTGAGTCTGTCGCGCATAACTTCAACTTTAAACCTATAGAAACTCCAATAATGGAGTTTAACGAAGTTTTTAGTAGAACTTTAGGATTATCTTCAGATGTAGTTATGAAGGAAATGTATACTTTTATTGATAGGAGCAATGATCAGTTAACTTTGAGACCTGAAGGCACTGCAGGAATTGCAAGGGCTATAATTAGTAATGGGCTAACACAAAATCTGCCTTTAAAATATTATTACTATGGTCCCATGTTTAGATATGAAAGACCCCAAAAGGGCAGGCTTAGACAGTTTACTCAAGTTGGTGTAGAAGTTTATTCAAAACCAGGCATAGAAAAAGATTTTGAAGTAATATATTTAGCATCTAATTTTCTTAAAGACTTAAATATTCTTGATAATCTTATTCTAAAAATAAATAACCTAGGGAATTTAGAAGATAGAAAAAATTATAAAAAAATTTTAAAAGAATATTACTTGCAACATAAAAAGCAAGCTATCTAAAGACAGTATTATAAGATTAGAAAAAAATCCTTTTAAGAATTTTGGACTCTAAAATTCAGAAGATATAGAAATTAATAAATATGTTCCAAATATTAGTGATGTATTATCAGAACAAAGTAAAAAAACTTTATAAAACTAAAAAATATATTAGAAGACTTTAATATACTTTATGAAGAAGATCCTTTTTTAGTTAGAGGACTTGACTATTATAGCAATACAATTTTTGAATTTACTTTGAAAAATGATTCTAAATTTGCTATTTTAGCTGGAGGAAATTATGATAACTTAGTTGCTGAGCTAGGAGGCCCAAAACTTTCAGGTACTGGATGGGCAGCTGGCTTAGAAAGATTAAAAAGCCTGGTAAAATTAAAAAATCAAAAATCAAAAATAATTTTAATAATTCCTATGCAATCAGAATTTTTAACTACTGCTTATAAAATTAGAGAGAAGTTTTTGCATAGCAATTATTCAACTGAAATTCACATTGATAAAAATTTAAAAAAAAAATCTTTAAAGTATGCTAATAAAATTAAAGCAGATTACGCAATAATTCTAGGAGAAGAAGAAGTAAAAAAAAGTTTATACAATTAAAAATTTAAGTACAGGTCTTCAAAATATTATTGAAAAGAAATTTATTCTGGAGTTCTTTAAAAATGATTGAAAATTTTGAGACCAAAGCTTAGTGAAATCACTGAACTTCATAAAAAAATACAAATTCAATTATCTGATAGCACTATTTCTGCTGATATGAGGATCAAACTAAGTAAAAAATTTTCTTCATTAGAACAAGTTTTAGCATGCAAAGAATCTATTGAAAAATGTGAACAGGAACTTTCAGATAGTAAAAATTTATTAACTGAAAACTCAGACCAAGAATTATTAGAATTAGCTAGGCAAGATATTGAAAAGACTGAATAAAAATTTAGAAAAACTTTATAATAATTTAAAAAAATTACTTATACCAAAAGATGTTGATGATGAAAAGAATGCAATTATAGAAATTAGAGCAGGAACTGGAGGAGATGAAGCTGCTTTATTTTCTATGGTATTAATGAAAATGTATCAAAAATATGCTGAATTAAAAAAGTGGAAATTTGAAATTATGAGCTTTAGTGAGACTAATATTGGAGGATGCAAAGAAGCTATTATCTCTTTCACTGGAACAGATGTATTTTCTCAGTTGAAATACGAATCAGGAGTACATAGAGTTCAAAGAGTTCCTCAAACAGAGACTCAAGGAAGAATTCATACATCTGCAGCTACAGTAGCAGTATTACCTATGATTGAAGAAGTAGACATACAAATTGAACCTAAAGATTTAAGAATAGATACCTTCAGGTCTCAAGGTGCAGGAGGACAACATGTAAATACTACAGATAGTGCAGTAAGAATAACTCATATACCTACTAATGTTGTAGCAAGTTGCCAAGAAGAAAAAAGTCAACATAAAAATAAAGCAAAAGCTATGAAAATGTTAGCTTCTAGATTATATGAAAAAACTAAATCAGAAAATGAAGAAAAAATTGCTAATAAAAGGAAAGTTAATGGTCAGTAGTGGAGATAGATCAGAAAAATTAGATCCTATAATTATCCTCAAGGAAGAGTAACAGATCATAGAATTAATTTAACTCTATATAAACTAGAAGATATTATATCAGGTATTGCCTTAGATGAAATCATAGAACCATTATTAACTGCAGACTTAGAAGCCAAAATAAAATCTTTATAATGCTTATAACAAATTTAGTAAATCTTTATGTAAAAAAACTCAATGCTGCTGGAATTAATAATTCTTTAGAGGAAATACGTTTAATGATTCAAGAAACTTTAAAAATAAATTTAGCAACTCAGTTAATGGAGAAAGAATTAATTATAAATGAAAACCAGCAAAAATTAATAAAAAATGTCTTTGATAGAAGATTAAAAAGAGAACCTTTTGATAGAATATTGAAATAAAAAAATATTTAGAGATTTTGAATTAGATATAAACTCATAATACTTTTTCTCCTAGAAAAGAAACTGAACTATTAATTGATATTATTATTGATATGAAATTAAATCCCAAACATATTTTAGAATTAGGTACTGGATCTGGAGCTATCAGTATAGCTTTAATGAAAAATTTTCCTGAAGCAAAATGTATAGCAACAGATATAAACCTCAATAGTTTAGAGTTAGCAAAACAAAACGCTAAAAAAATCATGTATTAAACCAAATAAATTTTATTTGTTGCAATTGGTTAGATATTTTTGTAAATTTTGATTTTGATATAATTTTAGCAAATCCTCCTTATATTAAAACAGAGGTTATAAAAAAATTAGAACCAGAAGTAAGGAACTACGATCCCATTATTTCTTTAGACGGAGGAAAAATGGTATGGACTGTTATAAAAAAATTATTTTGGGGCTAGATCAAAAACTATTTAGTAAAAATTCAAAAATTTTATTTGAAATTGGTTATGATCAAGCACAAAAAGTAGAAAAATTAATGAAAGAGGCAAATATAATGCAAACTAGAGTTTTTAAAGACTATTCAAATCAACCCTGCGTTTTGTTATTGGCACAATAACAAAATCAACAAGCTAATATAAATGATAAAAAAAAATAATTCTTTTAGAAGAAATAGACCCAAATCCCTAAATAAAAATGGTATCAATGGGTATGAAAATAAAATATTAAAACAAAAACCTAAAGGTAACCCTCTAGAAATTAAAATGAAATATGAAAATTTAGCTAAGGATGCCTCCTCAGCAGGAGATAAAGTAGCAGCAGAAAATTATATGCAGCATGCTGAACATTTTTTAAGAATAAATAATTCTAATAAAAAAACTGATTAATTTTTTTAACCCCTTGTGTTGTATATTAACAACAACCATATTTAAAAGGGGTGTTAAATGAATTTAGATAATTTTAGTGAAAAATTAAGAATTACTGTTGATGCAGCTTTCAACTATGCAAAAGACAATAACTTTAATTATTTTTTTCCAATTCATATTCTTATAATTCTTCTTCAAGATGATAATTTAATATCTAAAACTTTAAAAGAACTTAAAGTAAATAAACAAGCCTTACTTGATGAAAGTATAAAGATATCTAATGAACACAATAATAACTCTAAAGACACACAAGTACAAAGTAACGTAATCTTATTACTAAATAAAATTAATGATCAAATCAGTAAATATAAAGTAAGTAACTCTGAGAGCTTGATTGCATTAATGGAATTGACATCAGATATTAGTCCAGTCACTAAAAAAATTCTTAATAAATTTGGTATAAAATATGAAGTCTTAAAAAATTATCTTCAGTCTATTAAAAATGATAATCAAGATCAGTATGATAATATAAAAAAATACACAATTGATTTAACTGAATTAGCAAAAAATAATAAAATTGACCCTATCATAGGAAGAGAAAGTGAAATTAAAAGATCTATACAAGTTTTATCAAGAAGAACTAAAAACAATCCTATTCTTATTGGCGATCCTGGCGTGGAAAAACTGCTTTAGCTGAGGGAATTAGTATTAAAATTATAGAAAAATCTGTACCTGATAATATTGGAGAATATAAATTAGTTGCCTTAGATTTACCACTTCTAATGGCAGGAACCAAATTTAGAGGAGAATTTGAAGAAAGATTAAAAATGTTATTAAAGAAATAGAGTTTCATAAAAATATAATTTTATTTATTGATGAAATACACACATTAGTAGGAACTGGAGCTAATGAAGGAGCTCTAGATGCCGCTAATATTTTAAAACCAGCTTTAGCAAGAGGCAAACTACACTGTATTGGAGCAACCACTTTAAATGAGTATAGAAATACTTTGAAAAAGACTCAGCATTATCTAGAAGATTTCAACCAGTATATGTTGATGAACCTAGTATAGATGATACTGTGACTATACTACGAGGATTGAAAGAAAAATATGAAATACATCATGGAATCAGTATTTCAGACAATGCCGTTATTGCTGCTTCAAAATTATCAGCCAGATATATAACTAATAGAAAACTTCCTGATAAAGCAATTGATTTAATAGATGAAGCTGCTAGTAAAAAAAGAATAGAACTGAAGACAAAACCATTACAAGCAGAAAAATTAGAAAACAAGTTATTAAAGAATAAAATAGAATTAGAAAATATATTAAAAGAAAACAAAACAGATAATAAGAGAAAAAGTGAATTGGAAAAAGAAAATTTAAAAATTTATACATCATTGGAAAAACTGTTAAATGAATGGAACTTATACAAAAATGAAATAGAGAAATTGAATAAACTTAAAGAAGAACTAGAAAAAAATAATGGTGAATTAAAAAAGCTAAAAGAAATGGTGATTTAGCTCTTGCTGGAAAACTTACTCACTATGAACTTCCACGTTTAAAAGAGAAAATATTAAAACTAGAAAATTTGCATAAAAATATCTTAGAAGATAAAAAAGTTACAGATAATGATATAGCAAGTATCTTATCAAATTGGACTGGGATCCCTATTGATAAGATATTAGAAAAAGAAAGAGATGCCCTTATCAACCTAGATGAAATTTTAAAAAAAAGAATAGTGGGACAAGATAATGCCATTCAAGCTATATCTTCTGTAATTAAAAGGTCTAGAACTGGAATAAATGATCCTAATAAACCTATAGGATCATTTCTATTTTTAGGTCCTACAGGGGTAGGAAAAACAGAGATTGCTAAAACCCTTTCTGATTATTTATTTAAAGATGAAAAAGAACTAATTACTATTGATATGTCAGAATATACTGAGAAACACTCAATATCAAAACTTATTGGAGCTCCACCAGGTTATATAGGTTTTGAAGAAAGTGGTAGATTAACAAAAGCTGTTAAAGACAGACCTTTTAAAGTAATTTTATTTGATGAAATCGAAAAAGCTAACTCTGAAATATTTAATGTTTTTTTGCAACTACTTGATGAGGGAAGAATTGTAGATGGACAAGGCAACTCTGTGACTTTAAAAATACCATTATTATTTTAACTTCAAATATTGGAAGTGAAATTATACTTGATAACAATTATACAAAAGAAAGAGATATAAAAGTATTAGAAAAGGTAAAAAGTCATTTTAAACCTGAATTTCTAAATAGATTAGACGAAATAATTGTTTTTAATAAATTAGAAAAAAATAATCTCAAATCCATTATTGAAAATCAATTAGCAATATTAAAAAATAGATTAACAAGTAAAAATATTAAAATTCTTTTTGACTTAGAAGTTGTAAATTTATTATCCGAAAAAGGTTATAGTAGAGAATATGGAGCCAGGCCTCTAAAACGACTTATAGAAAAAGAAATAGGAGATATTATTGCTGATGCATTAATTAATAACCAAATAAAAGAAAATTCATATTTTACTGTAGGAGTAAAAGAAGGCAAATTCAAACTTAAAATTACCTCCTAATATCGTTTAGTATTTTAGTTATATTTTCTTTTTGTTTATTAAAATCAAACATTTCATTTTTATTCAATGTATTTAATTCTGGCATTTTAAGTTTAAGAGGGTTTATTTGTTTTTTATTAAAAATAACTTCATAATGCAAATGAGGTCCAGTTGACCTTCCGGATGTTCCAACATATCCAATTACCTGCCCTTGCTTAACTTTAATATTTCTTTTAACACCTCTAGCAAATTTTGAAAGATGCGCATAAGCAGTTTTATATTGTGAGTTATGTCTAATTCTAATATATCTACCATATGCACCATAAAAGTTTGCTCTTTCAATAATACCGTCTCCAGCAGCATATATAGGAGTACCTTTTTTTGCAGCAAAATCAATTCCTCTATGCATCTTATTATAGCCTAAAATAGGGTGTCTTCTCTTCCCAAAGCCTGAAGAAAGTTTTGCACCATCTATTGGAGTCTTCATTAAAGTTTTTCGAATACTTTTACCCTCACTATCATAAAAGTCTGCTTCTTTCTCATTGCTTTTAAATAAATACATTTCTATAGAATCATTTTTTAATAACACTTTTGAATATAAAATTTTACCAGTAGTGATAAGGTTATTTTTATAATCATATAACTTTTCATACAGCACTAAAAAAGTAGTATTTTTTCTGATATCTCTTTGAAAATCTAATGAAAAACTAAGTATTTTAACTAGTTCAAAAAAAATATTTCTAGGTAAACCAAAAGCTTCTGAGTCATTATAGAAGTTAGAGCTAATTATAATTTCACTCAAACTGTTTTTAATTTTATAAGGCTTCTTATAAAAAAAAACTTTAAAACTATTATCTATAAGAGCTATTTGTAATTTAGTCATCTGATCTATATTAAAAGAAATACCATTTAGTTCGTTATTCAGATCAAAAATTATTTCTAATTTTTTTCCTGCTTTCATTTGTCCTAAATCATAGTAGGGCATTACAGTATTTAAAATATCATTAATGGTCTGGCTGCTAATTTTATATTTTTTTAATAGCTCATATATGCTTTCTCCTTTTTCTAAAACATTTTTTATTACCTTATAATTATCATTTTTAAATAGGTCTATTCTTGTAATCAAATAGTCATTTTTCTCAATTATCTTAGATAAAATAATTTTTAACTCTAATGCGTCTACAATTTTAGATTTGTATTCTTTATTAATTTTATAAATTAATAATTTTTTTTTTTATTTAAAGGCATACTGATAGCCAGTAATTTTTTTTCTTTAATAAAGGCCAATAAAGTTGTACCTACTTTAATTTTTTTTGGATTAATTGAAGCACTAATTAAATTTTTTATATTTTTTAACTCTTTATTCTCAACATTAAATTCATTTAACTTTTGATCTAAATTATCTCCTTTTTAAAAACAACTTTTTTGTTAAAAACTTCTAAATTATACTCAATTAAATCATTATTTAGTCTTATCATATTTTCTTTTGCAGCATCTAAGACTTTTGGGTTGGATATTATTTTGTCAGCTAAATTAGAACTAGTTATAAAGGTTATAAACTTATTTTTTTCTTTTTTAAGTAAGATAGAGTCATAGCCATTAATATTAACAGTAAATATTTTTTCTTTTTCAAAATGTGAAGGTATTATTATACTACCTCTATCTTTTAATATTTCTAATGGCAAAACTTTAGTAAGAGATGTATATGCAGCATTAGAATCAATTTCAGAAAATCCAAGCCCTGCAAAACACTTTTAAAACTATTTTTGTAAACATTTTCTTGATATTTAGTGATCATTCAAATGATATTTTTTATTAAGCTTAGAATCTTTTATCTCTAATTTTAACGCAAAACATTTTGTATTTAAAAAAAATAAACATATAAAAAAAAAGTAAATAGTCTATATTAAATTTTTTCATATTCATCCAATAATTGCTTCATCATTTCTTTTACTCCGGGATCACTAATATAATGTCCTGCATTTGCTATTCTAATGACCCTGCAATTAGATAACCCGGAAGCAAAATTAAAAGATGTCTGTGGAGGACATAGTAAATCGTAATCACTTTGTATTATAGAAATTTTTATATTTGATAACTTTTTTCTTATGTTTTAATAGTTGATTTGGTTTAAGAAAAAAATTATTTTTAATGTAATGCCACTCTAAAAAAATGGGGTATTAGGTAATATTTTTTCTTTTTACCGGAGTTAGATAAAACCTCATTAAAAGTATTATAATCAAATTGAATTGTAGATAAATTACTCTCATAAGCCAGCCATAAACCTGCACCTAAAGTTCTTATTTTTTGATTTTTATTTTCTAGCATTTTTCCCAAAGCAAAAATGGGATTAATTAATGTTTTATTATTTAAAAAGTCATTAAGTCTGTATATTAACTCTGGCCTAAACTTCAGTGGTGCATCAAAAAAAGCCCATTCAATTTCTTTTTTAGTTCCTAAAAATAGTGCTCGAAGGATCATAGCCTCTACTCTATCGGTATACGCCTGTCCATAAGCTAAAGCAAGGTTGCTCCCAAGACCCTCCAACCACTATCCATCTTTCAATTTTTAGATACTTTCTTACAACCTCAATGTCATCAATTAACTTTAAGGTTGTATTATTTTTAATTTCTCCTTTAGGAATAGATTTACCTGATCCTCTTTGATCCAAAAAAACTACTCTATATTTTTTATAATCAAAAATAGCTTTTTGCGATTCATTACAGCCACTACCTGGTCCTCCATGTAAAAAAATTACAGGTATACCTTGCGGATTTCCATATTCTTCAAAATAAATAGTGTGTTGATTTTGTTTAATATGATGTATTGCAAAAGATTTTTTTATATTATATAACATAGAATTATTATAATTTAAATTTTATAAATCAAAATGAAAAAAAACATACATCCAGAATACCATTCTATTAAAGTCGTTATGACTGATGGTACAGAATTTACAACAAAGTCTACATATGGCAAAGAAGGTGAAGTTTTAAAACTAGATGTTGACCCTGCTTCTCATCCTGCCTGGACTGGAGGAAATGCTCAAATAAGAGAAAATGCCGGTCAAGTTGCAAGATTTAAGAAAAAATTCGGTAATATAAAAGTATAATTATATTCTTAATAATTCAGATTTTATTTTTTTCGGTATAGACACTTTTTCCTGCATATTGTTTCTTTTTACAAACACGTGAACAAAATAACCCTCTGCATGCGGTAATTGACCTTTTTTACTAAACAGTGAAATATCATATATAACACTAGTTTTGCCTATTTTAAATGTAGAAAGGCCTGCAATAATTGTATCAGGATATTTAAAAGACTTTATAAATTTGCACCTTGTCTCAGGAGAAATTGCAATTATGTTTGAGGATAATGGATCGTATTTACATTTTTTGATTAGAAATCTATTTATCACAGAGTCAAACAATGAATAATAGATAACATTATTTAAATGTCCAAATATATCATTATCGCCAAACCTAGTATCAACTTCTTCTGTATAAAAATAATCTTTTTTTTTTTTCATTAACTTACAAATTCTTAATAATAATATCATTTACCTCTAATGGGCTCTCTAAGAGGATGAAAATGCCCGACATTATTTATAATTTCTAGGTTAGAGTTAAATAACATATCATTTAATATTTCAGAATTTTTTTTACTAGTCATAATATCATTACTTCCAGCTATTATTGTGAAAGGGGTTTTTACTTCTTCTATTTTATTTTTATTTAAAATAAAATTGTTACATGCTGAAAGGTTTTTATATAGCAGACCTTTTCTAGAATTGCTCATTATAACATTTATCAAATTAGGCAAATTTAAGCCTATTAAATTAGCACCGTTTAACTTTATTCTATCTGATAAAGACCAATTAATCATATCTTTAATTGCTAAATCTTGATCTTTCTTACTTTTAAGCAATAGGCTGTTATTTACTTGCATGGGATAAGAAGTGCCTATTAAAAAAATCTTTTTAATTTCTATAAAATTTGCCAAAGAAGTTTCAAGACAAATTAGACTTCCCATACTATGTCCAACTAAATAAATTTCCTTATTAGGTAACCTTTTTATTAGTTTTTTTATTAAATTACTTAATTCCTTAATAGAGTTTAATGGTTTAGATAAATTTTTCCCATGTCCTGGTAGGTCCATTGAAATTACAGAAAAGTTTTTATTAAAGAAATATCTTGTTTGGTAAAGCCAAAGGGTATGGTCACAGGCCGCTCCGTGTATAAAAATTATTAGCGGGGACTTGCTTGAATTTTTTTTAAAATATACTTGTAATTGAGAGTTATTCACTTTTTAGCCTTTTCTAAAGCATGATTTATATCTTCAATTAAATCATCTAAATCCTCTATGCCTATTGAAAGTCTAATTAAATCATCTGTAATACCTGACTTCTTTAAATCTTTTTTACTTAGTTGTGCATGTGTAGTACTAGCTGGATGTATAACTAATGATTTAGCATCACCTATATTGGCAAGATGTGAGAATAGTTTTAGATTATTTATAAATTTAATTGCATTTTTCTTACCGCCTTTTATCCCAAAAGATAATATAGCCCCTGCTCCTTTGGGCATTAGTTTAGATGCTAATTGAAAATCTTTATGAGATTTTAAGCCAGGATATGAAACCCAATTTACATCTTCTCTACCAGATAAATATGCTGCTATGTATTCACAATTAGAAACATGTTTCATCATTCTAGGCTCTAGGGTTTCTAATCCCATTAACAAATAAAATGCATTTTGTGGTGATAACGCAGCTCCAAAATCTCTAAGCCCTTCAGACCGTGCTCTCATCAAAAAAGCAGCTGGACCAAATTCTTCTAAATAATTTATATTATCATATCCTGAATATGATTCTGTAATGTTTTTAAACTTTTTGGTTGCAGCCCAATCAAAATTACCAGAGTCCACTATGGCACCTCCTAATGCTACTCCATGGCCTCCCATAAATTTGGTTACTGAATGTACTACAACATCTGCACCCTAATCAATGGGATTAAATAAAACAGGAGTAGCTATTGTATTATCTACCATAAAAAGAATATTATTTTTTTTACATATTTTAGAAACCTCTTCCATATTAAGAACCTCTAAACCAGGATTTCCAATTGTCTCTCCAAATATTATTTTAGTATTATTTTTTATATTCTTTTTAACTAGTGATAAATTTCTTAGATCTACAAAACTTGTATTTATTCCAAATCTTTTTAATGTAAGTCCTAAAAGATTTCTACTTCCTCCGTAAATTCTATCTGAGCTAATTATATGATCACCTTTATTCAGTAAAGTAGCTAATGCTAAATGAAGTGCAGCCTGTCCACTTGAAACACATATTGCTCCAATACCTTTTTCTAATGCAGCTATTCTCTCCTCTAAAACACTTACAGTTGGATTAGAAATTCTGCTATATATATGTCCATCAATATCCAAGTTAAATATAGAAGCTGCTTCATCATGATTCTCAAATAAATGAGAGGTTGTTTGATATATGGGAACTGCTCTAGAATTATAGTTCTTATCTTTTTTTTGGCCTGCATGTATACTTAAAGTACTTAAATTAAATTTTTTATATTTATTATTTTTTTTCATTAAGCTTACCTTTGAAAAAACTTCTCTGCTTTGATTTTTTCATCTTGTCTTTTTTTAATCTCATTTTCCAAAAATTTAATCATTTCCTTTAATTCTTTTTTATAATTTTGTAATTCTTCAATAGAAAGATTTTGTACTTTTGTCTTGTTTTCTTCAGAAGATATAATTTCTATTTCATCCATAATAATAGTATTATAATTAAAAATTAGTAATTATTAAGAGTTATTTATGAAAACTAAAAACTTTATGAATTATATTAAATTAAAAAAATATGGTGCAGCTGAAAATTTAATTATTCAAAAAGCAGAAATACCTAAGATTAATGATTATGAAGTATTAATAGAGGTTTATGCAAGTGGTGTAAATAGACCTGACGTATTACAAAGAAAAGGATTATATGCTCCTCCTAAAGGAGCAAGTAAAATATTGGGTTTAGAAGTATCAGGGAAAATTAAAAAGATTGGTAAAAAAGTAAAAAATTTAAAAATTAATCAAAAAGTTTGCGCTCTTGTTCACGGAGGAGGCTATGCAGAATATTGTAAAGTTTTTTATAAACATGTATTACCAATACCCAAAGGAATGAATTTTAATGAAGCTGCCGCTATACCAGAAAATTTTTTTACTGTTTGGTATAATCTTTTTGAAAGGGGACAAATTAAAAAAAGTGATACTATTTTAATACATGGGGATCAAGTGGTATTGGAACTGCAGCTATCCAGCTTTGCAAAGTTCACGGTTGTAAAGTTATTACTACAGTAGGTAATAAAAAAAAACAACTTTACTGCAAGAAACTAGGAGCAGACCTTGCCATTGATTATAATAAAAGCAATTTTTTAGAAGTAATAACAAAATATACAAAAAAAAAAGGTGTTGATATCATTTTAGATATGGTTGGTCAAAAGTATTTTGAAAAAAATATTTTGCTATTAAAAGACAAAGGTAAATTAATAATGATTGCTTTTTTATCTGGTAGTATTACTAAAGCAGATTTTACTGCAATAATGACTAAAAGATTAATATTAACAGGATCAACTCTCAGACCTAGAACTGACCAAGAAAAGGCTAAAATTGCAAAAAATTTACACAAAAGTTACTGGACAGCTTTCACTAAAAAAACTATAAAACCTAATATCTACAAAATTTTTAATTTAAAAGATGCTTTTAAAGCGCATAAATTGATGGAGAGTAGTAAACATTTAGGAAAAATAGTTCTTAAAACTAAATAAAAAGGAGAAAAAATGAATAATCCCTTAATGCCAAAATCTACTGCAGTATGGTTAATTGATAATACAGCACTTACATTTGAACAGATATCAAAATTTTGCAACTTACACATACTTGAAGTTCAAGGTATTGCAGACGGTGAAGTAGCTGTAGGTATTCAAGGTAAGAACCCTGTAACATCAGGAGAACTTACACTAGCAGAAATAAAAAGGTGTGAAGGTGATAGCACTCAATTTTTAAATAAACTCGAAGATATAATTCCATTAAGTTCTGAAATAAATAAAAAGAAAAAAAGCTTTACTCCTGCTTCTAGAAGACAATTAATACCAGATGCTATAGCATGGTTTATTAAATATTATCCAGATTTAACCGACGCGCAGATTATTAAACTAATTGGAACTACAAAAAATACAATTAAATCAATTAAAAACAGAGAGCATTGGAATATGCAAAACATATCTCCAAGAGACCCTGTTCTACTTGCTCTTTGCAAGCAATCTGAACTTACTGAAGCCATTGCTGTGGCAAAAAAAAAGGCAATGAAGAATAAATGAACTTTAAAGATTTTTCGAACTACTGTTTTAACACTAGAGCCTTGATCATAGGTGATATTATGTTAGACAGGTATGTTATTGGTGATGTAAATAGAATTTCTCCAGAAGCACCAGTTCCAGTTTTTTTATCTAAAAGCTCTAAACATGTGCTTGGTGGAGCCGGAAATGTATATAATAATTTAATATCTTTAGGAGTAAATACTACTTTAATTTCAATAATTGGAGAAGATAGCTTTGGCAAGCAAATACAAAAAATATTAAAAAAAAAAAGTAAAGATTTTTATTTATTTAAGGAAAAAAATAAACCTACTACAGTAAAAACTAGATACTCCGTGAAAGGCCAGCAATTAATAAGAATAGACGAAGAAAAAAAGAAAAACTATCAGATTTAGCACATAAGTTTATTTTAAAAAGGTTTAAAAAAGAAATTTTGAAACATAATGTAGTTATATTATCAGATTATAATAAAGGTATATTTAATCAAAAATTAACACAGGAATTAATTAAACTATCTAATAAGTGCAATATTCCAATAATAGTTGATCCTAAAAATAAAGATTTTAATATATACAAAAATGCTTCTTTAATTACTCCTAATCAATTAGAAGCAAGTCTTGTAACCAACCTACCTTGTAATAATAATAGAGAAACTGAAATTTGTGCTAAGAATATTATGGACAAATATACTATAAAAAAAGTTCTTATAACTAGAGGCAGTGAGGGTCTCAGCTATATGGAAAAAAAAAAGAGACGGTACACCAATCTACAAAAAAAATTGAAGTATTTGATGTTTCAGGTGCTGGTGATACTGTGCTAGCAGTTCTATCTGTTTGTATATCAAATAAAATATCTATAAAAAACTCATTAGATTTAGCTAATCGTGCTGCTGGATTAGTAGTGGGTAAATTAGGAACAAGTACTATTAGTTTAAATGAACTTTTTAAAGAAGAACAATTATTTATAAATAAAAAATGTTCTTTATTAGAGTTAAAAAAAATAGTGGCTGATTATAAAAGGAAAAAATATAAAGTTGGATTTACTAATGGTTGTTTTGATATTTTACATAAAGGGCATATTAATTATTTAGAAGAATCAAAAAAACTGTGCGACAAATTAATAATTGCTATTAACAGTGACTCTTCAGTCAAAAAAATAAAAGGAAAAAATAGACCCATCAATAACCAAGAGGATAGAGCAAAAATTCTTTCAGCACTTAGCTTATGTGATCACGTTATTATTTTTAATCAACTTACTCCTATACAATTAATTACTTCACTTAAGCCTGATATTATTACTAAGGGAGGAGACTATAAGAAAAAAAATGTTGTAGGTTATAATGAAATAAAAAAATGGCAAGGGCAGGTTCACATCATAAATTATATGAAAGGTAATAGCACCACAGGTATTCTAGAAAAGTTAATTTAGACTATTTAATAATATCTTTTCTAATTTTTCTAGTTTTCGTAAATAAATTTAGAAGAAACTTATCATCATTATTCTCTATTGCGTGCTCTAACTTTGATAAATCTTTCTTAAAAAGATTAAGCATTTTAAGAATTGATTGTCTATTATATAATATTATATCTCGCCACATTATAGGGTCTGAAGCAGCTATTCTAGTAAAATCTCTAAATCCACTAGCTGCGTATTTTATCACCTCTTTTTTAATTGTAGTCTGCAGATTAGCAATAGTCCCAACTATAGAATAAGCTATAATATGAGGAATATGTGACGTGATAGCTAAAACTTCATCATGATAATTAGAATCCATGATATCTACCTTCATTCCTACAAGTTGCCACATGTATTTAATAATTTTAACTGAACTTTTACTAGTATTTTTATTAGGTGTTAATATACACCATCCATTTTTAAATAAGCCTGCAAAACCTGACTCTGGACCAGAGTTTTCTGTTCCTGCAATAGGATGCCCAGGCACAAAATCAATATTTTTTGGTATATATTTTTTTACTGAATTAATTACTTCTTTTTTTTACAGATCCTACATCTGTAATAATAGCTCCTGGTTTAATATTATTACATATTTTTTTAAATACCTCTTGGTAGGCAGCCACAGGTATACCTACTATAATTATATCTGCTTCTTTTATAGTTTTTTCAATATTACTACTAGCAAAATCTACTAATTTTAATTTTTTAATCTTATTTATAGTACTTAGTCTCCTTGAATAAGCAGATGACGATAAATAAAATTTTTTAATTTTAAGATCTCTTGCTAAAGATGAATTAATTAAACCCATTCCTATAAAAGCAACTTTTTTAATTTTTTTATTAATCTTCATAATGTTTAGGAAGTATTCCAAATAATTTTAAATCATTATTATTTATCATATTATTACTTCTATATAAATAATATTTACCACTTTTAGATATTAAAACCGTATTTTTATCTTTTATAAGATATTTAGATATATATAAAAAATATGAATCTTTTTCTATTATAGGCTTATACTTTGAAACAATTATTAAGCTTGGTGATTTTTTTTCCTTAAAAAAAAGGAAGCGCTGCGATACCATATAACTTTTCAAGCCTTTTATTAGTCCACCATTGAGCACCTTTATTATAGCTAGGATATGGAAGTATAGTTAGTATATTTTTTCCGTTATAAACTTTTTCTAATGCCTTAGAAGTATTATTAATAGTTATTATTTCAATATCGTGGCTAAAGTAATCATATATTGTTTTAATATATGAATTAGCAATATTGTTTGATAATAATAACTTTATACCTCCCTGTACATCAATTTGAGATAAAAAAATACTTCTCCAGAAAGATAAGATATATGAAGGATTTAAATTATTACCATTTTTTTTTAAAATATTTCTTAAAATATTTGCCTGCCGTTCAGGTCTAAATAAATTATTTGATTTTTTTCTTTACCTATATTTTCAGCTATTTTTGATCTTTTTTTTAGTAAATCCAAAATCTGAAAATCTATTTTATCAATTTGTTTTCTTAATTTATCTATCTGGCTCATAAATATTTATCTAAATTTTATTAACAAAAGTATTATAAAAAACTTAACTTTTTGAATATACTAATATAAATATACAATCATAATGGTTACTAATAAAACAAATTCTAACAATATTTATAATTTTGAACATAACCCTAACTTAGTTTTTGATACAAGTTTAAAGTTAGAAAATGGATCAGTATTAAAAAACCAACTATTGCATACCAAACATATGGAGAGCTAAATCATAATAAATCCAACGCTATATTAATTTGTCATGCACTTACAGGTGACCAATACGCTGCTGGAACGCACCCCATTACTTTAAAGTTGGGATGGTGGAATGATATGATTGGTAAAGATAAAGTTTTTGATACTAACTCTTACTTTATAATTTGCACTAATGTCTTAGGAGGGTGCATGGGCTCTACAGGACCAAAAAGTATAAACCCAGATACTAATAATTATTTTGGTAATGACTTTCCTGAAATAAGTATACAAGATATGGTTAATTTGCAAAAAAAACTAATTGATCACCTTGGTATAGAAAAATTATTATGTGTTGTCGGAGGCTCTATGGGTGGTATGCAGGTATTAGAATGGGCAACAAAATATTCAGAAAGAGTCAAACTAGCTATACCTATAGCAACATCTTACAGACATACTGCTCAAAATATTGCTTTTCATGAAGTCGGAAGACAAGCAATCAAAAATGATACTAATTGGTTAAATGGCGATTACATAAAAAACAATACTTCTCCTGAAAAAGGTTTAGCGGCAGCTAGAATGGTTGCACATATTACGTATATGTCAGAAAAATCATTATCAAAAAAGTTTGGAAGAAATAAAAAAAATCTAAACCCTTTATCTAAAATTTTTGAAGGAAGTTTTGAAGTTGAAAATTATTTACAATATCAAGGATCTTCCTTTGTAAGTAGATTTGATGCCAACTCATACTTACACCTTACAAGATCAATGGATCGCTTTGATTTGTCCGAAAAGTTTAATGGCAACCTAGAAAAGTTTTTAAGAGCAATACATGCAAGTGGTTAATTATTTCTTTTAATAGTGATTGGTTGTTTCCAACTTCAGAAAGTAAAAGATTAGTAAATGCTCTTAATGCAAATGCTTGTAATGTTAGTTTTGTCGAAATAGAATCTGATAGAGGACATGACAGTTTCTTACTGCAGATACCTAGGCTCTATAATATTTTAAGAGGTTTTTTAATAGGAGCAAAATTTAAGTAATGAAGAACGTAAGAGCTGATCACTATATTATATCAAAAATAGTGAAAAATAATTCTAGAATTTTAGACATTGGTTGTGCTGATGGCCAGCTTTTGCATTTATTAGAAAAAGAAAAAAATGTGTCAGGACAAGGCATAGAAATCAAACATGATAAAGTTGAAACATGTCTTAAAAAGGGACTATCAGTAATTGAAGGAGATGCGAACAAAGAAATTATAAACTATCCAAAAAAATCATTTGATTATGTAATATTAAGTCAAACATTACAAACTGTCGAAAGACCAAAATGGCTTTTAAATGAAATATTAAGAATTGGGAAAAGTGCTATTATATCTTTTCCTAATTTTGGACATTGGTTGTGCAGAGCACAGATTCTTTTCAAAGGCAAGATGCCTGTAACAAATGATTTAAAGCTAGCTTGGTATGACACTCAAAATATACACCTTTGCACTATTAGAGACTTTAATAATTTAATACTTGAATTAAATTTGCAAATTAATGAGAAGTTTGGAATCAATAAAAAAAAAGTACTTTCTTTTCCATTTAACTTATTTTCTTTAAATATATTTGCCTCTCATGCTGTGTTTGTAGTAAGCAAAAAAAATTAATTATTTTTTAAAAAACTTTTTTAATAGCATGTGTTAAAGTACTAAATACTTCATCAATTTGTTTTTTTGTTATAATCAATGGGGGAGATATAGCTATCGTATTACCAGTAAATCTAACCATTAGCCCGTTGTTAAAACACTCTTCATAAACATCTCTTCCTAAAGTTTTAGGGTCTTTCTGTCTTTCTGCAAGCTCAATACCTGCAACTAAACCGAAGTTTCTAACATCCTTAACCACATTAAGTTTTGATAAAGAGTGTGCAGCTTTACCAAAATATTTTTCTAGCGATTTTGATCTTTCAAAAAGTTTTTCTTCTTCATAAACTTCTAAAGTTGCAATACCAGCAGCACATGCGATAGGATGTCCTGAATAAGTATAGCCATGAAATAGCTCAATTTTATCTTTATTTTTTTTATAAATTGTATCATAAATTTCAGATTTAACTCCAATTGCACCCATTGGAATTGTAGCATTCGTAATACCTTTTGCTAATGTCATTATATCTGGAGTAACTCTAAACCTTTTGCTAGCAAAGCTATCTCCAACTCGTCCAAAGCCGGTTATGACCTCATCAAAAATTAATAAAATATCATTCTTACTGCAAATTTCTCTTAATTTTTCTAAATATCCCAAAGGTGGTACTAGAACACCGGTAGATCCTGCAATAGGTTCTACTATTACTGCTGCAATAGTATCCTTGCCATGAAAATCTATAATCTCATTTAAAGCCTCAGCTTTTTCTATCCCATATTTAGGTTGCCCCCAAGAAAAAGAATTCTTTTCAGGCATATGTGTATGAGGAAGATGTATAACACCATTAAGTAAGTTACCAAATTGTGATCTGTTAGCTATGATTCCTCCCACTGAAGTCCCCCCGAAGCCTGACCCGTGATATCCTCTTGATCTACCAATAAATTTTGTTTTTGAATGTTGTCCTTTAGCTTTAAAATATGCTAATGCAACCTTGAGAGCAGAGTCTACTGCCTCAGAGCCAGAATTAGAAAAAAAGTATGATTAATTTCATTAGGTAAAATATTTACTAGCTTTTCAGCAAACTCAAATGCTAGTTTATGTCCCATTTGAAATGATAATCCGTAATCCATCTTTTCTACTTGTGCTTTTACTGCATTTACTATTCTACTTCTGCAATGCCCAGCATTTACACACCAAAGTCCTGCGACTCCATCAAGAATTTTTTTACCATCTGAAGTCTTATAATACATACCTTTAGCGCTCTCAAGTAACTTAGGATTAGACTTAAACCACCTATTATCAGTATAAGGCATCCAATAAGCGCTTTTTTCTTTTCTAGATAATTTCATAGATTTATTATACTATAAATTTTTAAATTTATTAACTGTAAAGTATGAATTTAGTATCTAAATTAAAAAAAAAAAAAAATTTAAATATTATTTATGAAAACAATAATATTAATTCGAATAATTTATTACAAATAATAGAACATAATACAATTATATTAAAAAAATTAGCTGTTAAAAAAAAAGATACAATTGCCATAGTCTTGGAAAATGGCCCCGAGTTTATAACAAGTTTCTTAAGCTGTATTAATTCTACAGTGGCGGCACCACTAAATCCTAATTATACTGCTTCAGAGTTTGATTTTTATTTTAAAGACTTGAAACCTAAAGCATTAATTACAAATTTACCAAGCAACCATCCTTCTATAAAAATATCTTATAAAAATAAAGTAAAAATAATTAGGCTAGAAAATTTTCTCTTTAAAGTTGATAAAAAAAGTTTGAAAAATAGTAAAATCAAAAACACGGTAGCAAATTTAAATGATACAGCTTTAATTTTGCACACATCTGGCACTACATCCAGACCAAAAATGGTTGCTCTTACCCATCAAAATATTATCAATAGTTCACTAAATATTTCTAATGCACTGAACTTAAAAAAAACAGATAAAAATATTATTTTAATGCCTTCATTTCACATTCACGGAATTATAGCATCTATATTAGCTCCACTTTATTCAGGAGGAAGTGTAGTAGCTTTACCTAAATTTAATGTGCTTACTTTTTATAGTTTTTTAGAAAAGTACAAGCCCACCTGGTTTACAGCTGTACCAACCATGTTGCAATCAATCTTGGATAGGTCAAAAAATAATAAAAAGATAATTAAAAATAGTAAGCTACGATTTATTAGGTCCTCATCTGCATCGTTACCTTCTAATGTATTTAAAAGCCTAGAAAGTACTTTTAAAGTTCCTGTAATAGAGAGTTATGGTATGACTGAGGCAGCCCATCAGATGACTTCAAATCTTTTACCCCCTAAAAAAAGAAAAATTAATAGCGTAGGAAAACCTATTGGACTACAAGTCAAAGTAATAGATCAAAACAACAAATTCCTTAGCTATAAAAAAGAGGGAGAAGTATTAATTAAAGGGAAAAATGTTCTAAATGGATATTTAGCTAATTCAAAAGCAAATAAAGAAAGTTTCTTTAATGGCTGGTTTAGAACAGGAGACTTAGGCTATTTCGATAAAGATGGGTATCTTTACATATCTGGTAGAATAAAAGAAATTATCAATAGAGGTGGTGAAAAGATTAGCCCCAAAGAAGTAGATGAAGTCTTTATGAAGCATTCTAAAGTTTCAAAAGCTATATCTTTTTCTGTTAAACATCCTAAATTAGGAGAAGATATTTCTTTAGCAGTTGTGCTTAAAAATAAAAAAATTGTAAACCTAATGAATTAAAAGACTTTGCACAAAATAAATTAGCACGTTTTAAAATTCCTAAAAACATATACATTGTTGATGAAATTCCAGTAGGAGCTACTGGTAAAATACAAAGAATAGGTTTAGCTAAAAAACTGGGAATAGAATAATGAGGATTTGTATATTTGGTGCTGGAGCAATAGGTGGTATGATAGGCTCATTGCTAAAGTATAATAATATAGATGTGACCCTTATAGCCAGAGGAGAACACTACAATGAAATTAAAAAAAATGGACTAGTATTCAAAAGCAAAGAATATAATTTAGATATTTGTCAAAAGTTTGATGTGTATCAAGATATTTCAAATATAGGAAAATTTGATTTAGTAATTAATGGTTTAAAAGCTCATTCCGCAAACAATACAGCTAAACATGTTAGTCAGTTATTACATGAGTCATCTGTAATATTACCTACCTTAAATGGAATTCCTTGGTGGTTCTTCTATAAGTTTGGAGGAAACTACGATAGTTATCAATTACAATCAGTAGACCCAAATGAATTTCAGTGGAAATTTTTTAAACCCTCTAGGGTGATAGGGTGTGTAGTTTATCCAGCAGCATTTATAAAAAGTCCAGGTGTTATTGAACATGTTGAAGGCAAAAGGTTAATTCTTGGTGAACCAGATAATTTAAAAACTACTAGAATTCAAGTATTATCAAAACTTTTCATGTCTGCTGGAATAAAAGCACCTATTAGTAAAAATATAAGAAGTGATATTTGGTTAAAATTAATTGGCAATAGCTCTTTTAATCCTTTATCTATAATTACTAAAGCAACCTTAAAGAAAATGTGTGAAACCCAAGAAACTAAAAATATAATATTTAATATGATGACTGAGGCTAATGTTATAGCTCAAAAATTAAATATTCCAATGAAGTTAGATATAGAAAAAAGAATTGAAGGAGCAAGAATGGTTGGTGACCATAAAACCTCTACCTTGCAAGATTTTGAGGAAAAAAAACCTTTAGAATTAAATGCTCTGATTAAATCACTTGTAGAATTAGGAAATTTAACCAATACAAATATACCTACAATCAATACCATATTTGCATTATCAAAATATTTTGCTGTTGAAAATAATTGTTATGTTGAATAAGTGTTATTAAAATCCCAAAGCTAATCCATCTTTTCTTGGATCTGAACCCCCAACTAATACACCATTATCTCTAAGAAAAATAGCTTGCCCTCCTCCATGAGGAAGGTCACAATAAGTAACTTTATGTCCTAATTTTTCTAACTTGTCAAAATTTTCTAAAGAAATAGTTTTCTCAAGCGCTAAATTATTATCAAAGTAGAAAGATCGCGAATGATCTAAAGCCATTTGTACATCCATATCATAATCTAATACATTGGTTAAAAAATGAACTTGCCCAACTGGTTGATAGTGTGCTCCCATAACCCCAAAAGGCATAATTGGTCTATTATTTTTCATTAATAATGCAGGAATAATAGTATGCATTGGTTTTTTTAAGGGCACATAAAAGTTTGGATGGTTTTGATCCAAGTTAAAAGAAGCTCCTCTATTATGGAGCAATATTCCTGTGTTTTCTGTTACTATTCCACTTCCAAAAGGATGAAAAATTGAGTTAATAAAAGAAACAAAATTACCCTCATTATCTACAACACTGATATATACAGTATCTTTATTATTTTCTTATTTTTTTATATCTAAATTCTCTAATACAGAATCTTCTTTAATCTTATTACTTAAATGCATTCCATAATCTTTAGACAACATTTTTTGAATAGGTATTTCAGTAAAGTTGGGATCGCCTAAATATTTGTTTCTATGAAGAAAAGCCAACTTAGTAGCTTCAGCTTCAATATGAATTCTTCTATAATCATTAGGTTCGTATTTATTGATATCTATGTTAGATAAGATATTTAACATCATTAAGGCTACAATACCCTGACCATTTGGAGGGCATTCGTATACTTGATATCCATTATAATCTATTTTAATAGGATCTACATATTCAGCTTGAAAGTTTGCTAAATCCTCAAGTGATAGTTGCCCTCTAACTTGTTAATTTTAGTTATTATATCTTTGGCAACATATCCATCATAAAAGCCATCCCTGCCATTTTTTGCTATATTCTCTAAAGTTTCAGAAAGTTGTTCCTGTTTATGAATTTCTCCAATTTTATACGCTTTCTCATTTTTCAAAAATATTCTTTTAGCATCTTTATCAACTTTTAATTTATCCTCTTCTCTCTTCCACATATCAGCTATAACATCAGCCACCACATAACCTTCTTTTGCCAATTTTATTGCCGGGCTTAAAATATCTGTTAACTCTAAATTCCCATAATCTTTAACTAATTTACACCATGCTGCGACTGCTCCAGGTATGGTAATTGCACTATGAGAATAAGGGTCTATAAGATTGTCTTCTGTCTTAATTATACTATCATAATTAACTTTACTTGGTAGATTACCCGATCCATTTAATGCAACTACTTTTTTATCTTTATTACTATAAAAAATACAAAAACAGTCTCCCCAATTCCTGTTGAATGAGCTTCCACTACAGCTAGCACTGATGCAGCTGTGACAGCAGCATCAACAGCATTGCCGCCTTTTTTAATTATTTCCAAGGCTTTCATAGTAGCTTCAGGATGTGAAGTTGCTACCATAGCATTTTTGCTATAAATAGGTGATCTTGATGGTATATGTAAATTTCTCATAATTAACTTATACCTTAATATTTTTATAAATAAAAATAATTTTTCTCTTGTTTACACAGGTGTTAACAGGTATATATTAATATTATTTTTTTTAAGGTAAATTATGTTTGTTGTGATCAAAAACGGTGGTAAACAATACAAGGTTCAAACTGGTGATATTATAAAGCTAGAATACCTTGGACAAGATAAAGGTAAAACTCTAAGCCTAAAAGAGGTTCTTGCATGCAATGTGGATAATAAAGACTACATAGGATCACCTTACCTAAACAATGTTGAGGTGAAAATTGAAATTCTAGAAAATAAAAAAGATAAAAAGGTATTAGTCTTCAAAAAAGAAGAAGACACAATTCCAGAAGGCTAAACGGACATAGACAAAGTTTATCAGTTGTTAAGATTAATGATATATTGTTAGATGGTAAGAGTATCGGTAAAGATAATAAGAATAAAGTTTCAGTTGCTAAAAAAAATACTAACTCAACAAAAAAAAAGGAAGCAACCAGTAAAAAAGTTTTAAAAACTAAACAACCTAAACCAAAAAAGGAATAGAATATGGCACATAAAAAAGCAGGTGGTAGTTCTAGAAATGGAAGAGATTCAGCAGGTAGAAGATTAGGAGTTAAAAAATTTGGTGGGGAAAAAGTAATTCCAGGTAATATCATAATAAGACAAAGAGGAACTAAATACTACCCTGGAGAAAATGTTGGAATTGGTAAAGATCATACTATTTTTGCACTTATAGAGGGTAAGGTAAAGTTCTCAACTAAATCATCTGGAAAGAAGTTTGTTTCTGTCAATAATTAATCTTAATGAAGTTTCTAGACGAAGCTAAAATTTTTTTGCAATCAGGAGCCGGAGGTAATGGCTGTGTTAGCTTTAGAAGAGAAAAATATATTGAATATGGTGGCCCTGATGGCGGAGATGGCGGCAATGGCGGTGATATAGTATTCCGAGCAGTCAGCAACAAAAATACCCTAGTAGATTTTAGATACAAACAACATTTTAAAGCAAATAGAGGCAAAGACGGATCTGGTAAAAGGAAAAAAGGGTCATCTGGGAAAGTTCTATTTATTGATGTTCCCTGTGGAACTTCGGTGTATACTGATGATAAATCTACAAAGCTTTTAGAGTTAAATAAAGAGTTTGAAGAAATTATGATTTTGAAAGGAGGTAAAGGAGGATTTGGAAATTTTAAATTCAAATCATCTAGAAATGTGGCTCCAAAAAAATCAAATCCAGGGCATCCTGGAAACGCTATGTGGGTCAGACTAAGATTAAACTTAATAGCAGATGCTGGAATAATTGGTTTGCCAAACGTAGGTAAGTCTAGTTTTTTAAAATCTATAACTAATGCTAATCCTAAAATAGGAGACTATCCCTTTACTACTTTACACCCTAACTTGGGTGTAGTTTCTTATGAGAATTATGAGGAATTAGTCATAGCAGATATTCCAGGAATTATAAAAAATGCAAGTTCTGGAACAGGGTTAGGAATTAAATTTTTGGGCCATGTAGAAAAATGTAAAGTACTATTACATTTTTTAGATTGTAGCCAAAAAAATATTATAAAAAATTATGAAATAATTAGAAAAGAGTTATCAAAATATGGATCAGGCCTAAAAGAGAAAAAAAGGAAATATTAGTATTAACAAAATCTGATTTAATTAATGAAGGTCAAGTTAATAAATATTCAAAGCAATTGAAAAGTTATAGTAATAAAAATGTAATTCCAATTTCTATAAATAATTTAAATAGTTTAATTGCTTTAAAAAAACTATTATTATCTGAAAAAAATAAAAATAAGCAATTTGATACGGAAAAATGGCAACCTTAGAAAAAAAAATTTTAAGTGATTCTAAAAGAATAGTTATAAAAGTTGGTTCTGCTCTTATTAGGAGTGATGATAAGAATCTTATAAATGAAATCATTTTAAATAGAATAGTTAAAGAAATTATAAATTTAAACGAAGCAGGAAAAGAAATATTATTAGTTTCTTCTGGCGCTCTAGCATTAGGAAAAAAAGCCTAAATTTTAAAAAAATAATTTAAAAGTGTCTGAAAAACAGGCAGCTTCATCAGTAGGTCAAGTGTTACTAATAAATGCCTGGAAAAAAGCCTTTTTAAAATATAAAAAACAATGTGGTCAAATTTTACTAACGCATTTAGATGCAGAGATTAGAAGTAGTGCCATAAACGCTAGAAATACTATAGAATCATTACTTAAACTAAATAGCATACCAATAATTAATGAAAATGACTCGGTAGCTACTCAAGAGTTGCGCTATGGAGATAATGATCAATTAGCAGCTAGAGTAGCTCAAATTACTAGCTCAAATTTATTGATAATTTTATCAGATGTTGATGGATTATATACATCTAATCCTAAAAAAAGTAGTGATGCTTTACTTATAAAGTATATAAAAAGAATTACTAAATCGATAGAAAAGAAAGCAGAAAATACTTCCTCTTCCATAGCAGTAGGAGGTATGAAAACAAAAATAAAAGCTGCTAAAATTGCTTTAGCTGCTGGATGCAATATGATTATAACTAGAGGAAATAAATTACGACCAATTAGTTCTATTATGCAAAAAGCAAACTTTTCTTTATTTTTAACTGACACAAGTCCTAAAACAGCTAGAAAAAAATGGATTTCCTCTCAAATGAAAATTAAAGGTAATATTACAATTGATAAAGGTGCTGAAGAAGCATTAAAAAATGGGGCAAGCTTGTTACCTGCAGGAATAATATCAGTTTCTGGCTCATTTTATAAAGGCGATATTATCAATGTATTAAGCAAAAAAAAGCGAATTATATGTGTAGGTATAACTGCTTATCCAGCAAAAGATGCTAAAATTATAGCAGGAGCAAAAAGTAATGAAATAGAAAATTTGTTAGGATATCATTCTAGAGATGTTATAATTCATAGAGATGATATGGTATTAAAAAACTAAATGATTGAGAAATTAAATAATATAGAACTCATTTGTAAGAAAGCTAAAGATGCCTCATATAAATTAGCAGTTTCTTCAAATAAAGAAAGAAATATTGCTTTAAAATTAATTGCTAATCAAATATTAAAATCTATAAATAAAATAATTACAGCAAATAGAAAAGACTATAAAGCTGCAAAGAAAAATAAAATTCCTTCGGCCCTTCTTGACAGACTACTACTAAATGAAGAACGCATTAAAAATATGGCTAAAGATGTTCTCAATATATCTAAACTCGAAGATCCCATTGGAAAAGAACTTATTAAAAAATTAAGGCCTAATGGTTTAAAAATAACTAAAGTATCAGTACCATTAGGAGTAATCGCTGTAATATTTGAATCAAGACCAAATGTTGCTTGTGATGTAGCATGCTTATGTATAAAATCTGGTAATGCTGTAATATTAAAAGGAGGAAAAGAAGCTAAACATACTAATGAGATAATAATAGAAATAATAAAAAATACTTTAAAAAAAACTTCTTTAAATGCAAATATCGTATCCTCACTTAAAAATTATTCCAGAAGTTCAGTAAACCAGTTATTAAAGATGGATAAATACATTGATGTTTTAGTTCCAAGAGGAGGAAAAGAACTTATTAAAACAGTAAGAAAAAATAGTAATATACCTGTATTTTCTCATTTAGATGGGATTTGTCATACTTATATTGATAAGTTTGCTAACGAAAAAATGGCCCTAAATATAACTTATAATGCAAAAATGAGAAGGACTAGTATATGTGGAGCAACGGAAACAATACTTTGTCATAAAGATATAGCAAAGCAAGTATTACCTCATTTATTAGAAAAACTTTTAAATGCTGGCTGTGAAGTAAGAGGAGATAGTGTTGTAGCTTCATTTAGTAAAAAAGTCAAAAAAGCAAGTGAACTAGATTGGAAAAAAGAATACCTAGACTCAATAGTTTCAATAAAAGTAGTTAAAAGTTTAAATGAAGCAATTAAGCACATAAATAATTATAGCTCAAAACATACTGATGCAATAATTACTAATAGTAAAAAAAATGCTAAATTATTTTTGACTGAAATTGAGAGCGCCATAGTAATGCATAATACTTCTACCCAATTTTCAGATGGAGCAGAATTTGGGTTGGGAGCAGAAATAGGAATATCTACAGGTAAACTACACGCTAGAGGGCCAGTAAGTACTCAAGAGCTGACTACCTATAAATACATTGTAAAAGGAAATGGTCAATTAAGACAATAAGTTCAAATAGTTTATTCAATAATTTAAGTAAATCTAATATTGGCTTATTAGGAGGAAGTTTTGATCCTGCTCATCAAGGCCATCTTTATATCAGTAATAAAATTATTAATATTTTAGGTTTAAATCAATTATGGTGGCTTGTAGCCTCTCAGAACCCTCTTAAAAAAAAAATCAATTTAAAAATTTAAATGAAAGATTATTAAGTGCCTATTTAATAAATAATAATTATAAAATTAAGCCTCAAGCCTTAGAATTAAAAATAGGAACAACTTTTACTTATGACTCAATAAGAAAACTTCATACTATTATGCCTAGAGTTAATTTTTACTGGATTATGGGAGCTGATAACTTATGTAATATGCATAATTGGTATAATTGGAAAAAAATATTCTATATGTGTCCTGTTATAATTATAAATAGAAAAGGATTTTTGTATAAGTCATTGCATTCTAAAGCCTCAAGTAATTTTAGAAATAACAGATTTGATATTAGGCAAATAAAAAACAAAAAAAACCTTCCTGCTTGGGCATTCTTTAATATTAGACCTAATCCTAATAGTTCTACCAATCTTAGACAAAATATAGGATAATAAATTAATGTTTAAAATAACATAATAATATTGCCAAAACAATTCATAAAGTGCTATCAGATAATAAGGCAAAAAACATTACTAAAATTAATTTAGAGAAAAAATCAAGTATTGCTGATTTTATGATAATTTGTTCAGGCACTTCTAATAGACATGTGATTTCTTTATCTAACTATTTAGTGGAAGCCTTAAAAAAAGAAAATTTAAATACATTAAATGTTGAAGGTATAAGAAATGGAGATTGGGTTTTAGTTGATGCTGGAGATATAATAATACATCTATTTAGGAGTGAAGTAAGAGAATATTATGGCCTTGAAAAAATGTGGGCAGGAGAAGAAATAAATTCCTATATAAAATAAAACACTAAGCTATATTTAAAATGTGAAATATTTATTTTTAATATTTTTTATTTTATAATATTTAGTCTGCTTCTTGTTCAAGCCAAAGATAATAATTACGAACAATTAAAAGAAATAGAAAAAAAAAGCTTTTAAATAATCAGGAAGTATATTTAGAAATTTTGAAGGTAGAAAAAGAAGTTAATAAAAATATAAATAAAACCAAATCAAATGTCAGAAAACTATAAAAAGTTAATTAAAAAAGGTTTTTCTGAAAAACAATTTTTAGAAAACATATTCAAAAAAAAAATAAATCATTGATTAAAGTTTCAGCTCTTAAAGATACTATCAAAAATCAAAAAAGTTTATTCTTAAATAATGTTTTAATATCTAGATATAAAAATTCTTATTCAAAAAAAGAAGACAATATTTTAAGAATAATTTTAGAAAACTATCAATTCTTATATAATAATTATAATAATAATTACTTAGAAATTGAGAATGATATAAAAAAATATCAAACCTATGTTAAGTAAATTAAATAAATCTTTAATAAATATAGAATTGTCACTTAAAAGTAAATCAAGTGATTTAGAAGGGTTAATTGCTGAAACTATTATTACAGAAATAGAAAAGCAAAAAAATATATTACAAAAAAATAAAATTCAAAAAAAGCTAATAAAATAAAATCGCTAATAGAAAACTTTGAAAATGATAATTTAGATTCCAAATTATTTGGAGATTTTAAATTTAATCAACTACAAGATATATTACCCTTAAAAAAATTAATATTAAAAAAATATCAAGAAAAACTTAATACTGGGATAAATTTATCTGTAATTAATGATACCAAACTAATAGCTCCTAAGAATAGTTTAGTAGTTTATGCTGATTTTTTTAAAGGTTATGGTAATATGATTATTTTGGATTTAGGTAATGGATATCATCTAATTTTATCAGGATTAAGTAATATCTTATTGTAAAACAGGAGATTGGCTTGAAAAAGGTATGGTTTTAGGCGATATTAATAGTAGTAATAATAATAACCTTTATATGGAATTTAGATTTAAAGGAAAAACTATAAGTCCTAGTAAGTGGGCTAAACTAAAATAGAAGAGGAAAATAATGTTGAACCTTATTAACATATCGAAAATTATAACTACTTTAACTTTGATATATTTAGCTATTACACCAAAGCTTTTTTCAGATGATAGCGATGTATATAAACAATTAAATTTATTTGGTGAGGTATATGAAAGAGTTAGAAGTGAATATGTAGAAAAGGTATCAGATAAAGATTTAATAGAAGCTGCAATAAATGGAATGTTACAATCTTTAGATCCTCATTCAAGTTATTTAAATGCTGATAGCTTTACAGAAATGAAAATACAAACCAAAGGAGAATTTGGAGGATTAGGTATAGAAGTTACTATGGAAAATGGTTTAGTTAAAGTAGTTTCTCCCATTGATGATACTCCTGCAGCTAAAGCTGGCCTGCAGTCAGGTGATTATATTTCTCACATTGATGAAGAAGCTGTAATGGGACTAACCTTATCAGAAGCTGTTGATAAAATGAGGGGACCTATCAATACTGAACTTAAGATAACAGTAATTAGAGAGGGACAAGAAGCTTTTGATCTAAACTTAAAAAGAGCAATAATCAAAGTAACTTCTATTAAAGCAAAAAAAGAGGAAGATGTTGCTTATATAAGAATAACTTCTTTTTACGCAAAAAACATTTAAAAACTTAGTAAAAGAATATAATAAATTAAGTTTAGAGATGAAAGATAATTTGAAAGGATTAGTTTTGGATTTAAGAAATAATCCGGGAGGCCTACTTGATCAAGCAGTATCAGTTTCTGATGCATTTTTGGAAAGAGGCGAAATCGTATCAACAAGAGGCAGAGATAACAAAGGAGAACAAAGATATAATGCATCTAAAGGTGATATTACAAATGGTCTTCCTATTGTGGTTTTAATTAATGGGGGGTCTGCTTCAGCATCAGAGATAGTTGCAGGAGCACTACAAGATCATAAAAGAGGGATATTAATGGGAACACAGACTTTTGGTAAAGGCTCTGTGCAAACTATAATACCAGTAACCAGCAAAGGAGCAGTAAGACTAACTACTGCTAGATATTTTACGCCTTCTGGTAATTCAATACAAGCAAAAGGAATTAGCCCTGATATTTATGTACCTCAATCAAAATTAGAAATATTAGAAAATAATAATTCCAGAAGAGAAGCAGATTTAAGAGGAGCTTTAGATAGTGAAAATAAACAAGAAAATAATAAAAATGGCAACATTGATAAAGATGAATCAGTTAATGATTATCAATTAAATAGAGCTATAGAATTAATAAGGTCTATAAATGTTTATGAAAATATTAAAAAGGCATCTTAATGAATCTTTCTGCTGATTATGAAAAAGGCTGGAGATTAGGAGTAGGCATAATATTAATAAATCAAGAAAATAATATCTTTATGGGAGAAAGAATTGATAACAAAGGTGCATGGCAAATGCCTCAAGGCGGTGTAAATATTGCTAAAAATGAAAGTTTAGATAATGCTGCAAAAAGAGAGCTTTACGAGGAAACAGGAGTAAAAACAGCAAAAATAATAAACCAAAGTGAAGGTTGGTATTACTATTATTTACCAGAAAATTTACAAACTAGACTATGGGGTGGAAAGTTTTTAGGACAAAAACAAAAATGGTTTTTATTTAGTTTTGAGGGAATAGATGAGGAAATCAATTTACAAAATGATAAAAAGCCTGAATTTAATAATTGGCAATGGGTTAGCCCTCAAAATGTTTTAAATAATATTGTAAATTTCAAAAAAGAAATTTATCAAAAAGTACTAAAAGAATTTAAATTAATTACCCTTTAGCTTTATTCTAAGGCTTGGTTTTCAAATCTAATTAGGTCAATATCCATAATCAAATTATCTCTAATAATTTGATCCTCTGTTTTTTCAAGTTTAGAAAGTAATTCTGAAATCTTTTTTTCATTTTCTTTAACATCAATTTCTGAACTTTTTCTTATATAATCCACCATAACTAAACAATTATTATTTTGTATTTTTACAAATCCTCCTGCTACAAAAAAACAATTTTTTCTTTTTCTTCTTTGAAAATACTTCCACTTTTCCTGGTCTTAAAAAAGTTATGATAGGAGCATGTTCATACATAGCGGCAAAGTCTCCTTCTTCTCCAGGTAAAACAACCATATCAGTATCACCATCATAAACTTCATTATCTGGTGAAATAATTTGTGTTTTCAAAAGCCCTTCACTCATTTAAGCATTCTCTTTAGCCATCTTTTTAGCCTTCTCAAGAGCTTCATCAATAGTACCTACCATATAAAAAGCAGCCTCAGGAATATCATCATATTTTCCTGAACATAAATCTTTAAAACCTTTAATTGTATCTGTAATTTCAACAAACTTTCCTGGAAAACCAGTAAAGACTTCTGCAACATGAAATGGTTGCGACAAAAATCTTTGAATTTTTCTTGCTCTAGCTACTACTAATTTATCTTCTTCAGATAATTCATCCATACCTAATATAGCAATAATATCCTGTAAAGATTTATAAGTTTGTAATATTTTTTGAACTTCCCTAGCAACATTATAATGCTCTTCTCCCAAAACTCTAGGATCTAGTATTCTAGATGTTGAGTCTAATGGATCAACAGCTGGATAAATACCTAGCTCTGCTATTTGTCTAGATAAAACTGTTGTAGCATCAAGATGACTAAAAGATGTAGCTGGAGCAGGGTCAGTTAAATCATCAGCAGGAACATAAATAGCCTGAACAGAAGTAATAGAACCTTTATTAGTTGAAGTTATTCTTTCTTGTAAAGCACCCATATCAGTTGCTAACGTAGGTTGATAACCAACAGCTGATGGAATTCTTCCCAATAAAGCTGAAACTTCAGATCCAGCTTGAGTAAATCTAAAAATATTATCAACAAAAAATAAAACATCTTGGCCTTCCTCATCTCTAAAATACTCTGCCATAGTTAGTCCTGATAGAGCAACCCTTGATCTAGCTCCAGGAGGTTCATTCATTTGACCATAAACTAATGCTGCTTTAGAATCTTTGCTACCAGGCTTAATTACCCCTGACTCAATCATTTCATGATATAAATCATTTCCTTCTCTAGTTCTTTCACCAACACCTGCAAATACAGAATATCCACCGTGGCCCTTTGCCACGTTATTAATAAGTTCCATAATAAGAACAGTTTTACCTACCCCAGCTCCTCCAAACAAACCTATCTTTCCTCCCTTTGCGTATGGCGCTAAAAGGTCTACAACCTTAATTCCAGTAACTAACATTTCTGTATTAGTTGATTGTTCAATATACTTAGGAGCTTGTCTGTGAATGGGATATGTTTTTTTTGTTTTTATCTCTCCTATTTCATCAATTGGCTCACCTACTACATTTGTAATTCTTCCTAACGTTTCAGGCCCTACTGGTACTTGTATTGGAGCTCCTGTATCTGTTACCTCTTCTCCTCTTTTCAGGCCTTCTGTAGCTGACATAGCAATAGATCTTAGTGTGTTCTCTCCAAGATGTTGTGCAACCTCAAGAACTACTCTGTTACCATCTACTTTTACGTGTAAGGCATTGAGAATAGGTGGTAACTCATTTTCAAATTCTACATCTACTACTGGCCCTATTATTTGTTTAATTTTTCCTACGTTTTTACTCATCTATTTCTCCAATTTATTATAAAGCTTCTGCCCCAGATATTATTTCTATTAATTCTTTTGTTATTATAGCTTGTCTTTGTCTATTGTACTTTAATGATAAATTATCTATCATATCACCTGCATTTCTTGTTGCATTGTCCATTGCTGTCATCCTTGCTCCTTGCTCACTAGCTCTTGACTCTAAAATTGCCTTGTAAATTTGAACAATAAAGTTTTTTGGAAGAATTTTAGATAAAACTTCTTCTTCATTGGGTTCATACTCAAAATAAGTATCAATATTATTTTCATTTTCTATATCTCCTTCACTAGATTTAGAGTAAGGAATTAATTTTTCAACTTTAACTTCTTGAGAAATAACACTATTGAAATGATTATAGAACAGACTACATTCTTGAAAATCATTCTTATAGAAACTATTTAAAATTTTTTTCCTATTTCTTCTGTAGATTTGTAGTCAATTTCACTAATGTTAATTTGCTTGACCTCAAAGTTAAACATTTTTTCATATAAACCAGATAGTAAATCAAAGCCTTTTTTTCCTATACATACCAAAGAAGCTGATTTTTTTTTCCTTCAAGTTCATTTATTTTCTTCTTTACCGCTTTAACTATATTGGAATTTAATCCCCACATAAGCCTCTATCAGAAGATACTACAAATATCAAAGATGAGTTTTTATCTTCTACATTTTTGCCTAGCAGTGGATGCTCAATGTTTTCACTAGAGTTGACTAAATCTTTTACTATGCTATCCAACCCAGAGCTATAACTTCTACCTTTTTCAGCTAAAGATTGGGCTTTTTTTAATTTAGAAGCAGCTACCATTTTCATCGCTTGCGTAATCTTCTTAGTAGATTTAACACTATCAATTCTATTCCTTAAATCTTTTAAAGAGGGCATTTTACTTGTTTAACTCTGCTAAAAAATTAGTTTTAATAGTATCCATTGCTTTTTTAAGCTCTTTTGTTAGCGTGTCATCTAAAGCTAACTTAGTCTTTATTAACTTAAATACTTCTTTATGATTCTTTTTAAATTCAGTTAGTAAAAATTTTTCGAAATCTCCTACTACACTTACGCTAAGATCATCCAGATATCCATTAACTCCAGCAAAGATTATCACTATTTGTTCTTCTATTGCTAAAGGAGAATACTGTCCTTGTTTTAATAATTCTGTTAATCTTTCGCCCCTATTTAATAATTTTTGAGTTGAAACATCTAAATCTGATCCAAACTGAGCAAACGCTGCCATTTCTCTATATTGTGCCAATTCTAATTTAATGGATCCAGCAACCTGCTTTCATTCCTTTTACTTGTGCTGCTGACCCTACTCTACTGACAGATAATCCTACATTAATCGCTGGTCTAATTCCTTGATAAAACAAATCCGTGTCTAAAAAAATCTGCCCATCAGTAATAGATATTACATTTGTAGGAATATATGCTGAAACATCTCCAGCTTGCGTTTCAATAATTGGTAAAGCCGTAAGAGAACCTGAACCATTATCTTTATTTAATTTAGCTGCTCTTTCCAAAAGTCTTGAGTGAAGATAAAAAACATCTCCAGGGTAAGCTTCTCTTCCTGGTGGTCTTCTTAAAAGTAGCGACATTTGTCTATATGCAACTGCTTGCTTTGATAAATCATCGTATATGATTAAAGCATGCATACCGTTATCTCTAAACCACTCTCCTATAGTGCATCCAGTATAAGGAGCTAAATATTGAAGTGGAGCAGGATCTGAGGCTGTAGCTGCCACAACTACTGTATAATCTAAAGCTCCTTGTTCTTCTAATGTTTTTACAATTTGAGCTACTGTTGATCTTTTTGCCCTACTGATACATAAACACAAAATAGCTTATCTTTATCATTTTTAGATTTATTCTTCTCTTTCTGATTTATAATAGTATCAATAGCTACAGCTGTTTTACCAGTTTGACGATCACCAATAATTAGTTCTCTTTGCCCTCTACCTATTGGAACCAATGCATCTATGGCCTTAAGTCCTGTTTGCATAGGTTCAGACACTGATTCTCTAGGGATAATTCCAGGTGCTCTAACATCTACCATTTTTCTTTCTTTAGTTTTTATAGCACTTTTCCCATCAATCTCTATTCCTAAACCATCTACTACTCTACCAAGTAACTCTTTTCCAACAAAAGTATCTACTATACGCCCAGTTCTTTTGACGGTATCTCCTTCTTTAATATTCCTATCATCTCCGAATATAACTACACCTACATTATCTTCTTCTAAGTTAAGTGCCATACCTAGTGTTTTATCAGAAAATTCTACCATTTCTCCAGCACTAACTTCCTCTAAACCGTAAACCCTTGCTATACCATCACCAACAGATAAAACTTTACCAATTTCCTCAGTTTTGACATCTAAATCAAATTTTTCTATTTGTTCCTGTAATATAGAGGATATTTCTGAAGAACTTAAATTCATTAATTAACTCCTTTTTTAATATTATTAAGTTTTAATATTTTATTTCTTATAGACGCATCTATCAAATTAGATCCTGATTGCAATATTATACCTCCAATAATGTTTTTATCAACATTGCTGATTATATTTATTTTTTTATCTGTTTTTTTTAATAATATGTTTTTTATTTTATTCACATCATCTTCTGATATAGGAAAAGCAGTAGTTAAATTTATATTGATTTCTTGATGCATAGATTTTACAAGATCCTGAAAACTATATAAAGAGCTTGAAAGTATTTTTAAACGACCGTTTTTTGCTAAAACTTTTAGAAAAGCTAAAACATTTTTGCTAACTTTTATTTTTTCTTATCAGTATTACTAAACAAATTACTTACCAGTTTTAACTGACTTTTTGAGCTTAATAATGGGCTTAAAAACAGTTTAGCAAAAAATCATTAGATTTAAAAATCTCGAGCAAACTACTAACTTCTTCGTAAACTTCTTGCTCAGAGTTCTCTTTACTAGCTATACTTGAAAAGAGCTTTACTATACCTTCTAGAAACTTCCGTATTAAATAGTGTATTTTGTTCCATAAATAAATTTAACTTTAATAAAGGTTTTCTAACATACCAGTCAAATTGTTGCAATATAGAATACTATTAAATTAAAAAAAACTTAAAGGATCTATATCAATTTTGATTTTAGCTTTATTTTTTAATATTTTACTTAAGTTTATTATTTTAAATACCTTTTGTACACGAAAAGCATGATTCGTTTTAATTAACATTCTATACCTATATTCATTTTTTATATATTCTATGGGTGCTGGTATCGGACCTAGTAAGGTGAAATCATTAAAATTAGAAAGTCTATCTTTTAGTGTATAAGAAACAGTTTTTAAAAAATTTTTATCTTTCCCAATTAAAATTATTGCAATTAATTTACAATATGGAGGTAGTAATGTCTTTTGTCTTAAAAAAGCTCACTCTCGTAAAATTTATCTCTATTACCCGTAACTATATACTTTAATAAAGAATTATTAGTATCATATGTTTGTATAAAAACTTCACCAGTTTCTGATTTTCTACTTGTTCTACCAGATACTTGATGTATCAATTGAAAAATCTTTTCGTTAGTTCTTATATCTGTATTATAAAACCATAGATCAAAATCTAAAATAAAGATGCTACTTAAATTTAAAAAATTAAAACCTTTACTGATTATTTGCGTTCCGATAATTATTTTTGTGTTTGCGTTTTCTATATCTTCCAGTACTTTTTGAAAAGTACTATAATCAATACTATCTGATGAGAGTGAAACTATATTTATATCGTTAAAAGCTTTTTTAATTTCTTCTGTTACTTTCTCAATACCATAGCCAAGGCTTATTTTTTTATCAGATTCACCACAATTAATACATAAACTTTTTGGGTTCATTGAGTAACCACAGTGATGACAAATAAGTTTATTGTTTTTTTTATGATATACTAAATTAATATCACATTTTTTGCATGTTTCCCTATGTCCACAATTAGAGCAAATTGTAATTGGAGCATATCCTCTTTTATTAATTAAAATAAGTATTTGCTTACCTTTATTTATCTTCTCCTTTAATATGGCTATTGTTTGTTTAGAAATTAATCTTTTTTTGTCTAACTTCATATCTATTAAAAACACTTTAGGGTTCTTTGCACTGCCAAACCTATCTGTTAATTTACAATAATCGTATTTTTTATTTTTAGAGTTGTTATATGTTTCCAAAGATGGAGTTGCTGAAACTAAAACTATATCAGACAAATTAATTTTAGATTTAACAACTGCCATGTCTCTAGCATTATAAATTGGATTTTCTTCTTGCTTATAGGAAATATCATTCTCTTCATCTATAATTGTAATACCAAGTTTACTAAAAGGTAAAAATATTGCTGACCTAGCTCCAACTACTACATTAATTTTTCCTTCAATTATATCTTGCCATATTTTTTTCTTTTTTGATTGATTGACTTTTGAATTCCATACTAGAGGATAAAATTTAAAGGCATTATAAAACCTAGAAATCCATTGTTTGCTCAAAGCAATTTCAGGGATTAATACTAAGACTTGTTTTTTATTAACTAAAAAATGTTTTATTAATTTAAAATAAACTTCTGTTTTTCCACTGCCTGTAACCCCATCTAAAAAATTGGTTTGTATTTTTTTATTAATCTTTTTCTAAAATTTTATTATAAACAGCATCCTGCTGTAGACTTAATTTTTTTAATTTAACTTTTTGCAAATCAAGCCTTATGTTTTTTTTTTCCTTATAAACTTTTTTTCTATAATATTTTTATCAATTATATTATTTATAAAGCTCTTAGAATAATTACTTAATATATTTTTTTGTTCTTCAAAATTTGCACCCTTTACTTCTTTTATAAAAATTTTTTGTTTATTTGTTAAATTAATATCTAAATTCCTTCTCACGATATATTTATAAACTATATTAAGTTCTAAAAATTTTACATTAGATATCATTAGTTTTAATGCTAGACCAAAACTAATAAAATTGTATTCACTTACCCATTTTAAAAAATCAATTTTTTTTTTATCTAGATAAAAATAATTATCTGATTCTTCAATATCTTTAACCTTAAAGTTTATTTTAGGCTTATGATGATAAATATTTAAAATGCAGCCTGCAAATATTTTTTTTCTTATACTAATTTTTACTAGACTTCCTACCTTAAAAACCTGATTGCTTGAATACGTTAAAGCTGTATCAATATTGTAAGCTGGTAAAACATCGTAATAAATTTTTTTTGTGCTTTCTATTTTATCCATTTTCTTTAATATTATTTATATCAAACTATTATAAAAAGGTATCTAAATGAAATTTTTTGTAGACACAGCAAACATTGATGAGATTAGTGAGTTATCTGAGATGGGAGTAGTAGATGGAGTAACTACAAATCCTTCTTTAATATATAAATCTGGAAGAGACTTTAAAGAAGTTATTAAAGAAATTGCTAGAATTGTTTCTGGTCCTATTTCAGCAGAAGTAACTTCACTGGATAAAAATGAAATGATAAATCAAGGCTTAGAATTATCAAAAATAGCTAATAATATAGTTATAAAAGTGCCTTTAACAGAACATGGGTTAATTGCATGTAAGAACCTAAGTAAGAAATCTATAAAAGTAAACGTAACACTATGTTTTTCTTCATCTCAAGCTTTAATAGCAGCAAAAATGGGGGAGCAACTTATATCTCACCATTTATCGGTAGATTAGATGATATTAGTAATGAAGGACTTAGTTTAATTGAAGAAATTATAACTATTTATAGTAATTACCCAGATAGGTTAAACACAGAAGTTTTAGTAGCTTCTATAAGGAGTCCTTTACAAGTTGCTCAGGTAGCACAAATGGGTGCCGATGTAGCAACTATTCCTCCTAAGATTATTAAACAAATGATAAAGCATCCACTTACAGATATAGGTTTAAATAGTTTTATGGAAGATTGGAAAAAAACAGGACAAACTTTTTGATTGGCAAAGAGAAATCGCTAAATGAAATTTGTGATATTAGTTCTAAAGAGGTTTTAAATTTATATGATAACTGGCTGAAATGGCTTTTAAATCAAAAAAATTATAGCCCTAATACTATTTCAAGTTACTCGTATGACTATAAATATTTTATAAACTTTGTATTCAATCATTTATCAGCAAACAAGGTCAGCCTAAAAGATTTACAAAAGCTAGAACTAAGAGACTTTAGATCCTGGTTATCTTATTTGAAAACTATTAACCCTAGCTTAAGTGCTAAATCTCTTGCTAGAGCTCGCGCAAGTATTAAGTCCTTTTATTTTTATTGCATTCTTATTAAAAAAATTAAATCATCAGAAATTTATAACCTTGCTAACCCAAAACTACCAAAAAACCTTCCTAGAGCTGTATCTGAGAATCAGATAATAAAAGTTATCAACATATTGAAATGTGAAAAAAATAAGTTTTTACAATTAAGAAACACTGCTTTAATTTATTTGCTATGGGGATGTGGATTAAGAGTTTCCGAATTATTATCATTAAATAATAAACAAATAAACGATAACTATATAATTATTTTTGGTAAGGGGAAAAAAGAAAGAATAGTTCCATTATTACCTGAAATAAAAATAAAAATAACAGAGTGGATTAAATGGAAGCATAAAAATTTTAATTATGATAATGATGCGCTGTTTATAAGTAGATTAGGAAAAAGACTGAGCCCTAGGTATGTTCAAAAACTAATAGAAAAATTAAGGTTACAACTAGATTTAGACAAAAACTTCACTCCTCATGCATTAAGGCATAGTTTTGCAACTCAATTATTAATGAATGGAGTTGACCTGAGAACCCTACAAATGATGTTAGGACATTCTAGTTTATCTACCACACAACATTATTTAAAAGTTACTAATAAATTTGTAGAAAATGTTTATAAGAAAACTCACCCTAGAGCTAAAGAAAATTAAAAGTGTAATGTTTTTCCAATTGAAGATAACGAAGCAGCTTCTTTCATAGATTCAGATAAAGTAGGATGAGCATGACAAATCAAGGCTATATCCTCCGCAGTTAAACCAGCCTCTATTGCTGCTACTGCTTCTCCTATTAACTCTCCTGCATGAGCACCTATAATATGAACTGCCAAAACTTTATCATTATCTTTATCAGATAAAAATTTTATGCTTCCTATCGTATCTCCTGTTGTCTTCCCTCTAGCATTTGCGCTAAAAGGGAAAATCCCTTTTTTGTATGCAATTTTTTTTGTTTCTAATTCTCTTTCTGAAGGTCCTACCCAAGCTACTTCAGGTTCTGTATATACAACAGCGGGAATGCATTGATAATTTACTTCTGGTTTATTACCTAGTAATTGTTCAGCAAAAACATGTCCTTCAGAACTTGCTTTATGGGCTAACATAGGCCCTGAAATAACATCCCCTATAGCATATATACCTTCTATATTTGTTTGAAAGTTTTTATCTACATCAATAGTGCCATTTTTATTAATTTTTATGTTTAAATTCTCTAAGCCTAAGCCATCAGTAAAGGGTTTTCTTCCCACAGCAACTAAAACTTTATCAAAATCTAGAATCTCTGATTTATTGTTCAACAAGTTCAAACAATTAATTTGCACCTTTTCTTTTTTATTTAATGCACCCTCTACTTTAGTACTTAACATAAAATTGATGCCTTGTTTTGTTAAAGTACTATGAAAAAATCTTTGCTATATCTTTATCCATAGTTGGAACCAGAGTATCAGAAAACTCTATAACAGTAACATCAGCTCCTAACCTCTTCCATACTGACCCTAATTCCAATCCTATGTAACCTCCACCTATTACCGCAAGTTTTTTAGGAACTTTTTCAAACTCTAATGCTCCAGTAGATGATACTATATTTTTTTCATCTATATCTATACCTGGAATAGTAGAAGGCACAGAACCAGTTGCTATTAATATCTTATTAGCTTTGAATTTCTTTTGATTAACTTCAATGGTTTTATTGTTTACAAACTTTGCTTCACCAAAAAAATGATCTACTTTATTTTTTTAAAAAGACCTGCAATACCAGATGTTAACTTTCCTACAGTATCAATTTTATTAGCCATCATTTTATTTAAATTTAAAGAAACCTTACCATTAATCTCAATACCATAATTAACTAAATCATTTTTGCTTTGCTCATATAGATGTGACGAGTGTAATAATGTTTTTGAGGGAATGCATCCAACATTAAGGCAGGTACCTCCAAAAAGACTTTCTTTTTTCTATACACATCACATTTTTCCTAATTGAGCAGCTCTTATAGCTGCAACATAACCACCAGGCCCACCGCCTATTACAATTAGATCATATTCAACTATGTTACTCATTTTTCAAAAATCATTTCTTCAGGGTTTTCAATTATCTGTTTAAGCCTTACTAAAAAAGTAACTGCTTGTTTACCATCTATAATTCGATGATCATAAGTTAATGCTACATACATTATTGGTCTTATTACAATTTCATTCTCCACTACTACAGGTCTTTTTACTATATTATGCAAACCCAATATACCTGATTGAGGAGGGTTTAAAATAGGAGTAGATAACATAGAGCCATAAACACCACCATTAGAAATAGTAAAAGTGCCATCTTTCATATGTTCTATAGTAATTTTATTATTTTTTGCTAGGTTGCCATATTCTACAATTGAACTTTCAATTTCAGCAAAGTTCATTTTATCAGCATTTCTTAATACAGGAACAACTAAACCTTTATCTGTTCCCACAGCTATTCCAATATCATATCTATTTTTGTAAATTATATTATTATTTTTTATTTCAGCATTAACTTCTGGAATTTCCTTTAATACAGAAATACATGCTTTTGTAAAAAATGACATAAACCCAAGTTTGGTATCATATTTTTTTAAAAAATAATCTTTATATTTTGCTCTCAAAGAAATAACGTTTCCCATATCTATTTCATTGAATGTAGTAAGCATAGCTGCCGTATTCTGAGCTTCTTTGAGTCTATGTGCGATACTTTGTCTCATTTTACTTAAAGGTTTGCTAACATCCGTACTATTACTTAAAATATTTTCATTTGCAGAAAAAGCATTTAGTCCCGGTTCAAGTTTAAGGTTACTAAAACTCTCTTTTGTTACTCTGCCATTGGTGGCTATTTTATTTAAATTATTAATTTCATTTTTACTTTCATTAATGAATTTTCTAGCAGATGGTGAAAGTGATACATCCTCTATAAACTCCCTTAAATCATTAACCCCTATCTTATTATTAAGACTAGTTCTTTTAATTTTTGTTGGATCTAAATATTTTGCATTCTCCGTTTCTTCTTTGATATCTTTTGTAGGTTCATTGGTATTAACTAGGTCGCTACCATCATTAGAATCTTCAGTTTCATGTTCTATTAAATCAATTATTCCAATTGTCTCACCTATTTTGACTTCTTCTTGCTCATTAAATAAAATTTCTTTTAAAACTCCGCTACTTTCTGCATATAACTCCTGTGTTACTTTATCTGTTTCAAGCTCTACAATAGGTTCTCCTTTTTTCACATTCTCTCCAGCAGATTTCATCCATTTACTAATCAATGCTTCTGAAATAGACTCTCCTAGGGACGGAACTATGATTTTATTTTGTTCTCTGCTAACATTAGAATTCTTAACTTCTTTTTCTTCTATCTTCTGTTCATCAATATTCTTTTCTTCGATATTAACTATAGTTTCTCCAATTTTTACCTCTTCGCCCTCTTGAAAAAAAATTTTTTTAATAATACCGGTCTTTGGTGAATATATCTCTTGAGTAACTTTATCTGTTTCTAATTCTGCAATGACTTCATCTTTATTTACTATTTCTCCTTCTTTTTTTAACCATTTAGCTATTACAGCTTCTGTTATTGACTCACCTAAAGAAGGCACTGTTACATCTAAGTTACTCATTTTTAAAATTCCTAAAAAGTGAATTAATTAATTCTTCTTGTTCAATAACATGTCTTTTAAATAGCCCAGTGGCAGTAGAAGCTGAGGTTTTTCTTCCTGAATAATATAACTTTTTATTTTTAAAATTATTTTTTTCTAAAATTTCACTTATTTCTGAGGATACAAAAAACCAAGCTCCCATATTTTGAGGCTCTTCTTGACACCAAACAAAATAAGCTTCTTTATAATCTTTTATACTTTCTAAAATTAGTTCCTTGGGGAAAGGGTATAATTGTTCTACTCTAATAATTACAGTTTTTGTTTGTTCTTCTTTATTAATTTTTTCCTTAATGTCATAATATACTTTACCAGAACAAAAAATTACTCGTTTAACTGAACTATTTATATTATCGGCATTGACTATTATTTTTTGGAACTTAGACTCTTCAGTAAAATCTACTAAATCAGATACAGCTTCTTTATGCCTTAGCAATGATTTTGGTGTAAAAATTATTAATGGCTTTCTAAACTTTCTTAACATTTGTCTTCTTAGAACATGAAAATAATTAGATGGAGTTGTACAGTTAACTACTTGTATATTATCTTCAGCTGCCATTTGCAAAAACCTTTCTACTCTTCCTGATGAGTGCTCAGGGCCTTGACCTTCATAACCATGAGGTAGCAAAATAGTAAGCCCAGACATTCTTAGCCATTTAGATTCTCCTGAAACAATAAATTGGTCTATTATCAGTTGCGCACCGTTTGCAAAATCTCCAAATTGTGCTTCCCATAAAACTAAAGTTTTAGGGTCAGCGAGTGTATAGCCATATTCAAAACCTAAAACTGCAGCTTCGGATAATGGGCTATCTACTATCTCTATCCTGCTACCATTTTTTACAACTTTATTTAGGGTAGAAAATTTTTCTTCGGTTTCTTGATCAATTACAATTGCGTGTCTTTGAGAAAAAGTACCTCTTCCGCAGTCTTGGCCTGATAGCCTGACACTTATTCCTTGGTCAAGTAACGTTGCAAAAGCTAAGGCTTCAGCAGTGGCCCAATCAATTCCTTTTTCCTCAGAAATATTTTTATTCCTTTTTTGAAGTTGTCTTAAAACTTTTCTATTAATTTTAAAATCATCAGGAACTTCTGTTATTTTTTTCCTATATCTTTAATAAATTTTTTTTTCAGCCCTGTTACGGTAAATGGTTTTTCTACGCCCTTTTTTCTAACCCTGCCCAAGAGCCCTCTAGCCAATCAGCTTTATTAGGTTTAAAGTTTTTTCCTATTTCTAAATCTTTTTCTAAGTTATCTGACCAAGTAGCTAATAAGTCATTAACTTCTTTTTCAGTAATAACTTTTTGCTCAATTAATTTATCTGCATAAAGCTTTCTAGTAGTCTGATGTTCCTTTATCTTTTTATACATAAGTGGTTGAGTAAATGCAGGCTCATCACTCTCATTGTGACCTTGCCTTCTATAACAAAACATATCTATAACTACATCTTTATTAAATTTTTGCCTGAATTCTGTTGCTATTCTTGCAGCGTAAACAACTGATTCTGGGTCATCTCCATTTACATGAAAAATTGGAGCTTCAACCATTAATGCTACATCAGAACAATAAGGTCCAGATCTAGAAAAAGTTGGGTTAGTAGTAAACCCGATTTGATTATTAACAATGAAGTGTATAGTTCCTCCAGTTTTATATCCTTTTAGTCCTGATAAGTCTAATGTTTCAGGAACTAAACCTTGTCCTGAGAAAGCAGCATCTCCGTGCATAAGTAACCCTACAACTTTTTTTCTGTCTATATCTTTTTTTTGATCTTGCTTTGCCCTAACTTTCCCTACTACCACAGGATTTACTGCTTCAAGATGAGATGGATTTGCTGTCAAAGATAAGTGAACTTTTATATTGTCAAAATGTCTATCTGAAGATGTACCCAAATGATACTTTACATCTCCTGATCCTTGAACATCATCAGGGTTAGATGCATTACCTTGAAACTCTGAAAATATTGCAGAGAAAGGTTTTTTCATAAAGTTTGCTAATACATTTAATCTACCTCTATGAGGCATACCTAAAACTACTTCTTCTATTCCGTTTTTACCTCCATATTTTAGTATCTGTTCTAGAGCAGGAATAAGAGACTCTCCCCTTCTAAACCAAATCTTTTTGTTCCGGTATATTTTTTGTCTAAGAAAGTCTCAAAAAATTCAGCAGCAGTTAATCTTTCTAAAATAGCTTGTTTACCCTTTTCAGTAAAAATTTCATCAGGTTTAATATTTTCAATTTTATCCATAATCCAATCTCTTTGTTCTTTATCTTGGATATGCATAAATTGAACACCTATTTTTCCACAATAATATTTTTCTAAGATTCCTATTAATTCTCTAATAGTTATAGTGTTAATACCGAAAACTCCATCAATAAAAACCTCCTTATCCATATCATTGTCATCTATACCGTATGTCTTAGGATCAAGATCAGGAATATACTTTTGTTCTGTTAATTCTAGTGGGTCAAGATCTGCCTTAAGGTGTCCTGCAATTCTATAAGCTCTAATTAACAATCTAGCTCTTAAGGAATTAGCTGTATACTCATTATCTTGTGAATTATTATTAGAACTTTGACCATTACTAGTAATAATGTAGTTGGAATTTCCTTCTAATAAATCAGCTGCTTCTTCAGTAAGATCATCAAAAAAACTTATCCAATTATTATCAATATTTTTTTTATTTATTTTATATTCTTTGTATAATTCTTGAATTTTTTTTAAATTAGATTGAACTTCCATTTTTTTTAAAGTCTACCTCAACATTTCAAAAAGTGTTTTTCCCATCAAAGCAGGAGATTCTGTAACTTTTACATCAGCTGACTTTAATGCTTCAATTTTATCTTCTGCTGTCCCCTTGCCTCCAGAAATTATAGCTCCGGCATGTCCCATTCTTTTTCCTTTTGGTGCTGTTAATCCGGCAATAAATGCTACAATAGGCTTTTTAATTTTAGACTTTTTTATAAAATCTGCTGCTTCTTCTTCAGCTGTACCTCCAATTTCACCAATCATAATAATTGAGTCTGTTTTATCATCCTGTAAGAATAAATCTAAAACATCTATAAAATTAGTACCAGGAATAGGATCTCCTCCTATCCCTACACAAGTTGACTGACCAAACCCTACTTGAGTAGTCTGATATACTGCTTCATAAGTTAACGTTCCAGACTTAGAAACAATTCCAACTCCTCCGCTTTTATGAATATGCCCAGGCATGATTCCAATTTTACATTCTTCAGGTGTTATAATTCCTGGACAATTAGGACCAATCAATCTACTTTTAGAATTTTCTAATTTTCTTTTACTTTACTCATATCATGTTGTGGTATTCCTTCAGTAATACAAACTATTAAATTTATTTCTGCATCAATAGCCTCTAAAATTGCATCTGCAGCAAAGGGAGGAGGAACATAAATTACTGAAGCATCGCATCTAGTTTTATTTTTTGCATCAATTACCGTATCAAAAACTGGTAATTCTAAATGTTTTTCTCCTCCTCTACCAGGAGTAACACCACCAACCATATTGGTACCATATTTTATAGCTTGTTCAGAATGGAACGTTCCTTGAGATCCTGTGAAACCCTGACAAATTACTTTAGTATTTTTATCAACTAATATTGACATATTTATTTTTCAACTATACTAACTGCTTTTTCTGCAGCATCCTCTAAATCTTTTGCTGTAACTATCTCTACCCCTGAATTACTCAAAATTTCTTTTCCTCTTTCAACATTGGTCCCCTCTAATCTTACTATAAGAGGTTTATCCAGTTTCATCTCATTAACAGCTTCAACAATACCTTCTGCAATAATATCACATCTCATAATGCCACCGAATATATTAATTAATATTGCTTTAACATCTTTATCTGAAATTATAATTTTTAAAGCACCAGATACCTTTTCTTTTGAAGCACCACCACCTACATCTAGAAAATTTGCAGGAGAAGATCCTTTTAGTTTAATAATATCCATAGTAGCCATCGCCAAACCAGCACCATTTACCATACAACCTAATTTACCATCAAGTTTTACGTAACTTAAATCATATTTTTCTGCTTCTAATTCTTTTGGATCTACTTCAGACTCATCTAATAGTTCTTTTAAATCAGAATTTCTAAATAACGCATTATCATCAATATTTACCTTCGCATCTAAGGCAATTACTTTATTATCTTCAGTTAGAATAAGTGGGTTGATTTCAACTAAAGTAAAATCTTTTTCAACTGCTATCTTGGACAATAAAGTCACCTGTCTTACAAAATCTTTCATCGCCTCTTTAGGAATTTCTAAAGCAAATGAAAGTTGTCGTGCTTGAAAACCACTTAAACCCATTAAGGGATCCAAAATAACTTTGATTATTTTTTCGGGCATTTCTTCTGCTACTTTTTCTATTTCCATTCCACCCTCAGTTGAAGCCATCATCACAAATTTACCTTTTGCCCTGTCTAAAACAATACCCAAATAATATTCTTTTTTATTTGGCAGCCTTCTTCAACATAAATTTTTAAAACTTTTTTTCCTTCAGCTCCCGTTTGTGGGGTAATAAGATTCATACCTAAAATATTATTAGAATATTCTTCTACCTCTTTAATAGAGTTAGCTATTTTAACTCCTCCACCTTTGCCTCTACCCCCTGCATGTATTTGAGCTTTAACTACCCATTTTTTTGAATCAATACCTTCTGCAATTTTAACAGCATCATCTACGTTAAATGCAATATCTCCTTTTAGAACATTAATACCATAAGAACTGAATAGTTGCTTGGCTTGATATTCATGAATATTCATATTATTTTATATTTCTTTTAATTTTTTTACTGCTTCAACTAATTTCTTTACTGAATTTACAGATTTTTTAAACATAACTTTTTTCCTGTGTATCTAATTTTATTTCTACCACTTTTTCAACTCCCTTACTACCTATTATTACAGGTACTCCAACATATAAATTCTTCACACCATATTCACCTTTTAAAAAAGCAGCACATGGTAATATTCTTTTCTTGTCTTTCAAATAAGACTCAGCCATTACAAGAGCTGAGGCGGCTGGAGCATAATATGCTGATCCTGTTTTCAATAAACTAACAATCTCTCCTCCTCCAGACCTTGTTCTATCAACTATACTATCAAGTTTTTTTTGACTAATCATTTTCATTTTCACTAAGTCTGGTAAAGGTATTCCAGCAACATTAGAAAATCTTACCAGAGGCACCATTGTATCTCCATGCCCTCCCAAAACAAAAGCAGAAACATCTTCAACAGAAACTTTCATCTCTTCTGAAAGAAAGTATCTAAACCTAGCACTATCTAATACTCCTGCCATTCCTACCACTTTATTATATGGCAACCCTGAAAACTCTCTTAATGCCCATACCATTGCATCTAATGGATTTGTAATACAGATGACGAATGCTTTTGAACTATATTTTTTTATTGCCTCACCTACAGATCTCATCACTTTTAAATTTATTTCTATAAGATCATCTCTGCTCATTCCAGGTTTTCTTGGTGAGCCTGCAGTAACAATTATAACATCAGAATTTTTAATTCCTGAAAAATTATTAGAACCTTTAATAGCAGAGTCGAACCCTTCTACTGGAGAAGACTGTGCTATATCTAAGCTTTTGCCTTGAGGAATACCTTGGGCAATATCTACAAGAAAAACATCAGCTAATTCTTTTACCCCTATTAAGTGTGCTAAAGTACCACCTATATTTCCTGATCCAATTAAACTTATTTTTTTTTTAGCCATAATATTTCCTTTAATTATTTCCCCATTGCTTTGAAGTCATTTCTGAAACTCTAGAAACTGTTCTTTGAAAAGGAATCAGTGATTTTTTCACATCAAACATTTCTAATAATTTTTTTTCTGACCTAATATAAATTTTGCTCTTTTTTTCATATAATATATCTATTAAAATTATAAATCTTCTAATTTCATTTAACTTATTTCTACCTAATAATGGAATATTATCAATAAAAAATATTTTAAAACTTTCAGTTACTTTTATATAATCATTAGGAGAAAATTTAAAAGAACAGATAAAGTCAAAATCAACTAGCACAGAATCATCTATTGTTTTTTCAAATAAAATACTTCTTCCTAAGGAATTAATATTTTTTTTATGAGGAAGGTTATTTTTTTTTTTGAGTTAAGAAATAAATTATTAAAATTTTTTTTAGTTGAATTGTTTAAAGGAAAAAGAAACTTTTTAGACGACTTTACTATTTCGGAAAATCTTAAGTCTTTATTATTATTTAGCTCTAATAAAATCATTCTTTCCTTTATCAAATCTATAAAAGGTAAAAATTGAGACCTTTGTAATCCGTTTTGATAAAGCTCATCAGGGTAATAGTTTGAAGTAATTATGAATAGCACTCTTTTATCCAATAACTTATTGAATAATTTAGATACAATCATTGCATCAGCTATGTCTAAAATTTCTAATTCATCAAAAACTATCAGAATGTATTTATTCGAGATATCTGAAGCTACATCTTCAAGAGGATTTTTTGATTTTTTTTTTTTTTTAAATATATTTCTTCATGAACTTTGGCCATAAACTCTTGGAAATGAACTCTTAATACGGATTTTTTAAATTTACTTTTCTGTATAAACTTATAAAAAAGATTAACTATAAAAGTTTTCCCTCCACCTGGTTTTCCATATATATAAATACTATTATTTAAAATGTCTTTATTAAGAAAGCTAAGAATCCGATTCCTTCTTCTAAATAACTTTTCATTAAAGCACATCTAAGGCATGTACCAAACTAGATTGAAAAGGAAAAAAATTTATTTTTTTTTTTTAATTTGCTCTTGATAAATTAGATTAAATTTTTTGTAGGTCTCCATATTAACCCAATGTAGGCATGGTAAACTGTGCACCAGATCTTATGCCCTCTGGCCATTTAGAGGTTATAGTTTTTGTATGCGTATAAAATCTAATTGCTTCCATTCCATAAGCATTGTGTCCTCCAAAGATTGAGTTTTTCCATCCCCCAAAACTAAAATATGCTACTGGAACTGGAATAGGAATATTAACACCAACCATTCCTATATTAGCCTCACTTGAAAAATTTCTTGCTGTGTCACCATCTCTAGTAAAAATAGAGCACCCATTACCATAAGGATTATCTTTAACTAATTGTAATCCTTCTTCATAGTCTTTTGCCCTCACAATGCTAAGTACTGGACCAAAAATTTCTTCTCTATATATTTTCATATTATCTTTAACATTATCAAACAAACATGGCCCTATGAAATAACCATTTTCATAACCTTGTAATTTTATATTTCTTCTATCAACAATTAAATTGGCACCCTCTTCAACTCCACTGTCAATTAAACCATTAATTCTCTCATATGCGTCTTTACTAACCACGGGACCCATATCTGAAGTTTCATCATTATATGGACCAACTTTAATATTATTAATTTTGGGAGTAATATTTTCAATTAGCTTATCCGCTGAATCTCCTATAGCGACAGCTACGGATATTGCCATACATCTTTCACCAGCTGAGCCAAATGCTGCTCCTATTAGAGCATCTGAAGCTTGTTCAATATCAGCGTCTGGCATAACTAGCATATGATTCTTAGCACTTCCTAATGCTTGAACCCTTTTGTTATAACTTGCAGACTTTTGATAAATATATGAAGCTACTTTACTTGAACCTACAAAGCTAATTGCCTTTACTTCTCTGTGCTCAATTAATGCATCAACTACTTCTTTGTCTCCATTTACAACATTAACTAAACCCGGAGGTGCTCCTGCTTCTTCAAATAACCTTACTAATTCTATAGAGCTTGAAGGATCTCTCTCTGATGGTTTTAAAATAAATGCATTACCGCATGCTGTTGCAAGAGGAAACATCCATAAAGGAATCATAACTGGAAAATTAAATGGAGTTATACCCGCACAAATACCAAGTTCCTGCTTCATTGAAAATGTATCAATTCCTGACCCAACTTGATTAGAGTATTCGCCTTTTAAAAGATTAGGTATACCACAAGCATACTCTACTACTTCGATACCTCTTTGCAATGATCCCTTTGCATCTTCAATTGTTTTTCCATGTTCTTTAGATACCATCTCTGCAATTCTCGCTGAATTATCTTCAAGTAACTTTTTATAATTAAACATTACAGAAGCTCTTTTTGCAGGTGTAGTATATCTCCACTTTTCTAATACTTTATTAGAACTTTCAATGGCATTATTTACTACCTCTAAATCACCTAATGTAACCTTAGATATAACTTCTCCTATAGCTGGGTTATAAACATCTCCTTGTCTACTACCTCCTTCTATATCCTCACCGTTAATATAATGTTTTATTAAATCCATAAATTTCCTATACCATTCTTAAATAGATAAATACTACATAAATAAAATAAGAAATCAATACAACAAAAATTAATTTTTTATTTAAATACTTCAATAATAAAGATATTAAAATAAATATTATTGTAGAAAAAATTAGATAATAAATATCAACCTTATCTAAAACATCACTGGTATTTATCGCTGTAATTATTGAAGCTATTCCTGTAATAGCTAATAAGTTAAAAAGATTTGATCCTAATATTGCTCCTAATACAAAACCAATTTGTCCTCTGCAGGCTGCAACCATAGAAGTTACCACTTCTGGAATGGATGTGCCTAATGCCACAACTGTTAATCCTATAATAGTTTCTGATACCCCAAATGAACTTGCTGTTATAACTGCACCCTTAACTAAAACTTGGGCTCCCACTATAATTCCTACTAAACCTAATATTGAAAATAATATTGATTTTTTAAAACTTACGTTTTTCTCTATATCTTCAGTATCAATATTTCTTAAACCTTTTGACGCTTCATATAGTATAAGTGCTAAGTAAGAAAGTAACAAAAGTAGCATCAGCAAACCAGAAATTTTATTAAAGCTACCCACAAAAAGAATTATAAAAATATAGATGAAAGTTGAAATTAAAAGATAAAAGTGATCAATATTTTTAAGATCACATTTTTTAGGAATTTTAATTAAAAACGCTAAAGGAAGAGCAAATAATACATTAGCAATATTAGATCCGACTATATTCCCAAGGGTTATTCCTTCATAGCCTTTAAGTGCAGAGTGTACAGAAATTGCTAATTCAGGAGCTGAAGTTCCAAATGCTACTAGTGTTAAAGCAATTACAAAAGGCTTTACTTTCATATGTCTCGCTAAAGAAGTAGAACCATCTACAAGCCAATCACCACTAAAATATAGTAAAGAAATACCAAGCGCTAGGTAAAAAAAACCTATCAAGTTTTAGCCAATATCTTTTTTTTGATTTTAGCTATTGCTTTAGCAGGGTTTAAACCTTTTGGACAAGTTTTTGTACAATTCATTATAGTATGGCACCTATACAACTTGAAAGAATCTTCTAAACTGTCTAATCTTTCTTGAGTAGCTTCATCTCTGCTGTCAGCTATCCACCTCCAAGCTTGAAGTAATACTGCTGGACCTAGGTATTTATCTCCATTCCACCAATAGCTAGGGCAACTAGTAGAACAACAAAAACACATAATACATTCATATAATCCATCTAACTCTTTTCTTTCCTCAGGTGACTGTTTAATTTCTCTTTCAGGTTTTTCAGAAGTTTTAAGCCAAGGCTCTATAGAACTATATTGTTTGTAAATATCTTTTAAGTCAGGAACTAAATCTTTTATTACTGGCATATGAGGTAATGGAAAAATTTTTACATCACCTTTAACATCATTTACATATTTAGTACAAGCTAATGTGTTGGTGCCATCTATATTCATAGAACAGCTTCCACATACTCCTTCTCTGCATGATCTTCTGAACGTAATGGAAGGATCAATATCATTTTTAATCTTAATTAAAGCATCTAGAACCATTGGGCCTGTATTACTGAGATCTACATCATATCTATCTATTCTTGGTTGTTCAGATTTATCTGGATCATACCTATAAATCAAAAAAGTTTTAAACTTTTTTTCGATCCCTTTTCAGTGTAATGATCACCTTTTACAACTTTGGAATTTTTTGGCAATAATAATTCAACCATTAGTAAACTCTTGCCTTTGGTGGAAAAGATTGAACCTCATTAGACATAGCTCTCAAGGTAACAGGTCTGCTTCCCATTTTAATATCATTATCCTTCAACCACGCTAAAGTATGAAACAACCAATCCTCATCGTTCCTTTCTTTGTAGTCGTCTCTTGCATGAGCTCCTCTGCTTTCTTTTCTGTTATCTGCAGATTTCATAGTAACCATAGCTTGTTGAAGTAAGTTTTGGAGTTCTAGAGTTTCTAAAAGGTCTGTATTCCAAATTAGTGATTTGTCTTTAGTTCCTATGTGATTAAACTCAGTTACTACTTTTTCTATTTCTTTATTACCTTTCTTTAGACCCTCTCCCGTTCTAAATACAGCACAATAAGATTGCATAGTTTTTTGCATTTTTAACCTAATATCAGAAACCGAAACCTCTCCTTTAGAAAACCTGATGTTGTCAAATCTATCTAGACATTGCTCCTCAGATTTTTTTTGTTTTGGAGGTAATTTCCCATTTTCTTTAAATTCATTTGAGATGTGCTTTGCAACACTTCTACCAAAAACAACTAAGTCCAACAACGAATTAGATCCAAGCCTATTTGCACCATGAACTGAAACACAAGCTGCTTCTCCTATTGCATAAAGGTTAGGAACAATAATATCGTTTTTACCATCTAAGTTTGTTACAACTTCACCTGTATATTTTGCTGGGATACCTCCCATATTATAATGACAAGTTGGTATTACCGGAATTGGTTCCTTAGTCACATCTACTCCGGCGAAAATTTTAGCTGTCTCGAAATACCAGGTAATCTATCATTTATAACTTTAGGATCTAAATGATTAAGGTGAAGATGGATATGATCAGACTGATCACCTACTCCTCTTCCTTCATTAATTTCTATAGTCATTGATCTAGCTACTACATCTCTAGAGGCTAAGTCTTTTGCATTAGGGGCATATCTTTCCATAAACCTTTCGCCTTCTGAATTAGTTAAATAACCTCCTTCTCCTCTAGTGCCTTCAGTAATTAAACAACCTGCTCCATATATTCCTGTGGGATGAAACTGAACAAATTCCATATCTTGTAAAGGAACACCTCCTCTTAATGCCATTGCATTTCCATCTCCTGTACATGTGTGTGCAGATGTTGCTGAAAAATAAACTCTTCCATACCCTCCTGTTGCGAGAATTACTTTATGAGCATTAAACTTGTGAATACTACCATCTTCCAAACACCAAGCCATCACTCCCCTACATCCATTTTCTCCATCCATTATTAAATCCAAAGCTATATACTCTATAAAAAATTCAGCTCTGTTTTTAATAGACTGTTGATACAAAGTATGCAATATAGCATGACCTGTCCTGTCTGCTGCAGAACAAGTTCTGTTAGCTGGAGGTCCGTCTCCAAATTCAGTAGTCATTCCTCCAAATGGCCTTTGATAAATTTTACCTTCTGGCGTTCTTGAAAATGGTACTCCATAATGCTCAAGCTCAACTACTGCAGGTATTGCTTCTCTGCACATATATTCAATAGCATCTTGATCTCCAAGCCAGTCAGATCCCTTTACAGTATCATACATATGCCAATGCCATTTATCTTCTCCCATATTACCTAAGGCTGCGCTTATTCCTCCCTGAGCTGCTACTGTATGACTTCTAGTGGGGAAAACTTTAGTAATGCATGCAACCTTAAGATCATTTTCAACTAACCCTAATGTAGCTCTTAATCCTGCGCCACCTGCTCCTACAACCACTACATCATAATTATGTTCTATTATGTTATAAGCTTTTTTCATTTAACCACCCAAATTTTTATATACGCATAGTCCTAAAGAAAGTGAAGCTATGAGTAAAGCGATAATACTTATTATAATTATTAAATATTTTTTAACTATACTATTATGAATATAGTCTTCTATTATGACAGTCAATCCCAGTTTAAAATGAAAAGCTGAAATAATAAAAAAAAAGCTACTAAATAGAGGTTTAGAGAACTATTAATCCAAGACAATTTATCTGAGAAGCTCAGCTGTATAAATTTAGGTAACTTTAAGAGTACCCATATTGTAATTGGTATTAAGAGCACTGCTGTAATTTTTTGATACAGCCAATGATTTAATCCTGACTCTAAATTATTTTTTTTATTACTATTTAACATAACTAAAAAATCCAAAGCAATATATTCATTAAAAGAGCACAAAATATGGTTATGTAACCAGTTATATAAACATTTTTAATTTCAAATCCATACCCTAGGTCCCAAGTCAAATGTCTAATTCCATTACAAAAATGATAACAAATTGAAAAAAAAATATAAAAATACAAATATTTTTCCTAATAAACTAGTTATAAAAAAGTCAATATAATTATAAAAACCTTCTCCTATAAAAAGAGCCAAGATATATACAAATATAATGATTGTCCCTATCGTTTGAAAAAAACCTGCAATACGATGAGATATAGACATTAATGATGTTATCTGTGGTTTATATACAGTTAAATGTGGAGACAAAGGTTGCTTTTTATTATTCATTGGTACTCACTATTTTTTTTAATTAAAGATTCTCCTATTTGTACTGAATTTAACGCAGCACCTTTAAGTAGGTTATCAGCAACTACCCATAAATTAAATATATTATTTTTATAAATATCTTTTCTTAACCTAGATACATATACCCAATCTTCTCCTTCACTATCTATGGGAGTATGATAATCAGAATTAGAATATTTTATTCCTTCTGCATTTTGTAAAGCCCTTTTCAAGATCTTCAATACTCATATCCTTTTCTAATTCAATGTAAATCGATTCTGCATGTCCCATATATGATGGTACTCTCACGCATGTAGCGTTAACATTAATATTTTTATCTAATATTTTATTTGTTTCATTTACCATTTTCATTTCTTCTTTAGTAAATTTATTATCAGTAAATATGTCTATCTGAGGAATTACATTATATGCAATCTGCTTTGGAAAACTTTTACATACTATTTGATCTTTACTAAAATAACTTTTGGATTGTTCAGTTAATTCATTCATTGCTTGTTGTCCCGCCCCTGAAACGGATTGGTAAGTTGAAACAATTATTTTTTTTATTTTATTGATTTTGTGTATAGGAAATAATGCTACCAACATTTGAATAGTTGAACAGTTTGGATTAGCAATAATTTTTCTATTAGAAGTATCTAAATCTTCTTCATTAACTTCTGGAACTACTAAAGGTATATCTTCATGCATTCGAAAAAAAGAAGTATTATCTATAACATAACAATTACTTTCCTCTGCTAATAAAGCATATTTTGAAGAAACTGAAGCACCAGCAGAAAAAAATGCTATATCAACTTTTGAAAAGTTAAAACTATCTAAATCTTCAACCATAAACTCTTTATTATTATGAGTAATTTTTTTTCCTGCAGACTTTTTTGAAGCTAATAAATAAATTTCATTAGTTGGAAATTTTCTATCTAAGATTGTTGATAACAGTTTATGTCCTACTGCTCCAGTTGCTCCAATTATTGCTATATTATATGTCATTTTAAAAGCTTCTAGATAAATTTTTTATTTCTTCACTTATCAGAGATCCCATATCTGAAGTAGTAACTAAATTTCTACCAGATTGCATTATATCTTTTGTTCTGTAACCTTTTCCTAAAACATTTTCAACAGAAGACTCTATTAATTCAGAAACTTTATTATTTTTAAGAGAAAACTTTAAGAACATAGCAAAAGATAAAATCATAGCAATTGGATTTGCAATATTTTTTCCTGCTATATCTGGCGCACTTCCGTGCACAGGTTCATACAAAGCTTTTCTCTTACCATTAACCTCATCTCCTAGACTTGCTGAAGGTAACATACCTAGTGAACCAGTAAGTTCTGCAGATATGTCAGATAAAATATCTCCAAATAAATTTCCTGTGATAATCACATCAAATAGTTTTGGCTGTTTTACTAATTGCATAGCACAATTATCAGCATACATATTTGATAAATCTATTTTTTTATATTTTTGATTATGCAACTTCACTATTTCTTCTCTCCAGAGTATTCCTGACTCCATTACGTTTGCCTTTTCTACTGAATGTACTATTTTTTTCCTTTGCTCAGCAATCTCAAAACCAACTTTACCTAATCTAACAATCTCATTAGTGGTATATACCTCTGTATTTATGCCTTCCCTTTGGCCATCTGGTAACTTTCTTATTCCTCTTGGCTCTCCAAAATAAATTCCTCCTGTGAGCTCTCTTAACACTATTATATCCATTCCCTCTACTATGTCGCTTTTTAACGATGAAGCATCTTTTAAAGCATCAAAAACTTTTGCTGGTCTTATATTAGCGTATAAATCTAATTCTTTTCTTAATTTTAATAATGCTCGTTCAGGCTTTACCTCAAATGGTAACTTATCATACTGATAACCACCAACAGACCCTAAAATTACTGCATCAGCGGATATAGCTTTTTTTAACACATCATCTGTCAATGGGGTATTATGTTTATCGTAAGATGCTCCTCCTACAAGATCTTCTTCAACCTCAATATTAATGGCAGTATTAGAATCAGCAGAATTAATTACATCTTTTAAAGCCTTATTTACCTCAGGGCCAATACCATCTCCAGGCAATAATAAAATTTTACCTTCACTGTTTTTCATTAACTATATTCTTCCAAATATGAAATTTATTTTTGTTATTTTCATAATCAACTATTAATTGTTTATTTTTTAAAGTAATTTCTATGTCATCATAGCCATGGATTAATCTATCTTTAATAATTGGGTCAACATTAAAATTAATCTCATTATTTTTAACTGATATTTTTTGATTTATTAAATCCACAGTAAAGTTTTCTTTTTTCATTGCTAATTCACTTAATATTTGTATTTCATTTTTATTTAGTTTAATCAGTAATAAACCATTCTTAACAGAATTATTAAAAAATATATCAGCAAAGGAATTTGAAATAATACATTGTATACCAAAATCTAATAAAGCCCAAGGAGCATGTTCTCTAGAGGACCCACATCCAAAGTTTTCTCCTGCAATAATAATACTACTATTTGACCATGGATCTTTATTTAAAATAAAATCTACATTTTTATTATATCCTTCAGTATAACGTTCATTGTAAAACAAACTTTTTCCTAATCCTTTTCTATGTATTGTTTTAAGAAATTGTTTTGGAATAATAGCATCTGTATCTATATTTATATCTGGCATAACAGCAGCAATACCTTTTAAAATTGTAAATTTTTTCATAAATTCTCTTCAGTTACATCTACAAAAAATCCTTTAATTGCACTTGCTGCAGCTGTAATAGGACTTACTAAGTGAGTTCTTCCTCCTCTGCCCTGCCTACCTTCAAAGTTTCTATTAGAAGTAGAAGCACACCTTTCTCCAGAAGCCAACTGATCTGGGTTCATACCAAGACACATTGAACAGCCAGGATCTCTCCACTCAAAACCAGCTTCTAAAAAAATTTCTTTAATACCTTCGGCTTCAGCTTGCTTTTTTACTAAACCCGAACCAGGAACTACTAATGCTTGAACATTATGAGAAACTTTCTTGCCTTGAATATAGTTAGCAGCAGCTCTAAGGTCTTCAATTCTTCCATTAGTACAAGAGCCTATGAATACTTTTTGAATGCTGATATCTTTTAAACTATCTCCTGCTTTTAACCCCATATAATTTAAAGATTTTTCAATAGACTGTCTTTTTTTCCAAATTATTATATTGTTTTGGATCTGGTATCTTTTCATTTATAGCAATTCCATTCTCAGGACTCGTTCCCCAGGTTACAAAAGGTTTCAATTCTTCAATGTTGAAGGAAAACTCTTGATCAAATATGGCGTCTTTATCAGTAACTAATTTTTTCCAATATTCAATAGCTAATTCCCAATTTTTTCCTTGGGCGCAAAAGGTAGTCCATAAAGATAATCAAAAGTTTTGTTATCAGGAGCAATAAGCCCTGCTTTTGCCCCTGCCTCAATAGACATATTGCATAAAGTCATTCTTTCTTCCATAGTCATATCTAATATTGTTGAACCAGAAAATTCAATAACATGTCCTGTGCCTGCAGCTGTACCTATTTCGCTAATAACTTTTAAAATTATATCTTTAGATGTAACATTTTTTTTAAGTTTTCCATTAATGGTTATTCTCATATTCTTTGGCTTAGTTTGCAATAATGTTTGCGTAGCTAAAACATGTTCAACTTCTGATGTTCCAATACCAAAAGCTAAAGATCCAAAAGCTCCGTGCGTAGATGTATGAGAGTCGCCACATACAATAGTAGTTCCAGGAATGGTAAAACCTTGTTCTGGTCCTATTATATGAACAATGCCCTGATTTTTAGATGTTAGTGGAATATATTTTATATTATTATCACTTAAATTTTTTTCTAATGTTTCAACCTGTAATTTTGCTATCTTATCTTTTATAGAGTTTATACCTTGATCTCTTAAAGTTGTTGGGACATTATGATCTGCCACTCCCAGTGTGAGTTCGGGCTTCCTTACTTTTCTCTTATTTAATTTTAACCCTTCAAAAGCCTGAGGACTGGTAACTTCATGAACTAGATGTCTGTCAATATACAATAAATATTGATTTTTGTTAGTTTGGCTAATTACATGGTCACCCCAAATCTTATCAAAAAGTGTTTTTGGGGCATTCATTACTTACTTTCTTCTTTTACTTCCTCACTAGAAGCTGGAGCTTCAACAACCTGAGCTGATTGTGGCTTCTTTTTTATGTAATCTTTTTTTTCAGCAATTCTAGCTGACTTTCCAGACCTTTGCCTTAAATAATAAAGCTTTGAACGCTTTACCTTGCCTCTTCTGATAAGTTTAATGCTTTCTAACATAGTCGAGTAAAGTGGAAAAACTCTTTCTACTCCTTCTCCATGCGACACCTTTCTTACCGTGAAAGTTGAATTAAATCCTCTATTGGACCTAGCTATACATATGCCTTCAAATGCCTGAACCCTCTCTTTATTACCTTCAGTAACAAAAACATTAACTCTAACAGCATCTCCAGACTTAAAATCAGGCACATCTCTTTTCTTGATTATTTCTGATATTTGTTCAGCTTCTATATCTTTAATAATATTCATCATTTACCTTTAAAATATATAAATTTATACAAAAAATAAAAATTAGCTATCATTTTTTTTATTTTTTTTCATTATCTTCTTGGTGAAGTATAAGGCTTTCTCACTTCTCCATTTTCTAATTTCTTTGTGATTACCGGATAGCAATACTTCAGGCACTGATAAATTATTCCAAACTCTTGGTTTAGTATAATGAGGATATTCTAACATATCATTCACAAAACTCTCTTCTAATTTGCTTTTTTCATTACCTAGAACATCAGGAAGCAATCTTAATACTGCTTCGCTAATTACTGAAGCTGCAGTTTCTCCTCCACATAATACATATTTCCCAATAGAAATTTTTCTTAAGTTATTATATTCTATAAATCTCTCATCTACTCCCTCATATCTTCCACAAATTATTAACAAACCCTTTTTTTTAGAAAGTGCTTCAGCTGTACTGTGATCAAATTCTTCACCGTTAGGAGTCAACATAATTTTTTCTACATTTTCAAAATTGTAATCTTCAAAAAATATTTTAGCTTTTTCATATGCATTTTGTAAAACATCTGCTCTAATAACCATACCAGGGCCTCCTCCAAAAGGTTTGTCGTCTATACTTTTAGTTTGTGATGTAAATTTTTTTAAATCTACAGTATTTAAATCCCAAATTTTTTTTTGTCTCGCTTTAGCCAATATTGATACATCCAGGGAACCAGGAAAAACTTCTGGAAAAGCAGTAATTATATTTATTTTAAACATTTAATTGCTCTCTAATAATTTCAGGTCAACTTTTATTATACTATTCTTTAAGTTTATGTTTTCTTTTTTAACCTGTTCAAACCTAATCATATAGGGAAACTTACCATCTAATTCTAATAAGTCTCCTGCACCAAAATTATGGATTGCCTTTACATTTCCAATGTCTTCTGAATTAAAATTTATAACTTTACATCCAATCAAGTCCCTATGAAAAAATTCATTTTTATTATTGTTATTTTTTTTTAGATCTGTTGCTGAAATTACTATATCTTCATTTATAATTTCAGCGACTTGCTCTCTGTTTTTGTATTGTTGTACTTTCACAAACTATAAAATTTCCTTTATTAAATTTTTTGATGATATCTATTTTTTTATTTTTTACTTTGAAATAGCTTTTATGTGAGAAAAAAGAATCTTCATTCTCGCTATAAATTAAAACCTTAAAAAGACCCTTCACACCATGAGGAGAAACTATTTTTCCAATAGTTACTTTTTCACTTCTCATTTTTTAACAAAAAAATAAAGATATTTTAAACAGTAAAAGAATACTATTTATCTTCTTTAGTCTCTGCTGCTGGTTCTGCAGGTTTAGCTTCTGCTGCTGGTTCTGCAGGTTTAGCTTCTGCTGCTGGTTCCGCAGGTTTAGCTTCTGCTGCTGGTTCCGCAGGTTTAGCTTCTGCTGCTGGTTCTGCAGGTTTAGCTTCTGCTGCTGGTTCCGCAGGTTTAGCTTCTGCTGCTGGTTCCGCAGGTTTAGCTTCTGCTGCTGGTTCCGCAGGTTTAGCTTCTGCTGCTGGTTCCGCAGGTTTAGCTTTCTGCTGCTGGTTCTTGCAGGTTTAGCTTCTGCTGCTGGTTCTGCAGGTTTAGCTTCTGCTGCTGGTTCTGCAGGTTTAGCTTCTGCTGCTTTTGCTTCTTCTTCTTTTTTCTTAAGAGCTTCCTCTTTAGCTTTTATTCTTTCCTGAGCCTTTTTCTTAGGTTTGGCTTTATTTGGGTTATTCCTTTTTATTGGTTCCATCAATCCTGCATCTGATAGAAACTGTTGCACTCTGTCACTAGGTTGAGCACCAGTACTTAACCAATGCTTAATTCTATCTAATTGTAGATTAAGTCTAGATTCATCTGATTTGTCTTTTAATGGATCAAAACTGCCAACTCTCTCAATAAAGCGTCCATCTCTAGGAGCTCTAACATCAGCAACCACTATTCTATAATAGGGTCTTTTTTTTGCTCCATGCCTGCTTAATCTTATTCTTACTGTCATTCTTACCTCTTTAAATTACTATAAATACTTTCTAAACTACTACTATTAAAATTATTTCCCATCATCTTTTCTAAGCCACTCATACCATGTTTATTCATTTTTTTCATCATAATTTGCATATTTTTAAATTGTTTTAATAATCTATTAACATCTTGTATATCGACTCCCGAGCCATTTGCAATCCTTTTTTACGGGATCCATTTATTATCTTTGGGTTTTTTTTCTCTTTTTTAGTCATAGAAGATATTATTGCACACATTCTTAAAAAAGTTTTGTCTTCAAGATTACTGTTTTCTAATGCTTTTTTTGCTTTTCTTACCCCTGGTAACATAGATAAAATACCTTTTATGCCTCCTAGTTTTTGCATTTGATATATCTGCTTCTTAAAGTCTTCTAAATCAAAATTACCTTTTGCTAATTTGTTAGCCATAACTTCGGCTTCTTTTTCGTCAAACTCTTGTTCTGCTTTTTCAACCATACCGACTATATCGCCCATATCAAGTATTCTTCCTGCTATTCTTTTGGCCGAAAAAACTTCAATTTGATCTACTTTTTCTCCAACTCCTAAAAATTTAATAGGTTTACCCGTTGTACTGGACATACTAAGTGCAACACCACCCTTAGCATCACCATCAACTCTAGTTAAAACCACACCTGTTATATCAACATATTCAGAAAATGCTTTAGCAACATTTATAGATTCTTGTCCTATCATAGCATCTGTAACTAATAAAGTTTCAGTTGGCTTAGTTAACTTAAAAATACTTCTTAACTCATTAAGTAATACCTCATCGATATTGGTTCTTCCTGCAGTATCAAATATAATAACATCTGTCGACAAAGCCTTAGCTTGCTCCATAGTTTTTTCGATTAATTCAGAAACCTTCTTATTTGGATCATTATCCATGTAATCAACAGATATTCCCTGAGAAAGTTGATTTAACTGTTCAATAGCTGCAGGTCTAGAAATGTCTAACGAAGATAGCAAAACTTTCTTCTTTTTAAGTTTGAGAAGATTTGCAAGCTTGGCTGCAGTTGTAGTTTTACCACTTCCCTGTAGTCCCACCATTAAAATTATACTTGGACTTTTATTAAGAAGTAACTCAAAGTCCTCATCCTTTAAATTAAAAGATAGTAATTCTACAAGAGTATCATGGACTATCTTTACAACTAAATCACCAGGCTTAACTGATTTGAGTAACTTTTCTCCTACAGCTTTTTTCTTTACTTTTTCAACAAAGTCTTTAGCAATATTAAGAGGAACATCGGCCTCAAGCAATGCTACTCTAATTTCTCTCATTGCAGAGTTGACATCATTTTCGGTTAATACTCCCCTGCTTAATAGCCCGTCAAATGTTTTTAAAACTCTATCTGAAAAATTGCTGAACATTATTTATAAATTCATTTTGCATATTAAATAAAAATTTATTATAGTTACGCTTTTGCTATAATAAAGTCAATAAAAACATATACTAACATGAAAACACCTTTTGTTAAAATGCATGGAAACGGTAATGATTTTGTCATTATAGACAATATTAAGCAGAATTTTAGAAAAGATATAACATTGATAAAAAAAATAGCTAATAGAAGAATAGGTATTGGATGTGACCAACTCATTTTAATTGAAAAAAGTGATGAGTATGATGCTTTTATGAGAATTTATAACAATGACGGTTCTGAAGCAGAAATGTGTGGTAATGCAGCTAGATGTGTTGCTTCATTGCTGATGGCAGGCACTAAAAAAACTGAAATATGTATAGAGACAACCTCCACCTTATTAAATGCTAACCTGGAAAAAAATAATGAAATTTGTTTGAAGATGGCAATACCTGAACAAAATTTAAAAAATATTATTAAAAATAATTATAAACAAATCATTAATCTTGAAGAAATTGACCCCCTCTTGAAGGAAGGTCATGTCATTAATATGGGAAACCCTCATATAGTATTCTTTACAAAATCTTTAGATCTTATAAATCTAGATAAAATTGGAAAAAAGATTGAAAAACATAAGGCATTTATTAGGGGAGTTAATGTAGAAATTGTAGAGATTTTGACAAAAACATCTTTAAAGTTAAAGTTTTGGGAAAGAGGAGTTGGGGAAACGCTATCATGTGGCTCAGGTATTTTAGCTGCAAGTTATGCTAGCTTTATTAATAAAAAATGTTCTGACTCTATAAAAATATCTCTACCAATTGGTTCAGTAAAAGTTAATATAAAAGAAAATGAATTAGAAATAATTGGTGTAGCTGAGGTATCATATTTAGGAGAATATAACTTTGCAGAAGTTTAATAATGTTATTACTATGGGTTGCAGATTAAACTCTTGGGAAAGTAATAAAATAAATAATTTTATCAGAGATGATAAAAAAAATGATGTTATGATTTTTAACTCTTGTTGTGTAACTAATGATGCTGTCAAAAGTTTAAAAAAATATTAAATTATTTCATAAAAGCAACCCTAATGTAAAAATAGTAGTCACAGGATGTGCAGTAGAAAGTGAAAGGCATAACATAGAAAATATGGAAGAAGTAAGTTATATTGTAAAAAATAAAGATAAGTTACTAAAAAAAAATTGGGAAAGCCTGCAAGAAAATATTAGTGTTAAAAATAAAATAAACTTAGACTTTAAAAATTTGTATAGGGAAAACCCCTCAAATTCTAATATAAGAAAATTTGTAAAAATTCAAAATGGATGTGACCATTCTTGTAGATTTTGTATAATTCCTTCTTGTAGAGGTAAAAGCATTAGTGAAAGCGTTAAAAACATTAATAATGAAATATCTTTTTATCTTGATAAAGGTGTAAAGGAGATAATATTAACAGGTGTTGACCTAACCTCTTGGCAATCAGTTGATAACAAACATTTCGGCTTAGGTTATTTGCTAGAAAAAATATTTGAAAAAAATATTAGTTCTTTTCGTTTAAGGCTATCTTCTATTGACGCAGCTGAACTTGATAATAAAATATTTAAATTAATTAAAAATGAACCTAGATTAATGCCTCATTTTCATTTTAGTCTTCAGTCTTTAGATGATATGATTTTAAAAAGAATGAAAAGAAGACACAATGTAAAACAAATTATAGAACTGTTAAATGAAATAAGGAATATTTCTGACAATATAACTTTTGGAGCAGATTTTATATGCGGATTTCCTACTGAAACAGAAGAAATGTTTATGAATACATATACATTAGTAAAAAAATTACAAATAACTCACCTTCATGTTTTTCCATATTCAGCAAAGGCTGGAACACCTGCATCAAAAATGCCACAAGTTGCTTTAGAAGAAAGAAGAAAAAGAGCTAAAGCATTAAGAGAACTAGGAAATCAAAATTATTTAAATAACTTACAAAAACAAACTTTTAGAAAACAAAAAGTTTTAGTAGAAACTAATAATGGAATAGGTAAAACAGAAAATAATTTTAAAATGAAAATACCCAATGCTAAAAAAGGAGATATTGTTTCTATTAAACCTAATGATATTAAAGATAATTATCTAATCGTAAATTAAGATGAAAAAATGGTTTAAAAAAATTGGTCAATCTTTTTTAAGAAAAGAAGAAATAAAAGCCAAAGAAGCTATCCCTGCTGTTGAACAAAAAGAAATAAAAGATAAAGAAGTTATCCCTCCTGCTGTTGAACAAGAAGAAATAAAAGATAAAGAAGCTATCCCTGCCTGATAAAGAAGTTACTGTTGAACAAAAAGAAATAAAAGATAAAGAAGCTATCCCTCCTGCTGTTGAACAAGAAATAAAAGACAAAGAAGTTCCTCCTGCTGTTGAACAAAAGAAATAAAAAAAAGAAGCTAAACAAGAAGAACAAAAAAAAGTTGGTTTAATAAATTAGGTGATAACTTTAAAAAAACTTCTTCAAATATTAGAAAAGCTATTTTTGTTAAAAGACTTGATGAAAAAGCTTAGAAGAAATTGAAGAAGCTTTTTTAATGTCTGATTTAGGCGTAAATAATACAAATTTATTAATTGATGAATTAAAAAATAAAAAAATTAACACCAATAATAATACACAAGAAAATGTGGCAGAATTTTTAGAGAAGCAATTCTCTAATATCAATCACGAATTGAATTTAAAACCGAATAAAAAGTTGAGAATAATACTTGTTTTTGGAGTAAATGGATCAGGAAAAACGACAACAATAGCCAAACTAGCAAAAAAAGGAAAAGATAAGAAACTTAAAGTGTTACTAGCTGCCGCTGATACCTTTAGGGCAGCAGCTAAGGAACAAATTGAGAAATGGGCAAACATTATACAGATAGAAGTTTTATCTGGTAATATTGGAGAAGACCCATCATCAGTTGTATTTAAAGCACATAGAAAAGCAATAGATGAAAAATTTGATTTACTCATTATTGACACTGCTGGAAGATTACACAACAAGGTTGAATTAATGGAAGAATTAAAAAAAAATGACAAGGATTATTCAAAAAAATGATGAAGAAGCTCCTCATAATAAAATTTTGGTCTTAGATTCTACAATTGGACAAAATACATATAATCAGATAGATTCTTTTCATCAAAATATTGGTTTAACTGGAGTGATAATGACAAAGCTTGATGGTTCAGCTAAAGGTGGCTCTTTGATAGGAATAACAAGAAAATACAATTTACCAATTCATGCTTTACGAGTTGGTGACAAAATTGATGAGCTAATACCATTTATACCAAAAGATTTTATTAATGCACTATTAGGTGATAATACAGGAGAAAAAAATGAAGGCTTACATAAAGTTGTTTTGTGAAGTAATTCCTTTGATAGTCTTTTTTCTAGTTAATTCATATGACAAAGTAATTTTAAAAGAAATACCACTTGAAGGTATATTCCAAGCCACATTCTATTTTATTATTGTTTCCATAGTAGTAATACCTATTGCATGGTATATAGATAGAAAAATACCTTGGATGCCAATTGTGACAGGAGCTTTTCTTATTGTATTTGGTAGTTTAACTATTTTTTTAAAAGACGATTTTTTTATTAAATTTAAACCTACACTAATTAATTTAATTTTTGCTTCAATTCTTCTAGTTGGACTAAAGTTCAATAAACTATTTTTAAGAATGGCAATGAGCAAAGCTTTTGTCTTACAAGATAGCACTTGGAAAAAACTGACTATAAGGTGGTCAAGTTTTTTTATTTTTCTTGCTCTTTTAAACGAAATAGTTTGGCGCACACAGTCAACTGAGTTTTGGGTAAGTTTTAAAGTTTTTGGAATTTTACCATTAACATTAATTTTTGCAGTATTGCAACTTCCTTTAATAACCAAAGACTCAAAAATAAAAAAAAATAAGTTTAATGAATAATATTGATTATAAAAAAATTAAAGCTTGGCCCTTTCATGAAGCAATAAAACTTAAAAATAAAGTTTCTAAAATAGCAAATAAAAAAGTGGTTACCTTAGAAACAGGTTATGGTCCTTCTGGAGATCCACATATTGGTACTTTTGCAGAGGTGTTAAGAACTAATATGGTTCTAAACTGCTTAAAAGAAATCTCTGACTTTTCAACAAATTTAATAACTTTCTCTGATGATCTAGATGCATTAAGAAAAGTTCCTGAAGATTACCCTTTTCCGGAAAAGTTAGAAAACTATATTGATTGCCCTCTGAGCATGATACCAGACTTTACTGGCAAGTATGCAAGCTATGCAGACAGAAATAACAATCTTTTAAAGTCATTTTTAAATAAATTTAAATTTGAATATAATTTTATATCCTCCACAGATTATTATGAAAATGGAAAATTTGATAAGCAGCTTTTAAAAATATTAGAAAATTATGAAAATATTATTAATATTATTTTACCTACTTTAAGAAAAGAAAGAAGAGAAAGCTACTCACCATTTTTACCAATCTGCAAAAAAACTAAAAAAGTCCTACAAGTTCCTATAGAGGTGATTGATAAAAAAAATGGTGTAATTGCCTACAAAGAAAACAATCAGTATAAGGAAACTTTAGTAACAGGAGGCAACTGTAAATTACAGTGGAAAGTGGATTGGGCAATGCGCTGGTCAGCCTTAAATATAGATTATGAAATGAATGGAAAAGATTTAATTCCATCATTTGAGCTATCAAGTCAAATTGCAAATTTTATAGAAAAAAAGATTCCCTCTAATATGACTTACGAGCTTTTTTTAGATGATAAGGGTGAGAAGATATCTAAATCAAAAGGTAATGGATTAAGTATCGATGAATGGCTAAATTATGGTTCATCAGAAAGTCTATCTTTATTTATGTATAATAACCCCAGAAGAGCAAAAAGACTTCACTTTGATTGTATTCCCAAAAGTATGGATGATTATAGAAAATTATTTAATAATATGCAAAATCAAGATTCTATTAAAAAATTGGACAATCCTTTATGGCATATTCACCAAAAAAAAATTCCATCTACAACCTATCCTATTGATTTCACCAACCTTTTAAATTTAGTAACAGCCTTAAACACAACTAATAATAAAACTATTAAAGACTTTGTTAGAATCTATCTAAAAGAAAAACTCAGTGTGCAAGATGAACAAGAATTAGATAAAATTATCTTATTAGCAATTAAATATTATAAAAAATTTATATTACCTCATATAAAAAAAAGAAAGCCTGACATAGAGGAAAAAAAGGCAATAGAAAAACTCTTACAGGAAATTAAAAAATTGGAAGATGAAGTTAGTTCAGAAGATTATCAAAATATTGTTTATAAGGTAGGAAAAGAAGTTTTTCCTAATGACTTAAGACAATGGTTTATATCATTATATCAAATATTATTTGGTTCAGACAGTGGACCAAGATTAGGCTCTTTTTTAACGTGTATGGAAAAAGCAATGTACTATTTCTTTTAGAAGAAACAATTAAATAAAAATTACATTATCACAAATTTATTAAAAGCTTTTTTATTTAATTGAAAAGTTATCTTTTCATCTATTAATTTTATTAATTTATTAACATTGTAAATTATAACTTTATCTCTTTGAGCTATTGAATATTTATTTAATAATTCAAAGTCTAAACTTGACGTAATCTTTAATGTTTTCATTAAACTATCATTAGCATTAATAGATAAATCAAAATTTAAAGAAATTTTATAGACTTCTTTACCCTGGTTAATAATTGAAATTATTGATTTTTTATTTTTTCTTTTTTCTATCAAACTTGTATCAATTTTTAGAAGATTCAAAAATGCTTTATTTTCAATACCTTCTGTAGCAAACTTTTGCCAAGCCCAAGCTTCTAATTTATTTAATACTTTTTTATTTATCTCATTCTGTAGCAAGCTTTCTGTTGTTGTAATATCTAAAATATCTGTATTAATTTCAAAACTTTTAACATTGAGCTTTATTTTTTTTATATCTTCTATATCTAAATTATTTTCATTAGTATATTGATAAGCACAGCCACCTAATAATAATAAAAACTTTAATAAGATAAATAATTTTAACATTATATTTTTGTTAAACACCATTCTAATATGGCCTTTTGAATGTGTAACCTATTTTCTGCTTCATCCCATACTATAGAAATTTTTTTATTATCAATTACCTCTTTAGTGACTTCTTTTCCCTTTTAGCTGGAAGGCAATGCATAAAAGCAACTTTTGGATTTGCTCCTATTATATTTTTTTCATTTACTTGATATCTTTTAAAGTACAGCTCACTAATATTATTTTTTTTGCTTCCCATAGAAAACCAAGTGTCAGTAATAATACAATTACTGTTATGTATAGCCTCCTTAACATTTTGTGTAAAAGTAATATTTTTTTTACCATAAGAAATTTTTTTAATTCTTTGCTAGGTTTAATCTGCTTTGGATGTGCAATATATAAATCAAAATCAAAAATATTAGCTGCCTCAACCCAAGAGAACAGAACATTATTTAAGTCACCCATCCAAGTTATTTTTTTCTTTAGAATTGTTTCTCTATTTTCTTCAAATGTCATAATGTCTGCCATCACTTGACAGGGATGCGATATATTACTTAGACCATTAATAATAGGAGCTTTAGCATAGTTATGATATTCTAACAATTTATTATGATTAGTTGTCCTGATCATAAAAATTTGACAATACCTATCTAAAACTCTAGCTGTATCAGCTACTGTCTCACCTCTAGCCAAATGCGTCTTGCTTTCATCTAAAATAATTGCTTGTCCTCCTAATTCCTTGATTGCAATCTCAAATGAAACTCTAGTTCTAGTGGAAGGCTTTTCAAATATCATAGCTAGGTTAACTTTTGCAAGGCTGTTTTTAAAAGTGGTACCTTTAGCTCTTAATTTTTTTAATTGTCTTGCACGCTTTAGTATCTTATTAAGTTCTTCTTTTCTAATATCAGATAAATTTATAAAATTTCTTTTATTTGAGATCATTTACTGCCTCATTTATAATATCTATAGCTTTTTGAGCTTCTTTCTTTGTAATATTTAGCGGAGGTAAAAGTCTAATTACATTATTAGATGCTGGTACTACTAATAAACCTTTTTCTCTTAAAATTTTTGCTAAATCTGAATTAGGCACACTACATTTAACACCAAGCATTAATCCTTTTCCAAAAACATCGGTTATTACAGAAGTATTATTTGATAAAATTTTGTTAATTTTTTTTTCCAAAAAAATTCCTAAATTTAAAACATTGTTTAGTAACTTTTTTTTTGAAATTTCTTTCATTACAGCTAAACTAACCGCACACGCAAGTTGATTGCCACCAAAAGTTGATCCATGACTTCCAGGAGTAATGCATTTAGCTATTTTATTTTTTAATAATATGGCTCCTATTGGAAAACCTCCTCCTAAACCTTTAGCTAATCCAATCATATCAGGTTTTACATTCCACCATTCATAGGCAAAAACTTTACCAGTTCTTCCTATGCCACATTGAACTTCATCCAATATCATTAAAATATTATTTTGATTACATATTTTTCTAATTTGTTTTAGATAGTTTTTTGGACAGACATTTATACCACCTTCTCCCTGAATAGGTTCAAAAAATATCGCAGCTGTATTGGCATTAATTTTGTTTTTTAAGTAGCCTATATTCCCTAGTGGCACTCTAATAAAGCCACAAGAACAGTCTTCTTTGGCAAGAAAACCTTCTTTATGTAAAGAATTTGATCCAGCCTGTATCACCTGTTATAGTTCTACCATGAAAAGCATTATCTAAAACTATGATATCTTTTTTAAGAAAGTCTCCTTTTATATGATGATATTTTCTAGCTAGCTTAATTAACCCTTCAGTAGCTTCAGCACCAGAGTTACAGAAAAATACTTTATCGGCAAATGATTTATTACATAATTCCTGAGCCAATCTTTCTTGTTCCTTAATATTATAAAGATTTGATGTATGCCATAATTTTTCAGATTGAGATTTAAGAGCCTTTAATAAAATAGGATTAGAATGACCTAAACAACTGACAGCTATACCAGAAGCAAAATCTAAATATCTTTTTTTATCATCAGTAAATAACCATACGCCTTTGCCGTGAGTAAAAGATAAATTAATTCTTGAATAAGTTGATAGTAAATAATTAGACATGACTAAAAATTAGGGCTTAAGCATCCATCCTTTTTTTAAAATATAATAACTAAGTAAATATAATATTAAATTTAGCATACTTATATAAGTAATTCCATAAACCAAATCATGATTAATATCACTTTGAAAAGCACTTCTAAAGCCATCTATAATATAATAAAAAGGATTAAAAAGACTAATAGTAAAAAATGGTTCAGGTAATCTATCAATAGTATAAAAAGTGCCTGAAAGAAAAGTTAATGGTGTAATTATAAAATTTGTTATACCAGACATATTATCAAACTTTTCTGCCCATATACCAGCTATCAAACCTAAAAGAGCAAGAAGTATTGACCCCAAAATAGTATAAATAAATAAAATTGAGAAACTAAATAAATATAATTCAGAAAATGGATAAATAAAAAGCCAGGTTATAAATCCCACTAGAATAGATCTGATAATTGCCGCTGATACATATGAAAAAATAATTTCATTAGAATTTAGAGGTGGCATTAAAAGATCAACTATATTCCCCTGCATTTTAGAACCTAATATAGAAGAAGATGTGTTTGCAAATGCATTTTGCATCATAGTCATTACTATTAACCCTGGTGCTAAAAAATTTATATAATTAAATTCATAATTTACTCTAGAGCCTATTGCTATTGATATTACTAAAAAAAACAATAATGAAGTAAAAGCTGGAGCTAATATAGTTTGCTGATAAACTTTACAAAATCTTTTAGTTTCTTTTGTAAACAAAGTATAAACACCTACCCAATTTATAAAATTAATATTTTTATTTTTTTCATTTATAATTGATCCTATTTTAACCTTCCTACCATTCAAAAATTCTCTTGCCATCATTGCTTTGCGACCTGCCCTTTGTATTTTTATAAGTCTAATAAATCCATATTTACAAGATATTAATAAACTTTCATCTGTAACACAGCCTATTTTTTTATTGAATTTACTATTGTCCTCAATTTTAGCATCTAAAACTTTTATTAGCTCTCCATCAATAAAACACTTAGCACCAGGGTTTGGACTAAATGCCTTAATTTTTCCTAAAACTTCTTTTGCTGAAATATTAAATTTTAAATATGTATCATCTTTTTTTATTTTATAACAGTAACTGGCTTCACTATGAATTTGTGTTTGAGGTTTTATAATATTATTAGACAAATCCTCAATTTTACTAACTAAGACTTTTGACGCTGAACTTATAATTTTTTGCAATAAAGTGGCGTAATCATCAGTTGTATCAATATTTATTTTTTCTTTATAAATTATTTTTCCTTCATCTAATTTTCATTCATAATAATAAAAGTATATCCTGTTACTTTATCATTATTCATTAATGCATGTTGAACCGGAGAGGCTCCTCTCCATTTAGGTAATAATGAAGCATGAATATTAATACATCCGTATCTAGGTATTTCTAAAACTTCTTTAGGTAATATCAAACCGAATGAAAAAACTATAATAAAATCTAATTCTAAACTTTTAAGTAATTTTAAATTTTCTATTTTTTTAAAGTCATCAATAGTTTTTATAGGAATACCAAACTCCAATGCTTTATCTAAAAGCAGATTTTGAGCTTTCTTCTTCCCCCTTCCTGCTCTTTTGGGTGATTTAGTAAATATCATCTTTAAATCGTGTCTACTGTTTTTTAAAGCTATAAAAGGATCTAAGGTAAATTTAGAACCTCCAGCAAAATAAGCTAAGCTTAATACTTTATTCATATCCTATATATTTTTTTTTAATTTCTTTAATTTTTTAATTATTATATTTTTTTTTAGCTTACTTATGTGATCAACAAATAGCTTGCCGTCCAAATGATCTATTTCATGTTGTATACAAGTTGCCTCTAAACCACTAAATACTCTTTCACAAATCAAACCTTCTATATTTCTATATTTTAAAGTTATTTCAGAGGGTCTTATTACTTTAGCATATTGCGATGGAAGAGATAAACAACCTTCTTCAAACTCAGAAATATTTTTTGATAATTTAGTAATTTCTGGGTTAATAAGCTTTAATGGTTTTTTTATATCTTTATTATCACTACAGTCAATTACTACAAGTCTTTTCAGAATACCAACTTGAGGTGCAGCTAAGCCAATTCCATTATTTTGATACATGCATTCTAACATTTGATCTAAAGTAGATATAATGGAATCATCTATAATTTCAACTTTTTTTGAAATTTGGTTTAACCTGCTATCTGGAGCTACTATAATTTGCATTATCTTTTTTCACCTATCCCTTGATTTACATCAATTCTTTCATAAAGAGCTTGGCTTAAGGTTGCTTCGTCTAAATAGTCTAGCTCTCCTCCAGCCGGCAACCCTCTTGCTAACCTAGTAATTTTTACTTTAATTCCTTTAAGTTTACTTACTATATAATGGGCCGTTGTTTGACCAGCAGTTGTTAATGATGTTGCCAAAATAATTTCTTTAATATTTTGTTTTCTAACTTTTCAAGCAAAAAATCAATTTTTAATTTTTCAGGACTCACACCTCTAATTGCATCTAATGTACCACCTAAAACATGATATAAACCTTGGTATAACATTCCTCTTTCCAAAGCCCATAAATCTGCAACCTCTTCAACAATACAAATTATACTTTTATCTCTTTTTTCATTATTACAAATACTACAAGGGTTTATAGAATCATAATTACCACAATTTTTGCACCTTTCTATCAGTTTAGCTACATCTATCATCATTTTACCTAAAGGCATCATCAAAGTATTTTTTTTTGCTATAAGCTGTAAAGCAATTCTTCTGGCAGAACGAGGACCTATCCCCTTGGAGGCTAGATAATAAATTTATTAATAAATCAATTTCTTTAGAATACATACTAAAACTTAATTCCAGGTGGCATTGGCATACCTCCAGTCACAGATTTCATTTCTTGCTCTGATAAATTATCAGCATTTTTTTTAGCTTCATGCATTGCTGCAACTATTAAGTCCTCTAAAACTTCAATATCTTCTTTTAAACTACTATCTATTTTAATAGACTTTACTACTCCTTTACCTGTCATTATTACTTTGACTAATCCATTGCTTACTTCTCCAGAAACCTCCATTTCACTAAGTTTTTTATCTATCTCCAACATTTTCCTTTGCATTTGCTGTGCTTGCTGCAGTAAACCACCCATATTATTCATACTTTACTCCTTTTATTAGTTATTAATTTTTTAATACTTTTCCTTCTGGAAAGGCATCTAATATTTTTTTTATATCGTTTCCTATATTATTATCTTTTACATCAAGGTTTAATTCATCATTATTATCTTCTTTAATTTTTTTTACAACTGTCTCTAAACTTGGTAACTGTGAACTATAAGCTATTCTAATTATTAATATTTCCAAAGCTTCCATCTGATGTGATACCTTATTAACTTCATCTTTACCTCTCAATAACATATGCCATACTTGATTTAAAAAAGGAATATCACATTTACCAATAATTGTTTGAAACTTATCCTTTTCATATATTTCTATATTTGTGTTAGCTGCTATAGAAGAAATTAAGCTATAAGTTACATTTAATAAGTCATCTATTATTTGTTTAGGAGCAGCTCCATTTTTATAAATATTATTCAATACTTTATTTGCATTAATAATATCGCCATTTACAATATTTATATATAAATCTAATAGAAAGCTTTGAGAGGTAAGTCCCATAGTTTGATTCACACTTTCCACAGTTATAGTTTCATTATTAAAACTTAATATACATTGATCAAGAATTGTTAAACTATCCCTTATTGAGCCCTCAGAGTTTCTCGCTATAACTGAAATTGCTTGTTTAGATATATCTAATTTTTCTAAGTCAACTATTTCTTCTAAATAATTACATAGTGCAGTTAATGTGACTCTATTCAAATTATATTTTTGACATCTTGATACTATAGTAATTGGGATTTTTTGCATTTCGGTAGTACAGAATATAAATTTAACAAAGCTAGGTGGTTCTTCAATTGTTTTCAATAATGCATTAAATGCTGAATTTGATAACATATGAACTTCATCAATTATAAAAACTTTATAACTTCCTTTTGATGGCCTATATTTTAATGAACTAATTATCTCTCTTACATCATCTACGCCTGTATTTGAAGCCGCATCTATTTCCAGAACATCCTCATATCTATCTTGAAGAATTGCTTTACAATTTGAACAAATGCCACAAGGGTTGGCTGTTGGTTTTTTTTCTGTTTCACAGTTTAATCCCATAGCTATTATACGTGCTATTGTAGTTTTCCCTACACCCCTGATACCAGTAAATAAAAAAGCATGAGCCAATTTTTCTTGAGCAAATGCATTGCTTAAAGTTCGTACGGTAAAATCCTGTCCTATGACTTCTTTTAATTTTTTTGGTCTATATTTTCTTGATAATACTTTATATTCCATCATTTCTTTCTCTTAGGAAGGCTAAGCTGACCTACTTAAAATACCTCAGCTGCTTCTTTTCAGACCTGACTGGTTAAATATTGCAAAATATCCAACTAAGTCTTCCAAATTAAATAATATCATGTAAATTAATTAAATAATAGTTAGTATTAAAAATGCAAAATTTGCACTTATTTTCAATAAAAAATAAAATTGATTTAGAAAATAACTTAAATCTATTGAAATCTAATCTATTTTATGAATGTTCTTTTATAGTGAATAATAAAATAATATTATTTAACAATAAAAATTTGTTTTATCAAATTTAAAGAATTAAAAAAATTAAAAATTAAAAAAGAAAACCTTTATTTTTTTGGTAAGAAAGATAAAACTCTTTTCATAGGAGCCTCTATATCATTAAAAAATTTAAAACGATATTTAAAGATAAGGTTTTCTCTTTAGTAAATTTAAGAGACTGTATAAATTTAGTTAATAATGAGTATAGTATCTTATTTATCTGCTTTATTTTTTTTAGAAAGATGGAAGAATGAAAATAAATTTTGTTCTAAATGTGGAGCAAAGAATAAATTTAAATATTTGAAAAATTATTTAGAATGCACAAATAAAAGTTGCCTAAAAAGAATATTTCCAAAAATAGATCCTACTGTAATTATACTAATTAAAAACAATAATAAAATATTATTAGCAAGAAATAAAAACTGGAAACAGAACCTATATTCCTGTATTGCAGGATTTTGTGAGCCCAATGAGTCCTTAGAACAAACTGTAATTAGAGAGGCTTATGAGGAAGTTGGTCTAAAATTAAAAAATATAAATTATCTTTTCTCTCAATTTTGGCCTTTTGCTAATAATTTAATGGTAGGTTTTGAAGCAATGAGTTCTTCAGTTAAGCTCAAAATAAATAAATCAGAAATTGAAGATGCTATTTGGGTTACTAGAAAAGAACTTTTAAGTCTAAAAAATAAAAAAAAATAATACTTCCAAAAAAATATGCTATAGCTCATAGTCTTGATAGCACATTGGCAAAAAAGTTAAACTAACCTTTTCTCAATTCCGAGGCAGGGTAATAGCCTAAAATTTTTACTTCCTTTGAAAAGAATCCTAACTCTTCAAATGCTTGTTTTACATTATCATCTTCAGGGTGTCCTTCTATATCAACATAAAACTGTGTAGCTTTAAATGACCCCTTTAGCATATAGCTTTCTAATTTTAACATATTTATTTTGTTAGTAGAAAACCTCCTAATGCTTTAAATAATGCAGAAGGTATATTTCTTAACTTGAAAAATAAAACTAGTGATATAATCAATACCCTTCATTCTTACTTCTTCAAAATTTTCTTTCATAAATAAAAATCTAGTAGTGTTATGAATAGCATCTTCAATATTAGAGCTTACTATAGTTAAGTTATAAATTTTAGCTGCTAATTCTGATGCAATTGCTGCTCTACTATTATTTTTTAACTTTAGATATTTCTTCTGCTGCACCTGCTGTATCTGCACTTATAATTGGTTTAATTTTATTTTTACTTAAAAAATTCTTACATTGCGCTAAAGCATGTATATGACTTTCAGCAGTTTTTATAGAATCTAAAGAGCTACCAGGGCACCCTAACAAATGATGGCTGACTTTATGAAAATATTCTCCAGTAATTACTAAATTTGACATAGGTAATAAGTTATGAATATCAGCAACTCTTCCTGCTTGTGAGTTTTCTATTGGTATTAAAGATATTTCAGTTTCCTTATTTTCAGTTTTTTTAAAAACCTCTTCAAAAGACTCACAAGGCACTGGTTCATAATTAGGAAAAGCTTTTATACAAACTAAATGTGAATAAGCCCCAGGCCTACCTTGATATGCTATTTTTTTTTTCATTTAATTAACTCATTTTTTTAAAAAAATTTTAAATCCTTTGAAGTATCTATACTATATGGAGCTTTATTAACTTTGCCTACAATAATATCTATACCATTTTCTAATGCTCTTAGTTGTTCTAAAGATTCTATTTTTTCTAGTTGCCCCATTTTCAAATTTACAAACTTTTTTTAAGGTATTAATTTTATAAGCGTATATACCTATGTGTTCAAAAAATCTCATTAGATCCATAAGGTATAGGAGACCTTGAAAAATAAAGTGCTTTATTAAATTTTAAATGTTTAGTAATAGCAGCCTTTACAATATTTTTATCATTAATAAACTTAGGGTCTTTAATTTTAGAGACTAAGGTTGCCATAGCTACAGATTTTTGTTTGATAATTAAAGCTAATTTTTTGATTATCTTTGGAGATATATTAGGAACATCTCCCTGTAAATTAATTATATATTTATATAAATTTTTTTTAAATAAAGCATTCATTGCATTATATACTCTATCAGTACCACTATTTAATTTTTTTTAGTCATCACATAAGGTATATTTTTTTTTTAAGATAATCTCTAGCTTCTTTGTCACAACAAGCAACAATTACATCTCCACATTTAGACAATATTGCTTTTTCCCAAACGTGAGCAACCATAGCTTTTCCATTAATTTCAATTAAAGGCTTGCCTGGCAGTCTTGATGATGCCATTCTAATAGGTATAACTATTAAAGTATCATTATTCATAAATTTATTTTAATCTTTACCTAAATATAATAATATATTAAAAAATTTATAACAGGAATTAAATATGTCTTCAGAGTTAAATAAAATATTTTGTGCAATTTTATCTGCTTTCTTAGTATACTTATTAGCTTCATTTCTAAGTGAGTTACTTTATAATGTAGATAAAAAAAAGTTATTAAACTTTCTTATAATATAGAAAAAATGAAGATAAAAATAAAGATCTTGATAAAGTAAATATAGACTCAGAATTAAAAATAATTACAGAATTAGAATTAAATCAACTTTTAGAAAAAGCAGATTTAGATAAAGGGAAAACTTTTGTAAATAAAAACTGTGCATCTTGTCATGATTTGAATATGCCTATAAAAAATAAAATAGGTCCATCTTTAGCTACCATTCTTGACAGAAAAATAGGTAATTTTCAGATTATAAATACTCAAAAACTTTAATAAATATAGATAAAAAATGGAATATCGTAAACTTATATTATTTTTTAGAAAAACCTAAAGAATGGGCACCTGGAACAAAGATGTCTTATAGAGGAATTTCAGATTCACAAAAACTTAATAAATACTATAAAATATTTAAGAGAAAATTCAATTAGTAATGAAAATTAAGCCTATTATTCTTTCAGGCGGGTCTGGTACAAGACTTTGGCCTTTATCTAGAGAAAATAAACCTAAACAGTTCTTTGATATCTTTAATAAAAAACTAATTTATTTGAAGAAACACTTAAATAGAATTAATAATCCAAATTTTGTAAAACCCATTATAATTTCAAATAAAAATCAAAGGTTTAATGTTCTAAAAAGTATTAGAAACTGTAATGCTAAATATGATAAACTCTTACTGGAGGATAAACCTAAAAATACAGCACCAGCTTTTGCAGCTTCAACTTTCTATTGCAAGGATGAGGAAGTGCTCTGTTTTCTTCCATCTGACCATCATATTCAGAATAATAAAAAATTTATTCAAGCTCTATTAAAAGCTAAAAAAATTGCATTAGATAATAAGCTCGTAATTCTAGGATTAAAAAGCAAAGAGCCCAACGTAAATTATGGTTATATAAAATATAAAAAAAATTATCTTTATAAAGATAGCTTTGAAGTTGATTCTTTTATAGAGAAGCCTAAAAAGGACAAAAGCTATTGAAGCTATATAAACTTGGTGCTTTATGGAACTCTGGTATAGTAGTAGTTAAAAATAGTTATTTAAAATCACTTTTTAATCAATTTGATAAAAAACTTTATTCATTAGTAAAAAAAAGTTTTGTATCCTCATACAAAGAAATGGAGTTTATATTTCTAGGAAAAAAGGTTGGGATAAAGTTCCTTCCATTTCATTTGACTATGCTATACTTGAAAAAGAATTTAAAAAAATAGTAGTTCAATTAGATATTAATGGAGTGATTTAGGTACTTTTGAATCTATATATAAAATTAAAAAATCAATAGGTAATGTAAAAAGTATTAATACTAAAAACTGCTTTATATTTTCTAATCATAAAATCCTTATTACAAATGACGTAAAAGATTTAAATATAATTAATACTAGAGATATAACATTAGTTTCAAAAAGGTGATGCTAATGCTATAAAAGAATAGTAAAAAATACATAAAAAGAAAAATAAAGAAATTTTAAATGAATCAGAATCAAATAGACCTTGGGGAAGTTTTATTAACTTAGATCAAGGAAATGGTTACAAAGTAAAAAAATTACATATTTTACCAAGTCAAAAAATTTCATTACAAAAACACTTTAAACGTTCAGAACACTGGGTTGTTATTAAAGGAACTGCATTCATTACTAAAGGAAAAAAACAATTTAAATTAAATGCTAATCAATCAACCTTTATTAAAAAGGGAGAAATTCATAGAATAGAAAATAAATCTAAAAAAGACCTTATTATGATAGAAGTACAAACTGGTGAATATTTAGAGGAAGATGATATAAAAGGTTTAAAGATATTTATAAAAGATAATTTAAAATGCCTATTTTTAAAATAGCTTATTTGCCACCACTTTATTAATTTATGCCTCTGCAGGAGTATCTGGACTAACAAGTATTGTTGGTATTTTTTTTATTAAAAGATTTTTAAGCCTATCAGCTGCTTTTATTGCCTCTATTGGTTTTTGGGCAGGAATACCATGGGCTTTAAAGATGCCTATAGGTTTTTTAATTGATAGATATTGGAATCTTAAACAATATTTTGTATACTTAGGTGCTTTTCTTGTATCAATAAGTTTATTAATCATGTATGGAATACTTGCTCACAAAAGCATAATGCTAGAATATTTAGAAATTAAAATTTGGTTTATACTTAGCTCTATTCTAACACCTGTAGGTTATGTTTTACAAGACGTTGTTGCTGATGCAATGACTGTAGAAGCTGTAGAACCTAATTTTAAAAATAAATATGAAAAAAAAAAATAAGAAAGAAAAAAAGGAACATACTATTGTTCAGTTATATGGAAGGTTTGCTATAATATTTGGTTCTCTTTTAGTAGGATTAATAAATCTTTTTATTTTTAAAATGTAGATGAAAATTATCCTAATATCAATTTACTTTATGGAAAAATTTATCTTTATGCATTGATAATTCCTGCTATATCTGTTTCAGGAATACTTTTATTTAATTTTTTAAATAAAAATGAAAAAAAATCTATAAAATTTAAAACTACTAAATTAGATTATCAAATATTTTTAGGCAGCTGTACCTTTGTTATATTTACAATTTTTTTGGGTACTTTAAATATACTTTTTTCTAGAGAAATCATTCTATTGAGTTCATTATTATTAATTGCAATATTAATGCGCCTTCTAATAAAAGATTTAAAAAAGAAGACCAATATACTATTGTTGGTACAGCTATAATAATTTTTGTATTTAGAGCTATGCCTAGTCCCTGGAGCAGGTTTAAACTGGTTTGAAATTGATATTCTTGGGATTTAATCAAAGTTTTTTTTCCTTATTATCAATAACATCAGCTCTTAATTACTTTAATAGGAATGATTATTTTAAGAAAAGCAATGATGAAAGCTTCTTTAGCTAATCTTTTTATTGTATTAAGTATATTTTCAGCTATTTTATATACTCCTAGTTTATTTATGTATTATGAATTACATAAATATACAAGTATTTTAACTAATGGACTAATTGATGCTAAATTCATTGCAATTTTAAATACAGCTGTTGAATCACCTCTTAGCTCAAGTTGCAATGATACCTATGTTAGCTTGGATTGCAAAAAATGCTCCATCTAAATATAAAGCTACATTTTTTGCTGTTTTGCATCCTTTACTAATATTGCTTTGTCTGCAAGAGAATTATTTACAAGTTATTTAAATAAAGTTTTTGTTATTAATAGAGGAGGTTGTAGATAAACAATCTAATGAAATTTTAGTTAAAGCTAATTATGATGATTTAGATAATTTACTAATTAGTTTAATTATTATAACCTTAGTAGTACCTTTAATAACTATATATTTAATACAAAAAACAAAATTTAAATCTACTGAATAAAAAAAATCCTTCCCTAATTAAAGGGAAGGATTTATAAACATCTAAATCAGTAATTAAAACTTAAGTTTTAAACTACCTGAAATTGTTGTCTCACTATAATCTTCTCTATTAGTAGTTTCATTAATAGAAACATATCCAGAAACTTTACCTAGAAGATTTAAAATTACTCCACCACCATAGGTAATATAACCATCTGGTGCAGAAGCATCTAAATCTGCTGCTGCTCCATCAGCTGTAAGCTTCATTATTATAAGCAGCAGAAGTTGTTTCTTCATTAACATAAGAACATCTACAAATGGTATTAACTTACCACCGGTAGCAAGCGCTATGCTTAATCCAGCTTCAGACATATCAGAACTATAAGTTTTTCCTGCAACTGCTCATCAGCAGCATCATTTTTGCAGTAGCATCTGTAGCATAAACGTGTTAGCATCATCTGGAACTATATCAGTAAATGCTGGCAAGATCTAAATCAAAGTTTCTATAACTAACTCTAGGTCTGAAACTTAATTTACCTCTATTAAGTTCACCTGATAAACCAACGTGATAATAAGTTACATCAGCTGTTATATCACTAGCTGTTATGGTTAGTGTCACTTCCTAAATCTCTTCTAGTAGTATCAATTTCATATTCACCTTGAACCAGCACCAATTGATAACTGTAAAGCTCCTGTATTTAATCCTACATAAAGTCCTAAAGTTTCACCTTCAGTTGTAATATTACCACCATTAACTGTAGTATCAATGTCAGAGTCAAAAGTGTGTAAATGCAAATCCAACAACAACATTACCAAATCTCTTATCTAAACCAAAAGTAAAGCTGAAGCATCTCCATCAAAATTATTACTGTCAGCTCTAACACTAGAAATGTTTGATCATTTTCAAAATTTGAACTAGCTAAAATTAGTCCAAAGACTTAATCCACCTAACTATATGATTTGCTGCCATTCCAATACCATTACCGTTAGATGAATAAGACATATGAGCTGCTGTATCAGAGTTCATAGTCATTGCTGCTGATAATCTTCCTGAAACTGCTCCAACAACAGCATTAGCTGCTGATCTAGCAATTTCTCCACCAACTATAGCAGAACTGTTTGTTCTTCCTCCACCTGAATAACACAATCTAAACCAGTATAAACACCATAGGCTTAGGCACTGATTGCTTGGTATCAGTTGATGCATTAAAAATAAAGGCTGCTAAGCTGACCCATAAGCTAAATTAGTACAACTTAAACCGTAAGTCATTAGCAGAATAAGCTCTACTATTTAATACTAAGGCACTCAAAGAAATTAGTGCTAGTACTAAAGTTTTTTTTAAAAAATTCATAAAATATCTCCATTAATAAACAATTGTTTAACAATTTCATTATAACCATTAATTTTTTATTCAAAATGTTTTTTATATAATTTAGAAAAAATTTTTAAGTGTTGTATTTTTGCAACTAGCTCTATAATTTAATCAATATTATTTCTTCTAGCTCAAGTTTTCTTTATTTGATATTAAAAATATTATATCAGGAGATAGAGGGATTCCTTTTAATCCCCAATTTGAAATAGTTTATCATCATCTAAATTAAACCAAAATCCAAAAATTAATTCATTAAATATTCCCTTTATCAATGGCTTGTTTTAATTAGATTAATGCTATTTTTATTACATCTTTTTGTCTAATATTTTCTTTATTTAATATTTGATTAGCTTTAATTAAATCACACATTGCCTTCTAATCCCTTTTACTGATTTTTTCAAATATTTATAGCATCTTTGTTTTTATTTTTATTTATAGCATAAGATAAGAATGGCATAATTAAATCTCCTCTTTTAGGAATAGTTTTAGCCATTAAAAAAGCCTTTCTAAACCCAATTATCATAATTTACATCTAAAATAACGTTTATCCCTAATTCTGTATCTTTAAACTTAAAATAAAATTTAGTATCTACTTGCATTGAAGTATTAAGTAATGAAGAATTAGCATTATTATTCATAATAATCTCATTAGCTTTACATTGTAGTTGATATAAAACATAAAAGCATTTTCATCTATATCTTCAACATCTAATAAAAACAAATATGAGGAATATTGTTGTAAAAATCTATCTAGAATTATTCCACCTCTATTAAATTCATTATAAAAACAAATACACTTTTCTTTTTTTTTATTATCATTTTTCTTTTTTTCTAAATTTTACTATAATGTAACAAATGAATGTGTTTTAGCTAGTGGCATAAGTAATGTAAGCTCCATAAAAAAAAAATAAGCCAGCTGTAAAAATATAGAAAAAAGCTAAATTTTTCGTTGTTGTATTATTATTAAATAAAATAAATATATTTTTTTCTTTATTTTTTGAATTGCTGAAACAACTTAAAACTGCTGCAAATAATGTTAAAGTTCCTGTCCATAAAAACCAAAAACAATTATTTTAAAAATAGAAACCAACCTAATTTGATTTCAAAAATTAAAATTTTTGAAGCTTTTAAAAATAAAATATATAAATGAAAAAAAACAAAATGCCTCCTAATAAACCTAATGAGACTAAATGTTCAACTAATTCATTATGTGTATGAAAATGTAAATTATATCCTAATCCTTAGTTCATCGTAATGCCAAGAGCAGACATATTCTCTAATAAAGCTCTGGAACTATGCCCCATCCATTTCCTAAAAATAAAGTTTTAAAACTGTTTAAACTATATAAACTATTTTCTAATTATTTTACCTCTTACTACAGGAGCATCTAATAATGTACCTTTAATTTGTTTGGAAGATTATAATCTGATGACCAAAAATAAATTGAACTAAAAAAAGAATTAACAAAGATAATAAAAATATTACAAATACAAAAATTTTATCAGAAAATAAAAAATTAAAAAAACTTTTATTTATAAAAAAATTATTTATTTAAATAAGAAATATAAAATAAAAATCCTACTATAAAAAGTAGTTCCCCAAAACAACATAGCGGCCTATTATCAAGTATTGATAAATAAAAACCTAATATTAATAAAAGCTAAAAAATTTAAATAAAATTTTTTGTTAATGTAGTAAATAAAATAAAATTTAGAACACCATAAAAACATAAGTAATCTGAAAAATAATAAAAACTTAATAGGTAATCCCTTTCCAGAAAGGAAAAAAGTAAAAAATGAAACTATAAATAGTTATTATCATTAAATTTATAAAAAATATAAATTCTAATTTTTTTTGATTGTGCAACTTGTGAAAAAAGTATCAATATTATTGTAAATCAAAATACCAAAATACTCCTTGCCCTATCTGAGGAGAACCTGATAAAGAAGTATTAAAATTGTTTGCAAAAAACTTGATAAAATACCTAAAAATGCCAAAAGAAATGGAATTATTATAAGAGGATGATTTAAGTTTTTTAAATCATATTTATTTAATAATTAATCTAGATGATAAATAAAAGAACATTAATCCACAAATTGAATGCAAAAATATTATTTGTGTATCTACCTGAGGATACATACCATTTAATTGAAAAAAGGGATGGCAGCAAATATTACCCCATGTTGCTAGAAGGGTAAAAATTAAAGAAATAATATGGTTAATTTTTAATTCAAAAATTTCCTTATATAGATTTTTTTTTTTATAATGTATTATAAAAAAATAAAAATTAAAGGTAATCAGAATTGAAAAAAAAAGTAGCTTTAATCACTGGCATTACAGGACAAGATGGAGCTTATCTTATCAAGATTTTACTAAAAAAAAATTATGAGGTGCATGGAATAAAAAGAAGGTCCTCGTCTTTTAATACTGGCAGATTAGAAAGTATTTATATTGATCCTCATGAAAAAAAACCCAATTTTTTTTTTGCATTATGGAGACCTAACTGATTCATCTAATTTAATAAGAATTATTCAAAAAATTAAGCCTGATGAAATTTATAATTTAGGTGCACAAAGTCATGTACAGGTAAGTTTTGAAACACCAGAATATACTGCAAATTCTGATGCTTTAGGAACAATTAGAATATTAGAAGCAATTAGAACACTTAATTTGATTAATAAAAAAAAGTAAAATTTTATCAAGCTTCTACATCAGAAATGTTTGGAAAATCTCCACCTCCTCAAAATGAAAAAACAGATTTTTCAACCTAGAAGTCCATATGCTGCATCAAAACTATATTCTTATTGGGTAACTATAAATTATAGAGAAGCATATGGTTTATTTGCAAATAATGGAATTTTTTTTAATCATGAAAGTCCTATGAGAGGAGAAACATTTGTTACAAGAAAAATTACTAGAGCAGTTGCATCTATTTTCAAAGGTAAACAAAAAAAACTATGGCTAGGAAATTTAGATGCTAAAAGAGATTGGGGTCATGCAAAAGATTATGTAGAAGGAATGTGGAAAATTTTACAACATAATCAAGCTGAAGATTTTGTACTAGCTACTGGAAAAAGTTATACAGTAAGAGAGTTTTGTGAAATAGCTTTTAAAGAAATAGGTATTACTATAGAATGGGTTGGAAAAGGTATTAATGAAATAGGTAAAGATACTAAAAATGGTAAAGTATTAATACAAATTGATAAAAAATATTTTAGACCACTGAAGTTGATTATTTAGAAGGTGATGCATCAAAAGCTAAAGAAAAGTTAAATTGGACTCCTAAAATTTCATTAGAAAGCATGATTTCTGAAATGGTACAAAGTGATATTAAATCATTAAATTAATTATGTCTAAAGATTATAATTTTAATTTAAAAAAAAAAAAAATATGGGTTGCTGGTCATAATGGTATGGTTGGTAAAGCAATTATAAAAAAACTTAAAGATAAAAAACTTAATATATTAACTGTAAATAAAAATGAATTAGATTTAACTAATCAAAATCAAACTTTTAATTGGATAAAAAAAATAAACCTCAAGTAATTTTTATAGCTGCTGCAAAAGTAGGTGGTATTTTGGCAAATAGTTTAAACCAAGCTGAATTCTTGTATCAAAACTTAATGATACAAAATAATATTATTAAAGCAGCAGCAGAAAACAATGTACAAAAACTAATATTCTTAGGATCATCATGTATTTATCCTAAAGAATCAACACAACCTATAAAAGAAAAGCCTTATTATGCAAACCTTAGAAAAAACAAATGAAGGTTATGCAATTGCTAAAATAGCTGGCCTAAAATTATGCAGTTATTTATTTAAAGAACATAATAAAGATTTTATTACTATAATGCCAACAAATTTATATGGACCAAATGATAATTTTGATTTAACAACTTCATGTATTAGCTGCTTTAATAAATAAAATAACTTATGCTAAAAAAATATAAAAAAAAAGTGTAGAAATATGGGGAACTGGTAAACCTAAAAGAGATTTTCTTCATGTAAATGATTTAGCTGATGCAGTTTGTTTTTTAGCTGAAAATTACTCTGCTTCTGAACCCATTAAATGTAGGCTCATCAAAAGAAATTTCAATTAAAGAGTTGCTAAGACAATAGCTAAATTAGTAGGCTGGAACGGTTCTTTTCTATTTAATAAAAGATATGCCTGATGGAACAATGCTTAAAAAATTAGATACTACAAAAAATAAATACTCTAGGTTGGTTTCCAAAAATAGATATTAAAACAGGAATAAAAGAAAACTATAAAAGAATATGAAAAAACATTATAATTTTTTCTAAATCTTTTAACTTTTTTTGAAAAAATGAACTAATTTAAATAAGTTAATTCCTTGATACAAAAAAATACAAGGCAGTATAGGAAAAATATATTTCGGTGATAGCACTGGACCAGTTATTGTTAAAAATACAAAATGTAAAGTGTAGTAAATAAAATATCATTCTATTATTTTTATAAATGTAAACCGAACCAACTATAAATGATAGTAAAGTAAATATTGCAAGATAATGAAGCTATTGAGATAAAAATTAAATATTTATAATATTCTGAATTGTTAAAAATTAATTTTAACCACAATAAAATATTTCCTGTTTCATAATAAGAAGGGTGAGGCAATGACCTTAAGTTCTTATCTAATAATATTGATGGAGCTACTAAATTTATTAACCCTAGCTTTTACCCAATGAAAAACTATATCTACTTTATTAATTTCAGATAAAACTTCTCAAACCCAATTTGTCTTAAAATTTTATCATTTTTATAATAATTATCTGTAAATATGTATTTATTTGCTATTTCATCAACAACTTTATTGCATCAGTTCTATTTATATTTTTAGTTTCTGATATTAATTAAGGAGCAACCCAATAAGCTAAATGAGTTCCAGCCTTGACTAGTTAAAGAGAAAGTATTATGAAATTTAATATTTTCATATAACCTTGAAGAAATTGGCAGTAAACCAAAAAATAAAAAAATTAAACAAGAAAAAAAATTTTATATTTAAACATTCTTTTTTAATTAAAATTATAATAAATGGTAATATCGATAAATAAATTAAAGGATATGTAATAGACCTTATAGAAGTAGACAAACCTAAAAACAGACCTGCCATTGCAATTTTATAAAATAAGGTTATTTTTTTCTAAAATAATTTTTACTGAAAAATATAAAAATAATGTAAAAAAAAATAAAAAAATAGTTTCTGATAATACTTGTGATGATAAAATAATCATTAGTGGAGAAAATATAGCTGATAAATATATATATAACTTTTGTTTAGGAAATATAAGACTTCCTATTTTATATATTATAAAACAATTTAAAGAATCTAATATAGACTGAAGAATCAAATAAATTTAAGATTTTTTAAACTTAAAATTAAAAGCATTTTTATATAAATAAAAATACCAAACATTCTTTCTGCTAATATTGATTCTTCTAAAAACCCTTTATCTAAATATATATGAGAAGCATTCCAATAAAGAAGTTCATCTTCAATAAGTTTTTCAGGACTTGGGTTTTGTAAAATTAAATAAATTAATCTAACTAAAAATGCTAAAAAATAATACATAAAGTATTAGAAATAAATAAATTTTTATTTTGAGTAAATATATTCAAATGTTTTCCTAAATGGCATTTTAAATTTATATTTTAAATGAAATCCTTTATTAATTAAATATCTATTTATATCACTATAAGTATAATTCTTTTAATCATTAAATCATAATGGTGTTCAAATATTATTACTTTTACTTTATCAATATTTTCTCCAAAACCTTTTATTACATTTAGCTCATAGCCTTCAGTATCTATTTTTAGTAAATCAATCTTTATTTATTTTAAATTTTTTAATAATATTTATAGCTTTATCTATAGAAACTTTTTTTCTACAAACATTTTTTCATTCTTTTAACTCCTAAAAAAAATTTTTTTTTTTTAAAATAATTTGATTTTTCATTTAATATCATTAAGTGTTGAAGAGGAGGTTTCAATCATTTCTTTTATTATTCGATTTTCTTTTTTATCTCCTAGCGCAAAGTTAAGGTAAACAATTTTTTTTGCTATTTTTTTTGTATTTATTTTTAATTTTAAAAAATTAGTTTTCAAAGGTTCAAAAGTATAAATTTTAAAAATTTAAAATTCTTATTAAATAAAAGTATACTTTCTCCATTATGACCACCTACATCAAAAATAATTTTTATATCATTACCTAATAACTTTTTTCAACACTTTTAGAATTTTTCTTTTATAAAAAAAATCAAAAAACATTAATGCTTTTAAAACAAAAAATTTCATCATAATAATTTAAATTGCTTTAATTTTTAGAAAAGCAAAAATTAACATTTTTATTAATAATACACCATGACTAAATCTAGAAATTTGAGTTTCTCCATATACTCTTGCTTTATACCTTATAGGAACTTCATTTATTTTAAGACAAAGCCTTGACGCTCCAAAAATTATAAAAAAGTCTCCAAATGGATCAAAATTTCCTAAATCTTTATTTTTCTTTTTTTGCTCTTAAATAATTTTTTTTACTTATCACTTTAGTTCCACATAATGTATCAGTAAATCTTTGTCCTAAAAGCCAAGTAAATAATATAGAAAATATTTTATTTGCTATATAATTTAAAAATCTCATTGCATTATTATCCATAGGATAAATCAACCTAGAACCATTAATATACTCAGCTTCTCCAGTAGAAATTTTATCCCAAAACTTTTTTAATGTCTCAGGACCAACTGTCAAATCACCATCTAATATTATTAAGATATCATTTGCTAGCCTTATCAAAAGCATAAAATACAGCATCTGCTTTTCCTTTTGATGGTTGTTTATAAGCTTTAATTTTTAATTTTTTGTTTTTATTTTATTATTAAATTTTATTACTTTATTAATTTCTTCCCAAGTTCCATCACTAGAATTTCCTTCTACAAAAATAACTTCTATATTATCAGTAAACTTTGGTAATCTCTTTATAGCACTAGCAATATTACCTCTTTCATTTTTACATGGGATTATTACACTAGCAGATTTTTTTTTAGACTATTAATTGCCTTTAAAGATCTAGAAATATTATAATGCCTTAAACATATATTTGAAAATAAAGGTAAAGGAGCAATATATCTATTTATTAATCTTTCTATACCAAAAAAAAAAAAAGGCATTAAAATTTTTCTATCTATCCTTACTGTTTGATAATGAGAGTCTATCAAGAAAATTAGAAATATCAGAAGTTCCAAGCAAAGTAGAATTTATATTAACCATTTTAAGTTTTAATAAAGTAGCTAAGTTTAAGAATGGTGCCCAAAAGGAGAATAATATGAAACTATTAACCTGGTATCTTCATTAAAAAAAAATGAAGATTATCTAAAGTTTCTGTTATATCTTCTAAATATCCTATAGTATCACATATAATAACAAAATCGAATTTTATTTTCATTATTTAATAGTTTTTGATAATTTTTCTATATCAGCTTCAATAAAATTTAATTCACTATATTTTTTTTGCTTCTTTTACTAATTTTTTACTAAAATCTATACCTAAACCATAATTAGGTTTTAAAGAAGCTAGCAGTTGCCCATTTCCACATCCTAATTCTAAAATATTACTTTTTTCAGGTATTATTTCCTTCAAAAATTAAGATCCTCAGTTATGAAAAGTTCTTCCTTTTCTAAGCCATTTATCTCTATTCAATTTCTGGAGAATTAAAAAATCTTTAATAATTTTTTTCTAATAGACATAATTAAAGACACCAATAATTTTTTAATTTTAAAGAAGTTTTTTTATTCCAAATACCCTTTACATCTATTATATATGTTTCAGCGTTAACTGAAGATAATAAATCTTCTTTTTCATTTTTAAAAATTCTTTATGAGCAACTGCAACAATAATACAATTATACTTTCCTTTTGGTTTTTTCATTAATACATTATATTCTTTTTTTAATTCTTCTTGATCCACCCTTGGATCATAACAGTCTATAAAAATTTCTTTTTTTAAGTTTTTTAAATAACTCAATTGATTTTGAGTTTCTTATATCTCCAACATCTTCTTTAAAAGATAGTCCTAATAAAAGTATTCTTGAATTTTTTTAAGTTTTTTACTAATATTTTTTAATAAATAATCTGGGATACTATCATTTAAATTTCTACCTGCTAAAATTATTTTTGTATTAAAGTTTACTTTTTTTCCAGCTTCAGCTAGATAATAAGGATCCACTCCTATACAATGACCTCCTACTAACCTGGTTTAAAATTCAAAAAATTCCATTTAGTTTTAGCAGCTTCTAATACTTCATAAGAATTTATATTTAATGCTTTACTTAGCATCATAACTTCATTTACAAAAGCAATATTAATATCTCTTTGAGCATTTTCAATCGCCTTTGAAGCTTCTGCTACTTTTATACTGCTAACTTTATGAATTCCAGCTTTTATAATATCTTTATAAATTTTACTTACTTTATTAAGAGTAGCTTTGCAATCTGCTCCAACAACTTTTTTAATATTAGTAAGTTTATATTTTGTTTCTCCAGGGTTAATTCGTTCTGGACTGTAAGCTACAAAAAAATCTTTTTTATGTTGTAATTTTGAAAACTTTTCTATTATTGGAACTAAATAATCTTCTGTTACGCCAGGATAAACAGTACTTTCTAAAATAATAGTAGCTCCTTTTTTTTTCCATACTTTAGCTACTGTCAAAGCAGCTTGCTTTAATATTGAAAGATCAGGTTTGTTTTTATTAGTAATTGGAGTAGGTACAGTTAATATAAAAAAATCAGAATTTTTCATATAATTTAAATCATTAGTAAAAAATAAATTATTATTAGTAAGTAGTTTTTTATTTTGTTATTTCTTTTGTTCTGTCTATACCTTTTTTAAGTTCTTCTATTCTCTTTATATTTATGTCATAACCTACTACTTTATACTTTTTAGCAAATTCTGTAGCAATGGTAAACCTACATATCCTAAGCCGATAATTGAAATCTTCTTATTAGTAATCATTATTTTCTCTAATCATATTATTTCCTCATATAAACTATAATATTGGTAGCATATGTGCTCTAATGCCATATCACCTTCTACTAGTTTTCTACTATTTTTACCATACTTTTTTCTCAGTATTTTATTTTTACTCAATTTTAATATTGCCTTACTACACTCAATTATATCTCCTGGTTTAATATTTATAGCATTATAATTATTTATTGCTATCTCTCTACTTCCAGTTACATCAGTTGAAATTATAGGGCGTCCTATTGCTGCTGCTTCTAGTAAACTTAGAGGAAGTCCTTCTCTTTACTTAAGTAAAATAGCAATGTCAGCATCCTGCCAATATTTTTTTATATTTTTATTTTACCAAGATAATATATGTCTTTAAAATTTTATTAGCTGATTAAAATAATTTTTAGAAATACTAGAAGGATTTTTTTCATCTAAAGGATCCTGCAATATATAAACTTAAATTTGCTTGTTTAGCTTTTGCAATTTTATATGCTTCTATTAAACATAAAATCCCTTTATCTTCTAAAATTCTTCCAGCATAAGCTAATCTTACTTCATTTTTAAATTTTTCAGAATGATATTTAAAATAATTAATATCTATACCTGATCCTCTTATAACTCTAAGATTATTTTTTTTAATTTAAAAATATTTTTAAAAAAATTTTTATCATCTTTATTTTGAACAATAAAATATAAAATTTTAAATTTTAAAAAAACCTTTAAGTAAATAATTATTATTTGTCTTAAAATATTAAGTTTAAAATTTTTTTTAATAAATAAAAAACCCATTCCAGTAAATGTTGCACAAAATCTACTATTAACAAAAAAGATGAAAAAGTTCCGCTTATAATTGGTCTCATTGAAATCAAATGCACAATATCAGGTTTAATATTCTAATAGTTTTAATTATTGAAATACTTTCTTTAAAAAATTTAATTATAGATAGTGATTTTCTATCAACAGTAAGAGGATAGTGTACGATACCATTTTTTTTAATATCATTAATTTTTCCAGTATCTTTACAACAAACAGATACTTCAAAACCTTTTTTCTTTAAATATTTAGCTAATTTTAGTCTATGTGAAATAAAATACCAATCTTCAGTAACAATAAATAAGATTTTTTTTTTCATAGTTTGCACTAAAAAATATTATTACTTTTTGCCCAATGATAATAAGAAATAAACACCCATAACTTCCAAGAATTATCCTTTTTTCCGTTATAAAATTCTTTCTTCCAATTACTAATAATATTTAAATTCTTAATATCAAGACTTTCAAGTACATTAGGTTTAGTAGACTTTTCCACTAAATGTTTTAAATCTTTCTTAAGCCAATTACTTAACGGAACCTCAAAACCTCTTTTTGGCATTTTAAAATACCAATCAGGAAAACTATCTTTATAACATTCTTTTAATATCAGTTTACCATGAAAAGTCCTATTTTTTTTTACTAGGTATATTGAATGCTAAATTCACTAAATCCTTATCAAGAAATGGTGATCTTAATTCAATACTATTTGCCATGGAATGTCTATCTAGTTTAACTAGCATATCTCCTAATAAAGAAAACCTAAAATCTCTAAATAATACTTTATTTAATTCTGTAAAGTTTTGACTTCCGCTAAATAAACTATTAGGTAGTGATTTTTTTCTGCCCCCAAAAGACCTTCATATTCTTTATTATTAAGTTGGTCTAGGTAGTTTATTTGCATTTTTTCTGTGTCATTATCATAACTTTCTAAAAATCTTTTAAACTTTCTCATAAAATTTAAAAAAACATTTTCTTTATTATCTGATAAACAAGAAATTAATATATATTTAAGTTTATTTGGTAAAAATAACATTAATTTCTTCCATTTATAAGAAGTATATTTACTGTAACCTCCAAATAATTCATCTCCTCCATCACCTGTTAAAGCTACTTTTATATCATTATTCACTGAATTAGATATCATATGCATTGCAATAGCACTAGAATCTGCAAATGGTTCATCATTAGCGTCTAGTATTTGATTTATACAATTTAAGTACTTTTTTTTGATCTAAATATATAGTTTTGTTTTCAAAACCGAAATATTTAGAAATTTTCTTAGCACTTATAGATTCATCATAATATTTTTTTTGATTCTTAAAGCCAACAGTAAAAGTAGGTATTTTTTTCCCAGTTCAGCAACAGAACTCATAATTATAGCTGAGTCTATACCACCAGATAAAAAAATACCTAATGGCACATCAGATACTAACCTTTTATTGACAGCCTTATTTATTAAATTTTTTAATTGCTGCAAATTGTCATATTGCAGTTGCTTATTTTTTAAACTTTTATAATACCAATCCTCTACCTTAGCTCCATAATTATTAAATTTCATAAATGAACCAGGAGAAAGTTTGGTAAAATTTTTATAAATTGTCATAGGTTCATATATAAATCTAAATCTAAATAAGCTCCGAATAGCCTCTTTATTTACGCTCGTTCCCTCTGTTATACATGCTAAGCTTTTTACATCTGAAGCAAAAAAAATACTATTGTCTTTGATGCAATAAACTAAAGGCTTTTTCCAAACCTGTCTCTAGCTAAGAATAAATTCTTGTTTTTTTATCCCAAATAACAAAAGAAAACATTCCATCTAGCTTTTTAAGCATAGAAACTCCCCATTCTTTCCAAGCAGAAATTAAAATTTCTGTATCACCATTAGAAAGAAATGAATGCCCCTTACTAATTAACTCTAATTTTAACTTTTTGAAGTTATAAATTTCACCATTAAAACAAATTACATAATTATCTTTATGCATAGGCTGAGATGAGTCTTTACTTAAATCCAATATTTTAAGTCTAGTATGTAAAAGATAAATATTATTATCTACCCAAATACCTTTATCATCTGGTCCTCTAGATCTAAGCCTTTTATAAGCCTTATCAAATTTCTTATCCAAATATGAGGTTCTTTCTAAACTGTTAAGATTTAATTTCCCAGCAAATCCACACATTTTAAGTTTTCACCTTTGAAAAAATATTATCATATGACCTTATCATCTTTCCTATTGCAAATAACTTATAAGCTCTATTTCTTGCTTTTCTACCCATAGTTTTAATAAATGCTTTTTTGATTTTTATAATTTTTGATAATTCTTTTTTTAAAGCTTCTTCATTATGACCTCTTATAATGAAACCTGTGTCACCGATAATTTTTTTCGAGTCTCCTACATCAGTAGCAACTGGTAATAAATTTGTTAACATACCTTCTACTAGTACATTTGAAAACCCTTCACCAAAAGCTGATGGTACAACTAAAATATCTGCTATATTATAATATTCCTCTATATTTTTTTTCATACCTAAAGAAATACAATTGTAAGGTAAATCTAATTTATCTGTTCCTTTTCCTGCTAACACTAATTTAATTTTGTTATTAGTATGTACTTCCTATACTCTTATATGCGTTCAAAAAATTATTATAATTTTTCATAGGATCTACTCTAGCAACGCATATAAATACTAAATCATTTTCAGCAAAGTTATATTTTTTTCTTAAGACTTTTCTTTGTCTTATAATGGAATTAAATTTTTTAGAGTCAACTCCATTATAAATTACTTTTCCAGACTTTTGGCTAAAGCCTATCTTTTTATGATAAGCTTGACCAGCATAAGAATTATATATAATTTTTTCTACATATTTTAGATAAAAAAATACAAGCATAAATAATAAATTTCAAAGAAAAAGAATAATGCTTCTGAAACCATATTAGAACACCTTATATTCCAAATTAAGGGTTTATCATATAGATTAATTAATTTACAAAATACAGAAAAAAACAAGCATTATACATCCAAGATTGAACTATATCAGGTTTATAATTCTTAATTACTTTTCTAAAAAAAAATATTTTTAAAAATATTAGTAATTTATTTTTGACTCCCATTTCCCAATATTTTATATTTAATTTATCTAATGTTTCTTTATATACATCAGCCTAGATAATAATAAAACACCATGATTCCTGTTGTGTTTAAGTATCTCTATTAACTGCCTTTCTGCTCCTCCATTTCCTAAACTAGCTATAACATGTAATACTTTTATATTTTTTTTCATGCTATTTTTAAAATAATTTTATTTATTTTTTTATTAAAATTAATTGGGGAAATATAATCTATTAATAAAGACTTTCTGAGTTTTGGCTTCCTATAATCTTTTCTCTTTTCTAAAATATCAATTTTTTTTGAAATTTCATTTATACTTTTAAATAATATAATACTTCTATTTGAAATATTTTTTTTAAAGTCATTTAAACTATATATTTGTTTTGTGGAAATAACTGGTGTTCCCAAAGCCAATGACTCTAAAACACAATTAGGTAACCCTTCCCATCTTGAAGGTAGAATAAAATAATCTGCACCTGCAACTAAATCATAAGGTTTTAAAATTTTTCCTAAAAATTTAATTTTGTCTTCAATATTTAGATGTTTTACTTTTTCAAGTAGCTCTATTTTTAAAATTTCCTTCTCCAATAACTATTAATTCTATATTTTTATTTATAGCTAATAAATGTAAAACTCTATCAATTCCTTTCTGATAAACTAACCTACCTACAAAAATCAAAGTTAAATTATTTGTCCAAGTCTTACAGGAGTTATATTTTTTCTAGTTTCTTCAACACTAATAGGATTTCTAATTAAAAAAACTTTTTCGCTTTTTAAATGATATTTTAATATCTCATCTTTCATGAATTCTGATGTAACAATTGCAGCATCAGTAAATTTAATAAAGAATTTATATATAATTTTTAAAATATATAATTTTAAATTACCATTCAAAGATTTTTCTATTATATTTGGTTGTCTAACAATTATTTTAACTTTAATAAAATTAAAGTATTTTAAAAATAAAAATATTGCAGATATATTTGGAAAAGTAGAAATAATTACATTAATATTCTCTTTTTTAAAATGCTTAAAATCTTAGGAATTGAATAAATAAACCTAGAATAATTTAAATTTATTATATTCTTATTTTTAAAATTATCATAAGAATCTTTAGAGTTTACTACAAGTAATTTAAGAGAAATTTTAGAATTTTTAAAGTTTTTAAAATATGACCATATTACTTTTTCAGCTCCTCCAGTAGCATAAGAAGGTAGAATAATTAAAGCTTTTTTTTTATTCATTCTAATTATCTAACTTAATTGCTGCCAAAAAGGCTTCCTGAGGAATATTTACATTCCCTACTTGTTTCATTTTCTTTTTTCCAGCTTTTTGTTTCTCTAATAATTTTCTTTTTCTTGTTACATCACCTCCATAACATTTTGCTATTACATCTTTTCTCATTGAACCTAATGTTTCTCTTGCTATAACTTTAGAACCTATTGCTGCTTGAATAGCAACTTTAAAAAGTTGTTTAGGTATACTATCTTTAAGCTTACTGCATATAGTTCTTCCTCTGCTGACTGCCTTTTCTTTATGAGTTATAAATGCAAGACTTTCTACAATTTCTCCATTAACTAAAATATTTACTTTATCTAATTTTCCAGATTGATAATCTGTTATTTCATAATCAAAGCTTGCATAACCTTGACTAATAGATTTTATTCTGTCATGAAAGTCGAAAATAACCTCATTCAAAGGCAAATGAAAATTGATCACTACTCTATTACCAGAAAAGTTAATGTCTTTTTGTATTCCTCTTTTTTCAATACATAGTTTTAAAATGCCTCCTAAATAACTTTCTGGGGAAAATATTGTTGCATTTATCCATGGCTCACTTAACTTCTTTTATCTTAGTTTGCTCAGGCCAGTCTGCTGGATTATGTATTTCTAAGACTTCTTCATTAGTTTTGTAAAACTTTGTATACTACGCTTGGTGGAGTAACAACTAAATCTAAAGAAAATTCTCTTTTAAGCCTTTCTTGAATAATTTCCAAGTGAAGAAGTCCTAAAAAACCACACCTAAAGCCTAACCCTAATGCTACACTTGACTCATTTTCAAATGTAAAAGAGCTATCATTTAATTTTAATTTATTTAATGACTCTTTTAAATGATCATAATCTGAAGCATCAATAGGATATAAACCACAAAATACTACTGGTGTACTTGGTTTAAATCCAGGAAGTGGTGCTATTTTATAAATATTTTTACTGTCTACTATAGTATCTCCAACCCATGCTTGAGATGTTTCTTTAATATTTGCAGTAATAAAACCAACTTCTCCAGCCTGCAGTTCATTCACTTCTTCTGGTTTAGGTCTAAATACGCCTACTTTATCTATTTGATATTCACTGTCTGAAAGTAATAATTTTATTCTTTCGCCTTTTTTTAAAATTCCATCTACTACTCTTACTAAAACCATTACTCCTAGATAAGTGTCATACCAAGAATCAACTAATAATGCTCGTAAAGGATTCTTATTACTTCCTTTTGGAGGAGGTAATAGACTTATTAAATTATTAATAACTTGTTCTACTCCATTTCCTGTTTTAGCAGAAACTGAAACAGTATTAGTCGTATCTATACCTATTATTTCTTCTATTTGCTTTTTATTCTTTCTGGTTCAGCAGAAGGTAAATCTATTTTATTTAGGACAGGTATGATTTCTAAGTCAGCTTCAATTGCCAACCAAGAGTTAGCTAAAGTTTGAGCCTCTACACCCTGACTTGCATCAACAAGAAGCAATGCTCCTTCACAAGCTGCCATAGATCTTGAAACCTCATAACTAAAATCTACATGACCAGGTGTATCAATAAGATTTAAAATAAAGGTTTTTTTATTATGGTCAGTATACTCCAATCTTACAGACTGTGCTTTAATCGTAATACCTCTTTCTCTTCTATTTCCATAGAATCTAAAACTTGTTGTTTCATTTCTCTACTAGAAAGTCCTCCACAAAATTCTATTAACCTATCTGCTAGAGTTGATTTACCGTGGTCGATATGAGCAATTATTGCGAAATTTCTAATATTTTCTGTTGCCAATATATGTCCTTAAAATTAATTTTAATTTCTACAAAATTTATTTTGCCAAGCCATAAACATTATTATAGTCCAGATTTTGTAAGTCAATTTTTTTTCCCCTTTTTCAAACCTTAAAATTAATTTTTTAATATCAAAAGGATCAAAAAAATTATTATTGCTTAACAATAAATCCTTTGCCCATTGATTTAACGTTCCTTTTAACCAATCATATAGAGGGGGTTCAAAACCTTGTTTTTTTCTATTTACAAAGTTTGATCCTAGTTTCTCTTTAAGTATTTCCCTTAGTATTATCTTTTCATTTTTATAAAATATAAAATTATCCGGCAAACTCCAGACTAAGCTTACTAAATCATTATCTAAATACGGACTTCTTATCTCTAAACTATTATACATTGATGCTCTATCAGTTTTTACCAATAAATTACTGGGTAAGTAAGTAATAATATCTCTCATCATTAGATATCTAGAATCAGAAACTGTATTATTTAAGTTTGTAAATTTTTTTTCAAAATAACTACCTCTAAAACTTCTTTCTAACAAAATTTTCTCATCAGGCCTCCACCGTGACATTTCATCATTATACAAACTATCTAAATTAGTATGACTATATTTTCGAAATTTTTTTCCAATAGATCTCATATATGAATATTTTGAAGAACTAAAGCTTTCAGAAAAAGCTTCCATTAATTCAGAAAAAACTTTAGGTTGTTTTTTAATTTTATTCCAAAAAGAGGCTATATTTTTATACCTAGGATATCCACCAAATAATTCATCTGCTCCCTCTCCAGAAATAGCAACTGTTATTTTTTTTTTTACAAATTTACATAGCATGTATGTAGGAATTTGAGAAGGATCAGAAAAAGGCTCATCATAAGCATTTACTACACTTTGAATATTTTCTATACAATCTTTGTTATTTACATATTTATATGAATGTTTAGTTTTAAGTGTCTTGGCAACTTTATTTGCAAAATTTAATTCATTATTATTATTATTATGGAAGCCAATTGAAAAAGTATTAGCAGTTATATTCTGCCTGAATAAAGATAAGACTAAATTAGAGCTATCTATACCACCTGAAAGAAATATTCCTAATGGTACATCAGAAACTAATCTGTTTTTGATAGAATAATCAATATGCCTTTTGACTTTTTCTTTTGCATCTTCAAAAGTACCTTTAAATTTATTTTTTTTTGCATTTACAAAGCTTTTTATACTATCCCAATAATCTTTCTTTAATATTTGATTTTTTTTATCAAACTTAATTATATACCCTGGCTCAAGTTTATAGGTTTTTTTAAAAATACTTAATGGCTCAGGCACATAACCATATCTTAAATATTGTGACAAAGCATTTTGACAAATTTGTTTTTTAAAATTTGGAAAATAAGAGAAAGCTCTAAGTTCCGAAGCAAAACTAAAACCATAAGTTGTATCATAATTATAATATAATGGCTTTTCTCCAAACCTGTCTCTAGCTAACCATAATGTCTTTTTTGAAATACAATATGCAGCTATCGCAAACATTCCATTAAGCTTCTTGATAGCATTATAAAATCCATATTTAGATATACACTCTAGAGCTACTTCAGAATCTGAATTACTTCTCCAGTAATTTTTTTTTCTTCAGCTTCTCTTTTAAATTTTTATAATTGTAAATTTCTCCGTTAAAAATTATTACCCAATCTTTATTTTTAGAAATCATAGGTTGATTAGCTGAACTTTGTAAATCTATAATACTTAATCTTTGAAACCCAAAAGCTAATTTTTCCTTTTCATTTATATAAATATCTTTATGGTCAGGACCTCTATGTGCAAGAGTATTAGTCATATTATTTAAAATTGAGACTAACTTTCTTACTTCTATATTATAATTATTATTTAAATATAAACCTACGAAACCACACATAATTATCTTCTTATAGAATTATTTGAAACACAAATTTTTTCAGCTCTCGTTTTCCAAGACCTTAGGCCTTTCATATTAAATTACCAGAAAAAACTTTTAATGCATTATACATTAGTTTTTTATAGTACTTAGGAACTAAAAATTTTGATAAAATATAGTTAAACCAATAAGAAGAAAAATAAATATTATTTAATCGCTTATTATAAGTATTTGCTCTAGATAAAGCCCTTTTAAAAGCTAGTTTGATAAAAAAATTTTTCTAAATTAGGGTTTTCATTGCAAAAATTAATTAAAGCTAAAATTGATTCATATCTACTTCTTTTTATTTGACTAGAAAGCCTGTCTTTTGATTGGTTGCTAGGTAATATTGCTACCACTTGATTAAGAAATACTGCTGCCCCTACAGAAAAAAGTCTTAAAAATAAAACTTGATCAGGAGATATAAAGTTTTCATTACAGCCTCCAGACATTATATATCTTTTTTTTGAAACTAGTATTGAGCTAGAGTTTGCAGGGCAATTTTTTATAAACTTTTTCAGTCCTTCTTCTCTGCTTTGTTTAACATGTTTGAAAGGCATTGAGTTAATATTTGGTTTTTTTTCACTAATAAGACCATATACAAAGTTTACTTTGTATCTATGTGCTAAGTATAACATCTTAGAAGTAGATTTATAAGTAACATTATCATCTCCATCTAAAAGTCTTATCCAATATCCTGAGGCATGAGTAACAGCTTCATTTGTTGAATAAGATGCACCTAAATTCCCCTCTTTTTAAAATAATTAATTTACCAGGTAATTTAGAAGCAAATTTTTTTAAAATAATTAAAGTATTATCATACGAACCATCATCTACTACTATATATTCTCTTTTATGACTACCTCCTTCTTTAGCAAGAGCCTGAAATACATTTTGCAGGTATTTTCTCTTATTGTATGCAGTTATTATATAACTTACAAAATCTAGTTTTTTTTTTTTTTTCTAAATTATAATTATATGATACTTTGTAATACATATTTTTTAATTATGATGAATAAAAAATTATTTTTAAACAAAAATTTTACGAGTGACGGCAAACCAAGAGCTTATGTAGAGCTAAGAAATATTGAAACTCTTTGGTTTAATACTGGAACTCTTTGCAACCTTCAGTGCAACGATTGTTATATTGAGTCATCTCCAACTAATAAAAACTTACAGTATATAAATTTATTAGAAGTTAAAAAGTATATTACAGAAATAAAAGAAAATGACTTGGGGACAAAACTTATTGGCTTAACTGGTGGAGAACCATTTATGAATCCTTATATTATAGATATTCTTAGATATTTATTGGAAAATAAATTTAAAGTTTTAGTATTATCTAATGGCATGAGACCAATCGAAATAAAATTTAAAAAATTACTTGCATTACCTAACTTAAATAATTTCACTATAAGGATTTCTCTTGATCATTTTAAGAAAAAGATTCATGAAAGCATTAGAGGAAGCAACACATGGAAAAAGTTATTAAAAACTTAATTTGGTTAAGTAATAATGGTTTAAATTTGAATATAGCATCAAAGATAAAACTAGGAGAATCAGAAAAAATAGCCTAAGAGAGGGTTTTTATAAACTTTTTAAAAAAATTAAACTAAATATTGATCCCTATAATAAAAATGAATTAATTATATTTCCCATAATGAATTATGAAAAAGCCTCAGCAGAAATAACACAAGATTGTTGGAGAATTTTAAATAAAAGTCCAGAAAGTATTATGTGTTCTAATTCACGCATGATAATAAAAAGAAAAGATGAAATAAATACAAAAGTTTTACCTTGTACTCTTATAACAAAAGATAAAGATTTTGAACTAGGTAATGATTTAGTTTCTTCAAAGAAAAAGGTATATTTAAACCATCCTTTTTGTTCACAGTTTTGTGTTTTAGGAAACTCTAGTTGTAGTTAAATGATAAACTTTAGAATAGTTTTATTCTTTATAGGTATATTAATTAGTTACCTAGGAATAGCTATGACTTTACCTCTTTTAATAGAAATTAAAAATTCTGAAATTAATGCTACAAACTTTTTAATCTCTACATTGCTAACTTTATTTTTTGGAATAAGTTTAATTCTAGCATTTAAAGAAGAAGAAAAAAAAATTAATGTAAAAGACACTATATTAATAACAACTCTTTCATGGCCAGTAATGATAATTTTATCAAGTTTGCCATTCTATTTAGATATTAATTGTGAAAATTATATTGATGCAATTTTTGAAGCTACTTCAGGTCTTACAACTACAGGAGCAACTGTATATAAAGAAGTAGAGAGTTTATCTTCAGGAATTTTAATATGGAGAGCTCTTCTTCAGTGGCTAGGAGGAATAGGTATTATTGTTTTTGCTATAGCAATCATTCCTATTTTCAATATTGGTGGTATTAAGACTATTCACGCAAGATTGGAGCGAAAAACCTAGAGACCTTCACTATAGGCCAAAAGAAATTGCTAAATTATTAGGTAGTATTTATATATCCTTTACTTTAATTATTTTGATACTTTTATATGCTAGTGGACTGAATTTTTTTGATGCCTTTAGTCATGCTTTAACAACAATTGCAACAGGTGGTTTCTTCCACTAAATCATCTTCCATTGGGTACTATAATAATTTTTTTACAGAACTAATAATAATATTTGGAATGCTTGCTGCTAGTCTTCCATTTACTTTATACATAACATGCTTTAGAAAAAACTTTACAATTCTTTTCGATAGCCAAGTATTATTATTTTTTTCTCTAATAATATTTTTTGTTTTATCTATGGCTCTATGGCTTCATCTTAATAATAATATCAATATTTTTTTAGCATTGAGGTTGTCATTGTTTAATAGCATATCCATTATGACAGGAACTGGCTATTCAACAGAAAATTTTTCAAATTGGGGATACTTTGCAAATACAATGTTTTTAATAATGATGTTTGTAGGAGGTTGCTCAGGTTCAACTACTGGTGGTTTAAAAATATTTAGAATTCAAGTGCTTTGGGCATTAGTTATTAAAGAACTTAAAACTATCAAATCACCTAGAGCAATTAGTAATATAAACCTAAAGAACATCAATATAAATGAGAATATTATAAACTCTGTGATGATAATATTTTTTGTGTTTATCTTTAGTGTATTTTTTATTGCAAGTGTTTTCTTATATTATGGTATGACTTTATAACATCAATATCAGCTGCTGTTACTTCAGTTTCTGTAGTTGGTCCAGGCTTAGGCAATATAATTGGACCAGAAGAAAGCTTTGCTCAGTTACCTAGTGTTCTCAAACTATTATTATCATTTGGGATGGTTTTAGGAAGATTAGAGTATTTAGCTTTTTTAATAATTTTAGCGCCAAAATTTTGGGTAAAATAAAAATTTTTTAATGTCCTCACCAATTTTTAAGATTACTGGAATAAAAATTAAAACTAATAATGTTGAAAAAAGCAGTCCAAATACTATAGTTATTGCCATAGGTTTCAAAAATTGAGCTTGTACACTTCCTTCAAATAATAATGGTGTTAAGCCAGCTATAGTTGTAAAAGACGTTAACATAACTGCTCTTAATCTCTCTTGAGCACCAGTTATTATTGCACTATTTATATCTATACCCGTTTCTATTTTTTCATAAATATTAGATACCATAATAATAGAATCATTAATTACAATCCCTGATAAACCAAAGATTGCTACTAAAGATAGAATTGTAATATCAAAGCCTGTAATCCAATGCCCTCCTATAACACCAATCAAAGTAAATGGAATAATTGACATTATAGAAAATGGTAAAAAATAAGATTGAAAAATAAATGCTAAAATTATGTAAATCACACCTATTGCTAAAAACCTCCCCTTTTCATATCACCAAAAGTTTCTTTTTGCTCCTCTGCTCTACCAGCCAGATACCAGTCTAAGTTAAAATTATTTTCTAATTTCTTCAAAATATTTACTTTAATTTCTTTCATAATATCATCTGGATTAACAAGTGTTTCATTTATTTCTCCTGTAATTGAGATTTCTCTATATCCATTGTTTCTTTTGATTGTAGAAAAACTTTGGCTTTTTCTCATATTAGCAATTTCTGACATTGGAATGAGTTTTCCATTAGGTGATAAAACTAAATGTGAATTAAAAGTATTTATATTCATAGCATCTAGGTTATTTCTTACTATTATCTCAATTTCATCTTCACCTCTAAAAAATTTAGTAACAGAAACTCCATCAAATATTGCTTTGATTTTTTTTGCTAAGTAGTTGCTATTAAAATCTAAAGTCTCAGCCTTCTCTGTTAAAGTAAACTCAATTTCTCTTTTTCCAAAGGGAAGATTGTCTTTAATATCTGACACTCCTTTTAATTTTAAAAGCTCACTTTGAACAAAGTTAGAAGCTTGTTTTAATTTATCTAAATCTGCATTCTGAGATCTAATTCTTATATCTATATCTAACCCTGGAGGACCTCCTTTTCTTTCTAAAACAGTAAAACTAGTTAAACCTATAGGTAAATCAATATTAGCTTTCCACTCCCTAATTAGCTCATCAGTTCTTTTTTCCCTTTTTTCAGGGCTAACTAATTCTACTATCATTCCACCTACATGGTCCCCAAACTCTTTAGTAGAAATTCTACTTCCCCAAATAGGCTTTCCTACTATTGCGTAAGTTGTCTTTACAATTTTAGTTTTATCTATTTCCTTTAGTTTCTTATCCAAGTATTTGTAAACTCTATAGTATGTTTTTTTAAAGTTCCTGTAGGGAAACTAAAATTTACTAATATAATTTGGCTCTCTGGAGAAGGAAAAAAATAAAATTTAACATGTGAAAACTTTAGCAATGAAAAAGATATTATTAATAGGCATATTGAAACAAAAAATGTTTTATACTTGTGTTTAATAGACATCATTAAAAAACTTAAAAATGTTTTTCTTTTAAAAATTTCAAGATATTTATTAAGGTTTAGTCTTTTTCTGCTATTTTTTGCATCTTCAATTAATGCCATTTTTATATGACCAGGCAGAACAAAAAAACATTCAAAAAGACTAGCTATTATAACACTGATTACTACTAAAGGAATTGCTTCTATAACTTGACCAATTACTCCTGAAATTAAAAAAACAGGAGCAAATCCAGCTATAGTTGTCAAAGAGGCTGCAGTGACAGGACCTAGCATTCTTATTGCACCAACATACGCTGCCTCAGAAGGACTTTTACCTAATTCACTTTGGTATTCTATATGTTCAGCTACTACTATTGAGTCATCAACGATAATACCAAGCATCATTATAAGGGCAAATAAGCTGATCATATTTATAGATTGTCCAGTTAATAGCATAATTGCTAAGGTTATCGAAATAGCCGCTGGTATTCCTATTGCAACCCAAATGACAACCTTTAACTTTAAAAATAAAAATAATATTAATAATACTAGTACTAATCCACCTAATCCATTCTTAAGAAGTAAATTAATTCTATCTCTAATTGACTGTGATGACAGGTCATATATTTGAATATTTATGTTATTGTTAAGCTTAGTTTGAAATTCATTTACAGTGCTCTCTAAAATTTTTGTGTTCTTAAGAACATCACTTCCTAAAGATCTAAATACTTTTAATGTTATAGCTTTCTGTCCATTACTAAATCCCTGACTATCTTTTTCACTAAAGGTTTCATATACACTAGCTATATCTTTTATTTTTAACTTACCACCATCTTTATTTATTATCTCAATATTTTCTATATCTAAAACTTTCTCTTTTTTACTAAATGTTCTAAGTTGAACAACGCTATTATTTTGAAAAATTCCAGAAGGAATATTTTTAATTTCTGGTTTTATTCTCATAGCAACTTCTTCTGGATCTAATTTATTAGATAAAAGAGAAATAGGGTCTAAATCAATATAGATAATTTGCTTTCTGTACCCATCTATTTCAATTTTATCTATTCCGTTATTAAGTAATTGATCCCTTAAACTGCTAGCAATTTTTTTTAATTGATTTTCATTAGAGGTTCCATTGATTAGTACTAAACCTATCTGTTCAAAAGGAGTTATTAGTTTAATAACTGGCACATCTGATTCTTCAGGAAAAGTAGTAATTGCATTAACCTCTCTTTCTACTTCGTTTAATGCTCTTTTCATATCAGTACCATTTTCATATTCTAAAATCACATCTGCCAATCCCTCTCTAGCAGTAGATCTTGTACTTTTTACTTTATCTAAATATCTAACTTTATTTTCTAAGGGTTTAATTATTGAGTCCTCTATATCTTTTGTACTAGCTCCTGACCATTTAATACTAATGGATATATAATCAATGGAATAGTTAGGAAAAAACTGAGTATTTAATTGTTTAGCTGCAAATAAACCCAAAAATATCATTAACATTAAAAACAAATTTGGAGCTGTTTTATGATTTAATATTCTTGATATGATATTTAAACTCATCCTTTAGTTTTTAGAAGTAATCTTTTTAAATAAATTTAAATTATTAATTCTAGTTAAAATTATTTTTTTGTTGTTAAGTTTTTTCCAGTAATAATAACTTTTTCTTTAGAAAAGCCTTCTATATTTATCTTTGTTCTTAATGCTTTGTTTCCTTCTAGAACATAAATAAATGTATCTTCATAAATACTATTTTCATCCACTAAAAATGATTCTTGAATAGCAAGACCTTGAATTACAACTTCTACAAAGACACCTGGCTTTATAGGATCATTCTCAGAAATTTCTTCTAGTTTCGCCTTAATATTCAAACCTGCTCTCTCTTTATTGATAGCACTATCTATATAAAAGACTTTTGCTAAATAATTTTTTTAAAATTAGATTTTTTCCAGAAAACTTGAGCCTCTTTTCCTAAAATATTACTTAAATGTGTGTATATTTTTCACCTACAAAAAACTGTACATTAAGATCCCTGAAGTATTTAAAAGCTTTCCTAATATACGTCCAGCAGATACCTCTGCTCCTACTTCTATTAAAGCTATTATCTAATTTACCTGAAAAGGGGGCTCTATAAACGGTATCTGTTAAATTACGTTGTGCTAGATTCACTTGAGATTCTGCAACTTTAATATTTGAAAGTATAGTTTGTATATTTGATTTAATATCTAAAACTTTAGCATTATTAATTGATAATTCTGTAGCTGCATCTTCAAGATTTTTTTTGTTACTATATCTCCAACTAACTGAGTTTTTCTGTCATAATTTTTTTTACTTAAAATTTGTTGTTTTTCAAGTTCACTAAATATCATATTTTTAGATTTAAGTTCATTCTTAAGTTCTTCAAGCTCAGATTTTTTTTTAATAAGTTCTTGCTTATAATTAAAAGGATCAAGCTCAAAAATTTTTTCTCCTTTTTCAAAATAGTTATTGGATAAAACTTTTGGTGAAATATTTATAATTTTTCCTGATAACTGAGATATTACATCTACTTGATTTTGCGCTACAACATTGCCATAAAATAAATATTCTGGGCTATTATCTTTCAAAATAATTTTTTCAGTTTCAACTAAAAAACTTCAGTATTCTCTTCTTGTAAAGCTTTATCATTACTAGTAAATTTTAAAATTAAAACAAGGATTATGGTAACCAAAAATATAATTAAAAATCCTTTAATATTTAGTATTTTATTTTTCATTAGAGTTATTAATATTTATAAATTTTTATCAAAACTTTTCTTTAATATTTCTTTAAATTTATTTTTTTTTAATCCATATGGTATTGGTTTTAAGGATTTAATAAAAATATTTTTTTCTTTATTTTAAAACTATTTCTAGGCCATGTCTCACCTGAGTCTATATAAACAGGAAATATTGGTTTTTTAAGCGATCTTGAATTAAAAAACTCCTGGCTTAATAGCTCCTATCTTTTTGGAGCCTGCCTAGTTCCTTCTGGAAAAATTACAACTTTATAGTTTTTTTTAATAAGATTAACAATATTTTTTGAAATTTTTTAATTGATTCAATTTTTTTTTTCTATCTATATAAATATTACCTAATCTCATAGCATACCATCCATATACAGGTATAAAAATTAATTCTTTTTTAATAATGTATATTGTTTTATCAAAGGCTGCTAAAAAAAAATAGTATCAAATGCTGATTGATGGTTTGCTGCTATCACTTGGCCTTCTTTGTCTTTTAAATAATTATTTTTAAAAACTATTTTTATATTTAAAATTTTTGTTAGAAAAAAAATTATACACTTAGACCAAACTCTAACTGTCTTTCTTGTTAGTTTTCTAGAAATTAAAATTGGTAAAAACAATAATCCAAAAAATAAAATCGAAAAAAAAAATAAAATTAAACAAAAATACTTTTAACAACATAACTATTATTTAATAAATATAATAAAATGCGATAATAAATATTTAATATACTCCTCTGTTAAAAAAAAGTAATATAAAATATTTTCTCTTAAAGAATTTTTATTAGATATTTTTTTTGCTACTGGATAAGCATAAAAATTTATATTTGGCGTTAATGATTGCATTAACATCATACTTCTAGGCATATGATAATATGAGGTAATAATAGTAATGTTCTGAAGTTTATATTTAGACAGTCCATTTATTTATTATTTTAGCATTTTGATATGTACTTTCTGAGTCTTTATCTATCGTTATACTAGATTTATTCTTGAGATCATTAGGTATGATACTTTTATCTGATACTTTCTTATCAACTCCTGAAATAATAAATCTTAAATTTTTATTTTTATTAAATAATTCTAATCCCAGATTAATTCTTCCTTTTTCCTCCAGTTAATACTGCTATACCATCAGTTTGATTATTGAAATTAACTTGATTATATTTAATCTTTTTAAGAAAAATTACAAAACCATATATTAAAAATAAAATAATAAGCGAAGATATATAAAGCGCTAATTTTCTCATAATACATTTAAATTTTTCATATATATTTTACATTGTATACTTAAAATTATTAAGACTTATTAAATTATATAAAAAATATATTAACAAATAAATTTTAATAAAGTCATTTAATAAAACATAATTAAAATAATAATCTATTAATACAATAAATATTGGATAACTAATTGAGAATGCTAAAGTTAGTAAAATAAAAAAACTTATGTTTAAATTTCTTAATATTATAAAATCATTGACTCCAAAATATCTACTTAAATTTATATAATGTTTTATTTTTACAAGATAATTTTTTAATAAAAAAAAATTATTTAATAAAATTATAATAATTAATATTACAAATACTTGAAATAAAAAAAAATAAAGTTTTTTGATTTTTTATTACTAATTTTGTCTATTAATGCACCATCAATAATTTTTGTAATTTTATTATTAATAATATCAAAATTTAAAGGTTTTGAGTGTTCTAACCTGAACATCATAAACCTCAGGTATAATATCATCAGATACATTTATATTTTTTAAAATATCAAATAATAATTTTTTTATCTCTTTATTTTCTAATTTATTTACAGAAATTATTGAACTATTAATGCACTTAATTGATTAAAAATAAGATCTCTTTTTTCTTCAAAATCATTTTGTATTTTAGGAATAAAAAGCATTACTTCACTAATATTTTCATTTTTATTTTTTTCGTTTAACCTTTGTTCAATTATACCTAAAAGTATGATTATAAAAATAATATTACTTATGCAAAAATATAAATAATTTTCTATTTTGTTAGGAAAAATTTAATTTTTAAAAAATTCATATTATTATGATATTACCTTTCCTCTAAATTTTTATTATAAATTTCATATTTTTTATTAAAGTTTATAGAACTATCATCTTGAGATTCTCCAAAAACAATTACAGTCGTACCTATTTTTTTTAAAGCTAAAATTAGATAATTTATTTTTTTTTTTATACCATTATCAACATCTTTAAAAAAATTATCTAATAATAAAATTCTTGGTCTACCAATAATAGCTCTTGCAAACTGTGCTAATTTTAATTCTGCTATACTTAGATTACAAACTTTTTCCTTTATTACTTTTTCTAAGCTAAGCCAAGGTAACAGTTCTCTAAGTGCCTGAGCTATATCATTTTTTTTTCATTTTTAAGAATTAAAGGAAATATAATATTTGTTTCTAAATCAAAATTATTTATAAAATAGTTTTCTTGAAATACTATTCCTATTTCATTATGAATACTAGATAACTCAGATCTGCTTAATTTACTTATATTTTTTCCTAACAAATATAAATTTCCACTAGCAGGCTTGTCTACCAATCCAATCCTCTAGCTAACATAGTTTTTCCTATAGAATGCTTGCCTATTATTAAAACTGTGCTACCAGAAGGAATAAAAAGATTTACGTCTTTAATTAAATTTCTTCCAATATTACTTTTTATAGAAAAATTTTCCAGCCTAATCAAATATATACCTTTTTTAAAAATTAAGTATTATAATTGTAGTATTAAACCTTATAATAGTAAAATATATGAAAATACAGTGTCCAAATTGTGAAACCATATTTGATCTTCAAAAAAAATTAAAAATAAATAATAAATACAAATGTAGTGTGTGTAATCATATATGGTTAGAAAAAAAGATAAACCAAATCAAATTAATAGTAGGAGAAAAACCAACCTCAAAACAATATTTATAATAAATATAGTAATTTTCTTGATAGTTATATTGGTTTTATAATTTTTAGAGATTATTTAGAAAATATTGATAGTAACTGGAAAAGTCTATATCTCTTTTTTGATATGCTAATACCAATCCAATAAATTTTTTATATATTCTTTGTCTTTTAAACTTCTACCCTCTTCATTAAACCTATTGTAAAGTTCTTTGGCAATTTTACTCGCATTTTTTATATTTTTCTTACTTGATAGTTCTATATTACCTCCTGCAGATGTTCCTTGATATTCAATATTTTGATTGTCTGCTAAATATTCTTTTTCTTTATTATTGTCATTTTCTTTACCTTTATCAGCAAATTTTGGAGATTTTGACATATACTCTTTTGAATTAATCTTATTAATAGAACGTTGTATCATTTCTACTGCTCTGCCTTGAGCATTTGAAGCTTCATCTGGCCTACCATTCTCTAAGTCTCTAGAAGCCTGCCTCATTGCTCTATCTGCTCTTCCCAAATCCTGAGGTATCTCATTTTCCGAGGCACCAATTTCTCTTATAACATTACCTAAAGTATTTCTTAATTCTTCCTGTTTTTCCTTAGGGCTTTTTCCTCCACTACCTTCTGAACTCTGTTCAAATTTACCTCTTTCTGCAGCCCTATTAAATGTTTCTTCCATTACTTTTTCCTGTTCATTTAACAATTCTGATAGTTTATTAATAAATTCTTGTTTTTGTTTTTGTTTATCTTCTAGTTCTTTATTATTATTTGGGTTTTTAATATTTTCAGATAATTGTTTCAATTTTTGAATTTTTTCATCAACACCTTCTTTAGTACCAGTTTTTAATAAGTCTTCAATTTGTTGTGCTAGTTCTTCTATTTCATCTTTTATATTTTCACTATTCAAATTATTAAAATTATTATTACTATTTTGATCATTTTCTAGATCTAAAAGACTTTCTATTTTTTTCCTTTAATTTATTTACATTAGTACTAACTTTTTCAGTATCATTTTGTTTTACGCTATCAAATAAACTTTGTTCTACTTGTTCTAAATTTTTTTTTGCTTGATAAAAACTCACCTTCATCAATTACCTCAGCTAAAATAAATAGATTTTTAAATAATTCATTTTTTAAAGAAAACTTTATAATATTCGTACTATTAAATAAATTCAAAGTTTCTTTATAAATAACCCTTATATTATTATCATTTAATAAATATTGGTTAGCATTAAATAATTGAATAAAATCTTTTTTTCCTTCATTTAAGTCTATTTTATTTTTTGCTAATTTTTCTCTAACTTTAAGTATTTCATTAGCAGTTTTGTTATTAAAATTTTTTTTGGGTATTTTTATACGATCAGAAAATTTTATCGATTGATTGATAAAGTCTGATGCTATAATTTCTATAAAGGTATCACTACCTGCCCAAATTATATCTGCTAAATATTTATAAAAATAACTTTCTACTAATTTAGTATTCTGCTGCATTGCCTCATTTAAATATAAATTAAAAGAAAGATGTTCTTCTTCAAAATGTTTAAATGATAGAGGTCTATTTATATTTAAAATAATTTTTTTAATGCCATAATCATCAGTTGTTTTAGAAATAAATGATAGTGATGACTCATTTACTACATTTGGAGCAGATAGAATTTTCAATTTTTGGCTTTTTATCTTTTACAACTGATAAATCAAAAACTATATGTTCTTTATTCGCATAATTTATAATAACATTTTTATCTTTATCTAATAGCAAACTAAATTCATAATTATTTTTTTCATTCTTTTTTACTTCTAAGGGTTTGCCATTCTCCATCACAGAAAATTTTTTTTTATTAGATTTTATAAATACTTTAAGTTCTGATTTGATTGGAACTATTTCTTCAACTCTAATAGTTTCATTTTTTTTAACAATAGGTATTAACTTTTCCTTAAGTTTTGTATATTCAGGAGGCTTATACCAAACCTTAAGTTCAAAATAATTATCTTGGTTTATATAAGCACTATAATTTGTCCATCCAAAAATATTTTCATATATTTTATTATTTTTATATGACCAGAAAAAAGCTAAAGATATAAATAAAAAATAGTAAGTAACTTATATACAAAGGATCATATTTAGTAAAACTAATATTAGGTAAAATAAAATTTATATTTTTTAAATTTGCTTTAACACTACTTTTATGTAAATACCAAATTTGCTTATTATAATAAATGCTTGCTGGACTATCTTCTAAAGCTGTGAGTGGCGTAGTTATTTTAAAATTCTTACTCTCAATCCACAACAAAGTTTTTTTTCTATTATAATATTTAATATTTTTTATTATTTGATTTAAAACAAATATTAATATTACTGTATAAAATAAAATAATAAATGTGTGCCAAACTGGTCCAAAAAAAACTCCAAACACCAAATAATAAACTAATAATTACTAATTGAGCATATAATAATATTAAAAATAAATATCTATCGTTTATCTTTAAATTCAATAAAAAGTGAGTTAGATAAATAAAAAAAATCTTTTTATAATATTTAATTTTTCTTTAACCATGGTGCAATTTTTTCAAATTTTAATATATCTTCTGGGTCTATCCTTTTTTTTATGACACTATAATCATTTTTATTTACCATAATTTCGCCAGCTATGCTTTTACTATTATAACTTGAGGCCATAACATGGCCATATGCACCAGCTTTATCTATAAAGTAGTAGTCACCCTGTTGTACTGATTTGTATATGTTAGCATTTTTTACTACAATATCTGCCGTTTCACAAACTGTTCCAACGACTTCAAATTTTTTTACCGTTTTATCTTTAGCTTTTTTTTTTAAAGGTCTAATTATATGTCTAGCATCATATAATGCTGGTCTCATTAAATCATTCATACCTGCATCTATTATTAGAAAATTTTTACTCCTATAGTTTTTTTATATAAAACACTAGCAACTAGTATTCCTGCATTTGCAACTAGAAATCTACCAGGCTCTATAATAATTTTTTTATTAATTTTTTTAAAAGTACTTTTAATTAGGTTCGTATATTCAATTAAAAATTTTTGGTCTTGCTCATCAGTGTCATAATTAATACCAATACCTCCCCTAAATCTATATTTTTAATATTGAAACCTAATTTATCTAGCTCTATACAAAAACTCAAAACTTTCTTAAAAGCTTTTTTAAATGGTGTTAAATGACGAATTTGTGAACCTATATGAATATCAATACCTACAATTTTTAAACTTTTAAATTTTTTTGCTAACTCATAAACATTTTTAGCTTCAGAAATAGGAATACCAAATTTATCCGTTTTTTTCCTGTTGATATTTTAGGGTGCCCTCCTGCAGAAATATCTGGATTTACTCTTAATGCTATATTAGCTGATGTATTTATCTGTTCTGCTATTTTTGCTATAGTTTCTAATTCTTCTATAGACTCTACATTAAATTGTTCTATTTTATTTTTTAAAGCAAAAGCTATTTCATCTTTAGTTTTACCTACTCCTGAATATACAATTTTATTATTAGAGATACCGGCTTTAAGTGTTTTTTTTAATTCTCCAATTGATACTACATCTGCACCAGCTCCACATTTTGCAAAAGTTTTTAAAACAGAGAGATTAGAATTTGCTTTAACGGAATAAGCTATAAGGAAATTAATACCATTTAGCATCTTACTTAAAAGTTTATAATTATTAATAAGTGTATTACTAGAATATAAGTAAAAAGGTGTATTAAAATTTTTACAAATTTCCTCTACTTTAACACCTTCGCAAAATAGATTATTTTTTTTATATTTAAAACTATACATTAAAATTTATAAATTCTTTCTTCATCTATCTCAATAATAGTATTTGATTCTCTTCCATCTAAGTATAAGTTTCCCTTTTTTACCACAATTGTTTAAAATAATTAGGGTTAATATTAATATTCTAATCATTGCACCACTTTTCTTTAGAAAATATTATTTCTTTTTTAATATTTTCTGGACTGGTACCTCCATAGCTATCTCTATTTTTTACTGATGCCTCTAAAGTAATTTTATTAATGATATTTTTATTTATTCTCTTATCAACTTTTTTAAAGTCTTTTATATTTAATTCATGTATTTGTATTTTTTTTCTATCTGCTATAGCAACTAACTTTCCTGTTATCATATGAGCATCTCTAAAAGGAACTCCTAACTCAGCTACTAAGGCGTCTGCTAAGTCAGTAGCATTAATGTGTCCCTTATTACAAATCTCTAACATTTTATCTGCATTAAATGTAATTTCTTTTATCATTTCAGACATTACATTAATAGTATCTTTTGTCGTTTTTATGCTGTCGAACAAAGGTTCTTTATCCTCTTGCATATCTTTAGAATATGCCAATGGTAAAGCTTTCATTACATTAAATAAAGTTACATAATTTCCAATAACTCTGCCACTTTTTCCTCTTATTAGCTCCGCTGCATCTGGATTCTTCTTTTGAGGCATTATTGAAGAACCAGTTGAAAAAGTATCAGGTAAATTAATAAAATTAAAACCAGGAGAACTCCATAATATTATTTCTTCTGATAGCCTAGATAAATGTATTGATATAGAACAACATAAGTTTAATGCATCTAAAATAAAATCTCTATCTGATACAGCATCTATCGAATTACTCATAGGTGCTTTAAAGCCTAAATTATTTGATGTTTCATCTCTATTTATATTAAATGTAGTTCCAGCTAAGGCAGCACTACCTAATGGTGAATAATTATGTCTTTCTATTAAGCTTTTATTATTAGCTCTATCTCTACCAAACATATTAACATACGCTAATAGATGATGAGCAAGAGTTATTGGTTGCGCAACTTGTAAGTGAGTAAATCCTGGCATATAAGTAAATATATTAGCTTCTGCTTTTTCAATTAAAGATAGTTGCAATTTTTTTAAATATTTATCTATAAGTTTATTTTGCTCTCTTAGCCAAATTTTAGTATCTGTAGCAACTTGATCATTTCTAGACCTTGCAGTATGAAGTTTTTTACCTAATGTTCCTATTAATTCAATTAACCTAGACTCTATATGAGTATGTATATCTTCAAGTTTATCGTTAAATTGCATTTTATTGTAATTGATTTCTTTTTCTATTTTAGTTAGCCCATTCAATATTTTTTTTAGCTCTTCTTTAGTAATTATACTCTGATTACTTAACATTGTGGCATGTACTTTCGATGCTGAAATATCTTGTTCGTAAAGTGTTTTGTCAAAACTTATAGATGAGTTTATTCTCAACATAGTTTCTGAAGGGCTTTCAATAAACCTACCACTCCAAAGATTTTTGCTATTTTTTTTGTTTATTTTTTTTTCATATAATTTATATATCATTAAGTATTCTATTATGATCAAAAAAAAATTAATATCGCTAATTACTCTTTTATTTTTATTCCATATTACTTTTAATTTAATATCAAATGATATAGAAAAAATACAAATAATTAAAGAACCTTATTATATTAATGGTTTAGAATTAATGAACTACAAAGAAAATTATATATTGCTTGATGATAAGCCTGCTTCTTATTTCATTATAAACTTTTGGGCTTCTTGGTGTGCGCCTTGTATAAAAGAAATGAAAAGCCTAAATTCATTGCAGAAGAAATCATCTTCTATAAGAGTGATTACAATAAGTCAGGATAAAAGTTTAGATTTAGCCAAAAATTTTTTTAAAAAAATAAACATAAATCCTCTAGAAAAATATTTTGATAAAGATAAAAAGATACTATCTAAGTTTTCTCTTAGAGGATTGCCTACTACTTTTATTGTTAATAAAGATTATAAGGTCTTTGCTAAAGTAGAAGGAATTATTGAATGGGACTCTAAGTCATTTATGAGTTGGCTAAATGAAAACTAAATAAATTTATCCAATTGTCCATAATGTATCCCCTTATTTTTGAAGCCTCTAAGTGTATTTTTAACAGAGTCTCCTATATCTACTGGAAGTGTTGCTCCTTCTATCACAATCGTTTCAAATCCTAAACTTTTTGCATCAAGAGCAGTATAATTTACACAAAAGTCCAAAGCCAGACCACAAATAAATACTCTTTTTATCTTCAAAGTCTTTAACAATCCCTCTAAACCTGTAGGTGTAACCTTGTCATTCTCAAAAAAACCAGAATAAGAATCAATTTCTTTTCTAAATCCTTTTCTAATTATTGCATTAGCATATTTAACATCTAATTCTTTATGAAACTCAGCTCCTTTAGTATTAAAAACGCAATGAGGTGGCCAAATTACTTGTTTTCCGTAAGGGACTTCTATAGTTGAAAAAACTTCTTTACCCTCATTATTTGTCGAAAAAGAAATGTGATCCACAGGATGCCAATCTTGAGTGTAAAATATATAATTAAATCTTTTTTGTATTTCATTAATCTTACTTATAATTGTATTACCTTCTTTAACAGCCAAACTACCTCCGGGACAGAAATCATTTTGTACGTCAACTACTATTAAAGCATCACTATCTTTTCCAAAATTAGATTTTTTATAATCATCTTTTTTTCGCTATGAGCCAGCAAGTTGCTACTTTTTCCTGATAAATATGAACTCAATGTTAGAAAAGTAAAGCCCTTTAAAAAGTTTCTTTTTGTTATATTTTTCATTTAGTTATCCTTGTTATTTATTAAAAGTCTGATGAATTTTTTTAAAAGATCACTGTATGTATCACAGCTGAAATACTGACTGTATTTACTTTTTATAGAGTTTGAAGATTTAAATAAAATACCTGTATCAGCTTCTTCTAACATTCCAAGGTCATTCAAACTATCCCCTATAGCAATAGTTTTAAAATTCAAAGAATTCATATAGTCAAGAGTAAGTTTTTTATGTTCTTCTTTACACATTTCCATACCACTTATCATATTACTCTCATCTATTAATAATTTATGACAAAATACTGTAGGATAATTTAACTTCTTAAAAACCGGTGCTGATAAATTGAAAAAGGTATCTGATAAAATAATAACTTGATACTTTTCTCTAATTTCTGATAAAAAGTCTATTGCTCCTTCATATGGTTTAATTTCCGAAGCTATCTCAAATAACAAGTTTGATTGTATTTGTTTTTTTTTTAAAATATCTATTCTTATTTTCATAAGTTCTTTGTAATCACTTATGTCTTTGGTAGTTAATTTTAATTCGTTTATGCCTGTTTTTTCTGCTAGAGAAACCCAGATCTCAGGAATAAGCACTCCTTCTAAGTCTATCCCAATAAAATTCATAGCAAAACCAATACTAAATTTCCTTAGTGATTTCAGGTATAGTTGTAAATAAATCACCAACTAACCCATAATCAGCTACCTGAAATATTGGAGCATCCTCGTCCTTATTTATAGCTACTATAACTTTACTATCTTTCATTCCGGCTAAATGTTGTATTGCTCCAGAAATACCCACAGCTATATAAAGTTCTGGTGCAACAACCTTTCCAGTTTGACCTACCTGATAATCATTAGAGATATAGCCAGCATCAACAGCCGCTCTACTAGCGCCTATTGCAGCATTCAGTTTGTCTGCTAATTCCTCAATAATTTTAAAATTATCTTTAGAACCTACTCCTCTACCTCCTGATACTATAATTTTTGCTGAGGACAGTTCTGGCCTTTCAGATTTCGTGATTTCTTTATTAATAAATTTAGAATGATTACCTTCTAACAAATCAGGTAATAATTCGACTTCCGCTGAACCACCATCTTGAGCAAATGGTTGAAAAGCAGTTCCTCTAACTGTCAACATTATAGTTTTGTCATGCGAACGAACTGTTGCTATAGCATTGCCTGCATAAATAGGTCTATCAAAAGTATTTTTGTCATGTATTTTGATAATATCAGTAATAGGCTGTAAGTCTAAATTAGCTGCCAACCTAGGAATAAAGTTTTTAGAGAATGTTCCTGATGGTGCTATTATATATTTATAATTAGCAGCTATCTGTTTTAAACAGTTTACTAAGTCTTCAGCTACTAAATTATCAATTTTGTTTTTGAATGAATAAATTTTTTTAACATTTTTGATCTTCTTAATTTCATCAATTTTATCAGGATTAAAAACTAAAAGATCTATAGTACTTTCCAATTCAAGAGATGCAGATATTGCAGCCAGACTTGGCCTGTTAGGTGTTCCATTTTCTAGTTCAGCTATTACTAAGCAACTCATAAAATTCCCTCTTTATTTTTTAAAACATCAATTAACTCGCTATAATTATCTAACATTTTAACAGAACCTCCTCTTTCAGGAGGAGCTTTAACCTCTAATATCTCTAACCTATTTGTTATTTCTAGATTTAGTTCTTTTAGCTCAATAATATCTATAGGCTTACTTTTAGCTTTCATAATATTGGGTAAAGAAGCATATCTAGGTTCATTCAATCTTAAGTCAGTTGTTATAATGCAAGGCAGGTTAATTTTTAATGTCTCCAAACCGCCATCTATTTCCCTAGTAACCAACATAGCATTATCTTCTTTAATAACCTTAGAAGCGAAAGTTGCCTGTGGATAATTTAATAATCCTCCTAAAATTTGTCCTGTCTGATTATAATCATCATCTATTGCTTGCTTTCCTAAAATAGTAATATCACTTTCTTCTTTTTCTACAAAATATTTTAAAATCTTTGCTACAGCAAGAGGCTCAAGTTCATTATCAGTTTTTACCAAAATACCTCTATCAGCTCCCATAGCTAAAGCTGACCTAATTGTTTCTTGAACATTATCTGAACCTATTGAAACTACTACTATCTCATCAATAAGGTTTTTCTCTTTGAGCCTAATAGCTTCTTCTACCGCAATCTCATCAAAAGGATTCATAGACATTTTTACATTTTCCTTTTCCACTCCTGAGTTGTCCTGCTTAACTCTTATTTTTACGTTATAGTCTATAACTCTTTTTACCGCGACTAATGCTTTCATGTTTCCCTTAATTTTTGATTAAACCAAATATAATTACAATAAATAATACAGCTATAGCTTGAAACAATACTCTCATTCTCATTAATTTTTGTGACCAATTCTTATTAAAGCTGTCACCTCTTGCCATAGCAATAACTCCTGCTGTTAAAACTAAGAAAACAGCTATAGAAAAAAAATTACTCCGAAATTTAATATAAAACTCATTTCACATCGCAATACTTATATATTATAATATATATATTATTATTAAAAATTGTATACTTAAATGATTATGACTAATACAAGAAAATTAACAGGCCCTATCATAGACAAAGGCAGTAGCACTAAGTTCTTAGTATTTTTTTTGCATGGCTGGGGTTCTGATGGAAACGATTTGATACAAATTGGAGAGATATGGAAATCAAAATTACTTGATACAACTTTTATAGCACCTAATGGACCAGAAGTCTGTGGCGGTAATCCTCATGGCAGACAATGGTTTGATATACTTAGTAACAATGACGCAGAGGCATTAAAAGGATTACATCAATCCTATCTGGACCTTAAAAGTTTTATTGGCACCTATTTAAAAAAATATAAACTTGCAGACGACAAGTACTTTCTTGTTGGCTTTAGTCAAGGAACTATGCTAGCAATATATACTTCTTTAAGAGAAAAACTTTTAGGCGTAGTAGGTTATTCAGGTGCCTTTTTAGGTAATTTACCTAATGAGGAAATTAAAAATAATGATTATCTATTACTTCATGGTCAAAATGATACTATAGTTCCTATAGCTAAAATGCATAATGCTGTAGAACAATTAGAACCTGTTGCTAAAACCTTAAGCAAAAAAATTTATAACGATTTAGAACATTCAATTAATGAAGAAGGAATTATAGAAGGATTGAATTTCATTCAGGGAAGAATGCCGATATAGAAATTTTTAAAAATATTAGGAGATAAAAATTAGTACCTTAGACAATAGTCCTTGCTTGGTTTTAAATGCTGACTATCAACCACTCAGCTACTTTCCCTTATCTTTATGGGGATGGCAAGATACAGTTAGAGCTGTATTTTTAGATAGAGTAAATATAGTCGCAGAATATGAAAGAAGAGTTAGCTCTTCTAATTTTTCTATGAAATTACCAAGTGTTATTTCATTAAAAAAATATATTCCACTAAAAAAGAATACCTTTTACAAGGTTTAACTTGTTTCTCAGAGATCATTTTAAATGTCAATATTGTGATCTTAAATTTAAAGCATCAGAGCTTACATTTGATCATGTCGTATCTAGAGCAAATGGAGGATCCACCAATTGGAATAATGTTGTATCTGCTTGCTTTAAATGTAATAACAAAAAAGGAAGCTTAAATTTTAAAGATGCTAATATGAAATTAGTTAAAACTCCTAAAAAACCAACTTTCAGTGAATTAAGAGAAGCTGGAAAGTTGTTTCCTCCTAACTACTTGCATCATACTTGGAGTGACTTTCTATATTGGGATACAGTTTTAGAAAAAAATTAATTTAATGATTATGTTAAATCAATCAAAGGCATTTTCTTATTTAAATTTTTTTCTAATTCTTTCATTTACTATTCTTCTTTTAAGAATAATTTTAAACATACATATAGATCTTCCTTTACATTTTGATGAGGCTCAATATTGGGGTTGGTCTCAAAATTTAGATTGGGGCTACTTTTCTAAGCCACCTTTATTGGCATTTTTGATAAGAGTAGTTACTGAGCTATGTGGCAACGGTGAAAATTGTATAAGATCATTATCTCCTTTCTTACATTTTTTAACCTCTTTAATTATATTCTACTCCGTGCATTTACTAACTAAGAGTTTTAAAAAAGCACTTTTGGGATCTTTTTTGTACTTATTAATGCCTGGGATATCATTTTCATCCTTTTTGATATCAACAGATGTACCTCTATTACTTTTTTCATCTCTAATAGCTTTATGTATTATAAAAATATTTAATTCTAGAAAAAATACCTTTTTACTTTTTTGTCTTCTAGGGCTTTTTTTTGCTTTAGGCTTTTTATCTAAATATGCAATCTTTTACTTATTACTAAGTTTTTTATTTAGTACATTAATAGACAAAGAATGCAGACGTTTCTTTTTTAACAAAAGTTTTTTATTAAGTATAATCATTATAATAATATTAATTTTTCCAAATTTAATTTGGAACTATAATAATGAATTTGTTACATTATCTCATACTGCATCAAACGCAAATCTATCTCATATAAAAATAAATATTTTTCAAGGCATAACGTTTTTATTATCTCAAATGTTTATTTTTGGTGTAATTCCTTTTTTATTCTTATTTAAAAAAACTCTATCTTTACAACGTTTTAATACTATACAAAAGATATTTTTAATTACCTTCATCCTGCCTATTTTTATAGTTTTTATATTAGCTATTTTTTCTAGAGCAAATGCAAATTGGGCTGTTGTAGGTTATCCATTTGCCTGTATTTTATTACCAACTTTATTAAACAGTAAAAAAAATTTTATGAATAATATTTTTATATTAAATCAACTTACCTTCTCCACTATAATAGTAATATCCATTTTTTTTCTACCAATACATAATCTAGATCCCTTTGCAAATATTAAGCATATCAAACCTTTATCAAACATAATTAAAAATGAAATAACCAATAGAAATAACATCGCATTAATGACAGATGATAGAGAAGATTATGCTCAATTATTATATTATTTAAAAAATATAGACATAAAAAAAGCAAAATGGAATGGTGATATTAAAATAGACGATCACTACGAACTTACGACAGATCATAACGATTTAAAAGGCTATGATGTACTTTTAATTACAAGAACTCGTCCTACGCCAACTATGGAAAGCAAAGCAACCTCAACTGAGAAAGTTAATAGTTTTAATTTTAAAACAAATAAAAGACTGAAAACTTTTAATTTATATATACTAAAAAATTGGAAATGATTAGTTCTTTTTAGTAATTAAGTTCATTAAATCTTTAAAAAATAGTTTAATGCTTTTTAATATGTTTCTTAAATCTAAATCAATCTTGTGCTGTTTATTTATAAAATATAAATTTCTAGCATAAATAAATAATCCAGTTGCTTGTCCCATTATAAAAACTGGATCCTTTCTATGAATAGCATAGACTAGTAAGGTAAGTCCTCCTAAAATGCTAAAAAACCAAAAACCTAACGGTATAATGCTTTTTTTGTTAATTTCACTATAAATCCATTGTAATATAAATCTTGCAGAGAAAAAGAGTTGTCCTAAAAACCCTATAATTAACCAATGTAAACTTATCTCCATTATTTCTTCTCCTTGCTTTTTAAATGTTTATCTCTTTTTTTTAGTATAGGCCAAACAGATCTTTTTCGTAGCCAAATCACACCATATAAATCATTAATCCCTACTAAAAACCTTTGAAAATTAGAATATTTAGAAATTCCACTACTTCTAGACCTATGATTAACTGGAATAGATATAATTTTTCCTCCGAAAGTATTAAATAAAAAAGGAAGAAATCTATGTATATGATTAAAAAAAGGTAATTGTAGAAAATCTTTTTTTCTAAACAATTTTATTGCACATCCAGTATCAGGAGTAGTGTCTTTTAAAAGTAACTTTCTAATTTGAAAGGCTAATCTAGAAGCTACTTTTTTAGCTGTACTATCTATCCTATTTACCCTATTACCTATAACCATCATAAAACTAACCTTAGTATCAAAAGACTTAATTAGCTTAAGTATATCTCTAGGATCATTTTGACCATCCCCATCTAATGTTACAATATATTCACTGTTGGCTTCTATAATTCCTGTTCGCAAACCAATACTTTGCCCATAATTTTTTTTATGGCTGATAATAGTAATATTTTTGTTTATTTTGTTTATTTTATTCACTACCTCATAAGTATTGTCATCTGAACCATCGTCAACAATAATAATTTCATAATTTATTTTTTTTTCTAATGATGCTCTAACCTCTTTAATTAATTGTGTTATATTATCTTGCTCGTTAAAAATGGGTATGACTATGGATATATCACGTATCATTTAAAATTCTCTATTTCATCTAATCTATTTTTTATATCTTTATATTCTAAGCTATTTTTATCAATTAAGCTCAGTAATTTTTGATAATAATTTTTTGATATTATATAATTTTTCGAATAAAAATTGTAATCAGCTAAAACCAAAAGTGCTGTTATATCATTAGGTCTTTCTTCAAGCACCTTAGTAAAAAGTTCTACAGTTTTTTTGCTTATACTTTCTTTCTCTAAAACTAACCTAGTATTTGCTTCACCTATTAAAAAATCTATATCATTAGCTTTTAACCTTCTGCCTTTTTCAAACTCCTTGAGTGCTCCCTCAAAATCTAATAAAAAGTATTTTAATTGTGCTAATTTTTTTATTAATTCGATTTGATTAGGATTATCTATTAATTGCATCTCTAACTTATTAACAAGTTTGGATATAGCCCTTGGATCAATTTTATTAACTTCTCTAATATTCAGATTATTATATACTTTACTTAATACATTATCTCCTACCCAATAATTACTATTTTGAAGGTAAATAGTAATTACTGGAAGAAAAATTGAAAATAAAAATATGGCATATACTATTTTTTTTTTTTACCTGCATCACCATTATATTTTGTTAAAATAAGTAGAGTTAATATCATTGAAAAAATAAAAATAAATAAGAAAAAATATAGCATTTACTTCTCTTTATAATTGGTCTTTCTAATTGCTATGAATGCAATCAAAATAAATGAAATTAGAGGTGTAACCCACAAAAGCAGGTTAGCCATATTGAACAATGGCTTAAATAAAATAAACTCTCCATACCTTTGTACTAAAAAAATTTTTAATTTGATTATTACTTTGTCCTTCATTTATTTTTTCATATATTATTTCTTTTAAATCATTGGCTAATTCAGAGTCTGACTCTAAGAGAGATTGGTTTTGACACACTAAACACCTAAGTTCTGAAGATAGTTCAATAAATCTTTTTTCAAAATTTTTATTGTTCTGACTCGGAAGGAGTTTTTTACATAAATGCAAATAAAAAAGACTAGAAAAATTTTTAAAAAATTCATAAAACTTTACTTAATTTACTTTCAGTGATTTTAAAATATTTTCAAACTTTTTTACTGTTAATGGGCCAACTTGTCTATACTTAATTTTACCTTTACTATCTATAAAATATGTTTCAGGAACGCCATATAAGCCCAAATCAATTGCTGCTCTTCCGTTTGGGTCTAGCATTAAAATATCATAAGGGTCCCCTAATTCATTTAAAAATCTTTTCACATTATTAATATCATCTTTATAAGCAATTCCAATAATTATTTGATCTTTACTATATTTTTCTAGTACTTTATGTTCTTCTCTACAAGGAGCACACCAAGAAGCAAAAAAAATTAATAATAAAAGCTTTTTTCCCTAATAAACTATTTAATGTAAATTTACCATCTACGTATTCCAATTCTAACTTTGGCAAATCTTGATTTAATAAAACTGATTGTAATTCTTTAGTATTTTGAATATTTTTAATTTTCCAAAATAAAAATAAAATAAGATTAAAAAAAGAATAATTGGAGATAGTTTTATATATTTCAAAAAACTACCTATTTCTTTTTTTATCGCATATAGAAATTAGTCCACCAAACGCCATCAAAAATGCTCCACTCCATATTAAAATTATAAATGGATTGAAATAAATTCTTACTACTCTTTGACCAGAATTAAGTGGCTGCTCTTGGCCCATCACTATATAAAGGTGGCTAAAAAAATTTCTATATATAGCCGCCTCAGTGCTAGGCATTCCTGTATCTAAGTAAAGTCTTCTTTCTGCAAACATACTAATGTTTTTTTTAAAACCTTCTACACTAAAATTTCCTGTTTGTGAAATCCAGTTTTTTTTTTTTTTTCTAAAATTTCTTTTAATTGAATTTTAAATTTTTCTACTTTGACAATTTCTTTTTCTTTCATAACTCCTTCATAATATACCTTTTTAGAATCTGATATAGCTACTCCTAAAATAAAAACTGCTAACCCAAAATGGGCTAAATACATACCATAGGTAGAAATAGGAATAGAAAATGCTTTACTTAACTTTATATCTGAAATTCTTTTTTTCGTTCTTATTTTTTCGTAAAAATCATTAATTATAGAAATTAGTAACCATATTGATAAAATTATACCTATAAAAAATATTATAGGTCCTTCTAGTAAAAATAAAATTACCCCAATTAAAAAAACAAAATTATTATTGCTTTATTAAGCTTTTTAATAAATTCTCCACAGTATTTCTTTTCCAATTTATATTTATTATTACACCACTCACAAAAATAGCTGGCATTATAATTGGTAAAAAAACTAAATTAAAATATGGTGCTCCCACTGATATATCTTTACCAGTAATAACCTCTACAAAAAGTGGCCATAATGTTCCCAACAAAATAGTTACTGTAGAAGCACACAAAAATACATTATTTAATAAAAGCCCTCCTTCTTTGGAGAGAAGGTTAAGCTTTTCATCACTTTCAATTTTATCATATTTTATGACATATAAGATTAATGATGCCCCAGTAATCAAAAATAAAAAACTTAATATATATATTCCTCTTGCAGGATCTGAAGCAAATGCGTGAACTGATGTTAATAAGCCTGACCTTACTATAAAAGTACCTAATAGTGTAAGAGAGAAAGCAATTATGGATAGCAAAATGGTCCATGATTTTAAATTATCTCTCTTTTCTGTAACTCTGTTAGAATGTAATAAAGCCGTTAGCAGCAACCAAGGAAGCAAAGAGACATTTTCTACTGGGTCCCAAAACCACCAACCTCCCCAACCTAGCTCATAATATGCCCAAAATGATCCCAAAGTAATTCCCAGTGTCAAAAAAATCCACGATATTAGTATCCAGGGTCTTATCTCATTTGCCCACCTTCTGTCAACTTTGCCTTCAAGTAGAGCGGCAATAGAATACGCAAAAGGAATAGTTAACCCTACGTAACCTAAATATAAAAGCGGTGGATGAAAGGCTAATCCAGGGTCTTGTAAAACTGGGTTAAGTCCATTACCTTCTTCTGGTATAGGACTTATTCTTAAGAAAGGGTTTGAAGTAAATATAGTGAATCCTATAAACCCAATATTCACTATATTTGATGTGAAAAAAACTTTTGCTGTAAATTTCTTATTATTATTTTTTGTATACAAAGTAAGGAAAAAACCATAGCCTCCCAAAAATGCTAACCACATTAATAATGACCCTTCGTGGTTACCCCAAGTACCAGAAACCTTATAAAGTAAAGGCTTATTAGTATGAGAGTTATTATAAATATTTAATACGCTAAAATCAGATAGCACGTAACTTATTATCAAAAATAAAAACGATGTTATTAATAGCAAACAAATAGAGAAGTTAATTTTTCTAAGAATAGAGAAGTTGTCTTCTGAAAAATTAATAAAACAAACTCTTGTTGAAAAAAATAAGTGTATTGCTGATAAAACAAAAGCGAATATTAAAAGAATAAAACCAAGTTCAGCTACCAATTTATTTTTCCTCCTCTAAAGCTTTGTGAATTTCCGGTGGCATATAATTTTCATCATGTTTTGCTAATACCTTTTCAGCCAAAAATATTTTTTTTTCTTTATTAAACCTACCCTCCGCAACTACTCCTTGATTTTCCCTAAACAAGTCTGGAAGAATACCTTCAAACATGACATTCACAGTTTTTTTATTATCAGTTATCATAAAATTTACTTTTAAACCATCATCACTAAAATTAATGCTTTTTTCTTTAACTAATCCTCCTACTCTAATATATTGCATTTTGTCTTCTTCTTTTTCAAATAACTTAGAAGGTGTGTAAAAAAAAACAATTTTTTCATCTAAAGCTTTTAATACAAAAAATGTTGCCAATGCAATACTTAAAAATGCTGCTAACAGAAAGCTAAATCTTTTCAATTTTTTATTCTTCAAAACCATCATTTTTCTCAGTCAAGTATTTTAATTTTCTTTTAATTTCTTTTTTTCTTAAAAGAACTTTTAAAAATAATAATATTAACAATACGAACCACACACCATAAGCAGACCAAATAAAAAAACCATGCCCATTCATTTCAAATATCAAGAAAAGTTCACTCATAATAATTAATCCTTTGAACTTAAAAATAAGATCTTTTTTTCCGCTATTGAAGACTGAATATTAGTAAAAATTAAATAAAAAAATAATAATAAAACACCTGTAGACATAATCATTAGTGGAATAAGCATCTCAATATTAATTGACGGACCACTAGCTCTAATTACGCTTGCCGGTTGATGTAAAGTATTCCACCAATCAACTGAAAATTTTATAATGGGTATATTTATAGCTCCAATTATTGATAAATAAGAAAAGGATAAATCACCATTTACATTATATTTGAATGCTTTATCAATAAAAATTAAACCTAAATATATAAATAATAATATTAAAAATGAAGTAAGCCTTGCATCCCAAACCCAATATGTTCCCCATGTAGGTTTTCCCCATAGCGATCCTGTAATCAAAGTTATTAAAGTAAATATAATAGCTACAAATGGTATTTCTTTAGCCATTAATACAAATAAAGGAAATTTCCAAATTAAATAAAAAACACTAAGAAGAAAAATCAAAACATAGGCAAATAAACTTATCCATGCTGAAGATACATGAATATACATTATTCTAACTGTTTCTCCTTGCTGATAGTCAGGTGGAGAAAAAAATAATCCTATTATTAAACCTATAGCAATTAAAGGTAATGCAGCATAAAGACAAACATTTTTTATAGGCATTATAATTAAGCTAAACTTATTTGGGTTAGCGTATTTATGCAGTTTTCTTAACATCTTTAATTAATTATATTTTTTAAAATTTTTACTGTTATCATAGGAAAAAATATTATTCCTATACTTAAGATAGCTAATAATAAATAAAATTCAGCATTTATATTACTATTATTAATATTAGTTCCCATAACACCAAAAATTATAATTGGTAAATAAAATGGAAGAGTAATAAAGGTTAACGCTGCACCTCTCAAGGAAGAGCCTAACATTAAAGCTGCAATTGGAGAGCCAATTAGAGTGAATATTGGTGTAGCTAATATTAAACTAATAAATAAGTTTAAATTATTTTCACTATAACCTGAAAATATATAAGAACATAAGGGGGCAATCAAAATAATTGGTAATCCACTAAAAAGCCAATGACTTAAACATTTTGCATAAACTACAATAACTAGTGGTACTTTATTAACAATATAATAAAGTAAAGTTCCATCATTATAATCCTCTTTATACATATGATCTAAGGCAATTAAATTTGCGAAAAGTGTGGAGATCCAAATAGCTGATATAGATACATTTAATTCTAAATATTGACTACTGCCAAAAGCAAGAGGAAATATAATCAAACATAATAAAAAAAAGGAAATCGTAAACCAGGCTTTATTTGACAAAAGATTGTCTTTAAAATCTTTTTTTAAAATTATGTAAAATAAATTATTCAATAACTAATTCCTTAGTATTTTTAATATTTAAAATTCTTCCTTTCTCATGCGTGGATAAAACTACCATACCTTTATTTGATATATGGCTTTCTATCATATTAAAAATTAATTCTCTATTATTATCATCCATCCCTGAAAAAGGTTCATCAAGCAACCATACATTATTGTTAAAAAAATAAAGCCTTACGAAAGTTAACTTTTTTTTTGACCAAATGATAAAAAAGCAATAGGAGAAAAGAGTATATTAAATAGTGAAAAAAATTCGACAACTTCATCAATACTAACTTTAGAACCATAAACCGCTTTCCAGAATTTTATAAAATCATACACTGTTTCATATTCTTTCAAACCAAACTTATGACCTATGTATCCTATTTTGCCTTCTACACCTTTCCACTTTACAATTCCTTGGTAAGACAAAAGGCCAGCTAAACAGTGTATAAGAGTTGTCTTTCCTCTACCATTTTTCCCTTTTATTATTAACATCTGCCCTTCGGAAACTTTAAATGAAAGTGGATTAAAAATACTTATTGAGTTTCTTTTACATGTTAATTTAGTTACTGTTAAAGATAGCTTTTTTTCATATAAGCTTAATTTTTATTTCTCTTATCTTCTATGATTATGCCATCATTTACTATGTTACCTTCATTTACAAAATTAACTCTAATATTTAATTTAAATTGGCTCTTAAAAAAAGCTTTAATATCTTCTTCTTGAATATTATTTCTGTTATTAACTTCACATATCAATACAGGGTCATCTAAAAAATCTTTACTTTCTATAACAAGCCTTGCTTTAGATATTTGCAAAAAAGTATTAATTAATTTATTTATTTGTTCTGGAGTAATAAAAATACCTTTCACCTTTGTAGATTGTTCTGCTCTACCCATCCATCCCTTAATTCTTATATTGGTTCTACCACATGGACTTGGAGCATCTATAATTGCTGATAAATCGCCCGTAGCTAACCTGATCATTGGATAAGAGTTATTAAGTTTTGTAACTACTACCTCTCCAACTTCGCCATTACTAACTTGCTGATTAGAGCCTGGCTTTACTATTTCTAGAATAATATTTTCTTCTACTATCATTCCATCATTAATTTCATTATTTTTATTTTTACTTTCATATGCAATACAGCCTACTTCTGCTGTACCATACATTTGCAATGGAACAATTTTATATTTTTCTCTAAAATATTTTCTTAAGTCATTTGAGAAAGGCTCTGCTCCTACTAATGCATTTTTTAAAAAAGATACATCTATATTATTTTCTTTAATTTTATCCAAAATTATTTTTAAAAAAGAAGGAGTTCCAACATAAAAGCTTGGCTTTACTGCTCTTATAGTTTCTATTTGTAAGTCTGTATTACCAACACCTCCAGGCAAAACTGAACAACCTAAATTGATAGCAGAGTTTCCTATCATAATCCCTGCTGGACCTAAATGATAAGAGAAAGTATTGTAAACTAAGTCACCTTTTCTTAATCCTGCTGCATGTAAACAACTTGACATATTCCAAAAGTCACCTTTTTCTCCTGGCTCATAAATTGGCCCTGGAGAAGCAAACATATATGCATACTCTTTTGTATCCTTAATATTAAAGCCAGCATAAGGAAAATTAGACTTCTGCATTTCTATTAAACTTGTTTTTCTCGTTATAGGAATATTATTAAAATCTTCTCTAGTATTAATCTTTTCAAAATTAATTTTATTTAGCCTATTTTTCCATCCAACTGACTTCTCAGTTATTTTTTTTAATTTTAGACCAATATCTTTAAATAATAATTTTTCTCTTATTAAAGGGTCCTGAGTTTCTTGATCATTAAAAAAATTATTAGTATCATTTTTAATCATAGCCAACGTTTTCTTCTTTTATAAGATTTTAAATCTTTAAATGACTTTCTATTATCATTTCCTCCACCTAAATAAAACTCTTTTACATCCTCATTCTCGATTAGGTCTTCTGACTTTCCTTCCATTACTATCTTACCATTTTCCATAATATAAGAACGTGAGGATAAATTGAGCGCCAATTTAGCATTCTGTTCTACTAATAAAATAGTAATCCCTAATTCTTTATTTAATTTCCTAATTATATCAAAAACTTCTTTTACGAGCATAGGAGATAAACCCATTGAGGGTTCATCCATTAAAATAATTTTAGGTTTAGCCATTAGGGCTCTTCCTATTGCAAGCATTTGTTGTTCTCCTCCAGAAAGATAACCTGATAAACCTTTTCTCTCTCTAAGCCTAGGGAAAAAGTTCATGACCTCCTCAATATCATTTTTAATCATTTTTCTATCAGTTCTAGTGAGAGCCCCCAATCTAAGATTTTCTTCTATAGTCATATCTGCTATACATCTTCTGCCCTCCATTACTTGAAAGATACCTTTTTTAACAATTTCAGATGGATTTGATTTTGTAATATCATATCCTTCAAAAAGAATGCTTCCTTTTGTGGTTTCACCGTCCTCAGTTTTTAGTAAACCAGATATAGATTTTAATGTAGTAGACTTTCCTGCTCCATTTGCCCCTAAAAGAGATACTATTTCTCCTTCATTTACTTCAAGACTTAAACCTTTAATGACCAATACAACTTCATTGTATACTACTTCAATATTTTTAATTTTTAACATGAATCAAAACTAAGTTTTTAATAACCTCTCCACTCAGGTCTTCTAGGAAGGGAAATTTGATCCTCTTTTACTAATTGAATAATCTTTTCTTTCATTAGTTGATCAACACTTTTTTTATCAGTAGGACCATTTACTTTTACCATATAAATGGGTACTTCCATTAAACCTCTATGATCATCATTTTTCCAGGTTGAAGGCAAACATACCCCTTTAAGCTCTTCTGGCGCCCAGTTTTCATTTTTGTACATTGCATTTCTAATACTTTCTCCACTTAATTCTCCTTCTGTCATTGCCAGTTTCATTGCCTCTGCAATATAAAACATTGAACAAACTGCTGAGATGTAATGTACTGATCTATATTGATCTTTTTTTCCAGACATAGAGGAAATATTTTTTATTAACTCCATTCCATCAGTGTCATCCCCCCATACAGAACTAGTTCTAACTGCAAAAACAATTCCATCAGCTGCTTTACCAGATGCCTTTATAACTGTTTCATCTACACCCCAAACATTTGTCATAAACTGTACTTCAGCTCCAACAGTATTACAGGCCTTTAAAAGTGCTGTTGTAGAATTTGAAGAATTAGCTAAATAAGCGTAGTTAGCTTCTATCTGTTTTAATGTTAAGCATTGTGCAGTAAAGTCTCCAGGTGCTAATGTGTAGTTTATTACTGATAATACTTCAAAACCTAATTCTTGAGCATACTCTCGGCATGCTTGTTTAGGTGCATTAGGATAAGGATGGTTATCCCCCATGTGAACAAATTTAGGCTTATCACTTTTTCCTTTACTTTCCCAATCCTTTAATGCCCAAGTTAGCAAACCTCTACATGCATCAGAATAGGAAGGCCCATAAAAGAAATTATATGGAGCTGCTTTAAAAGAATTAGGAGCTTTACCTGTAGGATCAGTAAGTTGCCCAGCATAAGAACCTGAAAAAAATGGAATTTTATCTCTAGCAATAGTTTCCATAAGTGCTTCAGTATCTGCTGTACCCCACCCTATAACAGTAATAACCTTCAATCTAGACTTCCATCTTTTATATGTGGCTACAGCCCTTGGCGCCTTGTAACTATAATCAACAGTATCCACTCTAATTTTTCTATTGTTAATTCCACCGTTTTTGTTTATCCATTTTATGGCATCAATATGTCCCTGACCAAAAGGTTTACCTACACTTGAAGTTGGTCCTGTAAAATCAACTAACTGTCCAACAGGTATATCATTGGAAATGATAATTCTGGAAAGTAAAAATCCTAAAATAAATATTATGATATAGGAAAGTTTTATAAAGTATTTTGACATATTTGCCTCCTGTAAACTAGTATGAAAAAGGATATAATTTAAACCATGCTCTAATTTGTCCCCAACGATAGGCTAATCCATTAGGTTCAAAAATCAAGAATAATATTATCACCAAACCTATAGATGCCTCTTTAATAAAGGGTATAGCCTCTGATAAAGATAAAGCATTATCTATTGGTGTACCTGCTAAAGATCTTGTCAACCAATCCATAATCTCTGGTAATAAAACCATATAGGCAGCACCCATTATAGATCCCCTAACAGAACCTAGGCCTCCAATTATAATCATAGCTAAAAAAGTAATGGATAATTGAATATTAAATTCCTCTATTGATACAAAATTTAAATAATGACCATATAGTGCTCCGCCAAGACCAGCAAAGAGCGATGAAATTCCAAACGAGAGTATTCTATACTTTGTAAGATTAATACCCATCATTTCTGCAGATAAATAATGATCTCTAACTGCTAAAAATGCTCTGCCATCTCTAGTTCTTAATATATTGGTTGCTAAAATAAAGCTAATCACTACCCAAAATAAAACTATAAAAAAGTATTTTGTATCTGTATCAAAAAATATTCCAAAAATTTTTCAAAGGCTCAGCTGAAGCTCCATCTACACCACCTGTAAACCAAGAGGCTCTTGAAAAGAAATCTTCCATTATAAACTGTGCTGCCAAAGTTGCTATTGCTAAATAAAGTCCTTTTACTCTAGCAGCCGGAATACCAAAAAGTAGTCCTACTAATGCAGTCAATATTGCTGCAAGAGGTATACAAAAGAATACCGGAATGGCAAAGTTATTGTTCAACCAAGCTGAGGCAAAGGCTCCAAAACCAAAAAAAACTGCATGCCCCACTGATATTTGGCCAGTAAAACCAACTAATATATTTAACCCTAAAGCCGCAATTGCATAAAATCCAATATAAATTAGTAAAGAAATAAGATAAGAGTCTAAAAATAAGGGTGAAAATATAAGAAATAAAATACCTAGACATGTTAAATAAAATCCTTTTTTATCATCAAACATAGTCATATCTCTATGATAAGAGGTTCTAAAGTCTCCACAAGGTCTGCTATTTTTCAAATTCATATTTATACTCTTTCAATATCTTTAGTTCCAAAAAAACCATATGGCTTAATCATAAGAATAATAATTAATGCATAAAATGGTGCTATTCTAATTAGGTTTCCTATATTGAGAAATTGTACATCTATATAATGTGCTAAATGTTCTAATAATCCTATTACTAAACCCCCAAGAATTGCTCCAAGCACTGAGTCTAAACCTCCTAAAATTACTGCAGGAAATACCTTTATACCCATAAAAGCAATACCAGAAGAAATCCCATTAACAATTCCAAATACAACTCCTGCTACGGCAGAAACCATTGCGGATATAGCCCATGCAGCAGCAAAAACTTGTTTTATTGATACACCTAAAGATTGAGCAGCCTGTTGATCAAAAGCGGTAGCCCTCATTGCTAGACCAAGCTTTGATTTTTTAAAAAATAAAGCAAAACTTATCATTATAAATATACTAATTAAACCACTCATTAAATAGGCTGTTTGTACATTTAAACCAAATATATTTAAACTCTCCGAACTAAAAATTTGTGGAAAAGGCTCTGTAAAGACTCCGAACATCCAATTCATAATTGCTTGAAAAAAAAATTGATAAGCCAATAGTGACCATTATTATAGAAATTATAGGCTCTCCTATTAACGGTTTTAAAATTATAATTTGAACTAAAATTCCAAATAAAATCATAAATAATAAAGTTAATAAAAAAGCCATGTAAAATGGCATGGAAAACTTTGCTAATAACCACCAACAAGCCCAAGCACCAACTAACAAAAATTCTCCTTGGGCAAAATTTACAACCTGGCTGGATTTATAAATCAAAACAAATGACATTGCCACCACTCCATAAAGCAAACCTATGATAAAACCATTAACCAATAATTGAACTAAAAAATCAAATGCCATTTATGTTCTCCATATTTATAATATTTAGTTTAGTATTAATTTTTTGAACTCCACCATCCTGTAATTTTACAGACGTATTGATATCAATTGTTTTCTTATCTCCATATAGAGCTTCTACTATATCTGAGTACTTTTTGATTACAAAATTTCTTCTTAATTTTTTAGTTCTAGTAAGTTCATCATCATCAGCATCAAACTCTTTATAAAGAAGAACAAATTTTTTGATTCTTTGTTTATCAGGCAAAGTATCATTGACCTTTTTAGTTTCGCTTGTTATCAAACTTTCAATTTCTGTCTTATTTGCTAAATCAGAGTATGTAGTAAAACCTATTCGTTTGTTTTCAGCCCATTTTGAAAGAACCGAATATCTTATACAAATAATTGCTGATAAATACTCTTTACCTGATCCAATAACCGCAGCTTCAGCTATATAAGATGAAAATTTTAGCTTATTCTCTATATATTGAGGAGAATACCTTAAATTTTGTGCGGTATATGATAGATCTGACATTCTATCAATAACTACTAAATGCCCCCTTTTATTAATATAGCCTGCATCTCCTGTAAAAAACCAACCATTAGATAAAAAGTTTTCCTTAACATTTAAATACCCTTGCATACAATTTTTATTATTAACTTTAATTTCTCCAATACCCTCTTCATCTGGTTTATCAATATCTATTTTTACAGTATCAAAGGGAAAACCTACAGAATCAAAATCAATATCTCCCTTTCTATGAATAGTATATGCTCCTATTTGTTCAGTTTGACCATATAATTGTCTTAAAGGTATACCTATTTTAACAAAAAATTTAAATGTATCAGGCCCTAAAGCAGCTCCTCCTGTTGCAGCTGACTTGACAAAAGATAATCCTAACTGATCTCTAAGCCATCTATTGACGAGAAACTCACACAAAAGTTTGATCAAAAAGTTACTTTTTAATGACATTAGTTTCATAGATAAACCATAAATACCTCTTTTTATAAAAGAAGAATCCATAACCTTTGACCTGATATCTGCGGCCATTTGTTCCCATACTCTAGGACCAAATAATATAAATGTCGGACCAATTTCTCTTAGATCATCAAATAAGGTTTCAGCCTCCTCAACAAAATTTACTTTCATTCTACTTATACACCATTTTCCTACTGCATATGTTTGTTCCATAATCCAAGGCATAGGCAAAACTGAAACATATTCATCAGTGCTATTTTTAGGGTCTGCTGATAAATAACTTTTTGAATGATTTAGCAAAGCTTTATGACTTATCATAGCTAGTTTTGGGTTAGCAGTCGTTCCTGATGTAGGGCAAAATATACAAGTATCTTCTTCGTTAATATTCTCAAGTAATTTATTAAAAAAATTAGTGTTATGTTTTTTAAATTCATTACCGGTCTTTAATAAATTTTTATAGGAAATTAACCTTTTATCATCATATTTATTCATGCCTTTAGGCTCATCATAAACTATTAAATCAATTTTTCCTTTTGAATCTGATAATGACATAATTTTATCTGCTTGCTCTTCATCTTCTACAAAGACAACTCTACAACTTGAATAATCAATAAGATAAATAATTTCACTTTCTAAAGCATCAGAATAGATACCTAAAGGTATACTTCCTAAAGACTGCACTGCAATTTCTGCAAGCGTCCATCTTGGGGTATTATTACCTAATATAGCTATAGTTTTTTTCCCATTTATTCCTTTAGCGTGTAACCCTAATGTAATATTTTCTATTTCTTCCAAACACTGTTGCCAATCTTTAGTTTTCCAAACACCAAATTTTTTTCTCTCAGCGCTATATCTTTAGGATAATTTTTAGCATTGCTTTTTATATAATGCGGAATAGTATGCGTCATTAACTCTCATCTCCTAAATAAGCCTGCTGCACCCTCTTATTTTTAATAACTTCATCTGGAGTACCTTCAGCAATTTTTTCTCCAAAGTCTAAAACAGCTATTCTTTTTGAAATATCCATAACTACACCCATATCATGTTCAATCATAACTACAGTAATTTTCCATTCTCTGTTCAAATCAATAATAAATCTTGCCATATCTTCTTTTTCTTCTTGATTCATACCTGCCATTGGTTCATCTAAAAGGATTAATTCTGGTTGTATAGCTATAGCTCTTGCTAACTCAACTCTCTTTCTTAAAGCCATATGATAATGTTCCAGCTGTAGATTTTCTGATGTTACTAATTTCTAAAAAATCTAATATTTTTTCAGCCTCTTTTCTATTATTAACTTCTTCGTTTTTAGCTCCAGAAAGCCAATATATGGCTCCTGAAAAAAAATTACTTCTTAGCAAATGATGCCTTCCAATATATATTTTTCTAAAACAGTCATATGGTCAAATAAAGCTAAGTTCTGAAAGGTTCTGCCAATTCCTAAATCTGGCCTAGTATTGGGATGAAAATTCGTAATATTTTTTCCTTTAAATAATAAATCTCCACTTTTTGGTTTATACCTTCCCGATATGACATTCAGAAGTGATGTTTTACCAGCTCCATTTGGGCCAATGATTGAAAACAAGGACTCTTTTTCAACCTTAAAGCTAACGTTATTTAAAGCTTTAATTCCACCAAAATGTACCGATATATTTTGTAGTTCTAACATTTATACTTAATTATATCAAAAATAAAAAATCTAGCCCTGAAATAGAGTTTATACCTCTATTTCTTAAAAGCTTAATATTACTTTCTCTAACCCCTCCTAAAACAGAATATTGAGTTTTAATGTAATTTGCAAGGAAACTTATCTTAATTATACCTCTTTCTTTCTTATTAATATTACTATTCGTTAAAAAGATTGGAGAAATAAAAACCATTTTAGCATGAAGCTGTTTAATTCTTTTAACATCATGATATCCATGGTAAGAACAAGTAATTAGAAGTTTTTTATCTAGTATGCAATTACGAAAAGTGCTTGGATAATGAACACCATCAGCTCCTAATGATTTAGCAATAACATAACTAGAAGAAACTAAAAAAGTAAATTTTTTTTTTTTACATAACTTAAGTAATTCTTTTACATTATGATATTCCTTCTTTATTTTTTTGCTTCTGAATATCACTCCTATATTTTTACTATCAGGAATTAAATTAATAAATTTTTTATAATTATTAATACGATCACTATCTAAAAAATCCAAATAAGAATTGTTTCGTTTTTGTTTTTTCTCGAAAGACTGTATACTTTAGATAGTGATTTATTTAATCTGTTAGAAACTAATTTTACCATGCAGCAGAATATACTTAGAAATTTAAATGTTATAAAAAACAATATATTAAAAATATGTAAAAAAATAAATCGTAATCCAAAAGAAATTAATATTGTTGCTGTATCAAAAGAACAACCATTTGAAAAAATTGAAGAACTTTTACATAATAAACATTATTGTTTTGGAGAAAATAGATTATTAGAGCTAGAAAATAAATGGAGTGATTTAAATAAAAAAATTTAAAGATACATTTTATAGGAGCATTACAATCAAGAAAGGTTAAAGATATTATAAAACTATCTAATGTTATTGAAACCTTAGACTCAGAAAGTGCTGCTAAAAAAATTGCGAACCTAGATATAAGTCTAAAGACTAAGCTTAAATTATTTATTCAAATTAATTTAGGAAAAGAAATTCAGAAAAGGGGTATAGCAGTTTGCGAAACTGAAAACTTTTTAAATATGTGTAGAGAAAAATATAAGCTTACTATAAGTGGAGGCATGGCATTACCTCCCAAAAGTAAAACACCTGAAAAATACTTTAAAACCTTGAAAGATCTTTGTGAAAAAAATAATTTGAAGGAAATAAGTATGGGAATGAGTGATGATTATGAAAAAGCAATTGAATTAGGTTCTACTAATATTAGAATAGGAACTAAACTGTTTGGGAAAAGAAATTAAAGAAAAAATAAATATAAATTCTGTCGACGTATTTTTTATTGGAGAAGATTTAAGTATATTTTATTCTTTAAAAAACCTTTCCTCTAAGCTAGAAACTTTTTTAATTGAAAAAACTAATTTTTCTAAAAATATAATTACAAATAATAGCTTTTTTCTTATTGATGATAGTATAGATAAATTTAATGAAAAAATATCTTTTTTACATAAAAAAAATTTTGAAAATTTTTTTATTCTTTTAAAAAAGAAAATCTTGGAGTTTTTGAAAAAAAAAAACTATAAAATTTTTCTTAAACCATTAAAAATCTTTGAGCTTCACAAAGAAATTTCTAATAAAATCTCTAAAAATATAGAAGGGAGGAGAGTTATGGAAACTAGATAGAGGAAAGCTTAAATTTTATAAAAATAATAAAAATTATATAGATTTAACAGAGAAAGAATTTTATTTTCTTTTTTTTTTCTCTTACAAGGAAAAGGGAGTCCTCTGACAAAAAAACAATTACTTAATAAAGTCTGGAACCTATCCTTTAATAATAGCATTTCAGATACCAGAGTAGTAGAAACGTTAGTATCTAGAATAAGAAAAAAATTTAAAAAAGTAGCAAACCCACCTAAGATAATTAAAGATAGTTTAGGATATAAATTATTGATTTAGCTTTCCACCTCCTAAAAATTTTTTTACCTTTCTTCCATTATACGGACCATAGTATTTCATTCCTGTATTTGACTTAGATTCTGTCAATTTAAATATTTCATTCTGTAACTTTTTATTATCTGTTGTAAATTTTTTATGATTTATAATTTTTACTTCTATAAAATCATTTAAGCTTTCATACAACTTCCAACCAAGTAAATTCTTAGATATTTTATCAAAATAAATCTTAATTTTTTGATCAGCATTATTAATATTAAAGTCTAATGTAAATATAATTTTATTATTTTCTTTAGTTTCTTTAATTTGAAAAATTTTATCTTCTATTAGTGCTGTAGGTTTTAAAAATGCTTTAAATATTCCTTTATCCAAAGGAATATAAGTTGTTCTATCTATTTCAGGATCATAGAACATTATCCACTTTCCATCAGCTACTATTAAATTATTATTAGGAGGAGCAAACTCTGTTCTTGCCATGCCATTGCCTGCAATTACCATCCATCCATTTATTTTGTCACTATTGTACTTCTGTTCGAAGGTAAACTCTATAGGATAATTCATTTCTAATAAAGAAATTAAGTTTGTATGTGCATCATTAGAAAAACATTTTTTAATCAAAAAAATTAATATTACAGTAAAAATTAAAACATTCTTCATATATCTATTAATCATTTCTATCTATCAAAACTTCTCTTCTTCCCATAGAATTTGCTGTACTTACAATTCCTTTCTTTTCAAAAATATCAACTATTCTTGCTGCTCTGTTATAACCTATAGCAAAATGTCTTTGAAGAAAACTGGTAGAAACTTTTTTTCTTTGATAATTAATGCTAAAGCCTTTTCGTAAAGAGGGTCATTTTCTTCATCTTTATTATTTTCTTCATCATTAGAATTATTAATATCCTCTGTTATATGGTGTTGATATTCAGGAATACCTTGGCCTTTAATAAAATTTGTAATTTTAGCAATCTCCTTATCATTTACTAAGGGGCCATGAACCCTTTCAGTGAAACCTCCTCCTGCCATAAATAGCATATCTCCTTTTCCTAGTAACTGTTCAGCTCCTTGCTCCCCTAAAATAGTTCTTGAGTCTATTTTAGAAGTTACTTGAAAACTTATTCTGTAGGGTAAGTTTGCTTTTATAGTTCCAGTAATTACGTCTACAGAAGGCCTTTGTGTTGCTAAAACTAAATGTATTCCAGCAGCTCTTGCTTTTTGAGCTAATGCTTGTACTGAAACCTCAATTTCTTTACCAGCAGCCAACATTAAGTCAGCCATTTCATCAACTACAATAATTAGAAAAGGCAAAAAAGTTAATTCTATTTCTTTATCTTGATATATTGGTTTTCCAGTAGAACTATCAAAGCCTATTTGAACTTTCTTTAGAATAGTTTCTTTTTTATTTTGTTTTTTAGAAATGATATTATTATAACTATCTATATTTCTTACACCCAAGCTAGACATTTGCTTATATCTCTCGTTCATTTCCCTTACTGCCCACTTTAATGCAAAAACTGCCTTTCTTGGATCAGTAACAACTGGATGTAATAAATGAGGGATATCTTCATATACAGAAAGCTCCAACATTTTAGGATCAATCAAAATTAGCTTGCACTCTTTAGGACTAAATTTGTACAGCAATGAAATTATCATAGCATTTATAGAAACTGATTTACCTGATCCAGTAGTTCCTGCTATCAATAAATGTGGCATTTTAGCTAAGTCAGTAACAATAGGTTTTCCTGCTATATCTTTTCCTAAAGCAAGTGGAATTCCATCCTTTTTAAGAAAGTCAACTGAAGAAAGAATCTCTTTTAAAAATACTTTTTCTATATTCTTATTTGGTAACTCTATACCAATAGCATTTTTACCATAAATTACAGCTACTCTTGCAGATTTAGCACTCATAGATCTAGCAATATCATCCGATAGACTAATAACTCTTGATGACCTCGTTCCTGGTGCAGGCTCTAATTCATACCTAGTAACTACTGGCCCAATAGTAACATTAATTATTTCCCCTTTAATACCATAATCATCAAGAACTTTTTCTAAGTTTTTAGCATTTTGTTCAATATTTTCTGTTCTTTTAGTAAATGGTAATTTTTCAAATTCTAAAAAACTTAAATCAGGCAAAGAATAAGTATTAGAACTATTATCTACCTTTTATGAATAATTTTCTTTTTAGTAATTAATTTTTTTTTCTTTTTAGTAATTAATTTTTTAAATAAATTTAAAAATAATTTAAAAATTAAAAAGAAAAATTTTATATATTAATGAAAAAAAAGAATTAATATTTTTAGAAATATTTATCAAAAAAATAAAAATAAAAAAAATAAAACTTATAGTCATAATATATGAATAAATATTTTCTGATGTATATTCTAAAGTAAAATTTTTAATTTTAGATAATAAGGCTTTTCCAAAAATACCGCTATTTAAGGAAACTAATTCAAAGGACAAAGATAAGATAAAGCTAGCAAAAAAAATAATAATAAATCTCAAGAAGACATGAGATCTTTTATAATTTGTTATTATAACAATTCTAATAAGCATTAGAAAGCCTGCTATCATTAACCAAGAAGCATCTCCAAAAATAAAAAATAATATTGAACTAAAGTTTGCTCCAAATGCTCCTAAAAGATTATTTGGCTTTTCATCACCTACACTAAAAGGAGATGGATCAAATTCATCGTAGGTAACTAATCCTAAAAATAAAATAATTGTTAAAAAAAATAAAATAAAAACTTGTAAGGATTTATATGCTAAAACCTTAAAATCATATCTCTTGAGAAAAAATTTAGTAATCATAAAAGTAACTTTGCTATTTTATTTAAACCTTTATTATTCTTTATCTGTGTATGCACTAATGCAATCCTTACATACTCCTTTCCTGGATTATTATTTTTACCATAAGCTAAGGTACTCTCCAGGCATCACTTTAATAGCATATTTAGAGTATAGTTGTTTAGGTGAAGTTTTCTCCATCTTTAACTTTAAGCCATAAAAAAAACCCTGCTTCTGGGCTATTATAAAAATCATAATCTTTAAAAACTTTATCAGCATATTTGACCTTCTTTTTATAAAGTTTTCTATTATCTAAGACATGTTTTTTATTTTTCCATAACTCAGCAGAAGCCAATTGGATAGGAACTGGTATAGTTGGTGCTGAATAACTTCTAAATTTTCTATAACAATTAATTATTTTTTTTCATCACCAATCAAAAAACCAGACCTTAGTCCTGCTGCATTAGATCTTTTTGAAAGAGAATGGAAAATTAAAATATTACTTAAACTTTTTCCTGTTTTATAACAAACCTCAAGTGCACCAGTAGGAACTTTATCATAGAAAATATCAATATAACATTCATCTACTATTAAAACTGAATTATAGAATCTAACTATTTTTATTAATTCAAATATATACTCATATGAAGCAATTTTTCCTTGAGGGTTCGAAGGAGAACAAAAATAAACTAAGGAAGGATTTTTTGTAATAATAGTTTAAGTTTTTTAAATCAAATAAAAAATTATTATCTTCATTTGAAATTAAAAAATACTTTTGCATGTTGTCTAATAAAGAAGGTCCCAAATATACCTGATAAAATGGGTTGGGCAAGCATATTTGTTTTGTGTTTAATGTCATAGCAATTGAAAACAAACCCTCTCTAGTACCTGATAATGGAATAATGTTTCTTTCATCAAAAAATTTATCTACCTTAAATCTGCCTTCAAGCCATTTTAAATAAGCTGTTTGCAAGCCAGGTATTCCTGATAGTGGTGGATAAGCATTCCAATTATCTTTTTCATTATATATAATATCTTTAATAAAATTAGGAATCTTATGCATTGGCTGTCCTATTGACATATCTATAACCTCACTATTTGCATTGGTATTAGCTAATAATGACCTTAATCGATCAAAAGGGTAACCAGTAATTTTTTTAATTTGTTTATTTAATAAATTCATTTAATTACTCTAATCATAGATAACATTTTCTATTTCTTGAGCAACAGATAATAAAATTTCATCTTTTTTTTCTTTACTAAAAACTGAAAAGCTTAACCAGTAATTTTTTTTTATTGGCATTGTGATTACAGGAAAGTTAAATAAATTTGCAATCCTTGTATTACTTAAAACTAAATTGTTATAGAAGATATATCTTTCATGATCAGTTATTTTTTTTATTTCAGGAGCCTTAATGCTTAAGGTAGGTAATATTATAAAATCAATGCTATCAAAATTATTATAAATTTTTTTCTTTAGTTTATTTATCTTATATTTTATATCTAAAAAAACTTTATTCACTCATATTTTTTCCTAGATGAAATCTAGACAATACATTTTTATCAATAAGATTCTCTCCTTTAGAAATACTAGCTTTCCAATAGTTCCAAGCTTCATAATTAACTATTCCTCCTTCTTGTTCAATAATTTTATTTGCTATATTAAATTCAGGTATTTTTATATTCTTTAAATTAAATCCGTGCTTAACTAATTTATTTATAAACTTTTCAAAAATTAACTTATCTTTAGTTTCTAAATAAGAAAAATTAAAGTCAGTTACAACTCCGATTTTACATTTTTTTTTAATTCTAAAAAGATTGAGATTATCTTTTGATAAAATATTGTAAAGTATAGTACTGTCTCTCAACAGTTTTACATATTGTACCCACAGTATCATAAGATTTAGATAAAGGTAAAACACCCTTACAGCTTATATTATTGTAAGTTGGTTTAAACCCAACTAAGCTGTGCCAACAACTTGGAATTCTAATAGAACCAGCAGTATCAGTACCAATAGCTATTGGTATAAGATTTGAAAAAACAGTTGCGGCTGAACCACTGCTTGATCCTCCTGGACACCTTAAATCCTTATACATTTGATTTTTAGGATATTGTTGACTACTATTTAAACCTAAACCTCCAAATGCAAACTCTACTGTACTAGTTTTGAAAAGCGGAATTATTCCGCTTCTCCTTGCATTAGACACAACATCTGCATCTTTTACCTTTATATTTTTTCTTAATTTTTTTAATAACTTAGAACCTCCAAATGCTGGATAATTTTTAATATCTATAACATCTTTCCATCCTGAAGGAATCCCATCAAAAATACTTAACCTGTTATTATTCTTCTGTCTTTCCCATGATAAATTGGCCTCAATATATGCCTCTTTTTTAAGTATTTTAGAAACACCTCTTTTAGTGTCTTCGTCAGCTAAGTTATAATTTTCAAGAAATAATTCTAACAAACTTATGGGGTCTATTTTTCTTTTTTCTAATAGTATTCCTATTTCGTATGCTGTTAATTTAGTAATATCATTTTTCATAAATTAATTAATAATGCTATATATAATTATTATGGAACTGAAATTTAATATTGCAATAGTAGGGTCAGGGTTAACTGGCAGTATAACGTCTTTAGCATTAGCAAAAGCTGGTTATAAAGTAGCACTTATTGACCCTAAAAGCTTTTGAAGGATTTAAAGAAAATAATTACGATACTAGAACCACTGCATTATCTAAAAAATCTAAACTTTTTTTGAGCATCTTAACTTATGGCAACACATGAAACCTTTTACCTGTATGATAAAAAATATTATGGTAAATGATGGCAATCCTGAGAAAAATATTTATTTTAACAAAACTCAAAGAAAAAAAAATAAACCACTAGGCTTTATGATAAGAAATAAAGACCTATTTACAATTTTGATTGATGTTATAAAAAAAATAAAAATATAAATAAATTTGATAATAAAGTTAATACTTTTTTTAGAGATCAAGAAAATGTTACGATAAAGTTAGATGATAAGAAAATAATAACGTCCCAATTGTTGATTGCTGCAGATGGAAAAAATTCTTTTTATAAGAAAGAAATCAGGGATTAAAGCTTCTAAAAAAAGTTATAATCAGAAAGCTTTTATTTTTAATGTTAAGCATACAAAAAGTCATAATAATTTAGCTACAGAAAATTTTTTAAAACATGGCCCATTGGCTTCGCTACCAATCATACAAAATAAAAGTAACTGTTATTCATCTATTGTATGGTCATGCAATCATCCCTTTTATTATAAGATAATAAAGTATACAAAAAAAGATATAGAAAGAGAATTAAACTTTTATCTCTCAGAATATTACGGCAAATTAACTATTATTACTAAAGTAAAAAGCTGGGATTTAACTCTAGTAAAAGCACAAAAATTTTTTGATACTAGAATTTTACTTTTAGGTGACGCGGCTCACTCTATACACCCTCTTGCAGGACAAGGCTTAAACTTAACATTAAAAGGCATTGAAACTCTATATAAGTTAGCAAAAAATAATAAAATAAAAGAAGATATTGGTAGTGATAAAATATTAAATGCTTTTAGTAGAAAACAATATTTGAACTCTACTGCTATTATTTTTGCTACAGACAAGCTTAACTTTTTGTTTTCTAACTCAAATTTCTTTTTGAAAAAAACAAGAGAAATTGGGCTGTATGTTTTTAAAAGAAGTAAGATTTTGAAAAATATTTTTTAAAATTATGCCTCAGAAGGAAAACTTTCAATTAAATAGTCTAAATCTTTCTTGCTTCCTCTGGTAATAATATCGGGATTCCATTTTTTACTTTGTAAGCAAGTTTAGCCTTTTTGCTTATTAATTCATTATTTTTTTTATCGTATTGCAACTTTTCCTTAGAAACAGGACAAACTATAAGATCTAAAATTTTTTTTCCATAATTTTAACTCCATAATATTAATTTATAGTATCGCTAGTATTTTCACTTTCATCTAATAGATTCATTTTAAGTAAAGATATTATTACTTCAGCTCTTTCTTTGTCTGTTTTAGCTTCCAAAATTGCTTGTTTTTCATTGTTCTGAAAGGAACAAATCTGAGGGATTGCAGATATTATTTGATTAGCAGGAACTTTATAAAGTTCATCAGAGTCAACATTAATATTATTATTGTTAAAATATTTTTTTAATAGTTCTAATAAACTATCAATATTAAAACTCTCTGAGTTTATACTAAGGTCATGTTTAAAATTTTCCCATACTGGGATAATATTTCTATACCCTTTTATAGTATCTACCTCTTTAAAAATTTTAAATCGAATAATTCCTTTCAACTCTATTAAATATCTATTATCAGATGTTTCTGAAAAAGAAATTATTTTTGATGCACATCCAATTGGATATAATCCGTTATCTTTTTGTGATCCTGGGTTAGGTTGTATCATACCTATCATCCTGTTCTTACCTAAAGCGTCTTCTACCATAGAAATATATCTAGGTTCAAATATGTTTAAAGGTAAGTTACCATTAGGCAAAACTATCACTCCAGGTAAAGGAAAAATTGGCAATATATCTGGTAATTCTTTATAGATTATTTTTTTAGTCATTTAAATATTAAGTTAGATAATCTTGACCTTCCATCCATAGTCAAAGGATCACTGTCTCCTAATAAAGAAAAAATATTTAGCAATTCTGTTTTTGCTTTATTATTTTCCAACCTTTATTCTTTTCTATGATAAACAAAAGGTTATTTATAGCCTCTGAATAATCTTTATTGATTATTTGGCTCTTTGCCAATTCATATCTAGTATTAAGGTCATTTGGATTTTCTTTAAATTTTTTTTCCAATTCTGAATCTTCTTGTACATCCATATTTTCTAAATAATCTTTTGATTTAATTAATTCGACAATCTCACTTTCTTTTTTTATGTTATCTTCAAGTGTATTTATTAGCTCAGTTAATTCACTAAACTGATTTAAACCAAGGTAGCACTTTCCTAAACCACTTATAGCCCTAACCATTAAATCCTTAGGTATGGACTCTCCTAGTAAAGAACTAAATTCATAGATTGCTGTTTCATAATCTTTATCCTGCAACTTTTTTTCTGCTTCATCTAATAAACTACTTATATTTTTTAAATCATCAGAAGAATGTCCTGATAGTAGTTGCTACTTCTGTTATAAAGTTTAAAACTTCTTCTTCACTTTTCATTCCAGCAAAACCATTAATTGGCTTTTCCTTCAAAAAATGCAAGAACAGTTGGAACAGATTGGATTTGCATTTGTTGTGCTAGGCTTTGGTTTTGATCAATATCAACTTTAACAAGTTTAACTTTACCATTCATTTGTAAAACTACTTTTTCTAATATGGGTGTTAACTGTTTACAGGGATTACACCATGTAGCCCAAAAATCAACAATTACAGGATTATTTTTTGACTCTTCTATAACTTTATTAATAAAGTTACTAGTATCAATATCCTGAATAATTTGGCTTTGTTCTTCTAACATAAATTACTTTTTAAATTAAAAAAATAAGCATTATTCATTGAAAAATTAGAGGCATAAGTTTTTTATTTTTAGCGATATCACTAATAATAATATTTGATAAATACAAATTATTTTTAGAGCTAAAATTTATTAATATAAAATTTTTTTTTTAACATTTAGTATTATGATATATTAATATTTAATTTATTATTTTCAATAATTATAATTATATATGAAAATTTTAAAGATATGTTAGTATAGCATTATTGCGGGTGTAGCTCAGGGGTAGAGCACAACCTTGCCAAGGTTGGGGTCGAGGGTTCGAATCCCTTCACCCGCTCCAATTCTGTATAGATAATAATATGATGTATACTCTTGTTCTATTAATTTTTGTATTACTTAATACTATAGTATCTGATGATTTTATTAGCATTAAGGAGGTAACTAACAAAGCAAATCTTAGAAAAGGACCAGGTGACTGGTATCCTATTAAATGGCAAATTAATGCACCTAGTCTACCTTTAAAAGTTATAGAGAAAGGAGAATTTTATAATAAAGTAGAATTGCATGATGGTACACAAGGGTGGTTATCAATAATATTAACCTCAAAATAAAAAAATTTAATAGTAATTAGAGACACTAATTTACTAAGTAATAATGGAAAAATTAAAGCTAAAGTTCTTAAGGATAATATTATTAAACTTATAACTGCGACTTAGAAAAAAAATCGCAGTTATGCAAAGTAGAAATAAAAATATTAAAGGTTTTATAAAAAAATCATAATTTGTGGGGCTTTTTAAGTTTAATTAAAAAAATCCTTTATTAATTCTTTAACAGTATCAATATTTAAAATAGCGGAATGTCTTATAATTTTCATGATTAATACTAATGGAAACATTCTCCATATTATTTTTTATAATTTCAACTGCTTTTTCATCAAATTCAAAGTGAACAAACTGTACTGATGAAGCTTTACCATCTGCAGTAGTTCGATCTCCATCTAATTCAGCTCTACCTTTAATCTCTTTTTCATTAATTTTTATATTTATTGTTTCTTCAAACCCTCCCATTTTAGATAAAAATTCTGCTCTTTTTATAGGACTATCTATTTCTACCATCACTGTAGCTACCAGCTCTTGGCCATTTGGAATTAAAGATTTATAAGCTAATATTTCATCATCAATCTGTTCTTCTCCACCATCTTCAATATAAACCATCTCATTAATTTGATGAATTATTGTGTCCTTATTTTCAAAATACATGGTAACATAAGGTCCTATATCTACTCTTCTAAACTTTTTTCTTAAAACCATTTTTTCTCTTAAGCTTTTTCTTTTTATTTTATATTCATCTCTAGATAAAATATCTGTTTTTTCTATTGTATTTAATTGTACCATAACTTCCTTTCTATAATTGTTTTAAATCTTTAAGAATATTTTCTGGGCTAGATATACCATAACTATCACCTGTAGTGTTATCACCAAAACCTTCCTCTATCCATCTCTTTTTATAATTTTATTATCAATTAGCGCAGCATATCTCCAAGACCTTAACCAAAACCTAAATTATCTTTTTTAACTAACATACCCATCTTTCTTGTAAACTCTGCAGAACCATCAGGAATTACTTCAACATTTTTTAAATTTTGACTTTTTGCCCAAGCATTCATTACAAAAGCATCATTTACAGATAAACAATAAATTTTATCAATACCAAGAATTTTGAACTCATTAAATAATTTTTCAAAATTAGGTAACTGATAAGTTGAACAGGTTGGAGTAAATGCACCAGGTAAAGAAAACAATATAACTTTATGTTCTTAAAGTATTCATCTGTAGTTTTATCCTTCCATTTATATGGATTTTCTCCTTCTAATTGTCTCATCTCTTACTCTTGTCTTAAATACCACATCTGGAACTAAAATTTTTCATAAGTATTACCTCCTTAAAACCGTATGATTTAGCTATTAATTCTATAGGATGATAAATTTTTTCCTTATTGTTAAACAGATTTTTTTGCTCGTTAATATCTTGTAAATGTAAGTCCTGCTAGTGGACATGTAGAAGCTATAATTGCCTCTTCCTTGAAAACTTGTTTCGCTGCTGATAAACCAACTTTTCTTGCTGTTTTATTCCATTTTTTTTAATACCCCAAGTACCTCCATGTCCTGAGCATTTTTCAACATTAATAGTTTTAGTATTGGGTATAAGTTTTAAAATTTGAGCAGATTTTGGTCCTATATTTTGAGCTCTGCTGTGACATGAACTATGTAATGTTATATTTTTTTTTAGACTTTTCATTCCATCAGCAAGCCCTTTTCTATTATTTAAGTCCCATATATATTCATCTATATCCATAGTAGATTTAGCTAACAAGGCAACATTTTTGTTATCTGGACTTAATAATGGCCAATGAGATTTTATCATTAGTGCACATGATGCTATTGGTGCAATTACTTTAAACCCTTGATCAATTTTTTCTTTTAATTTCTTTGCTGTCTTTTCTGCCATTAATTTAACTTCGTGAACTTTTCCTTGTTCTAATTGAGGCATTTTACAGCAACCCTCATAAAAATTTTCCATATAAACTTTATTTTTTTCTAAGACTTTAACTAAAGCTTCACCTATTTTAGAATCGTTATAATTAACATAGCAGGTATTGAAAATTAATACTTTTTCATTGTAATGTTTCTTAAAATCAAATTTCTTCTTATATTTAAGAAAAAAATTTTTTGAAACTTATTTTATTAAATCTCGGTAAAGTTGCTGAATTATCTATCCCAAACAAATAATGATAAAAGTTTTCTAAAAAGTATTCTTTTTTTATTCAACAAAAAATTCATTATAGTAGAAAAAAGTACTCCCAATCTTTCCATTAAAATCTGTCTTAGCAATTTGAGAGTCTATCAAATTATTTTTCTTTTTATTTTCTATAGCTTTATATCTAATAAATATAGATGGTATATCTATTGCAAATTCATGAGGTGGAACATATGGACAACTAACCATAAAACACATATCACATAATGTACATGCATCTACAACATTTTTGAAACTTGAAGTCTCCACAGTATCTAATTCCATTGATGGAGATTCATCAATTAAGTCAAAAAGTTTGGGAAAACTATCACATAAGTTAAAACATCTTCTACAACTATGACAAACATCAAACTGTCTTCTTAATTCAGTATCTAAATCTTCTTCATTCCAAAATTTAGAATCATTAATTTTTATTGCCTCTCGTTCAGGCTTTCTTAAACCACCTTCTAAAACCATGATATTCTCTTAAATTAATTATTAAATAAATATAATAAATAAGTGCCGTACATTTAAATTAATGTACGACACTATAATTTATTCTGATAATGTGTCTAATGCCTTTTGAAATCTTCCAGCATGACTTCTTTCAGCTTTAGCTAAAGTTTCAAACCAATCTGCAATTTCTTCAAAACCTTCTTCTCTAGCTGTTCTTGCCATACCAGGATACATATCAGTATATTCATGAGTTTCACCTGCAATAGCAGCTTTTAAATTATCAGCAGTTGAACCTATTGGCTCACCTGTTGCAGGATCTCCAACCTCAGCCAAAAATTCTAAATGACCAAATGCATGACCTGTTTCTCCTTCTGCTGTTGAACGAAAAACTGCAGCAGCATCATTAAAACCTTCAACATCTGCTTTTGATGCAAAATATAAATATCTTCTATTAGCTTGTGACTCGCCAGCAAAAGCTGCTTTAAGATTTTCCATTGTTTTACTTTCTGATAATGACATAATTTTCCTTTCTTTATGATTATTATATTATGTACGTTTAATCTCTACTTTAGATCATTTCTAAATAAAATTTATTATAATTTCAATAAACTCAACCTATAATTAATATAGAAAAAACTAATAGTTTAGAATGATTCTAATCTTTTTTAATATTGATAATAATATCAACTGATTTTATTTTTTTTCCATTTGGTGCTTTTGGAAACTTGGAAAAATTTATTTCTTTTTCTTGAATATCAACTAACTTATCTTCTTCTTCATCATAAAAATGATGATGTTTAGATAAATTAGTATCAAACCACATTTTATCCTTTTTAACTATTACTTTTTTTTTAAAAACCTTTATTTGATAACTCATTTAAATTGTTATAAATAGTTGCTCTAGAAATATAAATTTTATTTTTAATTAACATTTTTTCCAAAGAGTAAGCTGTAACATGAACTTCTTTTTTTTTAAGCAAGATTTCTGTTATTGCAACTCTTTGTAATGTAGGTCTTAACTTCAGTTTTTTTAATATTTCTTTTGCTTTTTTCACGTTATTGCTATTATTCCCCTGTAACTATTCTTTCTATAAGTTGTTTTACAGTTGGTATAAATTTATTGGAATAAAAAGGATCTTTGCTAAATCTCCAAGCATTATGTCCAGCAAACATTAGTTCATTATCAACTTCGTTATCATGAGCAACATTCTGTAGAGTTTTTTGTATGCAAAAACTTCTAGGGTCCACTAACTTTCCTGTTGAATACTTATCACTGTCTTTCCAACTTGAAAACTTACATTGACTTAAGCAACCCATACAATCTGTTTGGTCTTTTTTAATTTCAGCAGCTTTTTCCTTTGAAACCATTATAAAAGAATCATCGGGTGTTTTAAGAGGCTCACTAAAACCTTGATTAGATAAGCTTAAAATTTTATCAACATCTTTGCTATTTACTAAAAAAGATTTTTCTTTATTTCCTAATTTTAAATCTTGTATTTTTTCTTTACTTTCATCAGAACTATTTTTAGAAAAAATTTAAATTCTCTTTCTACTCTAGCCATTAACTCTTTGATAAAAGAATTTTTTACTGCAGAGGAATAAAACCCTGTTGGGCTAAATCTATGCAGTTTTATATCTCCTTTTTTTAAAGTAAACAATCTATCCTTCCAAGCTTTTGGTATAGGGCTTTCTTTGGTTAATAATGGTCTTGTTCCAAATTGAAAAACTATGGGACCTAATTCAGGATTATCTATCCAGTCACTCCACTCTGATAAATGCCATACACCACCGGCCATAACTATTGGGACATCATTTAAGCCTACGCTCCTCATAAATTTTCTAATAAACTTACTCTCTCATAAGGGAGCTTCTGGCTTATTAGGATCTTCAACATTTGATAGTCCATTATGCCCTCCTGCTAGCCATGGATCTTCATAAACTACTCCACCTAATTTTGGAATAAAGTTCTTGTATGCTCTTAGAAATAAAATTTTAAAAGCTCTTGCAGAAGAAACTATTGGATAATAGAAAATATTAAACTTAGAAGCAATTTCTGCTAATCTATAAGGCATTCCTGCACCACAAGTAACTCCATGTACAAGTCCTTTTGTTTTTTCTAAAACACTTTCTAAAATTTTCTGAGCACCACCCATTTCCCATAAAATATTGACATGAATTCTTCCTTTTCCAGAAGATACCTCATGGGCTATTTGAGCTTGCTTTATACCACCTTTTATACCATAGTCTATTAACTCTTGATGCCTTTCTTTTCTATTTCTTCCCTTATAAATTTGTCTAATTATACTTCCGTCATCCCTATAATCATCAGGATTAACTCCAGAAAAAGTACCAACACCTCCTGCTGCTGCCCAGCTGCCAGAAGACAAACCATTTGAAACCGCTACTCCTTTACCTCCCTCTATTAAAGGAAGAACTTCTTTGCCAGAAATTAATACTGGATTTAAATTTTTTAACAAATTTTCTAAATTCCTTTCCTATTTGTTAATCAACATCTTTCATGCTTAATTTAACTTTTCCTCTTCTATCAAAACCTATTACTTTAACAGAAACCTCATCTCCCTCTTGAACTATATCAGTTACCTTATCTACTCTTTCCTCAGATAGAGCGCTTATATGGACTAGTCCATCTTTTTTACCCAAAAAATTAACAAAAGCTCCAAAATCCATTATCTTTACTACCTTACCTTTATATACTTTACCTTCTTCTGCTTCATCTACTATATCATGGATAAGCTGTTTTGCCTTATCAATATTTTCTTGATCACTTGAAGCTATTTTTATTATTCCATCATCATTAATATCAACTTTAGCTCCTGAGGTTTCTACTATTTCTCTTATAACTTTTCCTCCTGTTCCTATAACTTCTCTAATTTTTCTTTTTTAACAGTCATAGTAATCATTTTAGGAGCATACTTATTCATCTTAGAGTTAGGCTTACTAATTTCTTTATCCATAGCCTTTAAAATAGTTTCTCTTCCTTTTTTAGCTTGTTTTAAAGCATCTGACATTATTTTTTTTGTTATTGAGTCTATCTTTATATCCATTTGCAAAGATGTTATCCCATCCTTAGTTCCAGCTACTTTAAAGTCCATATCTCCTAGATGGTCTTCATCACCTAAAATATCTGATAATACTACGAACTTGTCTCCTTCTTTAATTAAACCCATAGCTATTCCTGCAACTTGTTTTTTAATAGGAACTCCTGCATTCATTAAAGCTAAAGAACTGCCACATACAGTAGCCATAGAAGAAGAACCATTAGACTCTGTAATTTCAGAAACTATGCGAAGAGTATATGGAAATTCTTCTGCACTTGGAAGTAATGGATTTATTGCCCTCCAAGCTAGTTTTCCATGTCCTATTTCTCTTCTTCCTGTACCTCCCATTCTACCTGCTTCTCCTACAGAAAAAGGTGGAAAGTTATAATGTAACATAAATCTTTCTTTAGACATTCCATCTAGAGAGTCAACCATTTGTTCGTCATCTGAAGTGCCTAGTGTTAAAGATACAAGTGCTTGAGTTTCTCCTCTAGTAAATAAAGCTGATCCATGAGACCTAGATAATAAACCTGTTTCACAATTTATTTGTCTTACATCTGCAACTCCTCTACCATCAATTCTATTTTTAGCGTTTTCAGTAACTTTGACCTAACAAAATTTTTCTGAAATTTATAATATGCTTGATTTAATCGATTAATATCTGCTTGTTTTTCTAATGCCAACTCATCAATTTTAGTTTTAATATTTTTAAGAGCATTTGATCTATCAGCTTTCTCTTTAATCTGATAAGCACTTTCCAAATCTTTAGTAAGATTATCCTCTATCAATTTGCTTTCTTCAGCAAGATCTATTTTATTAAGCACCCAAGGATCTTTTGCTGTTTCTTTTGCTAAATCTATAATTAAATTTAATACTTCCATGTAAGATTTTTTTCCAAACTCTACTGCTTCTAGCATTATATCTTCACTTAATTCATTTGCTTCGGACTCAACCATCAATACACCTTTTTTGTACCAGCTACTACTAAGTCTAATTCACTTTCTAGCATTTCCTCATTTGTAGGGTTTAAAACCAACTTATCTTTAATTCTAGCTACCCTTGTAGAAGCTATAGGCCCTAGAAACGGCATTCCTGAAATGGTAAGTGCTGCTGAGGCAGCAATTATTGCTGGAATATCAGCATTATTCTCATTATCATAATTTATTACTTGACATATAACCTGTACTTCATTTTTAAAGCCTTCTGGAAAAAGAGGCCTAATTGGTCTATCGATTAATCTAGAAGTAAGTGTTTCTTTATCACTAGGCCTTCCTTCTCTTTTTAAATATCCTCCTGGTATTTTACCTGCTGAATAAAATTTTTCAATATAATGAACTGTTAGTGGAAAAAAATCATTAGTTCCATCATTTTCCTTAACTCCAACTGCTGTAGCTAAAACTTGTGTTTCTCCATAAGTCACTACCACTGCACCATCAGCTTGCCTTGCAATTTTACCTGTTTCTATCGTTAATTCTCTTCCTCCCCATTGCAAGGATTTTTTAGTAATTTCAAACATTTTTTTTCCTTAATTTATATTTTTATTATTTTCTTAGACCTAGTTTTTTTATAAGCTCTTGATATCCATTTTCATTTTTGCCTTTAAGATACTTCAAAAGCTTTCTTCTATTATTAATCATTCCTAACAAGTCCTCTTCTAGAATGATGGTCTTTTTTGTGGATTTTAAAGTGTTCACTTAACTCATTAATTTTCTTTGTCAACAAAGCTACTTGTACCTCTGTTGACCCTGTATCTGCATCTGTTTTTCCAAAATCTTTGACTATTTCTTTCTTTTCATTGACATTCATTGTCACTTATCCTCCAAAACTTAATTATTAAAGTTACGTCGTGGTATAATATACCCTTTTTTTTAAATTAGCAATAGAAACTAATTCAGAATTACACTTAATCAAAAAAATACTATCTCTTTCTTCATTATTATTGTACTTACTTAAAAAAACTATTTTACCATCTTTTAACATATCTGAATATTTTTTTTTCCAATTTTATTTCTTCAAAATTTTTTAAAACATAGTCAACTGGTAATAATTTGTTATAAAAATTTGATGTATTAGACTTGATAATTTTGTCAAAACTTATAGACTTAGAAATACAAAAATAAGAGTTTTTTAATCTTACTATATCAGATGCATATCCTAATGTTCCTAATTTTCTAGATAAATCTCTTGCTAAAGACCTAACATAGGTTCCTGGACCACAACTAACTATAAATTGAGCTTTATTTTTGTTGATAAATCGTAATAATTCAAATTTAATGATATTAATTCTTTTTGAATTAATTTCAAATTTTTCATTTTTTCTTGCTAGCTGGTATGCCCTTTTGCCATTTACTTTTACTGCAGAAAATATAGGAGGTATTTGATCAATATTACCCATAAAGTATTTTTTTATAGTTGGTTTTATTTCAGCAATATTAGGTCTAATATTTGTTTCACAAAGAACTTTACCTGCTTTATCACAAGTATCTGTTTCTTTCCCCCAATTTATAAAAAATGAATATGACTTCTGGTTACAAGTTATAAATTGTATTGTTTTAGTAGCTTCTCCTAATGCTAATGGCAACACCCCTGATGCCAAAGGGTCTAAAGTTCCATAATGACCTATTTTTTTTATATTAAATTTTTTTTTTAATGTCCTAACTATATGAGAAGAAGTATACCCTTGTTCTTTGAATACATTCAGCCAACCATTAATTATTGAACTATCTACATTCATTTTTCATTTATTATTTTATTTATTAAAGAAGCTCTCTTATGCACTAAATCAGGAAAAAATTTCAATCTCGGTGTATATTTAGTTTTAATTTCTTTAGATACCAATTTAGAAAATAAGTTTGAATTATTATTAAGCTCTTCTGCAACCTTCTCCTCATTTCCACCTACGGAACTTACGAAAACTTTAGCATATTTTAAATCTTTAGATGGCCTCACTTCTGTTATTGTTATAATGACATTTTTAAGATGTTTAATATAAAGTTCATTAGATATTATATGCTTAGAAAGTATTGCTCGTTATATTTTCTCCTACTCTCAATAACCTATTATCATTAGTTTTCAATATTCACCTTAATTATTTTCGGCTAGCTTTCTAGGAGTTTTTTCAATCTCATAACACTCTATTACATCTTCTACCTTAATATCATTGAAATTCTGAATAGAAATACCACATTCAAGACCTTCTTTTACTTCTTTAGCTTCATCACTGTGTCTTTTTAAGTTATCTAAATCTCCTGAATGTATTACTACATTGTCTCTTAAAATTCTTAATTTAGTATTTCTTTTAATAGCTCCTTCTGTAACAGTACACCCAGCTATTTTTCCTATTTTTGAAACCTTAAAAACTTGCTTTATTTTTGCATATCCTAAGAAATTTTCTTTCTCAATAGGAGATAATAGACCAGATAGTAGATCTCTAATTTCATCGAAGATCTCATAAATTATAGAATAATATTTTATATTTATACCAGATTGTTTAGCTGCTCTTTGGCATTTATGTCTGCTCTTACATTAAACCCAATAATTAAAGCCTCGTTTGAAGATGCTAAAGCAACATCAGTCTCATTAATACCACCAACACCTGCAAGCAAGATATGTGTATTAACTTCATCATTACCCATTTTTTCAAGAGATGTAACAATAGCTTCTTTAGATCCTAAGGTATCAGCTTTAAGAACTATATTAAGTAGCTTTTTTCTCCTGATTTTATACTTTTTAAAATATTCTCCATTGAGTTAGCCCTAGATAAGTTAGTTCTCTCTTTTAAAATAACTGATTTTCTATATTCACTAACTTCTCTAGCCCTGCTTTCACTCTCTACAACTATAATCTCATCACCAGCCACAGGTACATCGTTAAGTCCTAATATTTCTGCAGGAGATGAAGGGTTTAATTGTTTTAAATTTTTTCCTTTGTCATCTATAATAGCTCTTATTTTTCCCCATTGAGAACCTGCAACAACAATGTCTCCTTTATTTAAAATACCTCTTTGTTGAACGATAGAAGCGACTACTCCTCTACCTTGCTCTCTTTTTTTGATTCGATTACTGTACCTTCAGACCTCTGAGTAATGCTTGCTTTTATCTCTAACACTTCAGCTAAAATAAGAATATTTTCAATTAAGTTTTCTAAATTCAATTTTTTTAAGGCAGATACTTCAACTAAAGGAACATCACCTCCAAGCTTTTCAACAATTATTTCATGCTTTAATAATTCATTAATAACTTTGTCCTTATCAGCACCAGGAGCATCAATTTTATTTACTGCTACTATAACAGGTACTTTTGCAGCTTTTGAATGTTGTATTGCTTCTATAGTTTGAGGCATCACTCCATCATCAGCAGCTACTACTAAAATAATAATGTCAGTTAATTTAGCACCTCTTGCTCTCATACCACTAAATGCTGAGTGCCCAGGCGTATCAATAAAAGTAATTTTTTTATTATTTTTTGTATTAATTTGATATGAACCTATATGCTGAGTTATACCTCCTTGTTCTTTTGAAACAACATTTGTATTTCTTAAAGCATCTAATAATGTAGTTTTTCCATGGTCTACATGCCCCATAACTGTAACTATTGGTGGCCTTTCTTGTGCATCACTTTTTTCTTCCTTAGTAGAGTCTAGTCCTAACTCAATATCTGATTCAGATATTCTTTTCGGTTTATGTCCAAACTCTAATACAACTAATTCAGCAGTGTCAGCATCAATTGATTGATTAGCTGTAGCAGCTATTTCATTTTTTATAAGAACTTTTATAACATCTGCAACTCTAGAAGCCATTCTGTTGGCTAGTTCCTGAACAGTAATAATTTCTGGTATTTTTACTTCTCTTACTATTGGTTTATTAGTATTATCTTCTAATTTATCTTTTCCTTCTATAGATTTTTTTTCTTTCTCCCTAGCCCTTCTAATGGATGCTAAACTTCTTTGTCTCTCTTCATCATCATAAGCCTGTTGAATTGTAATTTTTCCTGTTTGTCTTCTAATATTGACTCTGCCCAAAGAGAGTTGTTTTTTAAATCTGCTCTATTTTTTTTAACACCTGATTTTTTATTGTTATCTTCATCTTTAGTAAGGCTTATTGTTTTTGTTTCATCAATTTTTTTATTTTTTTCATTAGAATTTAAACTGTTAATTTTTGCTTGTTTTTTTCTTTATTATCATCAACAAACTTTTCAATAGGTTTCTTTTGATCAGTAGATGATAATTTCATTTTCTCTAGCTATTCTATCACTTTGAGCTTCTTCTTTTAATTTTTGAAGTTTGTCTTTGTTAGAACTATCATCTTTATCATCATTTTTTCTTTGTAAACCTGATAAATAACTATCTTCAGAAATACTTCTATTTTCTTCACTTAAACCAGAATTAGATCCATTTTTATTAAAAGTTCTTACTTTTTTAACCTCTACTTCAACTGATTTAACTCTTCCATGACTAAAGGATTGCCTAACTGTTCCACCTCTAACAGTTTTACTTAGTTCTAATTTACTCTTACCAGATAAACCTAACTTTTTTTCTCCATAATTAACCTTAATTTATATCATTAAACCAGTCTTCTCTTGCTTTCATAATTATTTTATTAGCTTCTTCAATATCTTGTATTTTATCTCCAACTATTTCTAATAATTCGTCAGAAGAAAGATCTGCTAAGTTATCTTTTGTTTTTATATTATTTTTTCCTAAAATTACTAAAGTTTCTAAATCTAAAATTTCTAAACTTTTAAGACTATCTTCTACTCCAAGCTTTTTCTTTTCTTTTTCTAACTCTTCCTCTTTTTCTTCTAAAAATGTTATAGCTCTACTTTTTAATTCTTCAGCAAGTTTTTCATCAAAACCATCTATACTTTTTAATTCTTCAATTGGAACATAAGCAACTGTCTCAACTTTTTTAAACCCTTCAGATACGAGCAAGTGAGCTATCACTTCATCAATTACTAAAGCATCTATTAATTCTTGGGTTTCTTTTTTTGTTTCCTTTTGTCTTCTATCTGATTCATCTCCTTCAGTAAGAATTGAAATTTCCCATTTAGAAACATGTGATGCTAATCTAACATTTTGTCCTTTTCTTCCAATTGCTAAACTCAATTGGTCATCTGGAACAATTACTTCAACTTTTTTAATTTCTTCATCAAGAACAACTTTTGTAACCTCAGCAGGCGATAAAGTGTTAACAATAAATGATGCTGCATCTTCAGACCAAGGTATAATATCTATTTTTTCTCCTTGCAGCTCATTGACTATAGCTTGTACTCTGCTTCCCCTCATACCAACACAGGCTCCTACTGGATCTATTGTTTTATCACTAGAAGTTACAGCTATTTTCGCTCTGCTTCCAGGATCCCTAGCAACTGATTTAATTGTAATTATACCATCATAAATTTCTGGTACTTCTTGTGTAAACAATGCTGCCATAAAATCATTACTAGTTCTAGATAAATAAATTTGTGGGCCATTAATATCTTTTTTGACCTCAGTTATAAAAGCTCTAGTTCTATCTCCTGGCCTAAAAACTTCTCTAGGAATGGTATCATCTTTTCTCATGTAGGCCTCTGCCTTACCTAAGTCTAAATATATATTTCCATATTCTACTCTTTTTACTATCCCACTGGTAATTTGCCCTGCTTTATCTTTAAATTCTTGGTATTGTCTTTCTTTATCTGCCTCTTTAACCTTTTGGACAATTACCTGCTTAGCTGTCTGAGCTGAAACTCTTCCAAAATCAATAGGAGGCAACGGATCATGTAATAAATCTCCTATCTTAGCAGATTTATTTATAAACTTTCCCTGTTCTAATGTCACTTGTTCTGATGCTAACTCAACATTTTCTACAACTAACAAAACTCTACTTAATTTTATCTCACCAGACTTTCTATCTATCTCTGCTTTAATTTGAAGCTCTTGTCCATACTTTTTCTTTGCAGCAGTCTGTATAGCTTCTTCCATAGCTTCTATGACTAATTCCTGATCTATAGCTTTATCCCTAGCAACAGCTTCTGCAATTTGCAAAAGCTCTGGTCTCACTATAGATAAGTCTTCTGTATTATTCATGTTTCCTCTCGTCTTTTGACTCAGTTTAATTAATTAAAATTATACGTTTATAATAAAACTAATTTACAATCTATATAGCAAATAACATATTGCATTATTAGTTAATTGTCTACGTCACAGTATTAAAAGAAACTACACATTAAAATATTTTTTAAATTTAATCCAGAATTTTTTTTACCTCAAGATAAAGAGGCTTTATTTTCTTACTAAGTGCTTTTTTTTCATACCGAGTAATAATAATTTTTTTTGGTCTTAAATAAAAATTATTAAAATTAATAATTTTTATATTAACATTACTTTCAAATAATTTATAAATGGAATCAAAATAGTTTTTAACATCAGTAGCAATAAATAATTTGCCATTAATTTTCAACTTAGATAAAAATAAATTTAAGTTTTCTTTATTTAATATTCTTCTCTTTTCATGCCTAGCTTTTGGCCAAGGGTCAGGATATAAAATAAATATTTCATCAAAAATTTGTTTTGATAAATGTAATAATAATTCTCTTATATCACTTTTAAATAGTCTAATTTTCTCATACTTTTCTAACTTCCAAATTAGAAATAAATGAAGCTAAACCATTTAAATAAGGCTCACAACCAATAAAAAATCTATTTTTTTCAGACCTATTAATTAAGTTAAGTAAATTTTCTCCAGAACCAAAACCTATTTCTAAACTAACATTAATTTTTTTTTTAGAAATTTCTGAAATATAATCATTTATATTTTGTTCATTTAGTTCTAATTTTGGAAATACTTTTTCTAAAAAATTTTTTTTCTATTACTTAACTTTGAGCCTTTTTCTTCTGCCGTAATATTTAAAATTATTTTTAATTATAATAAAGCCTTAAATTCATTAACTTTATCAAGTTTTTCCCATGTAAAATAACCATCTTTATTACTTTTTCTTCCAAAATGACCGAAAGTAGCTGTTTTTTCATAAATTGGATTTGCTAAGTTTAACATTTTTCTTATACCTGATGGTTTTAAATCAAATATTTCTTTTATATTTTTAATCAACTTTTGTGCTTCTACTTTACCTGTACCATGAGTATCCAAGAATATAGAAATAGGTTCAGCTACGCCAATTATATAAGCAAGTTGTATAGTACATTTTTCAGCTATTTCAGCAGCTACCAAGTTCTTCGCAATATATCTTGCCATATAAGCACCTGATCTATCTACTTTAGAAGGATCTTTTCCAGAAAAAGCTCCTCCTCCATGAGGGCATATTCCTCCATAAGTATCTACCACTATCTTTCTTCCAGTTAATCCTGCATCTCCGTGAGGTCCTCCTATTACAAAATTACCCGTAGGATTTATAAAAATATTATCGTATGGTAATTTCCAACTCTTAGGTTTAATTTCTTCAATTATTGGCAAAATTTTATCTTTTATTTTTTCTGGTGTATTTCCTTCTTCATGCTGAACTGATAAAACGACCGAATGCAGTCCAACTGGTCTACCATTTTTATATTTTATAGAAAACTGTGATTTTGCGTCTGGCCCAAGATTTAATATTTCATTTTTGATTCTTTTATTTCTTAATTCTTTAAGTAAATCATGGCTTAATTTTATTGGGTATGGCATAAAAACATCAGTTTCATTGCTAGCATATCCAAACATGATCCCTTGATCTCCTGCTCCTTCTTGATTTTTTTCAACTGCATCAACTCCTCTTCCAATATCTGATCGACTGTGCATGTAAGTTAACGTTAACTTCTACCTTATTCCAATGAAAAGTTTCTTGTTCATAACCTATATTCTTGATTACTCTTCTCGCAATATTTTCTATTTGATTATTATCAATATTTTTAAGCTTTCCATCCCCCCTAACTTCTCCAGCAATAATTACTTTATTTGTAGTAACCATAGTCTCACAAGCTACTCTCGCTTTTTCAGGGAGGTTACAATTTGATAAATAATAATCAACTACCGCATCAGAAATTTGATCACATACCTTGTCTGGATGACCCTCTGAAACACTCTCACTAGTAAAAATATATTCATTTTCTGTCATATTTTTTTTAAACCATATTTAAAATTTATTTTTATGAGAATTAAAATTAATACTAATAATAAAGCATAAAAAATATTATCTCCAAAATTATTATACAGAGTATTTTTTTTATATAAAACTAATTTTTTATCAATTACTCCAGATTTACCAAGATCTATTTTTTCAACTATATTTCCATTATAATCAATTATTGTAGATATTCCTGTATTAGCAACTCTAAAACATATATTTACCTTCTAGAACTGCTCTAATTTTTGCTAATGCCAAATGTTGGTATGGGCCCTCTTGAATTTCCAAACCAAGCATCATTAGTTATATTGACTATTAAGTCAAAATTTTTTTTTGATAGGCTCGTAGTTTTAGGAAAAATTACTTCATAACAAATTAGAGGTAATACTTTTACATTATTATTTAATTCTAAAAAGTTAAGTTTTTCTCCTGAAGAAAAATCTAAGCCACCTAATAAAATTTTAAAATTCTTTAATACATTTCTAAATGGTATATATTCACCAAAAGGAACTAGTTTAATTTTGTCATGATAATCAATAGTATTACTAGTATTATCTATTAAAAATAAAGAGTTATAAATTTTTCCATTTTTATTTGTTTTTTCTTTTCTAATTCCTCCTATTATAATATTTTCAATATTTTTAAAACTATTTTTTAATAATAAACTTGTATTATCTTCATCCATAATATCAAATAATACAGATGTTTCTGGCCATACCACTAAATCTATATTTTTTTTATGATTATGCCTTGTTAGATTAATAAGTAAGTTTAGATTTGTAAGAGTTTTCGTTTTATCCCATTTGTCAATTTGTTTAATATTAGGTTGTACAAGTCTAATATGAAAATTTTCTACAACACTAATAAACTTTCTAGGTATAAAATTACTTAAAGATAAAATTAATATAAAAGGTAAAATAAAAAATATATAGAAATTTAATATTTTTATATAATAAATAAATACCTACAACTAGAGAATATGTTACTAAAGAATATCCCCATACACCAATGTATGAAAATGGTGCTAGAGTTAATGAGTTTGAAGACCAAATTACAGACATTGGTGTCCAAGGGAATCCCCATAAAATATTTCCCTTTATCCAATCAAAAATGGAAAAAGAAATTATAATCAAAATACTATTGAATAATATATTATCTTTTATACTCAAACGTTTTATTAGATAATAAGTTAAAGCTGAAAAAAGTGATAAAAAAGCACATAATATTAAAACAGCTAATGAACCAAAAAATAGCCCCCCATATTTGCTATTTTGAAAAGATATAGAAATCCAATATAGACTAGATATATAAAATCCTAATCCATAAAAAAAACCAATGTAGGAAAGCTTTTTTATTATTATCTATTTTTTCTAATAAAAAAAGAGTTATAGATAATGATAAAATAGCAAATATAAAAATATTATATGGAGCTAACCCTAAGCTTCCTATACACCCTAATAAAAAAACTAATGAGAAAATAATATTTTTAAAATAAATATCTTTCGCTCCTTAACTTTCTCCTCGTGATACTAATACTTTATGTATTTTTCTATGATCAGCTTCTAATATTTTAAAATTTAAACCTAGTTTAGGTTCTGGAATATTATCATTAACCTCTGGTATTTTTCCACTTATATTTGATATAAGACCTCCTACTGTTTCGGTATCTTCATCTAATTCAATATTAGAAAAGTCGATTCCTAGCGCTCTTTCTAAATCTATTATATTAGTTCTAGCATCAACTAATAAACCTCCATTATCTAAAGTTGTTATCAAAGGCTTTTCTTTTGAATCATGCTCATCTTCTATTTCTCCTACTATTTCTTCAACTAAATCTTCTATTGTCACTATTCCGTCAGTTCCCCTTGTTCATCAACTATAATTGCTAAATGAGTTCTAGTAGCTCTCATTTGTTCTAATAAGTCATTAACTAACATTGCAGGTGATGAAAATAAGACATTTCTTGTAACTTTTTCTATTGAAAATTTATTGTTTTTTTGCCAGTACGGTAAAAGATCTTTAACATGTAGCATACCTACAATATTATCTAATTGATCTTTATATACTGGAAGTCTGCTATGAGCTGCTTCTATAAAAAGTTTTAAGGTAGCTTCAAAGTTGCTGTCAATGTTAATAGAAACTATATCTGCTCTTGGCACCATAATATCTCTGATTTGTATATTCCCTAGTTTTAGTAAGTTTCCCAACATATGAGTTTGATCATTTGTTAACTCTGAACTATTCTTTAAATTATCAACTAATTCAGATGCTGCTTTTTTTGGAAAAAAAAATATTTTTTAAGAATTCAATCAAATTAAACACTTTATATTTTATAAGGGTTTTTTATATTCAAATTTTTAAGTAGCCTTTTTTTTTCATTTTGCATTAATCTTGTATCTTCTTCTTTATCATGAGTGATAACCTTTCAAGTGTAATATTCCATGTATTAAGATATGAGATAAGTGATCTTGAAAATCAATTTTTCTATTTTTAACTTCTTTTAATAATGTATCATAAGATATTATAATATCTCCTAAGTATATCATATTATTTTCAAAAGAAAAATCTTATCATTATTTAAAAAACTTAAAATATTAGTTGATTTATTTATCCTTTCCATTTTAAATTAAAAGCCTTAACATCTTTATCATTAGATAACCTAATTGTTAATCCATTTCTTTGAATATTAGTTACTTTAAGTACTTTTCTAACAGTATTTATTTCATAAGCTTTCCATTTTGCTTCTTTTTGATATATGTAAATATTAGAATTGAAACAATAGTTTTTCATCTACACTCTTTTCTTTCATTATAACTTTTTACAATTTTAGTGACTAAGGGATGCCTTACCACATCTTTTTCACTAAAGTGAATGTGTTCTATTTCTTTAATTTTTTTTGTTACATTAATAGCATCTAATAATCCTGATTTTTTTGTTCAGGTAAATCTATTTGAGACAAATCACCAGTTATAACCATTTGAGAATCTTTGCCTAATCTAGTTAAAAACATTTTCATTTGCATAGGTGAAGTATTTTGTGCTTCATCTAAAATTATATAAGAATTAGCTAAAGTTCTTCCTCTCATAAAAGCTAAAGGAGCTATCTCTATTTTTTCTCTATCAATTAACTTTGAAATTTTATCTGAATACAAACAATCTTCAAGAGCATCATATAATGGTCTGAGATAAGGATCTATTTTTTCTTTTAAGTCTCCAGGCAAAAAACCTAATTGTTCTCCTGCTTCTACTGCAGGTCTAGATAGAATAATTTTATCTACTGCTCCTGAGGTTATTTTTTCTACTGCATCGGCAACTGCTATATAAGTTTTTCCTGTTCCAGCTGGTCCTATGCCAAAAGTTAAAATTTTATTTTTAAGAGCACTTATATATTTTTCTTGCTGTATTGATCTAGGCATTATTTTTTTTTTTTGGAGTTTTTATAAATAAATTTTTATTTCTAATTTCTTTCGTATTTTCAGATAATCTTATTGCAGCTTCTACTTCATCATTATCTATTATTCTTTTATCTTTTACTGAGTCAATAAGACTTTCAATTATATTTTTTGCCTTATCTGCATTTTCTCCTGTAATACATAATATGTTGCCCCTTGCATTAATTCTTAAGTCCAATAGTTTTTCAATATGTTTTATATTTTTATCACCTTCTCCAAAAATTAAGGCTGCTATTTTATTGTCATTCACATCGAAGATAACTTGTTTTTGTTTTACTACTACTATAAGACTTCTCCAAGCAAGCTATTGTTGCTAGCCTTTATAATTTTTACATTTTCAATACTTTTAGCTTCTTTAGAAAGCTCAAAGTTTACAACTTGCATCCATTTTGTAGTTCCTCTGTACTGATTAATTTTTTTTCCTTTACCTTTAACTAAAACCTCTACTTTTTTAGAAACAAAATTAGTATTAAATTTTTTTTGTTGAGAATTCAGTAATTCTTGTAATTCCTGAAGTCTATCATTTTTTTCTTCATTACTTATAATATTTAAATTATTTCTAGCAGATTTTGTTCCTACTCTACTGCTATACTTAAAAGAATAAGCTTGAGCAAAGTTTACTTCTTTAACTAAATCTAGGGTATCTTGAAAATCTCTCTTAGTTTCATCTGGGTAACCTACTATAAAATCTGATGATAAAGCTATATCTGAACACTTATTTCTTAATCTATCAATAATTTGTAGATATGATTTTTTTGTATATTTTCTATTCATAAGTTTTAAAATTTTATCTGAGCCTGATTGAACAGGAAGATGTAGGTAAGGATTTAATTTCTTACTATATCCATGTAATTCAATTAATTCTTCATGCATATCTATAGGGTGAGAAGTGGTATAACTTATTCTTTTTAAATCTTTTATTTTTTCTAAAGAAATTATTAATTTTGCTAAATTTAATTCATTACTATGTTTGTCAAGCCCCATGGTATGCATTAACATTTTGGCCTAATAGCACTACTTCCTTACATCCATTTTCTACTAAATGATTTACTTCGTCAAAAATATGATAAGATTTTCTTGAAGTCTCTGCTCCTCTAGTAAAAGGTACTACACAAAAACTACAGAATTTATCGCAACCTTCTTGAATAGTAACAAATGCTGATCTACTGAAGGTAAGACGTTTTTTCTTAAGAGATTTAAATTTATCCTGACTATCAAAGTCTAACTCCAATACTTTTTTATTTTTAACTTCTTCTATTACCTTATTAAATTTATGATACATTTGAGGGCCTATAACCGCATCAATAATAGGCTGTCTACTAATCATTGCTTTTCCCTCAGCTTGAGCAACACACCCAGTAATAATTAATTTAGTATCAATATTATTTTTCTTTATTTCTTTGATTTTGCCTAACTCAGAGTATATCTTTTCAGCAGCCTTTTCTCTTATATGACAAGTATTAAAAACTATTACGTCTGCAGTTTCAGGAGACTTTACTTGCTCGTGAGTACCTCTTACACTTTCTAATAAACGATCACTATCATAGCTATTCATTTGACAGCCAAAGGTTTTGATATAAATAGATTTTTTCAATATATGATTCTTATAGTATTAGTTATAGTTTTTTTAAAGCTGTAATAATTCCTTCTTTAACTTGTTTGATAGACAACATAGATATAGTCTTTTCTATCTTGTCCCTCTAATTGCATTACAGGATGCAAAACAACTGTAGCTTTTATACTACTAAGTTTAAGAAAATTAAGCAAATGAGTAACTATACTCATATCTCCATACCATGATATTTGTGGTCTAGTTCTATTATCTATAGGCATATCATTTATATGTGTATAACAAAGCGAAAAATTTTGCAATCTTAATGTATTGTTGTCTTCAAATAAGTTAAATAGGCTACTTTTAAAATTTAAAATTTTTTTTCCTGAGTTTGTTGTTCCTTCAGGAAACAATACAACCGCACTTCTAGAATCTAAATCTTTATTTATATTTTTAATATTCTCTAAAGTTTTAAAGTTTTTTCTTTTTATAAAAATTGTATTCTGCATTTTTGCTAAAAAACCAAATAAAAACCAAGATTTTATTTCTTGTTTTGCAATGAAACAAATAGGCATAATTGAGCCTAAAATTATTATATCAATGTAAGAGGTATGGTTTCCTGCCAAAATTAAAGGTCTAATAGAGGTTTTTTTTCCTATTAATTTTACCTTAACACCTAGTATTTTTAATAAAGCTTTATGGAAAATTATTGGAATATAAATTCTTTGTCTCAATTTAATTTTAATTAAAATATACTGTACTGGACCTAATACTAAAATTATTAGAAAAATTAAAAAAACTTTCAAAAGTAAGAACAAATTACTATCTCAATATTACTTTCTATCAAAGTGGTCCATATATCTTGCAGCAACTTTTTAGTTGGTAAAACGATACAAACATCTGTAGTATTAAAGTCGTAATCTATAACAGCACCATCCCCTACAAAAGCTCCTAAACGAATATATCCTTTTATAAGAGGTGGGATAGATGAGATAAATTTTTTAAAATTACTGTCACTAATTAGTTCATCATCCTTCATTTTAATATATCTACTTTTAACAGCAACTGGTCTAATATGAGCTGGAGCTAAATATTTCTTATTAAGATAAGCTAAAGCCGATTTATGTTTTTCAACTTCTATTCCTGGAAAAGATGCGCATCCAAACATAATTTCAATATTATATTTAATTACATATTGAGCAATAAAAGCCCAAAGTAATTGCATAGTTTTACCATTACGGTAATTTTGATCTACACAACTTCTACCAAGTTCTAAAATATTACCATCAAGGGCTATTAATTTTGATAAGTCATATTCTCCTGATGTATAGAAAAAATTTTCTTTATCTTTATGGTTTCCTCCATTTAATCTATAAGTTCCTACAACTTTATCATGCATCTTTCCTGATTTATTATGATCAACTACTAATAAATGATCAAAATAGTGATCAAATTCATCAATGTCTCTTTTAGATTTTTTTGTTTATTTGAGGGTATAGCTTGCATTTCTTCAAAAAAGACTTTATATCTCAGAGCCTGAGCAGCATCTATTTCTAAACTATTTTCTGCTAACCTAACCTCTAGATTACCAGAAACTATATTTAGAGACTCAAAATTATAATCTTCTGCTATTGCCATTTAATTCTTCTTTAAAATTTTCTTTCCAAAAAGTTCCATTCTGTGGTCAACTAATTCATAACCAAGCTTTTTAGCAACTTTCATCTGAAGGTTTCTCTATTTCTTCATTAACAAACTCTATTATTTCTCCACTATCTATATCTATTAAATGATCGTGATGTTCATCCTCATTTAATTCCTCATATCTAGCTCTTTTTCCACCAAGCTCTATTCTATTTAATACGTTATACTCTTCAAAAAGTTTAATAGTTCTGTATACAGTTGCTAAACTAATCCTAGGGTCAATTTTATTAGCCCTTAAATATACCTCGTTGGCATCTGGATGGTCATCAGAATTAGAGATAACCTCAGCTATAATTCTTCTTTGATGTGTAAACTTTACCCCATTTTCTGCACAAAGTTTTTCTATTCTTGAAGTTACTTTTTTATTTTTTTTCATTTTTTTTTTGTTATCAATGCTATATATTTTACATTATGATTATGAAAAAGAAAGAAAAAATATTATTAGATATTACAAATGATAAATGTCCTATCACTTTTGTAAAAACTAAAATTGCTTTAGAAAAGTTAAAGTCTAATCAATATTTAAACGTATATATAAAAAAAGGTGAAGCCTTAGATGGTTTACCATCAAGTTTGAAAGAGTTGGGTTATCAAATTAATAATAAAATAAAAATAAACGATGATGTTTTTAGTTTAGAAATTTCAAAAAAAAACTAATTTCATAATATCAGCATCTATATATCTTCCATTCTGGAAATAGTAATTTTTTCTTTTGCCAACTTTAATAAAATTAAATTTCTTATATAAATTAATAGCTATTTGGTTTTCCACAGAAACTTCTAGAAAAATATTCTGGATTTTTTTTTTAATGCAATATTTAATAGCTTATTCAGTAAACTTTTTCCCTATACCTAATTTTCTAAATTTCTTATCAATTAATATCGAAATAATTTCTATTTCATCTCTATTTACTCTAGCCTTTAGATAACCTACTGGTTTTGGATGAGATAAAATAAAAATATTATCCTGGTTTGAAATAAATGAATAAAAATCTTTTTTTTGCCCATTTTTTTTCGTAATCATCCTCTACTTTACAATAATATTCATATAAAGAATCATTTTTTAGGACATCACTTCTCAGCATAATGTCCTTTGATATATAAAGGTTCTAAATTTTTATTTTTATAATTATTTTCATTTTCAAGATATTTTAAAAAAATTTTAAAATAGATTCTTTTTTAGGAAGACAAAAATAATAATTCTTGATTTCATCAATTTTATAATAATTTCCTAAGGTTTTTTCACACGTTAAACTATCACTATTTAAATTATTAATGCTTAAAACTTTATGGTTAGAAAAAAAATTATTTTTTATTTGCTGATAGTAAGCATCATATTTGCTTGCTTTAATTATAATTCCTGTATTTGAATTACTTTTAATTAAACTGTCAATAATACCTTGATTGTAAATAGCACTAAAATTTGTATATCCAAATATAGGCTTATTAATTGATACTGCTATAGCTTTTGCTGCTGCTAAACCTACTCTTGTTCCTGTATAAGAACCAGGCCCTAGAGAAACCATAATGTAATCAAGATCAGAAAAGCAAGCCTGACCTTGTTCTAATATTTCATCAAACATTTGATTTATTTCAACTTCGATACTATTTTCTAAAATTTTGCTATTTGATATTAAATTGTTTTTAATATGTAAAACTAGAAAAATTCTATTTAAAGAAGTTTCAATAGATAAGAATGACTTTTTCATAAAAATAATAGTATACTAATATATTATGCCTCTAATAGAAATTAAAAAAAATAAATTTGATGTTATTTTAGATTTAAAATACGCAAGTGAAGATAATATTTTAGGTAAAAAAATTTTTCTAGAAGACCGATGTTTTTTGTTAGAAGAAGCAGCAGTGAAAAACTCTTGATGCAATTAACATTGCTAAGGACTTAGGTTATTACTTTAAAATATTTGATGCTTATAGACCATCATATGTTCAAGAAGCTTTATGGAGTTTTGATCCCAATCCCAACTTCCTTTCTGACCCTAAAAAAGGCTCACCTCATACCAAAGGAATAGCAATTGATTTAACCTTAATAGATTTTAATGGAAATGAATTAGATATGGGAACAAAATTTGATGACTTTACAAAAAATGCTTATCATCTCTCTAAAGAGATAGACAAAAATGCTAAAATAAACAGAAGATTATTACTATCAATTATGACTTTAGCAGGATTTGATTTTTATCATAAAGAATGGTGGCATTATCAATTATTCAATTCTTCTAGTTATCCTTTAATAAAAAATTTTTTTGGTTCTAGTGTTAATTGATTTCTACAACTTCTTTAATATCTTTATGGTAATGCTTTAGCATATTTTCTATTCCCATTTTTAAAGTAGCAGTTGATGAAGGACAACCAGCACAACTACCTTTTAATTCAAGATAAACTGTACCATTTTTAAAACTATTAAAAGAAATTTCACCACCATGGCTTGCAACTACCGGTTTTACTCTTGTTTCTAAAAGCTCTACTATGCTTTTTTCTATATCATTTAAAGGCTTTTTATTATCATTAACCTTTTCATTATTTAAAGTCAAATCAATCACATAGTTATTCTTTTCTAAAAAAACTCCAATCTTGCTAGTCAAAATTGTACGAAGTACTGCCCATGATGAACTGTTATCCTTAGTTACTGATATGAAGCCAGAGTCTATTAAAATACTTTCCACACCATCTATATCAAATAAGTCTTTTAAAAAGTCGTTATTTTTAAGATCGTCAGTCTTTTTAAAAATATATGACCTATCAACACTTATATCTTTTTCAGGAATAAATTTAAGCGTATTAGGATTAGGTGTTTCTTCAACATTAATAAACATTATTTTATTTTACCCGGAACAATAATTATAGGCAATGTTAATTTTTTTCTTAAGATTCCGGTTAATGAAGATATAACTTTATTATTTTCTATTTTATCCATTGCTAAACCTAATACTAAGTTTTTCACTTTAGGCCTTTTACTGTTCAAAGTTTTTATCAAAATCTCGAGTTTTTCCCCTGTCTTTATATATGATTTTACATGAAGCTTATAATTATCCTTAATGTATGTAATATATTTTTCTAAAACTTCTTTAGCTTCGTTCTTTTGTTCTTCCCTCATAATATTTTCTACACCTTTCCAGTGTCTAAAGTTTTCATCTTGGATGATATATAATAATATTATTCCTAAACTCTCAGTTTTTGCTAATTCACAGGCGTACTTCATTGCTTCCAAAAACTCGTCTGATTCATCAACATATACTAAAAGGTATTCTTTTAACTTTTTAGAATTTATTTTTTTAGGCATTAACCCTCCTAGTAATTTCATGAACAATAAAACCAAAGATAAAGGCAAAAAACACAGCTGTTAAACCATAAAGTAAACTATTATTGTTAGCCATTTTATAAATTTTTTCACCATACCCTGTCTTTGATACATTTATAAAAGATCTTCTAGCAGCAATAACAGCACCATTCTTTAACAATAAAGTATCAACTAAATATTGTCCATCTACTAGTTCAGCGGAAAAGTTTAGTTCAGTTTTAAATAATCTTTTATCAGATATTTGAATTAATCCTTGCTCAGGATTATATCTTCCAGCCTCTATCATACTTTTTATTATTCCATTCACCCAGCTACTTCTTTCTTCTTGCTCCTCTGCTCCAGCAAATCTTATATTTTCTATTCCAACTTGATTAATTTGCAGTACATTCTCAGCATTCAATTCTTTCAGAGGTCTTGTTGATGCAACATAATAATAAGAAGGAACATCAAAAAATACTTTAGTATCAGAATTTAACCATAAACCCATTTTTTTTCTTTTTTTTCTTACTTCAATTGTTTTTCTAGGACCGGTTACTGATACTACAACATCACCCTCTTCATCAATTACTCCAAAAAATAAAAGTTTTGCCCCTTTAAATCCTACATCTATGTTTATTTTATTGTCAGATATATCTGCTATAATAAGCTTCTTTGAGTTTGCTTTGAATATTGATATAAAAAATACCAAGTAAAAAATTAAAAAAAGCTTCATTGTAATAAATCCAATATAAAAATATACTTAGGATCTATTACTAGTTCAGAAATTAAAAAAAGGCATAGACAAACTATTATTATTCCCAATAGCATTCTAAGCACTTCTCCAGAAACTCTTTGCACAACAAAAGCTCCCATTTGTACTCCTAATACTCCTCCTAATAATAGTAACCCTGATAAAATTACATCAACAGTTTGATTTATATACGCATGCATAATAGTAGAGGTAATTGATACAAACAGTATCTGCATTAAAGAAGTACCTATAACAACTTGTGTTGACATTCCCAATAAATAAATCATTGCTGGAACTAAAATAAAACCTCCCCCAACTCCCATTATAGCTGCTAAAACTCCAATTATATAACTTATAAGTAAAGGAGGAATTATACTTATATAAAGTTTTGATCTTCTAAATTTTATTCTAAATGGTAATCCATGTATCCAACTGTGCTCATGCAACTTTATTAAAGATCCTGATTTTTTTTTCTTCCTAGTTTTAAGACTTTCATAAAGCATATAAATACCCACTGATCCTAAAAACAAAATGTAGGTAAATGATATTACCTCTTCGACTCTTCCTTGAATTGATAAAAACCTAAATAAAAAAACTCCGCTTGCCGAACCAACTACTCCACCTAAAAGAAGTATTGATCCCATAATTATATCAACATTTTTTCTTCTAAAATAATTCAAAAACCCTGTTAAGGAAGAGCCCACAATATGGTTTGCTTCACTTCCAACTGCTACTGCAGGAGGCACTCCACTAAGAATCAATATAGGAGTAGTTAGAAACCCTCCTCCAACGCCAAACATTCCTGACAACACGCCAGCTACAAAACCTATACTCAATAAAAAGAATATATTTTGTGAAATTTCAGCTATAGGTAAATAAATTTCCAACTTTTTTAAATAAATCCAATTATATTTTTTACTTCCTTTAAATTTTCTTCTGCCTGCTCTTTTGCTTTTTGAGCACCTTCTTCTAATACTCTTGTAAGATAATTTTCTTCATTTAACATTTTTCTCACTTCATGCCCTATGGGAAATATTTTTTGAATTAGGATTTCAGCTAGTATTTCTTTCAACACCCTAAATTCTTTTCCTTCAAAACTTTTCAAAGTTTCTGTAACTGATGCCTCCGATATAGCGCTATATATTTGTAATAAATTACATGCTTCAGGTCTCTGACTTATTATTTCTTTTGAAAATTTTCCTGATTCATCTAAAACCTCTTCCCCCATAATTACACTACTATCAGTTTTGGCTTTTCTTTATTTTATTAACAATCATATCCTTACTATCCATTATATTTATTCTTGAATAGTCTGAGATATCTGATTTAGACATTTTATTTAATCCGTTTCTTAAGCTCATAACTCTGGTAGCTCCACCAAAAATTAATGGTTCCACCTCAGGAAAAAAATCAACTTCGAAATCATTATTAAATTTTTTTGCTATATCTCTGGCTAATTCAAGGTGTTGTTTTTGATCTTCACCAACGGGAACTTTATTTGATTTATAGGCTAAAATATCAGAAGCCATTAACACAGGATAAGTAAACAAACCAACTGAAACATTCTCTCTATTTTTTCCAGCTTTTTCCTTAAATTGTGTCATCCTATTTAACCAGCCCATTCTACATACACAATTTAATATCCAAGCCAACTCTGAATGCGTTGAAACTTTTGATTGATTAAAGATTATACTTTTTTTGGGTCAATACCAGCAGCTATAAAGCAGGCTACAGTTTCTAAAGTATCTTTTTAAGTTTGGCAGGCTCTTGCCATACTGTAATTGCATGGAGATCTACTACACAATAATAGCAGGTAGACTGTTTAGTATTATTCTGTAACTCAACAAAATTTTTTATAGCACCTAGATAATTTCCTATATGCAAATTTCCTGTGGGTTGTACGCCTGAAAAAATCCTATCCAAATTTCCTCTCCGTGAAAAGGTCACTAAACTTTCTATTCTTTATAGCATTGTAATTTATTACTCTAAACATAATTAATAAAACTGCAAAAGTAATGACTGCGAAAAACATTAATGAACTTAAAGTAAAAGTTTTAGACATAAATCCAGACAAACTAAAGTAATCACTAAATAATATTAGCATATATAAAGTTATTAATAAAATGTATGTTAAAAAAGAACTTATTAAAATCTTAAAAATCTTTTTAATAAAACTTTTATTTAATTTCCAATATTTTTTCTTATGTAAAAATATATATAAAGCAATTACATTGAAGTAACTTGCTAAACTTAAAGATAAAGCAATACCTAGATGTCCCATGCTGCCTACTAATAGCACTATAAGAAACAAATTTACTAACATTGATAACGTAGATATTAGAAAAGGAATAAGTGTATTTTTCTCTGAAAAAAATATTACAGAAAAAATTTTTATAAAACCAAAAGCTGGAAGTCCTATTGAATACATTACAATGGCATCACTAGTAGCTAAAACATCTCCTAATCCAAACTTTCCTCTTTTAAATAATATATCTACAATTAGATCTGATAACGCTATAAGCCCCAACATACATAATAAAGTTAGACAAAGCATTAAAAGACATGAAAATTCAATTTGTTGGTCCATATTTTTTTTCGATTTTTTTGCTTTCTGATTAGATAAAGTAGTCAATAAAATTGTAGAAATAGAAACAATAAAAATACCAAGAGGTAACTGCACTATTCTATCGGCATAATAGAGCCATGATATAGCTCCCATAATGCTAGAGGCAAAAATTACACCTATAAATTGATTTATTTGAAGTATTCCTCCTGCAAGAATATTTGGCATTAACAGCGAAAAAAACTTTTTAATATTTTTTGAAACTCTTGGCTTTGAAAATTTAATTTTGATATTAATTTTAAAAGACCAAAAAATCATTACTAGTAATTGCAATATTCCTGAAATAATTACAGCCCATGATAAAATTAATTCTGGTATAGCAAAATAAAAGTAACTAACACCTAAAGCTATAATCATACCTAAATTTAAAATAATTGGGCTAAAAGCCCACATAGCAAATCTACCATTAGCATTAAATAACGCACCTATAAAAGAGGATATGGAAATAAGTACCAGGTAAGGAAACATTATTGATGCTAAAAAAGTTGTTTTATTTATAAGGTTTTCAGTGAACCCAGGAGCTAAAAAGGAAATTATTTCTTTCATAAAAATTTCAGCTAGCACAGTAACAATTAATAAAATAATAATTAAATAATTAAAAACTGAATTATAAAAAGTCTGAGCTATTTTATTATTTGATTTTTTTTTAATATCTAAATAAAGAGGAATAAGTGCATTGCTTATAGCTCCTTCAGCAAATAACCTCCTAAATAAATTAGGAAGCCTAAAAGCTAATAGAAAACTATCTGCACTTGAGGAAGCTCCAAATATAAATGCAAAAAGAAGATCTCTAGCATAACCAAGTATTCTACTTAAAAAAGTTAATGTACTCATTAAGCTAAAAGATTTAAAAACACTCATGCCTTATTTTATTCCTCTAACTTATCTTTTATTTCCTTTAAAAAATTTAAAGCCTCAATCGGCGTTAAGTTATTTAAATTTAAACTTATAATCTGATCTTCCAAAAGTTTTAACATAGTATTTTTTTTTTCTCTATTTATATCGATAGTCTGAATATCTGAATTAATATTCTCAACGCCTAAACCATTTTCTAGATTATTTAATACTTCTCTTGCTTTTATTACAACCACTTCAGGCAAGCCTGCCATTTTTGCCACTTCTATTCCATAAGAACTTTCAGCAACACCTTCTATTAATTCGTGCAGAAAAATTAATTCATTTTTCCATTTCTTAACTCTAAACGTGTTTAGTTTCAGTAAAATATAATTTTTTTCTAATGCTGCAAGTTGATTATAATGAGTAGCAAATAATGTTTTGCATTTGATATTTTGCATTAAAAATTCTACAGTTGCCCAAGCTAAAGACATACCATCATAGGTAGAAGTTCCTCTACCTATTTCATCTAATATGACTAAAGATCTGTTTGTTGCTGAATTTAAAATATTAGCTGTCTCAAGCATCTCTACCATAAAAGTAGAATTTCCTTTTGCTAATTCATCTCCAGAACCTACTCTGCAAAATAATTTATCACATACACCAATGTTTACCTGTTCAGCAGGACAATATCCTCCTGCTTGAGCTATGATAAGTATTAAAGCATTCTGTCTTAAATACGTTGATTTACCAGACATGTTCGGTCCAGTTATTAATCTAAATAGATTATTATCTTTTTCATTTAATATACAATTATTAGCAATAAAGCTTTCTGTATGCGTTTTTTCAACTGATGGATGTCTTCCTTTTTTAACAATAAACTCAGAGCTATCATTAAGCTGTGGTCTTACAGCACCATACTTTTTTGCATAATTTGACCAACTAATTGCCACATCTATTCTAGCAACTAAGTTTGCGATATTAAGAATATTTCCAGAAGATTGTAATAATAAGCTTACTAATTTGTTATAAATTTCTATCTCTAATTCTAATGATTCAAAGTTAGCATTCAAAATTTTTTCAGAAATACTTGTTAAATTTATTGTAGTATACCTGAAGGAATTTTTTAGCGTTTGTCTATGAATATAGTGTAGGTCAGTGTTTTTTAGTTTATCGTTATTAGAACTAGAAATATCTATAAAGTATCCTAAAAAACTATTGTATTTAATTTTTAAATTATTAATTCCGGATAATTTTTTTTCTAACTCTTCTTCTTTTATAATTAAGGCTTTAGCTTCATCTCTAAATTTTCTAACTTCATCAAGTTTTGCATCAAATCCTGCTTTAATAAAATTACCATCTCTAGAAAGTAACGGAAGATTTTCTCCTAGTGCAGATTCTAAAGTAAGTACTATTTTTTGAACACCCTTATTACCTTTAGTGTTTTTTAAAAATTTTAAAAAGAAATCGTCATTCAAATCATCTACTTTATCATTAACTACCTCACATAATTCAATAGATTTTTTTAGTCCATTCAAAATACAAAATAAATCTTTTGGGCCTCCTCTGCCAAGAGAAAGCCTGCTCAAAGATCTTGAAATGTCAGGAAAGTTATTTATTGACTTTGCTACTATATTATTTAAATCATCAAAGTTGTCATAAAAAAAGTTTACTAGGTCTAGTCTTTTATTAATGCTATTAAGGTTGCTAAGAGGGTTTGATAAGTCATTTAATAACTTTCTAGAACCAGTTGCTGTCATGGTAAAATTTAAACTATTAAATAAACTGCCTTCACTATCTCCATTTAAATTTTTTACTATCTCTAAATTTCTTTTAGAGGCGTTGTCAATTTCTAAATAATCATCAATTTTATTTCTTTGAGGAAAAAGCATAACCGGTGTTTTTTCATTTTGAGTAAAGGCAATATATTTTATAGTTGCTCCTAAAGATATTTTTTCATCAACACTGAAATTGGTTAAAGATAATTTTTTATCAAAACGATATGTTTTTTCAAAATAATTTGAGGCACTTTCAATTTCTAAATATTTATTATCTATAAATGTTACTAGATTTTTTTTGTTTGTTTTTAAAATAAATTCATATTCTTGTGTCTTAGGTAAAATTATTTCAGCAGGCAAAATACTTTCAATGATATCTAATACTTCATTTTCTCTTAATGCTTTCTTAATACTTATTTCCCCTGTGGAAATATCTGCGTAAACAATATTAAAGTGTGTATTGAAGAATATTACTGACATTAAATAATTATTGTCTGGAGATATTAATTCTTTTTCTTCTGTTAATGTTCCAGGGGTAGCTATCCTTACTACTTTTCTTTTTATAATTTCTTTATAACCTCTCTTTTTACTTTCTTCTGGAGTTTCTACTTGCTCGCATATTGCTACCTTAAATCCATTTTTTAATAATTTTGCTAAATAACTATCACCGTGATGATGAGGGACCCCGCACATTGGGATGTCTTCTCCATCAACCTGACCTCTTTTAGTTAATGTTATTGATAATGTTTTAGCTGCTATTTCAGCATCTTCAAAAAAAAGTTCATAAAAATCTCCTAGCCTAAAAAAAAAAAATTAAACAATCATTATATTGCTGTTTAATGTCCAAGTACTGCCTTAATAGTGGTGTTAATTTCTTAGCTAACATTTCCAAATAAATCTTTACGCTATCTTTAAAACATCTTATATTATTATATAAGTGAAAATAAATGCCAGAAATAACTTCAAAATCTAATATTACCCCAAAAGATGCACTAGATTTTCATAAGAATGGGAAACCTGGAAAGCTTCAAATATCTGCGACTAAGCCCCTGACTACTGCAAGAGATTTATCTTTAGCTTATTCACCAGGTGTTGCAATACCTTGTTTAGAAATAGAAAAAAATCCTGACGCTGCTTACGATTATACTGCTAAAGGGAATATGGTGGCTATTATTTCTAATGGTACAGCAGTATTAGGTTTAGGTAAACTAGGAGCGCTAGCCTCAAAACCTGTAATGGAGGGTAAAGCTGTATTATTTAAAAGATTTGCTGACATCGATGGAATTGATTTAGAAGTTGATACAGCTGATGTAGACGAATTTGTAAATAGCGTTAAATATCTAGGTAAATCCTGGGGAGGAATAAATCTTGAAGATATTGCTGCTCCTGCATGTTTTATGATAGAGCAACAATTGTCAGAAAAGTTAGATATACCTGTATTTCATGACGATCAACATGGAACAGCTATTGTTGCTACTGCTGGTTTATTAAATGCTCTAACTATTACTGGCAGGGATATTAAAAATTTTAAAATGGTCGTTAATGGTGCTGGTGCAGCAGGTATAGCTTGTGTTGAATTATTGAAAGCTATGGGCATGCCATCAAAAAATGTAATTATGTGCGATAGAAAAGGTGTTATTTCAAAAAGCAGAAATGATTTAGATCAATGGAAGTCAGCCCATGCTGTGGAAACACCACATAAAACATTAGAAGATGCACTAAAAGGTGCAGATATAGCATTTGGTCTTTCAGTTAAGGGAGCTTTTACAAATGATATGATGCTTTCTATGAATGATAAGCCCATCATATTTGCTATGGCTAATCCTGATCCAGAAATCACACCAGATGAACTTAGAAAAATAAGACCTGATGCTATTATAGCAACGGGTAGATCTGATTATCCAAATCAAGTAAATAACGTCCTAGGATTTCCTTATATTTTTAGAGGAGCATTAGATGTAAGAGCTTCTGCAATTAATATTGATATGAAAATAGCTGCTACAAAAGCTTTAGCTGATTTAGCAAAACAAGATGTCCCTGATGAAGTAGCTAATGCTTACTCAGGACAACACATAAAATTTGGTCCTGAATATATCATTCCTAAACCATTTGATGCAAGATTGTTAACTGCTATTCCTCCAGCTGTAGCAAAAGCTGCTGAAGAGTCCGGGGTTGCAAGAAAGCCTATAAAAGATGAATTAGGCTACAGAAGAAGACTTGCTGCTAGATTAGATAAAACTGCTACATTAATACAAAGCGTTGCAGATACTGTCAAAGCTTCTCCAAAGAAAATTGTTTTTGCTGAAGGAGAGCAAGAAACAGTTATTAGAGCCGCTGTACAATTTTACAAAGAAGGTTATGGAACTCCTATATTAGTTGGTAGAGAAGAAAAAGTTTTAGCTGCTATAGAAGAGATAGGCTTAAAAGAAGCTAAGGGTATAGAAATAGTTAATGCTAGTAAATCCAATAAAAATCATGAATATTTAGAATTTCTCTATAAAAGATTAAATAGGAGAGGTTATCTAGAAAGAGACTGTCAAAGATTAGTGAATCAAGATAGAAATATTTTCGCTTCTTGTATGGTAGCTAATGGCGATGCTGATGGACTGGTTACAGGTGCAACTAGAAATTACTTTCTAGCCTATGATGATATTACTAGAGTTATTGACCCTGCTCCAAAATCTAGAATTTTTGGCATGTCAATAATTATGGTTGAAGGTAGAACTTTGTTCGTTGCTGACACTACTGTACATTATAATCCTAGTAGTGAAGAACTAGCAGATATAGCTTGTCAAACAGCTGAAATAGCAAAAAATTTAGGCTATAACCCAAGAGTTGCCATGTTATCATTTGCTAATTTTGGTAATCCAGCTATAGAAGGAACTGAAAGAGTTCATAGTGCGATCGAAGTGTTAAATTCAAGAAAAGTAGACTTTGAATATGATGGGGAAATGACAGTAGATGTAGCTCTCAACCCTAAGTCACTTGCTTTTTATCCTTTTTGTAGATTATCTAGACCAGCTAATATATTAATCATGCCTGGTTTGCACTCAGCAAATATTGCCTCTAGATTAATTGACTCAGTTGGAGCAGGTAAAACTATAGGTCCTCTTTTAACAGGATTAAAACACTCAGCACAAATTGTTAAAGTAGGTGCAAGTGTTTCAGAAATAGTCACCTTAGCTTTATTTGCAGCTTATGATTCTTCTAAACCAAACACGTTTACCAGTTCTGGTAATAATAAATTAATGTCAAAAAAAGCCTAGGTTGTTAAAAACAAGATATATTATTTTATCTGTAATTTTTTCTTTAATTCTTTTTTCTTCTTTATTACTTTTTCATTTAAACTTTTTTTTTGAAGCTATTTTTTATATTAAGCTCATTAGGCATAATTCTTTTTATTTTAATTCTTAAATTTTATAAATTTTATCATGATAGCCTTAGTCTTGCTTAAAGAAGAAAATATCTATATTAATAACACCGTAATAAGTTTTTTATTAAACCCTAAAAACGAGTACTTGAGATTTAAAGTAGCATTTGAAAAAAGATGCAACTTTATGATAAAAAGTTATTAGAAGAAAAAAGTAAATATTCTCAATTACTAAACTCAGTTCCCCTTCCACTCGTGTTAATAAATGAACAAAGATTTATTTTGTTTGCTAATAATTTCGCAAAAGATTTATTTCCTTCAAATTTTGAAGGTAGTTATTTGCATCAGTATTTTAGAGATCCTATTTTAAAAAATACTATAGAAAAAGTTAAAAATAATTTAGATGATTATTCTTTAAATTTACAAATAGATTTAAATAATAAAAACGTATTATTTAATGTAAAAATACAACCTGTAATTTCTGAAGAAAAAGAAATATTATATTATTTAATTATATTTATTGACCAAGATTCAATTTCAAAATCTATTCAAGAAAGAAATGATTTCTTAGCTAATGCAAGCCATGAATTAAAAACTCCTTAACTAATATTATGGGGATTTCAGAAATCATTTCTAATGATCCTAAAGCCATAATTGAAAATAAAAATTTTAGTAAAAACTTATTAGTTAATGTAAAGCGTATGCAAAATTTAATTTATTCTTTATTAGACTTATCAAAAGTTGAAATAAATAAAAATATTATTCAGTACAAATTATTGAGCTTAGAGAAAATTTCAAGTTCAACTATAGATGAATTTAAAAACATACAATCTAAAGAACAAAATATAAAAATTTTTAATAATTTAAAAAATAAGTCATTAAAATTAAAAACAGATGAAAAAGAATTTAAATTATTATTTTTTAATATATTAGATAATGCATTCAAGTATTCTTCTTCTTCAGTAAAAATTTATTTAGAAGAAACTGCAAAAAATATAGAAATAATTTTTCAAGACAATGGAATAGGCATTCCTAAAAACGAAATCAATAGAGTAACAGAGAGGTTTTATAGAGTTATAGGAAATGAAAAAATAGAAGGTAGTGGTCTTGGGTTAGCAATAGTCTCAGAGATAATGAATAACCATGAGGGAGAAATTAAAATTGAAAGCGAAGAAAGAGTTGGAACTAAGGTTTTTTTAAAATTTAAACGGGCCTAATTAAAAGACCCGTTTAAATTAAAGATTACTAACTACCAATTATTTTGGAATCTAATTCCAAAAACATTTACTTTATTCTCATTTCCATAAGAATTTGTTAATGTTCCGTTAAAGCTCGCTCCTGGTGCTAAACTAGTTATTTCATCAACTGCTTCAGCATCCAATTTAGCCATAATATAATTAAACATAATTCTATTATTGTTGGTTAATTGCCAGTTCCATCCTAAAGTTGTAGTTTTCATAGACCCTTGAGATCCATAACCTGGACATAGATCATTCAAACTTGAATTGTCAAATCTAACTCCAAATTCATGCACTCCCATACCACCTTTATTAACAGCATTTTTAACCTTAGGTCTTTTCCAGCCGCCCTTTTTGATAGTATATCTTCTTTGTCCACCAAAAGTGTAGCCCATTTCATAATAACCCATGTTAGCTTCTACAGAGGTACACTGTGAATGTATTGGCTCCATTTCTTAATCCGCCATTCTCTCTTTCCATTTCACCCCATAACCATTCTCCAGCTGCCCAAAAATTATTATATAGAAGAGCAACTTCTCCACCCCAATGTGTCATATTGTTAACATCACCAAGATCAGAACCTATATCAGCATCAATAGGCTTTTCGTCAGAAACATTAAGTCCAATTCTATAATTCCATTCCATTGTGGTATCAGCTGTATCTGTATCTGTAAAATCATACCAATAACCAAAATGTAATACAGTATTTTTGCTCATAATTGGTGCATAGACTGCTCTTGCAGTGTATCCTAATTGCTCATCAAATGTTTCAGATGATGTTGTATCTCCTGCTCCATGTATAGCTGTTTCAAAAAGGTATCCCATTTTTTTGTCCCAATTTCTATATTGGATTGACATTCTTTTAGGTCCTATACTTTCATCAGTCATTGTATCTACTGATGGAGCTCTTTCTATAAAAGGTAAATCATTTGAAGAAGTAGACTCAGCGAATGACACTGGAATTTTTTGTTTTCCTATTGATATAGTTGAATTTTTAGAAAGCTTATATCCCATAAATACTTCATCTACTGATGCATTATCTGTAGTGTCACTTCCTTGCTTAGCAGAAGCTCCCCAATCTACTGACGTCTTATAATAAAAACCATCACCATATTTACCACTCATACCTAGTCTTAATCTTCTAAAATTGGTACCATCTGTAAAACAAGATCCACCCTCTGTATTAGCTACATCACATCCTAAAATAGGATCCGCATCATGCATACCAATATCAAAGTGTATTCTACCTGCTAACTTTACCTCATTTTTCCCAGACTTGATTGTTAAACCTGGTCCAGCTTTGATTTCATTACTATTTTTATTTTTTTCTCTATAGCCTTTATTTTTATAAGGGCATCTTGAACCTGAGATTCTATTCTTTCAATTCTATTATCATCATCTGCTTGAACAAATACTTTAAAATTAAATATTATTAAAATTAAAGTAAAAATATTTAAAAAATTTTTAAATTTATTCATTATCTATTCCTTTTTTTTTAATAAAAAACCTTTCTTATTTAAGGAATTAACAAATAAATATTACAAAATTATTACTAAATTATTTTTTTTTTAAAATTCTTCTTTGTAATGAAAATGTAATAAAATTATTAGAAAGTTATTTTATTAATAATTTTTAGGAGAAAATCATGTTAAAAAAACTCTTTTTTTTAAGTTTGTTAAATTTTGTATTTATTTATAGTGTCACATCTAGAGATCAAATTAATGTAGTAGGTTCATCTACTGTTTATCCTTTCTCAACTGTAGTTGCTGAAAACTTTGGAAATAAAACGGGTATTAAAGTTCCTAAAATAGAATCTACTGGGTCAGGTGGGGGAATGAAATTATTCTGTAAAGGTTTAGGAACTGGTCATCCTGATATAACTAATGCTTCAAGAAGAATTAAGAAAAATGAATTCAATCAATGCAAAGAAAACGGTATAGATGTAGTAGAAATAAAAGTAGGATATGATGGAATAGTAATAGCCAATTCAAAGAAAGCTAAGCTTTTAAATTTGACTAAAAGACAAATATTTTTAGCGTTAGCTAAACAAGTGCCAGAAGGAAACAAAGAAGGTGGTAGTTTAGTTGATAATCCTAATAAAAAATGGTCAGATATCGACCCTAATTTACCTAATAAAAAAATTGAAGTTTTAGGACCACCTCCCACCTCTGGAACCAGAGATGCATTTAATGAGCTAGCAATTGAAGGTGGATGTAAAACATTTCCTAAATTAAAAGCTATAAAAAAACAGGACAAGAAAAAGTATAAAGCTATTTGTAGAGCTGTCAGAGAAGATGGTGCATTTATAGAAGCTGGAGAAAATGATAATTTAATAGTTCAAAAACTTGTTGAAAATGAAAATGCTTTTGGTGTATTTGGATTTTCATTCCTAATTGAAAACGAAGATAAAATTCAAGGTTCAACTGTAGATGGAAAGGCTCCTACTATGGAAACTATAGCAGATAAAAGCTACGGGGTATCAAGACCATTATATTTTTATGTGAAGTTGGCTCATGTTGATGTCATACCTGGTATTAGAGAGTTTTTAGCAGAGTACACCTCCGATGATTCATGGGGTCCTGGAGGATATTTAGAAGAAAGAGGAATGATTCCTATGCCAGAAAATGAAAGAGAGTTTTTCAAAAAGAATGCAGAAGAAATAATACCTCTCACAAAATTATAATATTTTTATAAAAAGGTGGGTGTTAAAGACACCCACCTTTATGATATATTCTAGAAATGTTACCTCTTCCTATCTATTTCATTATATTTTTGGGTATTTTATCTTATATATTTGGTAAAAATAGATCAAAAAAAGATTACTTTTAACAAAAACACTGGTGGACAGCCCTCACATTATGGTTACTATTGTTTAATTTGGGTTACAGTGCCATCAGTTATATTTTTTTTACTATGGCAAGTTTCATCGAATCATTTCATTGATATAGCAACAATTAACAGTATACCTAAAGAAATTCTTCCTAAAGATGTTACTTTGCAAAAACTACTTCTAGAGAATATCATAATAGTTGCTAAAGGAGGTAAATCGTTAGCTGAAGTTCCTTCTGAGTCAGTAGATTATTTTAGAAAATTGAAGTTCATTTCTACAGTAGCAAGCTATAGTAGTACTCTAATTATATCACTTATTTTTTGCTTTTTATCTTTTCGAAAAATAGATCCTTCTCTAATGGCAAAAAATGCAATAGAAAGGTTTATACTTTCAGTACTATTTATATCATCCGTCGTAGCAATTTTAACTACTATTGGCATTATTATGTCTTTAATATTTGAAACTACAAAATTTTTTAATAATGTTAATTTTTTTGATTATCTTTTTGGATTACAGTGGTCACCTCAAACAGCTCTTAGAGAAGGCCAAGTAGCAGCAGAGGGAGCTTTTGGGGCTTTGCCAGTTTTTGCTGGTACATTTTTAATTACATTAATAGCAATGCTATTAGCAGGACCCATAGGGCTGTTTTCAGCCATTTACTTAGCAGAATATGCCTCTCCTATAACCAGAAAAATAATAAAACCAACTATTGAGGTTCTAGCTGGTGTTCCTACTGTCGTTTATGGGTTTTTTGCTGCTTTAGTAGTTGGTCCATTTATCAGAAGAACTTGTGAAAGTTTAGGGTTTAGTGCTTCTTCAGAAAGTGCTTTGGCAGCTGGTTTAGTAATGGGGATAATGATTATTCCCTTTATTTCCTCTCTATCTGATGACGTAATAAGTGCTGTGCCTCAAAGCCTGCGTGAAGCATCATATGGAGTTGGAGCAACTAAGTCAGAGACAATTAAAAAGTAATTATTCCCGCAGCGCTTCCAGGTATAGTTGCTTCTTTTATGTTAGCGATATCACGCGCTATCGGTGAAACCATGATTGTTGTAATGGCTGCAGGTTTATCAGCTAAATTAACTGCTAATCCTTTAGAGTCAGTAACTACTGTAACCGTACAAATTGTAACTTTATTAGTTGGTGATCATGAATTTGATAGCACTAAAACTATGGCAGCCTTCGCATTAGGAATTACTCTTTTTTAATGACTTTATTGCTTAATATTATTGCACTTAGGGTGGTGAGAAAATATAGAGAAAAATATGAATAAAGATTTATTAAAAAAAAGATATAAAAAAGAAAAAAGGTTTATTCTCATTGGTAGAATAGCTGTTTCACTTACAATAATTTTTCTAGTTATACTTTTAGGTTCAATACTTTTAAGAGGTATAAGTGGTTTTTATACTACTAATATTTCTTTAAAGACTAATCTCTTAGAAGAGATTATTGATCCTGCTCAAAATAAAAATGCAGACGAAATATTTAAAGCTAGTTGGAGAAAAGTAAGCAGAACAGCAATTTACAATATTCTAGATGATTATAATGATAGTAAAAATATAGAAAAAAGTACTAGAAAAGAGAAAAGAGATTTTATCAGATTATTTTCTAGATCGTCTGAGTTTTATGTCAGAGACTATACCTTAAAGAACATTAATAATATTGGTGAAGTAGTTACTATAAATGTTCCTGCATCTTCTTTGGTTGACCAATATTTAAAAGGAAAAATTGATATTAATTTAGATGAAAGCAATAGACCGCTAAGTGATGCTCAAATATCATGGATAAATTTTATGGTAGAAAAAAATATGATAGAAAGAAAATTTAATGTTAGTTTTTTTTCAAATGGTGATAGTAGGAATTCTGAAGAGGCTGGAATTCTTGGAGCAATGGTGGGATCCTTTTTAGCTTTGATGGTTACTATTATTGCTGCCTTTCCTTTAGGAGTAATGTCAGCAATTTACCTAGAAGAGTTTGCCCCAAAAAATAAATTTACAAACTTTATTGAAGTGAATATCAATAATTTAGCAGCTGTACCTTCAATTGTATTTGGATTACTAGGTTTAGCAATTTTTTTAAATTTCTTTGGCTTGCCAAGGTCCTCTCCTTTAGCTGGCGGCTTAGTTTTAGCATTAATGACATTACCTACTATTATTATTTCAAGTAGGGTAGCAATAAAGTCTGTCCCTCCATCAATTAGAGAAGCTGCCATGGGGGTAGGAGCTAGTAAAATGCAATCAGTTTTTCATCATGTAATGCCTCTGGCTATTCCTGGAATTTTAACAGGAACAATTATAGGAATGGCAAGAGCTTTAGGTGAAACAGCTCCTTTATTAATGATGGGGATGGTTGCATTTATTGTTGATGTTCCACAAAGCATAACTGACCCTTCAACTGTTTTACCTGCTCAAATATTTTTATGGTCGGATCAACCAGAAAGAGGATTTGAAGAAAAAACTGCTTCAGCTACTATAATTTTGCTTGGCTTCCTTTTAACAATGAATGCATTAGCAGTATTTTTACGTTATAAGTATGAAAGGAAATGGTAATGTTAAATAATGAGCCAAAAATAATTGTTGTTTCAGACCTAAATGTGTTTTATGGCAACAAACAAGCTATATTTGACATAAATATGTCAATAAATGCTAAAGAAGTAACAGCCTTCATAGGACCATCAGGCTGTGGTAAATCAACTTTGCTAAGATGCTTCAATAGAATGAATGATCTAATAGATATTTGTAAAATTACTGGAAATATTAAATTAGATGACCTTGAAGTTTATAGTAAGAAAATTGATATAGTTAGACTAAGAACTAGAGTAGGAATGGTTTTTCAAAAGCCAAACCCTTTTCCAAAATCAATTTATGACAACGTTGCTTATGGACCTAAAATACATGGTATGTGTAAAGATATACCTGAGCTAGACGCCATTGTAGAGAAAAGTTTAAGATCAGCAGGCCTTTGGGATGAAATAAAAGATAGACTTCATGAACCAGGAACGAGTATATCCGGAGGACAACAACAAAGGCTTTGTATAGCTAGAGCAATAGCAACAAACCCTGAAGTTATCCTAATGGATGAACCTTGTTCAGCTTTAGACCCTATAGCAACTGCCAGAGTTGAAGAACTTATAGATGAATTAAAAAGTAAATATACCATAGTAGTTGTTACTCATAATATGCATCAGGCAGCAAGAATTTCTCAAAGAACTGCCTTTTTCCATTTAGGAAAACTTATTGAATTTGATGAAACAGATAAAATTTTTACGTCTCCATCTGAACAAAAAACTAATGATTATATTACTGGCAGATACGGATAATAAAGGAAAAAAATATGATAGAAATACATGACCATATATCTTCTTCATTTAACAATGAACTATCAGTGCTTGATGATTCTTTAATAGAAATGGGAAGTAATTTAGAAAAAATGTTTGAAGAAACTCTTTTAGCTATAAATGAAAAAGATGAAGCTTTAGCTAAAAAAGTTATCTCGAGTGATAAAAATATTGATGAACTTGAGATTTCAGTAATTTCACAAATACAAACCTTAATTGCAAAACGTCAACCTGTAGGAGTAGATTTAAGAGTTTTAGTAGGATGTACTAGAATAGCCGGCTATATGGAGCGAATAGGTGACTTACTTAGTAGCATTTGTAAAAGAGTAGTTATTTTAATCGAGCATTCAGTAGAGAAAGAAAAAGAAGAATTAATTAAACTATCAACTGCTGTTAACAATTTATTTAAGTTAAGTTTAAATGCTTTTGCAAAAAAAGATTTCGAGCTTGCAGAAAAAGTTAGAAATGAAGATGTTGATATAGATAAATTATACAAAGGATTTTTTAATTCTCTTTTAGAAAAAATGTCTAAAGACTCAAAACTAGCTGTTCCAGGCACTCATATGTTATTTATTTCAAAAAATCTTGAACGTATTGGTGATCATGCCACTAACGTAGCTGAGACAATAACTTATATGGCTAGTGGAGAAATCAAGATTGAACCTAGGCCAAAAATAAACTAATGCTAAATATTTTAATAGTGGAAGATGATGTTACTATTAGAGAGTTATTGAGTTATAACCTAAAAAAAATTTTAAAATACTAGAAGCTAACTCAGCTGAAGAAGCTATGGAAGTTTGCGAACATAAAAATATTCATCTAATTTTATTAGATTGGATGTTACCAGAGATGTCAGGTTTGTCATTTTTGAGAACTATAAAAAAACAAAAAAATAATTCAGAAATACCTGTAATCTTTGTAACAGCAAGAGAAGATGAAAAAGATAAAATAGCAGGACTAACTTCAGGTGCTGATGATTATATTACAAAACCTTTTTCTCACTTAGAACTTTTAGCAAGAGTTGAGGCTGTTTTAAAAGAACTTATCCAAATTTATATTCAGATAATTTGAGTTATGAAGACATAAAAATAGATATTAAATCTCATAAAGTTTATAGAAAAAATAATTTAATTAAACTAAGTCCAAAAGAATATGATTTATTAGTGAATTTTGTTATCAACCCAAAACTAGTTTTTTCTAGAGAACAACTTCTAGATAAGTTCTGGGGGTTAGAATCTGATGTAGAGCTAAGAACCGTAGATGTCCATATAAGAAGGCTTAGAAAAGCAATTAATATAGAACACTGTAAAGAAATTATTAGAACAGTTAGATCAACTGGTTATGCTCTTGATTGACAATAACTTGTTTTTTAGTTAAAAGCTAAATAGGTAATCAAAGTGGCTCAAATAGACAACATAGATCCTATTAAAAGTTTCTTTTCCAGTGAAAAGCTTCAAATAAAAATATTTAATTTTTTAAAAAAAAATAATTATAAAATTATTAATAAAAAAGAATATTTAGATAAAAGCTTTGATATTAATATAACTAAAGGAAAACCATTACCTCAAATTAAAAACGTAGGTTTTTTAGGAAAAGTAGATATAAAAGAAATAAAAAGCATTCAAGAGAAAAGAACTTTTAAAAAGTTACATAAGCAAATTAATAGAGTTATTGATAATAAAGTAGCTCCTATTACAATTGATAGAAAGGGATATATAATTAATGGGCATCACAGATATGATGCATTAAGAATACTAGGTAAAAAGAAAGTTATAGTTAGACTTCTTAACTTAAATGCCAAAGATATGATAAATTTAGATTTATCAGCAAAAGAGCTTCAAAAACTTTTAAAACATCATAAGTTTAATTCCACAAATATTTTATCTTTCATTCCTCTTGATGAAAAACTAGATAGTTTTTTTAAAAAATCTCATAAATCAATTCATTTAAAATATTAATCTTATCAAGAATTTAATATAGTTATAAAATTTATTACTATATAAATAAATATGAATGATAAAACAAAATTTGAAGAGATAACTAGTTCCTTAATAAGTAGGAGAGCTTTTCTAAAAAAAAGTTTTTCAATAGGAAGTTTAGCATTAATGAGTACAACACTGGGTAGCATTGCTGCATATTCATCACAAAGTTTTTTTAATTTTACCAAAGTTAATTGTAATAATAATGATACTGTAACTTTACCAGAACAATATACTTGGAATATTGTTTCAAAATGGGGAGACCCAATGTGGTCTGACGTTGAAGAGTTTGACCAAACATCATGTGGTTCTCATGAGTCACAATTAAAATCAGTAGGTGATAATAACGATGGTATGGAGCTTTTTATTACTTCAGACAATAAAACCTTATTAGCAGTAAATAATGAATATACAAATCATAAAATAATGTTTTCTAATAGAAAAAGTCTTCTTCCTGAAAATGAAGAGGATATTTTAAAAGGCATGTATGCTCATGGTGTTTCAATTTTCGAAATTGAAAATTCAAACAATCAATGGAATTTAGTAAAAGACTCTAAATATAATAGAAGAATTACTCCTTTTACTAAAATGGAAATCACAGGTCCTGCAAAAGGTCATAGCCTTATGAAAACCAAAGAAGACAAAGATGGAATTTATGCAAAAGGAACATGGAACAATTGTGGTAGTGGGAGAACCCCTTGGGGAACCTATCTTACTTGTGAAGAAAATTTTAATAACTACTTTTCTTCTTCTGATAAAAACTTTAAGTCAACTGATGAACTTCACCGATATGGAATTAGAACTAGAGAGATTGGTCTTAATTGGGCAAAAGCAGATAGTAGATTTGACTTATCTAAAGAAGTAAACGAACCCAATAAAGTTGGTTACGTTGTTGAGATAGATCCACTAAACCCAATTTCTACTCCAAAAAAACACACAGCTTTAGGAAGGTTTAAACATGAAAATGCTGAACTAGTTATATCGAAAGATGGAAAAATAATTGTGTATATGGGAGATGATGAAAGAGGAGAATATCTCTATAAATATGTGAGCAATGAAAGCATCAATGAGGTAAAAGATAAAAGTACATTGCTCAGCAATGGAAATTTATATGTAGCTAAATTTAATGATAACTTCACTGGAGAATGGTTATTATTAGATACCCAAACAACTGGTTTTTCATCTAAAGCAGAGGTTTGTATTTTTACTAGACTAGCAGCATCAAAAGTTGGAGCTACTACTATGGATAGACCTGAATGGATTGCAAGTAATCCAAAAAAAAATGAGGTATGTTGTTGTTTAACAAATAATAAAAATAGAGGTATAAAAACTAATAAAGGTGGCGATAAAGTAGACGTAGATAAAGTTAATCCTAGAAAAAATAATAAATATGGACAAATAGTAAGATGGAAGCCTAGAGACAATAACCATTCTTCAATTTATTTTGAATGGGATTTATTTGTTGTAGCCGGAAACCCTAATGTTCATAATGACAACAATAGAGGATCTAAAAATATTGATAAAGAAAACATGTTTAATTCACCCGATGGGTTAAAATTTGATAAATATGGAAGATTATGGATCCAAACTGATGGAAACTATTCCAACTCAGGAGACTTTAAAGGAATGGGAAATAATCAAATGCTTATAGCCGATACCAATACTGGGAAAATTAAAAGATTTATGGTTGGGCCAAAAGAATGTGAAGTTACAGGACTAACCTTTGCACCTGATTACAAAACAGTTTTTGTAGGTATTCAACACCCCGGAGAAAGGTTAGGAAGTAATTTTCCAGATAACGGAAATAATAAGCCTCGATCTTGTATAATTGCTATTCAAAAAAAAGACGGATCTGAAATTTTAACTTAGTTATTCAGGTTCCACAAAATGTTCTTAGTACCTCTTGTTCTTTTGTTGGACCAACATACATTTTTTCGTAATGTTTTATTTTTTCAAACGGCTTCTCTATACATTCTAAAGCTTTATTTAATGTATCTTTTTTATCAGTTAATAACTCTTGTATAATTTGTTCTACTAAGTGATTACGCATTATAAAAGCTGGGTTATTTGAAGGTAATAGTTTTACAAACTTCTTTTTGGTTACTTTTATTTTTAATAACCTTTTTCCAATCATTTTTCCAACTTTTAAATGTATCTGTTTTAGATATTAATTCATTACTACTTTCTACCTCTTTTAATTAATGCTCTAAAAGAATTAGTAAAATCTAAATTTTCACTTTCTAATATTTCTAAAAACCTATTAATTAAAACTTCATTCTCTGGGTATATTTTTTTAGTCCTATTTTTTTACTAAACTCTAATAACCATTTATTTTTATATTTTTCAGGAATGCTAGAAATTTCTTTTTGCAGTATATCTACTTTTTTTCTTCAGTTCCTTCTAACAGAGGTACTAAAGTAGAAGCAAACAGGCCATGTTCCACATTAAAATATTTGGTTGGTTTTTATAACAATATCTTCCCATAGAATCAATAGAACTAAAAACTTTGTCACTTTTATAATTGTCTATAAAAGCACAAGGGCCATAGTCTATTGTCTCACAACTTATAGAAGTATTATCAGTATTCATTACTCCATGTATAAAACCTACCTTCATCCAACTTGTTACTAAATTTATTTGCCCATCCACAACATTTTTAAATAATTCAAAGTATTTATTTTCATTCTTTTCTAAATTAGGAAAATGATGTTTTATGAAATAATCAGCTAAAATTTTTAAAGACTTTGTATCTTTACTAGAATAAAAATATTGGAACGTTCCCACTCTTATGTGTGATCTTGCAACTCTACATAAAACAGCACCAGGGTATGTTTCTTCTCTGTAAACATTATCTCCTGTTAAAACAGCTGATAAACTTCTAGTAGTAGGAATATTTATGTTATGCATATACTCACTTACAACATACTCTCTTATTACTGGTCCTAACCAAGCTTTACCATCTCCTCCTCTAGAGTAAGGTGTACGCCCTGAACCTTTTAATTGAAGATCATACTTATTTCCTTCTCTATCTAATACTTCTCCTAATAAGTGAGCTCTACCATCTCCTAATTGAGGAACCCAATTTCCAAACTGATGTCCAGCATATACCATTGCTAATGGATCTGAATCCTTATGAATTAAGTTACCTGAGAGAATATTAATACCCTCTTCTGTATCTAAATAATTATAATCAATATTCAATTCATTACATAAGCTATTGTTTATTAGTACTTTTTTTGGCTTATTTGTTTTTTCTGGTTCAATTTTACTATAAAATTGCTTAGGTAATTGATTAAAACTGTTTTTAAAAATTAAACTCAATTTATCTTCCTTTTATTATCAATGTAATATATCAAAACGATAGCAGGCAGACAAAATAAAGCTGTAATTATAAAAAAACCTACCCACTCCGGATTATTAATTTGATTAATACCAAAGTTTTCAAAATATCTCTGCCATTTTAAATTATCTATAAGCCAGCCAGCTGGCGCTGCTAACCATGTTCTTGAAAAAGCCATAAAAGAAGATAATAGTGCGTATTGGAAAGCAGAAAACTGAACGTTACATAAACTTGATAAATAAGCAATAAAAGCAGCAGTACCTATACCACCAGATAAATTTTCTATAGTAATGGTAATTACTAATAAAGAAATACTACTTCCTTTAATTGCTAAAACTATAAAAACTAAATTCGATAGTAATTGCAAAATACCTGCGATAAATAAAGAGAGAATAATTCCCAGTCTAGATATTATTAAGCCTCCAAGAAATAAACCTATTAAAGTAGCTCCTAGTCCGTAAAGTTTTGATATTGTAGCAATTTCAGATTTAGTAAAACCTATTTCAAGCATAAAAGGTTGAGCCAATACTCCTAATAAGGCATCTCCCCATTTAAACAATGCTATAAATATTAAAATCAAAATCCAATTATTTTTATTCATAAAATCTTTAAAAGGTTCTATTACTCTATCTTTGAAAAAATTCTTATAATTAATTTCTGCTTTATCTTGATCGTTTTCATTTGTTTTAATGTTACAAAACTTATTAATAAAATTCCTAATGGGAACAAAGCTGATAAACTAATAAAAGAAACTTTCCAAGAAAATATCTCAGCTATTATTAAAGCTCCAGCACCTGCTACTAGTAGAGCAATTCTATAACCTGTCACGTACATAGCTGCACCTAGACCATATTCACTTTTCTTGTGTATTTCTATTCTCCACGCATCTATAGCTACATCGTGAGATGCTGAAAAAAATGCTAGTGTTAATGCAGTGAAAGCAAGAATTTTTGTATCTTCTACTGGGTTAATATTTCCTATAATAAATATATTAATACAAATTAATATTTGCATAATAATAATCCAGACTCTTCTTATACCAACTCTATTAGAAAAAAATTTAAAATTTTTATATCAAGTAAAGGTGCCCACAAAAACTTAAGAGCGTATGGCATACCTACTAAAGCAAATAGACCTATAGTTGTTTTGTTTACACCCAAATCTGCTAACCAAGTTCCTAGAGTAGCTGAAGTTAATAATAGTGGTAATCCTGAAAAAAAACCAACAGGCAAAAAAATTAGTAATCTTTTTTTAAAACAGTTTTTAATGTCGCTTATCAAAATACTATTTTTTTATAATATTATTTTCAATTAAAAGGTCCTTTAGGTTGGATGTAGGCCTTGCACCTAAAGACTTTATAGTCTCAGATGCACACAAAGAGCCAGCATTCATACAGTCAATTAATGGGGCATCCATGCCATACATATATAAAAAACCAGCTGCATAATTATCTCCTGCCCCAGTAGTGTCTATAGCTTCGACTTTAAATGCCTCAGATTTTATAAATTGTTTTTTATTATATATTAATGAGCCTTCAGCTCCTAAAGTAGCTATTGCTATATTTACATTTTCGCCTACATTTTCTAATGCTTCTTTTTTATCACATTCATATAATGCCTTAATTTCATTTTCATTAGCAAATAATATATTTAATTTTTTATTTATTAATTTTATAAAATCTGTTCTGTGTCTCTCTACGCAAAATGGATCAGATAAGCTTAGTGCTACTTGATAGTTATTTTCCTTAGCTTTATCTACAACCTTATAAAAAATATCTTTTGCCTCAGGTAAATCAAATAAATAACCTTCTAAATAAATTATATTTGACTTAGTCAAACTACTTAATTCTAAATTATCATTATTTAGATTAGTAGAGGCACCTAAATAAGTACACATAGTTCTTTCTCCATTAGGTGTAACTAGAACCAAGCAGAGTGAAGATGCTTTTCCTTCTTCGTTTTCTTTATTCAACAAATCAATTTTCTCTTGTTCCATACTATTACTAAAAAGATTACCATACTTATCATTTTTTCTGCTTCCTATAAAAGCACACTTTCCTCCTAGTTTAGAAATAGTAGATAAAGTATTAGCAACTGAACCACCAGCATAGGTTTTAGAAATATTTAGATCTTTTAATAACTCCATTATAAAAACTTCATCTACTAACTTCATAGTGCCTTCTACTAAATTATTTTTTTTTAAAAAGGATTCTTCAACCTCAACAAAAATATCAGTAACAGCATTACCTATACCTAAAACATCGTAATTATATTTTTGCATTTTTTGCTCCCTTTTTTTGATATACAATCATATATTAAAGAGTGGTTTTTTAAAATGAATATTGAAACAAAAAATCTTTGGAAAAAAAATGCTAGTAAAATTTTAGCACTCATAGATAAAAAAGAAATTTCAATAGAAGAAGTTTTAGAATCCTCTTTGAATAGAATTAAAGAAATTAATCCTGATATAAATGCAGTAGTAACTCTTATAAATGACGACGAAAAAAATATTAATTAATAATTTTGATAATAGTACTGATAGCATCTTAAAAGGCATGCCTGTCTTGATTAAAGATATGAATGATGTAAAAGATATGCGAACCACTTATGGTTCTAAATTATATGCTGATCACGTTCCTAAAAAATCAGATATTGTAGTCCAAACAATTGAGAAGAATGGTGGTTTAATTACAGGTAAAACAAATATACCTGAGTTTGCCGCAGGCTCACACACTTATAACAGTGTATTTGGTCTTACTAAAAATCCCTGGAATACATCATTATCTGCAGGAGGAAGTTCCGGAGGAGCTGCTGCTTCCTTAGCTACAGGAATGAGTTGGTTTGCCTCGGGGTCAGACTTAGGTGGTAGTTTAAGAAATCCTGCTAGTTGGTGTGGAGTTGTAGGATTGAGACCAACATCAGGCTTGATACCTCATGGCCCTTCTAATTTTCCATTTTTTAACTTATCTGTAGATGGCCCAATGGCAAGAAATATAGAAGATTTATCAATTTTTCTTGATGCAATGGTAGGTCATAATAAAAATGACCCTCTATCTTCTAGAGGCACTAGTAATTCTTATTACAGAAATTTACTGAAAAGAGAAGATGCTAAATACCTTATAGGTTTTACAGATGACTTCGGAATATTTCCTTGTGACAAAGAAGTTAGAAGTATGATGAATAATACTTTAAAACTAGTACAAAATTTAGGGCATGAAATAAGTAATACTTATCCCGACATGAGTAAGTCAGAATATTGCTTTCAAACATTGCGGGCTTATATGTTTTATTGCACTTATAAATCATTATTAAAAAAAGATAAAAGTCTTATTAAAGAAGAAGTTATTTGGAACATTAACAGGGCTAAGGCTATAACTATTGATGATTTGCTTGAAGCAGAAAAAGCAAGGACCAGATATTTATAACGATACTATGAAATTTTTTGATAAATTTGATTTTCTCATAGTACCTAGCTCTATAGTTCCTCCATTTAACTCTCAAGATAAATGGGTTAAAAAAGTTGAAGATACAACCTTTGATAATTATGTTTCTTGGTTAATGATAGCTGCTTCTATTTCTCTCACTAACTGTCCTAGTATAGCTTTAGCTACAAGTTTTTCTAAAGACAATGCTCCTTTTGGAATACAAATTGTTGCTCCTCCGCACAAAGAGCAAAAACTAATTAACTTTGCTAAATCTTTAGAAGAAAATATAAATATTTCTGATATGGTTCCTATAAATATAAATAATGAAAATATTTGAGTATAAAGAAACTATTATTTTTTCTGTTAAAGCTTTATTTCATAAAAGTATTCTTAAACTTTCTGTTATTTCTTTATTATTATCATTTGTAATTTTATCGTGTGTTCTTTTCGCATTTTGGAATGCATTTCCTTCTATACAGTGGATAAAGGTTATTTTTTGGGGAGTTTTTGATGATATATTAAATTCAATATGGATTTTTATAATATCAACTCTTTTTATATTACTTTACCCTCCATTATCTACTATTATCAGTGGTTTCTACTTAGACCCAATATCACATAAAACAAATTTACTTTTAGGAAACAAATATAAGGATAATTCCAGTCATATCTCTGGCATAATAGCAGGTATTAGAATACTTGGACTTTCAACTCTTATTTTTATATTAATTTTATTGTTAAAGTGGACACTCATCTCAAATATATATTTAGTTATATTTCTGCAATTTTTAGCATCAGGGTTCATCATAGGAAAAGAATATTATGAAATAGTTGCATTAAAAATATTTACATATGAAAAGATATCCTTGTTTAGAAAAAAACTTTTTAGCATTAAATATTATAGGTTGCTTTTGTTCTCTTTTGTTCATGATACCTTTTTTAAATCTAATAGCACCTATTTTATCAATAATAATAATTACCTCATTTGTAGATAGATTAAATAAAAATTATTCTGTTAAAAAATAATATTTTTTAACTATATTAGTATCATGAAAAAGAAAAAAATTATTTAGATCTAGTTTTATATCCTAATAAGTCACTTAGTTTAACAAGCATGCTTTTTTTATCATCAATTTTTGTAATACTAAGTTTTTTAATATCATTATATTTTATAAATAATGGTGCCTGGCCCGTAGGTGCCTTTCTTTTTTAGATTTATTTATAATATTATTAGCATTTAAAATTAATTATAATAATTCAAGAATATGTGAACGAATAATTCTTAATGAAAAACTCTTTATTAAAAAAATTAATTTTAAAGGTATAGAAGAAACTATAAAAATAGAGCCCTCTTGGCTAAGATTAAAAGTAAAATGCAAGAATAATAGCGGTCACTTAGAAATAATATCTAAAGGAAAGTCACAAATTATTGGAAATTATTTAAATGTAGGAGAACTCAAAAAGCTAGCTAAAGAAATTAAAAAGCTCTTATTACAAGAGAAAGAGAACTATCTTTAAATTTTTAAAAATCACTCATGTTATAAAAGCCAGGCCTTTTCTTATATAACCAAGCCGCAACTCTTACTGCTCCATTAGCAAAAATATTTCGAGAAGAAGAAATATGTTTTACTATAACTCTTTCGCCTTCACCAGAAAAAATTATACTATGTTCACCTGTTGAATCTCCTGATCTAAGTGCTGAAATATTTACTTTCTTTTTTAACTTTTATTTTCTTTAATGAGTCTTGAATTTCTTCTTGAATAAATTTCGCTGTTCCTGAAGGTGTGTCTTTTTTATGTTTGTGATGCAAATCTGTAATGTCTATATCAAAATCTTTACCTAACTTTGTTGTAGTAAATTTTGATAATAAATTTATTAGATTAGCCCCTAAGCTCATATTGGGCGCCCAAAAGACTGCTATATGCTTTGAGGCTAGCTGCATATCTTTTAATGTGTTCTTGCTTAATGCCGTGCTACCAGATATAAAAGCTATCTTATTTTTCTTTGCTACAGCCAAATATTCTTTTGTAGCTTTTTCTAGTCCAAATTCAATTATTACATCTATATTTTTGCAAAATTCTTTATGGTTAGAGGTAACTAACTCCCCCATAGGTTTATTACCTAGAACTATGCCTATATCTTTTCCTATGTCTTTGTGCTTTTTATGTTCACACCCTGCAGTAAGTATAACATCGGGGCTTTTACTAATTGCCATTGCAATTGACTTTCCCATTCTTCCAGAAATGCCAACTATGCCTACTCTAGTTTTTGCTTTTTTTTTCACAGTTAGTAATTCTTCTCTATAAATTTTTTAAACTTACTTGATTTTGGACTATTAGAATCTGATAAAGAATCATAAAACTCTGCTAGCATTTTTTTTTGTTTATTTGATAAATTAACTGGCGTCTCTACTTCAGCTTCTATATATAAATCACCATAACCACGCCCTTGAAGAATTGGCATACCTTTACCTTTTAATCTAAACCTTTTTCCATTTTGAGTGCCAGATGAGACGCTAATTCTAATTTTACCACCTCCAGGAGATGGAACTTCTATACTTCCGCCATTTGTTGCAGTATAAAAATCTACAGGAGCACTAATAAACAAATGTTCTCCTTCTCTATTAAATATATTATTTTCTATCATACTAATATATAAGTATAAGTCTCCAGCAGTTCCTCCATTTTTACCAGCCTCCCCTTCTCCTGCAACTCGTATACGAGTACCTTCATCAACGCCAGCTGGTATTTTTACGGATAATGATTTTTCTTTATTAATAACTCCTGTTCCAGAGCAATGTCTGCAAGGATTGGCTATTATTCTTCCTGTTCCATTACATGTACCACAGGTTCGCTCTATAGTGAAAAAGCCTTGGCTACTTCTTACTTTTCCACTTCCTCCACAAGTTGTACAGGTTTGAATATTTGAACTTCCACCTTCTGCTCCTGATCCATCGCAGTAAGTGCATTTAGCAGGTGCTTTAATTTTTATAGTCTTTTCTAAACCAGAGTAAGCTTCTTCAAGGTTTACTTGTAAATTATATTTTAAATCAGAACCTCTGTTACTGGTTCTCTGAGACCTACCTCCTCCCCCAGTAAATTCACTAAAAAGGTCATCAAAAATATCAGAAAACCCACCTGCTCCTTGAAAACCAGAAAAACCCACCTGCTCCTGCTCCTCCAGACTCAAAAGCTGCATGGCCAAATTGATCATAAGCAGCTCTTTTTTCTCTATCCTTCAAAACTTCATAAGCCTGGCTAGCTTCTTTGAATTTATCAGCTGCCTCTTGATTGTCTGGGTTTCTATCCGGATGATATTTCATTGCCAGATCTCTATAGGCTTTTTTAAGAGTACTTTCATCAGCACTCTTACTTACGCCTAAAATATCATAGTAATCCCTCATTTAACTATCCAAGATTACTTTTAATTACTTTTTTTTCTTTATCTTCTTTTACTTCTTCAAAATCTGCATCAACTACATCTTCATTGTCTTCCTTGCTGTCCTTTGCCTTAGCACCTTTTTCAGATGTTTATTCTCATCTTTAGGCTGATCTCCAGGAGCTCCTTGCTGATTTTCTTTATACATAATCTCTCCTAGTTTCATTGCTGCAGTATTTAAAGCATCAAGTTTGCTTTTGAGGCTTTCTGCACTAGCATTCTCATCTTTAAGTACATCTTTAAGATCGTCTATAGATTTTTGAATATTGTCTTTATCCTTAGCATCTAACTTATCACCATGTTCTTTTAAGCTTTTTTCCGTAGAATAAACCATACTATCAGCTTGATTTCTAGTTTCTACGGCTTCTTTTTTACTTTTATCTTCTTCCGCATGAGCTTTAGCTTCATCAACCATCTTTTCTATATCAGTATCAGATAGTCCGCCTGATGCCTGTATCTGTATTTGTTGCTCCTTACCAGTACCTTTATCTTTAGCAGATACATTTACAATACCGTTAGCATCTATATCAAAAGTAACTTCAATTTGAGGAACTCCTCTTGGAGCAGGCGGAATACCAACTAAGTCAAACTGTCCTAATGCCTTATTATCTTTTGCCATTTCTCTCTCTCCTTGAAATACTCTTATAGTAACCGCAGGTTGATTGTCTTCTGCAGTTGAGAATGTCTGACTTTTTCTAGTTGGAATTGTAGTATTTCTTTCTATAAGTTTTGTAAACACTCCACCAAGTGTTTCAATTCCAAGTGATAAAGGCGTAACATCTAATAATAAAACATCTTTAACATCTCCTGCTAATACTGCACCTTGTATAGCTGCCCCTATGCCAACAACTTCATCAGGGTTTACTCCTTTATTTGGCTCTTTACCAAAAAATCTTTTACTGTTTCAACTATTTTAGGCATTCTTGTCATTCCTCCTACAAGAACTACTTCACTAACTTCATTTGCTTCAAGCCCAGCATCCTTTAGAGCTGCTCTGCAAGGATCAATCGTTCTTTTGATTAAATCATCTACTAGCTTTTCTAAATCTGCCCTTGTCATTTTTAAAGTCAAATGTTTGGGGCCAGTCGCATCGGCAGTTATAAAAGGTAGTTTAATGTCTGTTGCACTTGCGCTAGAAAGTTCAATTTTAGCTTTTTCTGCTGCCTCTTTAAGCCTTTGTAATGCAAGCTTGTCAGCTTTAAGGTCAATTCCATTTTCTTTTTTAAAAGTATCAACTAAGTGTTCTACTATCCTTGTGTCAAAGTCCTCTCCACCTAAAAATGTATCTCCATTTGTAGCTTTAACTTCAAATACACCATCACCTATTTCTAAAATTGAAACATCAAATGTTCCACCTCCTAAGTCATAAACTACAATTGTTCCTGATTGTTTTTTGTCTAATCCATAAGCTAATGCTGCTGCTGTTGGTTCATTTATTATTCTAAGCACTTCTAGACCTGCTATTTTTCCTGCATCTTTTGTTGCTTGTCTTTGTGCATCATTGAAATAAGCTGGCACAGTAATTACTGCTTTTTCTACCTTACCTCCTACATGTTTTTCTGCAGTCTCTTTCATTTTTTGTAATATATAAGCAGAAATCTGACTTGGAGCATATTTCTTTTCATTTACTTCTACCCAGGCATCACCATTATCTGCCTTTACTATAGAATAAGGAGCAGTTTCAATTTCTTTTACAACTTTATCATCCTCAAATGATCTTCCTATTAATCTTTTTATTGCATATAGAGTATTAGTAGGGTTTGTAACTGCTTGTCTTTTAGCAGGTTGCCCTACTAAAGTTTCACCTTCATTAGTAAAACCTACCATAGAAGGTGTAGTTCTAGCTCCTTCACTATTTTCTATTACTTGAGCACTTGACCCCTCCATTACAGCCACACAAGAGTTTGTGGTTCCTAAATCAATGCCTATAACTTTACTCATATAACAACTCCTTTATTTATTAATCTTTTAGATATGGGATTTAATAGCAGAAATACAAGTAGTTAATTTAATTCTGAACTCTTTATTAATTCATTAATTTTGTTGTAGTAAACTTCTCCTATTTTTTTTATCGTCAATTTATAACTAAAAACGAAACTAACTATTAAAATTTTTGAGTCTTTTACACAAATTCTATACCAAATTTGATTTTTAAATTGAGTTCCTTCATTATTTTCTATTGAATAAAATGAAAATAAAAAACTGTCTTCTCCTGCTTTTACTAGCTTTTGATCGTTAACTATAACATCTTTTGTAATTTCATTTAAAAAACTAGTTACTATTTCATCTTGCGTTTTTTCTTTTTTACTAATTTTTATTTCAAAATATTCAAAAAATAAACCTAGTTGATAAATCTTATCTAACTCTAAATTAACAAAGTTTTCTTCATTTTTATTATTAATTATCCATCTTTTTAGGTAATAAAATTTCTAATTTTTCCCAAAATACATTTTTTTGTAAAATTAAATTATCTAATTTATTCTTGATAATACCTAGTTCATCAAACGCAGTTTTTACTTCACTAAATTTTATTTTACTTATCACATTATCTAAGGTCCTAGATATTTTGCTTACAATTTTATTTGCTTCTTCATTATCTGGCCAAGCAAGAGAAAACCTTACCTCTCTGAAAGTCCTTGGTTTTAATATGCTAACAATTTTAATTAATAATAAGTTATCTCCTTCTGATTTAAATTTATGTTTAAGTACGTATACATCATCTAAAATTTTTTCTACTTCCTTACCAGCATCTATTCCATTTAATAAATACTGTTTGATCTTATCATTAGTATTTATCTTGGGATTATCAAAACAGCTAAGGTAACAATCTAAAGTTGGATAAGGGCCAAATGGAAAACTAACTTTTATAAGATTATCATCTTGTTCTTTTACGCCCAATCATCTGGAAACTGTATAAGTATACTTTTGTCTAAAAAGGAATACTCTTTAAAATTCATTAATTTTATTCTTCATTTTTTTTATTTTCATCATCTTCAGCTTTTTTATCATTATTATTTTCATTTGATTTTTTTGCAACACCAACTAAGACTGGTCTTAACAACCTGTCATGGAAAGTATAACCATCCTGAACAATTTCACATACTTTTCCACCTTCAAATTCATTAGTCTCTTTCTCAAACATCGCTTGATGAAAGTTAGCATTAAAGTCTTCCCCTAAGGCTTTTATTTTTTTTACATTAAATTTATCTAAAATACTTAATATTTCTTTTTGTATAAGAGTAAGCCCTTCCTCTAAGCTCTTTTCATTATTATCATCTTTTAAATTTAAAGCCCTATTAAAATTATCCACAACATTCAATATTTCTCTTGCTAAAGGCTGTACTCCATATTTATTTGTTTCTATCCTTATTTTTTCCATTTGCTTTCTAGTATTTTCACTTTCTGCTAGAGACCTTAGTAATTTGTCTTTGTTCTCAGACAATTCTTTCTTAAGAGAATCAAGAATTTCTGAGTTATCTTCTTCACTTGCAGTTTCATTGTTTTCTGAATTACTCTCTTCGCTTACAGTTTCGTTGTTTTCTGAACTCTCCTCAGCAAAAATTTTATTTTCTTGATCTTTTTTCTTGATCTAGTTTTTCGCCAACATTTTCTTGTTGTGCCATAGAGTTATTATTTTCTACCTCATCATTTGTCTTTTCATTCATTCTTTTCCCCTTAATTAATACTATATGTTGGTTATTTTTTTTAATCTACAAGATTAATTTAAAAATTTATTCAATACTTTCGCTGTAAAATCTACCATAGGAATTATTCTAGAATAATTTAATCTAGATGGTCCTATAACTCCTATTGCTCCTAATGTAGAAACATTTTTATTTTTAATTCTCTGCTTCAATGGGGCAACAATCATTGAACAGCCTGACAAATTAAACATTTGAGTATTTGAACCTATAAAAACATGTACTCCTGTGCCTTCAGATGTATTTTTTAATATATTAATAAAGTTTTTTTTATTTTGTAATTCATTTAATAGTTTATCTAACTTAAGTAATTCTTCTTTCTGATCTAATTTTCCGTATATAAAATCTCTTCTATTTATTAAAAAATGATCTTCTCCTTTTTCTTTGCTTCTAATAGCTAGTCCCTCTGATACAAGTTGTTCTGATAGCTTGTCAATCTGCTTATTCTGTGTTTCTAACTCTTTAGAAATATTCAATTTAAGTTCAGATAATGTTTTACCATAAACTTTAGAATTAATATAATTCGTTGCTTCTATTAATGCAGCTGCTGTTATTCCTGAAGGCACTGTCATAATTTTATTTTCAACTAAACCATTAATATCAATAGTAATTACCAGGGCCCTTTCTTGATCTAATGCGACAAATTCAATATGCTTCAAAGGTCTATCAATATTATTTGGTGCAAAAACTAAAGAAGTACAATTTGATAACCCTGCTAACTCTTTGGAAGAATGATCTAAAACTTCAAGCAAAGTTTTTCCTGCTACAGAACACCTAGCTTCAATATTTTTTCTTTCTTCAATTGTTAAATCACCAAGCTCTAACAATCCATCAACAAATAATTTTAACCCACTATCAGTTGGAATTCTGCCTGAGGATGTATGGGGAGAGTGTAAATACCCTTGTTCTTCTAATCTGGCCATTACTGATCTTATGCTTGAAGGAGATAAAGGAGAATTTAGTTTTTCAGATATTAATTTTGAAGATACAGGTGTTCCTTGTCTTAGGTAAACTTCTATGACTTCAGCTAGGATGATTTTTAGCTCTGTTACCAATTTCAGAGACATCTTTACTTTTATTTTTCATCTTTTAATTCTATAAAATTAATTTATTATTATAGTAAAAGTATAATACAATGAGAAGCAATAGAAAGTTTAATGAATTAAGAAATATAAAAGTTGAAATAAACTTTATGAAAAATGCATTTTCTTCATGTCTTATAGAGTTTGGTCTTACAAAAGTTATATGCAGTGTTACTGTAGAAGAAAAAACTCCTAGGTGGTTGAAAGGCACTAATCAAGGATGGCTTACAGCAGAGTACTCTATGTTACCTACATCAACAAATACTAGAAATGATAGAGAATCTATAAGAGGAAAACTGTCAGGTAGAACTCAAGAAATACAAAGGTTAATAGGAAGAAGTTTAAGAAACTGTCTGAATTTATCACTTTTATCTGAGCAGCTTATAAAAATTGACTGTGATGTATTATCAGCAGATGGAGGAACCAGGACAACATCTATTAATGGTTCCTGGATAGCCTTTAACCTTGCAATAAAAAACTAGTTCAAACAAAAGTTCTGAAAAATAACCCTATTAAATATGGTGTATCTGCAATTTCTTGTGGTATCATTTCAGGAAATCCATTTGTTGATTTAGATTATGAAGAAGACTCTTCTGCTGAAGCTGATGCAAACTTTGTATTTGATAGCCTTGGAAATATAATTGAAATACAATGTACAGGTGAAAAAACTGTCATATCAGAAAAAATTTTACATCTATGTATAATTTAGCTAAAAAATCAATTAGTAAAATATATCAGATACAAACTAATGTGGAAGGATAAATAAATTCAATTATTAATTGCAACTCATAATCAAAATAAGCTTGAAGAGTTTAAAAAAATTTTTTTCAATAATAATATTGAAGTTTTATCATTAAAAAGCTTTACCAAAAATGAACCAATAGAAAATGGTAAATCATTTAAGGATAATGCTCTAATAAAAGCAAGGTTTGCATCAGAATTAACATCGCATTGTTACCCAACAATAGCAGACGATAGTGGTATATGTATAGACAACCTAGATGGTGCCCCTGGAATATTTTCAGCTAGATGGGCATACAAAAAAAATTATAATTATGCATTTGAAAAAATTAAAAAACATTTAAATGAAAAAGGTTTAAATATTTAATGGACAACTTGCAAAGTTTGTTTGTGTTTTGGCTTTGATTGATCAAAAAAAAAATGAGTTTTTTTTTTAAAGGCACCTTGAAAGGAAAAATCGTCTTTCCACCAAGAGGTAAAAATGGTTTTGGTTATGACCCTATATTTGTTCCTTTAAATTTCAACAAAACTTTAGCTCAATCTAGCTCTTCCTTTAAAAATTCAATAAGTCACAGAAAAAAGCTTTAGTCAAATTATTGAAGTCATAGTCTATTTAAGAAACTTTCTCTAAAGAATATTTTATAAACCAGAAAACTGACTATTAGCTTTTTTCAAAATAGTAAATTTTTTATTTTTTATTTTTTTTAATTGAAAAGCTCTCTCCACCACTCCATTTTTCTTTAATCTAAATAATCCTCTCAATCCTATATACCCTTCATCATTTACTAAATCATAAATGTTAAAATTACTTCCTAAATTATTTAATGACCCTAATAATGCAACAATATCATAAGCAATCATAGCAATTTTTGGCATTTCTTTATTAAATGAGTTTTTATATAAGTTTAATTTTTTTTTGATACATTTCACTTGTTGTTACAAAAACCCCTCCTTCTAAAGCTGGCTCACTTAGTATACTGCTATCTTCCCAAGAAGATATACCAAGATACTGTACTATTTTTCGATCCACATTGTTATATTGTAATTGAGAAGATAATACTGTTAAATTTTGTCCAGCAGCAGCTATAAATACACTATCAAATGGCTTTTCCATAAACAAAGCCTCATTAACCTTCTCTTCTTCATTATCTTGTTCTTTGATTTTATCTAAGTAAAGTTTATACTCTTTAAAGCCTTCAGAAATTTTTTGAGCAGTTTTTCTCTGACTTTCAACAGAAAAATTATAGAATTCAATTTTTTCTATTTTCATTAAATTTGCCTGCGTAAAACTTGTAATAGTATCAAATAAAAGTAATCCGTAAGCATTTTGTGGCAATAAAGCTGCAATATTTTTAGAGCCTTTTTCTAATGCATACCTAAGCACTTTTTCTGTTTGGGCTTGAGGATCTACTCCAAAAATCCATATGCCTTTATTTCTTAAATTTATATTGTTTGTAAGAGCAAAAATATTAATATTATTACTGGAAACTTTGCTTTGTATCGCCGCTAAAGATTTGGAAAAAAGAGGGCCTATGATAACTTTAACTCCTTCATCAATTAATTCAGATAAAACTTTTTTTGCTTTATCAGACTTTGCCTCTGTATCCTTAATATACAGTTCCAACTTATTTTCCTCTGTCTGAAAAATTGCCATCTCTATAGCATTTAAAATTAAATTACCTATTTCACTATGCTCTCCTGATAAAGGAAGCATAACTCCCACCTTTATTATATTATTAAAGGTAGATTCTTCTTCTTTAATTGTTTGGCCTTGAGTTTCTACTATTTTTTCTTTTTGACTTTCTAGAACTTTTAAAACTCTGGAAGTATTTTTATCAACCTTTAATTCTTTATCATCTTCACCCTTGTCTACTCTATGAAATTTTTTTTTCTTTGATTTTTTTGTTTCTAAACTATCTGCTTGTTTATTTTTTTTTCTAAATTATCTGCTTTTTTATTTTGTTTTTCTAAATTAGCTTTAATAGTCTTATCTTTCCTGTGTGTCTAATTTTTTTAAACTTTCAGCTTGCTGGTCTTTCATTATAAAATCTTTAATAATGTCATAATCCTTCTCATGACAAGATGAGATAAATAAAAAAATTATTAAAATAAAAAAATTTTAACAAATGAAAACATGTTATTATTATAGATTAAATATTAAAAAAGTAATTAAAAATAGATGTACCAAGATATTATATCTAATATTTTTTCTAAAAATATAGTCATTGAAAAAGGTCTATATTTAGTTGCTACTCCTATTGGCAATGTTAATGATATAACTATTAGAGCTATAAAAATACTTAATAGCTTCTGATACTATAGTATGCGAAGACACAAGAGTTTCTAAAAAATTGTTTTCTCATTTAGGGCTACCAATAAAAACAAAAAATTGGTTAGTATATAATGATCATAGCAGTGATAAAGATATAATTAAAATTTTAAATGAACTTGATAAAGACAAAGTAATATCACTTATTTCTGATGCAGGCACACCATTAATATCTGACCCTGGATATAAATTACTAAAACGTATTAGACAAAGTAGACATAATATTTTTTCATTACCAGGTCCATGCTCTGCAATAGCAAGTCTTATAATATCAGGTTTAAAAACAGATAAGTTTTGCTTTTTAGGCTTTCTACCTAAAAATAAAAATGATTATATTGGCACCATTAGAGATTATACTAAATTAAATTATTCTTTGATAATTTATGAGAAGCCTAAAAGACTAAAATTTTTTTTAGAAATAATAAAAGAAAACTTTAAATGCTTTAAATTAGCTATCGTTAAAGAGCTCAGTAAGTTGTATGAAGACTTTTTTTTTATTACAGAGGAAAATATTGATAGTTTCTTAAAAGCACCTAAAAAAATTCGCGGTGAATTAACTATTATTGCTGAATTGTCTAGTTCTAATGAAAAGATTTATAGTGACCAAGAAATTATTAATGAATTAAAAAAGTTAAAACCATCTCAAGTTTCTGCTATGCTATCCAAAAGTTCTTCACAAAGTAGAGATATTTTATATAAAAGATGTATGGATTTATTAAATGAAAAATTTCTTAAAAAATAAAATTGCTTCCTTTTTTATCGTTGTATTTGCTTTATGGCTGCTCGCATCATGCTCCCAGGTCATTGTTGGAGGAGCAACATCAACTAGTATGATTATAGTACAGGAACGATCTTCTAAACAAGCAGCTATAGATATCTTAATTAAAGCTAAAATAGAAGAAGCAATGTTTTCAGATGATTATGATAAACTTTTCTCAAAAGTAAGAGTTATTGTTTATGAAGGCAGAGGTATTGTTAGTAGGGACTGTAGTAGAAGAAAGCATAAAAGAAAAAGCTAATCAAATATCTTGGAACACAAAAAATGTAAAAGAAGTTGCAAACTACATAACAATCGGAAAAAATGACTTAATAGACTATGTTAAAGATACTAGAATTTCTTTAGAACTTAGAGCAAAGATGCTTACTGATAAAGAAGTATCGGAAGTAAATTTCAGCGTCACTACTGAAAATAGAATTCTTTATCTTGTTGGCATTGCTCAAAATAATAAAGAACTTAATAAAGTGATAGAGCATGCATCTAATATTGCTGGTGTTAAGAAAATTGTAAACTTAATTAAGTTAAAAGATTTAAAAGATGAGTAAAGAAAAAAAAATTAAAGTAGCTGTTCAAATGGATAAGCTAAATAAAATAAATAAAGATACAGATAGCACATTGGCATTAATTCAAGAAGCAATTAAAAGAAAATTCTCTGTTTTCATATATAATGTAGATAATTTATATTTTGAAAACAATGAATTAAAAGCTATCGCTAATAAAGTGTTATCAATTAATATCCAAAAAGAAAAATTTTTAACTTTAGATAAGCCACATGTAATAAATTTAAAAAGCTTTGAGTTTGTTTTAATTAGACAAGACCCTCCTTTTAATATGGAATATATAACAGCTACTTACTTATTAGAAAGACTTCCTAAGTCTTGTATGGTTTTAAATAAACCAAATTCCATTAGAGATTGCCCAGAAAAACTTTTTGTTATGGACTTTTTTAATCTTAATGCCCCCAACATTAATAAGCAAACAAAAAAGTAATATTATTAAATTTGTAAAGAAGTTTAAAAAAGTTGTTATAAAACCAATATATGGAAATGGTGGATCAAATGTTTTTTATCTCAATGAAAAAGATCCAAATTTAAATATAATAATTGATAACTTAATATCAGAAACAGAGCATGTTATAGTTCAAAAATTTATTAAAAATGTAAAAAAAGGGTGATAAAAGAATTTTACTAATTAATGGTTTGCCTGTAGGAGCCGTTAATAGAATTCCTGTGAACAATGAAATTAGAGCTAATTTACATATAGGAGGACGAGCAAAAAAAACAAATTTAACTAAAAGAGAAAATTCATATGTAATCAAATTAAATCTAAGCTTAGGAAAAAAGGTTTATTTTTCACTGGTATTGACGTCATAGATGGATATTTAACTGAAATCAATGTTACTTCTCCTACATGTATTAGAGAAATTGATACTTTGAATAAAGTAAATATATCCTATATCTATTGGGAAGAAGCACTACAACTAAGAAATCATAGAGCCAATATCTTTGCCTCCTAATAAATGAAAATGTAAATGAGGAACTTCTTGTCTGCCATGTTTCCAAAATTATTAATTATTCTACAACCATCTAATTCTAAATCAAACATCTTAATAACTTTAGCAAATCCATCATAAATTGCTTTTTTTTCTTCTGAAGTTGCATTTATAGAAAAATCAAATATGTCTTTAAATTGGCCTTTGGTATTATTAAAATATGAACGGGCGCTTTTGGAAAAATATCTTTAAAGCAAAGAATATGTTTATTTTCAAAAACAATATTTGCTTTGGCTTCTTTTCTTATTATTTTGGCAAAAATATTATTTTTGTTATATTTAACTTTTTTCATTTTTTTCTTCTTAATAATTCTTTTGCTATATCATTTTTTTTTATATTTAACTTTTTCCAAAGCACTAATAAATGAAAAACTAAATCTGCACTTTCATAAATAACTTGTTTCTTTTTTTTATTATTTGAAGCTATAACAACTTCTATAGCTTCTTCGCCAACTTTTTGGGAAATTCTATCTATTCCTTGAGATAATAAATCTGACGTATAAGATTTATTTTTTGATTTTTTTCTATCTTCGATAACTTTTTCTAGATAACTCAAAACCTCACTTAGTTTATCTTCATTTCTGGTCATAACCTTACCGCAACTCCATTTTTATTTAATTCTTTTTTTACTTCATTAATAGTAAATTTACCAAAATGAAAAACTGAAGCAGCTAATAAACCAGATGCTTCAGTTTCACATGCTCCCTCAGTAAAATGTTTTAATTCCCCAACACCTCCAGATGCAATCACTGGAATTTTAATACTTTTAGTTACTTTATTCGTCAGCTCAATATTAAACCCCTTCTTAGTTCCATCATTATCCATTGAAGTTAACAAGACTTCACCTGCTCCAAAGTCAGCACACTGTTTTGCCCAATCAACTACATCTAAGTTGGTCTCTTTTGTACCACCATGAGAAAATACTTCATAACCACTTTTGCAGGAGCTTTTACTAGTTTTTTTTGCATCGATTGCTATAACTATACATTGCTTGCCAAATCTATTTGAGGCATCTTTTATAAGCTGTGGGTCATATATAGCCGCAGAGTTTATAGAAACTTTATCGGCTCCTGAATAAAGAAGTTTTCTAATATCTTCTACTTTTCTAACACCTCCTCCTACTGTAAGGGGCATAAAACACTTTTTTTGCTGTTTTATTTACTATATCAAACAAAATATCTCTTTTTTCTATGCTAGCTGTTATATCTAAAAAACAAAGTTCGTCAGCACCTTGTTCATCATAAATTTTTGCTTGTTCAACTGGGTCACCAGCATCTTTAAGATCTATAAAATTTATACCTTTTACTACTCTACCTTCTTTAACATCTAAACAGGGTATTACTCTAATTTTTAACATTTTTTTTTAAACTAAATATTTCATCAAGATTTATTTTATTATCATAAATAGCCTTACCTACTATAACTCCATCAACATTAAAAGAATACAATTTTTTAATATCCCGAAAGTTAGAAACTCCTCCTGATGCAATGAGAGGTACTTTAACTATATTTTTATATTTTAAAATATTAATAAAATTAGGCCCTTTTAATACTCCATCATTATTTATATCGGTATATATGATACTCTCTACTCCTAAATCTGAAAACTTTCTAAAAAAGTGAACAGCCTCCTTTTCTTTAAATACCTCAGTCCATCCTTTAATTGCTACGAAATCTCCTATTAGATCTAACCCCACTGACACTTTTTTTGGAAAATTTTTTACAGCTTCTTTTACCAAACCTTCATTTATAATTGCAGATGTTCCTATTATTACTCTATTAATACCTAAAGAAATCCATTTCTCTATATCTTTAATTGTTCTAATACCTCCACCCAATTGAACTTTACAACTTGTGTTTTCTATAACTTTCTTTATTGAATATTCATTTTTATTCTCTCCTGATAATGCTCCATCTAAATCTACAACATGTATCCAGGTAGCCCCATTTTCTTGGAAACTTTGAACTTGTTCTACTAAATTTTTTTATATACTTTCTTTTTACTAAAATCTCCTTTAGTAAGCCGAACTATTTCTCCTTTAGATATATCTATAGCTGGATAAACAATCATACTCTTGTTAGTTCTTTATAATAATAATTTCCTGATACCATACTACCATTTGATAATTTATGATAAACGGGAAGCTTTCCCCAAAGTTTAAAGCCCAACTGTTCGTATAAATTAATTGCTCTCTTCTGAGTTTCTCTAACATCTAAAATAACGTGTGTATAGTTTTTTTTCTTGCACTCTTGTTGAGCTGCTTCTAATAACAGCTTAGCTAAACCATATCCCCTAGCCCATGTTGCAACAAAATGAGTGTCAATAAAAACTCTAAATATAGCAGCCTCATTTGTTGAGGAAAAAGTAACAACTTGTATTGAACCTGAAATTATTCCTTTATATTTACCAACAAAAAGCCATCTATTAGGAACTAAAATTACCCCTTTCCAATACTCTATAATTTTATTTTTTGCTGGTTTTTTAATCAAGCCAAAACCTATCCCTTCCTGAATTGCATTAATAGTAGCTGATGTTAGTTCTTCAAGCTCTCCTTTTTATAAATTTTTAATTTTTTTAACTTCAATCATTCAGGTTTCCAATCAAGAAATTCTTCTAAAAACCTTTTACCTTTTTCTTGACTTTTTTCAGGATGAAATTGAACTCCTAATAAATTATCTTTAATTACAGCTGAAACTATTTTTTTTCCATAATTAGTAGATGCTAACACTTCATTTTTATTCTTACATTTCATATGATAGCTATGAACAAAATAAAAATCGTTATTTTTTAAAGAAGGAAAATCTTTTTCTTTGCTTTTATTTTCTAAATAAACATTATTCCATCCCATATGAGGAACTCTAATTTCTTTAGATTCACTTTCTATTATAATGACTTCAGAGTCTATAAACTCTAAGCCTTTATTTTTTTTTCTTTCATAGCTGACCTTTGCCATCAGTTGCATTCCTATACATATTCCTAAAAAGGCTTTTCCTTATCTTTGATAAAATAGTTTATGGCATCTACCATTCCATTTATTTTAAGTAGTTCATTTTTACAGTAAAAAAATCTCCTACTCCTGGCAAAATTACTTTATCTGCTTTGATAACTTCCTCAGGTACTGCTGTTATTTTAACTTCAAAAGCTTGCTTATTGTTTTTTACAGCACTTTCCAAAGAGTTTTGCAAAGACGCTAAGTTTCCTGAATTGTAATCAATTATGGTTATGTTCATTTTTTACCATCATTTAATAATTTTCCTTTTGTCGAAGGTATAGTATTAGATGAAGTAATATAAAGTGCTTTTCTCAATGCTATAGCTAAGCCTTTGAAACAAGATTCTATAATATGATGATTGTTTACCCCATAAATATTTTCAACCATGAATATTAGCTCCTACTGCCTGTGTAAATGCTTGAAACCATTCCTTAAACAACTCTGTATCCATATCCCCTAATTTGCTTTGAGTAAAAAATACTTTCCATATCAAGTAAGGCCTTCCAGAAAAATCAATTGCAACTCTAGTAAGAGTCTCATCCATAGGAACATATGCATGGGCAAACCTAGTTATGCCCCTTCTATCTCCTATGGCTTCATCTATTGCTTTACCAATAGCATAACCTGAGTCTTCAGTAGTATGATGGTAGTCAATATGTAGATCACCCTTAGCTATTAAATCAATGTCTATAAAGCTATGTTTAGAAAGTTGTTCTAACATATGATCCAAAAACCCTAATGCCTGAATTTATTTTATAATTATTTTTTCCGTCAATATTAATATTTACTTTTATGTCTGTTTCTTTAGTAACTCTTTCTAAGCTAGACTTTCTAACTCATAAAACACCTTATCCTTTTTTCTTAATAAAATATATCTAGCCCCATCATCACCATCTTTCTTTATAGCGTAACAATGAAACAAAATATAATTAAATAATTCATTTTCTTTTAGCCATAATGGCAAATTTTCTCTAATAAGCCCCCTAGAACCATTCAAAGTTTTTTTCTTGCCTGTTATTACTAAAATACATCTAATATTATTATTTATGCTAGACTTTATAAAATGTGAGAGCGATTTTTTTTGCTTCCGATAAAGTTTTGCCATGGAGGTCTAGTTTTATTTCTGGTCTAATCAAACCCCTTTCTAACTTTAATTTCATTCTTTTATTAATTTGGTAGTCTTTTTAAATAAACTACGTTTTATATCTTTCACTTTTGAATTATCTTTATTCATCTTAGAAGTTATGGGGGGGTTTTTCTGAATTATTTTTCTTCAACTGAAGTAGTATATTGCCCTATCACTTTATCATGCTCAGTTACTTTTTTCCATAACTCTAGTTCTTCCTTTTTAATTTTTCTATTTTTTGTTTGCATTAATATAAATTACCCTTGTCTAAATCATTAACGTCTGTTTCCCCTGTTAATAACAAAGTTGTATTAAGCTCTTTAACTAAGATTTCTATAACCTTTTCTACTCCCTGCTGCCCCATAGCTCCTAATCCATATAGATAAGGCCTCCCCATAAATACGCCTTTAGCCCCTAATGCAAGGGCCTTTACTATATCTTTTCCTGACCTGATCCCTCCATCAAAAAAAACTTCTAAATTGGTGCTTACATCATTAATTACATTTTTTAATGCCATAATTGATGAAATAGTTCCATCTAATTGTCTTCCTCCATGATTAGAAATTATTATACCTTGTATATCAAGCTCATTAGCAATTTTAATATCATCTTCATCTAAAATACCTTTTAAAATAAGGGGCCTTTCCAAAGTTTTCTTATCCATTTTACGTAGTCCCATGAAAGCCCTGGATCAAACTGTCCATCTGCCCATTTTACTATAGAAGATAAATCATCAACTCCCTCTACATGTCCTAAAATATTACCAAAGCTTCTATTTGAAGTACTTAACATTTTTAGACACCAATGAGGTTTTTTTATAATTTGCAAAATACTATTTAAAGATAGGCTTTGGAGGAGCAGATAGTCCATTTCTAATATCTTTGTGTCTTTGCGCCAAAATTGGCAAATCCATAGTTAAAACAAGAGCATAACATTTAGCATCTTGTGCTCTTTTAATTACATTCTCAACAAATTTTTTGTCTCTCATAACATATAGTTGAAACCAAAGTTGTGCATTAGTATTTTCTGCTACCTGCTCAATCGAGCAAATACTCATAGTTGATAAAATATATGGAATTTTGTTTTTTTCACAAGCTTTAGCAACTAGTATTTCACCATCTGGGTAAAGCATTCCTCCCATACCACATGGAGCAAAGCCAAACGGTAGTTTATATTCCTTTTCTAAAAATTTTTTACTAAGCCTTGAAGCGCTTATATCTCTTCCTACTCTTTGCCTTAGTTTTATTTTATTAAAATCTGTTTCATTTTCTATATAAGTACTTTCGCTATAAGACCCTGAGTCAACATAATCATAAAACATCTTAGGCAACTTTTTCTTTGCTAGTATTTTGAGATCATCAATTTCTAATACTTTTTTCATTTTGTTATTTTTGCATTCCTTACTTAGATAGTCAAATCTAGAAGTTTACTTTATTTTTGATTTTAATTTTTTTATAATAATCTTATTATTTAAGCCTGATGCTATCATTTCTGCTTTATGACCAAACCCAGTAAACAAATCTATTCTGGATGGCCCCTTTATTGCTGCTCCAGTATCATGAGCTATACCTAAAAAGTTTTTTTATTTTTGATATCATTTATTAATAAAATATCCCCTAAATTATGATAACTAGTATCAACTGCTATACTTATCATAGGTTGTAAATCAACTCCCGCACTTCCTTTAATTTCTCCTTCATATTCTTCAAAGAAGATATATCTTTCATTTTGTTCCATAATTTCAAAGCTTCATCTTTATTTTTATATAACCAATCTTTTATAGAATGCATTGAAATATTTTCTTTTTTTATTTTATTTCTTTTAAGTAATATTTTTCCTATTGAGGTATATTTTTTATTATTGCTCCCTGAAAACTTAACTCTTTTGATTTCTCCATTAGGAAATCTCAGTCTGCCTGAACCCTGAATATGAAAAAAAAAGGCCTCAATTTCATTTTCTACCCAAGCTAACTCTAGGCCTTTATTTTTCAATAATCCTTTATTAATTTCTTTTCTCGTGCTTTTGAAAATATTTTCTCCATATTTATTAATGTCCATTTTATATATAGGGTATGTGTTTTTTTTTTGATATTTGTAGGCTTTAATCTCAGGTTCATAATAACCTGTCATAATACCATTATTATTAATTTGCTGTTTTTTATCAAAGAAAAAATTTTCTTTGAAAAATTTTTTAACTTCTTTAAAGTTTTGGGGTTTTATTTTTTAAAGCTAATTGACAGTTTTTTTCATTAGCCTTGTTCAAGTTTTTTTTAATGATTAAGGTTTCACAAGTTCTTATATAAGCATCATATATTTCAATACTAAAAATATTTTCTAATCTTTCTAAGGCATTTATTTCTGGGTCTAGTTTTTTTTCTAACTTCATTAGAAAGCTGACAACTGGTTAAAAAAATAAAAAAAAAAAAAATTTCAATCTGTTCCTACTTCTACTAATTTCCAAACCAAACTACTAGTTGTCATATCCTTTTCAAAAGTCCAAATGTCTTTGATGTTTTCTAAATTTTTTATTTTATTATTTAATGTTACTTTTTGACTAGATAAAAACTTTACCTTTATGTTTGCATAGTTTTTAACTACTTCAATATTTAATATGGATGCCTTAACAGCACTTATATTAAAAGTCTCGTAATTATTATTTTTAACATCAATTGCCTTTTTGAAAATTATCATAAACTTCTGTGCTAACTAAATGCTTAATTTCTTCAACCTTTTTATTATTGAATGCTTCAACAATTATTTTAAATGCTTCTTTTGCTCCCTGAATAAAATTATGAAAGCTAAAATTTTTATCTAAATCCAAAATCTGCTTCTGTGAATATTCCATTACTTGTTCAGAAAAAATGCTATCTTTAATTTCATTTTCCATAACTTTATTCTTAAAGGGTTTTTTCTCAGATACTGTTCTTTTTCCTAATACTCTATAAAGGTTTGTTGCTAATACAGCAGCAATAACAGCAAATAATATTATATCAATATACAGAATATTCTCCTTTTTTTTTTATATATATACATATACCTGATTATTAAGTATTACAATACTTGTTTAAAAATTATTTATGAAATCAAGCAATTCTTGATGCTTTTTTTTTCTTGATCAGTGACCTCATATATTTTTTTTGAATAGTTATATATTTTTGTATGTGTGCTTTTTTTTGTTTTATTAATGCTTTCAGTTAAATTTATATTTTGCTGCCTTCCCCCATTCATTTCTAAATAAACCTCTGCTAATATTTCTGCATCTAATAATGCTCCATGGTTTTTCTCTCTCTATATTAACCTTGTATCTTCTGCTTAGTGCATCCAAGCTAACAGATTGGCCAGGGTGCATTTTTCTAGCTAGAGCTTAAAGTATCAATAATGTTATTTTTTTTAGGGTCTATTGCTTTACTATTATTTATCTCTAACTCATAATTTATAAAAGGCAAGTCAAACCTAGAGTTGTGTATTATCAAATCAGAGTCTTTTATAAAATTTAAAAAATCATCAATAATATCAGAAAAAACTGGCTTATTGGATAGAAACTCTTCTAGATAACCCATGAATTTTAAAGGCCTCTTCAGGCATTGTCCTTTCTGGATTAATATATCTTTGCCAGGTTTTGCCTGATGGAAAATTGTTCAATAGTTCAACACAGCCTATTTCAACAATTTTATGTCCTTCTAAAAAACTTAATCCTGTAGTCTCAATATCTAATGTAATACTTCTCAAATTAAAACTCCTTTAAAATTTCATTTGTTTTTCTATTTTTTTTATTTTTTACTTCTTTAATTATTTTAATAATCTCTTGATTTAAGTGTCTTTTTCCTCTATCTGACTTAATTATTATATCTGCCAATGTTTGCTTAACGTAATCAGGAATTTGTTCTTTCAAAGTTTTTTCATATCTTTCTTCATTCCAACCTTGTCTTTTTAAAACTCTTCTTCTTTGAAGGGCTTTGTTACATGATAGCACTAAAACAATATCATATTTTTTTATATTATCTTTTTCAAAGAGCAAAGGCACGTCAAAAACTAATAAATTTTTTTTTTCTCTTATTTTTTTCTAAGCCAAAAAGATTGTTTTGCCTGTAGTTTTTTATAAAGTAATCCTTCTAAAAAGTTTAATTTTTTTTTGTCATTAAAGACAATGTTTGCTAAAGCATTTTTATCAACTTTGTTATTATAAATAGTGCTTGGAAAAATTTTTTTTATTTCAATTATAGTATCTTTTTTATTATAAAAAGTTGCTATCTCTTTATCGCAATCAAAAACATCTATTTTGTTTTTTATAAAGTATTTACCTGCTTCTGTTTTGCCCATTCCTACGGAACCAGTAACTCCTAATATTATCATCTCTTACTAATTTTTCTTTTTATGTTATTTATTAAGCTTGTATTAATGTCTGGTTTAATTTTAAACCATATTTCAAAACTAGCTCTTGCCTGTTCTATAAACATATCTAAACCTGTAACAAATTCTAATTTTTGCTTTTTTGCTTCATTTATTAAGTAAGTATTAATTGGATTATAAACAATATCATATATTATAGCTTCTTTATTTATTTTATTTAATTTAATTTTTAATTCTGGATAACCTATCATGCCTAGACTGCTCGTATTTATTATTAGTCCAGCCTCTTTAATGTCTAAATTTATGTCTGAAGAAAGTTTTATATTTTTATATTTTTTCGCTATTTCTTTTGCTCTTTTTTTTGTTCTATTAACAACAGTAATATCCTTTATATTTTCTAATTTAAGAAAATAAAGTATTGCTTCTGCAGCGCCTCCTGCTCCAAAAATAATTACTGGTCTTTTTTTATTCCATTTTTTTTTAAGTAATCCCTTTTTAAAACCAATAATGTCCGTATTAAATCCTTTTAACTTATTGTTAATACAAACTAATGTGTTAACAGCTCTTATTTCTCTGGCACTTGCTTCTATTGTATCTAATTGATTAATTATACTTTTTTTATATGGAATAGTTATATTTAATCCTAAAAATTAAGTTTTTTTATTGCAACCTTTAAATGATTAATATTGTCTATAGGAAGAGGCAAGTAATAAGATGATAATCCATATTTTTTTATCCAATAATTATGTAAATATGGAGAAAGAGATTGCTTTAAGGGTTTTCCTATAATTCCTACAGCTTTAAAATTTTCATTATTTATCATTATTTTTTCTTTTAAAAATTTTATAATATTCTAAAACAGTTGCAGCTATCTCTTCAATTGATTTTTTAGTTACATCTATAGTAACCCATTTGTTTTTTAAACATATTTTTTTTGCTTCTATTATTTCTTTTTCTAAAAGCTCAATATTTATATATTCTGTTTTATTTTTTTCTTTTAAAGATTTTAATCTAGAAGTTCTTATTTGTTGTAATCTTTCAGGACTAGCAAACAAACCTACTACTAATGAATTTTTTGAAACATTAGAAAGGTTTGGCTCTTGATTTAAAACGAAAGGAATATTAGCTACTTTAATTCCTTTATTTGCTAAATAAATAGAAGTTGGTGTTTTTGATGTACGAGATACTCCAAATAAAATAATATCTGCTTTATTTTGTTCCATTACTTGACCGTCATCATTCGCTATAGCATATTGTAATGCTTCTATTCTTTCAAAATAATCATCAGATAAACTATGCTGCTTGCCTGGAATCTGCTCATTTTTTGTTTTTAACTCAAATCCCTCTTTTAAAGCAATAATAGTACTATCTAAAATAGGATGAGCATTAATATTTATTTCCATACACTTTTTCTGTAAATATTTTTCCAACTGTTTATTAATCATTGTATATAAAATCATTCCTGGTTTTTCTTTACTATTTTAATTATATTGTCTATTTGTTTATTAGATCTTATCAGAGCCCACCTACTTTCATTAAAATTAATATTTTCAAATCTTGCATATACTGACCTTGCTACTATTGAAACTGTTTCTCCAGTAGAGTCAGATATTAAATATATATGTGGATTATTATTTAACATTTTAATAAAAAAAGTAATTTTTAAGTAAATATATCAGATTTTAAGTAAATTTAATAAATCTATTAACAATATAATAAACTAATATTAAATATTATTTTTTTGTGGATAACTTTAATTTTGTTTTATTTATAATATTATCATAGATTAGTAAATGTTAATATTAATGTTAATATAATTTTATCCTTGTAATTATATTCATTACTACTACTAGTATATAAAAATATATATATTATTAATTATAAAATGAATAAACTAATACTAGATAATCTTAATTATAAAATAACAGAAAAAGTTCCTGTATGGCTTATGCGACAAGCAGGAAGGTATATGAAAGAATATCATATTGTTAAAAATAAATTTAATAGCTTTATGGAAATGTGTAAAAATTCAGATGCAGTAACTGAAATAACACTTCAACCAATTAAAAAATTTGATTTTGATGCTGCTATTATTTTTTCTGATATATTGTTGATTTTAGATGCTATTGATATAAATGTAGAGTTTATATCTGGTAAAGGACCAGTTGTTGAGAATTTAGAAAGTTTAAAAAATATTAAATTGCTATCAAGAGAACTGAATATTAAAAAGTAAAACCTTGTTATGAAGCAATTAAAAATATAAAAAAAGAATTAACTGATAAGCCTTTAATTGGTTTTTCTGCAGCTCCTTGGACATTAGCAACATATTATATTGAAGGAAATATAACAAAAGATTTATCTAGAATAAAAAGTTTTAGTTATAAAAACTCAAAAGAAATGGATTTTATAATTGAGTTGTTCTCTTACTTAATTTCACAACATTTGATTAATCAAATAGAGGCAGGAGTAGATTTGATACAAATATTTGATACTCATTCTTACCAAATGGATTATCATATGCATTCAAAATATTCTACTAGTCAAGTTAAAAAAATAGCAAAATTAGTTAGAGAAAAATATCCCAATATACCTATAATTTACTATAGTAAAAATTTTCAGTTTTTAGATAAAGAAGCAAATAATTATTTAAATTGTTTAAGTTTAAATTCAAATATTAGTTTAAAAGAACAAAAAAAATATTTTAGGGAAATATTTGTTTGCAAGGTAATTTGATCCTTACTTATTAGTAGAAGGAGGAGAATATATGATTAAAGAAATTAAAAATATTTTGTTAGAAATGGAAAATAATTCTTTTATATTTAATTTAGGGCATGGTATTTTGCCTCAAACACCAGTTGAAAATGTATTTAAGTTAGTAGAAACAGTAAGAAATTTTAAAAAAGAAGGTTTAAAAACAACTAAAAATACAATAACTATTAATAAAAAGGTAGGAACTTCATTTATTATTCTGAAAAATTTATCATTATATTTATTTTTTTATTATAAAAATCTTTATAACATTTTATAAAAAAACCGTGACAAGCAGACATTAAAATAACGAAGAATATTTTAATCAATACCCAAAACTCTATATTATTATTAATTAGTATTAGCGCTAAACCAAACAACCAGGTAGCTAACATAGCTGGTGTCATAATTATTTTAATTAATTTCTTCTCCATAATTAAAAATTTATTATAAGTATTTAATGTCTAATTTTTTTTCACTATGATATACAAAAATACGAGGCAAATAAAACATACCTGCCATCCAAGCAGTAAAGGAAATTATATGTATTGCTTTTATAAATAAATATATATTAGTCATAAATATATCTTTTTACCAAATTAAAAAGTAACTTGATGTGATTAGGAACTATCATTAAGACAAGGAACCATTAAAAAATTTTTCCTCCATTTTTTAGGAATACTTCTTTTGCTCTTAAATTTATTTCCTCTAAAGTTTCTATACAGTCTGAGGCAAATCCAGGACACATTACAACTACATTTTTTGTTTTGTTTTTGGCTAAATCTTAGAGTTTCTCTCTGTGTAAGGAGTTAACCATTCTTCAGGCCCAAACCTGGATTGAAAAGTAGTTAAGAATGGAATTCTTCTTTTAAATTTTTCCTTTAATAACCTAGTAGTTTTATGACAATGACAGTGATAAGGGTCACCTTTAATAAAGTATCTTTTAGGAATACCATGATAAGAAGCAATTATTAATTCAGGGCGCCACTTTATAGAAGATATACTCTTTTCTAAACTTTTGTTTAATGCATCAATATAAAAAGGATTTGATTCATAATGTGGTACAATTTGTATACTAGGCTGCCATCGCATTTCTAACAAGGTTTTAAATACAGCATCAGATACAGAACCTATAGTTGCTGATGAATATTGAGGATAAAGAGGTAGTATGATTATATTCTCACAACCCTTATTTTTAAGTTCTAAAATTTTATTTTTAATGCTAGGTTCTCCGTATCTCATAGCATAATCAACAAGTAAGTCTTTTTTTGAGAGCTTTTTAGCTAACTTCTCTTTGTTGCTGAATAGTATAATATCTTAAGGGAGATTGATTTAATTCATGCATCCAAATTTCTTTATATGTTTTTGCAGTTTTTGCTGGCCTAACATTTAATATTATTATGTTTAAAATAAACCACCATAAATATTTATTTATTTCTATAATTCTATTGTCTGATAAAAATTCCTTTAAATATTTTTTAATATCTTTTTTTGAGGTAGAAGAAGGGGTCCCTAGGTTTATTAACAAAACAGCATTTTTCCCGAAGTTAACTTTAGGATGAGAGTCAGTTTTTTTTATTACCATTAATTTTACTACTTTATTGACTTATATAAAATTTTATTATAATTTACTTTACTAATACTTCACTTATTATCTCAATTAAAATGCATTTACAAGATTTAAAAAAAAAGAAAACCCATGAACTTTTGGGGCTAGCAGCAGAACATGAAATAGAAAATGCAGCTAATATGAGAAGGCAAGATATTATGTTTAGTATCTTAAAGTCTGTTGCAGATAAAGGAACTTCTATTCACGGAGACGGAGTAATAGATATACTACAAGATGGTTTTGGATTCTTGAGAGCTCCTGAATCTAATTATCTTCCAGGTCCTGATGATATATATGTTAGCCCCAGCCAAATTAGAAGGTTTGGGCTTAGAAACGGAGATACTGTTGAAGGTGAGATAAGACAACCAAAAGACAATGAAAGATATTTTGCTTTGCTAAAGGTTACTACTATAAATTTTGAAAGCCCTGATAAAATAAGAAATAAAATAAACTTTGATAACCTTACACCCTTATATCCAAATGATAAAATTCAATTAGAAATGGACTCTTCAGACCCAGCTATAAAAAAGAAGAATATGTCTACAAGAATAATGGAATTAGTTTCTCCTATAGGTAAAGGGCAAAGAGCCCTAATCGTATCTCCTCCTAGAACAGGAAAAACAGTTTTTTTGCAAAGTATAGCACACTCCATTGAGATGAATCATGAAGAAGTATATTTGTTAGTTTTACTAATAGATGAGAGGCCAGAGGAAGTTACAGATATGCAAAGAACTGTTAAAGGAGAAGTAGTGTCTTCTACTTTTGATGAGCCTGCAAGCAGACATGTTCAAGTAGCAGAGATGGTTATTCAAAAAGCTAAAAGATTAGTAGAGAGTGGCAGAGATGTAGTAATATTACTAGATTCAATAACTAGACTAGCAAGAGCATATAATACTGTTGTTCCTTCATCAGGTAAGGTATTAACAGGTGGTGTAGATGCTAATGCACTGCAAAGACCAAAAAGGTTTTTGGGGCAGCAAGAAACATAGAAGAAGGCGGAAGTTTAACTATAATAGCTACAGCTCTTATAGAAACAGGCTCAGAATGGATGAAGTGATTTTTGAAGAGTTTAAGGGTACTGGTAATGCAGAGATTGTTTTAGATAGGAAACTGGCCGATAAAAGAACTTTCCCAGCTATTGATATTGCTAAATCTGGAACAAGAAAAGAAGAACTTCTTGTTGATAAAGGGGTATTATCAAAAATGTGGGTTTTAAGAAAAATTCTATCTCCAATGGGAACTACAGACGCGATGGAATTTTTATTAGAAAAGCTTAAGTCTTCTAAAAATAATGAAGACTTCTTTTCAGCAATGAATCAATAGTCATTTTTCATTACAATTGAACCAAAGGTTTTTCTTAATTCTAAATCATTATGTGCTTTAGAAACATCTGAAAGGTTGTAAGATGCATTAATTTTTAGTTTAATTTTATTGGTTGAAAGCATTTCAAATACTCTTCCAGAACTATGTAAAAGATCCTTTTTTTTAGTTCCATAGGTCATAAGAGTGGGCCTAGTAAAAAACAAGCTACCTTTAGAAGCTAAAAGGCCTGGGTCTACAGGCGGACAATTTCCAGATGAATTGCCAAAAACAACCATAGTGCCTAGTGGCTTTAGACAATCTAAACCTAATATTGCTGTGTCTTTTCCTACTCCATCATAAACTACATCTACACCTACATCATTTGTTAAATATTTTACTTTTTCAACAAAGTTTTCACTTTTATACAAGATAACTTCATCACACCCATTTTGTTTAGCTAGGATAGCTTTTTCTTCAGTTCCTGCTGTACCAATTATTTTTGCTCCTAAATGCTTTAGCCACTGACAGGCTAATAGGCCAACCCCACCTGCTACAGCATGAAAAAGAACCGTATGAGTATTATTCACTTTAAAAAGTCTTTCTACTAAATATTCTACAGTCATTCCTTTTAATAATACTGCTGCAGCCTGTTGATCTGAAATAGATTCAGGTATTTTAACTAATTTGTTTGCTTCAATATTTCTTTTTGTGGAATAGCTGCCTAAAGCCATAACGTATGCAACTCTATCACCAATTTCGTATTCGTTTACATCTGAGGACTTATCAACTACAATTCCTGCACCCTCCATTCCTAATTTAGTAGGAAGAGAAAGGGGGTATAGCCCAGACCGATGATAGGTATCTATAAAATTAAGGCCAACAAATGTATGTTCTATTGTTACCTGTCCTGGCTTCAATTTTTCAAGCTCACAGTCTTTCCATAAAATTTTTTCAGGACCACCATTTGCTTTTATTTCTACTTCTTTTATCAATTTATTTAACTGCTTTTAAAATATAAAATAGTATATTAATATTATAATAACATATCTATAATAGTAAATATGAAATTATTTTATGAAAAGCATATATTTTTTTGCACTAATTTAAGAAAAGATAAAGAAAAAATTTCATGTGGAAAGCATAAAAGCCAAGAGCTCAGAAATTATATGAAGAAAAGAGTTAAGGAACTAGCGATTAAAAAAGTTAGGGTTAATTCATCTGGATGTTTGAATAGATGCAAACTTGGACCAATAGTGGTTTCATACCCTGAAGGCAACTGGTATAAAATATCAAGTAAAGAAGATGTTGATTTGTTTATAGATGAGCTGTTAATTAAAAGAAAAACTTTTAAGAAAAACTTAATAGAAAATTAAATGCAAAAAACAATATTTGCACTAGCAACAGGCAATCAAATAGCAGCACTTTCTGTAATTAGAGTATCGGGAGAAGATAGTGAGAGAATTTTAAAAAAGCTAACATTAAAAAATACCCCAGTAGAGCGGCGTTTATCTTTAAGAAATTTTTATTTTCCAGAAAGCAATAAAAAATTAATAGATAGATGTTTAGTGGTTTGGATGCCGGCACCTCGTTCTTATACTGGTGAGGATTGCATAGAAATTTATTCGCACGGAGGAGACGCTGTATTCCAAGGCTTTTTTTCTGCATTAACTTCATTTCCTAATGTGCGTTATGCTGAACAAGGAGAGTTTTCTAAAAGAGCAATAATTAATGGAAAAACAGACTTAGTAAAAGCAGAGGCTGTTAATGATTTAATAAATGCTTTTACTGAAAAACAAAGAGAGCTAGCAATAAGTCAATTTAATAGAGGTTTATCTATTCCCATAATGAAGTGGAGGAAAGAAATTATAAATTGTATGTCACTAATAGAGGCAAATATAGACTTTTCAGATGAAAGCGATACCCCAGAAAGTGTAAATATAACTCAAAGAGCTTTCAATGCTAAGAGAACAAGTTAAGGGCGCTATAAAAAATAAAGATTATTATGAATTAGTAAATAAAGGGATAAAGGTTGTATTTAAGGGAAAGCCCAATGCAGGAAAATCAAGTATATTTAATAGTATTTTAAAAAAACAAAAGGCTATAGTTAGCAACACCCCAGGCACCACCAGAGATGTTATTGAAGGGCAAATCAATTTTAAAGGGCACGTTATAATTTTTTATGACACAGCAGGAATTACAAAAACCGAAGACAATATTGAAAGAGAAGGAATAAGAAGAACAAGAAAACTATTGAAAGAAGCAGATATTATTTTAAATATTACAGAAGATGAAAACTTCTTGCCAAAAAGCTATAGTAAAAAGGAATGGCTTGTTTTGAACAAAATAGATAAAAGTAAAAAAATTAAAAAAAAAATTAGATGGCAAGGCTATATTAGTTAGCGCAAAAACAGGAGAAGGCCTTAAAGACATTTTACTAAAAATTCACAAAGAAATAATAAAAAAAACTAAAAGATTCAATGACCCAAAAAACATAATTTTGAATCTAAGGCAAGCAAAAGAACTAGAAGAAGCAGAACTTAACATTACAAAAGCATTAGAGGAAAAATCTGAGGAAATTATAAGCGAGCACTTAAGGCAAGCCAACAGAAGCTTAGAAAGAATTATAGGAAACATTGATGTAGAGGATGTATTGGGCAATATTTTTTCTAATTTTTGTATAGGAAAATAAAGTTTCACGTGAAACTTTAATGATAAAGTTAATTATATGTTTCACGTGAAACACCTATAAGTTTTTGTAGACTATTTTGATGGCATCTATATATTTAATTAGTTATGAATATGATAAAACTTACTGATATAATTGTTATAGGTGGCGGACATGCAGGAGTGGAGGCGGCAAGCGCAGCTGCCAGGACAGGAGCCCAGGTGCTATTAATTACTATTGATAAAAATAATATAGGAGAAATGTCATGTAATCCCTGCAATAGGAGGAATAGGAAAAGGCCATATAGTTAGAGAAATTGATGCGATGGGCGGCATAATGGCAAGATGTGCAGATCGGGCAAGCATTCAATTTAAGGTTTTAAATGCTAGCAAAGGGCCTGCGGTTAGAGGGCCAAGGTGTCAGGCTGATAGAGATTTATATAAAAAGGCAGTTAATAAAGAGATAGCAAGACATAAAAATATTAAAATTTTAAATGGTTTAGTAGAAAGCATAAAAATTGAAAAAGGGCTTTGTAAGGGTGTAGTGTTAAATAATGGAGACTTTATAGCCTCAAGGTCTGTTGTTCTTACTACTGGAACATTTTTAAATGGCATTATTCATATAGGAAGTAAAAAAATTTCAGCGGGCCGCATCAATGAAAATTCCTCTGTTGGGTTAGGCGCATTTTTGAAGTCTTTAAGCCTTCCTATGGCAAGGTTGAAGACAGGAACGCCACCTAGATTAAAAAAAATTCTATCAATTTTGACTTTTTAGAAAGAGATTATGGTGATATTGTGCCAGAGTTTTTTTCTATTGACAGTATTAAAGCTTATAATAAACAGTTGCCTTGTCATATGGCGTGGACTAATTTGGAAACTCATAAAATTATTAAAAAATCTCTGAGCAAAAGTCCTTTATATAATGGAGCTATTGCCTCAAGAGGGCCAAGGTATTGTCCCTCAATTGAAGATAAAATTAAAAGGTTTTATGATAGAGACAGGCACAGGATAATGTTAGAGCCAGAAGGTCTAAATTCTGACATTATTTATCCTAATGGAATTTCAACTTCTTTGCCTGATAGAAATACAAGAACAATTTTTAAAATCTATTAAGGGCTTGGAAAATGTTAAGATATCTCAAGCAGGATATGCAATTGAGTATGATCATATAGACCCTAGAGCTTTGAAAAAGACCTAGAGCTTAAAAATATTGATAATTTATTTTTTGCTGGGACAAATTAATGGTACAACAGGTTACGAAGAAGCTGCAGGGGCAAGGTCTGATTGCAGGAATAAATGCTGCATTGAAATTAGATAGTTTTAGTAAGGGGTGTGAGCTAGATAGAACAGAGTCTTACATAGGTGTTATGATTGATGATTTAATAACAAGAGGTGCTCCTGAGCCTTACAGAATGTTTACTTCAAGAGCAGAATATAGGCTTTATTTGAGGGCAGATAATGCAGATTTAAGGCTATCTGATAAAGCTGAGAAATTTAACATTTTACCAAAAGATAGAAAAGAAAAATTTTTGAAATATAAGCAAGATATAAATAGTTTAAAAAATGAATGTAAGAAGGTTGCTATTACTCCAAATGAATCTAAAAAATTAAATCTAAATTTAAGTGCTGATGGAAAAAGAAGAACGCTATATGAATTATTAGGGTTTGAAAATTTTGATAAAAATAAATTAGTTAATAAGTATACATTTTTTAAAGAGTTATGATAATCGTGTTTTTAATCAATTAGTAATACAATCAAAATATGAAGCCCATTTAATTAAACAAAAAGCAAGCATTTTTTCTTATAAGCAAGATCAGCGTGTGAAAATTCCTAAAAATATAAACTATAAAGAAATAGGAGGATTATCAAGTGAGTCTTGTCAGGCATTAGAGATTGCAAGGCCTAGTGATTTAGCTTCAGCAGCAAGGATTCCAGGAGTTACGGCAGCAGCACTTATCATCTGTTCTTTTATACACAAAAAAGAAAGTAAAAAAAGTTGTTTGAAGTTAATAAAAAAGATTTTTATTTTTTTAAAAATCAAATTAATCCAAACGAGGATACTATTTATAAGTTAAAAAAATTTGTAAGTATGCTTGGAGATTATCAAAAAAACTATGAATTTAATAGGTAAAAAGCACTATTCCTGCTATTTGGACAAGGCATATTCTAGATTCTGCTCAAATAGAAAAAATTTTGCCTGAAGAAAATAATAACTATATTACTGTTGATGTTGGTACAGGGGCAGGTTTTCCAGGAATGGTTTTAGCAGCTATGGGAAGAAAAGACTTAGTGTTGTGTGAAAAAAGTAAAAAAAAAAATATTTTCTTAAATGCTGTAGCTAAAGAATGCAACTTAAAAGTTAAAATGTATAATGATAGAATTGAAAATTTAAGGGCTTCAAATATTAGAACTATTATTTCCAGGGCGTTTTCTCCTTTAAAAAGTCTTATTTTAAAAGTAAGGCATTGTTTATGTTACGATACAACTCTGGTTTTACATAAAGGAAGGACATATATGAAAGAAATTATTGAAGCTAAAAGTTTATTTTGTTTTAATTATAAGTGTTATGATAGTGCTACTAATTCTGATGCTAAAATTCTTAAAATAGATAATATTAAAGAAAAAAATGAATAAAACTAAGATTATATCAGTCGTAAATCAGAAAGGAGGTGTAGGAAAAACTACTACAGCGGTAAACCTTAGCACAGCATTGGCGGCAATTAATAAAAAAGTTCTATTAATAGATTTAGATCCACAGGGTAATTTGTCAACTGGGCTAGGTATTAAGAGTGAAGATAGAAAAATTAATGTTTATGATTTGATAATGGTAGAAAAAATATCTATTGAAAAAGCTTCTATAAAAACTAAAATTCCTTATTTAAATATAATTCCTTCTGGCATAAATTTGTCAGGAATAGAGTTTGAGTTAAGTGATGATGAAAATAGAAATAAAAAACTATATAATAAAATCAATAATATAAAAAGCAAATATGATTTTATTATTATTGATTGTCCTCCCTCTCTTGGTATACTTACTATTAATTCTTTGGTTGCATCAGAATTATTACTGGTTCCTTTACAGTGTGAATTTTATGCATTAGAAGGTCTAGCTCAATTGTTGAAAACAGTTGAAGCCGTAAAAAAGTAACCTCAATCCAAACTTAGAGTTAGAAGGAATAGTTTTAACAATGTATGATAGCAGAAATAGATTATCTGAAGATGTTATTAATGATGCGAGAAAGCACTTAGGAAATAAGGTATTTAATACTATTATTCCAAGAAACGTAAGGCTATCAGAGGCTCCAAGCCATGGACTGCCAGCAATTTTATATGATAGAAAATGTATGGGTTCTGAGGCGTATATTGAACTTGCTAAAGAGTTTATAAAAAGAGTTGAGGTAGTTTAATGGTTGATAATATTAAAAAAAGAGATTAAAGACAGGCTTAGATATATTATTAGGTACAGAAAACAGAAAAATTTCCAAGGGCAAAAATATGACAAAAATGAAGGCAGATCTTTGCATTAAATATTAGTGATATAAAACCTAATAACATCAGCCTAGAAGCTATTTTGATGATAATTCTATTAATGAGCTAGCTAACTCTATAAAAGCACAAGGCTTATTAATGCCTATTTTAGTTAAAAAAGATAAAAACACAAATAGTAAAAAATTTATAATTATAGCTGGAGAAAGAAGATGGAGAGCTTGTAAAAGTTTGAAAATGAAAACAATAAATGCAATAGTTATTGAAAATACAAGTGAAAAATCAGATGCTTTGGCTGCCATTATTGAAAATGTACAAAGAGAAGACCTTTCAGTATTAGAAGAAGCAATAGCTTATGATAAGCTTATAAAAAACTATAAAATGAAACATGATGATATTGCTAAAAGTACAGGAAAATCAAGAAGTTATATTACAAACCTTTTAAGAATATTAAGTTTAAACGAAGGTGTAAAAAAGCTTCTTAATGAAAAAAATTTCCTTTTGGACATGCTAGAGCTTTGTTAAATGCTCCAAATCAATTAGTTTTAGCCAATAAAGTAATTACAGATAATATGAGTGTAAGGCAATTAGAAGACTTTTTAAGGGAAGGAGGGCAAGAAAGATAAAAAAAATACTCTTCTTGAAAAGAGATTAAATTTAAAAGATGCAAATATTGTTGATTATGAAAAGTATTTATCTCTTAAATTAGGTTACAAAGTAGAGATTAAAGATAAAGAAGGAAAAGGATATCTTTTGGTAAGATATAAAAACTTTAGAACAATTAGATGCTATTATTGATTTATTTAATAACTAGACATACCTATAATAAACTTTTTAATTAATAGTTGGTGAATATCATAATTATTTTTACAAGCTATTTCTAACTCATATATCTGTACTAAATATTTTTTTAATTGCATTATGCTAATATTTTTTATTTGTTGATTAATTTTTGTATGTCTAGAGAAATGTATTAAAGGCTTAATATTTTTAGCATCTTTTAAGGTTATTTGATTTAGCTTCTAATATTATTTTTAAATGACGGCTTATGCTTCTTAAGAAAACAATATAATTGAGGCCTAGGTTTAAAGTTTTTTCATATAAATAATTAATTTTTACTTTTTTTCTATGCCAATAGAGTCTGTTAGTTCATTTAATGAAATAAGAGAATTATCACCTATGGCTTCTAAAATTTTAGTATAGTTAACTTTCTCTCCATTAGAATACAGTGCTAACTTTTTTATTTCATTTTTTGTGATTAAAGTATCATTACCAAACTTATTAATTAAATAATCTAAACTATAATCATCTAAATTCAATGAATAAAGGTTTAAATATTTAATAATAGATTGTTTTACATTGGCTTCTTGGTAACAAGTAATTAAAGCATAGGTATTATTTTTTTTAAATAAACTTGTTATTAAAGAGTTTTTTGATAAGTATTTAGATTCAATAATAATATAATTAGCTTTATTTATATCTAAATTTTCTAAGGCTTTAAGGATATCTTTTTCTGATTTAAATAAATCAAGGTTTATTCTTATTAATGTAAGTTTGCTAAAAAAAGACTTTTGATAAACTAAATCATAGAAGTAATTTTCTGATTTGTAAAACTCATCTGGTTCAAAGTTTATGATTTCCAGAGAATTTTGATTTAAGAAATTTAATTTCTTTATTATTTCAAGAGATTTTTCATTTACTTTTCCTCTATCCTGCCCATGAATTAGAATAAACTTATATGTTGAAATATTTTCTATAAATTTATTATATTCTCTGTCATTTATTAACATTTTTAAATCTAATTTTTAGAAAGAAAAACTTAATACTCTCTTATATATTTCTTCAGATAACAGCCTTGTGCTTGTTAGTTCAGCATTTTTTTTACTTGCTATTGTTGATCTTATATTATTTGAAATTAAGCTAAATGAAGCATCTCTTTTTTCATAAAATTCATAAATTAACCTATCATACTTTCTTTCTCTATAATAGATTTTTACATTTGCTGATACCTGATTTTTATATCTTGATATTTTTCCTTGTTGAATCAGACACAGTTCCAGTAGTTTCTGATAAGCCTTCAATTTTTAATATATATTTTGTTTTCTTATTCGTAGGGAATAATTCCACTAGACTTTTTTTTATATTTTCTGATATTCTTTTTTTATCTGTAATTATAGAAATCTCTTGTAGAGCATAAAGGCTAATTAAGTTATTCTTATACAAAGGTTTAAAGTTAGAGCAGCTACTTAAAAAAAAGAAAAAAAAAGTTATTATAAAAGTTTTTTTTATTGTAAGCACATTAAATAACTAAGTTAACCACTCTATCAGGAACTATAATAATTTTTTTGTAATTATTACTTTCTATGATTTTTATTATGGCTGCTATTTTCTAAAACAATTCTTTCAGTTTGTTCTTTTGTTAAACCTTTTTTTATATTGATTATTAACTTTTTCTTTCCATTAATTTGTACAATTAAATTTATATTTTCTTCTGTTAAAAATTTATTTTCATATTTTGGCCATTTTTGTTCAGAAACTAAGCTTTTATACCCTAGTATTTGCCAAAGCTCTTCAGCTAAATGTGGAGCTAAAGGGCTTATCATAATTACCCATTTGGATAAGGCTTCATGTAATATACTATTATTATTTATCTTAGTTTTAAGAGAAAAAAAGTAATTAGCAAACTCTCTTAATGAGGCAACTGCAACATTATATTGAAAATTATCTAAGCTTTTTGTTACTTTTTCAATACAAAGATGTAACTGTTTCCTTAAATCTGAGCTATTATTATTTTCAAATGAGAAGCAGTTTTTATCTAAATCCTTTTCATTAAATTTAGCCTATTAAAATAGCTCCAAACTTTTACTATAAACTTTCTAGAACCTTCTATTCCACTATTACTCCAATCAAGGTTTCTTTCAGGTGGACTATCAGAAAGCATAAAAATTCTAGCAGTATCAGCACCATAATTTTCTATAATAGAAACAGGGTCTACTATATTTTTTTTTGACTTAGACATTTTTTCAGATTTTATAGCAAAAACTTTTTTACCTGTAGATTTATGTATTAATTGATTATTATTTTTTTCAACATCTTCAGGAAAAACCCACTTTCCAGTTTCATCTTTATAAGTTTTATGACAAACCATACCTTGACAAAACAATCCCTTAAAAGGTTCGTTAATATCAATTTCATTAATACTGTTTAGGGCTTTTACAATAAACCTTGAATATAATAAATGCAATACAGCGTGCTCAATTCCACCTACATATTGATGAACAGGACACCATTTTTCAATTAATTCAGATTTTAGATTTGTATCTGATTTAGGGCTTAAAAATTTTAAGTAATACCATGAAGAGTCAAAAAATGTATCAAGTGTATCAGTTTCCCTAATTGCTTTTAAACCAGTTTTTTTACATCTTGTATATTTCCAGGTAGGATGGTTTTCTAATGGATTTCCTCCCTTAGAAAAATCAACATCTTCTGGTAACTCTATAGGAAGCTCACTCTGATCAACTGGTAAAACTTTTCCATCTTCTCTATAAATAATTGGAATAGGACACCCCCAATATCTCTGTCTAGATGCACACCAATCTCGCAATCTAAATTTGATATCTTTTTTTTCCAATACCTTTTTGCTCAAATCTTTTTACTATTTCTACTTTTGCTTCTTTTACTGTCATATTATTAAGAAAGTCAGAATTAATTAATTTACCATCACCAGTATAAGCTTTTTGTAATATTGCATTTTGTTTTTCTTTAGTATTCTGAATAACTTGAGTTATTTTTAAATTATATTTTTTAGCGAACTCATAATCTCTTTGATCATGAGCAGGAACACCTATTACAGCACCAGTTCCATAAGAAGATAATACAAAGTTAGCAATATAAATAGGTAAAGCCTTATCAATAAAAGGATGTAAAACATACAGTTTTGTAAACAAGCCATTTTTAGGAGCTTTATCTAAGTCTTCTTCACTTATAAAGGACTTTTTCCATTCTTTTATAAAATTAGATATCTTCTGTTGATTGCTCAGCTAGCTGTTTAGATAAATTATGGTCTGGTGCAATAGCAACAAATGAAGCTCCAAATATTGTATCAGGTCTAGTAGTGAAAACTTCAATTTATCTAATATTTGTGATAATTTTATTAGTTTTAATTTTTAAACTTAATTTTGCTCCTATAGATTGACCAATCCAATTTTTTTGCATTACTTTTACATTTTCAGGCCATTCATTTAAGTCTGATAAATTATCTAATAGAGGCAGAGCAAACTTTGTTATTGCAAGAAACCATTGATTAAGTAGTTTTTTTTCAACTGGTGCTCCTGACCTCCATCCTTTTCCATCAATTACTTGTTCATTTGCTAAGACTGACCCTTCTACGGGGTCCAAATTTGCCCAGCTTTCCTTTTTATAAATTAAATTAGCATTAAAAAGTTTAATGAAAATTTTTTGTTGTTCTTTTATATATTCAGGTTCACATGTACTTATTTCTCTATTCCAATCATAAGAAATACCCATAGATTTTAGCTGTGTTTTCATATTTTGAATATTTTTTTAGTCCATTCTCTTGGGGGTATATTATTCTCTATAGCAGCATTTTCTGCAGGCATACCAAAAGAATCCCATCCCATAGGATGCAGAACATCAAAGCCTTGAGCTCTTTTATATCTAGCAAGCACATCACCTAATGTATATACTCTTACATGTCCCATATGAATTCTTCCTGAAGGATATGGAAACATTTCTAACACATAATATGGATTTTTAATATTTTTTGTAGAAAATAAGTTTTTCTTTTTCCATTTTTTTTGCCAATAAGATTCTATTTTTTTATGATTCATAGATTAAATTATTTCACTCAAAACCTAGCTATCCTTATGTATTTTAATTGTTAGAGTTTGCAAGAGAGCCTGCTTTTCTTATTATTTTTCTTTCTAATTTTTGAATAATTACAGGATTAACTTTAATATTACTCCAGGAGTTTGACCCTAGTTTTTGTTTAAAAATAGAAACTTTCACTCCATCTGCTCTTAATTCCTGTGTATTGATTAAAACAGATATTTTTACTCTTTCATTTTGATTACCTTTTATATTATACCAATCTGTTATTATTATACCACTATTACTGTCTACACTTGCAAGAGGCATTGTTGAAGATAATATATCTAAGGATGCCTTGCCATAAAAGGGATTAATAGCTTTAAGCTGTTCTCTTAATTATTTTTTAGATTTAGTTCCAAATAAATCTCTTAAAAAAACTCCACCTCCTTTTTCAGCCAATTCTTTTTCTGCCTGCTGTCTCTCTTGGGTCAGGATAAATTACATCATTTATATCTCCTCTTTTTGTTTCAGTTTTAAATTAGAACAGTTTGTTAAATAAAATATAAAAAGAGTAATTGTAATAATTATAAATTAGATTATTAAACTTTAAAAATGATCATAATTATTATTTATAACACAAAAAAAAAAAGGAGAATCAATAAAAGATTCTCCTTTTAATTTAAGTAATAAAACTACTTAAATTAGAAACCAATAGAAAGCTTTGTCAAACCCAGTCAACATCTGTTCTTTTAACACTATTTGCTGTTTGTTCAACATCAAAATAAACAACACCTAATGTTACGCCACCACCTAATTGATAGTCAGCAGAATAAGTTCTTGTTTCTGCATTATTTGTGAAGTTATTAGTATCTGTTGTAACTTGTCTCTACTTGACATGCAGCTGCAGCCTACATTGCCCATTGTATACTGAGCACAAATAGATGTACCTTCATCATTTCCAGTCTTGACCATTCTTAATTAAGCCTGAATTGTCAGCTTCATTTTTTCTGTAATCTGCATTGAGAAATTACCATAAGTAATTTTAGCTGAATAAGCACTTTCTTCTAGATCATTATAATTATTACCAGTTCATTCTACCAGCATTACCTGTTTGTTGACCATAAACTAACTCTAGACCAATACCATCCATTTCCATAGAATATTTACCGAAAACACTAAATACGTCACTGAAGCTTGACCACATTACCATTTGTTACAGTAGTAGCTTGACCATCTTACGTTAGCTCCAGTTTCACCTGTGTTTGGTGTATAACTTACTGCGAATGAAAAGCCACTGAATACATTAGATCCATATAAACTGCTTTTCATTGCATTGTTTGCATAGTCTTGCTTCGTTAGCAGAACCATAAACGTTAGCACCATCACCTGTGTAGAAAGCACCTAACTTGTCCACCATCAGGCTCAGCTGTTGGAACACCAGCAGTCATTCTTGAAAACATCGCTGCACCTGCAGTCAAATCTTTCACCAATACTAATTGTACCAAAACCACCTGAAAAGTTAACAAAATTAAAATTAACAACATTACAGTTTCCAGTCTTGTCACCTTGACAATCTCTAGTAGTTAAATTCATAGTATCAGAAACATCATATACCACTATCTAAAGTAGAACTGAAAGTTAGCAGTAATTCTAGAATAGTTACCATTTTTAAGACCGGCTTGATCAATACCACTGGTTTATCAGTTCCTTATGAGTTGACTGATCAGCAGAACCTGCAAAAATTCTGTGTAACCAGATAAAGACATTTCAGCTTTAACAGCGCTAGTGAAAGCGAAACTAAAGCCATAATGCTTAAAATTATAGTTTTTTTCATAAAATAAACTCCCGTTAATAAATTAGTGATTGCAATCTACAATCACAACATTAATTATAATAATAACTACTATGTTTATTGCAACAAATTTGTAATAAAAGAATAAAAAATTTTTAATTGTTGTAATTATGCAACACGCTTATATTTTAAAAAATTTAATATTTTAAATTTAACTTATGATCTAAAAAAAATGCTTTTAGCGTACAATAGTAATGGCTATAGCAAAAAATATTAATTTAAATAAATTAGATAGAAAATTTTTGAATGATTCAATGAAAGAACCTATGCTTTCTAGAGATGAAGAAAAAGAACTTGCAGAAGCTTGGGTTTTTAAAAGTGATAAAAAAGCTATGCATAAAATAATAAAAGCATATTCAAAGTTAGTAATTGCTTTTTCTATGAAATTTAAAAATTATGGATTACCTGTTAATGATTTAGTACAAGAAGGACACATTGGGTTGATGCAAGCTATGGCAAAATTTGAACCAAGCAGAGATATAAGGTTTTCAACATATGCCTCTTGGTGGATTAGGTCAGCTATTCAAGATTATGTTCTTAAGAATTGGTCTATAGTTAGAACAGGAACTACCGCTTCACAAAAAGCATTATTTTTCAGTTTAAGAAGATTAAAGTTAGAATTAAGCAAATATTCAAAAAATGAAGAAGAGGTCAGAAGCAAGGTTGCAAAAAAATTAAATATTAAAGTTGACTGACGTAGAAAATATGGAAAATAGATTTATACACGAAGATAAGTCTTTAAATGCAAAGGTATCAGATGATTATAATCAAGAATTTGGTAATTTTATAGTAGACGAAAACTCTTTAAATGAATTAGATATAGTTAATAGATTAGATTTGCGAGAAAAAGATCTTGGTTTAAGAAAGCCATGAGAGAACTAGGAATACGTGAAAGCCAAATTATTGCTTTAAGACATTTGAGTGATGATCCATTAACTTTAGAAAAACTAGGAGAATTATTTAAGATCAGCAAAGAGCGCGTAAGACAAATAGAAAATAGAGCAATAAAAAAGCTCAAATCTTTAGTTAGAAAGCTGTCTTCAAAAGAATCTCGTATGTTAAAATAAAATAATTAATTAATTTTTAAAATTAATTAAATTTTGCTAAAACTATAAAACATAACTATAATTCAAAAGTCATAGGTTTAGCAGAAGAAGGTACAAAGTTAGTAAGTTTAATACCATTTGTAGCTTTTTTGTACTCTTCTATTTTAGGCACTCTCCCTAAAATTGTTGATAGTACAACTACAGGTGTTGATGAAAGCAAAGACTCTCCTTTTTTCTTCAGAATCTTCAACAACTCTTCCTTTAAATAATCTTGTTGATGTTGCCATAACTGTATCACCCTTAGCGGCTTTTTCTTGATTTCCCATACATAGATTACAGCCAGGTCTTTCAAGATAAAGAACATTTTCATATTTTTCTCTAGCTAATGTTTTAGGCTTAAAATCATCAAATTCAAAACCAGAATATTTTTGTAATATTTCCCAGTCTCCTTCAGCTTTTAGTTCTTCAACAATATTATATGTAGGAGGTGCAATTACTAAAGGTGCTTTAAACTTTACATCTCCTAATTCTTTTTCTAAATTTTTTAGCATTTGTGCAACTATTTTTATATCACCTTTATGAACCATACATGATCCAACAAAACCAAGATCTACTTTTTTTCCTTCTTCATAATAAGAAAAGAGGTCTAATAGTGTCATGTGTATATCGTTTAGAAATATCAATATTGTTAACATCAGGGTCAGCGATCATAGGTTCATCTATTTGATCTAAATCTACGGTTAGTGTTTCAAAATATTGAGCATTTTTATCTGGAGTGAGAGCATATTTTTTCCAGAATTAATTTCATCAATTCTTTTTTTAGCTATTCTAATAAGTTTATGTAGCATTTTAACATCGTTATCCATTCCATTATTAATCATTTTCTTAATACGAGATATAGATATTTCTAATGATTTAGCTAACATATCATTATTAGAGATACAAATTGAAGCTTTAGCTTTCATTTCTGCTGTCCAATCTGTAAAAGTAAATGCTTGATCAGCTAATAAAGTTCCTAAATGAACTTCAATAACTCTACCTTGAAAAATATTATCTCCATATTTTTTTAGCATTTGAGCTTGAGTGGCATGAACTATATCTCTAAAATCTAAGTGATCAACCATACTTCCTTTAAAAGTTACTTTTACTGACTCGGGAATAGACATATTAGCTTCTCCTGTAGCTAAAGCAAGTGCAACCGTCCCAGAGTCTGCACCAAATGCAACTCCCTTTGACATTCTAGTATGTGAGTCTCCTCCAATAATAATAGACCAATCATCTACTGTTATGTCATTTAAAACCTTATGTATAACATCAGTTAAAGGAGCATATTTATTTTTTTGGATCTCTGCCAGTTATTAAGCCAAAGTTCTGCATGAACTTCATTAGTTTAGGGGTATTTTCTTGAGCTTTTTTATCCCAAACAGAAGCAGTGTGACAACCAGATTGGTAAGCGCCATCAATTTTAGCTGAAATTCTTGTTGCAGCCATAGCCTCAAGCTCTTGGGCAGTCATCAGTCCTGTAGTATCTTGGGAACCTACAATGTTTACCTTAACTCTTACATCAGAACCTGCATACAGGTTTTTATTTTTTTTATCTATTAAATTATGATTAAATATTTTTTCAACTGCAGTTAGACCTCTTTTGGATAACACTACTTCTTTTGAATCAGCATAAACTTTAGTTAGTGGTATATTTAAAATACTACACGCTTGACTTTGCAACTTTTTTCCAAATACGACTGCGTAAGAACCTCCTGCTCTAATAAATTCAAGTTTTTGTGGAGTAAAAGTATCAGATAAATCTATTAATTCTTTTCTTGTTTTTTCATCATAAAGCTTCTTTTTTTCTGTATTAATTATTAATACTGTTCCAGTTTCAACAGAATAGTTTTGTTCCAGTATAGGGCTGCCATCATTATTAAGAATTATTTTTCCTTCGGAGTCTAATTTTTTAGACCAATTTTTTAGATTAATACCAATTCCTCCAGTTACACTTACTGTAGTGAGAAAAATAGGAGATATGCCATTAGTTCCTGCCACAATAGGTGCATAGTTAACGAAGGGAATATAAGGGCTGATTTTTTTTCCTGTTAACAAAGCTACATTATTAATACCAGACATCCTAGAGGATCCCACTCCCATAGTACCTTTTTCAGCAATAAGCATAACTCTTTTATCAGGATTTTTATTCTGAAGTTCTTTAATTTCAGATTGTGCTTTTTCTGAAATCATACATTTAGCGTGAAGTTCACGGTCAGCTCTTGAATGTGCTTGATTTCCAGGAGACAATAAGTCTGTTGATATATCCCCTTCACCAGCAATATATGTTACTACTTTTATTTCTCTTTCAATATCTGGAAGATTAGAAAAAATTTCAGCCTTAGAATAGCTGGTGAGTATATCATTTAGCAGTCGCATTACCATTTTTATAAGCTATTTGTAAACGCTCTATGTCTGAGTCGTATAGAAAGACTTGTTTTTTTAATACATTCTGCAGCTTTTTTAATGATAACTTCTATTACTTAAAGCTAAATCAATTAACACTTTAATTGAAGGCCCGCCTTTCATATGAGATAAAAGCTCAAAAGCAAACGATTGAGTAATTTCTTTAATTTTAATTTTTTCTAGGATAATATCTTTTAAAAAGTTAGCCTTATTTAATGCTGCTTCAGTTGTGCCGGGTAGTGTATTATATATAAGAAACTCAAGGCTTTTATTTCTGTGTTTACTTTTTTTGTCAACAATATTTTGTGATTATTTCATTAATTAAATCACCGTTATCAATAGGTTTTGGACTTAATCCTATTTTCTCTCTTTCTTCTATATTTTTTAGATATGCTTCATATAAACTCATGATTTACCATACAAAAATTAAGCAAATTAAAGAAAAAATTAGTATAATTTAATTACTAAAGAAAGCAAGTTGTCTTAAAATAAGTTTATTTGTGATTTTTATTATTACTCTTCTGAACTTGTTCCAGGCTTTTCTGAAAAATATTTTTTAAACTTATCACTTTCATTTTGAAACTTCTCTCCATCCTCTGGTGGAGTTCCTTTTCTAACTATATTTGGCCACTTAGAAGAAAACTCTTCATTTAATGATAACCATTTCTCTGAATTACTGTCACTATCAGGAATAATTGCCTCTGCAGGACATTCAGGCTCGCAAACACCACAATCAATACATTCATCTGGATTGATCACTAGCATATTTTCACCTTCATAAAAACAATCAACGGGGCAAACTTCACAACAGTCCATATATTTACATTTTATACATGACTCAGTTACAACATATGGCATAAATTTTCCTTTCTATTTATAATTATCTAATTTTTTAATAGCATTTTTTTTAGCTAAATTTCTATTTTTATCATCAACATAAATTAATCCAGATATTCTTCTTATTAGCATATCTTCATAAGGCTCTAATACACCATCAACTAAACATACTTTCCAGAGCATTTCAATAACTTCTATCCTTTTTTCTATGTCCCAGTTTTGCTTTATTTTTTTTGTGTAAGTAATTAAATCTGAGGATTCATTACAGGCTTTAACTGCTTTATCTAAAATACTATTAATATCTTCAATATTTTTAATTTTGTATTGTTTTTGCAGTAGTTTAATTATTATGTTTTTTTCTTCATCTCCAAAATTGTTGTCAACTAATGCCGCCTCAACTAAAACGCAAACAATAGTGAATACATTATCATCTATAGGAGATGGTTTTTTTAACTCATTACTAGCTTTCTTTTTAAAGAATGACTTGAACATAAAATTTATATATATGTTTTAAAATTTATTGCAACTTTTTTAGTATATAAAAAGGATTAGTTTTATCATATTGCTTTTTAATGTAAAAGGGTTCTTCTATTTTCTTCCAGTAAGTCAGAAAACTTGTTCCAGCAATTTTTTTAAGTTTATAGTACTGCAATATTTCATATAAGGCTGCAAAAGATATTTTTAGTTTTCTCACATGATAAAAATTAAAATGATATATTTCTTTTTTTTCAGAAAGAAATAAATCATATACATATTCCAAAAAGGATAATTCTATTACAAAATTTTTAAGCTTAATTAAACCTACAGCACTTAATGCTAGGTCGCTAATCTCCCTTTTATTAAAAAAAATTCTTTTATTGGGCAATATTGTTGAGTCTCCTTTTTTAATAAATAAGTTCGCTAAAATCCATCTGATAATTTTATTCTCTTCATTTAATACAGATGGATTGTAGTAAATAAAGTGGTTGCTTATTTTTATATTATTTTTTTTTAAAACTATTAAATCATCAGACTTCAATGATTTTAAAAAATGTTCAACTTTGTTAATTTTAACTATACCTAAATTTTCTTGTAAAGAAAAAATAATAGCTTTTAAACTTTGATTACTTGTTTTTATATTAATAGTCTGTTCTTTAAAAGCTTCTCTAATAGTATACCCTAAATCATTTTCAATTTTTTCTTTTAAAAGAATGTAGTTTGCCTTTGTTATAAACTGATTATTTGAAATAATTAATTTAGGTTTAAATATATTATCTCCTTTATAGATAGATGCGATTTTATTTCCATCAAAAAAAACAGAAAGGTTTTCTTTGATTTGTAATCTTAGGTGTTTTTTTTTCAATATAGTGGCAATGTAGCTATTTATTGCATCTGATATTTTGGCGATGATTCTATTATAAATAATTTTATTTTTTTTGTATGATTCTAAATCATATAGTTTTGCTTTAACTCCTATTATTTTTCCAATTATTTTTTTATTTAATACTATTTCCTTTTTGCTATTTATAATAACTACAAAGTCTTTATTTAACGAAATTTCTTTTACTAATATATTTAGCTTGCTATCTACAAATTCTGCTATAAGTTTTTCATGCAAAGCCTTCGATAAAATATTTTCTGTTTCTTTTGCAAATTCTTTTAAATCAAAATTGTTATTAAACCATTGATTTTTATTAGAAATATAATTCCAAAAACGGGTTTTTGATAACTTGAAGGTTATTTCTTCAATAGAGCCTTCTAAACTTTGTAATTTAATAATCTCATGCTTTACCCATTTATAATCAATTTTTCCATTTTGCACTAAGCTTAAAAAAAGTTTTACCAACAAGCCGCTATTTTCAAAGTCTATACTCTTCATATAGTCAGGTATTTTGCTTATTTCCCAAAGTATTTTTATGCACTCGTAATCAGATATATACTTTATTACTTCTGTATTGACTGACAGGTGCTTAAGAATATTTTCATCTCTTATATTTAAGGTTTTGATTAAAAGAGGGTTATTGCTTTTCTCGTTTAAAGATTTTAATAAAGACTCCACAGAAGTAAATTCCAAACTTTTATTTCTCCAATATAGAAAATTAATTGGATCGAAAAGATTTTGTTCTATGCTGTCAATTAGTTGTTTTGAAAGCTGACCAGTTTGAGGTGTATTACTAAAATAGCCATCTTTTTCATTTCTACCAGCTCTTCCTGCAATTTGAGCAATTTCATTTTTTTTAAACTTCTTTCTTTCTTTCCATCATATTTTTCTAATGAAGCAAAAGACACATTATCAATATTTAAGTTTAATCCCATTCCAATGGCATCTGTGGCTACTATAAAGTCTACTTCTCCTGCTTCAAACATACCTACTTGCGAGTTTCTAGTTTGTGGGCTCAATGCTCCTAGTACTACAGCTGCTCCTCCTTTTTGTGCTTTAATCCTAGCGGCAATGTTATACACATCAATTGTTTTAAAAGCAACAACTGCAGATCTTTTGGGCAAAGAAAAAAAACTTTTTTTCCCTATATAGCTAAGTTTAGAGCGTCTTTTTTTTTTTATTATTTTTGAATGAGGAAATAACTTTTTAATTATGGGCTCTATATTGTCAGAGCCTAAAAAACAAGCTCTCAATATTGCCTCTTGCATATAAAAGCTTTTCTGTGAAAATATGGCCTCTTTCATAGTCATTACAAAGTTGAATTTCATCAACTGCAATAAAATCAACTAATTTATCAGTTGGCATTGCCTCGACAGTACAAATAAAATATCTTGCTCTAGGTGGTATTATTTGTTCTTCTCCAGTTATTAATGCAGTATTTAGTTTTCCTTTTTTTACAACTATTTTATCATACACTTCTCTTGCAAGAAGTCTTAATGGTAATCCTATTATACCATTGTCATAAGAGACCATTCTCTCTATTGCCATAAATGTTTTTCCTGTGTTGGTTGGCCCTAGAATAAACGTAACGTTGTTATCTGAAGATATCATTAATGAGCTTCGTCCCAATTCTCTCCTTGCCCTGTAGAGACCACGATGGGTGTATTAAATGAAATTACAGGTAAATGTGCATTGGCCATTAGATTAGAAATTTTCTTTATAGCTAATGGAAGAGATGAGTCATTTTTAATTTCAAAAATTAATTCATCATGTACTTGCAAAAGTAATTTGGTGTTTTTAAATACATCTTCTTTGGCTATTTTTTTAAACTTTATCATAGCTCTTTTTATTATATCAGCCGCAGCTCCTTGTATAGGTGCATTGATAGCTTGCCTGTGTGCATAATTTCTTACCATTGGGTTTTTATCTTTATATCCGTTAATATTAATTTTTCTTCCAAAAAGAGTCTTTACATATCCATGTTCAGATACATATGCTTTCATTTTCTCCATGTATAATTGTATGCCAGGGTATTTTAAAAAATATGCTTCTATATAATTTTTTGCCTCTGTCCTTGATATATTTAATTGTTTTGATAAACCAAAAGCGGATAGTCCATATATAATACCAAAGTTAATAGCCTTAGCATTTCTTCTCTGATCATTATTTACTTTAGAAACCTCAACATTAAAAATTTGACTTGCTGTTAATTTATGAATATCAAGGCCTTGATTAAAGGCTTTTCTGAGTTCTTCTATTTCTGCGATTTCTGCTAAGAGTCTTAGTTCTATTTGCGAATAGTCAAAACAGACTAATTTATAACCCTTTTCAGATACAAATGCTTTTCTAATTTCCTTACCATTTTTTGACTTTATAGGAATATTTTGAAGATTAGGGTCTGTTGAAGAAAACCTTCCAGTTTGAGCTCCTGTCATTTGAATAGTGGTATGTACTCTATTTGTTTTATTAGAAATATTATTTGTATGACTCTCTGTGTAAGTGTTTTTCAGCTTTGAAATTTCTCTCCAGGAAAGCACCAAAGATGCAATCTCATATCCCTGTTCCGCTAATGTTTCCAAAACCTCAGAGTTTGTGGAAAAACTTCCAGATTTATTTTTTTTTGCTCCTGGTATTTTTAGTTTATCAAAAATTATCTCTCCTAGCTGCTTGGTAGAGTTAATATTAAATTCACTGCTGGAGCATAAAAATATTTTATTTTGAAGTTTTGCTAACTGTTTGGAAAAGTTTTCGGATAACTGTAGAAGTTTCTCTTTTTTTACTTTAATGCCATTACTCTCCATATCAGCAATAATTTCAATTAAAGGTTTTTCTATATACTCGTATACACTAACTAACCTTTCTTTTATTAAAAGTTTTCTTAGCGTATGCCATAACTTTAATGTCATATCAGCGTCCTCGCATGCATAAAAACTGGCTTTATCAATAGCTACCTCTGAGAATTCTACTTCTTTTTTTCCTGTACCTACAATTTCTTTATAACTAACTTTGTTGTAGTTAAAATATTTTTCTGATAAAAAATCTAAATTATGATTATGTAGGCCTGCAGATAATGTATAGGACATAAGCATCGTATCATCTATAGGGTGAATTTCCCCGAACCCATTATTTTTTAAAATTTGTAAATCATATTTTATATTTTGTCCTACTTTTAATAATGATGGATTAGAAAGCAAAGGATTGAGTTTTTTAATTAAAAGATTTAGACATAATTGTTTTTTTTTATCCTTTATGTTGTGATTAATAGGAATATAAAACGCCTCTCCTATTTTATACGATATGCTGATTCCAATTAACTTTGCTTCTAACGGTTTAATTGAATTAGTTTCAGTATCTATAGAAATTACATCTGCTTTTATTAATTCTTTAATAACTTTATCTAAAGATTTTTCGTCTTGAATAGTAAAATATTTTGACTTTGTTTTAGATAGCTGTTTTGTATGATCTGCAATATTATCAGCTTTTTTCATTAGCCTGCTTTTTAAATTATTAAAGCCGTGCTCTTCTAAAAAAGGAATTAATTTTTTAGTGTTAATTTCACAATCTGATATTTTATCAATATCAATATTTAGTTCTATATCGTCTTTAAGAGTTACTAGTTTTTTTGATACTTTGATTGCATCCAGGTTTTTCTCTATGGACTCTCTTCTTTTATTTTGTTTAATTTTTGAATAATTTAATAGAAGACTTTCCAAACTACCATACTCGTTAACAAGAAGTGCTCCAGTTTTTAAACCTATACCAGGGGCTCCAGGTATGTTATCAATGCTGTCTCCTGCAAGACTTTGTACATCTATTACTTTTTCAGGAGGAACACCAAACTTCTCAATTACTTCCTGTCTTTTAATTACCTTATTTTTAATAGGATCTAACATATGCACTTTATCACCTACTAGTTGCATTAAATCTTTATCTGATGAAATTATTGAAATATCCCAGTCTATTTTAGTAAAAAATTTAGAATAAGTTGCTATTAAATCATCTGCTTCATAGCCAGGCATTTCTAGTCTAGATACACTAAAGGCATCTACTGCTTTTCTTATTAATTCAAACTGAGGAATTAGATCTTCGGGAGGGTCTCCTCTATTAGCTTTATAATTTTTATAGATAGTATTGCGAAAAGTTTTTCTGGCTGTATCAAAAACAACAACTATTTTTTTTGATTGTTCTTCTTCTAACAGTTTAAATAGCATATTACAAAAGCCCATAACTGCTCCAACTGGAGTACCGTTATTATTTGTTAATGAAGGCAATGCATAATATGCTCTAAATATAAAACCTGAACCATCGACCAAAGAAATACTATTATTTTTTTTCATAATACTTATATTACATTAATGAAAATTACTCACAATCATAGAATTGTTTCACTTTACTTCACTATATTCATATTAGTAAGTTTAAATACCGTTTATTTGCCCGTTTGGCTTAATGAAGTCATTAATTTAAATACTCAACAAATTGGATTATTAATAGGGGCGGTTGGATTTTTAAAAATCTTTTCAAATTTTTTAATTACAAAAAATATAAAAACTTTTAGGGCTAAAAGACTTGTTACAGTATTATTAACATTTTTTATATTTTGTTCTTTTATTTTTATAGCATTACAAAAAAATATAGATGTTACTTTAGCAATATTTTTATCTTTTTTTATCCTTTTAATATTTGCGCCATTGCTGCCAATAATTGAAAATATAAATACATCTTTTAATAATAGTTCTTTTAAAGATTATGGAAAATTAAGGGTTAGTGGGTCCATAGCTTTTTGTCTAGGGGTATTTTTAGTGGGGTTTTGTTTAGATGAATTTGGAACAAACACTTTTCCTAAATTATATATTTTCTTTTCTTTATTTTTTCTCATGAGTACTTTTTTGATACCAAATGAAGAAGAAAGACAAAAAGTAAAATATAAAAGCAATATTATTGATTTATTAAAAAATAAAAAGTTTCTATTAGTAATATTTGGTTGTGGTTTAGTTTTAGCAAGTCATGCAATGTATTATTCATTTTCTGCAATTTATTGGAGAAACCTTGAATTCAGTCTTTTTCAGATAGGTTTTTTATGGTTTTGGGGAGTGTTTGCAGAAATTATTTTTTTTCTTCTAATTGATAAAGTAAAAATAAGAAATATATTTTTCCAAGCAATTATTTTTGTAGGAATTATAAGTTCTTTAAGATGGATAATGACATATTTTTTTACTAATTTCAGTTTGCTTGTACTTATTCAATCATTACATGCTTTCACATTTGGGCTATCTCACTATTTAGTTATATATTATGTACATATGAATATAAGTGAGAATAATAAGTTATTAGCTATATCACTTTACCACGCATTATCTTCTGGTACTATGATGACTATTCTAACAATATTTGCTGGATTTTCTTTTAATAATGGAACCAATGGTATAGGTTTTTTAATTATGGCTATTTTTTGTTTAATTAGTACATTTTTAGTATATTTTAGAGGTTATATTTTGAAATGAAATACAATAAAAATAATGATATTGAAATTATAAAACTAAATAAAACATATTTTGATGATAAAAAGAATAAAGTAATAGCACTTAAAAATATTTCTTTAAAAGTTAAGAAAGGTTCAATGTTAGCCCTTTTAGGCCCAAACGGAGCAGGCAAATCTACATTAATTAATATACTAGCAGGAATTGTTAACAAAACTTCTGGTGATGTATTTATTAATGGGAACAATTATGAATTAAAAGAAAGAGCGGCTAAACAATCAATAGGTGTTGTTCCACAAGAATTAGTAATTGATCCTTATTTTACGCCACAAGAAACTCTAGAATTTCAAGCAGGGTATTATGGAATAAAGAAGTCAAATAGGATTACTGTGCAGTTATTAAAAAACCTAAAGCTAGAGGATAAAGCGAGAGCATATGTGCGGCATTTATCAGGAGGTATGAAGAGAAGATTAATGATAGCTAAAGCTATGGTTCATTCTCCACAAGTTTTAATTTTAGATGAACCAACTGCTGGTGTGGATGTTAGTTTAAGAGAACTACTATGGCAAAACATAAAAGACTTAAACAAGAAAGGTGTTACAATTTTAATAACAACACATTATTTAGAAGAAGCTGAAGCTTTATGTGAAGATGTTGCAATTATTAATAAAGGTGAAATAGTAATTAATGGAAATATTAAAAAGTTAGTAAAAAAAATAGATAAGAAAGTATTAAAAATATATTCTGAAAATTTAAAAACCTTACCAAGTGGTCTTAAAAATATAGGATTTAAAAAATATAATAGTAATGAAATCTCAATAGACTATAAACCTTCTCAACACTCTATTGATGATCTTATAAATGAAGTTGTAAAATATAATATTAAAGTAAAAGATATCTCAATTAAAGATACTACTCTTGAAGACCTATTTAAAGAAATAACTAGATAACCTTTATTTAGTTTTCCAAGTTACTAATGAAGACATTAAGTAGTTCCATATAGAGCCTACAATTGCACCTATGAAACCAGAAAGATACCATATCCCAGATACACCAGATATATTACTTACGTATAGCAAATTAGAAATACCAATATTAGCCGATGCACCTATTCCACAGGTTAAATAAAAAAGGAATAGAGCTTTGACTACTGCTAAGCCTTTTTTTCTTTTATCTCTGTATGTAAGCATATTATTTAAAAAAAAAATTTGATGTCATTGCTACAAATGTAGAAAGTGTTTGAGCATAAAGAAAATGAAAATTGAAATTAATAAAAAAATATAAAGCTATAATATGCACAAAAACTCCAGAGCCTCCAATCAAGCAAAAGGAAAAAAATCTTGCTGAAATAATATTACCAAATTTAGATTGCCATAATAATAGCAAATACTCCCATAGCACTAATGAGTCTAGTTTAGACTTCTCCATAAACTCTTTTTTTTTTTAAAAGTAAATGAGATTTCTTTATATTTAAGCTTATCTTTAGAAGAAGAAAAAATATCTAATAAAATTTTAAAACCTAACCCAGATAAATTTGGAGCTATTTGATCAAATACAGTTCTTTTTATTAAGAAAAAACCACTCATTGGATCAGTAAGTTTAGCTTTAGAGATTGTATTAGCTAAAAAGTTAGCAAGTTTTGACAAAGCATTTCTGTTCTTAGTTAAGCCTAATACTTTTTATGACTCAGAAACCTACTTGCTATAACTAAATCTAATTTTTTTTCTTCAATAAGTTCAAGCATCGAAGGAATTTTTTTTTCATCATGTTGTAAATCAGCATCCATTACTAGAAGTAAATCTGATGAGCTAGAAAGGCAACCTTCAATTACTGCAGAGGAAAGCCCTCTTCTGCCTATTCTTCTTAAACATCTTATATTGGGTTTTTTTGAGGAAAGGTTTTTTATTATTTCATGTGTCTTATCACTTGAGTTATCATCTACAAAAATAATTTCATAATCATAATTTTTTAGAGTTAACTCAATTGAATTACAAATTTTATTATGTTATCAGCTTCATTATAAGTAGGAGAAATTATACTAAGCAGCATTTAATTTTGTATTTTTTTAATATAAGGTAAAAAATTAGCTTTAAACCAATATGATAGTACGATTAAACTTAAAGTCCAAGATAAATAACTATATCTGCCTCCTACATGGTAAAAGAGTAATAATGATATTAAACTTATAGAAGATATTGCTAAACACCTTATTATAAAAGGCGATTGTCTTTTTATAGCATAGAAAATACTTATTGCTATAGCAAAGTGGTACCAAATTTCATACAGCTTAATTTCATCATGTATATGATTTATTATTTTTTCTAAGACAGGCAGGTTTAAAGAAAATGTTAATAAGGATTTAAATAGGATAAAATAATCAGAAGGCCTAGCACCTAAATTCCAGTCTTTATATGCAGCTATTGTTAGAGGAATAAATTTATTTGTAAAAACATAGTTATGTATTGGCATAATTAAAACTAGGCTAAATCCTATGCATAAAAATAAAAAAGCTTTATAATTCAATCTTATATGCTAAAATTAAATAAAATACTATCAATACTAAAGCAAGCAGGTAAAATGTTTGCTCTAAGTCCAATGGATAAAGCTAAGAGTAGTCCGAATATAAAGGAATTGGAATAATTTAAAAAATTAGGATTTTTTTAAATTTTATTAAAAATAGTAAGGCAGACAAAAAGCAAAGATATGATAGAGGTTCACCAAAACCCCTCATAGCAAGCTTTACATAATAAAAATGACAAAATCCAAAAGCTTCAAATATTGGAATAAAAAGCCAAAATATTAAAAAATATTTTGCAATTTTTTTTCCTAATATTTCTATAAAAATTTTATAAATAACTATAGGAAAAAAGTTAAGATAAAAATAAGCATCCAAGGTGACTCTTCAAATAATATAAAATTTATCACCCATATGTATCTGTAAAAAGGCATAAGGTCATAAGCTTCTTCGCCTCCCATAAATGCTCCTTTATAATCTTGTACAGAGAGAAAATCAGAGATTAAGTGAGCAAAATGAACATAAAGTAAACCATCATTACCACCTTCGAAAATTATAAATTTATTAATTAAGTTTGGATAAAAATAAAAGGCTAGCACCAGACTAATTAAAACTGAAATAATATAAATAGAAAATTTGCTGTAATTAATCTTATTAAAAATAATAGCTAAAATTAATAAACAAGATAATATGCTTATAATATGTTTTAGGTAATAAGCTACTTTATATTTAAAAGGAAGGACTAATTTAGCTTTTAAAGGAATTGTGTCACCAGTTTCTAAAAGCCATATATCATAGAAATCTGTAGAATTAATTTTTAATGGTATTAAAATTAATACATTCCATATTAGTGAACTCCGTCTTCTACTAATTCTTTTCCTATATATGCTGTTCCCTTCCAACAAAATTTAGCATTTTTGTTTGAATATTCTGATGGAAATGAATATTTAACAAAGAAAGGAAGGTTCGTTCTCTTAGGCTCTTGATCTCCATATGCATTGTATTTAGTGTTGTTAAATGCACCTAATTGTAATTGATGCCTATTATTCCAATATATATTTTCTACAAGTTTAGTTTCTGGGCTGTCAAAAAATATTTGTGATACTGACTTATGATATAGTTTTGTATCTGGCCCTGAAATTGAATTTGGGAATATTTTTTAAAATCTGTGTTTAATTTATTATAAATTTTTTTGGAAGTCTTTCTTTAAAAATACTATCATTATACTTTTCTCCTCCAATAAAAACATTACTACCTTGAACGATCTTTGGAATTTCAATGCTTTGTTTTATAAAAACAGTGATAGGAACTAAGAAAGCTACTATAAGCCAATATTTCTTATTAAAATTTATTTTTGCTGAAAAAAATAATAGAAATAAAATTTGGTAGATTATTAAAGAATACCAGCTAGAATTAAAAAGACCAAGGCAACTTATAAAAATAAAAAATATTAAAGGATAAGCAACTATTTTTTTTCTAATATATTAGTAATTAAAACCATATATTAATGTTATATTATAATATTTATCTTAGGTATAATATAATTGAATGAAGATGCAAAAAATTTTATTTAAGCAAATCATCATCAAGGATAATAAATACTTTAAAAAGTTTAAAAGATAAAGGCTTAATTAAGGAAATACAAAACTTATCAGTGCAAAATGCTAGAATTGAGTTCTCTAAAATAAGAGCATATTTTTCATATAAAAAAAAGATAGATGTACTAATTAAAAAAGATTTTAAAATAGAAAATATTCCAGTTAGATATTATAGAGGAAAAAATAAATCTAAAAATGAAGTATTACCTATTATGATTTATTTTCATGGAGGAGGATGGGTATTAGGCAATGTAGATACTCACGACCAAGTATGCAGTATTTTAGTGAATAAGGGAAAATATGACTTAATTTCTGTGGATTATAGTTTAGCTCCTGAGGCAACTTTCCCTAAAGCTATAAATGAGAGTAATAAAATATTAAAAAGTATTTCCAAAAATAAATATGGTTTAAAAATTAATAATAATAAAATAATATTATGTGGTGATAGTGCTGGTGGAAATATAGCTACTGTTTTAGCTAACTATAATAAAAATAATCTAAAGGCTAACGTTATTTTTCAAGTTTTAGTTTATCCAGCCACACATATGTTTAGCAAATATGAATCAAAAAATAAGTATGATGGTCTTATACTTAACAAAAAATTAATGAAGTGGTTTGAAAATCACTATTGCCCAAATAATATAAGAAAAAAATATATTAATGATCCAAGGTTATCACCAATAAAAAATAAAAAAATGAAAGGAATGCCAGACACTTTGATAGTTTTGGCAGAATGTGATCCTTTATATGATGAAGGTTTATTATATGGAAAAAAACTTAAAAAAAATAATGTGAAAGTAGAAATAAAAGTTTATAAGGGATTGATGCATGGGTTTTTGACAATGGGAGGTGCAATAAAAGAAGTAAGTTCAGTGATAGCTTTTATTAATAAAAAAATTGATAATTATTTATAATTTTATTTATACATTATTTTGAAAATAAATTTTGATAATTTATTTATTTCCTTGTGAGCAATACTATTTTTTGCAGTATTTCCAATCCAATCTTTTTGCTCAGCAGCTTTGTGAAAATCAGATCTTAAGGATATTTGAGGAGCTAATGTCCACTGTGAAGGAAGCACCTCACTTATTTTATCCCTTGGCAGTATTTTTTGAGGATGTATTCTTGAAGGAACAATAATGCCCTTAGTTTTTTTATTATCTTTAGATGCAGAAATAACTCTTTCTATCAAAGGAAAAGAAGCTTCCCATTCAAGGGAGCTTAATCCTACAGGAATAATAATATAGCCTACCTGATGAATAAGTTCACTAAAAACTCCTAAATCAATAGGAGGCAAGTCAGCTATTACTATATCACATTCTAATGCTAAACTTGATAAGGTAGCACCCCAAGTCTGCAAAGCATGAAATTTATTGCTAGGAGAGTTTGGTAGGGTAAGCCTTTTTAACCTGAGTCTTTGTATCGAAGTTTCCTCTATCCATAAAGAGGATGAACCTATTGGGTCAGCATCAATTAATACACAATTTAATTTAAAGTTGGTAGCAAGGGCTGCAGCTAGGTTCACCGCTACAGTTGTTTTTCCTACCCCTCCTTTTCTATTTGTTATTGCTATTATATTTTTCATTATAAATATAAATTATTATTTAAAACTATATTAAAAAATACTATAGCTATTATTAACACAATTATAAGTCTTTTTAATCCTTTTAACAAAGTAGGAAAAACTAATTTTAAAATAATAACTATAAATATACTAAAAATTATCTTTAAAAAAATATTAAGCTCCTATTTGTTTCTCTAATAACCAATTGCAAATCCCTCTCTTCTATGGATCAGCAATTCCCTGCCACAATTGATTTTTTTTCCAAATTATATTTAATCCACTAGTCATATCTTTGTACTTAATATCATGATTTTTTTTTTGTAAATATTGCTTCAAATCAGAACTGATATTATTATCTTCTAGTTCTGTAAAATTATTTCTAGAACAATAGTGTGGAGAAGATACTGCAGAGAAAGGGTCATTTTTTAAAAATAAAATTTCAAAAGCAACTTTTGAAACGTAGCATATTATTCTACTACCTCCAGGAGATCCCAGTATTCCTATAAGCTCATTTTTAAAGAATATAAATGAAGGTGACATACTAGATCTAGGTCTTTTGTTAGGTTCAACTCGATTAGCTATAAGGTGACCTTCTGGGGCTTTATTAAAAAAAGAAAAGTCAGTAATCTGATTATTTAAGAAAAATCCTCCAGCTGTAATGCCTGACCCAAATGCAAACTCTATACTACTTGTTAGTGCTACAGCATTTCCATCTTTATCTACTATGCTAATATGAGTAGTGGATTTTTGTTCAAAATTTTTTCCAATTATAATTTTTTTATCTTTAATATTTTTTAAATTTCCAGGTTTAAAGTTTGGTATACTTTTATTATTATTAATTAGATCGGACCTGAACTTCAAATACTTTTCTGATATTAATTCTTTTGTAGGTACATCAAAAAATAAAGGATCTGTTATATATAGGTTTCTGTCTTGATAAGCTAATCTTGATGCTTCAATAAATAAATGCTTAGCTAAATTAGGCTCTTTGTTTTTTATTAAATTTTTTTTATTATTTAAGATACTAATAATTTGTATAAGACCTATGCCACCTGAAGTAGGAGGTGGAAAGCCACATATTTTGTATGAGTTTATTACTTTGCATAATGGCTCTCTTTCTATAGCTTTCCAATTTCGTAAATCGTTTAAAGAAAGATTATTATCAAGACTTTCTGATATTTTTTTTGCTAGTATACCTTTATTTATTGAATATGGGTCATTAGATAAAATTTTTAATGATTTTTTTAAATCCAAATTTTTTATTAAACTTCCTTTTTTTTTTGCTTCACCTTTATTAAAGTAAGTATCATTTACGAATTTATTTTTTTTTATATGAGGAGCCCAATTTAAAAGCTTATTTAACCTTTCTCCTACTTTAAACTCTTCAGAATGTTGTATAGCAGAAATAAATAATTTTTCCCATTGTAAGATACCAAATTTATTATGGGCATCAGCTAACATAGAATATAAGCCTGGAACACCTACAGAAAATGGTTTTTGAACAGCTTCAATAAATTGCATTTTATTGTTATTAATTAAATACATATCATCTTTAACTAGTGAGCTTGAGGTTTCTCTACCATCATAAGCATAAATTTTTTGATCAATATTATTAAAAAAAAAGTAAAAACCCACCCCCTCCTAGTCCTGAAGATTGAGGCTCTACAACAGATAAAACATTTTGTGCAGCTATAGCTGCATCAAGTGCATTTCCTCCTGCAAGAAGTACTTCCCTAGCAGCTAAGGATGCTCTCTTATCAGCAGTTACTATCATAAATTCTTTAGAAAGAGATTTTTGTGATTGGGATATTCAGAAGAAGGTTCAGGATTACTTTTATTAAACTGGTTAGCAATTACTTGATGTGAGTAAATAATTTGTGCTAGCAATACAAATTTGATAAAATTTAAGAAATTTTTTTTGATAACACTCTCCTTATATAGGAATATACATTGTGCAAACTATTATTGCTAGAAGTTTACTTAATTTAAAAAAAAATCTAAATAATTTAAAAAAAAATCAAAAAGTTGGTTTGGTGCCAACTATGGGTTGTATTCATAATGGACATTTGGAACTGATAAAAAAGTGTAAGAAATTAAAGTACTTTACTGTAGTTAGTATTTTTGTAAACCCAGCTCAATTTAATAATCAAAACGATCTAAAAAAATATCCTACTCAAGAAAAAAAAGATTTAGAGATATTAAAAAAAAATAATGTAGATTTAGTTTTTTTTCCTAAGGTAAAACAAATGTATCCCTTAGGTTACAGTACTTACATAAAAGAAATAAATTTTAGTGATATTTTATGTGGAAAATATAGAAAGAATCACTTTGGTGGTGTATTAACTATTGTACTAAAGCTATTTTTAATAGTGCAGCCTTATGCAGCCTTTTTTGGAGAGAAGGACTTTTCAACAATTATTTCTAATTAAAAAGATGGTAAAAGATTTAAATTTAGGAGTTAAAATAATTGGAATTCCTACTGTAAGAGATGCTAATGGTTTAGCATTATCTTCTAGAAATAAATTATTAAATGCTAAGGGTTTAGAAATTGCTAAACAAATATATTTAAATATTAAAAAAATAAGATATTTAGATTATAAGTATACTAAAGATTTAGAGCTTTATTTAAAAAAGAATTAAAGAAAAGTGGTCTAAATAATATAGAATATATTGAAATAAGAGAATCTAATAGTTTAAAATATCCTAAAAGCATTATAAAAGGAAAAACTCTAAGAGTTTTTATTGCTGTTTATGTAGATGATGTAAGATTAATTGATAATTATAAATTAAATTAATCTGCATAAAGCCTTACTTCAGTATTTTCTACATTAGCTACAGATAAAGAACTAACAGAAATCCTATCTGCAGGCATTCCCATGGAAATTAAAGAACTAATTAGTTTACTTACATCATTTCTTGCATTAGCTGCTCTTTCTGCTTGTTCGCTAGGATTTCCTGCTGAAGAACTTACAGCTACCAGCGTAAATCTTGATTTTGGTGCTTTATCTAAAGTTGCACTAATTGCACCAAAAAGATTTTGTTCATAATTATCTTGCTCATTAATTCTAAAAATCGCTATAGGGTTAGGAGAGACACTAATATTTCTGATCTTCTTCCTTGTTCTGAATTTTCATTATCATTAATAGCAGGGTAACGAACCTAAAGTCCCTAGTCCTAATCCAAACGATTCGCCTATAGAAATTGCATTAGCAAGCTGAGTAAGTCTTCTTCTTTCTGCTGCTAAGAATATATCTCTTCTTCTAACTGTCTCATTTAAGTCTTCTAAAGTTCTAAGTACATCTACATTTCTTCTTTTTAGAGTATCCTGAAAAGAAGATAAATTTCTGTGATCCTCATCTACAGCACCTCTTAATTTTTTTGCTGAACGTGCTTGTTCTAATAAGTAAGAAACCCTAGTTGAATAGAGTGCTATTTGGTTGCCTACATCTACTAAATTTTGTCCTTGAGCTCCTACTTCAGCTAACTCTGTCTGTGCTTGTTCATATTGATTTAAAAGAATAGGATTACCTGGAGTAGTCCCAATTTGCAATCTTGCAGCTATAGCAGCAACTATAGAATGATAATTTTCAGCGCTTTTGATACCGTTAAATTTTAACTCTTCAAAGCTGTCTTCTCCTTGCTTTATATCAGCATCTAATTTTACAAATTCTTCTTGCATTTCAAGAATTCTCTGTCCTACGTAAGTGAAAATAGGGTCTACTTTTCCATTATTTTCTGTTTGAATATTATCTTCAGAGTTATCAGCTTCATCTTGTGTTAACAAATTATCCAGATTTTCTTCATTAGGATCATTAAATTCTGCTTCATCGCTTATAATATCAATTTCAGCAACTTCATCTGAGGTTTCTATTTCTGTTATGGTTATTTCTTCAGTATCTTCAGGGTCAAAAGATTCATTTGGAATTTCTCTTATTACAATTTCTTCTTCTACATCATTTCCAGAGGGCCATAAATCTGTAAGATCATTATAAGAACAACTGGCAAGTAAACCAACTAATAGATATACCATAAAATATTTAAGATGTTTCATAATCATAATATTAATCCTTAAAAGATAATATAATACTTATTCATACTAATAAATCAATACTTAGAGAGTACAATACTAATTCATGGCTATTTGTGTTGTAAAAATACAACATTTAAAAAATTAATTTTTTCTGTTATTTCTAATTATTAATTAATATATTATGCCCCTGTAGGCTAACTGGATAAACCACATGACTACGGATCATGATTTAGGGGTTCGAATCCTCTCGGGGGCGCCATACAAAGAATGTGATCATAATATGAATTCTCAATTAAAAAAAAAAAAATCTAATTTTGTTCCATTAACACCATTATCTTTCTTATATAGAACAAAAAATATATTTCCAAAACGTACAGCTTGGATATATGGAAAAAGAAAAGCTACATACTATGAGTTTTATAATAGATGTAAGTCTTTAGCTTTAGCATTAAAAAAAATTAAAATTAAAAACAGAGATGTTGTAAGTGTTATGCTCCCAAATGTTCCAGAGATGATAGAAGCTCATTTTGGAGTTCCAATGAGTGGTGCGATATTAAACTCTTTAAATACGAGATTAGAAAAAAGAAGTATTGAGTTTATTTTGAAACATAGCAAATCAAAAGTTTTAATATTTCATGAAGACTATAAAGATTTAGTACAAAGTTTATCAAAAAAATTAAAAATAAAGTTAATATTAGTAAATGATGGAAATAACTTAAAGTTAAAAAGAATTGAAAATTATGAAAGTTTTCTTTCAAAAGTAAAATCAACTCATTTAAGTTCTCAATTAGATTATTACCCTCAAGATGAATGGGAAACAATATCTCTTAATTATACATCTGGAACTACAGGAGACCCTAAAGGAGTTTTATACCATCACAGAGGAGCACATCTAATGTGTTTAAACAATCAAATGGTTTGGAAGATGGGGTACCACCCTACTTATTTGTGGACCCTTCCAATGTTTCATTGTAATGGGTGGTGTTTCCCATGGACTATTGTAGCTTTAGCTGGAACTCAGGTTTGTACTAACAAGTTTGATGGAAGAGAAATTATGAGAGCTATTAATAAATATAATGTATCCCATTTATGTGGAGCCCCAATAATTTTACAAATGATCATAGATAATAAAAAGTATAATAAAAATAAAAATATTATTAATGTTATGACTGCAGCTTCACCTCCACCTCCTAGTGTTTTAGAAGGTATAGAGAAAAGTGGCTTTTCGGTAACTCATGTTTATGGTTTGACAGAAAGCTATGGCCCAGCAGTGATTTGTGAATGGAAACCAGAATGGAATGCAATAAAGTCTTCTAGTAAAAAAGCTATATTAAAGTCTAGACAGGGTGTCAATTATCCAGCATTAGATTTTTTAGAGGTTTTTAATCCAAAAAATATGAAGCCAGTAAAGAGAGATGGTGAATCATTAGGAGAAGTTTTTTTTAAAGGTAATATCATAATGAAAGGGTATTTAAATAATGAGCTTGCTAATAAAGCTGCTTTTAAAAATGGTTGGTTCCATACTGGTGATTTAGCAGTTATGCATGAAGACGGTTATATAGAACTTAAGGATAGATCTAAGGATATAATTATTTCAGGAGGAGAAAATATATCGTCAATTGAGATTGAAAAAATAATAATTAAGCACGCTTATGTAAAAGATTGTGCTGTAATAGGAATTAAAGATAAAAAGTGGGGAGAAGTGCCTTGTGCCTTTATAGAAAAAAGTAATAATTTATTAACATCAGATTTAATTTTAAATTTTTGTAAAAAACATTTAGCTGGTTTTAAAATGCCAAAGAAAATTATATTTCAGAATTTGCCAAGAACATCAACTGGTAAAATACAAAAATATAATTTAAGAAAAATAGCAATAGAAAATAATGCCAAGATATAAATTAACAATAGAATATAATGGTACTAATTTCATAGGATGGCAAAAACAAAAAAAAGGTTTTTCTATTCAGGGAACGATTGAAAAAGCTGCTAAAAATTTTTTACAAAGCGAAGTAGATTTAATAGTTGCAGGTAGGACTGATGCTGGTGTGCACGCTGAGGCTCAAGTAGCACATTTAGATATTTTCAAGAAATTAAAAATTAAGAATATTCTTTTTGGCCTTAACTTTTATTTGTCTAAAGAAAAGTTTGGTGAAGACATAAGTATAAAAAAAGTTAATAAAGTTGATGCTAATTTTAACGCAAGATTTGGCGCAAAGAAAAAAACTTATAAATATAAGATTTATAATAATGAATCTAGAAGCCCTATGCATGCATATAATACATGGTGGGTTTCTCAAAAGTTAAATATTGTTGATATGAAAAAAGCATCTAAATACCTTTTAGGAAATCACGATTTCTCTTCTTTCAGAGCTTCAGGTTGTCAGGCTCTTTCTCCAGTTAAAACTTTAGATAAAATAGCAATAATTAAAAAAAAAAATATAATTACATTAACTTTCACAGCTCGATCTTTTTTGTATAACCAAGTAAGAATTATGACGGGAACATTAAAGGATGTAGGAAGTGGTTTGATAAACCCTATAGCTTTAAAAAGAATTCTTCAGAAAAAAAAAAGGACAAGCTCTGGCGTCACTGCTCCTTCAAAGGACTGACTTTATATAAGGTCTATTATTAATTTCAGCCGTAAATATCGTTATACGATAATATTAAGTCTTCATATATCTGCTGAAGGTTTTCTAAGTCCTTAATATCTATGTTTTCATTAATTTGATGCATCGTTTTTCCAACTGATCCAAATTCATAAACAGGACAAATATCTTTTATAAACCTAGCATCTGAAGTTCCTCCAGTAGTTGAAAGAGTTGGTTTTTTTTTTTTGTTACTTTATAAATCGATTTCTCAAGCAAAGATAAGAATTTATCAGACTTAGTATAGAATGGTTTATTGCTGGATATAATCTTTAGCTTAACATTACAAGGCACTTCTGAAAAAGAAGCTTTTATTTTTTTTAAAAGTAATTTTTCATTATAACGGGTATTATATCTTATATTTACTAAAGCCTTACAGCTATTAGGAATAACATTGCTAGTTGGGTTTCCAGTATCTACAGAGGTTACTTCTAAATTGGTTTGAGGAAAGTTTTTAGCTTTTAAGTTTAATTTCAAGTTATTAAGTTTATTGCAAATATGTATCAAACTAGTAACAGGGTTTTTTGCCAAGTGTGGATATGCAACATGTCCATACTTTCCTATTGTTTCAATAGAAAATGAGAGACTTCCCCTTCTTCCTACTTTAATCATTTCTCCTATGTAATTAGGGTTAGTTGGCTCACCAACAATGCAATGATTTATTTTAATTTTTTTTTGCTTTAAATATTGAACTACCTTAACAGTTCCATTAGTTGCAATTCCTTCTTCATCTCCGGTAATTAGTAAAGCTAATGCAATATTTAATTTTTTCTTTTTTAAAATATTATTGCAGGCCATCACCCAAGCAGCAATCGCACCTTTCATATCGGAAGCCCCTCTTCCATGCAGTTTTCCTCCTGATACTTTTCCTAAAAAAGGATCAAACTTCCATTTTTTATAGTCACCTTCCGGTACAACATCAGTATGACCAGCAAAACAAAGCAATTTATTATTTAACTTTTTAGAATTCTTAACTGAAAATAAATTGTGAATTAAGTCATTATTTTTTTTAGACCCAAATGGCAGGTCAATATTACTAAAACCCATTTCCGATAGTTTATCCTTTAGCACTTTGATAGCTCCATCATCATTTGGTGTAACAGATTTTTTGATTATTAATTTTTGTGCAAACGCAGTTGCTGCTGACAGCTTCTTCATAATTTATTGATTTAATAGTTTAATAAATATTATATAATAACATATTTTAAAAATACTATTATGAAAAAAATTTTATTATTAGGCAGTGGAGAATTAGGAAAAGAATTTACTATTAGTGCAAAAAGACTTGGGTGTGAAGTCATTGCATGTGATAAATATGCCAATGCCCCCGCTATGCAAGTAGCAGATAGCTCAGTAGTTTTTGATATGCTGGATGCAAAAAAATTGGCAAACCTTGTTGAAGAAGCCAAGCCTGATTTTATCGTTCCAGAAATAGAAGCTATTAGAACTGAAGAACTTTTTAATATTGAGAATAAAGGTATTACTGTAGTGCCTAGCGCCAGAGCAGTAAATTTAACTATGAACAGAGATGCTATCAGGGACAGAGCTATAGAATTAGGAATTAAAACTGCAAAGTATAAATATGCACATAGTTTAGATGAATTAGAGAAAGCTATTAAAACTGTAGGACTTCCCTGTATTGTTAAGCCAGTTATGTCCTCTTCTGGAAAAGGACAAACACTAATTAAAGCTCAAGAAGAGGTTCCTTTAGCCTGGGAAAATGCAACAAAAAATATGAGAGGAGACAGAGTCAAGGTTATTATTGAAGAGTTTATAAACTTTAGATCAGAGATAACACTTCTAACAATTAGGCAAAGTAATTCTAGTACCATATTTTGTCCCCCTATTGGACATAAGCAGGAACAAGGAGATTACATTGAAAGTTGGCAGCCTGAAAATATAAATCAGGACGTTTTATCTAAAGCAAAAAATATCTCAGAGAAAATTACTAAGGATCTTGGAGGAAATGGATTATTTGGAGTAGAATTTTTTATTACTAAAGATGATATTATTTTTAGTGAACTTAGTCCTCGTCCTCATGATACTGGAATGGTTACTATGTATACACAAAATCTCTCAGAGTTTGATTTGCATGCAAGAGCAATTCTATCTTATCCTATTAATAGTGTTTTAATGCTCAGAGAAGGTTACAGTACTGTAATTAAAGCAAACGGGTTTGAAGATAAAAATTTTGATTATAAATTTTCAGGTATAGAAAAAGCATTGGAGTTAGATGATGTTGATATAAGGTTGTTTGGAAAACCTAAGGCATGGAATAACAGAAGGCTAGGGGTAATTTTATCAAAGAATAAAGAAACTGGCCAAAAAGCTAAAAGTTTAATTTTTATCAATAAGAAAAATAACTATTAGTTTTAGAGAAATTTTAAACTTAATATTGGAAACCATTTCAATTTTACAATAAAATTAAATTTACATTATAAACACTTATAATATAGAGGAGGAATAAATTTATGAACTATTGGCTTTTTAAAAGTGAGCCTAGTAGTTGGTCATGGCAGGACCAATTGAAGAGAGGAGAAAAAGGTGAAGGTTGGGATGGAGTTAGAAACTATCAAGCTTCTAACAATATGAAAAAGATGAAAGTAGGCGACCAAGGATTTTTTTATCACTCTGTTACAGAAAAAAAAATTGTCGGGATAGTCGAAGTAATTAAGGAATATGCACCTGATCCTACAGATAAAACTGAAAGATTTGGTATGGTAACTGTAAAAGCTTTAAAAACTCTAGATAAAGGTGTAAGCTTAAAGGATATAAAGGATAATAAAAAATTAACAAATTTTATAATGTTAAAACAAAATAGGCTATCAGTTCTTCCTGTTAGTTTAAAAGAGTGGGACATTATTTGCAAAATGGCTCAATAAATCATAAAATACATTATACGGAGTAATTAGAAATGAAAGATATTTACAAAGTTTTAGAAAACTTTGCTAGTGATGCATTAATTGATAAAGATGAATATATCAAAATGTATAATGAATCTATAAATGATTCGGAAGGCTTCTGGAAGAAGCATGCCAAGAGAATCAATTGGATTAAAAACTTTTCAAAATTTAAGGATATAAGCTTTGATAAGACGGATCTTTATATCAAATGGTTTGAAGACGGAACTTTAAATGTATCGGCTAACTGTATCGATAGGCATTTAAAAAATAATAGCGATAAAGTTGCCTTGCTATGGCAAGGAGACAATTTAGAAGAGGTAAAAAAAATTACTTATTCTGAATTGCATAAAGAAGTATGTTTGATGTCTAATGTTCTATTAAAGCATAATGTTAATAAGGGGGACAGGGTCACCATTTATATGCCAATGATACCTGAAGCTGTATATGCGATGCTTTGCTTGCGCTAGAATAGGGGCAATTCATTCGGTCGTTTTTGGTGGTTTTTCTCCTGAAGCTCTTGCTGATAGGATCATAGATTGTAAATCTGAATTTGTTATTACTGCTGACGAATCACTTAGAGGAGGAAGAATTTTTCCTCTCAAAGCTAATGTAGATATAGCTCTTACAAAAACTGACTTGGTAAAAAACGTGTTAGTTGTTAAAAGAACAGGCAATAATATAGAATTTGATCAAAATAGAGATCTGTGGTGGCATGAGGAAAAAAATAAAGTTGATGAAGATTGTAAGCCTGCAGAAATGAATGCTGAAGATCCTCTTTTTATATTATATACATCTGGATCTACAGGAAAGCCTAAAGGCGTTCTACATACCTCTGGAGGATATTTGGTTTATGCTTCTATGACTCATGAGTATGTGTTCAACCACAAAGAAGATGATATTTATTGGTGCACGGCAGATGTTGGTTGGATTACAGGACATTCCTACATCGTATACGGGCCTTTAGCAAATGCTGCTACTACATTAATTTACGAAGGTTTGCCTAATTACCCTGATGCTTCAAGATTTTGGGAAATTTGTGATAAACATAATGTAAATACTTTTTATACAGCTCCTACAGCTTTAAGGGCAATTATGAAAGAAGGAGATGAATTAGTAAAAAAAACTAGTAGGAATAGTTTAAAATTGCTTGGAACAGTTGGAGAGCCAATAAATCCAGAAGCTTGGAAATGGTATTATGAAGTTGTTGGGGAAGAAAAGTGCCCAATAGTTGATACTTGGTGGCAAACTGAAACAGGAGGAATAATGATTTCTCCTTTACCAGGAGCTACTGATATGAAACCAGGTTCAGCAACGTTACCATTTTTTGGTATTCAGCCCTCAATAGTAGACAACCAGTCTACAGTTTTGGAAGGTATGGCAGAAGGAAATTTAGTTATAACTGATAGTTGGCCAGGTCAAATGAGAACAGTGTATGGAGATCATCAGAGGTTTATTGATACATATTTTTCAACATTTGATAATGTTTATTTCACTGGAGATGGTGTTAGAAGAGATGATGATGGGTATTATTGGATAACAGGAAGAGTTGATGATGTTATTAATGTATCTGGACATAGATTAGGAACTGCAGAGATAGAGAGTGCTCTAGTTTCTCATGAAACAGTGGCTGAGGCTGCAGTGGTTGGTTTTCCCCATGATATTAAAGGACAAGGAATTTATGCATATGTTACATTAAAAGCAGGAATTGAAGGGAAACCAAGAGCTCTATGAAGAACTTTTGAAAACTGTAAGTACTCTAATTAGCCCTATTGCAAAGCCTGAGAAAATTCAATGGGCCCCTAATCTTCCAAAAACAAGGTCGGGAAAGATTATGAGAAGAATATTAAGAAAAATTGCTGCAAATGAAACAGAGGAATTAGGAGACATTAGTACATTGGCAGACCCTAGTGCTGTAGATGAGCTAATAAACAATAGAAAAAATTTATAAGCTTATGAAAATCAATATTCTGTATTTTACTATATTTCTTTGTCTTTTTCTTAATAATTTTTATTTAAAAGCTGTGCCTAATTCAGGTACGTTGCTAAATTTTGAAAATGAATTAAGTAAATTCAATAAATTACCGAAAATTATACCTGATGAAAGTAACTTTATAAATGGAGAACCAGTCAAAAATGGTGAGAGGTTACTAGTTAAAGGTTTTAGGTTAGTAGGAAAGAAAAATGGTATAAGTGATGGTGAGATATTAGAGGTACTAAAAGAACAGATTAATAAAGAGTTAACATTTTCTGAAATACAGTTAATCGCAAAAAAAGTTCAGGATTTCTTTAGAAATAAAGGGTATTTCTTGGCACAAGCTTTTATCCCAGAACAAGAGGTAAAAGAAGGAATAATAGAGATTTTTATTACTGAGGGAAAGCTTGACGGTAAAGAGCCTTTTGAGCTAAAGAAAAATAATTTAAGGCTAAAAGACAATTTACCTATTAGCTATTTTATAGAAGGGCTAGATGGAAAGCTTACAATCCAAAACTTAGAGAGGTCTATATTAAATTTAAATGATGTTCCTGGAATTAAAGCAAAAGTATCTTTAAGAAAGGAGATGATCCTTATTCTTCAAGAGTGGTAATAGAAGCTGAGGAGGGTCCTATCCTTACTGGCAGCATTAATATGGATAACTATGGAAATAGATATACTGGACAAAATAGATTAACAGGAACATTGTATGTAAATAACCCTTCACAAGCAGGAGATCAGATAACATATAGAAAAACTTATTCAACATCAAAGAATTTTGATTTAAATAGTGTTTCTTACAATTTTCCATTAGGAAGAGATGGTCTCAGAGCAAATATTTCTATTAATGACTTAAATTATAATATAGCAAAAGAGTTAAAAACAGAGCCAATGTCGCAAGGAGATGCCCAAACATTTGCGATTAATTTTAATTACCCAATAGAAAGGACAGCAAAAAGAGCACTGTTCATTTCACAAGATATAAATAAAAAATACCTCTATAATGAAACAACTGGGGTGGTGTCTAGTGATAAAAATATAGAGAGCTATAAAACAAATATGAGCATACAATATATAGATGATTTTTTGAGTGGGGATACACTCAGTTTAGCATAGATCAAAGTTTTGGTACGTTAGATTTATCAGGTTCTGCATCTGATTTAAGTACTGATCAATCCTCAACTGGAGCAAAAACAAATGGAAATTATGCTAAAACTTTTGTCCAATTTTATAGATTACAACGAATCGTTGATAAGTTAGATCTTCAGGTATTAGGGGCTGCTCAAATAAGTAATAAAAATCTTGACAGTTCAGAAAAATTTACCCTAGGGGGGGTGTCAGGAATTAGAGCCTATCCTTCCGGAGAAGCTAGTGGAGATGAAGGAAGAAAAATAAGCTATGATTTAAAATATGACGCCAGTGAATATAGTTTTTTTCCGAAAACAGATATGTTTATTTCTGTATTCTATGACTACGGTACTATTCAGCAGTATAACGATTTGTTGAACATAAACTTAACTACACCTAACAAATATTCTTTAAAGGGATGGGGGGCATCTTTAGACCTGTTCAGCGGTCAAAAATACGGTTTAAAACTGGGATGGGCCGATTCGTTGTCAGGTAACTCAGGAAAGACTTCTTCAGGCAACAATAGTGATGGGAAAGACAACACCTCAAGATATTGGTTTCTAGGTTCTATTAAGCTAAAATAGGTATTGGATATGAATAATAAATACCTATTAGTTTATGAAGAAAATAAGACATATTGCAGGAGCCTTAAGTGCCATTTTAATATTAGGGCACACTCACGCCAAAGCTGAAAATATTGATCCTAATACACTTCCAAAAGATCCAAATGTTGTAAATGGTGATGCTACTATATCTAGTAGTATAAATAAATTAGCCATAGATCAAAAAACAGACAAATTAAGTATAAATTGGAGTAGCTTTAATATAGGAAAAGAAGCAAGCGTTGAATTTTTCAACCAAGCAATAACTCAGTAGCGGTTAATAGAGTGAATTCTAGTGATCCTTCATATATTTATGGAGATTTGAAGGCTAATGGGCAGTTAATTTTTATAAACCCAAGTGGTGTTTTATTTAAAGGAGGCTCAAAAGTAGATGTAGGTTCTATGATAGCAACTACATTAAATATGAATGATGATTATTTTTTTAATCATGATAAGTACGTATTTAAGGATAATAATTCCATAGGAAAAGTAGTAAATGCTGGAAATATTTCAGCCCAAAAAGGCGGAACTATAGCATTAATAGCAAGAAATGTTGAAAATCAGGGAGAAATAAACACCCCAGATGGTTCGACAGCACTTATTTCAGGAGAAAGTGTTACTTTGACTATGACTGATAACACTTTAGTAAATTTTGAAATTAATGAAAATGAACTTGATAAACTTATTAAAGAAAAAAATGCTATTAGTACAACAAATAACGAAGTTTTTTTAACGAATAAAGGAAAAAATGATGTTTTAAGTGCTGTTATAAATAATGAAGGCACAATTAAAGCAAATAGTATTACAAAAAAAGGAGGAAGAATATTTCTTTCCTCTAAGAAAGGTAAAATTAAAAATTCTGGGACTATGATGGCCAATTCAAGCAATCTAGAAGGTGGTTACATAGAGATTACAGCAGATAAAATAGAAATTAATAAAGGATCATCGCTACAAGCAAAGGGTGATGCAGATGGAGGAAAAGTATTAGTTGGTGGAAGTTGGCAAAACTCAGATCCTAAAGTATATCAAGCTAAAAGTACAGTTATAGAAGAAAATGCAGAAATAGACGTATCTTCCGTAAATTATGGAAAAGGAGGAGAGATTGTAGTTTGGTCTGATATTCAAAATAAAGAAGGAAAAACATTAGTAAATGGGGCCTTATATGCTAAAGGTGGCGAAAATAATGGTTCAGGTGGAAGAATAGAAACCTCAGGACATAGTTTAGAAGTAGATAATATTAAGATTTCTACTAAATCAGTTAACGGTAAAGATGGAGAATGGTTATTAGATCCATATAATATAGAAATTGTGTCAAGTGGAAGTGGAGCTGATTACACGGCTGATGAAGATGATGAGCAAATAAGTGCAAGTACCTTAGTAACAGCACTGGCTAGTAGTAATATTACCGTAAGAACCGATGGAGGTGGTTCTCAAGATGGAAATATTACAGTTAGTTCAGCAATATCTTCCTCAAGCGGCAATGATCTAACCTTAGATGCCGATAATAATATCATCATAAATGCTGGTATTTCTAGAACAGGATCAGGAGGATTGGTACTAACAACAGGCTCTGGATCAGTATCTGGTTCAGGTACTATTAGTTTGGGAGGCGGATCCTCAATAAGCTCTTCAAGTGGAGCTACTGTAGAAAATAATATTTCTCTTGTAAGCGGTGATGCAACTTTCAATCAGTCTGGTACTGCTACGTATTCAGGAGTAATATCTGGATCTGGAAATTTTATAAAAGCAGGATCGGGTACTGTTACTGTAAGTGGAGCTAATACTTATACCGGTGATACTACGTTAAATGCAGGTACACTTACAGTTTCAGGAACTTTATCTGATAGTACTGATGTAATTGTTAATTCTGGAACTACCTATGATGTAAATACTAATGATACTATCCAGTCACTTACAGGAGCAGGTACAATAGATATCGCAAGTGCTAGGACTTTAACTGCAGGAGGTGACAATGGAAACGAAAGTATTACAGGTAACTTTACTGGTGCAGGAAACTTTACTAAGCAAGGTTCGGGGACCTATACATTACTGGGTGGAAGTAATAGTATATCAGGCATTTACACTGTTTCAGCAGGAGAGTTAGTATTTAAGGGATCATTTTCTGGCAACCCTCATTTAACTAATAATGCTACTTTTAGTCTAGATAATGATGTTACTTTTGCTTCTGTAGAAGGATCGGGAGCTTTTTCTATACCAGATACTCTTACTTTAACTACTGGAGATAATGGTCCAAATACAATTTCAGGAACACTTTCTGGAAACGGTACTTTAGTCAAACAAGGAAATGGAACCCTAACATTATCCGGAACAAATTCATCATTCACGGGTGCAATAAATGTAAATGCTGGAACAATATCTGTTTCAAATTCAGCTAACTTAGGGGCTACACCGGGAAGTGCTGAGACAGATATAGTTCTTAACGGAGGAGCCCTGCTAGCTACTAGCTCGTTTACCTTGGAGACTAATAAAAGCATATCTTTGACTAACAATAGTACTATAAACGTCGAAAGCGGTGATACCTTAACTTTTGGAGGAGTAGTATCGGGATATTATGGCTTAACGAAATCGGGAGCAGGGACATTAGCACTTACTGGAAATAATAGTTATACCGGTAGTGTAACATTATCTGCCGGCACGCTTGAAGTTGATTCCGATGCAAATATAAGCGGAAGCCCAGGTTCAACAGATGCAGATAATATTATTTTTAGCGGTGGAACTTTATATAATTCTTCTAGTTTTACGTTAGACTCAAATAGAGGAATCACAGTAAACACTAGTGGAACTATAAATACCAATAGTACTACAACTCTAAGTTATGGCGGAGTAATTGCTGGATCTGGTGCTATTACTAAATCAGGCGATGGAACTTTGGCATTGTCTGGAGCCAATACCTATACCGGTGATACCACAATTTCTGCAGGAAAATTAACTGTTTCAGGAACACTCTCTGATAGCACAGATGTTATTAATTCAGGTACTTATGATGTCGATGCTACTGATACCATTCAGAGCTTAGAAAGTACCGGTGATGTAGAAATTGCAAGTTCTGTTGATTTAACTGTTGGAGATAGTACTGATAAAACTATTTCAGGTGTTCGATCAGCAGCAGGGAATCTTATAAAACAAGGAAGCGGAATTCTTACTTTATCTGGTTCTAATACTAATACTGGAAAAATTGGAATTTCTGCAGGAACAGTAAGTATTACTACTGATAACAATTTGGGAGCCGATCCTGGTAGTGCGGTTTCAGATTTTATTACATTAAACGGCGGAACGTTGAAAACAACAGGAGAGTTTACTCTTGATTCTGACAGAGGTATTACTTTGCAAGCGGCAAGTTCCATTGAGGTTGAGGCCTCATCTTATACACTCACTTACGGAGGCATTATTACTGGGTCTGCAAATTTAACAAAAACTGGCAGTGGAACTTTGAGTTTGGCAGGATCAAATACATATTCTGGAATAACTACCATTTCAGAGGGAAAAATAAGTATTTCTGCTGACAACAATTTAGGCCAAAGCCCTGCTAGTGCTACAACAGGTTCCTTAGTTTTAAATGGTGGCAGCTTATTCAGTACTTCAAATATGACTTTAAATTCTGACAGAGGAATTTCTTTAGGAGCTAGTGGAGGAACTATAGAAACTAAATCAAGTACAACTCTGACTTATGGAGGAATTATTGCAGATTCTGGGGCTTTTACAAAATCTGGAGCAGGTACATTACTGTTATCAGGGGATAATACTTATACAGGTTTAACGACAATAAGTGCAGGAACTTTACAAGTAACGGGAACATTATCGGATAGTGCTGTCATAATTAATCAAGGAACTTATTATTTCGATAATAGTGTCACTATTTCCAGAGTATATAGCGCTTTAGGCTCTCCCGGTAATATCGAACTTGCTAGTGGAGTAACCTTAACTACTGGTGATACTGTAAATCATGATATTTATGGTGTTATATCTGGTGATGGTTCAATAATTAAACAGGGTACTGGATGGTTATATTTAAGAAGTAATAATACTTTTACTGGAGGTATGACTTACAACGCAGGATTAACTTTATTAATGAGTGGTGATCGTAATTTAGGGGCAGTTCCTGGTTCTTTTGATGCAGATTACCTTACATTTAATGGTGGAGGTATTTGGGCAAGCGGCAGTTATACTATCAATGCTAATAGAGGAATGACTTTAACAGGCAATGGATTCATAGGGTCAAGAAATAACAGGACATTGACATATGGAGGAGTAATTACTGGATCAGGTAATCTTACAAAGAATTATGGTGGAACTCTATTATTATCAGGAACTAATACATATACGGGATCAACTATCATAGATGAGGGAATTCTGAGTGTGTCATCTAGTGCTAACCTGGGAGCAACTCCCGGTTCTGTAGATGCTGATAATCTTATATTAGATGGAGGTACTCTTAAAGCTACTAACTCTTTCACTTTGGACGATAATAAGGGAATAACGATAAATAGTGCTAGTACTATTCAAACTGACGATACAGTTACATTGACTTATGGAGGGGTAATAGCAGGAAGTTTCGGATATTTTAAGACCGGAAATGGAACATTATTACTATCAGGAAATAATACCAATACTTCTGACGCAGTAATTGATGGAGGAACATTACAGGTAACAGGATCAATTGCTGATGCTTCAGATATTAATTTAAGAAGTAGTTCAGGTGTTTATGATGTAGACTTCTACGGATACAATTCAATCAGTTTATGGTTCAGGATCAGTAGAACTAGCAAGTGGAATAACTCTTACAGCTGGAGATGCAACGGATTTTACACTTTCAGGAGTTATGTCCGGTGCAGGATCATTTACTAAGGCTGGTTCAGGAGCATTTACTCTTTCAGCCGCAAATACCTACACAGGAGATACTACAATTTCAGCCGGAACACTGACTGTTTCAGGTACTCTAGCAGATACAACCGATGTTATTAACTCGGGAACTTATGATGTAGATGCAACTGATACGATTCAATCTCTTAGTGGATCTGGTACTGTAGAATTAGCTAGTGGCATTACATTAACTACTGGAGATGGAGGAGATGACACGGTTTCAGGCGTGATATCTGGTGCCGGTTCTTTTACTAAAGCAGGAGCAGGAACTTTAACTTTTTCAGCTAATAACACTTACACTGGAGATACAACTATATCTGCTGGAACTTTAAAATTAACAGGAACTTTAGCAGATACCACGGAAGTTATTAATTCAGGAACTTATGACGTAGATACCACGGATACAATCCAATCCCTTAGTGGATCTGGTGCTGTGGAATTAGCTTCTGGAATAACTTTAACTACTGGCGACTCAGGAGATGATACTGTTTCAGGAGTGATTTCTGGTGCCGGTGCTTTAACTAAAGCTGGTTCAGGAACGCTAACACTTTCAGGGTCAAATACTTTTACAGGGTCTACCGCCTTATCAGCAGGATTGATTTCTATATCAGCCACTAACAATTTAGGGGCAACACCAGGCTCTGCAGATGCAGATAATCTTGTATTTAATGGAGGAGGTTTAAATTCTACTGGAACATTTTCTCTCGCACCCAATAAAGGAATGACTTTAAGCTCTTCAGGAACTATAAATACTGATACTTCAACTACACTTACATACGATGGTATAATTACAGGTTCTGGTAATTTTATAAAGGATGGTTCTGGAAGTATGGTATTATCTGCTACTAATACCTACACTGGAAACACTACTATTAGCGCAGGAACTCTAGAAGTTTCTGGGCAATTAGGGTCAGGGTCTTATTCAGGAACAGTAGCAAATTCAGGAATATTTTCCTATTCTTCTAGTTCAAACCAAACACTTTCAGGTGTTATATCAGGTTCTGGATCGCTTGAAAAGTCAAGCTCAAGCATATTAACATTATCAGCAACAAACACCTACAGTGGGGACACTACAATTTCAGCAGGCACTTTAAAAATGACAGGAACATTAGCTGATACTACAGATGTTATAAACTCAGGAGTTTATGATGTTGATGCTACAGATACAATTCAATCTTTAAGAGGATCAGGATCAGTTGAATTGGCGAATGGTATTACTTTGACTACAGGAGACTCAGGGACTGATGCTGTCTCAGGAGTGATTTCTGGAGCAGGGTCATTAACTAAGGCTGGCTCAGGGTTTTTGATTTTATCTGCAGCGAATACTTACACAGGGGATACGACAATTAGTGCAGGAAGCCTAGCAATTACAGGTTCATTAGCAGACTCCACAGATGTTATAAACTCAGGAGTTTATGATGTTGATGCTACAGATACGATTCAATCTTTGAGAGGGTCTGGGTCAGTAGAATTGGCTAGTGGTATCACACTTACTACCGGTGACTCAGGAGATGATACGGTTTCAGGTGTGATTTCTGGCACAGGCGCATTTACAAAAGTTGGTTCTGGTACATTAACATTTTCAGCTAATAACACCTATACAGGAGATACTACAATTAGTGCAGGAACTTTAATAGTTTCAGGTACTTTAGCAGATACCACGGATGTGATTAACTCAGGAACTTATGATGTAGATGCAACGGATACGATTCAATCTCTCAGTGGATCTGGTGCTGTAGAGCTTAGCTAGTGGCATTACATTAACTACTGGAGATGGAGGAGATGACACTGTTTCAGGCATAATTTCAGGGTCAGGGTCACTGACTAAAGCCGGTTCGGGAACTCTTACTTTTTCAGCCAATAACACCTACACTGGAGATACAACTATATCTGCTGGAACTTTAAAATTAACAGGAACTTTAGCAGATACTACGGATGTAATTAACTCAGGAACTTATGACGTAGATACTACGGATACGATCCAATCCCTAAGTGGCGCTGGTGCTGTAGAGTTAGCTTCTGGGATAACTTTAACAACTGGAGATTCTGGGGACGATACTATTTCTGGAATAGTATCTGGTGATGGTTCTTTTACTAAGGCTGGTTCAGGAACACTAACACTTTCGGCAACAAATACTTATACAGGAGACACCACGATTAGTGCAGGAACTTTAAAGTTAACAGGAACTTTAGCAGATACAACCGATGTTATTAATTCGGGAACTTATGATGTAGATACAACTGATACGATTCAATCTCTGAGAGGATCTGGCGCTGTAGAATTAGCTAGTAGCATTACATTAACTACTGGAGATGGAGGAGATGATACGGTTTCAGGCGTGATATCTGGTGCAGGATCTTTAACTAAAGTGGGAGCAGGAACCTTAACTTTTTCTGCCGCAAATAACACCTACACAGGAGATACTACAATTAGTGCAGGAACCTTAACTGTTTCAGGAACTTTAGCAGATACAACAGATGTGATTAATTCAGGAATTTATGATGTTGATGCTACAGATACGGTTCAATCACTAAGCGGATCTGGTGCTGTGGAATTAGCTTCTGGGATAACTTTAACTACAGGTGATGCAGGAGATGATACTATTTCAGGGGTGATATCTGGTGCTGGATCTTTCACTAAAGCTGGCTCAGGAACTCTAACCCTTTCAGGATCGAATACCTATACTGGTTCTACAACTTTATCAGCAGGAACTATTGTGATTTCTACTAGCAATAATATAGGAGCAACACCGGGTTCTGCTGATGCAGATAATATAATTTTTACAGGAGGAACATTAAATACTTCAGGTACTTTTTCATTGGGGAGTAACAAAGGAATTACTATGACAAGTAGTGGGACGATTAATACTAATTCTTCGACTACATTAACATATGCAGGCATAATTACTGGTTCAGGGTCTATAACTAAAGCAGGAGCAGGAGCTTTAATTTTATCAGGAGATAATACTTATACCGGTGATACCACTATCACCACAGGGACTTTAAATGTTTCAGGTACCCTGTCAGATAGTACTGATGTGATTAACTCGGGAACTTATGATGTAGATGCTACAGATACGATTCAATCACTAAGCGGATCTGGTGCTGTAGAATTAGCAAGCGGTATTACCCTTACAACAGGAGACTCTGGAGATAATACGGTTTCAGGCGTGATTTCTGGCGCCGGAGCTTTAACTAAAGCTGGTTCAGGAACCTTAACGCTTTCTGCCGCAAATACTTATACAGGGGACACCACGATTAGTGCAGGAACTTTAACTGTTTCAGGCACTTTAGCGGATACCACGGATGTAATTAACTCAGGAACTTATGATGTAGATGCAACTGATACGATTCAATCTCTGAGTGGATCTGGTGCTGTAGAATTAGCTAGTGGAATAATTTTAACAACTGGAGATGGAGGAGATGATACCGTTTCTGGTATAATTTCAGGGTCAGGATCACTGACTAAAACCGGTTCGGGGACTCTTACTTTTTCAGCTAACAATACTTACAGCGGAGACACAACAATATCTGCAGGTACTTTAAAATTAACAGGAACATTAGCAAATACTACGGATGTGATTAACTCAGGAACTTACGATGTAGATGCAGCGGATACTATCCAATCCCTGAGTGGATCTGGTGCTGTAGAGTTAGCTTCTGGGATAACTTTAACAACTGGAGATTCTGGAGATGATACTATTTCTGGAATAGTATCTGGTGATGGTTCTTTAACTAAGGCAGGAACAGGAACTTTAACACTATCAGCTAATAATACTTATACCGGTGATACCACCATTAGTGCAGGAAAACTCATTATTTCAGGTGTTTTGTCAAATAGTACCGATGTAATTAACTCAGGCGTTTATGATGTGGATACTACAGATACAATCCAATCTTTAAGTGGTTCAGGAACAGTAGAATTAGCTACTGGCATTACATTAACTACTGGAGATGGAGGAGATGACACGGTTTCAGGCGTGATATCTGGTGCAGGATCTTTAACCAAAGTGGGAGCGGGTACTTTAACTTTTTCTGGAAATAACACCTATACAGGAGATACTACAATTAGCGCAGGAAAACTTACTGTTTCAGGAACTTTAGCAGATACCACGGATGTAATTAACTCAGGAACTTATGATGTAGATACAACTGATACGATTCAATCACTAAGCGGATCTGGCGCAGTAGAGTTAGCTAGCGGAATTACTCTGACCTTTGGAGATTCTGGAGATGATACTATTTCTGGAATAATTTCTGGCGATGGGTCATTAACCAAAGCTGGAACAGGAACCTTAACACTTTCTGCCGCAAATACTTACACAGGAGATACTACGATTAGCGCAGGAAAAATTACAGTTTCAGGCACTTTAGCAGATACGACTGATGTAATCAATTCAGGTATTTATGATGTTGATACAACGGATACTATACAGTCTTTAAGTGGTTCAGGTACTGTAGAATTGGCTAATGGAATAATTTTGACAACTGGAGACTCAGGCGACGATACCGTTTCAGGAATAATTTCTGGAGCAGGGTCATTGACGAAGGCCGGTTCAGGAACCTTAACACTTTCTGCCGTAAATACTTATACGGGAAATACAACTATATCAGCAGGAACTTTAACTGTTTCAGGCACTTTAGCTGATACAACTGATGTGATTAATTCAGGGACTTATGATGTAGATGCAAGTGATACGATTCAATCTCTGAGTGGATCTGGCGCTGTAGAATTAGCAAGTGGAATTACCCTAACAACTGGAGATTCTGGCGATGATACCGTTTCAGGAATAATTTCCGGAGCAGGGTCATTGACGAAGTCTGGATCAGGAACCTTAACACTTTCTGCAGCAAATACTTACACAGGAGATACTACAATTAGCGCAGGAAAACTTACTGTTTCAGGTACTTAGCAGATACAACGGATGTAATTAATTCAGGAACTTATGACGTAGATGCAACGGATACGATCCAATCTCTTAGAGGCTCTGGAGCTGTAGAGTTAGCTTCTGGGATAACTTTAACAACTGGAGATTCTGGTGATGATACTGTTTCAGGAATAATTTCTGGTGATGGTTCTTTGACTAAGGCTGGTTCGGGTACACTGACACTTTCTGCAGTAAATACCTATACGGGTGATACCACGATTAGCTCAGGAACTTTAACTGTTTCAGGCACTTTAGCTGATACCACGGATGTAATTAATTCAGGGACTTATGACGTAGATGCAAGTGATACGATCCAATCCCTTAGTGGATCTGGTGCTGTAGAATTAGCTTCGGGGATAACCTTAACAACTGGAGACTCAGGAGATGATACTATTTCAGGTGTAATATCAGGGGCAGCAGCGTTAATTAAAGTTGGTTCAGGAACTTTAACATTATCAGGGTCAAATACTTACTCAGGATCAACAACTATTTCTGCAGGAACTATTTCTATATCTTCTAGTGATAATTTAGGATCTACTCCTGGTTCTGCAGATGCTGACAATATTATTTTTAATGGAGGAACTCTAAATACTTCAGGAACTTTTACACTAGGAACAAACAAGGGTCTTACTTTAACAGGAAATGGTACTATTGATACAGATGCTTCTACTACTTTAACTTATGAGGGAATTATTGCTGGCTCTTCAAATTTTACAAAGTCAGGTTCAGGAACTTTAATATTATCAGGATCTAACACTTATACAGGGTCGACAACTTTATCGTCCGGAACAATCTCTATATCTTCTAGTGATAATTTAGGGGCTACCCCCGGATCTGCAGATACAGATAACATCATCTTTAATGGGGAAGTTTAAATTCTACAAGCACATTTACTCTTGGAGCTAATAAAGGAATAACACTATCCGGAAACGGAACAATAAACACTAATTCTTCCACCGCATTAACTTACGGTGGAATAATAGCTGGATCTTCTAATTTAATTAAAATAGGATCAGGAACTTTTATTTTATCAGGTGTTAATACTTATTCAGGTGATACCACTATATCAGCGGGAACTTTAACAATTTCTGGAACTTTATCAGATAGTACAGATGTCATAAACTCTGGAACGTATGACGTAGACTCCTCTGACACAATTCAATCTTTAAGTGGTTCTGGGTCAGTAGAATTAGCAAGCGGAATTACCCTAACAACTGGAGATTCTGGTGATGATACTATTTCAGGTGTAATATCTGGTGCAGGATCTATTACCAAAACAGGCTCAGGAACCTTAACTTTTTCAGCTAATAACACCTATACAGGAGACACTACGATTACTTCTGGAACGCTTAAATTGACTGGAACGCTTTCAGATAATACAGATGTTATAAACTCTGGTACTTTTGATGTAGATGCAACTGACACGATTCAATCATTAAGTGGGTCTGGCACAGTAGAGTTAGCTAATGGAATTATTCTTACTTCTGGAGACTCAGGAAATGATAGCGTTTCAGGAGTAATTTCTGGCTTAGGGTCTTTTACTAAAGCGGGTTCAGGAATCTTAACTTTTTCAGCTAATAATACTTACACCGGAGACACAACAATATCTGCAGGAACTTTAAAATTAACTGGAACATTATCTGACAGCACTGATGTTATTAACTTCAGGTATTTATGATGTAGATGCAACGGATACTATACAGTCTTTAAGTGGATCAGGAGCAGTAGAGCTTACAAGTTCAATTACTTTAACAACTGGAGATTCTGGTGATGATACAGTTTCAGGAATAATTTCCGGATCAGGATCTTTTACTAAAGCTGGTTCAGGAACTTTAACACTTTCTGCAGCAAATACTTATACAGGGAATACCACAATTAGTGCTGGAACACTTACTGTTTCAGGTACTTTAGCAAATACCACGGATGTGATTAACTCAGGAACTTATGATGTAGATGCAACGGATACGATTCAATCCCTGAGTGGATCTGGTGCTGTAGAATTAGCCAGTGGAATAACTTTGACAGCTGGAGATTCTGGCAATGATACTGTTTCAGGAATTATCTCTGGATCTGGTGCGCTAACTAAAGCTGGTTCAGGTACTCTAACTTTTTCAGCTAATAATAGCTACACTGGAGATACAACCATATCTGCAGGAACTTTAAAATTAACTGGAACATTATCAGATAGCACAGATGTAGTAAATTCGGGGACATATGATGTAGATACAACTGATACCATTCAGTCTCTTAGTGGAATTGGTGCTGTAGAATTAGCTTCGGGGATAACTTTAACAACTGGTGATTCCGGAGATGATACAGTTTCGGGCGTTATTTCTGGATCTGGTGCTTTAAATAAAGCTGGATCGGGGACTTTAACATTATCAGCCACCAATACTTATTCAGGGTCTACAACCCTTACTGCAGGCACTATTTCTATTAATTCTAGTAATAATTTAGGGGCTACTCCTGGTTCTGCAGATGCTGATAATATTATTTTTAATGGAGGAACTTTAAATACTACAGGGACCTTTACTCTCGGATCCAACAAAGGAATTACACTGACAGGAAATGGAACCGTTGATGTAGACTCCTCTACTACACTTACTTATGGAGGAGTAATAACAGGTTCTGCGAATTTAACAAAGTTAGGCGCAGGAACATTAATATTATCGGGAACTAATACTTACACAGGGGACACTTCTATTAGTGTTGGAAAACTAACTGTTTCAGGCACTTTAGCAGATACGACTGATGTAATCAATTCAGGTATTTATGATGTTGATACAACGGATACTATACAGTCTTTAAGTGGTTCAGGTACTGTAGAATTGGCTAATGGAATAATTTTGACAACTGGAGACTCAGGCGATGATACCGTTTCAGGAATAATTTCAGGAGCAGGGTCATTGACGAAGGCCGGTTCAGGAACCTTAACACTTTCTGCAGCAAATACTTATACAGGGGACACCACGATTAGTGCAGGAACCTTAACTGTTTCAGGTACTCTAGCAGATACAACGGATGTGATTAATTCAGGAACTTATGACGTAGATGCAACTGATACGATTCAATCATTAAGTGGATCTGGTTCAGTAGAATTAGCAAGTGGTATTACTTTAACAATTGGTGATTCTGGCAATGATACTATTTCAGGGGTTATTTCTGGATTAGGAGATCTTACTAAAACAGGATCAGGTATTTTAACTTTATCAGGTTCTAATACATATTCAGGAGACACAACAATATCTGCAGGAACTTTAAAATTAACTGGAACATTATCTGACAGCACTGATGTTATTAACTCAGGTATTTATGATGTAGATGCAACGGATACTATACAGTCTTTAAGTGGATCAGGAGCAGTAGAGCTTGCAAGTTCAATTACTTTAACAACTGGAGATTCTGGTGATGATACAGTTTCAGGAATAATTTCCGGATCAGGATCTTTTACTAAAGCAGGTTCAGGTACTTTAACATTATCAGCTACCAATACTTATTCAGGATCTACAACGCTTACTTCAGGAACTATTTCTATTTCTTCTAGTGATAACTTAGGAGCTACTCCTGGATCAGCAGATGCTGACAATATAATTTTTAATGGAGGAGCTCTAAATACGACGGGAACTTTTACATTAGGGACTAATAAAGGTATTACTTTGACTGGTAATGGAACTGTAAATACTGATTCATCGACTACTTTAACTTACGGTGGTATTATAGCTGGGTCTTCTAACTTAACAAAATCAGGGTCAGGTGTACTAGTATTATCAGGCACGAATACTTTTTCTGGAGATACTACAATAAGTGCTGGAACACTTACAGTTTCAGGGACTCTTTCCGACAGCACAGATGTAATAAATTCAGGAATTTATGATGTTGATGCTACGGACACGATTCAATCCCTTAGTGGATCTGGTGCCGTAGAACTTGCAAGTTCTATTACTTTAACCACTGGAGACTCAGGTGATGATACAATTTCGGGTGTAATATCTGGAGCCGGATTATTTACAAAAGCAGGGTCAGGAACATTAACTTTATCTGGGTCAAATACTTATTCAGGCGCTACTTCAATAACAGCTGGTACAATAAGTATTGCTGCAGACTCTGGTTTAGGCGCTGCTCCAAGTTCAGAAACAGCAGGACATTTAACGTTAAATGGAGGAACTTTAAATAGCTCGGCAACCTTTACTTTAAGTGCAAACAGAGGTATGTCACTAGGTGGAAGTAACGGAACTATAGATGTTGATGGTTCAACAACATTAACCTATGCAGGTATAATTAAAGGATCAGGGTCATTAACAAAATCAGGCACAGGAACTTTAGTTTTATCTTCTTCTTCAAGTGATTACTCAGGAGGAACTACGGTTGCAGCAGGGACGCTTTCTCTAGGAGGATCAAGTTCTGGATCAATTGGTTCTGCATCAAGAGGACCCGTAGGAACTGGGTCCATAACTGTAAACTCTGGTGCCACTTTGGATGTCAATACTACTCTAATCCATAATAGCAAGACCAATAATGGTTCTATTGTTAATAAACCTACACCAACATTTGTATTCTCAAACGATAGCAAAACGGCTACTTATGGTGACACTGGAATTTCTGCAGATTCATTAACAGAAAATACTAATGGTACGATCACTTATTCTAGTTCTAATACAGGTATAGCAACAGTAAACTCTTCTTCAGGTGCATCTGCTTCAGTAGCAGCAGGAAGCACTACTATTACTGCAAGTGCTGCAGAAACTAATGAATACACATCAGCATCTGACAGTTTTACGCTTGTAATAAACAAAAAAACTTTAACAGCAAGCGCATCTGCTTCAAATAAGACTTATGATGGAGGCGTGTCGGCAACAGTAACATTAACTTTTTCTGGTCTAATTGGTTCTGAAACACTTGGTCAGAGTGTTTCTTCTACTTTTTCAGATGAAAACGTGGGCACAGGAATAACTGTTACAGTTAATTCTATAACATTATCTGATGGTACAAATGGAGGACTTGCAAACAATTACAGCATTAGTTCTGGTCAAACTACAACAGCAAATATTACAGCTAAATCCGTTACTGTCTCAGGTATTACAGCATCTAACAAGACCTATGATGCATCCACCTCGGCAACAGTAGATGTGAGCGGTGCTTCTTTTTCAGGCATAGTAAGCGGAGATAATTTGTCAGTATCTGCTTCAGGGGTGTTTGATAATGCTAATGTAGGAACTGCTAAGACAGTAACCCTTACCTCTTCGTATTCAGGTGATGATGTAAATAATTACTCTATTACTGATCAAGCATCTACTACGGCAAATGTAACGCAAAAAGCTCTTACTGCTACTGCGTCTGCATCTAATAAATCTTATGATGCAGCAAATACTGCTACTGTTACTCTTACTTTTTCTGGTTTAATAGGCTCTGAAACTCTAGGTCAGTCAGTTTCAGCTACTTTTTCAGATAAAAATGTGGGTGCTGAAAAAACCGTTACTGTTAACTCAATTACTTTGTCAAATGGTTCAAACGGAGGATTGGCAGGAAATTATTCTATTTCCTCTGGGCAGACAGCTACAGCAGATATAACCACAAAAGCTTTGACAGTATCTGGTATTACAGGTGTAAATAAAACTTACGATGGGTCTGTGGGAGCAACTTTAAGTACCTCAGGCTTGACTTACTCTGGATTGGTTTCAGGTGATAGTTTCACTGTTACACCTACTGGAACATTTGATAATAAAAATGTAGGGACTGGAAAAACCGTAACCATTAGCAGTGCTTATTCTGGAGATGATATTGGCAATTATGTAATTACTGATCAATCTAGTACTACCGCTAATATAACAGCAAGATCTTTAACTGTTTCAGGTCTTACAGCCTCTAATAAAGCCTATGATGCAAGTACAACTGCTACCATAAGTAAGACAGGAGCAGTTTATGCAGGCTTAGTGAGTGGAGATGATTTTACTTTAACTGCTACTGGTGTTTTTAATAATGCAAACGTTGGAAATGGGAAAACAGTTACGATATCTTCATCATATTCTGGAGATGATGTTTCTAATTATTCTATAACTAATCAATCTAGTACAACAGCTAATATTTTTGCTAAAACTCTAACAGCAACTGCTTCAGCATCTAATAAAACTTATAATGGAAATACTACAGCAACAGTTACATTATCTTTCTCTGGATTAGTTGGCTCACAAACTCTAGGACAATCAGTAACTGCAGCTTTTAATAATAAAAATGTGGGAACAGCAAAAACAGTCACAGTAAGCGCGATTACTTTATCTGATGGAAGCAACGGAGGACTAGCAAGTAATTATTCCATATCTGCAGGGCAAACTACAACAGCAAATATTACAGCAAAAGCTTTAACAGTTTCTGGAATTACAGCTTCTAATAAAACGTATGACGCTAACACGAATGCAACAACTGATGTTACTTCAGCAGTATATACTGGATTAGTAAGGGGGGATAATTTTGTAGTTTCAGCCACAGGAGCTTTTGATAATAAAAATGTAGGTACAGGAAAAACAGTTACTTTATCTTCTTCATATTCTGGAAGTGATGTTTCCAATTATTCTGTTACAGACCAATCAAGTACAACAGCAAATATAACTGCAAAAGCTATGACAGTTTCTGGTATTACTGCTTCAGATAAAAGTTATGATGGTTCTACTACTTCAACTTTAGGTACATCAAATGTATTATATACTGGACTAGTAAGTGGTGATAATTTTTCAGGAGCATATACTGGAACTTTTGATAATAAAAATGTGGGAACAGGAAAAACAGTTACTATATCTTCATCTTATTCTGGAGATGATGTTTCAAATTATTCAGTAACAAATCAATCTAGTACAACAGCTGCAATTATTAAAAAGACTTTAACTGCGACAGCAAGTGCATCCAATAAAACATACGATGGAAACACAACTGCAACTACCACTCTAACTTTTTCTGGCTTAGCAGGATCAGAGACTTTAGGACAATCTGTTTCATCAACATTCAATAATAAAAATGTAGGTACAGGAAAAACAGTAACAGTAAACACTATAACTTTATCTAATGGAAGCAACGGAGGATTAGCTAGTAATTATACTGTTAGTGCAGGGCAAACTACTACGGCGAACATTACAGCAAAAGCTTTGACAGTTTCTGGCATTACAGCCTCTAATAAAACCTATGACGCTAATACAAATGCTACTGTTAGTATTGGCTCTGTTTCATATTCTGGTTTGGTAAGTGGTGATAATTTTGTAGTTTCAGCTACAGGAACATTTGATAATAAAAATGTAGGAACAGGAAAGACAGTTACAATTTCTTCTTCATACTCTGGAAGTGATGTTTCTAATTATTCTATTACAAATCAATCTAGCACTACTGCTAACATTACTGCAAAGGCATTAACAGTTTCTGGTATTACCGCCTCTGATAAAACTTATGATGGCTCTACAAGTGCAACTTTAGGCACATCAAATATTCTATATAGTGGTCTAATAAGTGGTGATAGTTTTTCAGGAACTTATTCTGGAACTTTTAATAATGCAAATGTAGGAGCAGGAAAAACTGTTACGATATCTTCATCCTATTCTGGAGATGATGTGGCAAACTATTCAGTCACAGATCAATCAAGTTCAAGTGCAAGTATAGTAAAAAAATCTTTAACTGCATCGGCTACAGCATCTAATAAAACTTATAATGGAAATATAACCGCTACCACCACTTTATCGTTTTCAGGATTAGTAGGATCTGAGACTTTAGGACAATCTGTTTCATCAACATTTAATAATAAAAATGTGGGTACAGGAAAAACTGTAACCGTAAATTCTATAACTTTATCTGATGGAAGTAACGGAGGTTTAGCCAGTAATTATTCTATTAGTGCAGGTCAAACTACAACGGCAAACATTACAGCAAAATCTTTAACAGTTTCTGGAATCACGGCTTCCAATAAAACATATGATGGAAATACAGTAGGAACTTTGAATTTAACAGGAACATCCTACTCAGGATTAGTTTCAGGAGATGATATTTCAATTTCTGCTACAGGTGCCTTTGATAATAAAAATGTAGGGACAGGAAAAACAGTAAATATTAGTTCTTCTTATTCAGGTGCTGATGTAGGTAATTACTCTATTACTGATCAATCTACTACTACAGCAAATATTACTGCCAGTGTTAGTGGTATTACTGTAATAGGAATTACTGCTAACAATAAAGATTATGATGGGAGTACATCAGCTACATTAGATACTTCTAATGTTTCATATTCAGGTCTGGTAGATGGAGATGATGTTTCAGGTTCATTTTCTGGAACTTTTAGTAATGCAAATGTAGGATCAAACAAAACCGTTAATATTAGTTCTTCCTATTCAGGTGCTGATGTAGGAAATTATACCATTACAGATCAGAGTACAACTACGGGTAATATAATTGCAAAATCTTTAACTGCAACTGCTTCAGCTTCTGATAAAACTTATGATGGTAATACTACAGCAACAGTGACACTATCTTTTTCAGGGTTAGTAGGATCAGAGACTTTAGGGCAGTCTGTCACAGCAGCATTTAATAATAAAAATGTAGGAACAGGAAAAACAGTTACAGTAAGCGCGATTACATTATCTGATGGAAGCAATGGTGGAGTAGCTGGCAACTATACTGTAAGTACAGGGCAAACTACAACAGCAAATATTACGGCAAAGGCATTAACTGTTTCTGGTATTACAGCTTCTAATAAAACGTACGACGCTAATACGAATGCAACAACTGATGTTACTTCAGCAGTTTATACTGGATTAGTAAGTGGTGATAATTTTGTAGTTTCAGCTACAGGAACTTTTGATAATAAAAATATTGGAACATCAAAGACTGTGACATTATCCTCTTCGTATTCAGGAAGTGATGTTTCCAATTACTCTGTTACAGATCAATCAAGTACAACAGCGAATATTACAGCTAAGGCATTGACAGTTTCTGGTATTACTGCTTCAGATAAAAGTTATGATGGTTCTACAACTGCAACTTTAGGAACATCAAATATTTTATATACTGGACTAGTAAGTGGAGATAGTTTTTCAGGGTCTTATTCTGGAACCTTTGATAATAAAAATGTGGGAACAGGAAAAACAGTTACTATCTCTTCCATCTTATTCTGGAGATGATGTAACAAACTATTCAGTCACAGATCAATCTAGTACAACAGCTGCAATTATTAAAAAGGCTTTAACTGCCTCAGCTTCAGCTTCTAATAAAACGTATAATGGAAATGCAACTGCAACAACGTCTCTAACTTTCTCAGGCTTAGTAGGATCAGAGACTTTAGGACAATCTGTAACATCAGCATTTAATAACAAAAATGTGGGAACAGGAAAAACAGTTACAGTAAGCGCGATTACATTATCTGATGGAAGCAATGGAGGACTAGCAAGTAACTATTCTATTAGTGCAGGTCAAACTACAACGGCAAATATTACAGCAAAAGCTTTGACAGTTTCTGGAATTACAGCTTCTAATAAAACGTATGATGCTAATACAAATGCTACGATGGTTGTCACTTCAGCATCATATTCTGGATTAGTAAGTGGTGATAATGTTGTAGTTTCAGCTACAGGAACCTTTGATAATAAAAACATTGGAACTGGAAAAACAGTAACGATTTCTTCTTCATATTCAGGAAGTGATGTTTCTAATTATTCTATTACAAATCAATCTAGCACTACTGCAAATATTACGGCTAGATCATTAACGGTTTCTGGTATTACTGCTTCAGATAAAAGTTACGATGGTTCTACAACTGCAACTTTAGGAACATCAAATATTTTATATACTGGCTTAGTAAGTGGTGATGATTTTTCAGGAAGTTATACAGGGACTTTTAATAATGCAAATGTAGCAAGTGGTAAAACTGTTACTATCTCTTCCACTTATTCTGGAGATGATGTGTCAAACTATTCAGTGACAGATCAATCTAGTACAACAGCAGCTATTGTTAAAAAATCTCTAACAGCTACTACATCATCTTCTAATAAAACTTATAATGGAGATGCAACTGCAACTACTACACTTTCATTCTCTGGCTTAGTTGGGTCTGAAACTTTAGGACAATCTGTATCATCAACATTCAATAATAAAAATGTGGGTACAGGAAAAACAGTAACTGTAAACTCTATAACTTTATCTGATGGAAGCAACGGAGGTTTAGCTAGTAATTACACTATTAGTGCAGGTCAAACTACAACGGCAAATATCACAGGAAAATCTTTAACAGTTTCAGGTATAACTGCTTCTAATAAAACATATGATGGAAATACAAATGCTCCTTTAGATATATCTAATATTTCTTATTCAGGCCTTGGTATCAGGGGATGATATAGGAGGTTCATTTTCAGGTGCTTTTGCTAACAAGAATATAGGAACAAGTAAATCTGTTACAATTACTTCTTCTTATTCCGGAGTAGACTCTGGTAATTATTCTATTACAGATCAATCTAGTGCTACTGCAAATATAACTGCAAGAACATTAACTGTTTCTGGTATTAACTGCTTCAAATAAAGTTATGATGCTACAACTTCTGCAACATTAGACACTTCAAATATTTCTTATGCAGGCTTAGTAAGCGGTGATAGCTTTTCAGGTAGTTTTACGGGTACCTTTAATAATGCTAACGTGGGCACTAGTAAGCTAATAACTATTTCTTCCTCTTATTCTGGTGATGATTTAAATAACTATTCCATTACAGACCAATCTTCTACAGGTGCAAATATAAGCAAGGCATCACCAACTATTAGTGGGTTAAATGCACAATCAAAATATTCAGATGATGCAAACTATATTTTAGCTGGTACACCAAGTATAAGCGGCTTGAATATTTCTTATTCTTCTAGTAATTCCAGTGTTGCAGGTGTTGATGTATCAACTGCTGAAGTTTCAATTTTAACTACAGGATTATCAACAATTACTGCTTCAATTGCAGCTACATCAAATTATAATGCAGCAAGTGCAACTTATATCTTAACTGTAAGTACGAGACCTACTAGTAATGGATCCCCTTCTCAAGTTGCTACCTATACAGCAATAAGAAGTATGAACGAAAATGTAAGTAATAGTAGTGGTAACATTTCTATAAGAGGATCTAATGGTACTCTAAATAATACTTCTATTTCAGGTAGTTCTATATATGCTGGAAAAAATAGCGTAATTTCATCACAAGCAAAGGTAATAGTTTTAAGGCCTAATCTTGTTCCTGCAACAGAGGGAATTTATGAGTTTTCAAATAATGAAGATGAAGATAGGTTAAAACCACCAGAAAAAAATAATGAGAGTTTCCAAAAGCTTGGAGAAATAATAGGAGTTGTAGATTATCTAGTTCAAATTGAAGCTGAGAATAAAACATACAACTATAACTTAGAAGTAAGAGACGGAGGTATTTTAATCAAACCTAAAAACTTAGATTCATTTAGCTTCGCAGAATTTAATAAATCAGTAGTTATTGATAAAGCAATGGGGGCAGTACAAGAGAATTTTGGCATACCAACTTTTCAAATAAAAACCATAGTAATAGACTTATTATCGAATATAGCTAGCAATTAGAATTAATATATAAACCAATATCTTTTTTATTAAAAGTCAGAAACTCTACCCTTAACTTCCCAGTCTCCATATCTAGTTGGTTCAGGACCTTTAGGCCCTCCTATCTCTTTAACTTTTTTGGTTTTATTCTTATTTTTTTTATTATTACTTTTATTTTCTTTTTTTGTGACTTTGTTCATAATTAAATTAAACAATATTGATAATGAAAAATAAAGATAAAAGTAGAACAGTAGTAAAAATAAGCATTCATAAGCATCTTCAAGGATTAACCTTAAAAGAAATAGAAGTAATACAAGACGAATATTTTAAAGAAAATAATTTAGATGCAAGGGATAAGGCTTTTGTTAAAAATTTAACCTTAACTAGCATAAGAAATAGAGGGATATTAGAAAATGTTATTGCTAAGTATCTTGATAGACCATTGCCCAAAAAGTTAACAGAAATTAAGGCAATATTAATTATGGGGATAGCTCAAATTCTATTTACAAGAACTGAAGATTACGCTGCAGTAAATACTACAGTTAATTTCTTTGAAGGAAGACTTAAAAAGTGGAGAGGTTTATCAAATGCTATACTAAGAAAAATAATTAGAGAAGAAAATTATAAAAACAAAAAGTATGAGCTTCGTTTAAATATTCCTAACTGGTTATACAAGGTATGGCAAAAACAATATGGACAAAAGAACACGGAAAAAATTATAGATTTTATTTTTAAAGAACCGACCTTAGATTTAAAAATTAAAAAAGATTTTGATTTTTGGAAAAAAGAAATTAGAGGCGAACAGATTGCATATAATACTTTGCGATTAAATAAATCTGGAGATCCTAAAAAAATAAGTGGTTATAAAGAGGGGGCATGGTGGGTGCAAAATCTCGCAGCACAAATACCAGTAGAGTTAATGGGTAATATTAAAAATGAAAAAGTATTAGATCTATGTGCTGCGCCAGGAGGAAAAACTGCCCAATTACTTAATGAAGGAGCAATAGTAACAGCTTTAGACATATCAGAAAAAAATTAAAAAACTTACAGTAATATTTCTAGGCTTAATTTAGAAAAAATCTTACTACAATTTCTAAAGATTTTTTGAAGTGGAATAGTGAAAAAAAAAATATAATAAAATTTTATTAGATGCTCCTTGTAGTGCTACAGGCACTGTAAGAAAAAATCCTGATGTATTATGGAATAAAAATGAAAAGGATATTGAAAGACTTGCCAATACACAAAAAAAGTTACTAGATAAGGCAATAAGTAAATTAAGTGATAAAGGAATATTGGTATATTGTAATTGCTCTATGCAGTTTGAAGAAGGAGAAAAAGTAATAGATTTTTTTATTAAAAAAAATAGAGTAAAATTATTGCCAATAAAACCCGAAGAGCTTAAACTTTTTCCTAAGGAAATTTTTAAAAGTGGATTTATTAGAACATTACCTTACATGTATAATGAGTTTGGTGGTTTAGACGGGTTTTTTATAGCAAGGTTTATTAAAGCTTAATATTTAAATATGGTAAAAAAAAAGTAAATATAGCAGCTTCAATATTATCTGCAGATTTTTCAATTTTAGGAAAAGAAGTCAAGGATGTAGATAAAGCTGGTAGTGATATGATCCATATTGATGTTATGGATGGAAGCTTTGTTCCAAATATCACCATAGGGCCTTCTGTAATATCTAAAATTAGACCATTTTCGAAGAAACCATTTGATGTACACCTTATGATTAACGAACCATCAAAACATGTTGATGAGTTTATTGCTGCTGGTGCTGATATTTTAACTATACATTATGAAGCTGACCTTCATCCAATTAGAACTCTAGATTACATTAAAAGCAAGGGCATTAAAGCAGGGATAGCTATCAATCCAGCAACACCTGAAGTAGTTTTAGAAAGTCTTTTGGATTATTGTGATTTAATTTTAGTAATGTTAGTAAATCCAGGCTTTGGTGGACAAAAGACGATTCTATCACAAATCAAAAAAGTTAAATCTATTAGTGCTATGCTTAAAAAGCGGAAAAAAAATATATACTTGGAGGTTGATGGAGGAGTCAATCCTTTAAATGTAAAAAATTTAGTACAATCAGGAGCAAATTTAATTGTAGCTGGTAATGCTATATTTAAGGATGGAAAAGATTTTTATGAAAAGAATATTAGAGCCTTAAAAGTTCCTCGAGTCAAGAAGTGATAATTTTCAGAATTGTTAAAAATATTTTTTTTAAAACCAAATTATATGATTACTATTTATCAAAAAATAGTATTGAAGAAATTTCTTTTACTCCAAAAGATATTTGGCCAGGTGATCCTATTTTAGGTGACCAACTAGTTCAAGGTTATTATAACTTAGCAAATAAAAAAATATATTCTCCTGAAGAAACTCTATGGCAGATCTCTAATACCAATACGTTTTGGCAAAATGAAGCTCATAGCTTTTCATGGTTAAGGCACCTTAAGGCTAGATCAGGTTCACTCGCCAGAAAACATGCGAGGCTACTAATATTAGATTGGTTAAAACTATATGAAAATTATAATTATAAAACATGGGAATTAGAAGTTTTATCACGAAGAGTTTCTGCTTGGATTACTAATTTTGATTTCCTCCTTGCTGAAAAAGATAAAAAAAACTTTTCAGATATTTTATTAAAAAATCTTTTCAAACAAATAAAATTTTTAAGAAACCAAACCAACAAAAGCTATTTTTCTTTTTTAGAAAAAAATATGGATTAGAAGAAAGTTCAATCAAGAAAATAAAAATTCTGCGAGCACTTATTTTAAGTAGTATGTGTTTTGAAAGCCAATTAGTTAGATTTTCTAATTACATAAAAATATTGGAATCTGAAATTAAAAATAATTTCAATATTGATGGCATGCATGAAAGTAAATCTCCTTCAACTCAGTTAGAGATATTAGGTGATTTAGTAACCATTAGAGAGGCAATAGTTTCTAAGCAATTGAAAAGTCCAGGTTTTTTGGAAACAATAATTAAAAAAGGAGCGCATTCATTAAAATTTTTTAGAACACCAGCCGGAACCTTGGCTATATTTAATGGGTCAAAACAAGAAACTAAGTTTTTAATTGATAAAATTATAAACCAAGCTGATGGGCAGCCTAGAGGAAGAGGTCCAATTAGTTTATCAAAAAGTGGCTTCGAAAAAATAGTCTGTAATGGAATAATATTATTTGTAGATACTTATGATAATAGTGATAAAAACTGCTCAAATGCTCCGCATGCTATTGAGATAAACCTAGGAAAGAATCGTTTCTTGGGTTCTTGTGGAACAATTTATAAAAAAAATAAAAGTTGGAGAGAAAGTTTGCTTTCTGCTGCTGCTCATTCTTCTTTGATATTAGAAAACACTAATCCCAATAGAAATAATGGATCAGATACCTTTGCTTTTTCCAAACGTTATCAAAAAGATGGATCAGAAATAGTTTTTTTAAGACATGAAGGATACAAAAATAAATTTACTGCTACTTGTTCCAGAACAATTGAAGTTAACAGAACAGGAAAAAATATTGCTATACTAGAGGAAATACAAGCATTTAAACTTTTGAAGTTTGATATAAGAATACATTTAAATCCCAAAGTAAAAGTTTCATTGTCTTTGGATAAAAATAAAGCTCTTTTAATTCTCGATGGACAAGGGTGGGATTTTAGTTTCCAAGGAAATGTAAAACTATTATTAGAGCCAAGTATATTTGTAGAAGATAATGGGAAAGTTAAACAAACTAATCAATTGATCTTACATGGAGAAACTTTAGAAGAGAGGACAGAGGTTTTATGGGGATTTACAAAAAACTAATTTTTTAAGAAATAATACATCCAGCAACAGATAAACCTACACCAAATCCCATTAATAGGTATTTTTTAGAATAAGAAAATTTATTTTCATTTTGTAAAATACTAATAGCTATAGGAATAGTTGCTGAAACAGTATTGCCAATATTTTCTATTTGGTTAAACCATTGTAAATCCAAAATATCTAATTTCTTTTTCAATTTATTTAAAACTACAGCACTAGCTTGATGAAAAATAAAGGTATCTATATCTTCTTTTTTACAATTAGCTTTTTCTAATAATTCATGAGTTGCTTCTGGGACTAAATTTAAAGAAAATTTTAGAACAGCTGGCCCATCCATATAAAGCTCTTTATTTCCATTTTTTACGGTTAAAAAATCTCCTCCATCTCCTGATGTTTTAAATATAAAAGGCCCAATTTTATTTGTTTCAGACTTTTCCAATATAACGGCTGCGGCTGCATCACTAAATATAGGTCTTGAGGTTCTATCCCTTTTTGAAATATATTTTGAATAATGATCAGCACATATTATTAAAACCCTAGAAGCACAATCATTTTTTATTAATGAGGTAGCTACGGATAATGCATAAATAAATCCTGAGCACCCTTGGTTTATATCAAAAGCAAAAGAGTTTTTATTAATTCCTAACTTGTCTTGTAAAAAACATGCTCTGGTTGGCAAAGGTAAGCTAGGAGACTGTGTAACATATATAATACCATCAACATTTTTATTTTTAGATTTGTTTATACAGGCTCTTCCTGTTTTTATACTAAGCGCTTCTGGAGTTTCATTTTCCGCTAGTACATGTCTGTTTTTAATGCCTGTTTTTAAAAGAAGTCTATCGTAGTCCCAGTCTTTGTTAATTTTACATAAGTCTTTTAGGCTTTCTTTTTTTTTTCCTAACTCGTAGTGACTTGATATTATTTTTACCATTTATTTTCTAATCAAAAATTAAAGAATATTTACATTTTATATGTTATGTAGCTAATATAACTGATAAAAAAAATATTATGCAAGATTTTTATGGTTTCTTTAATAATGGTGATGCTTTGCTGAAAGCATTTATCTTTGTTTTTATAACGGCCATAAGTCTAGTCATAGCAAAAAAAATATTTTTTAGATGGAAGTTTGTAGATAAACCTAATTTTAGATCTAATCATAAAAAACCAGTTGCTCTCGGAGGTGGAATAATAATAATTCCGCTAATAATTATTTTTTCTTTTCTTAATAATTATATTTGGAATCTAAATATATTAATAAGCATTTTAATACTTTTTTTTATCTCGATGTGGGATGATTTAAAAAATATTAAACCACTACCTAGGCTTTTTTTTCATCTCCTTGCAGCTACTATATATGTCATTTTTTATTTATACTCACAAATAGACAATGATTTTATTGATAATAAAAATATTCTCTTCATATTTAGTGTATTTTTAATTTTTGGTATTGTTTGGTTTATAAATGCTTTCAACTTTATGGATGGGATAAATGGTATTACCTCAGTACAGGTTATTTCAATATGTTTAAGTTTATTAGCCTTTGACTATTATATTAACAATGAAATAAATATTTTAGCTTTCTCTGTACTAATTATTACTTTAGTTTTTTGTTACTTTAATTGGACTCCTGCAAGTATTTTTTTAGGAGACGCGGGAAGTATACCCCTAGGTTTTATTGTTTTTGTTTTATTAACTGACTATGCATTAAAAGGAATGTGGATTATTTCTGCCATTCTACCACTTTATTATTTGATGGACACAAGTATAACTTTAATAAAGAGAGTTTATAAAAGGCAAAGATTTTGGGAAGCCCATAAAGAACATTTCTATCAACAGGCTATTAAAAATGGATTTTCTCACTCTTCTGTTAGTTTAAAATTATTAATAGTAAATATAGGTTTATTTTCTCTTTCTTTTTTTATTCTTATATATATAAAAATGATATCATCATTTTTATTATAGCTTTAGTCTGGTGCTCGCTTTTTATGTATATTTTTTCAAAAAATAAATAATTTAATATGAAAAACTTCTTAAATTTAAAAATAATTATAGCTATAGTAATTGACTTTATTTTATCTGGGTTAGCAATCAATATTTCTAACTATATTCGTTTAAGCTTCTTTGAAGTAATTAAAGTAGAAACAATAAGTGCTTGTTTATTGTTACCAGTAGTTTTTATTTTTCTAGGCATATATAAAAGGCCATGGAAATATTTTTCAATAGATGATTTATGGTCTTTAGTAAAGGCATGTCTTTTAGCTAATATTCTTATTTTTTTAGCAATATTTATATTTAATAGATTAGAAAATATTCCGAGGTTAGTAGCTATCTTAAATTTATTTATACTAGTTTTCGTAACAGGTAGCACAAGAATAATATATAGAACAATATTTGAAAAGTTTGCTTTTCTCTCTTCCTCTGATAAAACGAGAATACCAACTTTATTGATAGGCTCTGGAGACAATGCAGACTTTTTCATAAGAGCTACTGAAAGAACCGATTCTATTTATAATGTAATTGGTATACTTGACCTAGATCACAATAAAACTAAAGAGCTTTTAATTAGAGGTGTTTCTGTATTAGGTAGCGTTAAGGATTTAGATAAAATAATTGATAAATTACAATTTAATAAAAAAATCCACAGAAAATAATTATTACCTCAAATAGCTTAAATGCTAAAGATATGTCGAATGTAATGAAAACAGTAGATGCAAAAGGAATGACAATTGGCCGTGCGCAATCTCCTAACCAATTAATTGAAGGAAGTAACATCAATTCTCAAGTTAAAGATATCAGCATTGAGGATTTATTAGGAAGAAGGCAAAATAAATTAGAACACAGTAAAATGAAGAGTTTCTTAAAAAATCAAACAGTTTTAATAACGGGAGCAGGTGGAAGCATTGGCAGTGAATTAGCTAGAACAATAATATCACTAGGATTAAAAAAACTCATTCTATTGGATATAAGTGAGAACTCTATTTTTAATTTAGCTAACGAATTGAAAAAACAAGTGCAACAGAAAAAAACTATTCTAGTCTGCTGTAATTTAAGAAATGGTGATGAACTAGAAAAGGTTTTTATAAAATATAAACCTAGTATAGTTTATCACGCAGCTGCACTGAAACATGTATTTATTTGCGAAGAAAACCCTACTGAGGCTATAAGGACCAATATTTTTGGCACATATTCACTAGCCAATTTATCTGAAAAGTACCAAGTAAAATGTTTTGTTTTGATATCTACTGATAAAGCAGTTAATCCTTCTAGTGTGATGGGGGCTACCAAAAAATTTGCTGAAAGTATTATTCAATCTAAGGATCGTTTTTCTAAAAGCGCTACTAGATTTATAACAGTTAGGTTTGGTAATGTGCTTGGATCTCAAGGTTCAGTAGTACCACTTTTTAAAAAACAAATTTCTGATGGGGGCCCAGTTACAGTTACTCATAAAGATGTTACAAGGTTTTTTATGACCATTAATGAGGCTGTAGCATTGGTCTTAAATGCAACCTTGGAACAATATCAGGCTTCTGCAGGTCTTAGAGGTTGTGTAAGCGTTTTAAATATGGGTGCATCTATAAAAATAGATATACTAGCAAAGCAGATGATAAAATTAGCAGGCTTTGTGCCTAATAAGCAGATTAAGATAGTTTATACAGGTTTAACAAAAGGTGAAAAGTTGCATGAATTACTTTACAGTAAAGCAGAACAAAAAGTTGAAATAGGGGAAAAAGGATTTTTTTTAGTTAAAAGTAAATTATCAAATAGAAAAGATTTAATAAAAAAATTAGATAGCTTGAAAAATAGTTATAATTACAGTAATACTAGTATCAAAAGTCATCTCTTAAAGTTAATCAAATGAGCAATGTATTAAGAATAAAAAGAAGCCTGATATCTGTTTCAGATAAAGGAAAAATAGTACCCTTTGCCAAAGACCTAGCTAAAGAAGGTATAGAAATAATATCAACTGGTAATACTTTTAAAGAATTAAAAAAAAATAAAATAAATGTTAAAAAGATTGAAGAAGTTACTTCTTTTCCAGAAATATTAAGTGGTAGAGTTAAGACTTTACATCCAAAGATTTTTGGAGGAATTTTAGCAAATAAACTTGATCAATCACATACAAGACAATTAAAACAGCATTCTATTCTTGAAATTCAACTAGTTGTTGTAAACTTATATCCATTTAAAGAGACTATTAAAATTTCAAATAACATTAATAAATGTATAGAAAATATTGACATAGGAGGTCCTTCTTTAATAAGGGCAGCAGCTAAAAACTTTTTATCTACGGCTATAATTACTGATAAAGATGACTATAAAAAAGTTATTAATGAAATAAAAAAACTAGGTGGCATAAGTATTGAGTTAAGAAAGTTTTTAGCAATAAAAGCATTTAAAAAAACAATGCAGTATGATAACGCAATTTTTAATTGGTTTTCTAATAAAATAACAAAAAATCAAGAAGAATATTTATTATTAGAAGGGGAAAAAATAGACGATCTCAGGTATGGTGAAAACCCACATCAGGCTGCTAGTATTTTTAGTTTCAATAATAATAAAGAAAGGTTTTTTAAACAACTTAATGGCAAAGCACTCTCCTTCAATAATTTAAATGATTTAAGAGCTGGTCTATCTTTATTAGCTGAGTTTAAAAATCCTACAGCAGTAATAATTAAACATGCAATACCTTGCGGTGTAGCAGAGACTAACAATATTTATAATTCATGGGTGAAAGCTTGCCAGGCAGATGAGCTTAGTGCTTTTGGAGGTGTAGTAACCTTAAATGGTAATGTTGATAAAAAGTTAGCCATTAAGTTAAGCTCTATATTTTTAGAGGTAATAGCGGCTAAGGCTTTTTCCAAAGAAGCATTAGAAGTGTTAAATAAAAAGAAAAATCTAAGAGTAATTAAAATACTAGGATTTAAAAAATTTAAAAAAGAAAAACCTCAAAGCATTATAACAATGCCAGATATATTTTTAGTACAGAACCGTGATACTTCAAATATTACAAAAAAAAATATTAAAGTTGTTTCGAAAAAAAAACCAACAAGCAGAGAGCTTGATGATTTAATTTTTGCTAATAAAGTAGTTAAGCATGTAAGGTCAAACGCTATTGTATTAGCAAAAAATAAAATTACTTTAGGTATTGGATCAGGAAATACAAGTAGGGTAGATTCTGTAAACTTTGCAATTCAAAAGTCAAAAAGAGCTAATTCTAAAAACAAGAAGAACTTTCTTTTAGGGTCAGTAATGGCTTCTGATGCTTTTTTTCCTTTTCCTGATAGTATTATGCTTGCTTATAAAGCAGGAGTTAAATCAATAATTCAGCCTGGAGGTTCTTTAAAGGATGATTTGGTTATCAAAGAAGTAGATGAAAAAAAGTTGTCTATGGTATTTTCATTTAAAAGATCATTCAGTCACTAGTATTTTTTATATTTTAGTTTTTCTTAACAATATTAAACCGACAATTAGGAAAATTAATATTGATGCCATTCCTGCACGTTGACTTTCAAAATATAATGTAAAAGATGCTACAAGCATTGGGCCCAAAAAATTTGTTACTTTACCGGATACAGCATAAAGCCCAAACATTTGATTTAAATCTTTTTCACTGGATACTGTAATTAATGCTGTTCTACTACTTGATTGTATAGATCCTATAAAAAATCCTAAAGAAATACCTAATATCCAAAACAATAAATTATTGTCTATAACTAATATAAAAAATGCTAAAAAAATTAATCCTATTAATGAAATAGTTAATATTTTTTTTATACCCACAATGTCTTCTAAATAACCCAATAAAAATGAACCTAATGCAGCAGATATATTTAAAGCAATTCCGAAATAAATAATTTCATAAAAAGTAAAGTTAAAAACTCCAGAGGCATAAATTCCTCCAAAACTAAATAATGTGATCAATCCATCTGTATAAAACATTCTAGCTAATAAAAAATTAAATTTGTCTTTTTCTTTAATTGTTTTAAGAAGTAATTTTAATAATTTAGAAAAGGATAGTTTTTTTTTATCAACTTTCTGATGCTCATAATGAATTAAAAAAGGTATACTAAAGATTAAATACCAAAAACAAACTATTACTCCACAAAATCTGATATGTTCATATTTATCTTTATTTAAACCCAATAAATTATGTTCTGGCAAAATTAATAAAGTTAATACAATAAGTAAACAAACAATTCCTCCTAAATAACCAGTTCCCCAAGCTATACCTGAAAATTTTCCCAGAGATAAGTTGCTTTTAAAGTCTAATAATCTTGAATTGTAGAATACCTGGCTAAACTCAAAAAAAGTATTAGTTAAAAAAATTATAATTAATGTATAAATAATAAAGTTTACAGAAGGGATTGCAAACCATAGAAGAAAACTTCCTGAGCAAACTATTATAGTTGATAATAAAATAATAGTTTTAGAAAGTTTCTTATTTGCATCAGCTAATATTCCGAATATAGGGCTAAGCAAAGCAATAAAAATACCTGATAAAGCAATTGTCCATCCCCAAAGGGAAGTTCCTTGAACTTTGTTTTCAGCGATAACATTTACAAAGTAGCTTGAAAATATAAATGTAATTATAATTGTAGCATACGGAGAGTTAGCCCAATCAAATAAATAATAATAAAGTCTTTTTTTTTTCTTTATTCATTAGCTTGCTCTTTTAATTTTTTTAGTGTTTTATTAATCAAAGCAGCTCTGTAGGCATTGCTTTTATAGATATTAATAGATTTTTTAATCAATTCAGGGTTAAATATCGATAATCTACGCCAATAATCATTTACATTTTCTAAAGAGAACCCTGCTTTAAATGCTAAATGCATTCCTTCTATGTCTGCCTCTATCTCTCTGTTTTCATTAGACCAGACTAATATACTTTTTATTTGTCTAATTTTTGGTTTATCTAAATAATCAATTGCAAGCAAGTTTGCTTCATTGGCATCAAAGTTTTTATAGTGTAAAATATTATGCGCTAACTCATGTCCTATTAAAAAAGCTAATTCATCTTTTGTTTGCGCTAATTTTATAGCAGCCATAGTAATAAAAACTTTTTCTCCGTCAGCAAATGCATTAGGAAAACCTGAAGGAAGAACTTGGACATTATAAGAACAAATTTGAATTCCAGTCATACTTACTTTGATTTCTTCTTTTCCCCTCAATATTTTAAATGTTAAATTTTTTTTATTTTCTAGAATAAATAATAGTTTTTTTCTAAAGTCTTGTGTATTTTTTTCATTTATTTCTAAAATTATGTCATTTTTTAAAAGTCCAGCATTATATGCTGGGCTGTCTTTGGCTATTGAGAGTATTATAGGGAAGCCATCAACTTGATATTTATAAAAGTATTTAGGATCAATATTACTATTAAAAAGAGTTAAAAATATTTTTTTATCCTCTTCTGGTAAATCATTAACATCAGCAAAAAGACTACCGTAAGATTTTTTTTTATTATCTTTACACTTTTGTTTATTGGCTAAAAGAATTGGCCAAGTTATTTTGTGAATTTTTATTGAGGCTTTAGCCATTTCATTAATTAATATTTTTTTTTGGACAAGTATTTCTTTTTCTTCTGCTATACTTATTTCTGTATTATAGGACTTATTTACATTAGTAGAGCATGAAACTAAAAAGGTAAATGTTAAAAATATAAATATATAAATTTTATAATGCATAATTGAACAACTTTAACAATTAAATTATAATAAACTAGTATGTATAAAAAAAAACCTAAAGTTTTTATAACTAGGCGATTGCCTAAAAAAATAGAAACTAGAATGATGGAGTTGTTTGATACTACTTTGAACGAAAAAGATGTTTTATTAACAGAAGATGAGTTGATAGATGTTTTTAAAAATTATGAGATCATAGTACCTTCAATAGCAGATAACATTTCTAAAAAGATAATAGAAAGTTCTAGCGAAAAAACTAAGTTAATAGCTAATTTTGGTGCGGGGATTGATCACATTGATTTAAAAACAGCAAAGAATAGAGATATTATAGTTACTAATACTCCTGGGTTATTAGCGGAAGATACAGCAGATTTAGTACTTACTTTAATGCTAGCTCTGCCTAGAAGAATCTATGAAGGTTCTAAAATAGTAGTTCAAGGTAAATGGAATGGCTGGAGTCCAACACATATGCTTGGAAGCAGAATTCATGGTAAAAGGTTAGGTATAATAGGTATGGGAAGAATAGGTCAAGCTATAGCTAAAAGAGCTAAAGTTTTTGGTATATCTATTCATTACCATAATAGAAACCAGTTACCTTCTCAAATAGAAGAAGCATATGAAGCAACTTATTGGAAAAATTTAGAAGAAATGGTTAAGAGAATGGACATAGTATCTATTAATTGCCCATTAACAGAAAAAACTAAAGGAATGATATCAGAAAACATCCTAGAGTTAATGATGCCTAATTCTTATATAATTAATTCTTCTAGAAGTGAGATTATTGATGAGAAGGCATTAGTAAGAATCCTAAAAGAAAAAAAAATAGCAGGTGCAGGGTTAGATGTTTTCGGTGCGGAAAAAAAACTTAAAACCGAGTTATTAGATTTACCTAATACAATATTAATTCCTCATATGGGATCAGCAACAGTTGAAGGTAGAATAGAAATGGGAGAGAAAGTAATAGTAAATATTAAAACATTTATTGACGGGCATAACCCTCCAAATAGAATTATATAAATATTATTTCTCCTTGCTTATACGAGTTTAAAACTGAATACATGCTTTTAGGTTTAATGCTTACTAAATTAGTAATTTCTTTGGTATTAATATTTAAAAACTCTATAGCAGACTCACAATAGAAAATTTCTACTTCTAGCTCTTCGCAATATGTAAACATTTCTTCGATTGATCCCATTTTTTTTTTTTTTAACTTTTCATTAATGCCTTCTTTGTCATAGTCTTGCCAATTTTTTTTTATAAAATGACAAGCATAACCAGAAATAAAAATACTAACATCTTTGCCAGTAGCTTTTAAAGTAGATGCTAGTGAAAGAGCATAATAAAATTTATAAAAATCATTACTAAATGTAATAATTAAGTTACTAGAGTTTGAACTGAGCTTACCCACTTTATTTACCTGAACAAAATTTACAATTAGGATCTTTATTAATTTTTATTTTCCTAAAAGTGTTGTTTAATAAATCATAGATATTTAAAAATCCTGATAAGGAACTTCCAATATTTAATATTTCTTTTATTACTTCAGTAGCTTGTAAAGAACCAAAAACTCCCCCTATACTTCCTAATACTCCATTGCTTGAGCAATTATTTATGTTACTATCATTAGGTTCATTAGCAAAAAGACAACGGTAACAAGGTAGGTTTTTTTTATTTTTCCAAGTGGAAATTTGACCCTCATATTTAGTGATTGCAGCAGAGATTAAAGTCTTTTTTAATTTAAAGCATGTATCAGCCACTAAAAATCTTGTTTTAAAATTATCACTGCCATCAGCAATAACATCCTGCTTAGCAATTAATTCAATTATATTGTCTGCATCAACTCTTGAATTAATTTTAGTAATCTTTATCTCTGGATTGATTTTTTTTATAAAAGACTCTGCGCTATCAACTTTAGGGCTACCAATATTTTGAGTGCTATGAATGACTTGTCTTTGTAAGTTTGATAATTCCACGTTGTCATTATCTATAATAGTTATATTCCCAATGCCAGCAGCAGCCAAATACATTAGCAGAGGACTTCCTAGACCGCCCATTCCAATTACTAAAACTTTAGATTGTAAAAGTTTATACTGGCCTTCTCCCCCTATTTCGGGAAGTATGATATATCTAGAATATCTATCTATATCTTTATCTGATAATTCCATTTGAAAAAAATAATTTATAGCCCTGTAGAACCAAACCCTTGCTTACCTCTTTTTGTATTAGTTGAGATTTCCTTTACAAGATTCATTTTCACTTTATAAGATGGAGCTATGATAAGTTGAGCTATTCTCATACCAGGAGTTACTGAAAAGTCTTGTTTTCCATGGTTAATTAGAATTACTTTTAATTCTCCTCTATAATCGCTATCAATTGTACCAGGAGTATTTAAAACTGAAATTCCATTTTTAGCAGCAAGCCCTGACCTGGGCCTTACTTGCGCCTCATAACCCTTAGGTATTTCAATAATTATTCCAGTCGGGACAACAAAAAATTCGTTTCTTTTAATAATTATTTGATTATCAATACCTGCTTTTAAATCAAGACCAGAGGCCTCTATCGAACCATATTCTGGTTCACCTTTAGCATTATTTAAAATTTGTATATTTAAATTAATTTCATTCATAATAATTTTAATTTAAAGAAGGTACTATTACCTCTTTAACAATTTTTTTTGCTAATTTTTTTTTATCCATTTTTGTAAGTTTTAAAAAATACCTTTGGTATTCATAATAGCAACTTCATTCATATTGCTGCCAAATACTTCTTTGCTATTAGCTACATTATTTGCAATTATAAAATCGCATTTTTTTTGTTTAATTTTTTTCATAGCATTTTGTGTTAGATGCTTTGTCTCAGCAGCAAAACCAACTACTAACCTTGGTCTTTTTTTGTGAAATGAAATGCTTTTAAGTATATCAGGATTGTCAATTAACTTTAACTTAGGGATGCCCTCTTCTTTTTTTTCATTTTATGCTTATTATAGTTTATTTTCCAATCAGTTACAGCAGCAACTGATATGAATAAATCTTTAGGGATTTTTTTAAACAAACTTTTAGCATTTCTTCAGCAGTTTCTACTTTAATAAAGTTTGATAAGTTTGAAGGAGTAGATAAATTTGTAGGCCCCGAAATCAGTGAAACATTGGCCCCGTTTTTTACTAATTCTTCAGCTATTAGATAGCCTTGAATACCAGATGATTTATTACTTATAAAGCGAACAGGATCTATAGGTTCTTGAGTTGGTCCAGCAGTTACAAGGGCTTCAATGCCATCTAAAGGCTTAGTTTTGTCAAATAATATATCTAAATATTTTACAATATCATCAGGCTCTGACATTCTTCCCAAGCCATAGTCTCCACAGGCTAGTTTTCCTTCATTTCCAAAAATAAAATCATAACCTAAGCTTTGTAAATACTTGATATTCTTCTGGGTAATCGGGTTGGTTAACATATTTATGTTCATTGCTGGTACAAATAAAACTTTAGTTTTAGATGCAAGCAAAACTGTTGTAGCTAAGTCATCTGCGTATCCGTTACTTACTTTGGCCATAAAGTTTGCAGAGGCCGGCATTACTATGATTAAATCATGCATTTTAGCAAGTTTAATATGGCCCATCTCTGTTTCTTCTGTTAAGTCGAATAGATTTTCATATACTCTTTTTTCTGAAAGCGAAGAAACTGATAAAGGAGTTATGAACTTTTTAGCTGAATTAGTCATAATTACATTAATAAAAAAATCTTTTTCTTTTAATTTTCTTATTAAGTAAAGAGCTTTATATGCAGCAATGCTACCTGTAATTACAATTAATATTTTTTTTCGCATTTATACCTTACTAAATACATTAAGTATTGCTATTCCACCTAGATACTTTTTTTCAGTGTAACAAAAAAAGCCATTTTTGTTAAAAATATTCTTTAACTCTGGGTTATGATAAAAATTATGAATTGAGTCTGTTAAGTATTGATAGGCATTTTCGTTTTTAGCTATCAGCTTGCCAATTTTAGGTATAATCTTATTTGAATAAAAATCATATGAAGGTTTTATTGATTTACTGTAGGATGGCGAAAATTCTAAACAATAAATCTTCCCTCCATATTTTAAAACGCGATAACATTCTTGAATTGATGCATCTATATCGGAAAAATTTCTTAGTCCAAATGATAGAGTAATTAAGTCTATGCAATTATTAGGAAGTGACATTAATTCAGCAGAACCATTAATACAAAATATATTTTTATTTTTAAATCTATATTTTGCTTTTTTTATCATTTCATAACTTAAATCATAAATTATTATGGTGCTCTCTTTAAATTTTTTATATAATCGCTCACTTATATCTCCAGTGCCTCCTGCTAAATCTAATATTACGGAAGGTTTTGAAATATCAATATTTTGTATAAGATCTTTTTTCCATAACCTATGTAAACCAAAACTCATTAAATCATTCATTAGATCATATTGGTTTGATACTTTATTAAATAAACTTTTTACCAATTCTTTTTTGGTATTAATTTCAACTATCTTTTTTCCAAATTTTACTTTATTCATTTTATATTCTTTTTAAAAATATTTATTATGCCAGAATTACCAGAAGTTGAAACTGTTTGTAGAGTACTATCAAAAAATATTATTGGTTTGACTATAAAAAAGGTGGAAATCATTAATAAGAATTTAAGATATCCATTACCTTCAAATATTAAAAAAATATTTCAATCTAAAATAAAATCAATAATTAGAAGGGGTAAGTATGGGTTAATTTTATTAAGTAATAGAAATGTAATAATTTTTCATTTAGGTATGACAGGAAAATTCAAAATTGATTTAAGAGTTTACAAAAAAACAAAGCATGACCATTTAGTATTAGAATTCAACAATAATTTAAAATTAATTTATAATGATGTACGAAAATTTGGATATATTAAATTAGCAGAAAAACCATTTGATATTTTTAATTTAAAAAATTTAGGATATGAGCCCTCTATAGTTACAAATTTTAGGGATATATTATTTGCTAAAATTAAAAGACGCAAAGCCTCTATAAAAGATATTTTATTAGATCAAAGTTTTATATGTGGTGTTGGTAATATTTATGCAAGCGAAATTTTATATGAAGCAAAAATTTCACCTTTTAAAAAAGGAATAAAATTTTATAAAAATGAGTTTACAGTTCTTTTAAAAGCCTTACAAAATATTATTGAGGAAGCTATTAAAAAAGGAGGCTCTAGCATTAAAGATTATGCTAGTCCGCAAGATGATTTAGGGTATTTTCAAACACAATTTAAAGTATACGACAGAGAGGGATTACCTTGCTATTATTGTAAATCTTTGATAACTAGAATTAAACAAGGTGGTAGATCAACTTTTTTTTGTATAAAATGTCAAAACTAGATTGAACGAGAGGAAGTGTTATGGAGTTAGAAAATATAATTTTTAAAAAGGATAACAAAGTAGCTACTATTACATTAAATAGACCAAAGTTTTTGAATGCTCTATGCGATCAATTAATTAAAGAAATTAATTATATTTTAGATTTATTATCAAAGGATGATGAAGTGCATGTAGTAATCCTTAAAGGCAGTCATAAAGCTTTTGCGGCTGGAGCAGACATTAATGAAATGAAAGATTTAAAACTTATTTCTCATATTAAAAAAGATTTTATTAAACCATGGGAAAAAATAAGTAAATTTAAAAAACCTATTATTGCTTCTGTTGCTGGATATGCTTTAGGAGGCGGATGCGAAATTGCTATGATGTGTGATGTAATTATAGCTGCAGATAATGCTAAATTTGGGCAACCTGAAATAAAACTTGGTACAATACCTGCTGCAGGGAGGTACTCAAAGACTAGTGAAGTCAGTAGGAAAATCAAAGGCAATGGAGATAGTGCTATCAGGTTCAACAATAAGCGCTGAAGAAGCCTTAAGTTATGGTTTGGTATCAAAAGTAGTTCCTATAGAAGATTTAGATAAGGAAACAATTAACTTAGCAGAAAATATAGCTAATAAGTCTTTACCTATTTTAATTTTAGCTAAAGAAGCAATTTTAAGATCTTTTGAGTCAACACTATCTGAAGGTATGATAAATGAACGAAGGTTATTTCAATCTACTTTTGAATTAGAAGATAGAAAAGAAGGTATGATGGCTTATTTAGAAAAAAGACCACCTAAGTTTAAAAATAATTAAGCGGTTTATCGTTGAAAAAATAGAAAAATTGTATATTGTAATATTTTTAGGAGAAAATATGGCTAATACAAGTTCAGCTAAGAAGAAAGTTAGGGTTATTGAAAGAAAAACTATTTCTAGAGAAATGTATAGAAATAAAATTAAAACCTACATTAAAAAGGTCGAATCATTGATAACTGAAAAAGACCAGAAATCTGCTATGGAACTCCTTAAAAAAGTAGATCCAAAATTACAAGCCTCAAAAAATAAAAAAATATTTTCCAAAGCTAAAATTTCTCGTATACAGAAAAGACTGAATTCAAGGGTTGTTCAATTAAAAAAAAAATAATTTAAATTTTATCTTTTAAAGTTTTTGCATTTATATATCTTTAAATTATATAAAAAATTTAAAATTTAGTGTCGTGAGAAAAATATTATCTTACGTTAGGGGAGAGTTTTGAATAATTTTAGAATTGATAAATTAGATAGTGATCAAGAAACTACTCTAAATAAATTATTTATGAAGGTTCAAGTAAGTCTAGTAGAAGAAGTAGGTCAATCAGCTTTTAAAAGTTGGCTTGCATCATTAAGACTTAATAAGATAGATAACAATATACTGTATTTATCTTTACCATCTAGTTTTTTAAGTGACTGGGTCATACCTCATTATGGTAATAAGATTGACACTATATGCAAGAGAGTTTTTGTAGGTATTAAAAAAACTAAAATAGTTGTTAATTCAAAATTTAAAGAAAAAAGTAATAATCTACATGATTTTGTAGACTTGACAAATAAAGGTACTTTTAACTATAGCAGTGCTCTTTCTCCTCTAGATCCGAGGTTTAATTTTCACAACTTTATAGTAGGTAAATCCAATGAATTTGCTTTTGCAGCAGCTAAAAAAGTAGCAGAGATTAATAAAGTTTCTTTTAACCCACTTTTTCTTTTTTGGAGGAGTTGGATTAGGCAAAACACACACTTATGCATGCAGTAGCTTGGGATATTCAAGAGAGAAACCCTGAAAGAAAAGTTGTATATTTATCAGCTGAAAAGTTTATGTACGAATTTGTAAAATCATTGCGTCATAAGGATATAATGGCATTCAAAGAAAAATTTAGATCAGTTGATGTTTTAATGATTGATGATATTCAATTTATAGCAGGTAAAGAAAGCACACAAGAAGAGTTTTTTCATACATTTAATTCACTAGTAGATCAGAAAAAACAAATCATTATAAGCGGAGATCGCTCTCCTTCTGATTTGGAAGGAGTTGAAGAGAGGCTGAGATCAAGACTAAGCTTTGGGGTAGTAGGAGAATTACATAAAACAGACTATGAATTAAGGGTACGCATCCTAAAATCAAAGTTAATTGAAAATAAAAATGTAAAAGTTGATAATGATATAATAGAATACTTAGCAAAAAATATTACTTCTAATGTTAGGGAATTAGAAGGGGCTTATAGAAGATTATGTGCACATGTTGAATTAGTTAATAGACCATTAACACTAGATACAGCTAAACAGATACTGCATGATATATTTAAGGCAAATAATAAGAATGTTACCATTGAAGAAATACAAAAAAGAGTTTCAGAGTACTTTAATATTAGGCAGAGTGATATGTTATCTACTAGAAGGTCTAGGGTAGTTGCTAGACCAAGGCAGATAGCAATGTATTTATCCAAAATTTGCACCACAAAATCTTTGCCTGAGATAGGAAAACTATTTGGAGGTAGAGATCATACAACAGTTATTCATGCAGTTAAAAAAGTGGAAAGCTTATATAAAACGGATATTTCTTTTTCAGAACATATTAAAGTTTTGAAAAAGTCTTTTATTTGATAGGACTAAGTTGTTGGATTTTATTTAGATTTTGTTTATAATACTATATTTAGTATTTTATATTATATATTATACTATTTATATTAATAACATAGGTGTTTGGTATGAAAGCTATTATAGAAAAAAGAAGTTAATGCAAGCATTAACTCACCTTCACGGAGTTGTAGAAAAAAGAAATACTATCCCAATATTAGCAAATGTTTTAATAGAAGCTAAAGATAATTTTTTATCACTAGCAGCTACTGATATGGAAATAGCCGAATTACAAAAAGTCTCATGTGAAATTGAACAAAACGGAGTAATTACAACACCAGCCCATGTACTTCATGATATAGTAAGAAAACTTCCTGATAATGCTCTTATAGAACTTGAAAGCTTCTGAAGGAAAAAACTAGAAATTAAAACTGACAAAATATCTTTTTCTTTGATGTGTTTAAATCCAAAAGATTTTCCAGATATCCACTCAGGAAGCTTTCCAGATAGCTTTGAAATTGAAGCAGATAAGCTATCCAGGCTTATAGATAAAACTTTATTTTCAGTTTCTACAGAAGAAACTAGATATTATTTAAATGGTATCTATATTCATTCTGTAAAAGAGGAAAATGAAGAGCGGTTTCGAGTAGTAGCTACTGATGGGCATAGATTATCTAGGTTAAGTACAGAACTTCCCCTTAAATGCTAAAAATTTGGAAGGAGTTATAATACCCAGAAAGACAGTTATTGAATTAAGAAAAATAATTGATAGCAAACAAAATACTGTAAAAATACAACTTTCAAAAAATAAGATTAGGTTTGGTTATAGACAATATTTCTTTAACCTCTAAATTGCTTGATGGGGCATTTCCTGATTATGAAAAAGTTATTCCAAGCAACAATACTAAAGAATTAATTATTGATAATAAAGAATTTATAGATGCAGTTGATAGAGTATCTACAGTTTCTTCAGATAGAACTAGAGCAATAAAATTTGAATTAAGTGATAAACAATTAATAATTAGTGCAGAAAACCCTGACCAAGGAAGCGCTAAGGAACATTTAAACGTTCATTATACTGGTGATAAATTAGAAATAGGGTTTAACTCAAGATATTTATTAGATATAGCAAAACAAATTAGTGGTGCACAAGTAAAGTTTTTACTTTCAGATAAACTTTCTCCAACTTTAATATTTGATGATGATGATAAACAAGCTTTATATTTATTAATGCCTATGCATATATAAATTATAATCGAGTAAATGTTAAATAAACTTTCAAACGAAGACTATAACTATATTAACAAACTTAGAGTTAGAAGCTTTAGAGCACATAATGATATTTGTTTTGAACCAGGAAATGATTCAGTGTTAATTTTAGGGTCAAATGGAGTTGGTAAAACAAGTATATTAGAAGCAATATCTATATTTTCTTACGGAAAGGGAATACGGAATGCAAAGTTTTATGACATGATTAACAAGGATAAAAAGGATTTTTAATTGATTTAGACTTAAATCTAAAGGAAAATCTTATTTTAGAATATCAAACTTCATATAACAAATTAGACAGGTCTAGAAGGGTAATGATTAATAATAAAGAGATTACAGCAAAACATTCTCGAAAGACTATACCAATGCTATGGATAGCTCCGTATACTGAAAAAATATTTACAGGCTCTGCAATGCTCAGAAGAAACTTTTTAGATAAACTAGTTAATATTTTTGATAGTGATCATTCTATTAGATTAAATGAATATGACAAAAACATGAAACAAAGGACTAAACTTTTGAAAGACAATGTAGGTGATATTAATTGGTTAGGAACATTAGAAAAAAAACTATCTGAGTTATCAGTTTCAATTTGCTCTTCTAGGTTAGATTTATTAGACAGACTATCGAAAAAATTAAAAAACTCAGTAGATAAATTTCCTAAATTAGAAATAGAGTTTTATGATTCATTAGAAAATGATCTAATAAAAAAAGCGGCAATAGATGTAGAAGAATTTTTAAGAGAAAAATTAGAGGCAAACAGAGAAATTGATAGATTATTAGGTGGCAGCAGAGTAGGATGCCATAAAACAGATTTAATGGTAAAAAATTTACAAAAAAACCTTTCAGCTGAATTATGTTCTTCAGGAGAACAAAAGTCTATTTTGATATCGTTAGTGTTATCTACAGCCTCAGCTTTTATGGAATATACAAAAAAATCCCCAATAATTTTATTAGATGAAGTGTTTACTCATCTTGACTTAGAAAAAAAAATCAAGTCTTCTAGAAAATTTAGTAGATTTACAGTCACAAATTTGGATTACAGCTACAGAAAAAGAGAAATTTTTTAAAGATAAAAAAAATTTTTGTTTTCATCATTTAACTGAAAATGGATTACAAAATGCCTATTAAAAATAAAAAAGATAATATGAGCTACAACGCAGATTCAATTAAAGTATTAAAGGGTCTGGAGGCAGTAAAGAAAAGACCTGGTATGTATATTGGTGATACGGATGATGGAAGTGGTTTACATCATATGGTTTTTGAAGTTGTAGATAACTCTATAGATGAGGCTTTAGCAGGTTATTGTAGTGAAATTTTGGTTTTTATTAATAAAGATGGCTCAGTTACTGTTCAAGATAATGGAAGAGGAATACCAATTGATAAACATTCAGAGGGAACATCTGCTGCAGAAGTTATTATGACTAAACTTCATGCAGGTGGAAAGTTTGATGATAATTCTTATAAAGTATCTGGTGGATTACATGGGTGTTGGTGTTTCTGTAGTAAATGCATTATCTAATAAATTAATTTTACAAATATTTAGAGAAAATGAAATTTATGAGTTACAATTTTCTGATGGTAATACTGTTGTTCCTTTAAAAAAAAAATAGGAAAGTCAGATATTAAAAATGGTACTAAATTAACATTTTATCCTTCAGAAAATATATTTTCTAATATTAACTTTGAGTTTAGTATTTTAGAAAGAAGATTACGTGAATTAGGGTTTTTAAACTCTAATATTAAAATATTACTTAAAGATAATAGGCAAAATCCAGCACAAGAAAACAATTTTCATTATACTGGAGGTTTATCAGAGTTTGTATTATGGATGTCTAAGGCTAGTCAGCCTCTCCATTCAAAAGTAATTAATATAAATGGAGAAAAAAGATTCTATTAAAATAGAAGCATCATTAAGATGGACTGATACTTACCACGAGAGTGTAAAAAGTTATACAAATAATATTCCTCAAAGAGATGGAGGAACACATCTTGCTGGTTTTAGGGCAGCACTAACTAGAGTATTATCTAAATATGTTAAAGAGAATAGTGGTGGAAAAAAAGATAAATTAAATTTTACTGGTGAAGATATGCGTGAAGGATTGTATGCTATTATTTCTGTTAAAGTACCTGATCCTAAATTTTCATCTCAAACCAAAGATAAATTAGTTTCATCAGAAGTAAGACCCGCAGTTGAAGGTATTATAAATGAACAATTATCTCACTGGATGGAAGAAAACCCCTCTGATGCAAAATTAATTTGTAAAAAAATAATAGATGCTGCCTCTGCAAGAGAAGCAGCCAGAAAAGCTAGAGATTTATCTAGAAGAAAAAATGCTTTGGATATAAGCAGTCTTCCAGGAAAGTTAGCAGATTGCCAAGAAAAGGACGCAGAAAAAGCAGAGTTATTTCTAGTTGAGGGAGATAGCGCAGGAGGTTCTGCAAAGCAAGCAAGAAATAGAATTTTTCAAGCTATTTTGCCTTTGAGGGGAAAAATATTAAATACATGGCAGCCAAGAATATCTGCAGTACTAGCTTCTAATGAAATTGGAGCAATGATTACAGCAATGGGTACTGGAATAGATAAAGATTTTACTCTTGAGAAATTGAGGTATAAAAAAATTATCATAATGACTGATGCTGATGTAGATGGTTCTCATATACGTACTTTAATATTGACTTTCTTTTTTAAGTACATGAAAGAGATAATTAAAAATGGACATTTATATGTAGCACAACCACCTCTTTTTTAAAGTAAAGAGAGGAAAAAGCGAAGTTTATTTAAAAGATGAAGATAGTTTAGATCATTTTTTAATAGAAAGCTCAATTAAAGACTTTTCTCTCAACTATGGTAAAGAAAAGATAGAAATGATAGGAGATCCATTGCTTAATTTATTAAAAAATACATACTATCAGGCTAAGTTGATTACTAATATTGTAACTGATATTAATCATAATGTACTTCAATCCTTATTGGTTAATGGGTTAGCTGAGTTAATAGATTTTTCTGATATTAACAAGTTGAAAAAACTTTGTTCAAGTGTAGATAAGCATTTAAATTTACAGAGTAAAAATGATGAAAAGTGGGAAAGTAATTTCATAACAGACAGTAAGCAGATAAATATTAAACATACAAATAATGAATTAGAAAAAATATATTTTATTAAAGAAGACATTCTTTTAATTCCTGAAATCAAAGCATTAAAAAATTTAGTGAAGAGCTAGGTGACATTTTTAAAAGCACAAGTAAATTAAAAGTATCTGAAAAAGTTTTTGATGTTTTTGGGCCACTTGATCTCTACAATATTGTTTATGACTTTACTAGAAGAAAATTATTCAATACAGAGATATAAAGGATTAGGTGAAATGAACCCTGATCAATTATGGGAAACTACACTTGATCCAGACTCTCGTACTTTATTACAGGTACAATATAAGGATGAATGGGCAGCAGACGAACTATTTGGTAAACTTATGGGAGGTAATGTAGAACCTAGACGCAACTTTATTCAAAAGTATGCTCTTGAAGCAAGCAATATAGACACATAAGCGTTTAATGAAAGTCATAAGAGTAATAATCTTATTATTATTTTTAGTTGCATTATTATGGGTATCTTATTGTATTATAACATTACCAGATTTATCAGGATTGGGAAATAAGACTAGAACTCCCTCTATAAGTGTTTTAGACGATAATGGAAAAATAATGGGTTCATCTGGTGATGTTTATGCTGGGAGTATAAATTATAAAGATATATCTGATAATTTAATTAAAACAGTAGTATTTATTGAGGATAAACGGTTTTATGATCATTTTGGGCTAGATTTAAAAGGTATCATTAGAGCAATCTTTTATAATATAAAGGAAGCTAGGTATGCACAAGGTGCATCAACAATAACTCAGCAATTGTCGAAATTAATTTTTTAGATAGTAAAAAAACTTTATCACGAAAAATGAGAGAATTGATAATAGCTTTTTATTTAGAGTATAAATTTACTAAAGAAGATATATTAACGATGTATTTAAATAGAGCATATTTTGGCTCAGGTTTGTATGGAGTGAAGGCAGCTTCTAGAAGATATTTTTCTAATCCACCGGAAAAATTAAATTTAGCTGAGTCGGCAATATTAGCAGGTACTTTAAAAGCACCTAGTAAGCTTTCTTTTTTAGTAAATAAAGATTTAAATATTAAAAGAGCTAAATTAATAATTAGTCTATTATATAAAGAAAATATTATTTCTGAATCAGAAAAAAATTTAGCAAATAAAGATTTAGATGCACTATTATCAGAAAGAAAAAATTCTGAACAAGTTAAAGCTAGATATTTTATAGATTGGTTATATACACAAACTCCAGGTGAAATTTTAAGATCTAAAAAAGATTTGTTAATTACATCAACACTAAACTCAAGAATCCAAAAAATAGTCAATGAAGTTGTAGATTTAAAGTTAGAAAGTAGAGATAAAAATATTCAGGTAGCTGTTATTGTAATGAATTACGAAGGGGCTATAAAAGCTATGAAAGGAGGAAAAGATTGGAATTTTAGTAAGTTTAATAGAGCCACCCAATCAAAAAGGCAAGTAGGATCAATATTTAAAACTTACGTATATCTAGCTGCATTAAATAAAGGAACTTCTATTAATCAAACTATGCTTGATACTCCAATAGTTGGACAAGAGTGGTCTCCTAAAAACTTTGGTAATAAATATGAAGGAAGAATATCAATAAAAAGAGCATTTGCAAAATCATCTAATGTAATAGCGGTAAAAATCTCAGATATGGTGGGAAGGGATTTAATAATTGAGGAGGTCAGAAAGTTAGGTGTTACTTCTAAGATTCCAAATGAGTTATCTATGCCACTAGGGGTTGCCGCAATGTCTTTACTTGAAGTGGTGGGCTCATATGTTCCAATATGTGGTGAAGGAAAACCTATCATACCATACGGTATAGAAGAAATAAACTTGAGGAATGGTGATAGCTATTGGAAAAGATTAAAGCCAGAAAGAAAAAAAATTATAAATTATAAGGTTAATAGTAATATGAAGAGATTATTAAGAGAAGTAATAACTGAAGGAACGGGTAAACAATTATCTAAATTACCATTTACAGTATTAGGGAAAACTGGAACAACACAAAATAACAGAGATGCTTGGTTTTTAGGATGCTCTAAAGGATATGTAATAGGTGTGTGGAATGGTAGAGATGACGATAAAAGTATGAAGAATGTATTTGGTTCTACATTGCCTTTAAGTATATACAAAAATATAGTAGGAATGATTTAATATTATTTTTTAATTAAAATAGGTGTGCCTACAGATATTTTTTTCCATACTTCAAGCATTTGTTGGTTAGAAATGGCTACACATCCTTCTGTCCAATCATTATCTGAGTTATGGTAATTGCGATCATATCCTATATTTGGTACTCCATGTATCATAATTTGTCCTCCTGGATGATAATTAAGTTCTAATGCTCTCCTTATATCCCAAGGATTTGGATAGGAAACTTTTAAAGCAAGAAAAAAAGAGCTCTCTCTAATTTTATCTTCAATATAGTAAAGCCCTTCAGGTGTTTTACCGTCTCCTTTCTTAATTTTAGTACCTATTGGTTCAAAACCAAGAGAAATTTTGAATTTTTTTAATACTTTACCTTCATTATACATAGTAATATCTCTTTTTTCTTTATCAACTACTATGAAATCTATATTTTCTAAAGCACTTAGATTTTTAGAAAAAAATAGTAAAAAAAGTAAAAGCCTTATCATAATGTCAAAGTACCATCAATTAATTGATTATTATTATTTACTTTATAATTTTCATTTATATTTATGCTCTGTATAGAATTAAATGAATTACATGAGTTACAAAAAGGATACCAATTATTATAACTTAAGTTACAAATATCACATTTCCAGAAAATATCATTAGTACTTTTATCGTATAATAATTTAAGTTCTTGAGTTAAATTTTTTTTGTTTTTAATCTTTTTTCTATTTTATATAAAAAGTAATACGCCTCTTTTGAAGGTTTAAAGCTTATTGATTTTTGTAGATCACTTTTTGATGATCCCCATATTTTTGCTTTGTATTTAAGTTTTCCCAAAATTAAATATTTATAATATAAGTGGTTATTTTTAACTAAAATTTTTGAAATTATCTTTAACTTGGATAGAGCATCTTTCTCTGTAAAGCTGTCTTCTAGACATTGCTCTATGTTAGGGTGAGGATTCATAAGCCAATATTTTTTTAAAATTTTTATAAGTTGATTTTGGCTTTTTTGCTAAATTTAATTTGCAGTATAATTCCATAAAAGGTGGAAAAAAATTATTCAACTTTATTGCTTTCCTTAAAAAAATTTTTTGCATTATTTGTTTCTTTTAAATAATAATGTCCTAAAGCAGTTTGAAAATAAGCAATGCTAAGTATTTCTTTATTAGTTTTATTACTTGCTGCTATTTTTTTTCTAAGTAGTTTGATAAATCATTCCAATTATTATTTTGAAAACAAAACTTAAATATATCTTTTTGAATCCATGAGAAATCAATTTTTTTATCTAAGGATTTATTCAAGATATTATTGAAAAGTTTTTGATCTTTATTTTTAATTGAATAAACTATCAAGCTTTTAATAGCTAATGGTTTTAAAACTTTAATATCTAACATTTTAGTCAAAAGTGTAAATGTATTATTTTGATCACCTTTATAGAGTGAGTTTTGCAATTCTAGTAAAATAAGTAATGGTGTATCATTAAGTGATTTTTTTGCAATACTTAAGTTTTTAAGAACTTCCTTTTTATTGCCATAAAAAGAGGCAATAATACCTTCATTTAATGCTATAATTGCATTATTTTTTTTTCTTTTCTCTATTTTTAGTAGAGTTTTTTTAGGAATGTTATATAAGCTTATTATAAGTGATAGTACTATATAAATAAAAAAATATCAATACTACAGAGATTATTAAAAAAGAAGGAGAAGTAGTAACTTGCCAGCCGAACCATTCTATTACCACTTTTCCTTTGCTATTAGAGAACCACATAGCTAATGAGCTTATAAAAGTCATTAGCAATATTAGAAAAAAATTTTCAGCAATTAATTTTTAATTTTTAATGCTGCAGTAGTTTTTGCCAGAATATTTTCTGCGGCAACACTAGCATCTTTTTTTGCTTTAGCTTCTTTAAGCCAAGCATCTAGTACACCTCTAGCATTTACCTCTAAACTATCAATTTCTGTTATAGCTTTTTCTAAATTCCCTTTAGAAATAGCTTCTTCAGCTCTTAATAAAACGCCTTCCATACCTTCGATATTTTCACTATTAGTTGGTCTGATTTTAACTAATTTTGAGATTTCATCTTTTAAACTATCTTTCCAGGTTAGATCATTTTTTGTTTTCATTGAGTCTCTTAACTCTCCTGCTCTTGCACTTAATCTAGCAGCTAAATCTGATAAAGTAGGAGCTCCTCCTTTAGCAAACCTTAACAAGGCAGGATCAAGTCCTTCTTGGCCCAAAGCTACTAACTGAGGGGCGTACGGTACTCCAGATTTAAGCCTATCTACCAAACTTTTTGCTAAATATAAACGATCAGATAATTCTGATTTACTTGAGGATAGCATTAGCTTGGAAGTATTCTGAATTTTTTGTTCAAGTTCTACTATTTTATTATTATTTTTTTCTTCTGCTGATGATATCTTTTCATTAGCCTCGTTAGTTTTTGTTAATAATTCCTCTAATTTAATATTTTGTTCATCAATAAAATTTTTATTTATTAAGCTGTTATTTTCGGCAGTATCTAGTTTATTTTTTAAAACAGAAATAGTATTTTCAAATTCTTCAAATCTTGCATTATTTTTCTTAATTTCTAATTGTAGAGAAGATATAACTTTCTCACTTTCCAAAATTTTAGTTTCGTACTCAGCATTTTGTACTTGTGAACTTAAATCCAAATAAGAAAATATTACTACTGCTCCAATTCCTCCTGCTAAAAGTCCAAAAAGTATACTAAAGAAGGCTTCCTTAGCTTCGAATAATAACTTTAAGGCCTGCTTAATTAAATTAAATAGCTGTAGGAATATAACTTTTTATTATTATAAATGCTTTATTTATCACTAGGTTAATTAAAAAGAATGGCTTAGCCAAAATAGTTGATATTATTTTCGTAAATATTAAAGAAAAGTCATTGGAATTTTTTTGTTTGTTATTAGAGGACTTTTTATTTAAAGGTGTTTTTCTATTTACAGCTTTTTTATTTCTTTTCTGTTTTTTTCTAGGAGCCATATTTTTCCTCATATTGTGAAATTATTTTTTTAATAAAATTTGTATTAGGAGTTTTTGGATAAAAGGTTTTGAAATGCTTTTTATTTAAATTCTTAGCAACATTTGAGCTTATACAAGCAAAATTAATAAAGGAAAGGTCTTCTTTATTTAAGGCCTTTTTAGCATTATCTTGAAAAGCTTTTGCTCCTTTAGAAGAAAGAAGTACAATCCAAGAAACATTTCTTTTCTTCACTAAATTTAAGAAATTAGAGGAAAATTGACTTATTGCCTCAGTACTGTAAATTTTATATCTTTTAACTTTATATCCCAAGCAACTCAACTCTTTAGGAAGATTAAAAGAAATTTCTTTTGCGCCAGCGTAAATAATGCTCCCCTTATTAAACGTTTTACTTTTATTATTCTTAATAAAATTCAACAATATATTACCACTATCTCCAGTACATTCAATTATATTTTTAAAACCTAATTCTTTTGCTAATAATGTGGCAGCTTTGCCGAGCGTATATAAAATGAAAGTTCTATTTTGAGTAAGTTGTGATAAATAATATATACTATTAAAAGAAGAAGTTATTACTACATCGTTATCATTAATCTTAATTTCTTTTGTATATATTTTTTTACATTTAAAATAGGATAATCTTCTATTTTATAATTTAATTTGCAAGCTTATCTAATAGATAAGTATTTTTTAAAGGACCACTGGCTCTAAAAATTATTATATATTTTTTTTTTTTTCATTCTAGTGTTTTTAATTTTTTTAATAAGCTTTCAGCACATTTTTTTCCAAGAGACTTAGCTGCTTTAATCGGCCCTAATCTGGTATCATCCACAAATTTTTTATAATCTTTAGAAAATAAGCGTGCCTTTAACATAATTGAGCCATTTTTAATTATTGCAAGTGCAGCTATAGGAGTGAAGCAATCACCGTTTATTTTTTTAATTAAACTCCTCTCTGAATTTAGAGATACTCTAGTATCTGGACAATCAATCCTTTTACATATTTTTTTGATAAAAATATTTTCTTTATTATAGGTGACTGCAATCGCCCCTTGCCCTGGAGCAGGTAATATTTGAGATAAAGGTATACTACAAAAGTTGAATTCGAATTGTAACTTTTTTATTCTATTTAACCCTGCTTTAGCCAAAATAATAGCAAAAATTTTTTCATTCAATACTTTTTTTATTCTAGTTTCTATATTTCCTCTAATTTCTACAATCTTTAAATCAGGTCTTAATAATTTAATGTATGCAGCCCTTCTAGGACTGGAGGTTCCCAAAGTAGAGTTTTTTGGTAGTTGTGATATTTTTTTAATATTAGAATTTTTTGTAATTAAAATATCTCTCACATCTTCTCTATTCATATAAGCTCCTATGCCAAGTTTTTTATTTAATACTGCAGGAATATCTTTCGCAGAGTGCACGCCTAAATGAACCTTATTATCTATAATAAGTTTATCAATTTCTTCAGTAAATAAACCTTTGCCTCCAAACTTTTTAAATTTAGTTTTACTGATAGTATCTCCTTTAGACTTTAAAAAAATTTTTTCAATATTTTTATATCCGGCATATTTTAATTTTGAAACTACTAACTCTGTTTGAGTTTTTGCTAAATTACTATTTCTAGAAGCTATGATTATTTTTTTATTTATCATGTATCTTATATTAATTTATTATATAAAATATTAATATGAAAATTTTAGGAATAGAAAGCAGTTGTGATGATACTTCAATAAGTATTATAGATAATAATAAAAATATTATAGCTAATGAAACTATTTCACAAAATCAAATTCACAAGGATTATAATGGAGTAGTCCCAGAGTTGGCAGCCAGAAATCATGTTTTATACATTGATAAAATACTTAAGCGTATACTAAAAAAACAACAACTTAGGATAACTGATATAGGTTTAATTGCTGCTACAGTGGGGCCAGGATTAGTAGGGGTTTACTAGTAGGGCTTACTTTTGCTAAGACATTATCTCAAGTAAATAGAATACCATTCATTGGAGTTAACCATTTAGAAGGACATGCACTAACCGCTAGGCTTGCTAATAAAGTTGAATATCCTTTTTTACTTTTATTAGTATCAGGTGGACATTCTAATTTTTATTTTATTTCTGATATAAATGACTACAAATTTTTAGGTGGAACTCTAGATGATGCTCTAGGAGAAGCTTTTGATAAAGTTGCAAATATTTTAGGACTTGATTTTCCAGGAGGCCCTCAATTAGAATTATTAGCTATGAAAGGAGACTACAAAAAAGTTAGTCTTCCTAAGCCTTTAATTAACGTCAAAAGTTTAGATATGTCTTTTTCTGGATTAAAAACAGCTGCTTTTAATTGTAATAATGAAATTGATAAAAATAATATATCTAGATGCGATTTGGCTGCAAGTTTTCAAAAGTCAGTGGCTGATGTATTATGTAAAAAAATTTCCTTAGCTATAGATATTAGTAATAAAGAATTTTCTAATTATAAAAACGTAGTAGTTTCTGGTGGAGTAGGCTGCAAATAATTATTTAAGGAAAAAATAATAGAGAATGTTAAATTAAAGAATAAATTAGTTTTTTTCCCCCTACTGATTTATGTACTGATAATGGAGCAATGATAGCTTGGGCTGGGTATGAGTTGTATAACGCAGGAGTGAAGAGTAAACTAAATATAAAAGCAAAGCCCAGATGGCCATTAGAAAGTATAGGAGAAAGAGTATGAGAAATGATATTTTAGTTTTAGGGGCAGGCGCTTGGGGGACAGCTATTGCAAACTTATTAGCTGAAAATAGTAATAAAAAAATTTTTTTATGGGCCTATGAAAAAAAGGTATCTAATTCTATAAATAATAAACAAATCAACACTTTTTTTTTACCAAAAATTAAACTAAATAAAAATATATTAGCTGTAAATAATTTTCAAGGAGTTAGACCGGCTTACATATTCATTGTAGTTCCTTCCCAATTTGTTTATAGCATAGTAAAAAACTATTCAGACAGTATTTCAAAGGATAGTAGAAAAAATATCAATAATAATTTGTTCGAAGGGCTTTGATCTAAAAAGAAGATTATTATTAAGCGATGTTTTAAAGTCTATATTCCCATTAAAAAAATTGCAATTTTAAGTGGACCTTCTTTTGCGGATTTAGTAGCTCAAGGGAAGCCTACTGCCGTAACCGTAGCATCCAAAAATTTAAAACTTTCTGAAAAAGTTAGGGGCTTACTAATTAATAAAAAATTTAGGGTTTATATTAATAACGATATCATAGGTGTTCAGATTTATGGTGCTATTAAAAATATTTTAGCAATAGCTGCAGGTATAGCAGAAGGATTAGGATATGGAGAAAATGCTAGGGCAGCAATAATTTGTAGAGGAATAAATGAGATTGAAAAAGTGTCTTTGGCATTTGGAGGTAAAAAACAAACTACTTTAAGTTTATCTGGTATAGGAGATATTTTTTTAACTTGCTCATCAGTATCATCAAGAAATTATACCTTTGGATTTTTGATAGGAAAAGGTAAAAGTAAAAATGATATTTTAAAAAAAATAGTACTGTTACTGAAGGTTTAGAAAATGCTAAGGCACTTTATTTGATCAAAAAAAAGTATAACCTAGATACACCTATATTAGATTCAATTTATAAGATATTAATTAAGGATTATTCTGTAAAAAAAATTGTTAATCTTTTATTAGCAAGACCACTTAAAAAAGAATAGTTAATTTCTTAAGAGATCATTTATGGAAGTTTTAGACCTTGTTTTTGCATCAACAGTTTTGACTATCACAGCACAATAAAGATTTATACCCTTTTTCCCTTCAAGTGAGCCAGGAACTACAACGGAGTATTTAGGAACACGGCCATAAAATATTTTTCCACTGGCTCTATCAACAATCTTTGTTGAAGCTCCTATATAAACTCCCATAGATAAAACACTTCCTTCTTCAACAATTACACCTTCGGCAACTTCAGATCTAGCCCCTATAAAGCAATTATCTTCAATAATAACAGGGAGATGCTTGCAATGGTTCTAAAACACCACCAATGCCAGCACCACCTGAAATATGACATTTTTTTCCTATCTGAGCACAGCTTCCAACTGTTGCCCATGTATCAATCATAGTCTCTGACCCAACATAAGCACCAATATTTATAAAAGAAGGCATAAGTACTACATTTTCTTCTATATGTGTACCCTTTCTTACTACTGCATTAGGAACAACTCTGAAGTTAGCTTTTTTAAAATCTTTTTTTTCCAATTAGAAAATTTAGATGGAACTTTATCCCACCAAGAAGAGCTTCCTGGTCCATTTGAAATTACTTTTTGTTCATTTACTCTAAAGGAAAGTAAAATAGCTTTTTTGATCCACTCATTAACCTTCCATTTATTTTTAGTTTTTTCTGCAACTCTTATTTTTCCTTTATCAATTAAATCTATTGTTTTATCAATTGTATTAATAATTTTTTTATTTGACTTAGAGCTCAAAGAATCTCTTGTTTTCCAAATTACATTAATTTCTTTTTCTAATTTACTTGTAAGCATTTAGATAATTCCTTTATTTATTTTTTTAATTGTATCTAATAAATTAGCACATATTATATCAATATAATTATGAGTTTTACTATTAAAAAAATCTTTTTTAATTAATACAGTTTTAATACCTAAGTTTTTAGCGGTTTTCAAATTATTAGGCAAATCATCAATCATAATAGTTTTATCAGGGTCCAATGAGTACTCTTTAATAACTTTTTGATATGTTGAGATATCAGGTTTAGGTATATAGTCTGCTTTTATAATGTCAAAAATATGATCTATTATTTTATCTAAACCAATTTTCTTAAGAACCTTTTTTAGCATGCTTATCCGAACCATTAGTAAATATAATTTTTTTCCCATTATATTTTTTTAATTCATCACTCAGTTCTTTATTTTTTTTATACTAGTTAAATCAATTTCATGTACATAGTTTAAAAACTCCTCTGGTTGTATATTATGATATAGCATTAACCTCTCTAAGAGTGGTTCCATTATTAACAAAGTATTTTTTCTGTATTTTAAAAGCTTCATCTAATGAAACATTTAAATTTTTTGATATAAAACTTTTCATTTTTAAGTCTATTTGCGCAAATATATTTGAGTCTTCTGGGTAAACGGTATTGTCGAGGTCAATCAATAAGTCTTGCATAATATTACTTTCTAAATAATGTACCTATACCTTTATCACTTAAAAGCTCTTTAAGTATTACATTATTGAGCCTACCATCAAGTATTACGGATGCTCTAATCCCTGCTCTAACAGCTTCAACACAAGTCTTTACTTTCGGTATCATACCACCATAAATAATTTTTTTAGATATTAGCTGGTTGATTTCACTAAGCTTTAATTCACTTATTACTTTGTTATCCTTACCTATAACTCCATTTACATCAGTTAACATAAGCAATCTCCTAGCACCAATTTCGGATGCTATAAAACCTGCGGTTAAATCAGCATTAATATTAAATTTAGTTCCTTTGGCATTAGCTCCTATGGGAGCTATAACTGGAACAATTTTATTAGAGACGAGGTTTAATAAAAGACTTTTGTTGATACTATATGGTTGTCCTACGAGTCCTAAGTCTGGATCAGATACATTTTTTTTTCTATATTTTTTAGCTATTATAATTTTAGAATCAACGCCTGAAAGTCCTAAAGCATTAACTTTCTTATTTGAAAGACAATATGAAATATTTTTATTAATTACTCCTGATAAAACCATTTCTACTATATCAAAAGTTTTTTTGTCTGTTATTCTCATACCTTTGAAAAACTTATGTTTTATATTTACTTTATCTAACATTAAATTTATCTGAGGTCCCCCACCGTGAACAATAATTGGTTTAATGCCTAATTCAACTAGTGCTTTGATATTTTGAAAAAAGTTTAAAGATAGTTTTTTATCTAACATAGCACTGCCGCCATATTTAATAACAATAATTTCATTAATATATTTTTGAAGATTGAATGTAACTTCTTTTTTCGAAGCAGAGATTTGTTTTGCTGTTTTATTGATTAAATTACTCATGGTTTTTTAAATTATCTATTATTTGTTTTTTTATATCTTTTACACCTAGTTTAGTTTTTGAACTTGTAAAAAAAGGATGACTATTTTTAATAAGCTTATGAAACTGCATTCCTTTAATTAAAACTTCTTTTTCACTTTTATTTATTTTATCAATTTTAGTAAATATAATTTGAAAGGAAATTTTATTAGTGTCTAAAAATTCTAAGAAACTAATATCACTCTCTTTAAATCCATGTCTGGAGTCTATCAGAATATAAACTATTTTTAAATAAGTACGTTTCGTCAAATATAAAAATACTAATTCAGACATTTTTTCTATTTTATTTTTTGATGCTTTGGCATAACCATAGCCAGGCAAATCAACAAGCATAAATTTCTTTGCTATATTATAAAAAAAGATTTTTCGTGTATGGCCTGGCTTATTGGAAGTAGAGGCTAGTGACTTTCTGTTTGTAATAGCATTAATTAGTGAAGACTTACCAACATTTGATCTTCCTGTAAAACATATTTCAGGAATTCCATAAAATTTTAATTCATTATAACTCTTAAAACTAATACCTTCAGAAAAAACTTTAAAACTAAAAGCTTTCATAAAGTCATTTTGTTTTTTTCATTATAATCCATTGTTGCCCTATAGAGAGAATATTATTCCAAGTCCAATATATAACTAGACCTGCCGGGAAAGTAGCAAATAAAAAGAGAAACATCAATGGAAGAAAAGACATAATTTTTGCCTGTAATGGATCAGGTGGTGCAGGGTTTAACTTTTGTTGTAAATACATTGTTAAAGCCATTAATAAAGGCCAAGCACCTATCATTAAAAATGAAGGAGGCATAAAATTGAATAAGCCAAATAAATTAAAAATAGTAGTTGGATCTGGAGCAGATAAATCTTTTACCCAACCATAAAAAGGAGCATGTCTTGTCTCTAGTGTTACAAATAGTACTTTGTATAATGCAAAAAATATTGGTATTTGTATTAATATAGGAAGACAACCTGATAGAGGATTAACTTTTTCAGACTTATATAAAGCCATTATTTCTTGTTGCATTTTTAATTTATCAGTTTTATATCTTTCTCTTATCTCAGTCATTTTAGGTGTTAGTATTTTCATTTTACTCATAGATTTAAAGGACTTATTAGCTAGAGGAAATAATAGAATTCTAATTAAAACGGTAAGAGCTAAAATAGATAGGCCAACATTACCAAGCAAATCAGATAGTTTATGTAATAATAAAAATAAAGGTTTTGTTATTACATAAAACCAGCCAAAATCTACTGCTCTATCAAACATTTCTATAGAAAGTTGATTAGAATATTTATCTAAGAGGTCTACCTCTTTAGCTCCAATAAATACATTAGACTTTACTGAAGCTGTCTCTCCTTTCTCTAGAATTATTTCATTACTCGTATATTGAGCTTGGTAACGTTCAATATTTTTTAGAACAGCCTTAAAGCCACCTTCAATTCTGGATCTTTGATCAGGGATAAGGGCTGCTAACCAATACTTATCAGTTATTCCAACCCAGCCCCCTTTACTTATAATACTTTTGGATCCTTCCTCAATAATATCATCGTAATCGACTTCTATTAGTCTTTCATTAAGAACAGCGATTGGCCCTTCATGCAATATATAAAAACCAGATGTTTTTGGTGTACCAGTTCTGTTTATTCTACCATATTGTGTTAATGAAATGTCTTTTTTTGAACCATTAGTTACTTTTTGTTCAACTGTTATTAGATAATCTTTATCTACTTCTATTTTTCTAAAAAACTTCTATTCCTTCAGGAGATACCCATTTTATAGTAATATGATTTTCAGGACCTAACTCTTTGCCTTCAATCAATTGCCATTCACTATTTTTATTTGGTAAATTAATATTTTCTTGAGACATCCAACCCAAGTCAACAAAATAAGGGTTTAGAGTATTATTAGGAGATAGAAGGGTTACTTGTTTGGATCCAGGCTTGATGGTGTCTTTGTAATCTTTCAGTATAACATCATCAAAGCGTGCACCTATAAGAGAAATTGAACCTTTTATTCTAGACGACTCGGAAAAGTATATTCTTTTATTATTTTTAACTATTTCCTCTCTCTCTAATATTTTTTCTTGAGGTATTTCTTTTATCTGATTTTCAGCTTCTACATTTTCTTCTATCATTTTTCTTTCAGTAGGAAAAAGATATTGAAAAATTAATAAAATTATTAATGAAGCAACAATTGCTAGTAATAAATTTTTTTGTTCATTCATAATGTTTTTATTTTATTTAAGGTTTGTTCAAGTTGAGAACTAAGTATTTTGAAGTTTTCATTAAGTAGGTTTTTTTTTGCTACTAAAATATAGTCAAATTCATTTTTGCCACAATTTAAAAAATATTTTTTAAAGCTTTGGTTCTTCTTTTTGCAAAATTTCTTTGAACCGCATTACCAACTTTCTTACTAGCAATTATACCAAATCTAGGTGAGTTTGTACTAGATGCTTTTGACTTTTTAGCATAATTAATTGTAAAAGAATTACAATTCAAGAAACTTCCATTTCTAAATACATGAGAGAAATCTTCTTTTTTCTTGATTAGATATGTATTCATTAGTTAAATTATGCAGAGAGTCTCTGTCTGCCTTTTGAGCGTCTTCTTGAAAGTACTAATCTTCCAGACTTGGTAGCCATTCTAGCTCTGAAACCATGTCTTCTTTTTCTAACTAATTTACTGGGCTGAAAAGTTCTTTTCACAAAAAATCTCCTTAATTAATTCTTTAATTATCAACTATAAAATAAAGCTAGAGTCTTTCTTAAGCATTCTTCTTACTAAAGCTCTAAAAGCTAGTTTATAACTGCCTTCATCTTTCAAATCTCTAGCATGCCTATCAAGAATATTACTAGGTACATATTCTAATTTTTCACCACAAGCTCTTGCCATTAATTGAACCTGACAAGCACTTTCTAAAGTATAAAGTTTCATAAATGCTTCCGCTACTGTGGGACCAGTGGTGAGTAAACCATGATTTCTTAGTATCATAACACTTTTATCACCTAAATCATTAGCAATACGCTCGCATTCATCATTTCTTAGTGTAGCCCCTTCAAAATCATGATAAGCGACCTTATTATGAAAGGCAGAGCCACTAAAGTCAATATTTATTAACCCTTGCTTTAAAGCTGCCATGGCCATTCCTGCGTTAGTATGTGTGTGCATAACGCAGTGAGCATTTTCTTTTGATGAGTGTATGGCTGAATGAATAATAAATCCAGCTGGATTTATCTTCCATTCAGATTCTTCTACAATATTTCCTTCTAGATCAATTTTAACTAAATTTGAGGCTGTAACTTCATCATACATTAAGCCATAGGGATTAATTAAGAAATGTTTTTCTGGTCCTGGAACTCTAGCTGTCAAATGACCAAAAATTAAAAAAGACCAACCTAACTCTTCTACTAATCTATAAGATGCAGCCAGCTGTATTCTTAACTCTTTTTCAGTCAAGTCTTCATAGTTTTTCATACAAGCTTCTTCTATCTCATTGTGATTAGCTTGTACTTTAGTATCATGCTCTGACATATGGACCTCTAAATTTTTTATTAGGTTAATACATTCGACTTAATTTGTAAAAACATTTATAGTTATTAAATGAAAGGAAATTTTAATTAATGAGTAGTTTTTTCGATTTAAACAACAAAGTAGCTATCATAACTGGTTCTTCTAGGGGAATTGGAAAAGGAATAGCTTTAAGGTTCTCAGAACTAGGAGCAAAAATAATAGTATCATCTAGAAAAATTGATGCTTGCGAGCAAGTTGTTAAAGAAATAGTTGATTCTGGTGGAACTGCTAGTGCTTATGAGTGTAACATATCTAATAAAGATGCTTGTGAAGGTTTAATTAAGTTCGCAAAAGAAAAGTATGGGAAGCTTGATATATTAGTCTGTAATGCAGCCAGTAATCCCTATTATGGAAAATTAGCAGAAATACCTGATGAAAGTTTTGACAAAATTATGAATAATAATGTTAAATCTAACTTATGGTTATGTAAAAGCGCAATTCCACATCTTAAAGATAATCAAAATGGATCATCTATCATAATTGTTTCATCAATAGCAGGTCTACAGGGAGTAAAAAATTTAGGAGCTTACTCCATATCTAAGACTGCTGATATTGGTCTAATTAGAAGTTTAGCTGTTGAGTTAGGAAAGTATAAAATTAATGTAAATGGTCTATGCCCAGGTATAATTAAAACAGATTTTGCAAAAGCATTATGGGAAAATCCAGAAATTCTTAAAGATGTAGAAAGTTACGCACCGCTTCAAAGAATTGGAACTACAGATGAAGTTGCTGGAGCTGCTATTTTATTAGCCTCAAAACCAGGAGCTTTCATAACTGGACAAGTTATTACTATGGACGGTGGTATTACTATAGCTGGAAGAGGATAAATTGTATAAAAAAATTATTTTTATTTTTTTAATGTTCATGGCGACTAGCTCTATCAGTTGCAAATCAAGATATGTTTGAAAAAAAATATGAATGTCTTACGGAAACAAGAGTAAGTGGGTTATTTCAATTTGAAAGAAAATTTTTGAAAGAAACTGAGTTTTTCCCGGATAAGACTACTCTCAATTTTAGTGAAAATTATACTTTGATGACTGAAATGGAAAGTACTAAGGAAAAAAATTTGAAGCAAAGTATCAGTTTAACTGTGAAAATGAAGAAAAATTTAATTCAATTATTTGTAAACCTATAGATGACAATAATACTTACAATATAATTTTATCATTAGACAGCTTAAGATATAGAAAAACTTTGATTACTCATTATTGGTTAGATGGAAGAGGTAATGAGGTAGATTATGTTCATATAGCACATGGATATTGTTATGATATCGATTAAAAACTTTAATTGCTTAAAATAAGCTTAATTAACTTGTAAAATTAGTAGAAAATATATAAAATATTCACATATAAATTTATAACTATTAATTAATTTAAGGGAGGAGATATGACTAATAGTAATATAAGTAGAAGATCTTTTCTAAAAAAAGCAGGAAAGACTTCAGGTTTTGTAGTCTTAGCAGGAGGAGTTGTTCAGCTAACCTCTTTTAATGCTTGGGCTGCAAAGAAAAGCGCTATTGATAATCACGTTGCTAAAACTATGTTGTTAGTTGGAAAAGATATGTTTCCAGGTAAAAGGTTTTCAGACGATTTATATATGATTGCAGTTGATTCACTAGATGGAAAAGCATTCAAAAGACGAATCAGTTAAGTCAGCATTAGCTGATGGCGTTGCTGCTTTTGATAAAGCTGCTGGAGGAAAATATATAGATGCTTCTAGTAAAAAAAGAATGAAAGTATTGAAATCCATGGAAGGAGAAGGTTTTTTCAACACCATGAGAGGAGAAATGGTTAATGTCTTTTTTAATAATCCAAGAGTATGGGCTGTAGCTGGATGGGAAGGCGCATCTTATGATAAAGGTGGATATTATTTAAGAGGTTTTCAGGATGCAGATTGGCCACAACCATCTGAGGATGCAAGTCCTAAAGGTTGGTGGGAATAATATAGGGAGAATTAACATATGGCAAAAAAATTTGATTTAAATGACGATACTGTTGCAGTAGTTATAGGCTCTGGAGCAGGAGGAGGCACTCTTTCAAATGAGTTGGCTCAAAAAGGTATTAATGTAGTATGTTTGGAAGCAGGAAAAAGATATACTACAGATGATTTTGTAAATGACGAATGGGCGGCTTTCCTACAAACTGCATGGTTAGACAAAAGAACGACTTCTGGTAGTTGGAGAGTTGCGACTGACTTCCCAGGGTTACCTTCATGGATAGTAAAGAGTGTTGGTGGTTCTACATTACATTGGGCAGGAGCATCCCTTAGATTTCAAGAGCATGAATTTAAAGTAAAAACAGAATATGGTGATGTAGCAGGTGCTAGTCTTTTAGATTGGCCTATTTCTTTAAAGGAAATGGAGCCATATTATGATAAGGCTGAAGATAAAATTGGTGTAACTAGAACACACGGTATTCCTGGTTTACCTGGTAACAATAACTTTAAAGTGTTATATGATGGTGCTCAGAAAATGGGCTACAAAGATTGTCACACAGGTAGAATGGGTATAAATAGTATGCCAAGAGATGGAAGAAATGCTTGTTTGCAGTTAGGCTTTTGTTTCCAAGGTTGTAAATCAGGAGCTAAATGGTCTGCTGGCTATTCAGAGATTCCTAAAGCAGAGAAAACTGGTAACTTTGAGCTAAGAACAGAAGCTCATGTTATTCAAATTACTCATAATAAGGCTGGTAAAATTGATGGTGTAGTTTATGTTGACAAGGATGGAAATCAGCAAAAGCAAAAAGCGAGAATAGTTGCAGTAGCTGGAAACTCTATTGAAACACCAAGACTGTTATTAATGTCTAATACATCAATGTATCCAGATGGATTATCTAATTCTGCTGGTCAGGTTGGTAAAAACTATATGAGACATCTAACTGCATCTGTTTATGCGTTAATGGATAAACCTGTTAATATGCATAGAGGTACAACTATGGCTGGTATTATTACTGATGAGTCAAGGAATGATCCTTCTAGAGGGTTTGTGGGAGGTTATGAAATGGAAACATTATCATTAGGATTACCATTCATGGCTGCTTTCTTAGTACCAGGTACTACAGGGTATGGACCTAAAATGGGTAAATTCTTAGATAATTATGATCATATGTCTGGAATGTGGATAGTTGGTGAAGATATGCCACAGGAGTCTAACAGAGTTACACTAAATACCAATGAAAAAGATCAAAATGGTATGCCTGTGCCTAACGTTCACTTTGATGATCATGCTAATGACTTAGCAATGAGAAAGCATGCTTTTGGGAAAGGAACAGATGTTTATAAAGCTGCAGGAGCTTTAGACGTATTTGAGACTCCTCCTTATCCTTCTACACATAACTTAGGTACATGTAGAATGAGTGAAAAGGCTAGAGATGGTGTATGTGATAAGCATGGAAAATCTCATGATATTGCTAATCTGTTCATTTCTGATGGAAGTCAGTTTACAACAGGTGCAGCAGAAAACCCAACTCTTACAATAGTATCACTTGCTATAAGACAAGCTGAGTATATTGCTAAAGAGATGGCTAAAGGTACAATATAAAGTAATAGTAATACTTTAATTTAAATTCTCCTGATGAATATTGTCAGGAGAATTTTTTTGTTTAAAATATATTTAGGAGGTTTTTATGAGTATACATCATGATAAAGCAGAAGGGTTATGTGAAAGTCCTGATCAAGAAACACAATCATATGTTTTTAATCAAACAATGATGAGAATAAAGGATCCTAAAGTTTCTCTAGATTTTTATACCAGAGTAATTGGTATGAAGTTATATAGAAAACTAGACTTTCCAGAGATGAAATTTACTTTATATTTTTTAGGTATGCCTGGTGATGTTGATAATGAAAATGTGCCTGAAGAAGATAATAAAAGAACTACATGGACGTTTAGTCAAAGAGCAATGTTAGAACTTACTCATAACTGGGGCACTGAAAATGAGGAAAGTTTTTCTTATCACAATGGTAATAGTGAGCCACAGGGTTTTGGTCATATTGGATTTAGCGTACCAGATGTATATGCAGCAGGAGAGCGATTTGAAAAGCTAGGGGTTAAATTTGTAAAAAAACCAGATGATGGAAAAATGAAAGGTTTAGCATTTATTGAAGACCCTGATGGCTATTGGATAGAGATATTACAAGCAAATATGATAGAGAAAAATTCATCTTAAAATGAAAAGAAAAGACAAAATAAACCTTTATTTCTTTTTATTTAGTTTATTTATTTTAGCTTTATTAATATTCCCTATTTACAGTATTGGTAACAGAGTAGATCCATTTATTTTAGGAATGCCTTTTTCATTGTTTTGGATTATTGCATGTATATTGATGCAGTTTGTAGGCATACTTTTTTTTCTATTTATAGATAAAGAGGAATCATAATATGGAAAAATGGCATATAGCCCTGGTAGCGATCTCCATTTATTTAGTTTTAGCATTTTTAATTGGAATTATGGCGGGAAAGGGAAAGTCTTTTTTTTCTTTATCTGAGTATGCTGTAGGAGATAGGTCTTTTAATTTGTTTGTAATGTGGTTCTTAATGGGAGGAACTATATTTTCAGCTTTTGCTTTTCTAGGAGGTCCTGGTTGGGCTTATTCTAAAGGGGCAGCTTCTTTTTATATTTTAGTCTACTGTACTCTAGGGCTAATGCCGTGGTATGTAATTGGCCCAAAAGTAGCTAAAATTGGAAAAAAAAATAATTATATAACAATGGGAGACTTTTTAGGTGACAGATTCCAATCAAAACTTTTGACAATTATAGTAGGAATAGTAGCAATACTAGCTTTTATACCTTATCTTACATTACAGATTAAAGGTATGGCCTACAATTTAAATGTATTGACATACGATAACATACATTATAGGTTTGGTGCTTTTATATCTTTTGGAATTGTAGTTATATATGTTGCTACTAGCGGTGTAAGAGGAGCAGCGTGGAGTGATGTCTTTCAAGCAATTTTGATGTTAGTTATAGCTTGGATTTTAGGTATGTATTTTGTGAAAAAATTGCATGGAGGTATTGGAAATATGTTTGAAACTATTAATAACAGTAATAATGATTTTCTATTAATTGGTGAAGAAGGGTCAGCTATGTCTAAAGCTAGGTATAGCAGTAATATAATAATTTCAATGATAGGTTTTGTTATGTGGCCGCATTTATTCACAAAGTCATATACTACTACAGAAAAAAGAATTAAAACTACGGTAGCTGTATATCCAATATTTGCCTTGTTTTTATTACCAGTTTTATTTATAGGTTTCTCTGGATACGGTATTGTGAGCAGTGACCAGATAGAAAACTCTGGGCAAATTTTACCTTACTTAATTACTAATTATCTTACAGAGTCAGGGTTGCTGTATGGTATAGTAGGTGCAGGAGCTTTAGCTGCAGCAATGTCATCATCTGATGCAATTACACATGGAGCCTCAGTAGAATTTGGTAGAGATATATGTAAAGCTATATATTCAAAGATAACTGAAAATATAGAATTATGGATTATGAGGGGAGCAGTTTTTGGTGTGGGTGTTATTGCATATTTAATAGCTATTTTTGGAAGTGAGGGTCTAATTCAGCTTTTATTAGGTGCTTATGGCCCTATAGCTCAATTGGCTCCCGCAGTTTATGCTTCATTATTTTTCAGAAAAGTAAGCGCAATATCAATTATCATTGGTTTAATTTTAGGAGTTTGTATTACTATCTACTACCAATACTTTGCGGAAAGTACTTTATATGATTTGTACGCTGGACTGATAGGTTTAGCTTTTAATGTAACTGCAGTATTTATTTTTAGTTATATATATAAGCAAAGTGACAGTGAAATTGTCAAAGCAAAGGAATTTAATGAGATTTAGAGTAGGTATTAAACCTACTCTAAAAAATTGATTTAATTTAGTAAACTTAAAAGCCTTTTCATAGCTTTCAAAAGCTAATTCAGAATTCTTATGTTCATTTGCAACCACAAGATCTCTTAATTTTTTTACTTCTGCTTTTTTAGACTCAGTTATTTCTGTGGTAGATAACTTTGCATCTAATTGCTTAATTTCACTTTTCATGCATCCAGCAAATACATTAGAAACAAGAAAAGAAAGTCCTAAAGTAATCATAATTATTTTTTCATATTATTCTCCTTTTAAAAAAGTGAGAGGATATTTTTGTCCTCTCACTCAAATTTTCTATCTACTTTCTATACGGTTATAGAAAGTGACTAGATCTAAAATTTTAGACATAGACCACCTCCTTTCATTAATTTTAAAATATTAATATAATATATTATTATAATTTAATAAATAAACTTTAAATTTATATTAAATGTGGACTCAAGAGAAGTTGTAACCTCTCTTGAGTCTCTCTTTAGGGAGGAATTATAATTTATATTCATTTTTTATGCCTAAATTTAGGTAAACTTAGTTTTTATCTTAGAAAAGAAAGATAAAGCAATTATTGCACCTATTATTAGATGTTCAAATAATGTCATAAAGTAATATAGTGAACCATAAACTTTATAATCTGATAACATATTTAATATAAATCCAAATGTTACAAGTAAAACATATAGCTTAAGACCAACTTTGGAAAAAAAGTAAATTCTGTATAAGGAAAAAAACCAAATAAAACCATAAAATAAAATAAAATAAATTTTAAAATCTAAATATTCTAAATTATACAAAATAATTTGGTGCGTAATAGCAATAGACGCAATGGTGTTTAAAATTACCAAAAATTTAAAAACTTTGATTTCTTTAGCTTGCATAATAGATTAGATTTAAAATACTTCAAATAAACCTGCTGCTCCTTGTCCTCCCCCTATACACATAGTAACTACAACATTTTTAGCTTTCCTTCTTTTTCCTTCTATAAGTGCATGACCTACTAATCTGGAACCAGTCATACCATAGGGATGCCCAATAGCAATTGAGCCTCCATTTACATTAAGTATTTCATTGGGAATACCTAATTTATCCCTACAATAAATTACTTGCACTGCAAAGGCCTCATTGAGTTCCCATAGATCAATATCATCCATACTCAGATTATGTTTTTTTAACAATTTCGGTATTGCATAAATAGGACCAATCCCCATTTCATCAGGTTCTAAGCCAGATACTGCCATTCCTCTAAATGCTCCTAATGGTTCTAAATTTAGCTGTTCTGCTTTTTTTGCATTTACTACTACACAAGCTGATGCGCCGTCAGAGAGTTGGCTTGCATTGCCTGCAGTTATATAAGCATCATCCCCCATAACAGGTTTTAAAGATTTAAGCCCCTCAATATTAGTATCAGGTCTATTTCCTTCATCTTTTTCTAAACAAACTTTTTCTTGGCTAATTTCATTAGTATCTTTATTTTTAACCAGCTTAATAGTCTCTAAAGGGAATATTTCTTTATCTAAAAATCCAGAATTTTGTGCATTAGCCATTCTTTGCTGGCTTTGTAACCCATATTCATCTTGTGTATCTCTAGAAATATTATAACGTTGTGACACAACTTCTGCAGTTTGAATCATAGTATAATATAATTCGGGTTTATTTTTATTTATCCAATCTTCTTGAGCCATAAAGTTGTTTTGATGTTCATTTTGGACTAAGCTTATGGACTCAAGGCCACCTGCAACACAAATATCTAATTCATTTGACATTATTCTTTGAGCCGCCATAGTTATAGCTTGCATTCCAGAAGAACAAAATCTATTAATAGTAGCCCCTGCTGTTGTAACTGGTAAACCACCTCTTATTGCTATTTGTCTGGCAATATTTCCTCCAGTGGCTCCTTCTGGCATAGCACACCCCATTAGACAGTCTTCAACTGTTGAAGGATCAACGCCAGAAACTTCTATAGCTTTTTAACAGCATGTCCTGCCAAGGTTGCTCCATGTGTATTATTAAAAGCTCCTTTATAGGCTTTTCCTATTGGAGTTCTTGCTGTTGATACTATTACTGCTTCATTCATTTCAACCTCCTAATTAAATGTTTTATTATTTTTACTAATTCTTCAAGATAATTACATTTTGGCCACATATCAGAATTATTTTTCCTAAAACTTTCAATATCCTCTAATACTTTTTTTAACCCATAATCCTGAGCATATCTCATTGGCCCTCCTCTCCAATGAGGATATCCATAACCATAGGCATAGGTAACATCAATATCTGAAGCTCTAAGAGCAAAACCTTCCTCTAATATCATACATCCTGTATTCAATAAGGCCCAACTTAATCTGTGAAGTATTTCATTGTCATCAATTTCTCTTCTCTGTATTCCCTTTTCTTTAGCTACTTTTTCAAACATCATATCAACTTCAGGGTCTATTTGTTTTTGCCTTGTTTGTGGATCATAAATATAAAAACCTCTATTAGTTTTTTGTCCATACCTTCCTAATTCACATAACTGATCTGCTACAGTTGAAGTATATCTAAGGTTGTCATATTTTCCTTCTTGCTTATGTCTTTTTCTAATTCTCCACCCTACGTCATTTCCAGCTAAATCATTTACTGCAAATGGCCCCATAGCCCATCCAAAATCATAAATAACACGGTCTATATCAGCAACTTTTGCACCCTCTTCAGCCAAAGCATGAGCCTGTCTTACATACTCATGAAACATCCTATTTCCTATAAAGCCGTCACAATTTCCTGCTAGAACTGGAACTTTTTTTATAGTTTTTGCAAGTTTCATAGTGCTGGCTATTACTTCTTTGCTTGTGTGTTTACCTCTAACTATTTCTAAAAGCTTCATAACATTAGCAGGACTAAAAAAGTGAGTACCAATTACGTATTCTGGTCTAGTTGTTGACTCAGCTATTTGATCAATATCTAAAGTTGAAGTATTAGTTGCTAATATACAATTCTCTTTTGCTATTTTATCAATTCTTTCAAACATCTCTTTTTAAGACTCATTTCTTCAAAGACTGCTTCTACAACAACATCAGCAGAAGAAATACTTTCTAGACTAGTAGCTCCTTTTATCAAAGACATTTTATTTTTAAAATCATCTTCACTCATTCTTCCTTTAGCTACTGTATTAGAATAATTCTTTTCTATTATTTTAATTCCTTTATCAAGAGAATCTTGACTATTTTCAATAACAGTTACTGGGATTCCTATATTAGCAAAATTCATTGCTATGCCTCCACCCATAGTTCCACAACCTATAACTGCAGCTGAATTAATGGGTAAAATTTTTGTTTCTTTAGGAATATCTGGTATTTTTAAAGCCTGTCTTTCAGAAAAAAACATATGGATTAATGAAGAGCTTTCGTTAGAATCATGGCATAATTTAAATAATTCTCTTTCTTTTTCTAGTCCTTGAGAAAAATCAAGCTCAGTTGCAGCCTTAACTGCTTCAATAGCACATAAAGGAGAATTTCTTCCTCTTAACTTATTTTTTATTTTCTTTGAAAACTCTTCGAAAATATCACTATCAATATTAGAAATTTTATCTGTAAGCTTACTTGCTACAGGGTGACTTTCTTCTTGTAATTTACTCTTTATAAAGCTGATGGCATTGGCAACTAGTGCATCTTCAAAGACTTCCTCAATTATACCTGATTTAAGAGCATCGCTAGCACTTACAGGAACTCCTGATGTTATCATAGATAACGCTTTTTCTACACCTGCTAATCTAGGAAGCCTTTGAGTTCCTCCTGCTCCAGGGATAATGCCCAACTTTACTTCAGGTAATCCTAGTTTTGTTGAAGATATAGCTACTCTATAGTTACATCCCATCGCCAACTCTAAACCACCTCCAAGGGGAGTACCGTGCAATGCTGCTACAATAGGCTTTTAGATTCCTCAAAGGTTTTTATAACGCTATTTAGATCAGGTTGTTGCATAGGCTTTCCAAATTCAGAAATATCTGCTCCTGCAAAAATGTTCTACCATCGCCAATCAAAACAATGCCTTCTACTTTTTGATTATTATTTAATTCTATTAGACTATTTATTAATCCTAATCTTACTGAGTGAGATAATGCATTAACAGGGGGTTCATACCTTTTATAATTCCTATATTATCTATAATTTCATATTCTACAGTTTTATTTTCGTTCATAAGTTCTCCTAAAATGTTTTGTATTCACCAGAGGTTGCGTTAGTTATTCTTCCTATTTTCATTTCAAAATGTGTTTTCTTCGAAATTTTTGCAGTATCTATGAAATGATCTAATGGAGTTTGTTTAAAAAAATTTTTAAACCAATCTTCTACATTATTAATATTTAGTAAGTTATATTTTTCACTATCTTTTTCTAAAATAGTATAAGAAGACCTAATGATTTCATTAGAGGTTTCATCATCTTTTATTTTAATCTGAAAGTTTATTATATAGCGCATAATATACTTTAAAGTTTATCAGATTTATTGTAATTTCAAAACATGAATAATATTTTTTATGTTTTAATATTTAATTTTTTAAGCATTTTAGTATTAATATTTTTATTATATCCCAATACAAAAAAGAAATTAATTCATTTTAGTGCTTATTACAATTCTGAAGGAGCCTTTGCAGGATTTATTCAAAAAAAAAACTTTATATAGAGCTTGTAGTTTTCTACTAATGGTTCTATATTAAGTTGTTCTAAATGGTTTGATGATAACTTGCTTCAACAAGGACAAAATAAAGGATTAGATCAAAAAAATATTTAATAATCTATTCTATATATTTAGCAGTGTTCTGTGCTATTTTTTTTCCTATTTTTTCAATAATGTTTAGTGACATATTTATTCCTGCAGAAACTCCTGCTGACGTTTACTTATCAATACAAATTTTTTATTTGTTAATATTTGTGTGCTTGGACTTAACTTTTTCAATAATTTTAGTGCTCCCCAATGACTAGTTGCTTTTTTATTATCTAATAACCCGGCTTTTGCTAAAAGCAGAGATCCGGTACAAACTGATGCAATTATATTTATATCTTTGTTAGCTGCTAACCAATTCAAAATATTATTATTTTTTAATAATATTCTGGTTCCTAAATTATCAATAAGTTAATTTTGGACAATTATTTAAGGTAAAGTCACTCTTCACAGTAAGCCCTCCAGTGCAGGTAATGATTTTTTTTTCTGTAAAAGTAAAAACATTAAATGGACAAGAGAGCTTATTTTCGCATTACTTTTTTTGTTAACTGGTGCTAGCAAATACTTCATATGGTCCAGCAAAATTTTCAACTAGTCGAATATAAATATACCTACGTTTTTTTTTTTTTGACTTTTGAATTCATTAATTTAATTTTTTTAAACATCATTATAATATAAAAAAATACAAGTAAAGAAAAATAATTTTTATTGAGCAATTTTCATTTTTTTAAATAGGAAAAATTATTTTGAATATTGCAGGTCTGGTTAATAGTGGTATTTTTTTTAAACTGTATATTTTTTTTAGTTCTTTATTTAGGAAATATAAGATTTATGAATTTCAGTTAAATTCATTAAATTTACAATTCTATGAGTAATAACTTTTTTTTTCAGAAGCCTTACTATCATCAATTACAGATGGTGGGTTTAAATTATTAAGAGATGTTTTTGCACATATTCATTCCATTTAGAATGAACATTTTCGTTAGTAAGTTCACAGTTAACAGTATCAGCGTTGATATCTACATCACTTTTAAAAGACTTTGATACTTTTTTTTTTGCATCTACTTGATAAATTACTGTAAAAAATATTTTATAATTATTAGTAGGCATTTTACTCGCTATTTCTTATAAAATTATTTTTTATTTTTTTCAGCATAATCATACTCTCTTCAGGAAATATAATAACATAATTATTTGCTTTTTTAAGACATAATGCACATAATCCATAGTAATCATCTGCATTGTCAGAAAACTGGTTTTCATTTTTTGCCAAAATATGAAAGATTTTTTTAAACCAGATGTATCAATTTTACAGGCCTCACATTTCCATTTTTTTTCGCTTTAACAGACTCTAAAGTCCTCAGAAAGTTTTTAGGTAGTTTTTCAATTGTATTAGATGAGTGAATTTTACTTATTAATTCTCTTTGTAATGAGAAAATATGATCAAATAAATGAAGTACATTAAACTGTCTAATGATTAACCTTTTTCGCCCAGTCATCAGCATTTGCATAGTTGTTCCAATTAGTATTTGTTAAACATTCTGTGCAAGGCTCAAATGGTTTTTTTAAATCTCCTGAATCTTTAAATAACTCTTCAGAATTAGTTAAGTATAAATTATTATCAGCTAATGTCAAAACTTTTTCACAATTTGTAAAGTGTAAATAGTTATTTTGTTTTCCTGTGCCAGATGTGCCTATTACAAATATATATTAAAAAACATTAACCCTCCTACAAAATGAGGAGAAGACATTTATGTTTCTAACTTACCTTCATTATTAAAATTTTTATAAATTTTGTCTAAGTTAGAATTACTTTTAAAATTTTTCTAAATCTTAGTGTAGCTCCAGATTCATTTAAGGCATTTTGTAAGCTATTAAATTTAATATCAATTTTCATAATTTATTTTAAATTTTTTTTAATAAATTCTATTTTATTATCTTCTGAAAGTAGATATCTAAACTCTACTCTTCTAGACTTTTTTGCATCCTCCTCGCCATCTTGTAAAAAAATTAAATTTCTTGAAAGACATACCAGAGGCACTTACTCTTTTAAAGCCCAATCTCTATCTTGTTCAGTCGTACCACTTTTCAATATGGAGTTAAGGGCTTGGTCTAATACAGAAATAGTCCTCTTTTGAGAAAGGATCATATTATTAAAATATGCTTCTTCATTACTTGTAAACCATTCTGAAGAAGTATGACCTTCAATTCTTATTTCTTTAATAATTGAACCAAAACCAGCTAATGTTCTTATATATCTTGGAAAAAAAGTTCTATTATTTTTTTATATCTTTCTGTTAACTCATCATCATTTAGATTAAACATAATATCAGGAGCATTAAATCTAATTAGTTGTTCATCTCTAATTATTTCCAAATTCCAATTTTTTTCTCATCTTCTGTAAATTCATTCTCTAAGGCATCTAAAATTTTACTTTCTTGATTATCAATTGAAGACAAGTAATTCATTATATATTGTTGTTGGCCAACTATTTCAGGAGCTTTTTCTCTTATAAAGCCAACTGAAATAAATAAAAATATTATCATTAGTCCAGCCATTAAATCAGAATTAGATAACCAAATCGCACTATCTGATTCTGAGCTTTTTTTACCTAAAAATTTCATTTTTTTACATTTTTACTTATTTCTATTAAAGACCTTAAGTCATTTACTAAAGGTTGATAGTCTTTAACTAATTGTTCTGAAAGTGAGCCTAAATGAGCACCTAATAATTCTAGTGATTTTTGTAATTCAGCAGTCATTTCTTCATCAAGCTTATTAAGTCTTTCAGAAACTTGAGTAATATTATTTGATAAACTATCTGATAAGATTGATATTTTATTAGTTAACTCTGGAATTGATTGAGAGGCATTATTTCTTAATTCTTGTAGGCTTTCTAAACTAGCCTCTATTTGAGATCTTTCTTCTTTTATTGTATTTAAAACTTGCTGAATAGGCTGTAAGACTTCAGGTATTTTCTCCAATTGAGCATAAGTTTTTTCAAGATTTTTTTCATGCCTATCTAAAAGGTTATTAGAAGTATCGATAGCTTTTTTTGCAGCTTCTACTTCTCCTACGTAATTGTTTTGCCATTCTAATAATTTTTCAAGTCCTTCATTAAATTTTTTAAAGTTTTCTCCAAACTGTTCTTCAACTTTGCTATTAAAATCTCTTATTACTTCTTCAATAGCCTTAATTAATTGTTCTACAGTAGACTCACCAATTTTATTTGCAAAATCTTCAAACTTTTTACTTCTAAATTTTTAATTCCTTTATTTATTTCAACCAAGCTCTCTTTTTGTGCATTAAATAGTTTAAAAAAATCATTCTCTGTTATTTCATCTTTACTAGTATTATCTGGATGAAAAAAACTTGCTATTTTGACTATAGCACTTCCTACCATACCAAAAATACTTGGTAGTAAAAGCTATCTTTAGTCCTGATAATAAAATGGGAAACTTTCATCTATATTCCCTGGGTCAAATTCACTTAGCCCAGCAAAGATACCTATGAAGGTACCTATTAATCCTAAAGCAGGCAATAGTGCCGGCAAATAATATGTAAAACCTAAAACCCTCTGATTTACAGTAAAAAAGGCACCCAAATACCAACGATAGTAAGTGCAAATATAAAACTTAAATAGTTACCTATAAATGGATTTTCTAAGCCTGCTTTTATTATATCCCCTAAATATATTATAGAAATTGTCTCGTTAATTATTATTTCTCTAAAAATAAATTAGATAAAGAATTAAAGGCAAAAAAAACTAGGTTTATAGATATTTTTAAAAGTATTAACATAATTATTGCTAAAATATAACATAAATAATATTATAAAGCCATGGATCCATTTGGAGGTATAAGAGGTAAAGATAAAAGAGAGTTATCTGGTTTTGCTATAGATAAAGAAGAGGCTATTGCAGAATTAAATCAATCTATAAAGCTTTTTGAAAAAAGAGATGTTAAAAAAAAATCAGGCTTCTTAGACTCACTTAAAAATAAAAATAAAAATAAAAAAGATAGCAATATAGCTACTAATTGGGATTATATGAAAGACACAAATGAAGAATACATAAATATACATCTTAGATGGTGTAAAAAAAATATAAAAACAGTAAATGGAGTACCTCTAAGACATGCAAAAGTGGCTTTAATGGGATTGAAAGCTTTTTTAAATTCTATTAATACAGAAAAACCAGACTTTAACCATCCATATATAAGGGATTGTTATACATTTTCTAAAAAATTTATACAGAGTTACCTGAAATTCCTGATACTGAGGTTCCATACTTTAAACCAGGCATACATCAAGATCCTTTCGCGGGTGTTAGAGGAGAAGATATATATAAAAAGTTCAATGATTTAAGAAAAGATAAGTTAAGAACCTTAGATGAATTAGATTATGCATTTGAATATTTAGATCATTATCAATTCCTAAATTAAAAGAGAAAAAAAATATTTAAACAGAAAACCAAAAAATTTCATCATTACTTTTCAAACATCTGAAAAATATCTTAATATTCATTTTTTGGGTGAATACTGAAATAAGTAAAATAGAGAATATAGAAGTGGGTAGAGCAAGGTTAGCTCTAGCTTCACTTAAAAATTTTATTTCATCAATTGATTTAGAAGCACCAAATTTAGAAAATGAACATGTAAGAAAAGTTTACGAGGTTACTAAGACTTCATAAACCAGGAAAAAATAATAGCAGTAAAAGAGAGCTTTAAACCGGAAAGTGAAGGAGGTCACAGTTATTGGTCATATAGAACACATAGATGGGTAAAGGTAAATTTGATAGAAAAACTAAACAGTTTATTCCTCCTGCTAAGGATTTATGATTTATAATTATTTTTCAAATTTATCAATGTATTTATCAAATGGACTGCTGTTCTTATCATTGGTAGCACTGTCATTTAAATTTTCATAAAAATCATTCTCTTCTTTTTCATTTATTTTCCAATTTATTCCCATACTAAAATCTCTAATAATTAAGTAGCCTAAAATAGAATTTAACGAAAAATATCATAGATTATAAAAATAAAAGTGATTATCATTGTCGTTAAAAATTAAAAAGCTGAACTGAGACATAAAAACTTAAGGACCAAATACTTAAAATTAGAGTTATTTGCTTCAACATTATTAAGTATACTATAAAAAAATAATATTTTTAAAAATTTTCTAAAATATTGGCCCCCTTATCAGGACTCGAACCTGAAATTCCCGCTTAGGAGGCAGGTGTAATATCCAATTTTACTATAAGGGGAGAAATAAATTTATATTAATAATTCTATATAGTAAACTTAATTAAATTTTCTAAATATTTATAAAATTAATAAATAGAATTTGTATTGTTTGTTTTTTAAACTAAAATAATAATATAATATTAAAAAAATTATGGCTATGACATTACATCAATTAAAAATATTTTGGGCAGTAGCACAGGCTAAATCATATACTAAAGCTTCTAAAATACTTGGTTTAGCTCAACCATCTCTATCACAACAAATTTCAAAATTAGAAGAAGAACTTGGTTCAAAATTATTTGATAGAGGCTTTAGTAAAATTAATCTAACTGATGCGGGCAATTATCTTTATACTAAAGCTGAACAAATAATTGCTAACATAGAAGAGGTGGAAGAAGGGTTAAAAGAATTTACAAGTAATACTAGGGGAATATTAAAAATAGGAATGTTATCATCTGTAGCTAGGAATATTTTTGCCTTTAACTATGAAATTATTTTCAGATATTTTACCTAATATTGAAATAAATGTTTTAGAAGTTACACCTGCAGAAGCTATAGACTTATTATATGCTAGGCAGCTTAATATTGCAGTAGTTGCTGAGGACTCTCTAGCTGCATCTAATCTTTCCTTTGCAAAAAAAGAATTATTTGTAGATCCATATGTTTTAGCAGTACCTAAAAATTTAAATTTGGAAGATATTTCAAGTTTTAATAGTCTAAGCCAAAAACATCAAAATTTACTGAGTTCAAGCATAGTTTTTGAGTTTGGAAGTCAACATAAAAAAAGAATAGAAGATTGGTTTAAAAAAAAATCTAAATACAAAAAAAATTATAGCACATACTAGATCTTATGAAGTTGCTTTATCAATGGTTGAGGCAGAGCTGGGGTAGTTGTTCTTCCAGCCTTAACAGCAATGATAGGATTTGGTAAATCTTATGATGTTAATTTGTATCAAACAGATTTATTGGATAGGAGACTAGTTTCATTGACACCAAAACAATATGAAAATTTAGAGCCTGTAAAAAGTTTTATCTCCTGTTTAGTAGAAGCTGGTAAAAAACTTGATTTACCAACAGTAAATCCTGCTCCAGATATTTTGAAAAATGTTTCTTAAAAATTAAATATATAATATAAAATTAAATATGGTAAAAAAGTGAAAATAAAATTTTGGGAGTTAGAGGTAGTATTCCTACACCAGGTAAAAATTTTACTAAGTTTGGTGGTAATACTTCTTGTGTAGAATTACATGTTAACAATAAGGTTATAATTTTTGATATGGGCTCAGGATTAGTTAATTTAGGAGACTATTTATTAAAAAAAAATATAAAAAATTTTGATATTTTATTATCACACTTTCATTATGACCATACTTGTGGTTTGCCATTTTTCAGCCTGCGTTTAATAAAGATTTTCAATTTACAATTAGATCAGGCATAGAAAAGACTAGAAAAAAAAACTTTTGAAGTTTTAAATAAACAAATTAGTAGCCCTTCATTTCCAATTACAGTAAATGAGTTTTCTGCAAAAATTAAATTTTGTGACTTTGAAATAGGAAGAGATTTTTATATAGATAAAGTAAGAGTTAAAACAATTTCTCTAAATCATCCAGATGGAGCTGTAGGTTATAGAGTTGAATATAATAAAAAATCAATTTGTTATATAACAGATCATGAGCATGAACTTAAAAATAAAAATAAAAAATTTATTAGATTTTTTAAAAAATGCAGAAGTACTGATATATGACTCAACTTATGATGATAAAAATTTTAAGAATTATATAGGCTGGGGACATTCAACCTGGCAGGAAGCTACTAGGTTGTCAAAGGAATGTAATATAAAGAAATTATTTATTTATCATCATAACCCTGAAAATGATGATAAAAAAATGAGAGCAAATAGAATCTGCTTGCAAGAAGATAGATAATAATTTTATAGTAGCAAAGGAAGGAATGTTTGTTAATATAAATTAACAGTATAATTAAATTATGGAAGAAAGTTTAAAACAAAAATTTTTACCTGATGAATATATATTTAAGCAAGGTGAAAAAGGAAATAAAGCATACCTTCTTATTGGATGGAAGGAGTAGCTAATTGAGGTTAATGGTAAAAAAGTATCAGAAATATCAGAAATGGAAATTTTCGGTGAGATGTCATTAATTTTAAAAAAACCTAGAACAGCTAGTGTTAAAGTTTTAAAGCCTTCTATAGTTTTGCCAATTGATGAAAAAATATTAGGAGATCTATTAGAAAAATCTCCTCCCATTGTGAAATCTATGGTTAAGCAACTTTCTTATAGATTGGCTCAGTGTGATGCTGAAATAAGATCATTAAAACAAAAAAAATAATTGAATTTTATTTATAAACTTTTATTTTTGCACTCATTCCTGGAATAATTTTTCCTGCATAAGTTGTCTTGGTAAATTCATAGTAATTTTTACAGGTATCCTTTGCACAACTTTAACAAAATTACCTGAAGCATTTTGTGGAGGAATTAGGCTAAAGGAGGATGCTGAAGCAGGAGAAAAAGATAACACTCTTCCCTCTAATTTGAGATTGCTAAAAGCATCAATTTTAATAGAAGCCTTTTGACCAACTTTGATATTTTCTATTTGAGTTTCTTTAAAGTTAGCAATAATCCAAACGTCTTTTGTTGGGACTATTGACATTAAAGGCCATCCTTTTTTCATATAAACACCAGGTTCAACTATTCTATTTGCTATTGTTCCATCAATAGGAGCTTTCACAATAGTAGAGTTTAGGTTAATTAGACTATTATCTAGTTTTGCTTTTAAAGATTCTTGGTTTGCTAAAAAATCTATCTTTTTCTACTTGAAGTTTCTTAATATTAAACTCAAGTTTCTTAATTTTTTTCAATAACTTGACTAAAAATTTTTTCTGACTCTATATCAGCTTCATACTGTTCTACTTTATGTTTGCTAAATTCATAATTAGCCAAAGCTTTTTCATAATTAGACTTTGTAGCATTTTTAGTTTTTAATAATTTTTTAATTCTATTTTCTTCATTTTTATACATAATAAGATTTGATATTTCCGAGTCTTTTTTAGCTATTGCACTCATAATATTATTTTGAGCTAGCTTTAATTGTAATTTTTGCTCATCTATTTTTAGTTTTTCTGTTTCTTGTTTTAAATCAACTTCTGATAGTTGTGCTGTTGCAGCTTTTAATTCTGCTCTAGATTTGTTAACCATAGCTATAAAAGGAGCATCATCAAATTTAGCAAGTATATCTCCTTTATTTATTTCCGTATTTAATACGCCAGGCACCTCAATTACATAGCCTTCTATCCTTGATGATATAGTTGTAATAGATCCTCTCACATAGGCATTATCTGTGATTCAAAATTGGAATAATTTTTGAAGTGAAAAGTATTATAATTAAAATAATAATAACTATTAAAAAAGAAAAAAAATAATGACTATTTTTCATAGGTTTTTTATAGCATAAAAATATTTATTTTATATAGCAAAAATATGGTGGAGCCGAGGGGGATCGAACCCTGACCTCGTGAATGCCATTCACGCTCTCCCAACTGAGCTACGGCCCCAATAAAAATAATTTATAATTTACTCTTTTTCTAAACTAGTATCATCTTCTAATACTTCATTTAATTCATCATCATCAAATTCAACTTCTTTTGATAGTTCTAAATTATCATCTACTGTTTCAACTTCTTTTTCTATTTTAAAATCAACAGAATTAATAGTTACTTTTTTTTGCATTATTTTTTCTGTTTTACAGTTTGGACAAATAATTTTTTCCTTATTAAAATCAAAAATTTGGTATTACAATTAGAACAAACATGTTTCTGTCCTCTAAAAGATTTTTCCATATTTTCAACTCCATAATTTAAGTTGTTAAATTAGTCTATATAATTATGATAATTAAAAATATTTTTAAAATTATTTAATTTCAACAATTATTTATGTATATATTTAAAAAAATTCCTTTAAGCCTTTTAATGCAATTAATGATTTTAAATTAAAAAATTTTCCTTATTAGGTGAAGCTAAAGTACCAGGAGACAAATCAATATCACAAAGAGCAGTTATTATTGGATTAGCTTCTATTGGACAAACTGTTATTAAAGGCATTTTAGACAGTGAAGACGTATATTACACTTTAAAGGCCGTAGAAGCATTAGGAGCAAAAGTTGATATTAATAAAAATAAAAAAACTCTTACGATTAAAGGAGTTGGTTTAGGTAATTTTAAATCTCTAAAAAACCCATTTATATGGGAAATAGTGGAACAGGAACTAGACTGCTTATAGGTTTAGTTGCTGGATCCAATGCTACTGTTACTTTTTATGGTGATGAATCTTTAAGTAATAGACCAATGGATAGAATTATAAATCCATTAAAAAAAATGGGAGCCAATTTTGTTTTTTCTGAAGAAAAAACTTCCCATTACAGTTATAGGAGCAAGAAAAAAAGGCATCACAATGCCAATTAAATATAAAAGTCCAGTAGCATCTGCTCAAATTAAATCTGCTATAATTTTTGCTGGACTAACTGCCAGAGGTGCTACAGAGATTGAAGAACCCTATAAAAGTAGAAACTATACAGAGGTAATGTTAAAAAAATGTGGTGCAGAAATTAATTCTAAAATTAGTAAAAAATATATTAATACTGTTACAGTAAATGGAACGAGTTATTTAAAAAATTGTAACTTCAATATTCCTAGTGATCCTTCATCAGCTTTATTTATAGTAGTGGCTTGTCTTATTACTAAAGGAAGTAAAGTTAAGGTTAAAAACATTCTGTATGATAGTATGAGACTAAAAGTTTTTAAAATATTAACAAAAATGGGAGGTATAATTAAAATTAATAAAACCTCAATTGACACATGTGAAATTATTGCTAAGTATTCTATTTTAAAAAATATTAATTTAAATAAAAATGAAACTACAGCTCTTATAGATGAGTTTCCAGCTTTATCTATTGCAGCAGCATGTGGAAAAGGAAAAATGATTATGAAAGGCTTGGGAGAGTTGAGATATAAAGAAAGTGACAGATTTAAATCTATAAGTGAGGGTTTACGTAACGCAGGTGTACAAGTTAATACTTTTAACGATGATATGGAAATAATTGGTACTAGAAAAGTTCTGGGAGGTAATACTATTTTTGCTCAAAATGATCATAGAATAGCAATGTCATTTAACCTATTAAGTTTATTTTCAGAAAAACCAATTAGAGTTATTGGAAACGAATCTATTATGACCAGCTTTCCTGACTTCTTTTCAACTTTGAAATTACTCAAGAAATGAATAAGTCAGTTATTACAATAGATGGACCAGCTGCTTCAGGAAAAGGTTCACTAAGTAAAAAAATTTCAAAAGAATTCAATTTTTTTATATGGAAACTGGTATTTATTACAGAGGTTTGCAAGCTTATTTTACAAAAATCAAGTAAATATATTAGATTTACCTCCTTTTATTTCTAATCTAAATGTTACTGATTTCAAAGAATATATAATACATAATAACAAAAATATTATATTCAACAAAAGTTACTAAGTTAGCATCAAATCTTGCTAAGAATAAAGAAATAAGGGCATTTATAGTTAAAATACAGCAAGATATGATTATTACATTAGAAAAAAAAAATTTAATGGTATTATTTTGGAAGGAAGAGACTGTGGGTCTGTAGTTGCACCTAAAGCTAACCTTAAGTTTTACCTAACAGCAAGTTTAAAGGTTAGAGCAGAAAGAAGGTTTAATCAGTTTGTAAAAGATAAAAAGGACATTAGTTATGAACAAGTGCTAAGTGACCTGAAGGAAAGGGATGTACAGGATAAAAATAGAAAACATTCTCCTTTACAAAAACCTAAAGGTGCAGTTGTTATTGACAATTCTGATTATAACTTTAAGGAAACGATAAATATTGTAAAAAATATAATATTTAGTAGAATACCAACTTTAAAAAGTAAAATTTAATATATTGAAAGTAGGAAAGTATGGATAAAGTTGTTTCTAACAAAAACAATATTGATAACATAAAGGCAAGCAAGGAAAACTTTGCACAACTATTAGAGGAATCTTTTGTAGAGAAACTAAAAAAGTGGGTGGACTAGTCAAAGGAAAAGTGGTGGCTATAGAGAAGGATACTGTATTAGTTGATATAGGGTTTAAATCAGAAGGTAGAGTTCCAATTAAAGAGTTTACTCCACCAGACAAGAGACCAGAACTTGGAGATGAGGTAGAAGTTTTTTTTGAACACGCCGAAAATAAATTTGGAGATGCTGTCCTATCAAGAGAAAGAGCAAAAAGAGAAACTGCTTGGGAAGTAATGGAAAAAGCATTAAAGAATAAAGATCAAGTAAAAGGTAATATATTTTCGAGAGTTAAAGGAGGTTTTCTGTTGATTTAAATGATGCAATAGCTTTTCTTCCTGGTAGCCAGGTAGATGTTAAAGTTATAAAGGACAATTCTTATTTATTAGGGACTGAGCAAATTTTCCATATTTTAAAAATGGATCGTAAAAGAGGTAACATAGTAGTATCAAGAAGATCTGTATTAGAAGAAGGGAGAGCAGAAGCTAAAAAAGAAATGGCATCAACTTTAGAAGAAGGACAAGTAATGGAAGGTACTGTTAAGAATATTACTGATTATGGAGCTTTTATAGATTTAGGGGAAATGGATGGATTGTTGCATGTTACTGATATTTCTTGGAAAAGAATTAGCCATCCATCTGAAGTCCTTAGCGTAGGTAAAAAGATAAAAGTAAAGTTAATTAAATATAATGTCAGACTCTCAAAGATTAAGTTTAGGGATGAAACAATTAAATGAGGATCCATGGAAAGGGGCAGATGATAAATTTAAAGTTGGTAATAAATATGAAGGAGTGGTTACAAATATTGCAGACTATGGAGCTTTTGTAGAAATAGATAAAGGAATTGAGGGTTTGGTTCATGTTTCAGAAATGAGTTGGAATAAAAAAAATACTAATCCTTTTAAATTAGTTGCAGCAGGAGATAAGGTTGAGGTAGTAATCTTAGACTTTGATATGCAAAAAAGAAGATTAAGTTTGGGTATGAAGCAAGCAACTAAAAACCCTTGGGATGAAATTAATAAGTTATTAGATATAGATAAAATTCATGAAGGCGAAATAACGAATATTACTGAATTTGGTTTATTTGTAAAAATTAATGAAGATATAGACGGATTAATTCATATTAATGATTTGTCATGGGATGGAAAAGTTGAAGAAGAATTAAAAAAATATAACAAAGGTATGAAGATAAAGAGTAAAGTTTTGGAAATTGATGCTGAAAAAGAAAGAATTGCTCTTGGTATAAAGCAATTAGATAAAGATCCATTTGAGGCAATCATATCAGAAAAATTTAAAAAAGGCAGTGTAGTTACTTGTTTAGTTGAAAATGTAATTGATGCTGGCCTAGAAGTTAAATTAGAAAATGATATTCTAGGCTTTATAAAAAAATCTGACCTTTCTAGAGAGAAAGAAGAACAGAAACCAAGTAGATTTGCTAAAGGAGAAAAAGTTGATGCAATGATAACAAACATAGATAAAGGGTTCTAGAAAAATTTATCTTTCTATAAAAGCTATGGAACTAGAGGAAGAAAAAAGGGCAATGAAAGATTATGGTTCAACGGACTCAGGGGCTTCCTTGGGTGACATTTTAGGAGCTGCATTAGAAGCTAAATCTGAAAAAAAAGACAAGAAAACAACTAATACTAAAAAAAGTTAGTTTATGTATTCAAAATAATATGAATAAGTTTGATATAATAAAAGAATTATCAAAACAAAAAGACCTTTCAGAAAAGGACTCACAAACAATTATCACTACTATGATTGAAGAAATTACGCAGGCACTTCAATTAGGAGATAGAGTAGAGTTTAGAGGTTTGGAGTTTTTTATACTAAAACTAGAGATAAAAGATTAGCAAGAAACCCTAAAACAGGAGAAAAAATATTTGCTATAAAAAAAAATATACCTCATTTTAGGATGTCAAAAACATTATATGAGTTTATAAATAAGTGATACTTTTTCGATTTGTAAAAGAATTTTTTTATTTTTATTTTTTATTTTTTTGATTTCTTTTGGAATTTCAAATAAAGAATTGTTATATATAAATTTATGGCCATTTAGTTTTAAGCTACAAATTCCTGCATATCTTTTTTCTTTATTTCCTTATTGATTGGAGTGATGATAACAGGTATTTATAGTTTTTTCAATAAAAGAAAATGACAATAAATTCTAATCAAATTATATGTGCATTAGACTTTGATGACTTTTCAAAAGCTGAAAATTTTATAAAAGCTATGGACTATGATATCGTATATAAAGTAGGAATGGAGTTTTTTTATAGGTTTGGTATTGATGGAATAAGAAAAATAAGTAATGCAAAAAATAATATTAAACTTTTTCTTGATTTAAAGCTACATGATATACCTAATACTGTAGAAAGAGCAATTTATCCACTAGTTACTAATGTACGACCCTTACATGTTAACTTTACATGTAGCAGGTGGAAAAAAATGTTACAAAATGCAGTTTTTGCTGCAACTGAAGCATCAAAAAATAGTAATATACAAAAACCTTTATTATTAGGTGTAACAGTATTAACCAGTTTAAATAATCAAGATTTAAAGGAAATGGGACATACTATTTCTATTACTCAAAGTGTTGAAAATTATTCAAATATAGCAAAAAAAGCTAAATTTAGATGGTATTGTATGCTCTCCTTTAGAAGTAAAACTAGTAAAAAATATGCATGGAAAAAGTTTAAAAGTAGTTACTCCAGGTATAAGAATAGAAAAAAAGCTCTAATGATGATCAATCAAGGTTTTTATCACCTAAAGAAGCTTTTAATATGGGATCTGATTATATAGTAATGGGAAGGCCTTTAATTAATGCTTTAGACCCTAATAATATTATAAAAAAATAATAAATAATTAATATTTAATGGAAAATAATAAAACTAAAATAAAAGTTTGTGGGCTTAAACATCCATTCGAAGTAAATTGTGCTGCTGATTATGGAGCCACATGGTATGGAATGATTTTTGAAAAAGATTCACCAAGATTTGTTAGTTATAAGCAAGCAGAAGTTTTGTTGAATAGTACACCTGAATGTATAGAACCTATAGCAGTAACAATAAACCCTTCTAATTCAAAAGTTCAATATCTCAATGAACTAGGTTTTAAATATATTCAACTTCATGGAAATGAAAGCATAAATTTTTGTATAAGTTTAAAAAAAAAATTTAATTTAAAAATAATTAAGGCCATAAGTGTTAGAATCTTTGAAAGATTTAGAATATGCAAACTCTTATAAAAATATTGTTGATTGGATTCTATTTGATTATAAGGACGACCTATTAGCAGGTGGTACAGGTAAATCTTTTGATTGGAATTTATTAGATAAAAATTCTTTAAATTTTAACTGGATACTTTCTGGTGGTTTAGATTATAATAATATAGAATTTGCATTAAAAAGTACCAGAGCTAAAGCTGTTGATGTTTCCTCTGGTGTAGAGGTTAAAAAGGAATTAAATCCACAGAATTGATTAAAGAGTTTTGTAATAAAATAAATAATATTTAATATGAAAAAAAGTAGTTATAAAAATTTCCTGATAAAAATGGAAACTTTGGTCAATACGGAGGACGTTATGTTGCAGAAACTTTAATGCCTCTTATTTTAGACTTAGAAAAAAATATTTATTCTACAAAAAAAATAAGAAATTTAATGATGAGTTTTCTGAATTATCTAAAGACTATATTGGTAGGCCTAGCCCTTTATACTATGCTAAAAACTTAACAGAATATTTAGGAGGAGCAAAAATTTATTTTAAGAGAGACGAGTTAAATCATACTGGAGCACATAAAATTAACAATTGTTTGGGTCAAGTCCTACTAGCTCTCAGAATGAATAAAAAAAGAATAATTGCTGAAACAGGAGCAGGGCAGCATGGAGTTGCTACAGCAACTGTATGTGCATTATTTGGTTTAGAGTGTATCGTTTATATGGGGAAAAAGATATTGAGAGACAAAAAGCCAAATGTTTTTAAAATGAACTTATTAGGAGCAAAAATTATTCCAGTAGAGTCAGGGTCAGCTAGCTTAAAAGATGCTATGAATGAAGCCTTAAGAGATTGGGTTAGTAATGTTGAAAATACATTTTATATAATAGGAACAGCCGCAGGGCCTCATCCTTATCCTATGATGGTTAGAGATTTCCAATCAATTATAGGTAAAGAGTTAAAAAATCAGATCATAAAAAAAGAAAATAGATTGCCTAACTCTTTAGTTGCTTGTATTGGAGGAGGCTCTAATTCATTGGGCCTGTTTTATAATTTTTTAGATGATGAAAAAGTAAGCTTATATGGAGTAGAAGCAGGAGGTAAAGGCATCAAAACAGGTCAACATGCTGCATCTTTAAGTGCAGGAAAACCTGGCGTGCTTCATGGAAATAAGACTTATTTAATTCAAGATAGTGCTGGCCAAATTAAAGAAGCTCATTCTATTTCTGCTGGATTAGATTACCCTGGTATTGGACCAGAACATAGTTGGTTAAAAGATACAGGAAGAGTAAAATATGTTTATGCTAATGATAAAGATGCAATTAAAGCATTTAAAATTTGTTGTAAATTAGAAGGAATTATTCCAGCTTTAGAACCAGCTCACGCTTTATCTTTTGTTTTAAAATTTGCTTCAAAGCAGAAAAAAAACATATATTAGTTATGAATATGTGTGGTAGAGGAGATAAAGATTTAGATAGTATAGCAAAATATCTTAATATAAAAATATGAATAATAGCAGATTAAATATTTGTTTTTCAAAATTGAAAAAAAGAAAAAATCAGCATTTATTGCTTTTTTAACAGCATGTGACCCTAGCTTTTCAATGAGTTTAAAGCTATTAAAGGCTATGCCTCAATCAGGTGTAGATATAATAGAAATTGGTATGCCATTTAGTGATCCTATGGCAGATGGCCCAGTAATTCAGAGGAGTTATATTAGAGCTTTAAAATCAGGTAGCTCACTAATTAAAACTTTGAATTTAGTAAAAAATTTTAGAAGCTACTAACAATAGCACTCCTGTAGTTTTAATGGGTTATTACAATCCTATTTTACAAATGGGTCTAAAAAATTTATAAATAAAGCAAAGGCTTCAGGTGTAGATGGAATATTAATAGTGGACTTGCCCTCCAGAAGTTAGTAATGAATTATCTTTAGAGTTAGATGCATCAAAAATAGATATGATTAGACTTGCTTCACCTACAACGACTATAGAAAGAATGAATAGTATTTTAAAATCTTCTTCAGGGTTTATTTATTATGTATCAATAACTGGAGTAACTGGTTCTAAAATTAATAAGATACTAGATATTAAAAAAAATTATATGTATTTAAAAAAAGTAATAAACATACCATTTGTTATTGGTTTTGGAATTAATTCACCTAAGAAAGCTTATGAAATTTCTAGATATGCAGATGGTGTTGTTGTAGGTAGCGATTTGATTAAAGAAATTGAAAAAGGTGTTGAAAATAAAAGCAACATTTTTAATAATGTTATAAGTTTAGTAAAAAAATATTCTAAAGCTATTAATAAGTAAAAAAATGAATTGGTTAACAAACTTTGTAAAGCCTAAATTAAAAGCAATAAAATCCAAAATACTTAAAAAGGAAAATCTTTGGGTTAAATGTCCCTTCTTGTAGTCAAATGAATTTTCATAAAGACTTGCACAGGAAAAATTATATATGTGTTCAAACTGTGATGCTCATTTGAAAATGCCAATAAATGAGAGACTTATAAGTATTTATGATGATGGACTGTATGAAATAAAAAATATTTCCTAAAGTTTTAGAGGACCCTTTGTCTTTTAAAGATAAAATAAAATATACAGAAAGGTTAAAAATTGCTCAGAAAAAAAAACCTCTAATAATGATGCTATATTAGTAGTAAATGGAAAAATAAATAATATTAATTTAGTAACGGCAGCGATGGACTTTAGTTTTATGGGTGGATCAATGGGTATGCAGGTAGGAGAAGGTATAGTACTAGCAAGTCAATTAGCAAAAGATTTGAAAAGTCCACTTTTAATTATAGCTTCATCTGGCGGAGCAAGGATGCAAGAAGGTATTTTGTCGTTAATGCAAATGCCACGTACTGTAGCAGCAATAGAGATATTTAAAGAAACTAAGCTTCCATATATAGTTTTATTTACAAACCCAGTTACAGGAGGTGTTTCTGCTTCATTTACAATGTTAGGAGATATATTAATAGCAGAACCTGGAGCATTGATTGGTTTTGCAGGCCCTAGAGTAATAAAAAAAACAGTTAATGAGAATTTACCTGAAGGGTTTCAAAAAAGTGAATATTTGTTAGAGCATGGTATGATGGATTTAATAGTTAACAGAAATGAATTTAAAGAAAAATTATATAATTTATTAAAGCATTTAGTAGGTAAAAGATAGATTGCTTCAAAGTTATAAGTATATTACTCATAAAAATAAAAAAATAGAGGATATACTAAAGTCTTTTTTTTTTTTACATCCTAATAATGTAGATTTATCATTAAAGAGAATTAAAAAGTTATTAAATAAACTTAATAATCCTCAGAAAAAAATAAAAAATATCATTCATATTGCGGGTACGAATGGTAAAGGTTCTATTGCTACGATATTATACTATTTACAAAAATATCAAGGAAAAACTGTTAACATTTATAGATCGCCACATTTAATTTCTTTTAATGAAAGAATTCACATTAAGAATAAACAGGTTTCTAATCAATATTTACTAGATATTTTAGAGTATGTAAAAGAGGTAAATGATAAACAACCTATAACCTTCTTCGAAATTATTACTGCTGCAACTTTTTATATGTTTTATCAAAATTTATCAGATTTAACAATATTAGAGGTTGGTCTAGGAGGAAAATTTGATGCTACAAATATTATAGAGAATAATTTGGTTTCAATAATATCTACTATAGGTATTGATCATAAAGAGTTTTTAGGGAACACCATAAAAGCTATAGCTAATGAGAAAGGTAGGAATTATTAAAAAAAAAGCTGTGTAATATCTAGTAAACAAACTGTAAGCGCTAAGAGAATTATTAAGAAAAAATCTGAAGAAATGGAAAGTAAACTATTTCAATATAATGAAAACTGGAAAGTTAAAAATAATATTTTTTATAATGATGATTTACAAATAAATCTAGAAAAAATTTCTTTGATTGGAAGGCATCAACATATAAATGTTTCTTGTGCTTTAATGGCTTGTATAAAGGTAAAAAATTTAAATATAGACTTCAAAAGTTTATATAAAATATTTCCCAAAATGAATTGGCCGGGTAGACTGGAAAAAATTAACACTAATTTACTTCCTAATTATAGTAATCTTGAATGTTGGGTGGATGTAGCTCATAATAAATTAGGTTTTACAGTTCTTGTAGAATGGATTGAACGAATAAAAATGAAAAATTTTTATATTATTTTAGCTTTGGGTATAAGAAAAGATTATATCAATATTTTAAAAGTAATTAAAAAAGCTAATCCGAAAATATTATTTGTATTAAAAGGAGAAAAGTTTCAATAGTCATAACCCAAAAAAGATAAAGGCTGTTGCAGATCAATTGAAAATGCATTCATTATTTCAGAGAGTATCTTTGATGCACTAAACAATATTCAAAAAGATAAAAATAATGCGATAAAAAAAGGTAGTTATTACTGGTTCAATAGGCTTAGTAGGAAACTTTTTAGCAAAAATAAAGTAATTATAAGTTCTCATCAAGCCATTTAGCTAAGGAACTTTTCTCAACTAAACCTATTTGTGAAGACACTGATTTACCATTTTTAAACAATATAAGAGTTGGAATGCTCATAATTCCATAGTTAGAAGGAACTTCAGGATTTTCGTCAATGTTAACTTTAGCTATTAATATTTTTCTTTATATTCTTCAGCTAATTCAGATAATATAGGAGAAATTTGTTTGCATGGGCCACACCATTCTGCCCAAAAATCACACAAAACTGGTTTGTCTGCTTCTAATACTTTTTCTTTAAAATTTTTATCTTCTACATTTAAAATTGACATTTCCTCTCCTTATGAGTTAAATTTTTTTTCTAAATTTTCTATATATTTATTTACATCTTCTAAAATAAATAAATTCTCTTTATTATTATCATATTTTACTCTTAAATCATCAATTTTTTTATAAGCATCATAAATAGTTAACCATTTCTCTTTATTAGTACTCATTATCCTCTTTTTTAAATGATTTTTTAATTTTTAAAAAGCTTTCTTTTTCAAGTAAATCTGGTTGCTCTTCAAATATTAATATTTCTGCAAAATATTTTAGTCTTTCATCTTTGAATTTTTCCATAATAACAAATTTATTTTTCCAGTCAGCTTTTTGGAACTCTTTCATTAAAAAATTATCAGAATTAGAAACAAACTTTTATAAATACTTTCTTCAGCATAAACATCTAATTGTGATTCATCTAATATAATATCATTGTAACAGGATAAAACTTTATCTTTGAATTCTTGATTAGTAGATATGAAATTATGTCTTTCTAATAAAACATCATCTGATACTACATTATATTCATCAAGAGTTTTTTTCATCTCAACATCAAGTAAAATAGGACTTTTATTTAGCTTTATTTTTCGAATTTTTTTGGAGAACTTTCTAAGAAAGCATAGATGTCTGACTTATTCATATCTAAAACTTTTTTGGATCTTCAAATAAATCAAAACAAAGTGCCCACTTATACTTTGGATGAAAATCTACAAATGATAAGCAGAAAAGTTTTGATTTTCCAAAAAAAGACTCTAGGTAACAAAAAGGCTTAGAAGGTATCGACGCTTCTAATTGAACTTTATTACTTTGCATAATGCTTTTATCCCATAATTCAGGAATTTGCTTTTTTATTAATTTTGCTAATTCTAAACTAGCATAAGTATCTCCCATAGCATCATGTGCAGTAAAATTTTTAATACCATTTGTATGTGCAATACTTTCTAATTTCATTATAGCTGAGCCTTTTTTATTTAATAAACTTTTAATTTTATCCGGGTAAAAGAAATTAGCTATTCTAGTAATATCTAATAAATCAACTCTTGTATTATCATTTTTAACGGTAAGGTAAGGGTCGAAAAGGTTTTTAAAAAATGCATTTCTTATAACTTCTTCATCAAATTTTATAGAATTATAACCAATAAAGGTAGCTGGGACCCCACTCAGAAAATTTATGAGAAATTTCAGAGATTAAACTATAATTAGAAAAATTTGACTTAACAATACTATCAATAGGAATTTTATTTACTAATAGTGCTTCAGGATCAGGAATAGAAAATGAATTTAATTTACCAATTAAGTTCATTTCATCTAAAACATTAAGGTTTTCATCAGTGCAAATTGCTGCTATTTGAATTATTTGGTCCCAATAGGCTGACCTTCCAGTGGTTTCTAAATCATAAAATATAATTTTTTCATTTAAATATTTTTTATTTACATTCAAAAATCTTTCTATTTGTATAATAGATTTAGGAGTGCTTACGTGCAAGAAATATCCTTCTAATGTAATAGCGAAAAGACTATTCTGACTTTGTGCTTTATTGTAAAGTAAGTTTAAAGAAAAATTATCTTTATTAATATCATTAAATATTTCTTTTTTTATTATTTGCCAACCAGTGAAGACAAAACTTTTATTACTAGTATTACTTTTTTCTTTCAATTCTAGAAGTAATGCTATTTGATTTAATTATAAAGTCTCCTCCTCCATAATAGCCTATTGATTTATTAATAGGTGCAAGTAATAAAAGTATGCTCATATAGTTGCTATTAAAGTTTTTAAAAAGTTTTTTGACAGGACATAAATTAGATTTTCTTAATAATAAAGAGTCACCATTTATTATAAGCATTTTCTTCTTATTAAATATAGGGAGTACTTTTTTAACGCCTCCTCCTGTTTCTAGCCTTTCTTTTTCATATGAGGAATAAATTTTCGGTATAGTATGTTTATAAGAGTAGTTTCTAATAAATTTTTGAATAGTTAAATATTTATAACTATTATTAATTATACAGTTTTTTATGCCTATGCTGGATAAATAATTTATATTTGTTTTCAGAATAGGCTGATTTTGTATTTTTATTAAAGGTTTAGCAATGTATTTAGTTTTATAACGCATTCTTTGTCCTCTTCCAGCACATAAAATCATAGTATTAATGTTATTTTTTTTTCTAATTTATTCATTTTTGCTATTTATTTTTAACCACATTTTTAATTCATTAAATATAGGGTTTTTTAAGTTATATTTAATGAGTTGTTTTTGTTCTAGGTAAATATCTTAAATAATCAATTTTCCCTTGTTTAATTGCAAGCTTTTTAAAAATTCCAATTATTTTAAATAGCCTTTGTGTGCCTAAGACTAAATAAGCATATTTAAATTCATTTTGGTTTGATTTTTGCATTCTTTTTATAGTAATTGTAAAAATTAACTTGCTCTTTTTTATAGATAAAAATACTCTAACATCTTGTAGTAAGGATACTAAGTCATAGGCAGGGTGACCTATTAAGCTATCTTGAAAATCTATCAGGCCGATTTTTTCTAACTTATTTCTATCTTTTAAATAAAAAATATTGTCTACATGAAAGTCACGTAACACAACAGCTGTTTTTTTATAGCTTATATTTTTAATAAACTATCCCATATCCTATTCCAACTTTTAAATGCTTTTGTATTTTTTTTTATATTTAATTCCCACTTGATATATAAATCTAATTCATCTTTAAGAATACAGTGATCGTAGTCTTTTATGAAATTTGGTTTTTTCTTTTTAGACAATAGAATAAGTAGATTTATTGCCTGTCTATAAAAAAGTTTTTTTTTTCCTTTTCTTTTTTACATAAGATACTGTATTTAGTGTTTCCAAAATCTTCTATTATCAAAATACCATTCTTTTCATCTTTAATATAAATTTCAGGAGAAGAGAGCTGATTTGATTTTAGCCATTTTGATATTTTAATAAATTTTCTAAGAGAATCTTTTTTCTAAAGAGCTATCCATTAATAAGAATTCTTTACTATTATTAGTAAATCTATAATATCTTCTTTTTGAGGCATCATTTTTTAATAGTTTTAATGATTTGAAGTTTATACTATTTTTATCACAAAAAATTCTAATTTTTTTTAAATGATTAATGCTTTTCATAGTTTTTAATATTTTTAAATCTCTTGTTCCATAATTCATTCCCTTCTATTTCTATACATTTTTTATTTTTATATTTTTTATTAATAGTTTTAAACAATTATTAGGAAGTATTACTTTAATTTTTTCAGCCCATTCTATTAGAAAAATTGCATCATCAAACATTTCAGTAATTCCAAGTGATAAGGCTTCATTATGATTTTTTCAATCTCCATGCATCCATATGAAAAATAGTAGAATGCTTTGACTCATAGGGCAGAATTATATTATAAGAAGGACTGGGAACATTTTCAGCTTTAGTAATTTTTTGAATAAAATACTTTATAAAAGTAGTCTTTCCAATACCCATACTTCCTGAGATTGCTAAAACATCACCTTTTTTACAAATTTTAGAAATTTCTTCAGCTATAATTTTAGTTTTATTTTCTTCCTGAATATTGAAATTATTAATAAACATTCTAAAAGAAAAAATTTAATACCTATATTTTTCATTTTTAAAGGGGCCGTTTTTATTAACTCCTATATATTCTGCTTGATTATCAGAAAGTTTTGTCAATTTTGCACCTACCTTATTTAGATGAAGCATTGCAACTTTTTAATCTAAGTGTTTGGGTAAGGTATAAACTTCATTAGAGTAGTGACTATAATTTTTATGTAGTTCTATCTGGGCTAATACTTGATTTGTGAATGATGCACTCATAACAAATGAAGGGTGACCTGTAGCACACCCTAAGTTAACTAATCTTCCTTTCGCTAAAACTATAATTTTTTTTCCATCAGGAAAAGTAACTTGATCTACTTGAGGTTTGATTTCATCCCATTGCATATTATTTAGCTGATTAATTTGTATTTCAGAATCAAAATGCCCTATGTTGCATACTATAGCTTGATCTTTCATTTTTCTCATATGCTCAAGTGTAATCACATCTATATTTCCAGTGGCCGTAACAAATATATCAGGTATATTTGCAATTTCATCAATATTTACAACATCATATCCTTCCATAGAGGCTTGTAGTGCACATATAGGATCTACTTCACTTATCATAACTCTAGCGCCAGCACTTCTCAGACTTGCTGCAGAACCTTTTCCAACATCACCATACCCAGCAACTAGAGCAACTTTACCAGACAACATAACATCAGTTGCTCTTCTGATTGAGTCTACTAAGCTTTCTCTGCAACCATATAAGTTATCAAATTTTGATTTTGTTACGGAGTCATTTACATTAATCGCTGGTACTTTTAAAGCTTTACTTTCTTGCATTTCATATAATCTATGGACTCCTGTAGTTGTTTCTTCACTAATTCCTTTTATATTTTCAAGCATATGGGAAAACTTTTCATGCATTAATTTTGTCAGGTCTCCACCATCATCTAGAATAAGGTTAGGCTTCCATCCTTCAGCAATAATTGTTTTTTCTATACACCACCAAAACTCCTCTTCTGTTTCTTCTTTCCAAGCAAAAACAGGAATATTTTTTTTAGCAATAGCAGCTGCTGCATGATCTTGAGTAGAAAAAATATTACACGAAGACCATCTTACATTCGCTCCAAGCAATATAAGTGTTTCAATTAAAACTGCTGTCTGTATAGTCATATGCAAGCATCCTATTATATTGGCTCCTTGTAAAGGTTTGGTATCTTTATACTCTTCTCTTAAAGACATAAGTCCGGGCATTTCTTTTTCAGCTAATGTAATTTCTTTTCTTCCCCATTCTGCTAAACTTAAATCAGCTACTTTAAAGTCATTTTTATTCATACTGTTTCCTTATTGATTTATGATGATGTTAATAGTAAAAGAGCTAACACGTCCTCTGGATTTTTTATACCTTTAATTTCTTTTCTGATATTAGAGCCTTGTAATATTCTAGTTAGTTTTGCTAAAATTTGTAACTTGAGAGACGTTTTAAAATTATTAGGAGTTAAAAGTGTAAAAATAATATCTATAGATTTATTATTATTAAATAAGATTGGTTTTTCCAATCTAAAAAAAATTAAGCAATTTTTTTTAAGTTTTGTAAAAAAACTATTTATTAAAAGAATACCATTATCAAAGGGAATTAAATTATTCTTATCAGTTTTTTTTGAAGTGAAATGTAGTTCTTTATTTTTAACTCCATACTCTTGTTCGCTAATTTTATTTATTTCTAAAAACACATCATTTAAAGTAGAAAAATTTTTATCTAAAAATGATTTTTTTGTTGTGAAAAAATTTATATCAGAATTTGATTTACTCAAGATAATATTGCTTATATTTTTTTTTAAAAGAGCAGTATTCATTTTTTAAAATTTAAATTTTGAGCCCAAATAAACTTGTTTAACATTTCTATCTTGTGCAATTTCTTTAGGCGTGCCTGTTTTCATAATTTCTCCATTGTGAATAATATAGGCTCTTTCAACTATATTAAGAGTGTCTCTTACATTATGGTCAGTTACTAAAACACCAACATTTTTTTCCTTAACTTGGCTTACAAGCTCACTAACTTCAGAAATTGAAATAGGATCTATTCCTGCTAAAGGCTCATCTAATAAAAGAAAAGATGGTTGGCTAGCTAAAGCTCTTGCAATTTCAACTCTTCTTCTCTCTCCCCCAGATAGAGTAATCGCTGAGGCCTTTCTTAAATGACTTATAGAAAACTCAGCTAAAAGGTCATCTAGCATTAATTCAATTTTTTCACTTTCTTTTTCAACTATCTGCAAAACTGATTTTATGTTTTGTTCAACAGTCATCCCTCGAAATATAGAGGATTCTTGAGGTAAATAACCTAAACCATTTTTTGATCTCATATAAACTGGTAAATCTGTAATATCATTTCCATTTAAATGTATTGATCCGTAATCAGCTGATAATAAACCCATAATGATATAAAAACATGTAGTTTTTCCAGCACCATTAGGACCAAGAAGTCCTACTATTTCTCCTTTATTAACTTTTAGACTAATATCTCTAAGAATTCTTCTATTTTTGATAATCTTACCTAGTTTCTTTAGGTATAAACCATTGTTAGATACAACAATTTTAGGTCTATTTTTTATATTAGTTTTTATCATAATTATTCAGTAATGTATTTCATTCTAACTTTTTGATTTGTATTAGAAGCTTCCATTTTGCTTAAACCTGTAAGAAAATCAATAATTAATTTTTCTCCTTTAATTATATTATCATCTCTTTTTTAGTTCGACATTGCCAGTAATTATGACTTTGTCCTGATTAATGTAATAAGTTGCTTTATCACCAGTGGCTAATTGTTTATCTTTTAAAAATACTACTTTTCCAATAGCTTGTAATTCCTTGATTTGTTGACTATTATCTTCACTTAATACAGCAATTATTTTATTTGCTTTTATAGTAGTTTGACCTTGAATGGCTTTAGCATTACCTGTGGCAATAGCTTGCCCAAGCTGCTTGTTCCATTCCATACTATCAGCTAGTATCTCTATTGGTTTTCTAGGCTCAGCATAAGCGTTTAGGCATAATAAAAAAAATAATAATACTATGCTAATTTTTTTCATATTTAATTTAAAATTAATTTTGGTTTATTATAAAATTTTATCATATGATCATTTGTATCAAAAGAAAATGAATTTGCTTCTATAATGCCCCATTTCCCGAACATCTTTACTCCATTATTACTAAAACCAATACCATTAGCAACATTGTAATTAAGTCCAGAGCTTTCTAATTTTGTCCCATCATCATAAAATATAAAAACTTTTTCTTTAGCTTCTATAGTTTTCTCAAAAATATTAAAAATTGCATGATTTGTATTAATTGACATCCAATTATTACTATTTAACGTCATATCAGCTTCTACAGAGTTTAGGTGTAATAAATTCTCATCCAAACTATTTTTAAATGAAGATTTTGCAGTTATTATATAAGGTTTATTGTTCCTATCATTTCCTATGAGTTTTGCATTTTCTAAAGTAAGAGTATTTTGATTTAAATTATTTTTTTATTATTTTTGCTCAACACCATTTTATTTTTATCTTCAATTGAAAATATAAAGGTTATAAATATTGTGAAGAAGAATAAAAACATAAGAGCAAACTTTAAATACTTTAGACTAATTTTAGTTTCATTTTTTTCAGATCTAGGTAAATAATTTTTTAAAAACATTAGCTTTTTACTCTTAAACAATCATGAAGGTGAATTATTCCAGAAGGTTTTTTATTTTTTAAATCTTTCATAATAAACAAAGAAGTTATTTTATAATCATTAATAATTTTTAAAGCATCTGATACAAACGTATTTTCTGTTATTACTTTAGGGTTTTTACTCATCACGTCTTTAGCTTTTTTCTAGCATATTACCTTTCATATGTCTTCTTAGATCACCATCTGTAATTATACCAACTAAAGATTTTGATAGATCTAATACTCCAATACATCCAAAGTTTTTATTTGTAATTTTCACTATTACGTCTTTCATATTAGTATTTTCAGATGTTAAAGGGATATTGTTTTTACTGTGCATTATGTCTTTAACTTTAATAAATTTTGCTCCTATATTACCTCCAGGATGAAATTCTCCGAACATTTTTTTAGAAAACTTTTTGTATTCTGATATTGATAAGGCAATGGCATCTCCCAGCGCTAACATCATAGTTGTTGAAGTTGTTGGAGCAATATTATTCTTACCCACTTCCTTTAAATTTGGAATGATTAAATTATACGAACTTATTTGAGCTAGTTTACTTTTTTGATTACTCGAGATAAGTATTGATTTAATATTATTATTATTTGCAAAGTTTAGTAAATCTAATAATTCTTTTGATTTACCAGATTTAGACAATAAAAATAAAATATCTTTTTTTCTAATTGACCCTAAGTCTCCGTGGCTTGCTTCAGTTGGATGAATAAAATAAGCAGGCGTTCCAGTAGAGGTTAATGTCGAAGCAATTTTTCTAGCAATATGACCAGATTTTCCAACACCAGACAAAATAATATTTCCATTAGCTTTAGAAATTAAACTAAGAACTTTGTTGTAATTAGTATCCAATGACTTTGCTAGTAATAATAGAGCTTTAGCTTCTTCCTCTATGATATTTTTTGAAATTTTTAAAAACATTTTTATGAGTGTGAAAATATATCTAAATTATCCCAACCTTGAAGATCTAATTTTACTCTAGTAGGTAAAAACTTTAGAATTGGAGAAAGTAGATGAGATCTTTTTCTCTTTCTAATATTATATCCAATTCTTTTTTTATTTGATGTAGATACAAAACATCATTAGAAGCATATTTAATTTGGTTTTTTGAAAGTTTGTTTCCTCCCCAATAGCTACTTTGTTGTTGTTTAGAAATTTCTATATTTAGTAACTCTTTACAAAGTTCTCTTAATCCATGTTTGTCAGTATAAGTTCTAGCTAATTTAGAAGCAATTTTAGTGCAATAAATATTAGTAGGTAATACTCCTAAATATTTTTTAATAATTGCTAAATCAAATCTAGCAAAATGAAAAATTTTTTGAATAGAATTATCTTTTAAAAGAGATTTTAAGTTTGGGGCAGAATAGCCAAATTCTGCTCCAACCTGTATTAAGTGAGAAGTATTATCTCCTGAAGAAATTTGTACCAAACATAATCTATCTCTTGAGTTTTTTAGCCCCATAGCTTCTGTATCAATTGCTATACTATTAGCAAATTTTATATTTTTTGGAATATCTCCTTGATACAGATAGTTCATAGTTAAAATATATTATAGATTTTAAATTTTTTATGTTAAATAATATATAACATTATCATAGCTAAAAATATACTATATTGTAATATGGATCAAAAAATAATCAGTGTTATAGGCGGTAGTGGTTTTATAGGTAACTACTTGATCGATAAACTACTAGAATCAGGATATTATGTTAAAATAATATCTAGAAAACCTAATGCTAAAAAAAACTTTTACCCATCTTCTAAATTAGGTCAATATTCTCTTATAAATTGTAATATATGTGATGAAAAAAATTAGACAAAGTTATAGAAGGATCATTTTGTGTCATAAATTTAGTTGGTGTTTTAGAAGATAAAAAAGAACAGTTTTAATGCAGCCCATATTCAAGGTTCTGAAAGCATAATGAAATCTTGTAAAAAACATAATATTCAAAAACTAATTCATATTTCTGCTTTAGGGGTTGATAAAAATAAAACATCTAAATACGCTATTACTAAATTTAAAGCAGAAAAGAATATAAAAAAATTCAAAATTCAATAATAATAAGACCTTCTATAGTCTTTGGATATGAAGATAACTTTTTAAATTTTTTTGCAAATTATGCAAAGTTTTCTCCATTTTTACCTTTGATTGGTGGGGGAAGAACTAATTCCAACCAATACTAGTATCAGATTTAGTGTCAAATTATAATTGGTTGCATAAATAAGAAATTTAAGAATGGTCAAATTATAGAGGTAGGTGGACCAGATACTTCTTAGTTTTAAAGAAATATTAATTTTTTTATTAAATGAATTAAAATTAAAGAGATACTTTATAAATTTACCTTTTAATTTAGCTAGTAAGCTTGCATTTTTTCTAGAGAGAATTCCAGTTAAACTAATTACTAGAGATCAGGTAGAAATGTTAAAAACTGATAATATTGTTAATAAAAAAAACTCTTATAAAAAATTTTTAAAATATGAGTGTAATTCTTTTTTTATAGCTGCAAAAAAACAACTCAAATTCTACAAAAAGAATGGTGGGCATTAAATTAAATATAATAAAATTAAGATGCCGAGTAGCACTCTATAAATGCTGAATATTCTGAAAGAAAATTTTTCTATCCATTTGTAAAAAAAATATATAGTTATTATAGCTGAAAAAAATGAAATTATAACTATGAAGGAAAGTTTTATAAAATTTAAGTTAGATAAGTTTGCAATCTTATAAATACCAAAAACACATACTGCTAATAATACAGGAATACCAGTTAAAAGGGAAAAAGTAATACTTAACTTTCTATTAATGCCTAAAAAGCGCATTGCAGTTATAACTGTTCCTGAACGACTCATGCCAGGAATTAAAGCTAATATTTGAAACACACCTACAACTATACTACCCTTGAGAGTTATTTCATTTTTATTTTTTTTTTTATTATCTGATAATTCTAGTAAAACACCACCTATTATACATGCAAAAGCAATTATATAGAGATTAGATTTAAAACTATCATATCCTAATAATCCTATTAATCCTCCTATAAATATTACTGGTAGACTTGCAATTAGCGCAAAGCGGGAGCAAATGATTTTCTTTAAAATTAATAAATAATTTTCTATTAAATGTCATTACAGCAAGAAAAGTACCCAAATGAGCACCTATTGCAAGTAATAGTGCATTATCTTCCCAGTTATATATATCTTGTATAAAGTATAAATGAGCAGAGCTAGATACTGGAAGAAACTCTGTTATGCCTTGAATAATTGAGTATATAAAAATTTGTATATTTTCCATATTTTTTTTTTTTAATGATGATATATTAGTTTATGAAAATTTCGACTTAATTTTAAATGTTTAAGCTTTATTATATGTCTATGTGTGCTCCTAGTAGAGCGGCAAAAATAATACTAAATGAAAAAGGTATAAAATTTCATTCTATAAATGAACCAGTTTCGCAAAGAAGAATAGAGTTTTTAAAGATCAATCCAGAGGGAGAATTGCCAGTTATTATTGATAATAAAAATAACAAAATTATTGGGTACTTTTCTTTAGCATATTTTTTAGAAGATAATGAAGATCAAAAAAATTTAGTAGGAAAATGTCCATTAAGTAGATTAGAGGTTAGGAGAATATGTAAGTGGTTTGATAATAAATTTAATAAAGAAGTTTATGAAAATATAGTTGAAGAAAGAGTTTTTAAAATTTAAAAGGGCTAGGTAATCCTTCAAGTGAATTTTTAAAAGCAGGTAGAGTTAATTTAAAAAATCATGAGAACTATTTAGAGTGGCTGTTAAAAAATAGAACATTTATTGCTGGTGAATTTTTCTCAATTGCAGATATAATTTGCTCGGCGTATTTGTCAACTTTAGATTATTTAGGTGAAGTTGATTGGGAAAGAATTAATCTAACGAAAAAATGGTATGCACAGATCAAAAGCAGACCTTCCTTTAGAAATATTTTAGAGGAAAAGCTATTTACCATTCCTGCATCAAAATATTATAAGAATCTAGATTTTTAATGAATCAAAAGCATTTTCTTGAAGAGATAAAGAGCAAATCAGCAGAACTTGGTTTTGATGAATTTGGAATCACTGACTTAGAAAATTTTGAGTTTAATTCTTCTAAGATAAAAGAGTTTATAAAAAATAATTACCATGGTGAAATGCATTGGATGAAAGACAAAATAGAAATACGAAGTGATCCTAAAAATATTTGGAATGAAGCTAAAAGTGCAATAGTTTTAGGAATAAATTATGGTCCGGAAAGTAATCCATTAAATGATCTTAAGAAAATTAAAAGAGGGTATATCTCAATTTATTCTAGAAGAAAAGATTATCATAAAATAATAAAATCAAAGCTTAAAGCTTTAGCTAGACATATACAAAAAATAGAGCCTTCTCAAGTGAAGGTTTTTGTTGATACTGCGCCTTTGATGGAAAAGCCTTTGGCAAGTTCTGCTGGGCTAGGTTGGCAGGGCAAACATACAAACTTAGTATCGAGAAATTATGGCTCCTGGCTTTTTTTAGGTGTAATTTTAACAAATATATATTTTAGAAATAAAAAAAAATAAAAAGTAATTGTGGTACGTGTAGCAAGTGTATTGATGTATGTCCTACACAAAGCTATTATCAAGCCTTATTCTCTGGATGCAAGAAGGTGTATATCTTATTTGACTATAGAACATAAAACTCACATACAAAAAGATTTTAGAATAAAGATTGGAAATAGGATATTTGGATGTGATGACTGTCTTGCAGTATGTCCTTGGAATAAGTTTGCAAAAAAATATAGCGATATTAAATTAAGCTATATTAAAAAATTAGATATGCCTAATTTAAAATATTTTTTGAGCTTTAATGAAAATGATTTTATAATTTATTTTGCATTGGTACTCCAATAAGAAGACTTAGGATATAATAGATTTATGAGAAATGTTTTAATAGCAGTTGCAAACTCTAAAGATTTAAGTTTAATTGATTATGTATTAAAAAAGCTAGATAGTAGAAATGAACTTATTAGAGCTATGGCCGTTTGGGCGTTATTTTGCCTAAACAAGTCAAGATTTTTTTTAGAGAAAAAGAAAAGGCTAGATTCAGAAGAGTTTTACGATGTTAGACAAGAATGGTTAAATGGTGAATGCAATTGATAGTTTGCGCTTTAGGATATGGTTATTTAACTAAATTTGTTTTTAAAAGGATATGTGCTCTTGGTATTAAAGGAATAGGAGTAACTTCTAAAAATATAAATAATAATGAATTTGCAAATATTATTTTTGTAAGTAGAGATAAAATTAAAGAAGTTTTAACTTATTCAACTCATTTACTAATTACAGCTCCACCTGATGATAAAGGCTGTCCTATATTCAATAAATTTTCTAGTCAAATTTTAGCTTCTAATATTAAATCTTTAATATACATCTCTTCAACAGGTGTTTATGGCAATCATAATGGTGACTGGGTTGATGAAAACTCTTTACTAAATGCAAAATCACAGTTTGACAAAATTAGAATAAAGTCTGAAAAACAATGGAAAACATTTTGCAAAAAAAATAATTTAAATTTAAATATAGTAAGAATATCAGGAATTTATGGTCCACAAAGAATTATCAAATTTAATAAAAAGAAATTAGATGTAATAATAAAAAAAACCACTATTTTTCTAGAATACATGTTTTAGATGCTGCTAGACTTATTTCAAAAATAATATTAGAAAATTTTAATAATGAAACTTGGAATCTAGCAGATGATTTTCCTAGTAGTAGAGAGCTATTTTTTGTTAGAGGCCATTAAAATTAAAAATATTAAAAATTTTTCAAAAATCCCATTTGAAGAATATGAAGCAAATCTTTCAGATAGAGCAAAAAAATTTTGGCTTAATAATAAAAGAGTTTCTAACTTTAAAGTTAAAAAGTATTTTGAATATAGATTTATTTTTCCTAATTATAGACATGGAATTAAAAGTCTTAAAGAGTATCTTTAATCATATTTTTAATAGTTTGTTCCAATAGATTTAAATCTAAACTTGAAGACATTCTATGATCACTACTATTTAAAATTATTAGTTTAGCATTTTTTGTTTTTAGCAATTTCAGCAGTTTAATTTGAGTTTCTAATTTAACAGCATTATCCTGAAGTCCATAAAGAAGCGATACTTTAGTATTTGTTTCTAAATTTTTTAATAATACAAAATATTTTTTAGAATCTTCAATAAACTTTTTCGTAAAACTTATAAGGTTTTTCTCCGTAATCACTTTTAATTGATATATAGCCTTTATCCATATATCTTTTTTTTGGATTGAAGATAAATTTTTTATAATATCATTAGTGAAATCTGGAGCAGCTCCAATTCCAATAACACCTAAATATTTTTTTTAAATTTTTTCAGCAAAATAAAAGCTATCCACCCACCTAATGAAGAGCCCACAATAATTACAGGATGGTTTAGTTTTCTTTTTATTAAAAAATATGATTCATTTACCCAGTCACTTAAAAGCTGTTTCTCAACTTTTCCTTCAGACGAACCGTGGCCAGAATAATCAAACCTTATATATTCATAGCCTATTTTTTTACTGAGTGTATCTAAAAAAGCAGCTTTAGTTCCTAGCATGTCAGACTTATATCCTGATAAAAATATAATTGATACTTTGGGGCCTTTTTTTCAATCTGGGACGATACAGATAAGAAATTTTAAGACCATTAATGGTAACTATTTTATAGCTTTTTTTCTTCTGATTGTTCATATTATTATCTTAATTAAATTATGAAAATAAATACTAAACAAATAGCTGTAATGCAAGTATTACCTCATCTGAATTCTGGAGGTTTAGTTTCAGGTGCTGTAGAAATTGCAAAAGAATTAGTTAATTCTAATTATAAAAGTTTAGTAGTATCATCAGGTGGATATAAAGAAAATGAAATACTTAGAAATAATAGTATATTAGAAAAACTACCAGTACATAGTAAAAATATATTTACTATTTTAGTAATAAGAAAAAATTAATTGACTTAGCAATTAAATACAATATCCATTTAATTCATGCTTAGGTCTAGAGCTCCGGCATGGTCAGCATATTTTGCAGCTAAAGAATTAAATCTTCCATTTATTACTACTTTTCATGGCACATATGGGACAGAAAATTTTATTAAAAAAAAATATAATAGTATCATGCTAAAAGGAAACGCTATCATAGCAATTTCTAAATTTATTAAACAACATATTCAAGATGAATATGGTATGACTAAAAATATACATGTAATTCCTAGAGGAGTTAACACAAATATTTTTCTCCTAAACAAGTTAGCTCAGCAAGGTTGATAAACGCTGCAAAAAAAATTAGTTTAGAGGGTAATGATCAAATTATTTTGCTGCCTGGTAGGTTGACTAATTGGAAAGGTCATAAACTAGCTATAAAAGCTATAGCTAAACTTAAAAGTTAAAAACTTTAAGTTAGTATTTATTGGTGACTTGCAAGGCAGAGTTAAATATAGAAATGAATTAATTAATTTAGCTACTACTTTTAATGTTGCTAATAAAGTTATTTTTATAAATCACACTAGGGACTTACCTTCTTATTTAATGTTGTCTGATCTTGTATTGTCATGTTCTACAAAACCTGAAGCTTTTGGTAGAACAGTATTGGAGGCACAAGCAATGGGAAAACCTGTAATAGCGTTTAATCATGGAGGATCAGTAGAATTGATAAATGATAATGAAAATGGGACACTATGTAAAATTGCAGACATAAATGATTTGGCTATCAAATATAGAAAAAGTTTTACAATGGAGTATTTATAAGAGGAAAGTTTTATCAAAAAAAAGTATTAGTAATGTAAATAAAAAATATTTAACAAAGTTTATGTGTAAAAAAACTTTGAATTTATATATTAAATTAATTAAGAATTTTCGTGAAAAAAATATTAATAATTAAACATGGAGCTTTAGGAGATGTGATTCTTTCAATGTATTCTGTATTTGCAATTTGGAAACATTTTAAGGATTATGAGATTACTATATTAACTGAATCTAAATATAAAGAATTATTTCAATGTTTGCCATTTATTAAAAATATTAAAATAGATAATAGACCAAAGTTTTATTATTTTTTAAAATATATAAAAATTTTTAAATGGTTTTATAAGTCTGATTTTGAATGGGTTTTTGACTTACAAACATCAAAGAGAACTAATTTATATTTTTTAATACTTTCTATATTTAAAGATTTTAATTGGAATGGAATTGCTAAAAATTGTAGTCACCCTCACTTAAGTTCAAATAGAAAAAAATTACACACTATAGAAAGGCAAAAAGATCAACTAAAAGTAGCAGGTATAAGTAAGGCATTCAATCCAGATTGGAATTATTTTAAATCTAAAATTAGTAAATTTAATATTAAAAAACCTTATGCAATTTTGGTTCCTGGTGGTTCTAGGCATAGGAAAAATAAAAGATGGGATTTTAAAAATTTTTTAGAAATAGTTAAATTTTTAGAAAAAAAAAATATAATATCGATTTTAGTTGGTGGCCGTGATGAAAAAGATATTTTCCAGAATAAACATAAATATCATTCTGTAGTTAATTTAATAGGTAAAACTAATTTTTCAGATTTAGCTAATTTATCTTCACGCGCAAAACTTATTTTAGGAAATGATACTGGCCCAATGCATTTATTAGTAGCTTGTAGTAATGATAAAATAGCTAAAATAGTATTATTTGGAGGAGCTTCCGATCCAACATTATGTGCTCCAATAGGTAAGAATGTTATAATAGTAAAAGAAAATAATATTAAAGATATAATGACTGAAAACATTAAAAAATTAATAAATAAAAAAAATTATAGTAAACTTTAAATATTTTAGTTATAAATTAATATAAATAAGTTAGGAGGTAATGTTATAGCAAGAGAAAATTATTCGTCAAACGCGGGTCCACGCGTTAATAAAGAAATTTATATTGATCCAGTAAGACTAATTGATAATAAAGGAAAAATGTTAGGAGTAGTTAAACTTCACAAGGCTCTTGAGATTGCTGAAAGCGCAGGTCTAGATTTAGTAGAAGTTTCACCTAATGCTAAACCACCAGTGTGTAAGATATTAGATCATGGTAAATTTAAATTTGAGGCTCAAAAAAAAGCAGCTAAGGCCAGAAAAAAGCAAAAAGTTATAGATATAAAAGAGGTTAAGTATAGACCTAATATAGATACTAATGATTTTAATATAAAAACCAAAAATGTTATTAAGTTTTTGTCTTCAGGAGATAAAGTAAAAATCACACTTAGATATAGAGGAAGAGAAATGGCTCATAGAGATTTAGGAATAAATGTCCTAAAAAAATTAAGGAAGAAACAGTATCTGTAGCTAAAGTTGAGTTAGAACCTAAGTTAGAAGGAAGACAAGCTGTAATGATTTTAGCTCCAGAAGACAAAACTAATAAATAGTATATATTATTAAATAAAACTTGATTTGATTTATAAATTCAATATATTGATCAACTACGAGAGTTTATATGCCAAAAATTAAAAATAAAAGTGGAGCAAAAAAAAGGTTTTCCTTTACTGGAACAGGTAGAGTGAAAATGAATCAAGCTGGTAAAAGGCATGGCATGATAAAAAGAACAAATAAATTCATCAGAAATGCAAGAGGTACTGCAATACTGGCAAAAGCTGATGAAAAAATTATTAAAAGAAATTTTTTAAGAAGTTAATTAGGGTAATAAAATGGCTAGGGTTAAAAGAGGTGTTACTAAACATGCTAGACACAAGAAAGTTCTTGTCTGCTGCTAAAGGGGCAAGAGGCAGACAAAAAAAACACTTTTAGAGCTGCTATTCAAAGAGTAGAAAAGAATAGACAGTACGCTTACAGAGACAGGAGAAATAAAAAAAGGGACTTTAGAAAACTTTGGATTTTAAGAATTAATGCTTCTTGTAGAAATCATAACATCAAATATTCAGAATTTATGCATTTACTTCAAAAAAATAATATTGAAATGGATAGAAAGTTATTAGCACATATAGCTTTTCATGAGCCCACAACGTTTAAGTCTATAGTTGATCAAGTAAGAAAATAATTGTCTATACTTGGAGAAAAATATAACTGATATAATCAAAAAAGCTAAAAAACTTAGTCTTAACTTAAAACAAGAAATCAACCACATAAAAGATCTAAAAGAAATTGATCTTATTAAAATAAAGTACATGGGAAAAAAAGGTTCGTTTACTTTATTACTAAAGTCTTTGGCTGATTTAAACAATGATGATAGGGCGAAAGTAGGAAAAGCTATAAATATAATTAAAAAGGATATAGAAAAAATTATAATATCCCATAAAAGTTTAATAGAAAGTAAAATACTAAATGAAAGTTTAGAAAATGAAAAGATTGATATAACTCTACCCGGTAGACCAATTTTAAGAGGGGGTATTCATCCAATTTCTAAAACAATGGATGAAATCATTAGTATTTTAGGTGTATTAGGTTTTAACGTGGAAGAAGGGCCTCATATTGAGGATGATTATTTTAATTTCACAGCTTTAAATATACCTGAGGATCATCCAGCAAGACAAGAGCATGATACATTTTATATGCAAGGTAGTAATAAAAAAATTATTACGTACTCATACGTCACCAATACAAATTCGAGTTATGAAAGAGAAAAAACCTCCTATAAAAATTATTGCTCCTGGAAACACATATAGATGTGATGATGATGCTACTCACTCTCCTATGTTTCACCAAATAGAGGGATTGGTAGTAGATAAAAATATTTCTATGGCGAAATTAAAATGGACAATAAAAGAATTGATAGCATCTTTTTTTAATGTAAAAGATCTTCCTATGAGGTTCAGACCTTCATATTTTCCTTTTACTGAGCCCTCTGCTGAAGTTGATATAGGTTGTGAAGTAGAAGATGGAAAATTAGTTTTAGGAAAAGGAAAAAAATGGTTAGAGGTTTTAGGTTGCGGTATGGTAAACCCGAAGGTTTTTAAAAACTGTGAAATAGATACTAATGTTTATAGTGGTTTTGCTTTTGGCTTAGGAGTAGAGAGATTTGCTATGCTAAAATACGGGATAACTGATTTAAGAATGTTTTATGAGAATGATCATAGATGGTTAAAGCATTATAGTTTTAGGCCTTCAGGTTTTCCAAATACTTTAAAGGGTACATAATGAAGTTTACTCTTTCTTGGTTAAATGAACATATAAGATTAAATAAGTCTGAAATACAGATTTCAGAACTATTAACTAACTTAGGGTTGGAAGTTGAAAGGATAGATAGCACAAATGAAAGTTTTAAAAATTTTTTAGTATGTAAAATAGTAAAAACAGAAAAACATCCTAATGCTGACCGATTGAAAGTTTGTGAAATTAATTATGGTAAAGAAAATTTTAAAGTAGTTTGTGGTGCTTCAAATGCGGTAGAAGGTCTAAAAACAATTTTTGCTCCTAATGGTACGTATATTCCAGGAACTAATTTTAAACTTGAGAAAAAAAGTATTAGAGGAGTGGAAGGCGATGGAATGCTTTGCTCTGAAAAAGAATTAGGTTTTCCAGAAAAAATAGATGGTATTATAGAGTTAGATAATAATTATGATGTTGGTAAAACCTTAAATAACTACGTTCAAAACGATTTTTTATTTAATATAGGTCTCACTCCTAACAGAGGTGACTGCGCTTCAGTGAGAGGAATAGCTAGAGATTTAGCAGCAAGCTTAAACTTAAGCTTAATTAAAAGAGATATTAATAGTAAGCCAGGTACTTTTAAAAGTAATCTTAAATGGGACCTAGGATTTTTGAAAGATATCAATGATTGTCCTTTAATATATGGAAGATATTTTAAAATTAACAACAATTTGCCAAGTCCTAGTTGGTTACAAAAAGATTAGAGAGTGTCGGTTTAAAACCTATTTCAAGTTTAGTAGATATTACAAATTATATCTTATATGACATTGGCCGACCATTACACGTTTTTGACGCAAGTAAAATTAATGGAGATTTAAAAGTCATATGTCTGAATAAAGAAGAGAAGTTTATAGGGTTAGATAAAAAAGAATATATACTTAGCAAGGGTGATATAGTTATAAAAGATAATGAAAAAACAGTTAGTATTGCAGGTATTATGGGAGGGCTTAACAGCTGCGTTGATGAAAATACAAAACATGTTTTTTTAGAGGTAGCTTATTTTAGTGCGCATAGAATAGCACAGACTGGAAGAAGGCTTGGTATTACATCAGATGCACGTTATAGGTTTGAACGAGGGATTGATCCAAAAGGTTTAATAGAAGGTTTAGAGTATAGCACTGCCTTAATTAATAGCATATGTGGTGGCTCATTTAGTGATTATGTTGAAGCTGGAAGTTCTATTAATTTAATAAAAGAAATTAAATATGACTTTAATAGTTTTGAAAAGCTAATTGGTTTTCCAGTTAATAAAAATAGACAAAAAGATATTTTGGATAAACTTAATTTTAGCGTAGTCAAGGAAGAAAAAGATGTTATTTATTTGAGTCCTCCTTCTTGGAGGCATGACATTAGTATCAGTAATGATATAGTAGAAGAAATTTTGAGATTAGAAGGTTATGACAATATACCAGATAAAGAGATAATTAATGATAGTAGTAAGAAAAATAAATTATTTTCTCTAAGCAAAAATACCCAAATTAATATTAGAGAGTCACTTGCAAAACTTGGATTACTTGAGGTAATTACATTTACTTTTATCTCTGAAAATAAAATAATTCCTATAGGCGAATTTAATTCTAGTCTAAAATTAGAAAAACCCTATTTCTAGAGAATTAGGAATTATGAGAAACTCGTTATTACCTAATCTTTTAGATATAGCTTCAAGAAACTATTCCAGAGGGATAGAAACCACTAACATTTTTGAAGTAGGTTTCGTTTATGAAGGGGTAGGTACAGAAGATCAGAGATCTAACTTTGCAGTATTGATTAGTGGTAACGCATTTAAGAAGAATTGGCATTACCCCAAAAGAGACTTTGATTTTTATGATATGAAATCATTACTATTAAATCTTTTTGATGAATTAGAAATTTCAAAATTTGATCTAGTAAGGACTACTAATGAATGGTTTCATCCTGGCGTTTCAGCGGAGGTTATATATAAAGGAAAGAAAATTCTAAGTTTTGGTGAACTACACCCTAGTCTTAAGAACAAATTTAAAATAAAACAATCAACTATAATATGTGAAGGAAGTATAGACAAAATTTGTGAAGTATTAAGTCAAGTAAAAGAAGAAAAAATATTAAATATGTCACCTCTATTGCCATTAAAAAAAGATTTCGCTTTTATAATTAAATAGTAATATTAGTGCTGAAACATTAATACAAGAAATTAAAAAAGTGAATTCTAAAATTGGAGAGATAACAGTTTTCGATGTTTATAAGAATGAAGATAAATCGGAATTATCTCTAGCTATAGAAGTAGAAATTATTCAACAGCATAAGGGTTTAAATACACAAGAGATTGGTTTACTAATGGATGATATTATAAAAACTGTAGAGAAAAAGGTTGGGGCAAAATTAAGAACTAGATAATTTAATTGATAAAAAACATGGAAATAATAAAAATAAAACGCCCATTAAAAAAAATAAATTAATATCTAAAAAAAAAAATAAGTATTTATTTATATCAATTTTATAGTTATCAAAATAGTAAGTGTATTTTTCGAGCAAACTCTGAAAACCAACAAGACTATTAGAGTTTACTGAGTACCACAAAAAACCAATAGAAACCTTTTTTTTATAAAAAAACTTAATAGAATTTGCAAATTACCAAATAAGAAAAAACTTATTAAAATTATTTTTTTTACAATCATATTTTTATTCTATATAAATAATAGAAAAATTTATATTAAAAAGGAGAGGTGGCCGAGCGGTCGAAGGCGCACGCCTGGAACGCGTGTATGCGAGAAATCGTATCGAGGGTTCGAATCCCTCTCTCTCCGCCATCAGATAATTGATAGGATTAGTTAAATCAGTTATACTTCAAATATGAAATATATACTTTTAGTTATATTGATTTTTGCTCATAAATATTCCTATTCTGCTGAATGGATAAGTGAAGCAACAGCAAAAATAACTATATTAAAAAAATAGAATTACCAGGTGGTTCTACATATTCATCTTTTGAAATAAATGGTGCTGGTAAAGATAATACAGGAAAGTTATCAACAGCAGTTTGCGTAGGACACAGAATAGATAAAAATAATAAACTAGAAGAGCAAAAATATATTGTAAAGTTTACGTTTCAGATAGTAATGAGTATTCTTTTATGCAAATAAGAAAAGAAACAGACACAGATGTAGGTGTTGGAAAGTCTATTATTTTAGGTGGGACAGGGCCATATAAAAAATTAGCTAATAAAGAATGTCTATATGCTAAAGTATTTAAGAGACCATGCTTTTGCAACTACCAAATGTTCATTTCAGACAATACTTATAACTTATTAAAGAACTAATGAAATGTTCAGTTAAATCAGGTATAGATTAAATGAAATAGCTCACCTTGCTTATTTTTCTACTAATTCCTTTTCAGAAGAAAGTCTAACGATAGGAAAGAATGTTGATAAATAGTGGAACACAACTATTCAAAAAAGCATAGTTTCAAAAATTATACTATCACTTTTTGGTTAGTGATGGAACTGAAACTGCTGAAACAAAGAATTATAAATTTGCAATGGAGTTTTAACAATCAAAACATAAATTTTTGTCAATGTAAAAAAAGAACATAAATCTATATTGTTTGCAAGAAAAACCATTAGATATTTTGATAATGTAGAATGTAATTAAATAAGTTTTTTAAAAATAATTTTTTTACTAAATTATGTAATTTCTAAAAAATTTAATTTCAAAAAATAAATTAATAAAGAACATTTAATAAAAATAAAATATAATGAAAACAATATTACTAATATTCCTTTTAATTTCAATGCATTAAAGCAGAGGATTATATTTTTGAAAATCAGCTAATTTAAATTCTGAAGATATGTTCATATCAGATAATCTTTTAGTAAAAACAATATAGAAATTAGATGGGACAGATTCACTAGGAGAATATGGCAAAGGTAGGTTTTAGGTACATCTAAAAAGAGAACAATGACGTATCATTTCAAGTATATTGTGAACATTTTGATTCAGATAATGATAACTTTTGGACTTTATTTAAAGAGCCAACTCAGATGCATCAGCAGGAGTTGGAGTGGCAACTTATTTAAATGGTACGGGAAAATATAAAAGGTTTAAAGGGTTAAAGTGTAATTATGCTGTAAAATATATGGATGACATACTAACTTTTAGACATAAATGTTCCCTTTAAGATATATTGTTTTTTATTATTTATTAGCTGTGCAAAAATTTTATGGCAAATGGCACCCAGATAAAAATTGAGAACCATATAAAAAGTGTCAATAAAACATAAATCTATCATTCTGTATGATATTACCTATTTTTATGTAGCCACAAGTAAATAGAAAATATGGGCAGAAAAATAATATTAGTTCAGACATATTTTAAATAACCAACATCTTAATATTTTTGAAAAGAAGTGGCACCTACCTCTCCATACTCACTATCATATATTTCCTGTGGAACTTTAAAAAGCTTTTCTATTTCTCCTAGTTTATGTATAGCTTTAACATAACCTACTGCATCAGCTTCATTATAAACACTACAATTTTTTTCTCCATTAAAGTAAGACAAGCCATTATCTATTTTGATTGTATCTTCTATTTCTTTATTAAAGGTATGGAAGAATAGTTTATACTTAACTACATACTGCATATTATTAATACGTAATTAAGAAAGGAAAGATGGTATGAAAAAAACTTATACTGATAATTTAGTATTACTTGTATCTTATGAGAATGTTATCGCTGAAGAATACTCTATGAAAAGTATAGGAAAGAATAACTTTAAAAGTATGATAATTAATAATGAAAAATTCACTATAGTAGAAAATAATTTTACTTGGATAGACTCTCTTGCTAATTATGGAACAGGTTTTTGTTATGGTAGTATTTTAAATGATAATGATAATATTACTCTAATAATTTTTGTGAACTTACTGATAGTAATGAAAAAAAGTTTTGGTCAAAAGTACAAAGAGTTTCTTCAAATTTAGAATCTGGTTTAGGGAAACAACAGTTTTGAAAGCTTCTGATAAATATAAATTTCTCTTAGAGAAAGATTGTAAATATGCAGTATCTTTTTTTCATGAGGTTAATTTTTTAGTAGAATTAAAATGCAAATAAGTTATAAAAAAAATTTAAAAATATTAGCAATAGTGTTGAATATACTTCTTATATTCTTATGTGTAGGATATTTTGTAGGACACGGTATGCCACAAAGTTTAATGTTATGGGTATCAGCTATGCTTTGGTTCGTAGCTCCATTGGTAAATATTTTTACGAATAAAAAGACTAGGTAATATTATAATATAAATTTACCTAGTCTAAAGTTTTTAACATTTTCTTTCCTTTCTATTAATATTATTATTAAAAAAAAAAATAAAATAGACCAACCAAAGTTACATATTTCTATACACTTTTGCTAGATATTAAGATGAGTTATACTCTTGATATTAATGGAGGATATATGAAATACATTTCAATAATATTAATGAGTTTATTTTTAATGAATAATGTAAATGCTAAAGATTATATTTTTGAAGGATATGGTGTTAATGAAACTAAGCACTATAGAGATATCTGACGACTTTAAATTTTCTGCTTATACATCTGAAGGTATGTGGGATGATAGTAATGGGGATTATGGAAATGAAAAATGTTCTGGTTATTTAAACAACAAAACAAAAAAGTAGAATTAGAAATTTTTTGTTCAAACTGTTAATCAAAATAATGAAAAATTTTGGAACTCTAGAATTAGAAAATCAGATAAAGGTGGAGGAATAGGAAAAATGACTATTATAAATGGTACAGGAAAATATAAAAATTTTATAGGTTATGAATGTCCTTATGGAGTAAATTATAAAAAACAATATGCCTGGTTTAGAGCAAAGTGTAAAATTAAAAATTAAAACCTTTTTGAACTTATAGGAGATTTAATGAGATTATTCTTTATTCTACTTTTTTTATAATAATAAAAAATTTATACTCAATTAATTGGACAAAAGAATTTAATGGTATTAGCTCTAGTGAAAAAATAAACCTATCCAATGGAGGAACAATATCTCACTATAAAAATTTTGGAAATTGGAAAGATAGTTTAGGTAACTATGGTACACAAAAAGCTATGGTACAATACTAAATTGATCCCTCTGAAAAGATTGAAGATTGGAAAATGTTTTGCGAAGGTATGGACCAAGACAGAAATTATTTTGTACTAGAATATTTTAGAAATTCAGATATGACAGCTGGTACAGGTTCATATATTTTTATTGATGGAACTGGAAAATGGAAAAACTTTATTGGCACAAAGTGTAAATATGCTATTAATTATTTAGATGACGCTATTTTTAATCTTGATAAGTGTAAAAGTAAAAAATAATAATTGGAATTGTTTTAATTTTGCTCCAAAAACTTATTTTGCATATCAAAATAACTATTAATTAAACTATGTAGTTTCTTAATGGTAGAAACAGATAATTGATAGTATAAGCTAATTAAGTTAATATTTTTTCTCTAAATATTTGTTAATAATAATTTTTGTTTTATCTAGTAATTTATCTGCAGAGGAGTTTTCTGGAACTCAACATCAGTAATTTCAAAAGTACATGAAACCTATTTGCCTAATGGAGAAAAACATACCTCATTTAAATCTAATGGGGGTATGACTTTTTCTTCTGGGAAATATGGAATTGCAATTTGCTCTGGACTGAGAACTGATAAAAAAGAAAAGTTAATTGAAGTAAGAACTATTTGTTCAGTAGATATTAATGATGGTAATAAATTATGGACTGAACTTAGAAGAGATAAAGGTGAGTCAACTGCAGGAGTAGGAAATATTGAAGTTATAGATGCAACAGGCCCATATAAAGAACTAATTAATAAAAATGTGTTTATGCATTTACGAGATTTAATGAAATGTTTTTTGGAAAAACAAAGTGTTTCTTAGAAAAAGCTTCTTTAGATATTTTAGTTAAATAAAATTACACTTGTTGAAAATACATTAAAGGTTGTATTTACCTATGAAAAATTATAATGCTATATTGTCTAATAAAATCATATGATTAAAGTGAAATAGCGAGTAGTTTTTTAAATCATCGTATTATTTTTTCATTATATCTTTCTTAAAGTTTGAAGTGAAATCAATAAGATTACCATTATTTTCACTAATAGATATTTTCTGATTAATTATTAAAGAACCTCTTTTCGCCTCATAGATTTTAAGGTTTAAAAAGCTAGAATTATTTTCATCAGAAATTATGCCGTTAATTACGAATGAAGCATTGGACTCTGTAGCAATCAACATTACTTCAGGAGGGTTAAGATTTTCTGAACCTTGAGGTGTTTTAACTATCGAAATTTTTTCTTCCTCAAATAATTGTTCACTAAATAATTTAGAGATATTTTCAATTTCTTGACCTGTTAAAATTTTTGATTGATTTTGAAACTCCATTAATGCCACAAAAACGATATTACTTGATGCATTATTGTTATTTGGTAAGATTTCTTGGTCAGTTCTAAAACTTTCTAAAACACTTTTCGAATTATCAGTATATTCTATATCATTAGACGATTTATTATTTAAAAAATAAAAAACACTACCTACTACTAAAAATAATGCAATGATTGAGAAATGATATATGGTTTTTTTTGAAATTTTACAGACTTCTTTTTATCTGTTGTCATTTGACTGGTATAGACCTTTATTTTTTTAGATATATTTTTTAATTTTTTTTCACCTTGGTATTTAAAGGTAACATCTACTTTATCTTCAACTTCTAGGTAGACCTTTTTCAGAAACTGTAATTTCACCTACAGGAGCTATGGCTTCTAGTCTTGCAGCTATATTAACATTATCACCATATAAATTATTATCTTGAGTCATAATATCACCAAGATTTATACCAATCCTAAACTCTATAGTAATATTATCCTGAATTTCCTTAGCTTTTTCGATACTTCTTTTTGTATCAAAATAGCTGCTTCCATAGCATCTACAGGACTTGCAAACTCAGCCATAATTGAGTCTCCTGCAGTAGAAAAAATTCTACCATTTAATTCCTGTATAATTTTATCTGTTATTTTTCTGGTCTCTTTTAACCTAAAAAGAGTAAGTTTTTCATTTGAGGCCATTAATTTGCTGTAGCCTACTACATCAGCTGCAAAAATTGCTGCCATTTTTCTAATTGCGCCGGCTGTATCTTTTTTTTCTTTATCTAAAACATATATATTTTTATTAGATTCTGACATAATTTTATTGTAGTAACTTTATTTTATATTTAAAGAATTTTTTTATGATTAATATAGTATTGTATAATCCTCAAATACCACCGAATACAGGTAATATTATGCGATTTATGTCTAATACAGGATTTAGCTTACATATAATTGAACCTGTAGGTTTTCCTTTAGATGATAAATCTTTAAAAAGGGCAAAAATGGATTATTTTTCTGATATAAATCCAATCATATATAAAAATTATAAAAGTTTTATAGATACTATAGATAAGAAAAAAATATATGCAGTAACTAAATTTGGCACGAGAATATACTCAGAAATTAAATATGATAAAGATATTTTTTTACTTTTTGGATCAGAAACTACTGGCTTACCTAAGGTAATATTAAGTAAATTAAAGAATCGCTCAATTAAAATTCCTATGATTAATGATAGCCGCAGTTTAAATCTGAGTAACTCTGTTGCTATTGTTGTATATGAGGTTTGGAGACAATTAAAATTTAGTAGCGCCAATTTATGAGATAATATATATATATTGATATAATATATTTAAGGGAGTTTATAATGTTAATTTCAAGAAGTTTTATAGTAATTGTTTCCATTTTAAGTTTAATTTTAGCTTCATGTTCCAATAATGAAAGTTCATCTAAATCATCAGGTGAAGGTAATAGTGAAAAAAAGTTAGATGGAAAATGGCAAGTACTTTTGCAGGAAATTTAACACAATTAGGATCATCAGGAGTTAGGTTTTCAGAGCAAATAGAAGTAATATCAGGTGGAAACATTAAGGTAAAATTTTTTGATCCAGGTGCATTAGTTCCAGCATTAGAGATATTTGATGCTGTATCTTCTGGTTCTATTGATGCCGGTTGGTCTACGCCTGGATACTGGGCAGGAAAAGTTCCAGCATTACCTCTTTTTGCAGCTGTTCCATTTGGTCCTTCTGCTCAAGAATATATATCTTGGATTTATTATGGAGGAGGTAAAGAATTATTTGAAGAAATTTATGCTAAACATAATATCAAAGGAATAATTTGTGGTGTTGTTCCTCCAGAAGCTTCTGGATGGTTTCGCAAAGAAATAAAGTCTGTTGAAGATCTAAAGGGAATGAAAATGAGATTTTTTGGTTTAGGCGCTAAAGTTATGGAAAAAATAGGAGTCTCTACTCAATTAATAGCTGGAGGAGATATTTTTCCTGCTTTAGAATTAGGTACTATTGATGCTACTGAGTTTTCTATGCCAGCTGTAGATTTAGATTTAGGATTTTATCAGGTTGCAAAGCATTATTATTTTCCTGGTTGGCATCAACAATCGACATTATTTGAACTTATGGTAAATATGGATAAGTGGAACAAATTATCTGATACACAAAAAGCGCAGATCGAGTCAGCATGTGGTGATAACATTAGAAATGGTATAGCTGAAGGAGAAGCTATTCAAGTAGAAGCACTTAAAACATTAGAGAGCAAAGGGGTTAAAATTCATCAATGGAGCCAAGAAATTTTGATACTTTAGAAAAGCTTGGCTAGAAGTGGTGGAAGAAGAAAGTGCTAGAGATGAAGATTTTAAACGATCTTGGGAATCATTAAGTACATTTAGGACAAATATTGAAACATGGAAGACCTTGGGATACCTAAAGTAAATTTTTTTGAACATTAATTGTTAGCAAAAAATAAAATATCTTTATATGGTATTATTACAGGCTTTTTAATACTAGTAAGCTTTATTTTTACAGAACCACCAGAAGGATTAAATAGAACTGCTTGGTTAACTGCTGGGATAGCAATATTGATGACTATTTGGTGGGTTACAGAAGCTGTTCCAATTTATATTACTGGATTAATGCCATTAGTTTTATTTCCACTTTTAGAAACATTTATATCAAAACAGTTTCAGCCTCTTATGCTCACCCATTAGTTTTATTATTTTTGGGAGGTTTTATTATAGCCTCTGCTATGGAGAGTAGTGGTTTGCATAAAAGAATAGCTTTGAAAATATTAGGACTGTCTGGTACAAGCCCAAGTAAAATTATTGCAGGATTTATGTTTACAACGGCTATGTTAAGTATGTGGGTAAGTAATACAGCCTCTACTGTTATGATGTTACCTATAGCAATGTCTGTAATTACTATTTTTTCAAAAAATAATATCATAAATAAAAATGAATTTGCGATACCATTATTATTGGCTATAGCTTACTCTGCCTCTATTGGTGGAACAGCTACTCTTATAGGTACGCCCACAAATATAATGTTGGCGAGTATATTAAGTGATACTTACAACTATAGTATTGGTTTTATAGATTGGTTTATCATAGGGTTTCCAATAGTTTTAGTATTATTACCTATAGTTTGGTTTTTTTTGAATAAAATAATTTTTAAAGTCTCTTCTAAAAAATCATCTGCACTTGAGAAAGTATTAACTGATCTTAATGAAAAAATTGGAAAAGCTAGTACTACTGAGAAGGTAGTAGCCATTATATTTTTTCTTACAGCTAGTTTATGGATATTGAGAAAAGTATTGAATAATTTATTAGATTTAAACCTTAATGATACTTCTATTAGTATTTTTGGAGCAATAATGCTTTTTATAATACCTACTGGAAAAAATAAGAGAGCATGCAATTGGGAATCAGCTAGTAAAATTCCTTGGGGTGTACTATTTTTGGTAGGAGGAGGCATAGCCTTATCTAATGCTTTTAAGTCTTCAGGGTTAGCAAATTGGATAGGTTCATTTTCAAGTTATTTGTACCATATAGATATTTATGTTTTGATACTTATCGCGGTTTTATTAATAATTTTTTTAACTGAACTTAACTCAAATACTGCTACAGTAGCAACTTTTACTCCTATATTAATAATTTTTGCTATAGGCTTGGAAATAAATCCATTATTCTTTGTCATTCCAACTACTATAGCAGCAAGCTGTGCATTTATGTTACCAATAGCAACTCCTCCAAATGCTGTAATTTTTGGAAGTGGTCAATTAGATATTAAAGATATGATAAAGGCAGGTATAGGTTTAAATATTATATCTGCTCTAGTGGTTTCAATATTGAGCATTATTATATTAAATCTTTTATTTGGATTGCAAATAACAAGCATACCTGATTGGGCTTTAAGTGGAAAAATTAATTAATAGTATTAATTTTTTTATAAAACTTTTGTATTATTTAAACATAATAAAAATTCTATAAGAACAGAAAAAATTATAGTACCTATTAAACTACTTTGTAAAAATGGAATAGCCATAGTGTAACATAAGATTAATCCTTCTAAGTTTTTTATATACAGATCACTTAAAGTCCAAACACCAAAGTTTGAAACTAGAAAAAAATAATACAACTTAATGAAACCCCGAAGATTCTAAAATAAAATTTTTGAAAGTATTTTGCAAAATATGCTATTAAAAATAAACTACCCCATGTAAAAAAAAACTAAACTATGTAAACCTAAAATTAAGTCGCTTATAATGAATGCACTAAGTGCAACTATTATAAATTTAGCGCCAAAAAGAGCAGGTAGGTAAAAAGCAACAGCAATTGTGGAAGTAAAATTAGGTGGATGAGGCAATAGTCTGCTTATAATTATTGAAAGAAAACTAATTAAGATGAATTTTTTTAATGAAATATTATTCATATATTTAGGATACAGTATATCTAATTTAATTCCACGTTAATTTGTAAATTTTATACCCAAGTAAATTGACATATCCGGACTTTTGTAACCTAGGTTTTCAGATGTTCCTCCACCCCTATTAACAATGTTTTTTCTATCAAGTAGGTTTTCAATTTTAAAAAATGCTTTAGCATTATTTTCGAATTTATAACTTGAATACAAGTTTAAAGATTTGTAAGTAGGTAATTCATTATATTTGGTATCTTTAGATTTATTTTGATACTGAAAAGAAGTGTTAATACTTATATTTTCTATAGGATTTAAATTTAAAAATAATAAAACTTTATCTTTTGGAACTAATACAATATTGTCACCATCATTTTCTTTTGCATTAGTTTTAGTAAAATTCAACCCAGTAGAAACCTTATTAGATATTTTACTTTTCAGTCTTAACTCTAAACCATTAGATTTCAAATTTGATGTAGTTTGTCTATACTTTGAAGAAGCATAGGTAATAATATCTTCTACTTTAGTTTCAAAAACGCCTAGGTATAAATTTGATGAACTTTTAAAAAAATTTAACTCACCTCCTAAGTCATAAGTCAGAGAGGTCTCTGGTTTTAAATTAGTATTTCCATATGAACTATATAATTCATAAGGTGTGGGGGTTCTATAACCTGTTCCTATGCTAGCCCTTAATATAAGTGATTTGTATAGGTTATGATTTATTTGAATTCTGCCTGTATCAAACTTTCCGTAGTTATTATCATATTCTCTTCTTCCAGAAATATCTAAGTTAGTATTAAGAGTTGGTTTTATCTTTAGTTCAGAAAAAAAGAATGAATTTCTTGATCAGCAAGAGTACCAGTCATATCAGCACTTTTTTTTAAATAATCTATTCCTAATAGAGTATCAATCTGCCAAAGATTAGTTGTTAATAAATATTCAAATTTATTTTTTCTTCCATCATATTCGTATCTCCCATAATTACTAACATTTATTCTATTTGTATAAGTAGGTTGAAATGTAAATTTATGATTAAGGTTATCTTCTGAATATATGATACTTAATAGTAATGCTTTAGCTTTGTCATATCTGTAGTGGTATAAGCTGTCTCCGGGAAATGAATAATTATCATCAAATTCATTGTATTTGTAATAGGACCTAATATTTAAATTCAGTTTTAAATTTTGATTTACTTTGAAATCAGATACTAAAGAACCTCCGTATAGGTAGTATCCGTCTTTTTCAAAATGACTTAGCCCATTGTCAATAAACGAGCTATATCCTGATGATCTCTCGGAATCAATATTTAATGAGAGGTTAACTTTATTATTTAGAAACTTTAATGAATGTGAGTTGTTAATAGTTCCATAAGAACCTCCTTCTAAAGTATTTCCTTGGGTTAGTCCTAGCTTTGTAGCTTTATTAGAATTTATAGATATAACACCACCAATAGCATCCCCACCATACATCGTCCCTTGTGATCCATTTAAAATTTCTATAGTTTCAATATTGTTTCTGCCAATATCATCTATATAAGTTGGCTCTTCTTGAGTGGAAGTAATATCAGATAGATCCATTCCATCTACCAATACTTTTATATATTTTCTAGCCAAGCCTCTATTAAAATAACTGTTATCTGATCCTTTATTACCTTTTGTGGCTACTGAAAAACCTCCATACTCTTGAAGTAAACCACTAATTGTAGTAGATGGGGATTCTTCAATTTCTTTTTTTCTATTAACAAAACTGATGCTCCTGATTTATCAAGTTGATATAAAGATTTATTGGGAGAAATAACAACTTGTCCTAAATCATCAGCAGAAATTAAAAGTTTATATTGAACAAAACAAAATAAAATTAAAAAATAAAAATACATAGTACACCCTTTCAATTAATAATAAAAAAAATGTCCATGAACGAATAAATCGCGCTTTAAACGCACCCTCCGACGTTAAGCTACAGACTGTACTTGGCAGGTTTCCTGGCTTAAAGTATTTACGTTAACTTTCCTTCCCGACAAAGCAGTGGCTTAATAGTTAACTAAACTTGTACAGTTGCGGAGACAGCTTAGGATTTTAACCTAATTCCCTTTTACTTTTGAATTAACAAAACACCAAATACTATTTTAAGTTAGAATAAGCTTCGAAAATTACTCAACTTTTTTTTTAAAAAATTTAGAAAAAAATTTTTTTGAAAAGCCCAAAAGTAATTAAATTGACCAAATAAGGTGCCAACAAAAATCAAAATAATCTGATAAATTGGGAAGATTATTAAGATATTTAATATAAACTTTACAAAAGAACTTTTGATATACTCATCATAGTTCAAATAATTTAATATAGGGTTAGATACAAAAACTGATACAGTACCACTTATGCCAAAAACTATAAAAACAATGATTAGCTGCTTGAGGCTATTAGTTTTGAAAATGTTATGAAGTTTTTTAATTAAGATTTATTTAGCTCCTGTTATGATTTTTATATGATCGACCATAGACATCATACCTACCTGCCTTCTAGCAGATAAACTAGGACCTAAACCTAATTTATTTACAATATCATGTTTTAATTCTTTTATTTCATCATTAGTTAATCCTGATAACGCTTCTGTAATTATCTTAACTAACCCTTTAACAATAAGTGCGTCACTGTCTCCATCAAAATAGTTTTTTCCATTTTTGGTATCAAATTTTATCCAGACCTGTGCTAAGCATCCTGACATTTTATTTTTATCGATCTTTTCTTGTGGTTCTAAAGATCCTTTTTTTTTTCCTATATCAATAAGATATTCAAATTGTCCCTCTTCACCTTCTAATTCAAGAATAGTTTTCAAATTATCAGCGTGTTTTGTTAATTCATCTATCATATCTTTATTGTAACTTATATACGATAATAATAGAAAAAGTATTATTTTTTTTTAAAATAGGGTTTTTTTTATAAGGTGATATGAGCTCTAATGTATTTATTGAAGCATTTATTAATCTCTCAGGAGCGTTTGTTTTTTTTTCCTGTATTGACATTTATAATATTACCATTCATATCTATAGAAAATTTTAATTCTACTATTCCTTCTTCTCTTTTTCTTAGTGATATACGTGGATAGTTTTCAGTAGCTTTTTTTTGAATTAAAGCTTTAAGCTCATTATTATATTTGTTGAAAATTTCTTTTTCTTCATTTGTTATTACTGCAGTAGTTGTATTATTTGTTTTTTTTAGTGTTTTGCTGTTGAGAAATAATTTTAGATAAAGTCTTATCTGGATTTTTTTCTATTTGATCTTTATTTTTAGTATTTTTTTTTCTTCTTTTTGTTCTTCAAATTGATAAACATTTTTATTTTTATCAATTTTTTTAATTTCTTTTGTAGGTGTTTTAATTTCAGTTATAATTTCTGTATTTTTATTTATTTCCTTTTTACTTTCTTTATCTTTTTTTATATCTATAAAGTTTTTTTTTTAGAAATGTCTTCTGTTTTAAAAGTCTTTAGAGTTTTTAAATTAATATTTATTACATCATTATATATATTTGTTTGTTTTTCTATTTTAAATATAAAAATCAGGCAACATACTACTAATAAATGCAGTATGATTGATAAAGAATAATTTAGATTTATAAACATAAAAAGATTATAAATCTAAACATTATTCTAAATCAATTCTAAAGCTACCACTTTATATTAGCGCCTATAAAGAATGATAAAGGTTGACCTGGTGATAGAAAGTTAGGGTCTAAAGCACCTACAGCATATCACCTGTTCCTGTATCACCAAGTTCTGTAATAGGAACATTGACTTCACTAGAACTTGCCTCTCCTAAAACTCCCATAGTTTCATATTTGCTATCTAATATATTGTCAACCCTAGCAAATACATTTATGTTTTTTGTAGGTTGATACTTAGATTCTAAATTAAATACTACATATGGACTCGTCTTGTTTAATTGATTAGACTCATCTCCTCTAAGATAAACTCCAGTTGCTCCCAAAGCACCTAGTGAAATATTAAACTTATTATTAAAACCATAGGTGGTTTTAGCATTAATTTTATGTAAAGGCATTCCTGGAATTATATCACCAGCTTCTACATCGTTAGATCCATTAGGATGATTTGCAGCTGGTAAAGTGTGAGCTGACTGAAAAGTTGCTTTTAAATAGGAATAATTTATTGTAGAAGTTTGAAAACCTTTTTTCTGTTTATTTTTTCAGCTCTTAAAGATAAATCAAATCCTAACCTATTAGTTTTACCAAAATTTTTAAAGTAGCCTGAAGAAAGACCTGTCCCTGAACTAACAAATAATATATCTTCTGAATTTTGAGAAAAATGTCCTATTGCATTTAGATTTATATTATAATTTTCTGTATTATAGTTATTTCTAATTCCAAGTTCTGCTCCTCTAGTTACCACTTGCTCTAATGGAGGATCAGCTACAAATGCATTTGGTAATCTACAAGGAGCAGCAGGATCCGCACAGCTTAATTCAACTGGCGAAGGTGCTCTATTAGCCTCTCTATAGTTTGCTAACAGGGCAATTTCATTAGTATAATTATAAACAAAGCCTAAGCTAGGGTTGACTCTAAAATATCTATGATCTCCATTTACAAAAGCTGTTCTTGTGTAGGTTGGTGTTGTAAAGTTATCAATTAATTCAACAAAAGCTAAGTTAGCTCTGAGTCCATTATTTAAAACTAGCTTGTCATTGTATTGAAAGTTATCACTGACATAAACACCATAAACATTTAATTTTCCTGTAACCTCAGCTGGTCCTACATCACCTCTTTCTTTATCCTCAGGGTCATTTCCAGCACCATCATGCTCTTGTTCAGCTACAAGTTCTATAGGTACACCGTCACTATTGAATAAGGGAGTTACAGTTCTTTCTGTAGTCAAAGTACCTAAAAATCCTTGTGATCTAAAATATGTTTTTGCCTGATCATAGGATGTGCCAAATGTTAGCTTATGTGTTTTGTCGTAAATATTAAAGAAGTTATCATATTGCAAAGCACCACCCATAGTAGTGGTAGTTGTAAATGTTTTATTTAATAGTCCATACTTTCTAATATTATCATTAGATTCTATTGCATTACCAAATTGATCTAAGATAATCCCGTAATCACCTGCTGAATTATCTTCTCCACATAAAGGAGCATCATCAAAACCATAATCATTTTTTAGTTCTGTTGCATCAGCAGCACTATCTTCTGCACACTCTTCAGCATCAACTTCGTCTGCGTTGTAAGTAGTTCTGTAAAGTCTTTTGTGATAAAAATTTGTAGAGATAATTCCATCATTTGCAGTATAAAAGTTAGAGTTACCATAAAACAAACTCATTTTATTAGAAGTTTTGTCAGGCCATGTAAATACTGCCTCTATTTTTTTGTAGAAGTTCTATAGGTGTTACACCATTACCATTTAAATCAGTATTACCTCCTAGAAATGAAAAATTTATATCATAGCTATCTTTTTCAAAGCCATAATTTGTATAAAATCTAGAAATTTCTCCATCACTATGATCTCTCCATCCTCCGTCTCTTTCTAGTTCAATGGAAGTATATGTTCCAAAGGTATCTGTGCCATAACCATACTCCATTAATTCAGAAGTGTAATTGAAAGAACCGTATTTATTCACTGTATCTACAAATTCTTTATTTTTAAAATCTAGACCTTTTTTTGTGGTCAATGCAAGTGATCCTCCTAATGCATTTAGACCAAAGGCAGGGTTTGAACTCATTAAGTCTATTTGCTTTATTGCATTTTCAGGAACAAGTTCCCATTGAACGGTATCTCCAAAACTTTCATTTATTCTAACTCCGTCTAGATATACTGAAATGCCCTGAGACTCGCCTAATAGAGGAGAGGCTGTATATCCTCTATAATCAACATTTTTTTGAAATGCTCCATTTTGTAAATCTTTTACAGATATACCAGAGAAGTTTTCATTCATAAGGTCTGTTATAGTTTTTGTCAAATTCTCTTGAATTTGAGTTTCAGTAATTTTTTGAGAAGTATTAGGCACATCTTTGCGATCAATTAAAATACCAGGTAGGGGAGATGTGCCGATAACATCTACTGTACCTAAATCTTCTTGAGCACTTAATTTTGCAAAAATAAAAAAGACAATAAATACTAAAAAAAACTTCATAAAAAACTCAAAAACTAATATTATTATAAAATATAATAATTATATAGGAATTTCCTATAATATGTCAATAACAAATTATATTTTTAACTTTTAGTTTGAATAGATAGTCATAGTTTTGTCGGTTTTCAGTTCCTTCATATACTATTTCAGGATCAAAAGATTTCTTGTCCTCTGTATATTTTAATTCTAATTTGCCATTTGAAACTTTAACTTTTCTGTAAAAACAACTTTTATATCCTACATGGCAAGAAGCTTTTTCGCCTCCTTTTGTTGGTTCATTCAATTTAACTGTAAAAATAATTGAATCTTGATCATCATCAATTAATATGTCTTGAATTTGATGATACATTCCAGACACTTCACCTTTAAGCCAAATATTTTTTCTACTTCTTGAATAATAATGTGCTTTGTCTGTTTCTATACTTTTTCTAAGAGCTTCCTCATTAAGAAAAGAAAACATTAAAACTTCTTTGGTTTCATATTCAATAGTTATACAAGGAATTAAACCTTCCTGATTAAATTTTGGGCAAAGTTCTGTTCCTTCTTCAATTTGTTCTATTGATACTCTATTATTAAAAATAATATTTTTTTTATCAATTTTCATTTGTCTAACATTAAAGGCTATTTGTAATTATTTATTAAAAATGATAATAATATATGAAATTTTAAAAAAAAACATAAATTAATATGAAAAATAATAACACATTGAAAAAAACATTATTAGTAAAAACCATCCCTCAGAAGAAGAAGCAAAAGAGGCCGTCAAAACACTTATAGCCTGGGCTGGAGATAACCCTAATAGAGAAGGTTTGATAGAAACGCCTAAAAGAGTAATTAATGCTTATAAAGAGTTTTTTGAAGGATACACAACAGAACCAGATAAAATACTATCTAAGACTTTTGAAGAAGTAGCTGGGTATGATGAGATGGTTGTAATTAGAGACATAAGATTAGAGTCTCACTGTGAACATCATATGGTTCCTATTTTAGGTAAAGCTCACGTAGCTTATATACCAGATAAAAGAGTAGTAGGAATAAGCAAACTAGCAAGGGTAGTTGATTGTTATGCAAAAAGATTACAAACACAAGAGACAATGACTGCTCAAATTGCAGGATGTATTCAAAGAGTTTTATTACCAAAAGGAGTTGCAGTAGTTGTAGATGCCGCACACCAATGTATGACTACAAGAGGTGTACACAAATCCACTACTAGCACTGTAACAAGCAGGATGTTAGGTTTATTCAGAACGGATGCCAGAACAAGAATGGAATTTATGAATTTTATAGGTAAAAACTAAAACTAATTTAATTGATTAATAAAACCAAATCTATATTAAAATCAAATTTTCCTATTATTTTAGCATCAAACTCTGAGTCTAGATTAAAAATTTTGCAGGAAACAGGCATAGATTTTTTACAATTAAAATCAAATATAGATGAAAGCCTTGTTAAAGAAAAATATAAAAAAAAAAATGTTAACTTTTTAGCCACAAAGTTAGCTGAAGCAAAAGCATTGTTCATTAGTTGTGAAAATAGAAAGTCTTATGTTATTGGAGCAGATCAAATATGTATAAGCAAAGGAAAAATATTTTCTAAGCCTAAAAATAAAAAAAAAAAAAAATTGAACAGTTATCAGAACTTAACGGAAAAGCCCATAAATTAATTAGTGCTTTTAGCATATGCTATAACAATCAGGTAGTTTATAGTTATGTGGAGGAAGTAAAATTGAAGATGAGGAAGCTATCAAAAAAATCTATTAAAGATTATGTTGAAATTGATCTTCCTATAAGTTCTTGTGGCTCTTATAGGTTTGAAGCAAATGGAAAGTATCTTTTTCTGATGTAGTAGGAAATACCTCAACTATATTAGGGCTGCCAATTTTGCCTTTAATAAAAATTTTATTTAAAAAAAAAATCATTACTTATGTCTAAATTAAAAATATATGATTCTATGCAGTGTAAAAAGGTTTTATTTGAGCCAATAGATCCTAAAAATATAAGAGTATATGCATGTGGTCCTACTGTTTATGATTATGCGCCATATTGGAAATGCTAGAATGGCAGTAGTATTTGATACTTTGGTAAGACTGCTTAGAGAGCTATATGGAAAAGTTACTTATGTATCTAATATAACTGATATTGATGACAAGATCATTGAGAGAAGTAATAAAGAAAAAGAATCAGTACATTCTATAACTAATAAATTTTTTAAAATTTATAATGATGATATGGAAATGTTAAATGTAATGAAACCTGACTACCAACCCAAAGCAACTGAATTCGTTGAAAAAATGATATCAGCAATATCTAAATTGGAAGAAAAAAAATTTGCTTATCAAGCAGAAGGAAACATTATGTTTGACGTGTCTAAATTTAATATTTATGGCTCTCTATCAAGTAGAAAAAGAGAAGAACAGATTGCAGGGAGAAGAGTAAAAGTAGCAAGCTTTAAAAAAAATCCTGAGGATTTTGTCCTGTGGAAACCTTCTAAAGATGGTGAGCCTGCATGGGACTCACCATGGGGTCCTGGACGCCCGGGCTGGCATACAGAATGTTTTGTAATGGCTACGGAAATATTAAGTACTCCTTTTGACATTCATGGTGGAGGTCTAGATTTAAAATTTCCACACCATGAGAATGAATTAGCGCAAAGTTGTTGTTATAGTGGAAACCTTGATCAAAAAAATAGTTATGCTAAATATTGGATGCATAACGGTTTTGTTACTGTAGACTCGGAAAAGATGTCAAAGTCATTAGGTAATATTAGTTTGGTAAAAGATTTTTTAAAATTATATGATGGGGAAGTACTGCGACTTGCACTTTTGAGTGCTCATTATAGAAGTCCTTTAAATTGGAGTAAGCAAGTTTTATCTCAATCAAAAAATAGAATTACTAAGTACAAAAAAATTTTAGAAGAACATAAAAACTTATCAATTATAGAGGATGTTAAAGAAAATCTTATAGTACATCAGATAGAAGAGGCATTATTAGATGATATTAATATTTCTAAATCCTTAAGTATCCTAGATGCTAATGTGAAAGATATGCATAAAAAAGATGAAATAGAAAAAAAAAACATTATCCAAGCTATAAAATATTTAGGAAAAATTATAGGTGTTTTTTCTAATGGAATAGCTGTTACTTTAAAAAAGAAGAAAAACTATTTAATGAAGAAGAGATCAATCTCTTGATAAAAAAAAATGAGGCTAGAAAAAATAAAGATTTTGATTTAGCAGATAATATTAGGAAAGAATTAATAGAAATGGGTATAGAGATTAAAGATCAATCTAATGAAACTATTTGGAAGAAAGTTTAAATTTAAATATGGATAAAGAATATATAGAAATTACTTTTCCAGATGGTAGGAAGCAAGATTTTAAGTATGGAACAACGGGATATGATATAGCAAAAAGCATATCCCCATCATTATTAAAGAAAGCTATTGCAATTGAAATTGATGGTTCAGAACAAGACCTTTGTGAAAATATAAGTAGTGATGCGAATATTTCCATTTTGACACTGAATGATAATAAAGGCTTAAGTATAATGCGGCATACATTAACTGCTCAAGTATTAGCTAAAGCTTTAAAAAATTTATATCCAAATGTAAAACTTGCAATTGGTCCTGTAATTGAAAATGGTTTTTATTATGATTTTGATTTAGATAAATCTATAACTATTCAAGATTTACCTATGATAGAAAAAGAGATGAAGAAAATTATATCAAGTGGTAATGAGATAGAAAAAAAAATATCTCTCAAAAGAAAAAGCAGCTGATTTATTTAGGAATAAAAATGAAACATATAAAGTAGATATTATTGAAAGATCAGAACAACAAGGTAACTTTTCTACATACAATCAAAAAAATACTGATTTCGTTGATTTATGTTATGGTCCTCATTTGCCTAGTTTAAAACATATTGGTCCATTTAAGCTTACTAAGGTAGCTGGAGCTTATTGGAAAGGTGACTCAAAAAATAAAATGTTACAAAGAATTTATGGAACAGCGTGGAAAAACCAAGATGATTTGAAAAAATATTTAAATATGCTTGAAGAAGCTGAAAAAAGAGATCATAGAGCTTTAGGAAAACAATTAGATCTATTTCATTTTCAAGAAGAGGCTCCTGGTGCTGTTTTTTGGCATCCAAAAGGTTGGACTATTTTTCAAAATTTAATTAATTATATGAGAAAAAACAAGAAGAAGCAGGTTATTTAGAAATAAATACACCAGAAATTTTAGATAAAAGTTTATGGCAGAGGTCAGGACACCTTGATAAATTTGGTGATAATATGTTTACTACTATTACTGAAGATAAAAAAGAGTACGCTATAAAACCAATGAACTGTCCAGGAGGTGTTCAAGTATTTAGACAAGGGTTGAGGAGTTATAGAGAGTTACCTTATAAAATAGCAGAGTTTGGTAAGGTTCATAGGTATGAGCCTTCAGGTGCCCTTCATGGATTAATGCGAGTTAGGGCTTTTACTCAAGATGATGCCCACATCTTTTGTACAGAGCAGCAAATTGAAGAAGAATGTATAAAATTATGTAACTTAATTACTAATATCTACAAGGATTTTGGCTTTGATCAAATCGTAATAAAGTATTCTGACAGACCTGAAAAAAGAGTTGGTAGTGATATTGTTTGGGATAAATCAGAAGAGGCACTTTTAAATACTATAAAATCATTAAATGTCCCTTATGAAATTAATTCTGGAGAAGGAGCATTTTATGGTCCAAAACTTGAATTTGTTTTAAAAGATGCTATTGGAAGAGACTGGCAATGTGGTACCGTTCAGATTGATCTTAATTTGCCTGAAAGGTTGGATTGCAATTTTATAAATAGTGAAGGTAATAAAGAAAGACCAGTGATGATACATAGGGCTTTATTTGGTTCATTAGAGAGATTTATAGGAATATTAATCGAACATTACTCTGGTAATCTACCGCTGTGGTTGTGTCCTGTAAAAGCTGTAATTGCAACTGTAACTGAGAAATGTAATGATTATGCAAGAAATGTATTTGATTTGCTAAATAATAATAACATTAAAACTGAAATAGATTTAAGAAATGAAAAAATAGGGTATAAGGTTAGAGAACACAGCCATAGCAAAATACCTATTATAATAATAATCGGAGAAAAGGAAAAAAGTCAACAATTCTGTCGCAATAAGAAATTTGGGTAGTAAAAATGTTGAGACTTATATATTAGAAGATTTTATTAAAATTACTAAAAACCAAATAGAGCAACCATGATAAAATATATTTTAATATTAAGTATAAAATTTTATAGGCTATTTTTATCGCCTTTACTGGGCAATCATTGTAGATTTTATCCTACCTGTTCCAATTATGCTTTGCAGGCTTTAAAGAGATATTCTACTTTTTATGCAATAAAAATAATTATAATCAGACTTTTTAGATGTAATCCTTGGGGAGGGAGTGGAATAGATTTACTTCCTAAAAGCAATGTTAAAAATAAAAACTAGTTGTGGAATAAAGAAATATAATCAGCTTAAAAAGAAAAGAGGTTTTTTAAATAAGCTCAGACTATACTGGTTCTTAGTTTTTGGAGGTATAAGAGATGTTTTTAAATAATAAAACTTTACAATTGATATTTTTTGCTTTTTTCTTTATTCAAATTAATACTTACTTAGTTCAAGCAAAAGATACTAACGCAAGAGAAATTTATAGTATTTGCAAAGATTATTATAATTGGGTTAATAAAAATTACGATATACCAGTAGATAGTAAGACATTATTTAATATGGGAAAGTGTCAAGGCATTATGGAAACTTTGGGAAGAACTATGACTACCTTATGCTTGGAAAAAAAAAAGAAATGTTAATATAAACAAAAAGTTAACTGCCAACCTGAATGGCATAAAAACTATTGATTTAATACAAAGTTTTTTAAAACATGCTTCTCGAGATAATAAATTAAGGTCTTATTCGGCTAGTAGTTACTTAGCAGATTTTATAAGTCAGAAATGGCCCTGCCAATAGAATTAATAAATATTTTTAATAATTGCCTAATTTTTAAGCACAGTGATTACTTATTAAATTTGATTTTTTTCTAACTGTAACTATAATCTTAGTTCGTGTTAATACTAGTAATTAGATAATTATTTCCTAGTTAATTAATATGAGATTGATAATAACAGTTAATAAAAGATAAATGGACAAAATTAGACAACAAAAAATAGGACTTTATGATCCTAAAAATGAGCATGATGCTTGTGGAATAGGTTTTGTAGCAAATATAAAGGGTGTAGGGTCGCACTCAATAGTTAATGATGGATTAGAAATGCTTGAAAACTTGGAACATAGAGGTGCAGTGGGCTCAGATAAATCAGTTGGAGATGGAGCAGGTATTTTAACTCAAATTCCTGATGAGTATTTTAGAGAAGAATTACTTAAATCTAAAATTAAGTTGCCTCCTCTTGGTAACTACGGCATAGCTATGCTGTTTTTTCCTAAGGAAAAAGTTTAAATTTGAAGTGTAAAAAAATCATAAAAGAAGTTTTAAATGACTACAATATGGAAGCTTTTTTCGGAAGGTTGGTTCCACTAGACAATAAAGTATTATCAAAAGTTATGAAAAACAGTGCCCCTTCAATTGAGCAAATATTTATTAAAGGAAAAAGTGATAAACTAATTGGCGATAAATTAAATCTAAAATTATTTGTAGCAGGTAAAATTATAAGCAACAAGATCAGTTTGTTAAGTAAAAAAAATAAGCTACTGCAAATATTTAATATTTGTTCAATTTCTAATAATACAATCAATTATAAAGGAATGCTATTATCAGATTTAGTAAGAAAATACTTCATAGATTTAAATCAAGAAAGTTTTAAAAGTAATTTTGCACTAATTCATCAAAGATTTTCTACAAACACTTTTCCTTCTTGGGATCTTGCTCAACCTTTCAAGATGATTTGTCATAATGGAGAAATTAATACAGTTAGAGGAAATGTAAATTGGATGAACGCAAGAAAACTTGCAATGAAAAGTAAAAGACTTGGCAACGATATAAAAAAAATATGGCCTTTAATAGAATATGGACAATCTGACTCAGCTTGTTTTGACAATGCATTAGAATTGCTTGTTATGGGTGGTTATAGTGTAGCCCAAGCTATGATGTTGTTAATACCTGAGGCATGGCAAAACTCTAAGCTAATGAGCAAAGAAAAGAAGGCCTTCTACCAATATTATTCACTTTTTTTCAGAGCCTTGGGACGGACCTGCTGCTGTAGCTTTTACAGATGGAAAACAAATTGGAGCTACTTTAGATAGGAATGGACTAAGGCCTGCTAGATATTTTATTACTGATGATGATAGGATAGTTTTATCTTCAGAAATGGGAGTACTTAGGGTGCCTGAAAATAAAATAATCGAAAAATTTAGATTAAGGCCAGGAAAAATGCTTTTAGTAGATCTGGAAGTAGGGAAAATTATACAGGATGAAGAATTAAAACAACAGGTTATTGGAAAAAATGATTATAAAAAAATAATTAAAAAGAATTTAATTCCTTTAGACACATTAAAAGTTAGTAAAAAACTAAAACATAAAGAAATATCGGATATCCAATTTTATTTAAATACATTTGGATATACTGAAGAGGATACTAAATTTTTAATAGAACCAATGCTTGCCAATAAGGCTGAAGCAACTGGTTCTATGGGAACTGATACACCGCTCGCTATTTTATCAGATAAGCAAAAACTTCTTTATAATTATTTTAAGCAAAATTTTGCTCAGGTTACAAATCCAGCAATTGATCCTATTAGAGAAGAGACAGTAATGAGTTTGTATTCTTACTTAGGAGCAAGAGCAAACTTATTAAACTTAGAACTTGATGATAAAAAAAGAATTTTTCTCAAACAACCTATTCTTAATACTAATGATATATACAACATATCTAATTTGGGTAAAAAAGATAAAAAAAATTTTAAGAATAAAAGAATAAATATACTATTTAACAAAAACGATAGTTTGAATAATATATTTAAAAAATTAAATGATATAAAGACGCTAGCAGAAAAATCAATAAGACAGGATAAAACAAAGATTTTAATTTTATCTGATAAAAATATTTCTTCTAAGGAAGTTGCCTTTCCATCATTGCTTGCAGTATCTGCAGTGCACCATCATCTCATAGAAAAAGGACTTAGAACTGAATGCAGTATTATTGCTGAAACAGGGGAAGCCAGAGAGGTACATCATTTTTGTGTATTAGCTGGTTATGGAGCAGAAGCAGTCTACCCTTATTTAGCATTAGAGACAGTAAAGAGGTTAGCAAAAGATCATAAACAAATTTCAAAGAATAATTTCAATGATATAGAAAAAAATTATGTGACAGCAGTGGGAAAAGGAATTTTAAAAGTAATGTCTAAAATGGGTATTTCAACTTATCAATCTTACAATGGAGCACAAATTTTTGATGCTGTAGGGCTAAATTCTAAATTTATTGATAATTATTTTACAGGTACCTCTTCACTTATTGAGGGAGCAGGCTTTGAAGAGATAATTATAGAAACAAAAAAGACATCAAGCTGCTTTAAATCTTAAAGCTTTGAAAAAAAATGAATTAGATGTTGGAGGAGAATATGCTTATAGAATTAAAGGCGAAGATCATGCATGGGATCCTTTTTCAATAAGCACATTACAACATTCTATAAATCAAATAATCAAGATAAATATAATGAATACGCAAATTATATTAATGGTGAAAGAAAGGGTATTCTAAATCCAAGAAGCTTGTTTTCTATTAAAAAAGCAAAAAAGAAAATTAACCTTAAAGATGTAGAACCTGCTGAAAGTATTGTAAAAAGATTTTCTACTGGTGCTATGTCTTTTGGATCAATAAGCAGAGAAGCACATACTACACTTGCAATAGCTATGAATTCACTTGGCGGGAGATCAAATACAGGTGAAGGCGGAGAAGAAAGGGATAGATATAAATTAAGAAAAAATGGTGATAATTTAAAAAGCGCCATAAAACAAGTTGCCTCAGGTAGATTTGGAGTGACTACTGAATATTTAGTAAACAGTACTGATATACAAATTAAAATAGCTCAAGGAGCTAAGCCAGGTGAAGGAGGACAATTACCAGGTCATAAAGTTGACCAAGTTATTGCAGATGTAAGATTTTCTACTCCTGGTGTCGGATTAATATCTCCACCACCACATCATGACATATATTCTATTGAAGACTTGGCGCAATTGATTTTTGATTTAAAAAATGTAAATCCAAAAGCTAGAATTTCAGTAAAACTAGTTTCTGAAGTAGGAGTTGGAACAGTAGCGGCTGGAGTAGCAAAAGCCAAAGCAGATCATATAACAATATCTGGGTTTGAAGGAGGGACAGGAGCAAGTCCACTTACCTCTATAAAACATGCAGGCTCACCATGGGAATTAGGGCTAGCAGAAACTCAACAAACTTTAGTACTTAATAATTTAAGAAGTAGGATTTCTTTACAGGTTGATGGAGGTTTGAGAACGGGAAAAGATGTAATAATAGGAGCTTTATTAGGAGCAGATGAATTTGGTTTTTCCACTGCACCTTTAATATCAATAGGCTGTATTATGATGAGAAAATGCCATCTTAATACTTGTCCAGTTGGTATAGCTACGCAAAGACCTGAATTGAGAAAAAAATTTAAAGGTACGCCAGAAGACGTTATTAAATTTTTCTTTTTTATAGCAGAAGAGGTAAGGAACATTTTAGCTGAAATGGGCTTTAAAAAGTTAGATGACATAATTGGAAGAACAGATAAATTACAATTTAATAAAGCTATCTCAAATTGGAAAACTAAAGGATTAGATTTTAGTAAACTTTTTTATGCGCCAAAAAAAGTTAAAGGAGTAGATGTATTTAATACTCAAAAGCAAGAACATAATTTAAAATATATAAAGGATAGAAAGTTTATAAAAATTTTTAATAGTATTTATAAAAAAGGAAAGCAGATAGTCATAGATGATAAAATTAAAAATACAGACAGGTCACTTGGAGCTATGTTTTCTGGTCATTTAGCTAAAAAATTCGGCCATGAAGGATTAAAAGAAGATACAGTAAAGATAAATTTAAAGGGTACAGCAGGACAGTCTTTTGGAGCTTTTACCTCATATGGTATTACTATGCATTTAGAGGGAGAAGGTAATGATTATGTAGGTAAAGGTTTGTGTGGTGGAAAAATAGTTATCAAACCAACATCAGACTCGAAAATTATTCCGGAAAAAAGTATAATTGTTGGTAACACAGTTTTATATGGTGCAATTGCAGGCGAGTGTTATTTTAGAGGTATAGCAGGAGAAAGGTTTGCAGTTAGAAACTCTGGTGCTTGGGCAGTAGTTGAAGGTTTAGGAGATCATGGCTGTGAATATATGACAGGCGGTGTTGTTCTTTGTTTAGGCAAAACGGGCAAAAACTTTGGAGCTGGAATGTCAGGAGGATTAGCTTATGTTTTGGATAAAGATAGCAATTTTAGTGATAATTGTAATTTTTCATTGATAGAGTTATTAAAGGTTAAGAATACTCAGAAATTAAATAAAAAAATACTTAACCGTAATTTTTTAAATGATCATATGCTCAATTACCATGCTGAAAGAATATATTATTTACTTACAAGACATTTTAGTTATACAAATAGTAAAGAAGCCTTCAACTTACTAAGTAATTTTGATGTTGCTATTAAAAATTTCAAATTAGTTCTACCAACTGATTATAAACGAGCACTTTCTAATAATGAGCAGGTATATAAAGTAAAAGCAAGAAAGAAAGGATAATTGAAGCAATGGCTAAAGCTACAGGTTTTATAGAGCATAATAGAAAAGATAGGCAATATATTGATGTGAAGCAAAGGCTTAAAAACTTTAAAGAATTTACTAAGCCTCTAAATGCAACTGAACTAAAAAATCAAGCATCCAGGTGTATGGATTGTGGTATCCCATACTGTCATTCTGGTTGCCCTGTAAATAATATTATTCCAGATTGGAATAATCTTGTTTATGAAGGAGATTTTAAGAAAGCTATTGAGGTTCTTCATTCAACAAATAACTTTCCAGAGTTCACTGGACGTATTTGCCCAGCACCATGTGAAGCAGCATGTACTTTAAATATTGAAGATACTCCTGTAACAATTAAAACTATAGAGTGCTCAATAGTTGATAAAGCATGGAGTAATGGCTGGATTAAACCAGAAATCGCACCAAAAAAATTAATAAAAGTATTGCAATTATTGGCTCAGGTCCAGCAGGATTAGCAGCTGCACAACAATTAGCTCGTATCGGTTATAAGGTTACAGTTTTTTGAAAAAAATAAAAAAGTTGGAGGATTGCTTAGGTACGGAATACCTGACTTTAAGATGGAAAAGATTTAATTGATAGAAGGATTGATCAAATGAGAAAAGAGGGTGTTAATTTTAAAACCTCGATTGAGGTAGGAAGCGATATCACCCTAACAGAAATTAAGAAAAAATTTGATGCCACATTAATTACTATTGGTTCTGAAGAAGCAAGAGATTTGAATATTCCTGGCAGAAAAGTTGAAGGAATTTATCCTGCTATGGATTTCTTGCCATTACAAAATAAAGCAGTTTCTGGAGAAATTAAAAATAGTGAAATTGAAATCAATGCAAAAGATAAACATGTGGTGGTTATTGGAGGTGGCGATACAGGATCTGATTGTATTGGAACATCTTTTAGGCAAGGTGCAAAAAAAGTTACTCAGCTAGAGATTATGCCAATGCCTCCAAAAAGAGAAAATAAAGAACTAACATGGCCATATTGGCCTCATAAACTAAGAACCTCTTCATCTCAGGAAGAAGGAGCAGTCAGAGACTGGTCAGTTATGACTAAATCTTTTAAAACCGCAAATGGCAAAGTAAAGGGATTAGAATGTATTAAATTAGATTCTTCCTTAAAACCAATAAAAAATTCAGAATTTTTTATAAAAGCTGATTTGGTGCTTTTAGCTATGGGTTTTGTTCACCCCAAACACGATGGTTTAATTAGTCAGTCTAAACTAAAAAAAGATGAAAAGGGTAACTTATTAGCAGATACTAAAAATTATTTGACGTCAGATAGCTCCATTTATGCTGCAGGTGATGCAAGAAGAGGGCAATCATTAGTAGTATGGGCTATAAGAGAAGGAAGAGAAGCAGCTTCAGCTATTCATAGCCACTTGTCCTCTTGATAGTTTACTAAAATAGTCTATATTATAATTATGTTAAAGGTAACTAGATTAGCTGATTATGCAGTTTCTATTATTTATGCGTTTAGTGGTTCTGAGAAAGAAATACTATCCTCCCAAGATATTATAGAAAAAACTAAACTGCATAAAGCTACTGTTAACAAACTATTAGCTCAGTTAGTAAAGACAAATTTTTTAGAACCTTTTAGAGGTACTAAAGGAGGTTATAGATTAAAGAAAGGTCTTGATAATATTTCTATTAGAGAACTAATAGAAGCAATAGAGGGACCAGTTTTACTTACAGATTGTCTGAATAAAAATGCTAATAACTGTAATCTATTTAGTGTATGTAATACGAAAAATATATGGAGTTTTGTTAATACAGAAATAAATAATACTTTAGAAAATATAAAAATTAAGGATATCAAAAGTAAAAAATTTAATTATCAATAATTTAAAACTATTACGGAAAAATTATGACAACAAGTGAAACTGCAAAAATAGTTGAAGAAGCCAGTGAATATAAATATGGTTTCACAACAGACATTGAACAAGAGTTTGCTCCCAAAGGGCTAAATGATGATATAGTAAAGTTTATATCAAAGAAAAAAAATGAACCTCAATGGCTTCTAGACTGGAGATTAAATGCTTTTGATATGTGGAAAAAAGAGAATATGAGATGCCAAAGTGGGCAAATCTTAAATATGATAATATTGATTTTCAAGATATACATTACTTTGCGGCTCCAAAGTCAGATGAAGAAAAACCAAAATCATTGGATGAAATAGATCCTGAATTACTTAGAGCTTATAATAAACTAGGTATTCCGCTTAAAGAACAAGAGTTTTTGGCTGGTATTAAAAATAGTCATAAAGTAGCAGTTGATGCAGTATTTGATAGTGTTTCAGTAGCAACAACTTTTAAAGATGAATTAAATAAGTTAGGAATAATTTTTTGTTCTTTTTCAGAAGCTGTACAAAATCATCCTGAGTTAGTAAAAAAATATTTGGGAAGTGTTGTCCCTACAAATGACAATTTTTTTCTAATTTAAATTCAGCAGTGTTTAGTGATGGATCATTTGTTTATATTCCACCTAATGTGAAATGCCCTATGGAATTAAGCACTTATTTCAGAATAAATGCCGCAAATACTGGTCAATTTGAAAGAACACTAATTATTGCTGATAGAGGGTCTTATGTGTCTTATCTTGAAGGTTGTACAGCTCCAATGCGGGATGAGAATCAACTTCATGCAGCAGTAGTAGAGTTGGTTGCCTTAGAAGATGCTGAAATTAAATATTCTACGGTTCAAAATTGGTATCCAGGAGATAAAAATGGTAATGGCGGAATATATAATTTTGTCACAAAGAGAGGAACATGCTTAGGTGATAACTCTAAAATTTCTTGGACGCAGGTGGAAACTGGATCAGCGGTAACCTGGAAATATCCAAGCGTAATTTTAAAAGGAAATAATTCCAAAGGCGAATTTTATTCAGTAGCGTTATCTAACAATATGCAACAGGCTGATACCGGCACAAAGATGATTCATCTGGGCAAAAATACTTCTTCAAGAATCGTATCAAAAGGAATCTCTGCTGGTAAGGGCCAACAAACTTATAGAGGATTAGTAAGTGTATTGCCAAATGCAAGTAATGCTAAGAATTTTACACAGTGTGATTCTTTATTAATAGGAAACGATTGTGGTGCACATACGGTACCGTATATTAATGTTAGAAACGAACTTTCTGATGTAGCACATGAAGCAACTACTTCTAAAATTAGTGAAGAGCAACTTTTTTATTGTAGGCAAAGAGGAATAAATGAAGAAGATGCAACAGCATTAATAGTTAACGGGTTTTGTAGGGAAGTATTGAAAAATCTGCCAATGGAGTTTGCAGTGGAAGCAAAAAAATTATTAGAGTTAAGCTTAGAGGGGGCAGTAGGTTAGTTGTGTTAGAAATTAAAAATCTGTCTGTATCAGTACAGAATAAAATTATTATTAATAACTTAAACCTGGAAATAGAGAAAGGTAAAAAAATTGCCATAATGGGGCCTAATGGATCTGGTAAATCTACATTATCAAATGTTATTGCAGGAAAACATGGATATCAAATTAATAATGGGCAAATTTTTTTAATGGTATTAATATTCTTGAATTAGACCCGGAAGAAAGAGCTGCTAAGGGTATATATTTAGCATTTCAATATCCTGTAGAGATACCAGGTATTGCTAATAGTTCTTTTTTAAGAACGGCACTGAATTCAATTAGAAAGTATAATGGTGAGAAAGATTTAAATACAAGGGAGTTTTTAGAAGAATGTAAAGATTTGAGTAAAAGATTAAATCTTGATACTAGCTTTTTATCTAGGGATTTAAATACTGGTTTCTCTGGTGGAGAAAAGAAGAAAAATGAGATTTTTCATATGTTAATGATGAAACCTAAACTTTGTATATTAGACGAAATAGATTCAGGTTTAGACATTGATGCTTTAAAGGTTATATCTGATGGAGTGTCTAAATACAGTAATGAAAATAATAGTTTACTTATCATAACTCATTATCAAAGGTTGTTAGATTATATTAAGCCTGATGAAGTACATATTTTTAATGAAGGTAAAATAATTAAATCTGGAGATTACAATCTAGTTAAAACTTTAGAAGAAAAAGGTTACCAGGAGTTTGTATAATTGTATTTGAAGGAATATATAAATAAATTAAAGCATGGTGACTTTATTGATGAAAAAAAGTGGTTAGATCAAAATGCTATATTAGAAACTATAATTGAAGAAATGCCAGACTCTGGAACTGAAGAGTGGAAAAATTTTAAAACTAACTCGATAAAAGAAACTAGTTGGAAGGTTCTTTTAGAGAATTCCATTAAAAAAATTATATCAAAAAAGAACAGCGCAAATTACCTAATAGTATATTTTTTATTGACGGACATTACAGTCAAGAAGCTTCATCACTGAAAAAAGAAAGTGGTATAAATATTTCTTCTTTATCAGATTATATTAATAAAAATCCAGAATTTAAAAGTATTTTATTTAATAATCCATCTGATTATGCTGAAAGTAGGTTATCAGGCATAAAAGATAAAAAACCAACTTACTTTATTTCACTTAACAGTCTATTAAGCTTTGGTACAGTAATTGAAGTTGAAAAAGCTAAAAACATTAACGAAACAATAAATATAATTCATAGTTTTTCGAACATAGAACCAGAAATAGTAATTAACCCTTACATTATTATTGTTTGTAAAGAAGGTTCAAAGGTTTCTTTTCAAGAGATTTCCCATGATGTTGAATCATGGAACAATACCTTGAAAGAGATTTTTATCAGAAAAGATTCAAACTTAACCTTTTCAAGTTTACAAGAAAGAATTTCCACAGGAATAAAAACCTCTTCAATTAATTGTCATATTGATGAGAACGCAGAACTAAATTTAAAAGTTTTAAATAGGGAAAGATCTAAAGAAGATATTAGAGTCTTTTTAAATAAAGAAAATTCTACAGCCAATATCTCAGGAATAATTTTATCTAATAATAAAGATGAATCTGATGTATTTTGTAAAGTAACTCATATAGGAAGGACTTCTAAGAGTGATCAAAATTGGAGACTAATAAGTGCTAAAAGTAGTAAAACTGCTATCAATGGAAAAATCTGTGTTAACAAAAATGCAAAAGGCAGCGATGCTAGTTTTTACTCTAAGTCTTTATTGCTCAACAGAAAAGCAATATCTTTTTCTAAACCTGAATTAGAAATATTAGAAGATGATGTAAAATGTAAGCATGGAGCATCTTTTGGAGAGATAGATAATAACAGTATTTTTTATATGCAAAGTAGAGGTATTAAAAAAAAAGATGCCATAATTTTGTTAATACATGCATTTATTAATGAAATAGGTTTAGACATTGAAGATAACAGTGAGTTGAGTAGAAATCTGATAGATGAATTTTTCAACCAAATAAATGAAAAATAATAATTTATATGCATAATATTAAAGAAAACTTTCCAATTTTAAATAAAAAAATAGATGGCAAAAAAGTTATTTATCTAGATTCTGCTGCTTCTTCACAAAAACCTTACAGTGTCATTAACGATATAAAACATACTTATGAAAATAGTTATGCAAATGTTCATAGGGGAATATATAAATTAAGTCAAATGGCTACAGATAAATATGAAGCATCTAGAGAAAAGGTAGCAAAATTTTTAAATGTTAAAAGCTCTAAAGAGATTATTTTTACTAGAGGAGCAACAGAGGGAATTAATTTAATTGCAAGTTCATTAGCGGATAGTTTTCTTAGTCAAGATGATGAAGTCATAATCAGCACATTAGAACATCATTCAAATATTGTACCTTGGCAAATTGCAGCAAAAAAAACAGGCGCTAAAATAGTAGAGTTAAAACCTGATAGTAATGGAAATATATTCGTAGAGGAATTAATAAAATGTATTACAAAAAGAACAAAAATTATTTCTTTGCCTCATATTACTAACTCTATTGGTTCTATTTTGCCAATAAAAGAAATATGTTTAGAGGCAAAAAAAAGAGGAATTATAACTCTGGTTGATGGTTGTCAAGCTGCACCACATGTTGAAATTGATATAAATGAAATACAGCCAGATTTTTATGTGATTTCTGGGCATAAGATTTATGGTCCCTCTGGTATAGGTGCTCTTTACGGTAATAAGGAGTGGCTTGAAAAACTTAGTCCATACCAAACAGGTGGTGAGATGATAGATTTCGTTTCTATTCAGAAATCTACGTATGCAAATATTCCTAATAAGTTTGAAGCAGGTACTCCTAATATAGTGGGAGCAATAGCTTTATCATCGGCAATAGATTTTATGAATGAAATTGGAATTAATAAAATTACTGAACATAGTAATTACCTTACAAAAATATTATATGAAAAGTTAAAAAGCCTAAATTATATTAGAATAGTTGGAGAACCTGAAAGAAGACTAGGAATAGTGTCTTTTTTAGTTGAAGGAAGTCATCCTCATGATGTAGCATTATTATTAGATAATAGAGGCATATCTGTAAGAGCTGGACATCATTGTGCTCAACCTGCTATGCGACATTTTAATGTAGATACCACGTTAAGGGTTTCTTTTGGAGTTTATAACAATGAAGAAGATATAGATAATTTTTTAATTAATTTGAAGGATATAGTAAAATATTTACAGTAATTATGAGCAAAAGCGCATTAAAAGATGATATAATTGAAGCTTTACAAGGAGTATACGATCCTGAGATACCTGTTTCCATATATGAATTAGGGCTTATTTATGATATAAAAATAAAAGAAGATAATAATGTTGATATTACAATGACTTTAACTACTCCAAACTGTCCAGAAGCCCAAACTATACCTGAAAAAGTAGCAGATGTAGTTTCTTTATTAAAAGGTGTTAATGAGGTTAAAGTAGAAATTACCTGGGATCCACCATGGACTCAGGATAATATGACTGATGCAGCAAAGCTTGAATTAGGATTAATGTAAAAAGGGTTATATGAAAAAAGAAATAGCAGTAAATATTACCCAACAGGCAGTAGATAAGGCTAAGGAGTTGGTTAGTCTAGATAGTACTAGTATTGGACTAAGAATAGAGGTCAAAAAAGGCGGTTGCTCTGGTATGACATACGATGTAGTACATGCTAAAAGTTTTAATGAGCAAGATGAGGTTATAAAAAAAGATGGTGTGACTTTTGTAATTGATCCTAGTGCAATATTGTTCATTATTGGGTCGACTATAGATTGGAAAGAAGACAAGTTTAAAAGAGGGTTTTCTTTTGAAAATCCAAACGAAACAGCTCGCTGTGGTTGCGGTGAGTCCTTTAGTATTTAAAGTTAGGCTTTTTCAGAAATTTTAATAGCGCTTTTGGAAAGTAACTTGATTCCTTTTTTTAAAGTACTGTGGAATAAGTCAGAACCCGTATCATGTTCACTTGCAAAATCAAGATGTTCCTTTTCTTCTTTACAAAATTTTTTAGTAATTTTAGCCAAATTATTATCTTTGCCCTTAAGGTATTGAGTTTGTTTTTGGTAATGATCGATAATTACTTCCTCTACTGCTTCAGTGCATGCATGAGTGGCTTTTTTTCCTAGTATGGCAGTAAGTACTCCTAGTCCAAATGCTCCTGTCTTCCAAATAGGACTAAAAATTGTTGGTCTTACTTCGTACGAGTTTAATAATTCATTGAATTTATCATAATGCTTTTTTTCTTTACTCAACATATCTTTTAGGTCATTAGCAATGGGCTTATTTTTAAGCACTGCTAACTGGCCTTTATATATTTGTATAGCTCCGAGTTCTCCTGCTTGATTTACTCTGATTATTTCTCTTATTCTTTTTTTTGACATATTATTTAAATATATTTCTATTGTATTTTTTCAAGCAAAACAATAATAAACTAGTGCTAAATAAAAAACTTAAATTTGAGAGAGATAAATTAAAAATTTTAAATTTAGGGAAAGCACAATCCATATTTTTTGTATTTCTGATCAAAAAATCTAACTCTTCTATAGAATTAACCGTTTCATTATTTTCAGAAGTACATGAAATAATATTATTAAAAAATCCAAACTCTATACCACTATGATAAAAGCTTAAAGTTATTATGGCGCAAAGAGTGATGATTATAATTGTTTCAATATATCTACTTTTACTGCTTTGTTTTAAATTTATAATACAAGCTAATAGAAGAAATAACCATAGGTATCGCTGATATAAACATAGTTTACAAGGTATTAGGTTTAAAAAAAATTCTAGGAAAAATGAAAAAAGCACTGAAGCAAAAACTATAATTGCTAAAATTTTATTAAATAGATTTATTTTTAAAAAATTATCCATATATGAAAATTATAAAAACTAAAGCCAATATTAATACAAAGAATAACGTTAATTTATAAAAATATTTATCTACAAAAGATAAGCTTTTTTCTCCATATTTATATACTAAATAGGAAAGTGAAACAAACCTTAAACCTCTAGCAAATATTGAGCAAATTATAAAAATAAAAAAATTAAAAGATAACAAGCCACTTCCAATTGTGAATATCTTATAAGGTATTGGAGTAAAACCTGCCAGTAAAATTATAAACAGACCATACTTAGAAAAATATTCTTTTAATTGATTTAATTGATCTTCGGCACCATAAAAATTAATTATGTTATTACCTACTAAATCCCAAAAAAAATATCCTATCATATACCCTATGACACCTCCTAAAACAGAAAATAGTGTGCAAATTATACTAATAAAAAGCCATCTATTTTTTTTTGCTAAAACTATTGGAATTAAAAAAATATCTGGTGGAATAGGAAAAATAATGGACTCTAAAAACGAAAACAAACTTAGAAATTTTACTGAGTTTTTATTCTTTGATACTTTTAATGTATCATCTATTATGTTGAAAATAAGGTTTTTAAATTTTTTCATGATAAATTATTTTCTAAAATTAATAATTATTTCTTTTTTTTTATTTTTTTCATTCTTAAAGTATAACATTGCTGAGAATAATCAAATTTTATTAAATGAAGTTCTACCAGGGATTTTAATTTATTATGGAGAAAATGAAGAACCTAACGAAATAAATAAGGGTGCGATAGCTAATAAGATAGCAATTATAGGTAATAAATCAATTCTAGTTTATGATGCAGGACCTTCTAAAGAATTTGCAGAAAGATTTATAAAGGAATTAAGAAAATATTCAAAAAAACCAATTAAGTATTTAGTAATTTCTCATAGACACTTTGATCACGCATACGGAATAGAGGTATATATTAAAAAAAAGTTACTATTTTTATAGATAAAACTGAATATTCTTATTTAAAAAAGGAAGGTCCATTAATTAATAACTTATTGATTAAAAATCTAGGTTTTAATGAGGATAATATAAACTTTGATAATATTTCTGAGGAAAAAATAAACTTTTTAGCTGACAGTATAGAAGTTAATTTAGGAAATAGAAAAGTATTAATAAAAAATCTAGGTATAGCACATACTAAAGGAGATCTAATAGCATATGACTTTAATACAAACACTTACATTACTGGTGATGTAATTTTTATAGGAAGAGCTGCAGCATTTTCTGATGCAAATATTCCTATGTGGATTAATGTAATTAACAATAAATTAGATTTGTCATGGGATTATCTAATACCTGGACACGGCAGTATAATTAATAATAAGCTGGAACTAAATGATACAAAAAATTGGTTGTATTTTCTAGATAATGCAGCAAAACAGGCAGTTTCTGAGGGTGATATGATATCAGAAATTTTTCAATATCCTATACCAAAAGAAATTCATCATTTAAAAATGAAAAGTATCACTTTAAGACAGGGAATAAAAAAGCAGTTAGACTTATATAGAAAAAAATATATTGAATAATATATAAAAAAAGTTTAAAAATTATCATTTGTATTTTTTGGGGCTGTGGCGGAATTGGTAGACGCAGGGGATTCAAAATCCCCCGGAGAAATCCTTGAGAGTTCGAGTCTCTCCAGCCCTACCAATTATTAGTAGAGGGTCTAATGAGTTTTGTAAAAAGAAATCAAAGTTTAAAATATTATGAAAAAGAAGTTTCTGAAGACTATTTTATAATTGAAAAGAATATTATTTTCGCTGGAACTCATATTATTTTAGACTTATGGAATTGTAGCTTTTCTAATAAAATAGCACCGCTTAAAAAAATCATTAAAGAAGCAGCTAATTTATCTAAAGCAAAAATACTGCATATGCATATGCACAGATTTGGTAAAGAGCAAGGTATATCAGGAGTAGCTGTTTTAGCTGAGTCACATATCAGCGTGCATACTTGGCCAGAAAGAAATTATATTGCATTTGATATATTTATGTGTGGTAATACTTATCCTGAATTAGCTAGCGAATTTTTGGTTAAAACACTAAAACCAAAAAGAAAAAAAATTGAAATTATAAAAAGGGGAATAACTAAAATTGACAAAAAAATGTGTTGAATGGCTAAATAACAATACAAAGTCTTCTCCCAGATTAGTTTATGATTTGGAGAAAGTTAAAGAAAACTTTTCTCAATTCGTAAAGCTATTTGGAGTTATTAAACCTTATTATGCAGTAAAAGCTAATCCTAGTGTAAAAATAATAGCATTACTAAACAAACTTGGCTCTAACTTTGACTGTGCTAGCATTAATGAAATAAAAGTTTGCACCGATTTAGGTATAAGTGCTAAAAAAATTTCTTTTGGGAACACTGTAAAAAAATCAGATGATATAAAAAAAGCTTTTAAGCTAGGAGTAAAACTATTTGCATTTGACTGCGAAGAAGAGTTATTAAAAATTAGAGAGTTTGCACCTAGATCCAATGTGTATTGTAGGCTTGAGGTTTATAATGGTGGAGCAGAATGGCCGCTTTCTAAAAAATTTGGTTGTTCTTCAAAAGAATTAGAGTATTTATTAATTAAGGCAAAAGAAATTGGCTTGAGTCCTGTGGGTTTATCTTTTCATGTAGGTTCACAACAACTATCAAAACAAACCTGGGAGAAAGCAATTAAAACGTCATCACAAATATATAAAAAATTTAAAAAAAAATATTTTGAGTTGAGTTTTCTAAATATAGGTGGTGGAATGCCAGAAAACTATGATAATAAAAAAATAGATTTTAAGGATTACGCTAAAAATATTCTCAATCAAATTACTAAATATTATGACCAAGTGATGCCAGCAAATATCATTGCAGAACCAGGAAGGTTCCTTGTTGCAAGTGCCGGTGTATTGGAGAGTGAAGTTATTTTAATTAAAGAAAAAGAAGGTAAAAGATGGCTATATCTCGACGTAGGAAGATACAGTGGGCTGGCTGAAACTGAAGGAGAGGCAATTAAATATAAAATAGAGTTTTCTAGAAAAAATAAAGAGAAAAAAGTTGAATATATAATTGCTGGTCCATCTTGTGATAGTCATGATATTTTATATCAAAAAAAATTATATACATTACCTAAAAATATTAAGGTAGGAGATAGGCTGAGAATATTTTCTGCAGGCTCATATATTATTTCTTATCAATCAGAGTTTAATGGAATAAAAAAAATAAAAGAAATATTTTTGAAATAAATTAAATTATTTTTGTAAAAAATTAGGAACTGCGAAAGAGGCATTTAATATTTCTTTATTAAAATATTTTGTTTTAATATTTTTATTTATAACAAAATTTCTTTTTTTAAATAAATCGTAATTATTTGATGCCCATACTAAAGCCATAAAACCTCCTATATAGGATGGTACAACAGTGAAATAAAAACCATAATATTTAAAATATTTTTTTATATCTCTAATGACTTCCTTAAGCTCTTTTTTTTGTAAAAAAGGTACTCCGCTTTGGAATATAGCTATACTACTTTCAGACATTATATTCTTAATTTTTTTATAAAAATTAGATTTATACAAACTTTTTCCTGCTCCTATGGGGTCAGGTCTATCTGCGATAATTAGATCATAAGAATTTTGATTTTTATCTATGAACTTAAAAGCATCCTCATAAAATAAATTTAGTTTTTTGTTAACCAGTGAATTATTATTAATTTTTTTAAAGTATTTTTTACTTAAATCTACAACTTCCTTGTCAATATCCACTAAATCAATTTTTCTAACATAATTATATTTAAGCACTTCTTCTGCAACAGCACCATCCCCTCCTCCAATTATTAATATTTTCTTAGCTTTTTTGGCCAATGCCTGCATAGCTGGATGTACCAACATTTCAGAATAAGCATATTCATCTTTTTCTGTTACCTGAATAACACCATCTAGAGCTAGGACTCGACCATAAGTTAAAGTATCAAAAATTTCTATTTTTTGAAAATTAGACTTTTTATTTATTAATCTATTTTTTATCTTAATCTCTTGATTTAATCCTATATGTAATTTTTCTTTAAAAGTTTTCATATTGCTTACCTTTATGATTTAATTATCTTATCCCACTTAATCCAGCGCTTATTATTTTTCCAAGTAAACATCGGAAAAACTTTCTTATTAGACACGTTAGAATAATTATTATTTAATTTAATTATTTCATTCAACATAAATTCTGTTACGTCTGCAATTTTTTTATTTTTAGCTTCATTGAGGCTTATCCAGTCTAGATTTTCCAATTCTCTATTAGCTTTCATATTGCCAACAAAGTCTTCATAAAAAGCTAAAAAAAATCTAGCATGAAACCTTATTTTTAACTTTGAGGGAGTAATGGCTCTACCAAAAAGAGCAACTTATGTATGCTCGGAACATATGATTTATCAGTAAAATCATTCCACGAACTTTCACTATTGATAAATGGTTTTGATGAGCTTTTGTCTGCTTTAGCTAAATACAGCCCTGTTTCTTCCGCAGTTTCTCTAATAGCTGTTAGTAATAATGATTGACAATGAGAATTAGAGTAAGATTTCACTGCTTTTTTGTTAACTTGTTTATTGGGTTTTAATTTAAAAAATTTATATGCTTGTAAATCCTCTTTTTCTGTTACTCCACCAGGAAAAACATAAACTCCAGGCATAAACCTAGACTGCATTGGTCTTTGCCCCATTAAAACAAAGGTTTTTTTCTTATTTTTCCTAATTATAATTAACGTAGAAGCATCTTTTGGTTTACTTGGTTTATAATTAAATTTTTCCATAAAACTGTAGTAATATTATTTAAATTAAAGTAATTAATAAATATAAAAATTTTCTTTAATAATAAATTATTTAGCAGTGAAAAACTATTATAATAAAAATTTTAAAGCTAATTACAATACTGTTGAAATTATTGATAGTAATGTAAAAAGATTATTAGCAAAAAATCCTAGTCCATTTACATTTTATGGAACAGGAACATATATTATTGGTCATCATGATCTTGCGATTATTGATCCTGGCCCTTTAATAGAATCTCATATATTTAATTTGTTAAAATTATTAAAAAGTGCAAAAAAAGTAAGCCTTTTTATAACACACACCCATGCAGATCATTCCCCTGCAGCCAAGGTTATTAAAGAAAACATTGATTGTACGTCATATGGATATGGTCCATACAAAAGAAAAAAATTTGATACTAACTTTGAAGAAGGGCATGATTTAACTTTTAAACCAGATATCTGTTTAAATGACGGAGAATTAGTAAATGGTGATGGGTGGACTATTAGAGCTATACATACGCCAGGACACACATCAAACCATATGTGTTATGGTTTGGAAGAACAGTTAATTTTATTTACAGGCGATCACATTATGGGTTGGTCTACAACTGTTATAGTGCCTCCTGATGGAAATATGACTTCTTATATTGAAAGCTTGAAGAAAGTATTAAATTATAAATATAAAATTTTTTATCCTACTCACGGAGGTCCCATCACTAAGCCAAGACAATTTGTAAATGCATTAATAGCACATAGATTAATGAGGCAAACTCAAATTATTAATGAGTTATCTAAAAATAATTTAACTATAAAAGAAATGGTCAGTAAATTCTATAAAACTACAGATAAGAGACTTTGGCCAGCTGCAGAAAAATCAATACTGGCGAATTTATTAAGTTTGAAGGATAAAGGAGTAGTTGTTGATGAAGATAATAAAAAAGTAAAATGGAAAGTAATTTAGATTATTTATTTTTATTATGATTGTAAAAAGAAATAATTTTGAGAATATTGAAAGACAAAATTATAGTATAGCTGTGGGTAATTTTGATGGCATACATAAAGGACATAAATATTTATTAGATGAACTTTTAAAATACAAAAAAACTTATAATTCTAAGGTAGCAGTTTTATCTTTTACACCTCATCCTGTTAAAATAATGGCACCTGATAAATGGAAAAAAAACCTAGTCAGATTTAGAACTAAATATGAAAAGTTAAAGTTATTAGGTTTAGATGCTTTATTTTTATTAAGTTTTTCTAAAAAATTTAGTGAAACATCAGCTGAACAGTTTGTAGTAAAATATTTGATAAATATGTTAAATGTTAAAAATATAGTGGTAGGAGAAGACTTTAGATTTGGTTATAATAGAGAAGGTAATGTCAATCTATTAAAAAATACCAAGAAAAAGGTGCTTTTAATGTTGAAGCAATTAAAAAAAAATCAGATAATAAAAATAATATATACTCATCATCATTAATTAGAGATTTAGTTAAAAATGGAAATATTATAAAGGCGAATACCTTTTTAGGACACAATTGGCAAGTTCAAGGTAGGGTAGTGAGAGGAAATGCTCTTGGAAGGACTTTAGGCTTTCCTACCGCTAATCTGAAATATATGTATCAAATATCTCCACAAAGAGGTATTTACGCATGTTGGACTCAGATAGAAGGAGAAACAAAATGGAGAATGAGTGCAGCATCAAGTGGGATAAGACCTCACTATGGTGGAAAAGAAGAAATTTTGGAAGTATATATTTTTAATTACACTGGTAATTTATATCAAAAAAGAATTAAAGTAGCATTTGTTGAAAAAATTAGAAATGAAGAAAAATTTAATAGTGATCAGGATTTAATAGTTAGAATGAAAAAAGATTGTGAGCATATAAAAGAAATACTAACCAAAACAGAAGTTTTAGATAATAATTAGAGAAAAAAATGAGTGATAATAACAAATATAATTTAACTATGTTACTTCCTAAAACCGATTTTGGTATGAGAGGAAAGCTACCAACTGAAGAAGTAAAAATGATGGAGTTTTGGAATAATATAGAATTATGGAAAAAACTTAGAGAACAATCAAAAGACAAAAAAAAAGTTTATTCTCCATGATGGTCCTCCTTATGCAAATGGACCTATTCATATAGGTACAGCCGCCAATAAAATATTAAAAGATATTATAAATAGAACAATGCAATTTGAAGGCTATAATTCTTTATATGTTCCAGGCTGGGATTGTCATGGTTTACCAATAGAATGGCAAATAGAAAAACAATATAGAAAAAAAGGTAAGAAAAAAGAAGATATTGATATCAAAGATTTTAGAAATGAATGTAGAGAGTTTGCTCAAAAATGGATTGAAGAACAGAAAAAGTCTTTTATAAGATTGTTTGTTTTAGCAGATTGGAATAAACCATATACAACAATGGCTTACGAGTCAGAAGCAATTATATTAAAAGAATTTAGTAAATTTTTTCTAAATGGCTCTTTATATCAGGGTTCAAAACCAGTAATGTGGTCACCTATAGAAAAAACTGCATTAGCAGAAGCAGAAATAGAGTATCATGATATTGATTCAACCTCCATTTATGTAGCCTTTAAGGTAAAAAATAGCCCGAATAAACTATTAGAAAATACTTCTGTAATTATATGGACTACTACACCATGGACAATTCCAGGAAATAGGGCAATAGCATTCGGAGATTCTATTGATTACTGTATATTTAAAGTTCAAGAAAGTAAAAATAATCTTATTAAGGATCATAAATATTTAGTAGCAAAATCTTTATTAGAAGAAGTTTGTGATAGATGTAATATAAGTAAATTTGAGCTAATTAAGGAAATAAAAGGAGAAGAATTAGGTAATACAATATGCTATCATCCTTTTTCAAAAATTGGATTTGATTATGAGGTACCTTTGTTAAAAGCGGAATTTGTAGAAGATAGTGAAGGTACAGGCTTCGTTCATATAGCTCCATGTTATGGAGAGGACGACTATTATTTAGCTTTAGAAAATAATATCATAATTAAAGATATCGTTAAAGATGATGGCTGTTACAGAGACAATACTCCTGTATTTTCAGGAATTCATGTTTTTAAAGCACACTTAAGTGTTATAGAAAAGCTAAAAAAGCAAAATAAACTTTTAGGATCAAGAGAATACAGACACTCTTACCCTCATTCGTGGAGATCAAAAAAGCCTATTATTTATAGAACCACTCCACAATGGTTTATTAGTATGAAAACAAATAATTTAAAAGACAAAGCTATGCAAGGTATTGAGGATACTAAGTGGATTCCTAAATCCTCTAAAAATAGAATACAAAGTATGGTTGAGAATAGACCAGATTGGTGTGTTTCAAGACAAAGGGCATGGGGAGTACCATTGACGATATTTATTAATAAAAATACAGGAGAGCCTTTAAAAGATGAAAAGGTAATGGAAAGAATAATAGAAGATGTAAAAAGAAAGGGTTCTGATGTTTGGTTGTCAGAAAACCCATTAAAATATTTAGAAAAAGAAGACTATAACCCTGATGATTATTATGCAGTTAAAGATATACTAGATGTATGGTTTGACTCAGGCACCTCTCATGCCTTTGTATTAGAAAATAATAATCTTAGCTGGCCTGCAGACTTATATTTAGAAGGAACAGATCAGCATAGAGGTTTTTTTCAATCCTCTTTATTAGCTGCCTGTGGAACAAGAGGCAGGCCCCCTTATAAAAGTGTTATAACTCATGGCTTTGTTCTAGATGGTAAAGGTAGAAAAATGTCTAAGAGTTTAGGGAATGTTATAAACCCAGAGGACATAATAAAAAAATCAGGAGCAGATGTTTTAAGGTTATGGGTGGCAACAACTGATTATTCAGATGATATGAAGATAGGTGATGAAGTTTTATCAAATTTAAATGATAACTATAGAAGAATAAGAAATGCTTTTAGGTTCATTTTAGGTAATTTAGGCAGCACAGAAATTGATTTTTCTTTTAATTATTCTGAGTTAGAAGAGATTGATAAGTTTATATTAGCTAGGCTTTATGAGCTTGAAACTATTAGAAAAAAATCTTTGAATGAGTATGCATTTCACATCTTTTACAAAGCATTATTTGAATTTTGCTCAGTTGATTTATCTTCGTTTTATTTTGATATTAGCAAAGATACTTTGTATTGTAACAGTATAGAAGATAATATTAGAATAAATAAAATAAAAGTTTTATTTCAAATTTTAGAAAAGTTAACTACATGGTATGCTCCGGTATTATGTCATACTATGGAAGAGGTTTGGCAAAAATTTAAAACAGAGAATATAGAAAGTGTACACTTAAAAGTCTTTAAAAATCCTGACAATATTTGGAATAATGTTAACCTGCTAGAAAAATGGGAAAATATTAAAAAAATAAGAAAAGTAATTAATACAGCTATAGAAATAGCCAGAAATGAAAAAAATTAGGATCAAGTTTAGAAGCCAATGTAGTGTTAATTACTAAAGAGAAGAGTATCTTAGAGTCCATAAAGAGCATAGAAATGCATAATGTATGTATTGTTTCTTCGTTTGTTGTTTTAGATAATAAAGACAAAATAGATGATAATTTTATTTCTACATTTTCTAATAAAGAAAAAAATGTAGAAGTTTTTGTTTACAAAACAAAATATGAGAAATGCTTGAGGTGTTGGCAATATAAAAAAGAAGTAAGCATTAACAAAGGTTTATGTGAAAGGTGTTTGCTCGTACTAAATAATAGTAGATAAAATATGTGGAAGTCACTGAATTTAGTAAGAGTTATAGAAACGCTTTTAGCAATTACTTTTTTAGTCTTGTTTGATCAATGCATGAAAATTTTTATTTCTAAAATAATGTTAGAGCACAGCTTTGAAGATATGCAATTATTATCTTTTTTAAACATTGTCTTTGTAAGAAATACAGGCGTAAGTTTTGGTATGTTCAGTGAATGGGGTATTTTAGGAAGATATTTTTTCTCAATATTTTCAATAGTGGTAGGATGTTTTTTAATTTTATTAGCAATTTTTTCTGACACAAAAGCATTTAGAATTAGTTTAGGTTTAATATCTTCTGGCGCCTTAGGAAATGCTATAGATAGAGTTTATTTTGGGGGAGTAATAGACTTTATTGATTTTTTTATATATAATTTTCATTGGCCAGCTTTTAATTTTGCTGATATTTTTATTACTTTGGGTGTAATTTTTTTATTGTTTGATAATATTTTTTATAAAAAAAATGAAACTTAATTATTTATACTTTTTCTTATGTACTATTTTAACCTTGTTACTTATTTCTTGTTCTAATGAAAGTCTTCAAAAAATTGGAGTTACAAAAAAAAAAATAATCAGTTTTCTGTTTCAAGAAAAGCTCCTTTGGAAATGCCACCTGATATGTTTTTGAGACCACCTAAATTAAAAAATGAAACAAAAAAAAACAACTTAAGCTTAGAAGATGAGGAACTTAGCATTGATGATATTCTAAATAATAAAGTCAATAAGAAGGATACAGTAGATAATGATTCAACGAAAACAAAATCAAAGGAAAAAAGAATTTTAAAGAAAATATTAAATACGAAAGCTACTGTGCTAAAGTAGCTGGTATAACTGAATTATGTTAATTGAATTAAAAGGATGGAAAAAATTAACAAATAATAAAACCTTAAGTGACTTAAATAATAAATTAATAAAAATTAAGAAAGGGATTAATAAAAGTCCTAATGAGTTTAGCTTTTTAAGGTCAGATAATAATAAAGAAATTTTTAGTTATCTAAAAAAATATAAAAAAAAATTCAAAAATATAGATAACTTTTTGCTAATTGGAACAGGAGGATCTAGCCTAGGAGCTAAAGCTATAATCAGTTTATATAATAAAAAAAAAATTAACTTTATTGAAAATCTTGACCCATCAACATTAAAAAATTTTTTTTAAAAACAATAAAAAAAATAATTTAGGGCTATTAATAATTAGCAAATCAGGGGAAACTTTGGAAGTATTATGCTTATTTGATATTCTTATGAATAGCTTTAAGAATAACTTTGATTTAAAAAATAATACTTTAATCATTTCTGATAAAAAAAAATCAACACTAAGAAATATAGCTAATAAATATAGTATAGATGTTTTAGATCATGATGAAACTATAGGAGGAAGGTTCTCATGTTTTTCCTTAACGGGATTACTCCCTATGTATTTAGCAGGAATAAATAGTATTAAATTAAAAGAGTTAGTGGATAAAAGCTTTAAAAAATATTTATTAAATAAAAATAATGTTAACAATATTTTTATGGCTGCTGTATCACAAATAATAAAAAAAAAAAAAATTACAGGTCATATATTTTTAGTTTATTCGGATAGTCTTATGAATGTTGGTAATTGGTATAAACAGTTGTGGAACGAATCCCTAGGGAAAAATGGGCTAGGTTTATACCTTATCTCAGCATTAGGAGCAGTAGACCAACATAGTCAATTACAAATGTGGTTAGATGGGCCAAAGAATTTAATTTTTACTATAGTTATTCCAAAAAAAAGAACCCATGACTTTAAAGTAAAAAATAATAAAAATATTTTACCAGCTTATTTGAATAATAAAAGAATGGGTGATTTGCTAAATATTATGGCAGAGTCGACTGCAGCTGAATTAAGGAAGGCAGGAGCATATGTAAGAATAATTTACATAGAAGATGATAAAGAAGAATCAGTAATAAAACTTATGACTTCATTTATTTTAGAAGTATCTTTAATAGGGAAGTTAATAGGCATTAATCCATTTGATCAACCTGCAGTGGAAAAGGTAAAAGTTAGAATTAAAAAAAATTTAAAGCAAAATGCAAGAAATAAATTTATTACCACCTGAGATTATAAATGAAATAGCTGCAGGAGAGGTTATTGAAAGACCAGTTGCCGTAGTAAAGGAATTAATAGAAAACTCTATTGATGCTAGGGCAAGTAAAATAACAATCAGTATAGAGGAAGGTGGTATATCTAAAATTGTTGTTTCAGATAATGGTATAGGGATTGAACGAAAGTATATAGAAACATCTGTAGGCAGACATACAACGTCAAAATTGAATATGCGCACTCTTAATAATATTATTACCCTAGGCTTTAGAGGAGAAGCCTTGCACTCTATTAGTAACGCCTCAGAGTTTACTATGATTAGTAGAACTAAAGATTCTACAGAGGCATACGAGTTAAAAGTTATATTTGGTAAACCATTAAGTATAAAGCCGTCAAAAGGAAATGTGGGGACACAAATTAAAGTAGAAAATATATTTAGAAACCTTCCAGTAAGGAAAAAATTTTTAAAATCAGAACACTCTGAAAGTCTTGCAATAAGAAATTTTATTAAAAAAATTTCTTTAGCATATCCTCATATTTCATTTATTTTAGTAGAAGATAAAAAAGCTAAACTTGAGCTTACAGGCAGAATAAATAATGAAAAATATAAAAAAAGGGTAATCGAAATATATGGAAAAGATTTTTATAAAAGTTCTCTTTTTATAGAAAAAAAGTTTGAGAATTTTAATATTAAAATGTTTGTTAGCATTCCAACTTTTAATAAATCTAATTGGAATTTAACAACTATTATCATTAATGGCAGAATTATTAAAGACAAACTACTATTAGGTGTTTTAAAAGCTGCTTATTCAGGTTTATTAGCTGGCAATAGGTTTCCAGTAGTCCTTTTATATTTAAATATTGACTCTAATAATCTAGATATTAATGTACATCCTACAAAATCTGAAGTTAGAATTTTAAATAGGAATATTATTAACTCTTCTATTATAAAAATAATTAGAAATAAGTTACAAGAGACTGGATTAAAGTTTTCTGTAGAAGCAGAAAAATATTTAATAAGTAAAATGAAAACAAACATACAAGCAAACTTTAATGAAAACTTAATAAATAAAAAAGAGAACTTATTTCAATATGAGAAGATAGAAAAAAATAATGATAATGCTGAAAATAAAGTTAATAAAACACAAACTTATACAAACCAGCTAGGGTATGCTAAAGCTCAAATTAATAATATGTTTATAGTATCTCAAACTGATGATAGTTTGATACTTATAGATCAACATGCCGCACATGAAAGAATAGTTTTAGAAAATTTAAAGAAAAACTATAAAAAAAGAAAAATTTTAAAGCAAGTTTTGCTTCTCCCAGAAATAGTTAATATAGATGAAGGTAAATTATTATTACTTAAAAATAAAAAAGCTATAAGTGAATTAGGGTTTGAATTTGATGATTATGGTGAAAATTCAATAATCGTGAGAGAAATCCCAGCTATTTTAGGTAAAATAAACATAGATAGCTTATTTCAAGATTTAAAAGAACAAATTAATGTTTTAGGTGAGATTAATCCAGAAGACTCAGGTATAGAAAGGATTTTATCTAGTATTGCATGTCATAATAGCGTTAGGGCAGGAAAAAAACTAAATATTGAGGAGATGAATTCAATATTAAGGTTAATGGAAAAGACCCCTAATTCTTCCCAATCTAATCATGGAAGGCCAACATTTGTAGAATTAAGATTAAAAGATGTTGAAGCATTATTCGGTAGAACTTAGAGAAATTTAAAGAAGGTAATTAAAGTGTTCCCATATTTTTTTTGTGTTGATATATATTGATTTAAATATTTATCATATTTATAGTTTTTATCTTGTTTCACTGATGATTATTGCACCTTTTTTTAAAGCTTTTTCATCTAATATTTTCTTTATAGCTAGATTTGTAAAGTTTTTTAAGTAAGGAGGGTCTAAATAAACTAAAAAATATTCATTTTTAGTTAGGTCTTGTATTAAAAAAATCATCATTAATAAGATTTACTTTTTTTTTAAGGTCTAGTGCCTCAATATTTTTTTTCAGATATTCAAAAACTGTACTATCGGCTTCAATCGAAGTAACCTTGTTAATATTTCTAGAAAGACCTTCAATAGCAACAATACCTGACCCAGAAAAAGCATCTAATAAGTGCGCCTTTGCAGACCAGGTATTCATTATATATTTATTAACTAAAATATTGAATATAGCATTTCTAATTTTATTAGAGGTTGGTCTAAGTTTATGACTTTTTAAAGTATGTATCTTTTTAAATTTATATATGCCTGTAGTTATTATCATAGATTAATTAAATTTAACTTAAAAGGACTAATTAATTTTAAATCACCTGGTTTTAATGATGATAATTTTATGGGACCATATTGTATCCTTATCAATTTATTTACACTAAACCCTAGTCTCTTGAAAATTTTACGAATATGATTGTTCTTACCTTCATCAAGTTTTATTAATATCCAAGAATAAGACCTAGTAGTACTAATAATTTTAATGCTTTTAACTCCGTATTTAAGCTTATTAATAATCAATCCTTTTTCTATTTTTTTAATTATATGTAAATCAATAATACCTTGCACCTTTACTTTATAAATTCTAATAATTTTATTTGATGGAGACTCTAAATAATGCTTAATTTTAGTATTATTGGTAAGCAAAAGAAGTCCTTGAGAATTATAATCTAATCTTCCTACGGAATGAATTTTACCCTTAATAGTTTGAAAGGTTTTTTTGGTATAAGATCAATAGCTTTCTTCCTATTAAATTCATCTTTATGAGTGCAAATAAATCCTTTTGGTTTATTAAGTGCTATCAAAATTATTTTATCTTTTAACATTATTTTTTGCCACCTCTAAAAATTTTTTATAGACTTGTTTATCGCTTTCCTCTATTAAAAACTCTGGATGCCATTGCAAACCAACACAAAAATTTAGACTTTTATCTTCTATACCTTCAATTATACCATCTGAAGCTACAGCATTAACATTTAACCCAGAACCTACTTTTTCACTGCTTGATGATGAGCACTATTTACATTTATTTTTCTTTTTTAATTATTGTACTCAGGAATGTATTTTTTTTAATATTAACAGTATGACTGGTCTGATTTCTTGGGTTAGGTTGTTCGTGTTTTATATTGGTATCAACCTCCTTATTTATATCTTGTATTAAACTTCCACCATAAACTACATTCATCAGTTGTTGTCCACCACATATTCCCAATAGCGGAAGATTTTTTTAATACTTTATTACATAATCTAATTTCATATTCAGTTCTATCTTCTTTAGTAACAACAGTTTTAAATTTTTTTTTTTCAGAAAAATAAGAGGGGTTAATATCAAAGGCTCCGCCAGTTATAACAAATCCATCTAATTTTTCTACCATTGTATTTATAGAATTTATATCATAAACTAAAGGTATTGGTATGCCGCCCATATTAGATATAGCACTACAATAATTCTGGCGTATAGCATACCAAGGAAATTTTGAATATGATTTATTATTTTCTAGATCTAATGTTAGTCCTATTAATGGCTTTTTTTTCATAAAATATCTTAATATTAAAATTAATTATATTGAAACTATCACAAATAATAAAAGTAGCATACCAAGAGTCAGAAAAAGCTCTTAAAAAAAATGAGGTGCCAGTTGGAGCAGTAATCTTTAATGATAAGAAAATTATTTCAAAAGCACATAATTTAGTAATAAAAAATAATGATCCTTTAGCTCATGCTGAGTATATAGCAATTAAAAAGGCAGTAAAAAAATTAAAAACCAATAACTTAAAAGGTTATAAAATATATAGTTCCCTTGAGCCTTGTATTTTTTGTAGTTATGCAATATCTAAATATCTAATTAGCTCAATTTATTTTGGCTTATATGATGATAATAATTTAGGAGTAAAAAATGGAATTCAAATATTTCACGAAAACTTTAAAGGATTTAAGCCCGATATTTATGGAGGTATAGGAGAAGAAATGTTTTCAGGGCTATTTAAGAGGTTTTTTAAAAATTTAAGAAAATAAAATCAATCTCCTATATCTTTTCTGTAAAAAAGGTTAGAACATTTAATATTTTTAATCAGTTTGTAAGCCTCTGCTTTAGCTTTTTCTAGTGTTTGCTGTTTTGAAATTATATTGAGAACTCTACCACCATTAGTAACTAACTCTTCATTTTTGTTAAGTTTAGTACCTGCATGAAAAACTATATTATTACCATTAACTTTATCTATACCTTTAATAGTATGTCCTGATTTATAATTCTCAGGATATCCTTTACTTGCCATCACAATACAGATACTTTTTTTTGCACTAAGTTTAATTTGTATATCTTTAAGCTTTTGTTCTTCTGTAGCAATACAAATATCTAAAAAGTTACTAGCTAATCGAGCAATTAACGCCTGACATTCAGGATCACCTAACCTAATATTATATTCTATTAAAAAGACATCAGACTTAGTAAACATAAGACCAGCATACAATATGCCTTTGAAAGGATAGCCTAAAAAATTCATAGCTTTTATTGTTGGTTCAATAAATTTTTTATTAATTAATTTAATATTTTTTTCATTTTCAAATGGTGAGGGAGATATACATCCCATTCCACCAGTATTAAGACCAGTATTATTTTCACCAACTCTTTTATAATCTTGAGCGCTCCCTATGAATTTTGAGGAATTGCCATCAACCACATAAAAAAAGCTTGCTTCCTTACCAGTAAGTTTTTTTTCTAAAATAATCTTTGAATTACTATCACCTATTTTACCTTGTTCTACTTTTTTTAAAAAACGTTTAGCATCTTCAAGGTCTTTTGCAACTAATACTCCTTTTGCCTGCAGCAAGCTTATCTAATTTTATTACAATAGGAAATTTTAATTGTCTAATTTTTTTAAGAGCTATTTTTGAATTTTTAAAAACTTCCCATTTAGCAGTATTGATGTTTCCAAGTTTGCAAATTTGTTTTGTAAAAATTTTTGATGATTCTAAAAGAGCACTTTTTTTTGAAGGACCAAAAACTTTTATGCCATTAAGCCTGAGATAGTCGCCTACTCCTTTTGCTAAAAATTCTTCTGATCCAGGTATTACTAAGTTTATTTTTTTTTTGATACAAAAGTCTAGTATACTATGATTATCATCTGTATTTAAGTTTGAAAATTTAGCAATTCTATTTATTCCAGCATTACCAGGCATACACCATAAATTAGAAATTTTTTTAGATTTTATTAGATTATAGCATAATGAATGCTCTCTTCCTCCACTTCCTAAAACGAGTACATTCATATTTTCTAATTTCTCCAATTTATGATAAACTAATAATTACAGTTAACTTCAATTATGTCAAATATCCCAGAATATAGCGTTTCAGAGATTTCTACTAACATTAAGCATAGTTTAGAAAATCAGTTTAATAGAGTGAAAATAAAGGGAGAGATTTCAGGTTTAACAAGAGCAAACTCAGGACACTTTTATTTTAACCTTAAAGATGAAGAGGCTAATTTAGCCTCTATAATATGGAGAGGAAGAGCAAATTTTTTGGAAATAAAGCCTGAAGAAGGGTTAGAGGTTGTAGCTTTAGGTAAAATTAGTACTTATATGCCTAGGTCTAACTATAATTTTATAATAGAAAATATATCTTTCGCAGGTGAAGGGGCATTATTACAGTTAATAGAGCAAAGAAAAAAAAAATTGCAAAAGCTGGGTTATTTTGATGAAAATAATAAGAAAAAGTTGCCATATATTCCGAATATTATAGGAATTATTACATCCCCTACTGGTGCTGTGATTGAAGATATTAAAAAAAGAATTAAGGAAAGGTTTCCTAGTAATATCTTATTATGGCCTGTAGCCGTTCAGGGAAGTAATGCAGAACAAGAAATTGAAAGTGCTATTTTAGGTTTCAATAGTTTTAAAAAAAAACCAGATGTTATTATTTTAGCAAGGGGAGGAGGAAGCTTAGAGGATTTAATGAGTTTTAATAGTGAGAAGATTGCGCATGCAATTTTTAATTCAGATATTCCAATAATATCTGCTGTTGGACATGAAACTGACTTTTCTATTTCAGACTTTGTGTCTGACTACAGAGCTTCAACTCCTACAGCTGCTGCTGATGTAGTAGTGCCAGAAAAAAAAGAACTGTTGGAAAGATTAGAACTTTTATCAGAAAATAAAAAAAATTATATAGAAAGCCTTATTAATTTAAAAATGTTTAAATTAGATACTTATGAAGCAAAAATTGTAGATCCATATTTATTTTTATCGGGTTTAGAAGGAAAATTAAACTCTGAATATGAAAAAATAAGAAGTTTTATTTATAATTATATTAAAAGAATAGAAAGTTTAATTAAGGGTCTGAGTTTAATCAAACAAGATAGAAAAATAAAGGATTATAATTCCAATTTATTAAGGCAATTTAATTTTTTTCAGCAAAGTTTTAATGCATTAGTTAAAAAAAAATCAGATTTAATGAAAAGTAAAGTTAGTATATTACACTCATGTTCTTATGAAAGGTGGTTGGAAAAAGGCTTTGTTGTTATAAAAAGTACTGATAATAAATTAATTAAAAATATAAGTACTTTAAAAAACTATAAAGATGTGATCTTGAATTTTGTAGATGGTAAAGCTAAAGCTAAAATAAATAGCTATGAAGAAAAATAATTTATATAAAAACTTTATTTTTTTATTTTTTTTATTATGTTCAGGCGCAAACGCATTAGGCTTAGAAGGAAATTTTATTCAAGGAGGTTTAGTTTTTGGAAAACTAGAGCAAGATGGAAAAGTTTTTTTTGATGATCAAATAATTCCTGTAGACGATTATGGAAATTTTCTATTAGGTTTCAAAAGAAAGCATAAAAATCAATCAATTGTTAAAGTTATTTATGACTCAGGAAAAATTTTAACTAAAAAAATTAATATTAGTGAAAGAAACTATAAAATACAAAAAATTGATAATTTAGACAAAAATAAAGTTACTCCACCAAAAAGTTACTATGATAGAATAAAAAGAGAAATAGCATTAATTAAAAAGTCTAAAAAAATATTTTATAATTTTTCATATTATAAAGCAGGTTTTATTATGCCTGTGGAAGGTATTATAACAGGAGTTTATGGAAGTCAAAGAATTCTTAATGGAGTACCAAAAAGACCTCATTATGGTATTGATATAGCAAATAAAAAAGGAACAATAGTAGTATCACCAAGTGACGGTATAGTTGTTCTTACTGAGGATGATCTCTACTTTTCTGGCGGTACAATAATTATATCTCACGGTTTAGGACTAACTTCTTCATTATTACATTTATCAGAAATTTTTGTTAAGGTTGGTGAAAAAGTACATTTAGGACAGGAAATCGGAAGAGTAGGGTCTACTGGTAGGTCTACTGGTCCTCATTTAGATTGGAGAATGGAAATAAATGGTACTAGAATAGACCCTCAACTCTTAATAAAAAATAAAAAATAATCATACATACAAATCTTTTTGCCATCTTCTATGAATCCACAGCCAGTTTTCTGGCTGATCTTTAATCCATTGACTCATAACATCATTAACCTGCTTGAGTATGAAGCTTATTTTTTTATTTTTGCTTAGATTATTTTTAGGCATATTAATTTTTTTATAAAAAGTTATGATGTTATGATTATTTATATCTCTAGAAAATTTTATTGGAACAATATCAAGATTCATTCTTATTGCAATGTCTGCAATAAAACTAGCAGTGTTAGCAGGCTTTCCAAGAAAGTCTATAGATAGACCTTCATTTAACTTTTGATCCATTAATAAAGCTAGGCTTTTTCCCTTTCTTAACCATAAATAAGATTTTTTTGCTCCAATATCACCTTTTGGAGCATATGTTGCATTTTTTCCTCTAATATTTTGAATTAAAAGTTCAACAAATTTATTATTTGACTTTCTATATACACATAGTGGATCTAAGCCTAGACTTTTAATTATAATAGGTCCTAACTCCCAATTTCCATAGTGAGCAGAAAAAAAAACTATTCCTCGTTTTTTTTTATTATTTAAAGAGATCAATTGTTCAATTTTTTTTAAATCAATTATTTTTGTTTGTGAACAATTTAGGGGTTTGTAATTTTTTAAATGTATTAGTTCTCCAAAATTTCTACCAATATTTTTCCACATTTTATTTGTAATTTTTTTTACTTCAGTGTCTTTCTTTTCAGGCCATACAAATAGAATATTTTTTTTTGCTATGTGTTCAAACTTTGTTAAAGCTCCAAAGGTAGAAAATATCATGGCACACAAATTAGAGGATATTCTTTTACCAAGTACTTTTAATATTAAAAAAATAATAAATAAGACAGTTCCTACAAAAAAATCTATTAATATTTTAAACATTGAATTTTATTTTTTTATTTATAAAACTAAAAAATTTTTCTTTATCAAATTTTATATATATATCTATTACTGAAAAGTCTTTTTTTAAATTATCAGGAATTTTAACATAATCTTTGTAGGTTGTAACTGGAATAGCAGAATTCTTTTTGCATAACAATAATATTTTTTTAATATCATTTTTTCTTATACTTGTAATGATCAGGAAAAGATATTGTATCAACTAAATTTATATTTTGATTATCTAATAGGTTAAAAAAGTTTTTAGGATGTGCTATTCCAGCAAAGGCAATAATTTTTTTTCTACTAATTTTAGCTATTTCTTTAAAGTCTATAAATATTTCACCAAAAAAAGTATTTTTTTTATAATTATTAAAATACTTAATAAATGCATCTTTTTTCCATAAAAAAATATGCAACTACTTTTCTTAGTAGCAGAACTTATTGTCTCTCTCAGTGGGCCAGCAGGAATAATTTTATTATTTCCATTTCCCTGATTTTTATTAGAAACAAGAATATTAACATTTTTAACTATACTCGTATCTTGTAATCCATCATCTAAAACTATTAATTCAGCACCTGATTTTATTGCGGCTTGAATGCCATATTTTCTTTTTTTGCAAACCCATGTTTCAGCATATTTAGAAATCACAATTGCTTCATCATCTATATAGTTATTATCTTGAAGACTATTAACATTAATTACTTTATCTTTAATTTTAGTCTTATATGCTTTGTAAATTATGTGAATATTAGTTTTATTTTTTTTATAATATTTACAAATTTCTATAACTAAAGGTGTTTTTCCTCCTCCTCCCGCAATTACATTTCCTACACAGATAATAGGAGTATTAAAATAATACTTTTTTTTGAAGGTTTTTCTTAAAAAAGATAATGTTATCCATAAATATGATAAAGGCTGAAGTAATGAAGACAGTAAAGAATTGTTCCTTATACCAATGTGAAGGTGTTTTCATTTAAAACTTTCAATTTTCTTATAAATAAATGATGTGGTATTTAAATATTTTTTTGTTAGTTCCTTTGCATTAAAGCTCAGGGTTTTAAGTTGTTTTTTGTCATATATTAACTTTTCTAATAAATAATTTAATTGTTCATTTTTTTTAATTTTTTTTATTGCTCTATGCTTTAGAAAGTCGTTAACTATTTCCTCTATTTTATTAACGTATGGTCCTACAATAATACATTTTCCGAATTGAGCCGCTTCTATTGGATTGTGTCCTCCTATTGATACTAAAGTTCCTCCAAGTATTATTATATTTGAAATTGACATCAATAATCCAGTTTCTCCAAATGTATCAAATAGAAAGACTTTAGTAGTATTTTAGGAACTTCTTTTTTGACCTTTGTTTAAATATTAAATTTTGCTTTTTTAAGCAGTGAAATTATTTTATTACTTCTATCAGGGTGTCTAGGTTGAATTATGAGCAAAATATTTTTTTAGATATTAAACTTCCTATTTGGTTAATGATAATTTCTTCTTCTCCTTTATGTGTGCTTACGGCAGATATAATAGTTTTCTTTGCCAGGTGCTTTTGTAAATTATTTTTTTCTTTGGTAGAGAATTTTAGGATATCCGAGCTAAACTTTAGATTAGCCACTATATGCATTTTCTTATTGGTATAATTTTCCAATTTTTTTTTATCTAAAAATGACTGAGGAATAATTAGTGAAAATTTTTCTAATAAATGTTTAAAAAAGCTGCCAAATATAGACCATTTTTTAATGCTATTATCAGAAAAACGCGCTTGAATTAAAAATAAAGGAATATTCTAATTTATTTGCAAGGTAAATGACATTAGGCCATATTTCTGACTCAACTAAGATTACTTTTGTTGGTCTCCAGTATTTTAAAAATTTTTTAATGAAAAATTTTATATCAAGAGGGAGATATTGGTGTATAATATTATTAGAAAATTTATTTTCTACATCTAATGATGATAAATAAGTGTTAGTAGTCACAAGAACTTTGTAACCATCTTTTATAAAACTTTTTATAATATTATAAGAAGATCTAACTTCTCCAACACTACAGGCATGTATCCACACTAACTTACCTGCAGGTCTTGCTTTTGTGATAAAGCAAAGCTTCTCCAAAAATCTATTCTTATCTTCTTTTCCTAGCAGTACTCTTAAAAAAAAAAAAAATATTATAATGGGAAGGAATAGATAAAGTAAAACATTATAAGCTTTTATTCCCATTACTTTATAAACCTGCTAGTGTCATACCTTCTATTAGAATTGAAGGGCTATTTATATTATCATTAATTTTTAAGTCGTTTGCTGGAATTAAATTCTTTAGCATTTCTGCTAGGTTTCCAGCAATAGTAACTTCACTTACAGGATAAGCAATTTCACCATTTTCAATTTTAAATCCAGTTGCACCCCTACTATAGTCTCCATTTATTGGGTTAAAACTCATTCCTAACATTTCAGTAACTAAAAAACCATTTTTGATGTTCTTAATAATAGTTTCTATATCTTGGTCACCTTTATTTAATATCAAATTTGATGGAGAAGAGTTACCATTAATAGCCATTCTTAGTTGTCTAGCACTTCTAATATTAAGAAAATAATTTTTAAATATTCCATCTTGAATAATAGAAATATTCTCTGTTTTTATGCCACTAGAATCATATGGAGCAGAACCTATTCCTCTTTTTAGTTTGGGGTTATTAGTTATATTAATATTTTTTTTAAATATTGAAGTATTTAATTGATTATTTAAAAAACTTGTTCCCCTAGCAATAGATGTCCCTGAAGCACAAGAACAGAATGATGACAAAATACTTTTAGCAACTCTGGGTTCAAAAATGACATCTAAGGTACAGCTTTTTATTTTCTTCGAATTAAGCCTAGAAGCAGCCCTTTTGGCAGCCAGAGAACCTACTTCTTCTGCTAGTAGCAAATCACTTGCATGTGTTGCAGCAGAATATTCATAATCCCTTTGCATATTAGTATCTGATCCTGCAATAGCTATAGATGATATTGAATGAAAGGTTTTGCTATATTTTGCATTAAAGCCTTTAGAGTTTATAATATTATATGTGTTTTTAGAAAAACTTCTCGTAGCACCTTCTGAGTTAGTTATCTTTTTATTTTTTAGCATAGCGTCTTCAGCTAACAATGCTTGATCCAAAAGCTGTTTTTCGCTTAGTAGGGTTGTATCCTCTAGCTCTAAATCTTCTATTTCACTAGCATAATCTTTTTATCAGCTAAACCACTATATTCATCTATTGGCATAGATTTTACCATTGCACTACCCTTTTCTAAATATTCTTTAGCATCAGTACTATCTATATTATTAGATGAAATTGTAGCTTTTTTTTTATCCTTATAAATGTTAATACCTATATTAAAATTCTCTGATCTTTCAATATTTTCTAGTTTTTGCTGTCTAGATTTTACTGAAAGACTAATATTTTCAGAAGTAATAACTTCTACATCATCAATATTAAAACTTTTATAATTATTTAATATGTCATACCCAAAATCATAGATTTTTTTCATAAGTTAATTATTCCTTTATCACAAGATTATTATTTACATATATAATTTCGCATTTACACTCAGTAAGGATCTTATTTTTTTCTTCATTTGCTCACATCCTTGTAAAGCAATTTTCTTAGCATATTCTATGTCTGCTAGATTATAGCTCAATCCTAAAGCATTGTACTCTTGGCTGTTTGGAGTCATACAGCCAGCGCCTGCTTTAAAGTTATCTAGCTTCAAAAAATCAATATTCCATTTTGATAATTGTCTAATAAAGTTTTTACCATTTTCCTCAGACCCATGAGTTGTAGTAATTAAGATTAAAAAATTAAATATTAAAAAAAACTTAAACATCTATTTAAATTTCAATTGGCTGGGGGACCGGGACTCGAACCTGGACTGACGGGATCAAAACCCGCTGTTCTACCAATTAAACTATCCCCCAACAATTATTAATATTGCATTTGTTTAAGAATTGAGCAACATTATAAAATATTTTTTTTATACGGCAAATGAAAATATTAGACGGAAAATTATTAGCTAAAAACCTTAATGATGAATTAAGTAAAAAAATACTTTCATATAACAAAGAATATGGAAGGAAACCACACTTGTTAGTGATTTTAGTCGGAGATAACCCTGCCAGTCAGGTTTATGTTAAAAATAAGGAAAAAAAAGCGGCCGAGGTTGGTATTAAATCTACTGTTATTAGATTAAGTAAAAATGAAAGTGAAAATAATTTATTAAAGGTTATTGATGAGGCTAATGCCAATATTTCGGTAGACAGTATCTTAGTACAATTACCTTTACCGAATCATATTAATAGCAATAAGGTAATAGACAGAATTAGTATAGAAAAGATGTTGATGGCTTTAATTCAAAAAATATAGGCTTATTAGCTTTAGGAAGACCTAAAGTTATACCTTGTACGCCTTTAGGCTGTTATAAAATGCTTGAAAGTATTTTAGACTTAGAAGGAAAAAAAGTTATAATATTAGGAAGGTCAAATATAGTAGGAAAACCTTTATCGTTTTTATTAACAAATAAAAATGCCACAGTAACACTTGCCCATTCAAAATCAAAAAATTTAAAAGACTTGTGCTTAAGCTCTGATATTATTATTGCAGCTATAGGAAAGCCTAATTTTGTAAAAAAAGAATGGGTTAAGGAAAATGCAGTTATAATAGATGTAGGAATAAATGTTATTGAGGATAAAAATGGATTAAGAAAAATTGTTGGTGATGTAGATTATGAAGATGTAATAAAAAAGTTTCATTCATATCTCCGGTGCCTGGGGAGTTGGTCCTATGACAATACATTGTCTGCTATCAAATACCTTTTTATTAACAAAAAATTAAAATCTATAATATTAAGTGTGAGCATTTAATCCAGTAATCTTTTTTGTTAAAACTTAGTTTTTTTTTATAAATTTTTAAATCTTCTTTAGTTTTAAATAATACAAAGACTGTACTCCCACTTCCTGTAATACGAGGTAGTGTTAAGCTGTTAAAGTTATAAAGATAGGATAGTACGTTCTTAACATTTTTTTCTATTCTACAAACTGTTTTTTCTAATGAGTTATTATATTTATTCATATCATTAATTAGGTTATCTAAGGTGAGTTTAAATTTAGTTGGCTTAACAAAAGAATTATTAAGATTTTCAAAAATATTCTTTGTTGAGTAGTTGCTTCTAGGTTTTATTAATAGGACCCATAGTTTTTTATTTAATAATTTTATTGGCTGTAAAATTTCTCCAGTACCACTTACTTTTACATTTTTAGACAAAAAACATGCTGGAACATCAGAGCCAATTTTTGATAAGTTATTAATAATTAATTTATTATTTTTAATTTTATAAAGTTTTATAATAGCTCTTATTATAGCTGCGGCATCTGCAGACCCTCCACCTAATCCTGAGTTAAGAGGAATATTTTTTTTTGAATTAATTTCTAAACATACTTTTAGGTTTAATAAATTAGATAAAAGTTTAATAGATTTTTTAATTAATGTATCACCTCCATTTGCTATTAATTGATTGGCAAACTTTACCATTTATAACAATTTTATTTTGTAAGCTTTTCTTTATAATTAAATGATCATAAATATTCGGTAGAAAAGTTATATAACTCTCTATTTGATGAAAATTATTTGGTAACTTTTTTAAAACTTTAAAACTTAAATTTAGCTTTGCAAAAGCGAACTCTTCAATATAGTCAGAATGCATAGAAAAAATTAAAGTCCTTTTTCTAATTTGAATTTTATATTTTCTTTAAGTTCTTTCTCTGGTTCATATAAAAGGGCTCTATTCCATTGATATTTAGCCTCATTATAATATCCAGCTCTAAACAGAGCATCACCAAGATGATCATTTATAACTGGATCATTAGGTATTAATCCTACAGCTTTTTCTAATTCTAGGACACCTAGATCGTAATTGCCTTGCATATAATAAGCCCAGCCTAGACTATCAATGAAATAACCATCCTTAGGTCTTAACTTAATAGCTTCTCTAATAAAATCTTCAGCTTTTTTTAGGTTTATTCCATAGTCTATCCATGTATATCCTAGATAATTTAATACTAAAGGTTGTCGAGGTGAAAGTTCAAGAGCGTGCAAAAATCTTTTTCAGCTTTTTCCCATTGGTTTGATCTTTCATAAGACATCCCTCTAGAATAATATAAATACCAATTTTCTTCTGAAGATATCTTCAGCAAAGAGATGGCTTTATTAAATGCTTTGATAGCTTTATCATAATCTTTCTTGTTGTGATAAATTTCACCTAATTTGTAATGAACATCTACCCTATTTGAAGAGTATTTTTTTAGTTGTAAAATAAAATTCTCAGCTTTTGAATAATTATTTAAATTTAAATTAATATCAGCTATTTTAAGAAATGAATTCCATCCAAGATATGAATTTAATGGTATATTTTGTAAAACACTTATTGCCTTTTCAGCTTTTTGAAGCATAATAAAATTTTGAGAAAGTAAATAATAATTTATAAAGTTATTTTTATTTAAATACAAAGACAGATAACAATAAGCAATTGATAAATCATACATTCTTTGACTATAAAGTGCTTCAGCAATGTTAAATAAACTTTCAGAAATACCATCTTTTTTGGTGCTAATTTTAAAGTCATTTAGATTCTTTTTATTAACATAAATATTAAAGCTGTGAGAGGGGTTTTTATTTACAAATGATTTTATTATTTTATTTTCTTCTACCTTATCTTCAATTAGATTTTTATAAAAAAACATATGCCTCAAGCGGTTATCAACTCCTGAATTTAATGTTTTTTCAAAAATATTAATAGCATTTTGCTTATCCTTATAAAAATTATTTATTAATGCAAGGTGAATAAAGTATATATCGCTCATTACTAACCCATCACTTTTGTACTCAAATTGATCAATTTCAGATTTAGCCTTGCTAAAACTATCTGCTAACCATGCTTTTATAATAGGTTGAACTTTGGTAGTTATAATAATTTCTTCATTTTGATTTAACAGGTTTAGCGCTTTTTATAATTTTCATTTTTAATATATTTTATAAATTTTAAAAGCTGGCTGATTTTAGAATTTTTAATAGATAAATTATTATCATATTTTTCAAGGTCTTCTAAGGCTAATTTGATATCACCAGATAAAATAGATGACATTAAAGATAACTCTAAAATATCACTGTTTTTAGGGTTTTTTTGGTTTGCAAATCTATAATATTTAGACGCTATTTTATTTTCATTATTATATTTTGCTATTTGACCAGAAAGTAACGACCCATAATATGAGCTTAGATAATGAAGGTTTTCAGAAGCATTAATTTTTTTAGCTATTACGAAAAAAAAACTAAAGTAAAAAAAAATATAGTTTTATAAAAATTTTTATTTAAAATAACTTTACTATCCATAATAATAAATTATTATACATATTAATATAATTATTTAAATTTAAATAGAGGTAAAATTGGCGCTTAATAAAAATAATCCTAATGCTAGAGGAGCAAAGCAACAGGATAAAACATATAATGGCAAACCTATCAAACCAGTATTGTACGTAGGAACTTGGGTTGGGCAAGGTAAATTTATGGCTGCACAAACCGAAGATGGAAAGATTATAAAAGATAGTAGAGGTAAACCAATACCTTACGCTGCTTTTTAAAAAAATTGAAATATAAAGCTTTACTGTATAAAGAATTACTTGAATGGTACTATAATAATGGTGTAGTTAATTCTTTTACTATCATTAGACTTCAAGAGTTGGTAAAGTTACAGAAGAATTAAATTCATCTTCTTTGGATATTCAAGATAATAGCTTGCCTGTTAAACTAGAGGAAGAAAAATCATCTGATGATTTAAATGCAGTAAGAACTTTAGATGACCTAAAAAAGTTAATAATATTAAATTGTGACTGCCCATTAAAAAAAACAGCAAAAAATATCGTTTTTTCTGATGGCAATCCTCGAGCTAATATTATGTTTATTGGTGAGGCTCCAGGAGAAATTGAAGATAAAACAGGAAAGCCTTTCAAAGGAGAGGCAGGAAAATTATTAGATAAAATGTTACACGCAATACAATTAAATAGAGAAAATGTTTATCTAACAAATATAATTTTTTGGAGGCCTCCAGGCAATAGAAAGCCAACTGAGGAAGAAATTAGTGCGTGCTTACCTTTTGTAAAAAAACACATCAATTTAATTAATCCAAAAATATTAGTATTAGTTGGAGCTACGGCTGCTAGTGCTATATTAAATATTAAAACAGGAATAACACAAATAAGAGGAAAGTGGAAAAATATAGAAACAAAAGATATAAAAAGCCTTAAATCAATAGCAATTTTTCATCCAGCTTTTTTGCTTAGACAGCCTTCTAGAAAGAGAGAGGCTTGGGAAGATTTAAAAAAAATTAAGATAGAAATTGACACATATACTTGATATAGTATTCTAATTTAATTGAATACTACATTTAGTATACTAATATGTTAAAAATTATATATATATTATTTGCATTCCTAATAGCTTTCAATTCAAACTCAAATGTAATAGAAAAAAGCCAAAACAGCTATTTTCTTACTAAAGTACTTAGTGAGAGTGATTTAAAAATTTATAAGAATGTAATATTTTATCAAAAAAAATATCAATGGGAAAAGGCAGAAAGAGCATTATCAAAAGTAGAAAACCCAATACTAGTTGGTCATTTTCAATATGAAAAATTAATGCACCCTAATAAGTATAAAGCATCTTACAAAGAACTTTCTGACTGGTTTAAAAAAAATACTGATTATCCTCCTGTATTGAGAAAAAGAATTTATTATTTATTGATCAAAAGATTACCTGATAAAAATAAAAAAAAGTTATATCAAAAGCCTTTATTTGAAAATTATTTAAGGGGTTATGGAGAAGATAATCATATAAGGGGTTATAGCCTTCCAATAAAAAATAAATATAGTAAAAATATTAAAAATAAAGTTTCTAATTTAATGAGTGAAGAAAAACATAATAGGCTGATTAATCTCATCAATAGCAATGTAAATGATGATGCAAATTATTTGATAAATATTATAAATGAAGAAATTAAAAAAGTCTTTTTTAAAGGAGATATTCATACATCAATGAAATTATTTGATATGTATATAAACTCATTAAATGCACCAAACCCTAATATATTTTTTAGAGCTGGAATTAATGCTTATAGATTAAGCAGCTTTAAAAAAGCAAAAAGTTATTTCAATGAATGTAATAAAATTGTACAAAGCTATAATAAATGGTTATCTGCTGGATGTTCTTATTGGGAGTCATTATTAGAGAACTCAGAAAAGAAAAAAGTAAACTTTTAAAAAAAGCTTCTAAATTTCCTAGAACACTCTATGGTCAATTGGCTATTGAACAATTAAATATCTCTGATCCGTTTAGTTGGAGAGACTATCCTAATCAGACGGAAGTAAACTTTTCTTATTTAAACGAAAACAAAATTTTTAAAAGAGCAATTGCACTTACTGAAATTGGTTTATACAATCATGCTGACTTAGAAATAAGAAACCTTTATAGCAAAACTCAAAAAAATGAACTAAATAATTTATTTCATGCAAGTGAGAAACTTGATTTACCTGCTGTATTAATAAGATTAGGCTCTAAATATTATAAAAAAGATTTAACATTATTTATGAGAGGCTTATACCCTACCCCAGACTGGCAAATAAATGATGGATACAAAATAGATAAGGCTTTGCTGTTTGCTGTTATAAGACGTGAGTCCGCTTTTAACTTTAAAGCTAAAAGTTCTAAAGGAGCAAGAGGTTTAATGCAAATAATGCCCAGAACAGCAAGTAAAATCAATAATGATTATAGATTAAGATATAGTAAAGCATACACATTATATTCATTGCAGTTAAATATAGAAATTGGACAGAAATTTCTTAATAGATTGATGAATAGTCCTAATGCAAAAAATTCAATATTAGATACATTAATAGCTTACAATGCTGGTACTACTAGGCTTAAAAATGGAAGCAAAATATTTATAATGTGGAGCCTATTGTTTTTATAGAGAGTATTCCTATAAAAGAAACTAGATGGTTTGTAAAGTATATTTTAACTGACCTTTGGATTTACAGAGATAAACTACAACAAGCTAAGCCATCAAGAGCATTATTAGCTAAAGGTAAATGGCCAGAATATAAAAACCTAGACTACAAGATAATTCATGATGCAAAGTTCAGAAGATAAGAATAAATCAATAAGTGTTAATATTGCTGTTTTAACAGTATCTGACACTAGAACTATAGATAATGATAAATCAGGTGATTATTTAGTTAAAAGTGTAAAGCAAGAAGGTCATAATTGTACAGAAAGAAATATTGTTACTGATGATGTTGGTATAATTTTAAATATACTTCGTAAATGGATAACCAATAAAAATATCGATGCCATTATTATCACAGGAGGAACAGGAATTACAGGAAGAGATGTGACACCAGAAGCTATTGATCAAATAAAAGATAAATATATTCCTGGGTTTGGTGAGGTTTTTAGATATATTAGTTATAAAAAAATTGGCTCATCATCAATCCAATCAAGAGCTATTGCTTGTGTGGCTAAAGGAACTTTTATATTTTCTTTGCCTGGATCTCCAGGTGCGTGTAAAGATGCTTGGGAGGGCATAATCAAAAATCAATTAGATAGTAGAAATAAGCCATGTAATTTAATAGAACTTATGCCTAGACTCTTAGAAAAATAGTTTATTTTTGTTTTATCAAAATTCTTAATATCATATGTGGAACTGTCAATGCTGCTAAACCTATAAAAATTAAAGATGTAATATTCTTTAAGTTGAAATCAGAGTAAAATAAGAAAAAAACTGTTAAACCTATTGCTAATGATAATATTGTATTAGTTAAAGCAACTAATCTAATTTTAACCTTACTTATTTTCTGTAATATGTCTTTTGCTTCTTCAAAGTTTTTATAACTATGAAAAAAGCAAAAATAAGATATGAAAAATAATAAAGGATTTAAAAAATATGCAGAAAAAATAATTATTAAGCTTTGTAATAAAGCATTTGCTGTAAAGGAATTGCTTATAATAAAATAAACTAAAAATACTAAATTTAAAAAGCCGAAGACTACTTGTATAGAAGAAAAGGTAAAAATATAGTTTGAGTTTGTAATATAATAATAAATATTTTCAACTGACTCTTTATTAAATAATACTGGAAAATTAATAACACTGAAGCCTAGAGCTATTTTTTTTATCTTTTGAATTTTGAGTGATGACCAATCTTCAGAAAAGTGAAAACCTGAAATTATTAAGAATATAGATAATGATAAAATGGGTAGAAATTGCCAAATTAAAAAAATAAATATGGCTATTAAAATATATATAAGATTGAAAGCTAAAAACTCATATAAGTTATTGTATATTTTAAATTTTTTAGCTATTAAAGTATCAAGAGCTCCATGAGGTAATCCAAAAAAGACTACAAAACTAAATAAAATAATTGATAAAATATTAGCATCAGTAATACCAATATTGAAAATTTTAGAGAAAAGAAAAAAATAAGGTAGAAGAAGTGAAAAAAAGATAAGTTTCAGTACTTATTTTTTTATTATTTAATTTTAAATTTTTATTAAACACTTTAAAAAAAATTCTTTTTGGCATTGCATATATAACTTTTAAATATTCAAGTAAATTAGCTTCTCCTAACATAAACTTAATAAATGTAGTAGGAGAAATATTTTTAGAAAAATAATAAAATATTTGCGGTGCTTTAGAAATATCAGAAGAAATAACTTTTAAGAAAATTTTATCTAAAAAATTTTTTATAACTTCTCGTTTTTCTAATGTTTCTATATTACCTTTAATTTTAAGATTATTAGCAGCTCTTTCTGACCATTTTTGAATATCTACAAATGCGTAGCCAGATGATGGTCTTATAGAGCCAGCTAAACTACCACTTACAAAGTAGTTTTTTTTATTTTTAATCATTTTATTATTAACAAACCCCATAGGTATTTTCCCATATTCTTTTCTAATGATTTGATATGGTTTATTAAAATATTTAGATAAGACTATTCTTAATTCTTTTTCTATAACTTTTAGAGATAGGTCCTTCTTTGTAAAGGTAGTTAGTTCAAATAGATAGGTACTTTTTTCAATAGGTAAAATATATTCAAAATAAAATTTATCTTTAGATGTATGCATATTATGCATTAAATAAGCATTGCTTTTCTTAAGGTTTATTTTTTCTTCAGATTTTATCTCATATCCTACAAAGCATTGATACAGGAAAGGCTTTTTTTTATAAATATTAATGTTAGGTCTGGTATCCAAAACATTTTTTGCTAAATATACAGCTTTATTAGTAATTACTTCATAGTAATTTTTTTTATTTGTTGATTCTTATTATAGTCTCATTTAGTTTAAGCGTTATAAAAGAACAATTTAAAATCTTTTTTTTAATAGATTCATAAAATTTTATACTTCTAATATAGTAATATTTAAAATTTATTGATGATAAAAAATTAGTACTATTATCAAGATTAAATGAAAAACTACTCCAACTTGCTTCTATTATATTTTTAGTTTTTTTAATGTTATCTGACCAAAAACACCAGCTTTTATCATCTGCATATTTTTTTTTTTCTCTATAATTATAAATGAATATTTAGTAATTTTCTGTTCTATTACTTGATTAATAAATGAAAGTGCAGAACAGCCTCCACCAAGAATTACAAAATCTGATATATTATTTTTGCTCATAAATTATACTTTTTAAAAATGTTTTACTATTTATAGTATCATGAAGGTTTTTATCATGCTGATATTTTTTAAGGTGCATATTAAAATTAAATATAAAAATAAAAAAAACTTTTAATAAACATAAAATTTTTTCATATAAAGATACTATTTCTCTTTTTTTAGGTTTGAAAAATTATTTTTAATAATTTTTCTTCCTATTTGTCTATATACAAAAAGAGCCAACAAGATTGCAAATCTTGATCTAAAAGGTAAAAAGGCTATTCCCTTGAAAGCACTTTTATAATATTTTTCAGACAGTTCAAATAACTTCTTAGTAGCTTTGTTTATATTTTTAATTGTATTTAAATTATTTTCTAGGATTTTTTTGATGTTAATTTAATCCATACTTTAGGATAATATACTCTATCCATACTAGCATCTTCTATAATATCTCTCATTATATTAGTAAGTTGCATAGCTATTCCAAGATCAACAGCATATCTATAAGCATATTTATTTTGAGTATTTAAAATCTTTGCCATCATTATACCTACTGTGCATGCAACATAGTAAGCGTAATTTATTAATTCTGATTTATCTAATATGCTTATTTTTTTTTTAGTATCTAGCATAACACCATGAATTAATTCTTTTAAACATGCTTTGTTTATAATGTTCGATTTAATTAAAGGTTTTATTTCAGATACATACTTGCTTTTAAATGAATCAGGATTAGTTATAGTATTGTAAATATTTTTTAGTAAAATTTTTTTATTCTTATAGTTATTATCTGCAATATCATCAACTATTCGACAAAAATTATAAAGCTGAGAACAGTTTGTAAAGCAATTTCTTGATAAAAAAATACTAGCAAAATAAAAAGATTTAGATTTTTTTTTAAGTAAATTTTTTTTAACTTTCAATTATAAAACTCTTTCTAAAACCTTAGCAGAAGATAATACTCCTGGTATTCCGGCACCAGGATGTGTTCCTGCTCCTACTAAATATAAATTTTTAATTATTTCGGATTTATTATGAAATCTAAACCATGCTGATTGGGTGAAATATGGTGCTACAGAAAAACCACTACCCTGATGAGATAAATAATTATCTTGAAAGCTCTGAGGTGACATATAAAATTCTTCTACTATATTATCTTCTAGGTCAAATAATATTTTTCACTTAAAACCTTAATTACATGGTCTTTGAAAGCATTGCCTTTAGTACGCCAATTAATATTAGCTTTTAGGTTTGGTACAGGAACAAGGGCATAAAAACTATCACAGTTTTTAGGGGCAAAGCTTTTATCAGTAGCAGTAGGTCTATGCAAATATATTGATATATCATCGGGAAGTTCATTCCCTTTAAATATTTTTTTTAGTAATCTTTTATATTCTTTTCCGAATATGATGGTGTGGTGCTGAACATTTTCATATCTTTTTTTGTTCCAAAAAAAAGTACGAATAAGCCCATAGAAGTTTTAGAAAAGTTCTTTTTAAAAAAAATAGAAGGATTTATCTTTTGATTTATGAGATTTTTGTATAAGTGTAATGGGTCCATATTAGACACGTAAACATCAGCCTTATGAACTATACCGCGACTATCTATTAATTCACTAATTCTTGAATTATCAATTTTTATTTTCTCAATAGTTGTATTTAATTTTACTGAAACACCAATACTTTCTAATAGTTTTGTTAGTTCTAAAACTATCTTTCCAGTTCCTCCCATTGCAAAATATACACCATGGGCTCTTTCTAAGTAGTGTATTAGTGAATAAATACAGGTTGTTGTAAAAGGATTACCGCCCACTAGTAATGGAGGAATAGAAAAAGCCCTTCTCAGTTTATCATTGCTTAAAAATTTACTTACAAAACTGTATACTGACTTATGTGATTTAAACTTTAAAAGTGTGGGAATTTGTTTACACATTAATGAGAAACTATGAAAAGGAATATGAGATAATTTTTCAAAAGCAATATCATATATGTCTTTAGAGGCCTTTAACATTTTTGGATAGTTTGCAGCATCTCTAGGCGAAATTTTTCTTATATTTTCTATTGTACTATCTAAAGACTGTTCATAATCAAAAATAGTATGGTCATCAAAAACAAACCTATACCATGGATTTAAAGGAACAAACGTTAGATATTCATTTATATTTTTATTATATAATTGGAATAATTCTTTAAACAAAAAAGGAGCAGTAATAAGAGTAGGACCGGCATCATGACGAAAACCATTAACATTAAAAACTTGAGCTCTACCACCTAGGTTATTACATCTATCTACTATTTCAACTTTATAGCCTTTCTTTCTTAGCCTAATAGCAGCAGCCATTCCTCCAAAGCCAGCTCCGATAACAATTGCTTTTTTCATATTTTAGAATAAAAAAAAACATGCCTTAAAAAGTAAGACATGTTTTTTTTCAAAAAAGTAAAAAATTTTACTTTGAGTCTGAAGTAGCAGCAGCCCATATAACTACACCAAATGCGATTTTGTTTATAAAATCAGCAAGGTTATAAATTATATTAAGACCTTCTGCGCTTCCTCCTCCTGTATAACCAACAACATAACCTATAGGATATATTGCCCAACCTATAGTAACTATAAGTCTAAGTGCATTAAAGGCTCTTTGACTTGCTGCTGTTCCTTTGCTGGCATTTATCTGACTAGCTTCTCCTGCAAATACTTCATATATGATGTAAAGCCATCCAAGCATTCCAACTACAAAACCAGCCCAAACATTTACAGATCCAACTTCACCTAAATATCCTGCTACAAGCATAATTACTGAAGCTATCAATAATCTCCAAAATAATGATGATTTAACTACAGCAATTGCAGCTAGTATTAGATAAAACTCAACTATTTGTAGTGGCACTGTTAAAAGCCAGTCTACATATCTAAATACTAACGGAGATTCTCCTGTACTTGCCCATACACCCCTCATATAGAAGTAGTGTATTGCCGCGATACCAGTAACCATAGCAGCAACAGTTAAGGATGTTTTCCATTTACCTACAGCTCTGTCTCTTTCTACCCAAAAGAAAAAGTGGCAGCCACCATAGCAGCAGAAATAATCCAAAAACTCATTCCCGTGTAATCTGACGGATCTAATTGTCCATTCATAATTTTCTCCCTTCAAAGTTTATTAAAATATACGTCTCATTAGTAAATACTAATCATTTATTTTCGCAATAATCAGCTTTATTGTCAATATCTCTTAGTTTATGAGTAAATTCATAAGAAAGTTTCATTTTTTTTAAATTTATAATTAGATCAGATAAAGTATTCTTGGTGCTCCATCTAATATTATTAAAAGGATTGAGATGTTTTTTTTTAGTGGAGTGCCCTATTAACCAAAACCCGCCATCATATGTGGGGCCAATTACTATATCAGAAGTTTTAAGCTTTTTTAAAAGCTAAAGATATTGCAATTATATTTAAACTAGGAATATCAGTACCTACTATTATAGATGAACTATTTTGAATTTTTAGTAAATTCCACATTTTATGACCTAAATTGCCTTTAGGTTGTAAAATAGTATCTTCACTTATAGTAAAGGAATATGTTCTAAATTTTTGGCAAGGTAATAAAAACCATGAAAGGCTATATTCTTTTTTTTTATGCAGAAAAATTTTATTAACTTTTTCGATAGCTTTGGTTACTAATCTTTTACTTTTTCTATAACCTATCTCTTTAGATAATCTATTTTTAATTAATCCTTGAAAAGGTGCTTTGCTCATTATAAAAACCTTTTTTTTCATCTTAATAGAAAAAAAATTTGATTGAAAATATTTTTAAATGACTGAGTTATAATTCCATTATTTTTATATTTGTTAAATGAAGTTTTAACATAAGATTTAAAAAAAAATTTATTTTTATTTGGTATTTTTAGCATTATTTCCATATCTTCCATCTTATCAATTTCTTCATATCCACCAATACTCTCATAATAGAGTCTATTAATTAATAAACATTGGTCTCCAAAAGGCATATTTAAAACTTTCGATCTAAAGTTTGCCCATTTAGATATGAAATATGCAAAAACAGAAGAGTTATTAAACTTTAAATGAAAAAAACCTACTCTATAAATATTTTCTTTATTAATAAAACACTTAATCTCTTTAATATTTTCTATATGAAGTTTAGTATCTGCATGAATAAAAAAAAGCCACTCTTGCTTACTATGTTTAGCTCCTTTTTTAAGTTGAGTGCCTCTTGATGCTTTAGTTTTAATTATTTTTAAATTTTTTAAAAGTTTTCTAGTATTATCAGTTGAGTTTCCATCCACGATAATTACTTCTTTAGGTTTTAGTAAATTTATATTTTCTGTTATTATGTGTATATTTTTTTGCTCATTATATGTAGGAGTAATTAAAGAGATATCTAACTTCAATTTTATGCTCCTATTAACACAAATATGACACCTAAACTGAAATAACTATTATAAATAAAAGTTTTTTTGCATTCGTTGGGTTCTTTTGTATTTGTCAAAAGTACTTTAATTAAAATTAAAAGACATAGAAAAATAAATATTGCTAGTGTTAAAATAGAGTTATGAAGTAAAACTAAAGAAGATGTCCAAAAAGAAAAAGCAATAAAATAAATAATAAACAAAAATAATTTTGCATTACTTTTAAATTTTATAGAAGTAGATTTAATCCCAATTTTTTCATCATCTTTTATATCTTGAAACCCATAAATAGTATCGTATCCAATTGTGAAGAAAACAGAACCTACATAAAATAATATTAATTCTAAGTTGAATAAATTGTAATCATAAACAGAAAAACCAACTAATACTCCCCAATTGAAACATATCCCTAACCATAGCTGTGGCCACCAAGTAAATCTCTTCATAAAAGGATAAATAATTATAATTGGCAATATACTTAAAGAAGTTATAACTGAATTTATTGGAATAAAATATAATGGTACTGAACCTATACAACCATTTATAAAACAAAAAATTACTATAGTTTTATTTGTAATTTTTTTAGAGGCTATAAGCCTTGACTTTGTTCTTTTTACTTTAATATCAAAATCTTTGTCATTAAAATCGTTCCATAAACAACCTAAGGCTCTCATTCCGCAGGCGCCTATAAAAAAAATAATATATAGAAATATTTCATTCGTTGTATTAGCATCATTTAAATTAATTCCCCAGATACAAGGAAAATATAGTAATAATATCCCGTGGGGTTTATCATATCGTGATGCTAAAAAGAATTTTTTTATTATAGACATATTTGTATGAGCAGTAAGAATATACCAAGATTATTTATCAATAAAGAGTTAAAAGCTAAAATTAAGATAAAATTAAATAGTAATAATAAGCATTACTTAAAAAATGTTCTAAGACTCTCTGAAGGAAAAGTTGTAAATATTTTTAATGGAATAGATGGAGAATGGGAAACAGAAATTGATTTCAATATTGATCACTTAACTTGCAAAAAACAAATAAGAAAACAGACCAAAGAGTATGGTCCAAAATTATACTTTTCTTTAATAAAGAATCATAATATAAGATGGATGATTGAAAAAGTTACAGAGCTAGGTGTTGAACAAATAACTCCAATAGTTACTGATAGGACAAATAATAAAAATTTTAATGAGAAAAAAGTTTTAACTCATATTATAGAAGCATCTGAGGTATCTGAAAGATTAACTTTACCGAGATTACACAAACAAAGTACTTTATTAAATATTTTAAAGCAAACTCAACAAAACTCTGATATTCTATTTTTTTGTAATGAGAATAGGGAGGATGATTATTTGCAAAATAATCTTACAAAAATAAATAAAAAAAAATTTCTTTCTTAATAGGTCCAGAAGGAGGTTTTTCTGATAAAGAAGAGAAACTTATAAAAAGTTTCAGTCATGTTAAATCTATAAAGCTTTTTGATAGAATTTTAAGAGCAGAGACTGCTGCGGTTTTAGCAATATCAATTATAAATAGTTATACAGAGTAAATATAAATGAATTCAGAAAAGGCAATAGAGTCTAAAGAACAATTAGTAGAGTGGTTTAAATTAGGTAATAAAAACAAAAAGGACTGGAAGGTAGGTACAGAGCATGAAAAGTTTGCTTACAACTTCTCTGAACAAAAAAATATTTTTACTCCTGCTGGTTATGAGAGTTTAAATGGAATAGAAAGCTTTTTAAATGAAATTTCAAAGTTGGGTTGGGAGAAAGTAATTGAAGAGGGTAAGGTAATTGGGTTAAAAAAAGATAAGCAATCAATAACATTAGAACCAGGAGGTCAGATAGAACTATCAGGAGCTCCTTTAGAAGATATTCACAGTGCTTGTAAAGAAACTAATGAACATTTGAAGTTAGTAAAAGAGGCAGGTAAAAAACTTAATATTACATTATTAGGGCTAGGATTAAGACCACAAGAAAATAGAGATGCTGTTCCTTGGATGCCCAAACCAAGGTATAAAATCATGAAAAACTATATGCCTACAAAAGGTAAGAAAGGTTTAGATATGATGTTAAATACTTGTACTGTTCAAGCTAACTTAGATTATTCAGATGAACAAGACATGCAAAAGAAAACATTACTTTCGGTTAAAATTCAACCTATCATAACAGCCTTATTTGCTAACTCTCCATTAAGTATGGGAAAACCAAATGGCTTTTTAAGTAAAAGAAGATATATATGGATTGATACTGACCCTGATCGATGTGGAGTTTTAAAAGTAGCTTTTGATGAAGATTTAAATTTTCTCAAATATACTAATTTTGCACTTTCAGTTCCAATGTATTTTGTAAAAAGAGAAGGTAAATATATTGATTGTTCAGGAGGTTCATTCAATGAATTTTTAAAAGGAAAATTAGTTCAATTACCTGGAGAAAAACCTACTATAAATGATTGGGAAGATCATTTGTCAACAATTTTTACTGAAGTAAGGGTTAAACAGTTTATAGAAGTTAGAGGAGCTGATGCTGGTAGTTGGAGGAGAACTTGTGCTTTGCCTGCTTTTTGGGTGGGACTGCTTTATGATGATTTAGCTTTAAGTAAAGCCTTAGATTTATGTAAAAAGTGGAATTTTGAAATGGTAGAAAAACTATCATATGATGTTGCAAAAGATGGACTAAAAGCTAAAATTGATGGAATTATTTTAGATGAAGTAGCCTCAGAGTTAATAAATTATTCTAAAGAGGGCTTAAAATAGGAGAAATATTACTGACGGAAGTGGGCTTAACGAAACTCATTTCTTAAAAGTCTTAGAAGAAACAATTACTGAAAAAATGACACCAGCTGAACAATTATTACTAGATTATAGTAATTTATGGAATGGCAATATTACAAGTTTAATAAAAGAAATGTCTTATTAAGGTATAATATAATTTAATAATCTAGTTTTTTAAAAATTATAGAAATCAGATTATAAACTAACTACTTACAGTTGGCCACCAACAGTTAGTCCATTAATTTTTAATGTTGGTTGTCCTACTCCAACAAAATTGGAACTCCTTGCCCATTCTTTCCGCAAGTACCTATCCCTGGATCCATTTTTAAATCATTGCCAACAAATTCAACTTTTTTTAAGACCTCAAAGCCTGATCCTATTAAAGTTGCTCCCTTTAATAGGAGAAGTAATTTTGCCATCTTCAATCAAGTAAGCTTCACTTGCAGAAAATACAAATTTTCCATTAGTTATATCGACTTGACCTCCTCCAAAAGTTTTAGCAAATATTCCCTTTTTAGTACTTTTTATAATTTCTTGAGGGTCATGTTTACCATTTGCCATCATTGTATTGCTCATTCTTGGCATAGGTTGATGTGCATATGATTGTCTTCTTCCGTTGCCTGTAGCTTTAACCTTCATAAGCCTAGCATTCTGTCTGTCCTGCATATAACTTACTAATTTTCCATTTTCTATTAATGTAGTTTTTTGTGAAGGAGTTCCTTCATCATCTATTGTATAAGAACCTCTTCTGTCAGATATAGTTCCATCATCAAAAACAGTGACTTCCTTACTAGCAACAGAGGAGTTCATTAATTCCGTAAATACACTAATTTTTTTTCTATTGAAATCACCTTCTAATCCATGACCTATTGCCTCATGTAATAAAATTCCTGGCCACCCAGGACCAAGTACAACAACCTGTTCTCCAGCTGGTGCAGGTATAGCCTGTAACATAATTTTTGCTTGTGATACAGCTTTGTGAACTTCTTCTTTCCAATTTTGTTCAGTAAAAAAATCATTATACGAGTATCTTCCACCAAAACCTACAGATCCAGTTTCTTTTTTGCCTTTATCTTCAAGTGTAACACTTATGTTTAACCTTACTAATGGTCTAATATCTGATAGTTCTTGTCCTGAAGGTCTTAAAATATCTACTTTTTTGCCATGATCCTGAAAGATTTACAGAAACTTGCTTCACCCTATTATCATAATCTCTGGCATAACTATTAATATCCTCTAACAATTTAATTTTACTGCTAAAGTCTTTAACATTTAAGGGGTTTTTATCAGTATATAATTTATTATTTGTTCTATTAGGATCAACTATACTGTTAATATTGTGTCCAGATTTAACAGTCGATACTGTCTTAGATGCTTCTTTTAAAGCATCTATTGAAAATTCACTTGAATGGGAATACCCTATTAATTCTTCTTTAACTCCTCTCAAACCAAACCCTTTATGTTCATTGAATGATGTATTTTTGAGAACACCATCATCAAAAAGAAAACTTTCGGATACATTATCTTCAATATACAATTCACCGTCGTCACAACCATGCAAAGTATCTGTTACTAAATTTTTAACTTTATCTGACCCAAATAATTCTATATTGCTCATATTATTTATACTTTATTACTTTCTAAAAAGATTATTATATTTAATAAAAGATTTTCTTTTTTCTAAATTAAGGGACCAATTTTTGATATTTTTTCTTTTTTCTGTGCCATCTATTTTTATCCACTTAGCAAAACTTAAAGTTACATAAGCATCAATGTCAGCAATGCTAAATTTATTCCCTGCAACATATTTTGTCTTTTTAAGCACTTTATTAAGAAAATCGAAAAAAACTTCAGTTCTAGCTTTTCCCCTTTCAATTAATTGAGGTATTTGTGGTATTTTTCCTGGGCCAGCAAATGCTCTATCTTTAAAAGATTTTACTGAATTTCTAAATGCTTCTCCAGCAGCTTGCATTCCATCAAATTCAACTTTTCTTCTAAACATTTCAATGGTTGCTTTTTCTATAGGACTTGAACCAAATAAACTAGGAGAAGGTGACATGTGATCTAAGTATTTACAAATAGCAATTGATTCTGAAATAACTTTATTTTTAACTACTAAAAAAGGTACAGTTCCCCAAGGATTAAGTTTTAAATATTTAGGTTTTAAATTTTCATGCTTTGAAAGGTCAACTATTTTTCTATCTACAGTAATCTTTTTTTCATTTATAAATAAATTAACTCTCATAGGGTTGGGGGCTTTAGGATAGTCATACAATATCATTTATTTGTTCCTGTTGTAATTTTTTTTACTTCTCTTAATAATTTTTTTAGGTCTTTTTCAGAGCCTATAGAAATTCTTAGACAATTACCTAACTCATAATTATTTAACTTTCTTATAAATATGTTACTTTTTTCTAGAGAATCTGCAAGCATTGATGCTTGCTTTGCACTTTTAAATTTAACCATAATAAAGTTTGCTACACTTGGAATAACTTCAAAACCGAGTTCATTAAACTTATTAGTTAACCATTTTTTCCAATACAAATTATGAGCAATTGAATTTTTTAAAAACTTCTTGTCATCTAAAAGATTGATTGCTATTTCTTGTGCATAAGAATTAATATTAAAAGCAGGTCTAATCTTATTAAGAGTTTGTACTACTTGTTCAGGACAATATGCCCAACCAAGGCGAAGTGCAGCCATACCAAAAATTTTCGAAAAAGTTTTTGTAACAACTATATCATTTCTTGTTTTTGCATAAGAAAGTGAGTCTGAGTAATCTTTTTCCGTAACATACTCAGAGTAAGCAGAGTCAATTACTAATAAGCATTTTTTAGGTAATCCTTTCCTTAGTTTTTTTATTTCACTTTTAGTTAAATAAGTGCCTGTAGGATTATTAGGATTAGCTATAAAACATACCCTAGTATTTTGATTGCTTTTTTTATTAATTCATCAATATTTGCTTTAAAATTCTCTTCTTTAGCAAAAACACATCTGCCTGATGCAGCATTAATAGCGATTGGATAAATTAAAAATCCATGTTTGCTGTAAAGTCCTTGCAGATTTTTATTTAAATAACAATATGAGATTAAATAAAAAGCTCATCAGAACCATTCCCAAATATTATATTTTTTGAATTTACATTATATAATTTAGATATTTTTTTTTTTAATTTATTACATTCTGGATCAGGGTACTTAGCGAGATCTAAATAGGTTTTATTTATTTTATTTATAGTATTTTTGCTAAACTTAATAGGAGACTCATTTGAGGATAATTTTGTTGGTTTAGTTTTTAATTTAATACTTCCAGATTTTCCTGGTACATAAGTCTTAATTTTAGAAATGTTTTTATTAGCTGGTATCATTTTTTATTTTAAACTATCAATTATTTTTTTTATTACTTCTATTGTGCCATTATTAAAGCCATGTATGATTGCATCAGATTGCGATTGCTCATCACTCAAATTTGACTTTTCAAATGCTACTTCTATTAACTTTATATTATTTTTATTAGCAAGGCCTACAATTTTTTTTAGTTTGAGGTTTTCTCTATTAAGAATAGTTTTGGAAATTAAAATAAAAGCTTTAAAATTTACAAGCTTAGAAGAAATATTTTTTTCTAAATCAAAAATAACAGATCCGGCATAATCTTTTAAAAAAGATTGAGAAACTTTTTTTTTTTATATTTTTTTCTGTAATTAGGGCTACTCTCATAGAAATTTAATTATGTTGTTGTCGGCTCCTAGAATAGGAGCAATATTTTTTTTCTCATTTTCACAAGCTTTCTGTCTAAGGCTGTAGGAATAGCAAAAATTTCTTTTCCATTTATACTTATATTACTAGCAAAAATTTTTTTATTTTTAATATGTTTGTCTTGCATAAACTCTTTTAAGCTTTTAATTGCAGTACAACATACGTTATTTTCATTATCAAATTTTTTTTTCCAAAAACTCTCATTTTTTCTTTTATAATTGATTGAACTTTTTTTATTAAAGTATTATGAGGAAGTTTTTCTAATACTACTTCTTTAGGAGCTTTAATAATCTCACAAAACTTTTTCCAAAACTTATCTTCTAGTGCGCCTAAGGCTAAATACTTATTATCTTTAGTTTCATAAATATTATATCTAGCAATTTTACCATTTAAATATAATGGCTGACTTTCATCAAAACTTTTTGCACTTAGATTACTTAAACCTAACCAAGCTAAGGGAATAAGATTCTCATACATTGAAATATCTAAGAATGATCCTTTATTTTGATTCTTAGCCTTAAACAAAGCTAATAGAATATTCATAAAAGCAGGGTAGCTACCGCCTGCTATATCTGCAATTTGGGTAATAGGTAAAACAGGAGCCCCATCCTTGGCACAAGAAAACCTTAACAATCCGCTTTCAGCTAAATAATTTAAATCATGGCCTGCCTTATTTTTTTTTCACCGTCCTGTCCATATCCTGTTATTGAACAATAAACTATATTTTTATTTAATTTTTTTACTTGTTTCCAGCCAAGTCCTAATTTTTCCATTACACCTGGTCTGAATTGTTCGATTATGACATCAGATTTCTTTATTAGTTTTTTGATCTTCTCAGTATAGACTGGGTTTTTTAAATTAACTTCTATAGATTTTTTTCCTCTATTAAGCATTGCAAATAAAATACTATTATCACAGATTTTTGGTTCAGATTTTCTCATTTCTTCGCCACCAATTTTTTCTATTTTAATGACTTCGGCTCCTGCATCACTCAGCATTAAAGTTGCTAAAGGCCCAGGTAACAATGTTGTAAAATCTAATATTCTTATGCCTGTTAGTGGTTTCATATTAATATCTTTATTTTATTTTTTAAAAACATATATAAAATATTATAACTTATTTTAAAACTTAATAAATTATGAATCTGATCATCTCCTCTTTTTTTATCATAAATCTATTTTTAGGTATTTGTAGAGCAGAGACCAATAAGTTTTTTGAGATAGATAAAAAAAACTTTATAGCTGTTAAAATTAAAAAAGATTTGCAAGGAAATATAGAAAGAGGAAAAAAAATCTTTATAAGTAGAAAAGTAAACTGTCTGTCTTGTCATGAAGCTCCTATAATTGAAGAAAAGTTTCAAGGAAACTTTGGACCACCTTTAGGTGGGGTAGGTTCTCGCTATAACAAAGAGGAACTTCGTTTAAGGGTAATAGATTCAAAATCAATAAATCCTGACTCTATAATGCCTTCTTATTTTAAAAAAATAAAATTTGAAAGAACTCCAGCAGAATTTTTAAATAAAACAATTCTATCTGCACAAGAGGTTGAAGATTTGGTAGAATACTTATATTCTTTAAAGTGATATGGAAAAATTAAAAAGAAATACTCTTAAAAAGCTTTTAATTCTGTTAGTTTCTTCTATAGCAAAAGTTAGTTACTCTAATGGTAATCCATACAGAGATAGATTCCAGTCTTATAGACAAACTTTTAGAATAGAACCAAACCCTATAGAAACAGAAAGAATTATAAACAATATTATAGGTGAAAAAAAAATAACAAAGAATTTAGTAGATCTTCAAGTTCCTGATACAGTTGAAGATGGCAACGTAGTACCTCTGACATTTAAGATTAATTGTTCAATGAAAAAAGATGATTATCCCAAAAAAGTTCATGTTTTAGCTTTAGAAAACCCTTTCCCAGAGGTAGCAATTTATGAATTTTTTCCTGAGAATGGGAATGCAGAGGTTTCATTTAGGTGCAGAATGAGAACAAGTTCTTTTATTATGATTATTGCTGAAATGAATGATGGAAGAATAGGTACAGAAAAAAAAAAATATGTTGATGTTATGTTGGGAGCATGTTCTTAAAAATGGAAAAATTAAGGAGATTAAAATACAAAAAAATTGTAAAAGTTGGAGAGAATGTAAAAATTAAGACTTTGGCTGAACATGAGATGGAAACAGGTGTTAGAAGAGATAATATAACAGGTATTATTTATCCTAGGCTAATAATTCAATCTGTTATTGCAAAGTATAATGGAAAAATAGTATTTAAAGCTAATTGGTTTTCAGGAGTATCAGCTAACCCATATCTAGCATTTTATATTACTGCTAAAGAGTCAGGACTAATTGAGATTGAATGGAAAGATGACCATGCAACAACTTCTTATAAGAGAGGATATTTAAAAGTAATTAATGAAAAAGGCAACGAAGTTTTACCAGTTAAATATGATTTATAATACAAACTTACTTAATTTTTTTTTTGTTTGTATAACCTCGTTAATATTTTTAAAAAAGTATTGCTTGGCAGAAGAGTTAATATCAGGCTATAATTTTTCTGAACCTTCAACACAAAAAATACAGGATGATGATTTTTTGAACCCAGGATTTATTTGGGTAGAAAATGGAGAGTTATTATGGAATAAGAAGGAACAATCCTCTCAACTATCATGTAAATCTTGTCATGGTGCAGCATCAGAAATGACAGGTGTCGCTCTTAAATATCCCAAAATAACTAAAAAAGGTGATTTAATAAATTTAGAACAGCAAATAAATATTTGTAGAAATGAAAATATGAGCGCTGAAACATACGAGCCTGAAAGTAAAAATTTGTTAGCTTTATCGGTATTGCTGTATTATCAGTCTAGAGGACTTAAGCAAGACATAAAAATTAATGAAAAGAATAAAGAATATTTTAATCTTGGCAAGAAACTATATTTCAAAAAAATAGGACAAATGGGTTTGTCTTGTAACCAATGTCATGATGAAAGAGTAGGACAAAACCTTAGAGCTGAAAAAGTAAGTCAAGGCCACATAAATGGTTTTCCTTCATATTTACTAAGGTGGTCTAAAATAGCTTCTGTACATAAAAGAATTCAATTCTGTAACGAACAAGCACGAGCTATTCCTTTTAAAATTTTTTCAAAAGAGTATAATGCTTTACAACTTTATATGACTTGGAGAGGTCGAGGTCTAAAAATAGAAACACCAGCAGTTAGGAAATAATATGAATATAATTAAAGATAGCCTTGATTTAATAGGTAACACCCCTCTTCTTTTAGTTAAAAACTTAGATACTGGGCCGTGCAATTTATATTTAAAATTAGAATCTTTTAATTTAGGAGGGTCAATTAAAGATAGGCCAGCAAAAAATATGATAATTGAGGCTGAAAAGAAAGGTCTTCTCAGAAAAGGAGGTACAATAGTTGAAGCAACTGCAGGTAATACAGGGATTGCTCTTGCTATAATGGCAGTAAAGAGAGGCTATAAAGTAGTCATAATAGTTCCTGATAAAATGACTATAGAAAAAGTTTACCATCTAAAAGCATTGGGAGCTGAGGTAATAGTTGCTAGATCTGATGTTGTAAATGGTCATCCAGAATATTATTTAGAAATTGCAAAAAGAATCGCCAAAGAAAGAAAAGCCTTTTATATCAATCAATTTTCAAACCAAGCTAATATTAAATCACATATAAAAGATTTAGGACCTGAAATTTATAAACAACTTAATGGAAAAATTCATGCTTTTGTAGCAGGTGTAGGTACGGGAGGTACAATCTCTGGTATAGGAAAGTTTCTTAAGTCAAAAATAAAAAATGTGAATTAGTTTTAGCAGATCCAAAAGGTTCAATTTTAAAAGATTTAATTAAAACTGGTAAAATCAATAAAAATGTTGGTTCATGGATTGTTGAAGGAATAGGCGAAGACTTTTGTCCTCCTTTACTAGACACAAGTTTGATAGATCACGCTTATTCTATAAGTGATTTTGAAGCTATAGATAGTTGTAGAAAACTACTGCAAAATGAAGGTATTTTAGCAGGGTCCTCTTCAGGTACGTTACTTGCAACAGCTCTAAAGTTTTGCAAAGCTCAAAAAGTTAAAAAAAATGTTGTTACTTTAATTTGTGATGCTGGAGATAAATATTTAAGGAAAATTTATAATGAGAGTTGGAGAGTCAAAGAGGGTTTTAATTTCAAAAAAAAAAACAACAATCTTTTAGATATTGTATCTAATATAAACAGTAACAGATCTATACCTATAATAAATATAAATAGTTTCTGTTCCTTGGCTTTTAAATTAATGCATGAAAATTTCAATTAATTTCTTGTTGGTTGAAAATGATGATAAAAAAAATAATGGGTATAATTACTGAAAGTTCACTATTAGAAGTTGTAAGTAGAACTTCATTTAAAGAAACAGTTAAAAATAATATTACTAAAGTAAAAAAATTGATTATCAATTTGACTTAAAAAAAATAGTTAAATTGATTATGAAAGAAAAATATTTATTTGTTTATAAAAATAACTTTTTTTATGGGGTAATAAACAAAACAGATATTTTATGGTACCTTAAAAAAAAGGAAAATAATGCTTAAAAATTCAAAAAAAAAGGGTTTGTCTACTAGGCAATTCATGCTGGACAAGAGCCAGATAAATCTACTGGAGCTATAATGGTTCCTATATATGCGACGTCAACTTACATACAAAAAAGTCCTGGTGAACATTTAGGCTTTGAATATTCAAGAACCCAAAACCCTACGAGAACAGCTTATGAAAAATGTGTTGCTGATTTAGAAAGTGGAGAATTTGGTTTTGCTTTTGCTTCAGGAATGGCTGCAGCAGATACAATATTATCTTTGCTAAAGGTAGGAGATGAAGTTTTAGCTATTGATGATCTATATGGTGGAACTAGAAGGTTATTTGAAAAAGTCAGAATGCTAAAAAGTGGTATTACTTTCAAATTTATAAATTACAGAGATTTTGAAAATATAAATAACTATATAACAACAAATACTAAAATGATTTGGGTTGAAACACCTACTAATCCAATGTTAACTCTAGTAGATTTAAAACAATTGGGTAATATAAAAGGAGACATTATAAAGGTTGTTGATAATACTTTTGCGAGTCCAATTAATCAAAGACCTTTAGAGTTTAATATTGATGTTGTAATGCATTCAGCGACAAAATACCTAAATGGCCATTCTGATATGATAGGAGGGGTTGCTATAACAAATAGTGAAAAAATAGCAGAAGAAATTGGTTTTTTGCAGAATTCTGTTGGAGCTATTCAAGGGCCTTTTGATGCTTTTTTAGCATTGCGAGGACTCAAAACTTTACCTATTAGAGTAAAACAACATAATTTCAATGGTTTGAAAATAGCTGAATTTTTAGAATCTTCGCCTTTTGTAGAAAAAGTAATATACCCAGGTTTAGATAGTTTTGATCAATTTCATCTAGCTAAGTCGCAAATGGATGGATTCGGCGGAATAGTTTCTTTTTACTTAAAAGGTAACCTAGAAAATACAAAGCGCTTTTTAGAAAATTGTGAAATATTTTCTTTGGCTGAATCTCTAGGGGGAGTAGAAAGTTTAATAGAACATCCAGCAATAATGACCCATGGGTCTATTAATCCACAAAAAAGAAAAGAACTTGGTATATTGGATAACTTTGTAAGAATTTCTGTTGGTATTGAAGATATTGATGATTTAATTTTTGATTTAAATAGTGCTTTCAAAGGTATGGAGTAGTAATTGAAAAATCTATTTCTATTAAGACACTGTGAAGCATATCATTTTGAAGAAAATAAAAGCGATCATGAAAAACAGCTAAATGAGAATGGAAGAAAATGTGCAAGACTTTTAAAAAATTGGTTTGAAAAAAATAATATTGTTTTAGACTACATCTTAACTTCTTCAGCTAATAGAACATTGACTACCGCAAATATTATATTTAGCAACTATGAAAATAAAATTTACCAAAAAAAGAACTTTACTTATGTGATTACAAAGAAATTTTAAAAGAATTAAAAATATTAGATAATAATTTCAATTCAGTAATTATAGTGGGTCATGAGCCTAGTATTTCAGAAAGCTTAAAATTTCTTATCTCTTATTGCAGACCTGACTTAGAGTATGTTACTAAATCATTGTATCCAACGGGTGGTTTGTCTGTAATAAACTTTAATATCACAAACTGGAACAAAATAGATGAAAAAACAGGCATTTTAGATGCCTTTATAACACCCACAATATTTAGAAGAATATGAAAAAAATAATTAATATTTATTTAGCATCACCTAGAGGATTTTGTGCTGGTGTTAAAAGAGCAATTGAGATTGTTGAATTAGCTTTACAAAAGTACGGACCTCCTATTTATGTTAGACATGAGATAGTCCATAACAAACGAGTAGTACAAGAACTCAGTAAGAAAGGAGCAGTTTTTGTCGAGGAGTTAGAGGAAATACCTCTAGGGTCAAGAGTAATTTTTAGTGCTCATGGAGTTTCAAAAAAGATAAAAAAAAGTTGCTAAAGATTATAAACATTTAACTTTAGATGCTACTTGTCCTTTAGTAAGCAAAGTTCATAAACAAACAGAAAAATATTTTAACAAGGATTATAAAATTATTCTTATTGGGCATAAGGGACATCCAGAAGTAGTTGGTATTCAAGGGCAAATATCTCAGGAATTAATACTGATCCAAAATGAAGAAGAAGCCAATAAACTTCAACTAGACAAAAAAGATAAAGTTGCATATGTGACACAAACGACTCTATCTCTAGATGATACTAAAAATATTATAGAAATATTAAAAAGAAAAAACCCTAATATTGAAGGACCTGAGTTAGATGACATCTGCTATGCTACTCAGAATAGGCAAGAGGCTGTAAATGAACTTGCAAATAAATGTGATTTAGTGCTAGTAATTGGTTCAGAAAATTCTTCTAATACGCAACGCCTAGCAGAAATAGTAAAAAAAAAACAGGTTGTTGTTTATAGAATTGCAAATGCTAATGAAATTAAAAAAAAATGGTTAGATAGAGTTCAAAATATTGGTATTACTGCAGGTGCCTCATCACCTGAAGTATTAATTAAAGAAACGTTAGATTTTTTAAAAGGTTATTTTGAAGATGTAAAGGTTACCACTATGCAGGGAGTTGAAGAAAAAACTGTATTTAAACCTTTGTTAAACTTTTCTTAATATTTAATTTTTTTAATATTCTAGTCACTATATTTTCACTATTCATATTTGCAATTGAGTACATATTAAAAGGAGTATCTTGATCAATAAATTTATCGGGTAAACAAATACAATCAATTAAAGTATTCTGTAACAAAGTATTATGTTCATTTATTAAAAAATTTGAAACATGACTACCAAAACCACCTATTGAGCCTTCTTCTATTGTAATTAATAATTTGTGATTTTTACATAATTCTAATATTAATTTTTTATCTAAAGGTTTACAGAATCTAGCATCAGCTATGGTGGTCGAGATTTTATAATTTTCTAGTTTTTTTGCAGCTAGTTTGACTTCTTGTAATCTAGCGCCATAAGAAATTATAGCAATATCATTTCCTTCTTGAACTAATTTTCCTTTCCCTATAATAAGTTTTTTTACTGGATAATTAATTTTTAAACCCAGGCCTGAACCTCTGGGGTATCTAAATGCAGAAGGTGCATGATTTATGTCAGCACATGTATGAATCATTCTAGCTAACTCTAAATCATCAGATGCTGCCATAGTGATAAAATTTGGAAGGTTTGATAGGAATGCTATATCAAATGATCCTGCATGAGTTGCTCCATCTGCTCCAACTAAACCTGCTCTATCTATCGCAAATCTAACAGGTAAGTTTTGAATAGCTACATCATGAACTATTTGATCATATGCTCTTTGCAAAAAAGTAGAATAAATCGTTGCAAAAGGTTTCATACCTTCACATGCTAAACCTGCTGCAAAAGTAACAGCATGTTGTTCTGCTATTCCAACATCAAATGTTCTAGAGGGAAATTTTTTCATAAATAAATCAAGCCCTGTACCAGAAGGCATAGCTGCAGTAATAGCACAAATCTTTTTATCAGTTTTTGCTAATTCAATTAGGTTTTCAGCGAATATTTTTGTGTAGGACTTATTGCTCTCTGATTTATTTTGTTTTCCTGTCAAAACATTAAACTTTCCTACACCATGGAACTTATCATCTGATTTCTCAGCAGGTATATAGCCATTCCCTTTTTTAGTTACTACGTGAATTAGTACAGGTCCTTTTTTGGAGTGGTCTCTAGCATTTTTTAAGATTGGTAATAAATGATTTAAGTTATGACCATCAATAGGTCCAATATAGTAAAAACCAAGTTCTTCAAATAATGTTCCTCCAGTAAAAAAACCTCTAGCATATTCTTCAGCTTTTTTTGCTGTATTTGCTATTTTTTTTGGAAATTTTTTTGCAAGTTGACTTGCAACATTTCTTAACCCTCTATATGGTCCAGAAGATATTAATTTAGATAAATATGCACTCATAGCACCGACAGGAGGAGCTATTGACATGTCATTATCATTTAATATTACTATTAGAGGGTACTTCATAGCACCTGCATTATTTAATGCTTCATAAGCCATACCGGCTGTCATCGCACCATCACCTATAACTGCTACAACTTTTTTATTTTTTTTTCTGATTTCCGAACCTACCAATATTCCAAGAGCAGCGGAGATTGAGGTCGATGCATGAGCAGCACCAAATGGATCATATATACTTTCAGCTCTCTTTGTAAAACCAGACAAACCTTTTCCTTGTCTTAAAGTATGCATCCTATTTTTTCTTTTAGTTAAAATTTTATGAGGGTAGGTTTGATGGCCTACATCCCAAATTATTTGATCTTTTGGAGTATTAAAAATGTAATGCAAGCCTATAGTTAGTTCTACTACTCCTAGTCCAGCACCAAGGTGCCCACCTGTTTTAGATACGTTATCTATCATAAATGATCGTACCTCTTCACACAAAATTTCTAATTCATCGCTAGTTAATTTTTTAATATCTTTAGGGGTATCAATATTATTTAGAAATTTATAATCCTGTTTTGTTGCTTTGCTCATTATTTACACTTAACCTAATTTAGTTTTCACTGCAACTAGTTTTTCATTATTATTTCTAATAAAATTAATTAATATGTGTTTTTTTTTATTATCAAAAACAGCTACTATTTGTTTTCTTAGTTGAGAAATATTATAAATTTCTGTCATCTCTACTTCTGTAATTAGGTCTCCAACCAAGAAAGTATTAGATTTATTTACTTCTACTACAATCAAACCACTAGTATAATTTTTAATTTTATAACGTTGAGCATAATCTGAATTTAGTTTTTTCAAATATATCCCAAACTCTTTTAAATAGAGTTCATTGTTATCAGAGTTAAAAAAAGAAGAGTCTTTTATAATGTTTGTATTAATTAGATGGTTACCACTTAAATTTTCTTTTATTTTTACTAGATTTTTGCATTGGTCTTTATTTTGATTCATTTCAATGCAATTTTTTACGTGTATTTTAAGGTTTTTTATAGATTTACATTCTTCTCTATTTTCAAAATTAATGGGCACATTGGTTACAAAAGGTTGGTTTTTATTTAATTTTGTAAATATTATATTTGATCTTCCTAATAATTTTTCATTAATATCTGTTGAAAAAATATTTAGATGTAATTCTTTTATATTTAAGTCCGTTTCATCTTTTATAAAAACGCTTACGAAACATTCTTGACCAACTTTTGCAATTCCTGATGTTTCAAAAATAATATTTTTAGCATAAATAGCTTTAGCAAAAGTAAAAAAAAATAAAAATTAAAAAATAAGGCTTCATGCGTTAGTTTTGATTGCCTGTTCTAACATAAACATTCTGTCTTGACCAAAAAATAATTCATTTTTATATAAAAAAGTAGGAACACCAAATACATTATTTTTTTTTGCATCTGAAGTATTATTTTTTAATACTTCAATAACTTTTTCATCTTTATTATATAAATTTTTTGTGCTTTCTTTTAGAACTAGTTGTTCACAAATCTTATGAATAACATTTTCATCTGACACATCTAAGTCTTCTACCCAAACAGCTTCACAGAGATTTTTTGTAAGAGCAAAAGTCTTTTCTAAGTCATTGTCAAATAATAGAGAAGCAATTATCACTTTAGATGATATATTTGGGTCTACAGGATGAAACTTTGGTTTTTCATTGATTTTTATATCTAAATAGTTTCCCCACCTTTTAATTTCATTAATTCTATTTTTTTGAACAGGAAGAGGTCTCTCTTTTACACCTTTAGTACCATATTCTTTAAAGATCGAAAATATATCAATAGGTTTAATATTAATTTCAATATCATATGTTTTTGAAATTGAAATTAATCTATTTAATCCCAAATAACACCATGGAGATATTACAACCATATAAAAATCAATAAATTGCTTCATTTGTTTACCTTTAATTGAAATATATATTGTAATCATAATGATAAAAATTAAAATATAAATATGAAAAATGAATTGTACAAATTATCAGCTGTTGATTTGTTAAGAATGTATAAAACTAGGGAAACCAATCCATTAGAAGTATCTTTGGACATAATTAAACAATTAGAAAATAAAAATTCCCAATTTAATGCTTTTGTTTGTTTCGATAAGGAAAAATTTTACAACAAGCAAAACTATCTTCAGAACGCTGGAGTTCTGGAAAAGTTAAAGGAATTTTAGATGGAGTGCCAATTAGTATTAAAGACTTATTAGTTACAAAGGATTATCCTACAAGAAGAGGGTCATTTATTGAAAGCCTTCCAATTACAAGTGATAAAGATGCTCCAGTGGTAAAAAATTTTGGAACAAGGGGTATAGTTTTAGGTAAAACTACAACTCCTGAATTTGGCCATAAAGGAACTACACAAAGTAAAAGATATGGAGCCACTTTAAATCCATTGGAATACTAAGCTCAATTCAGGCGGAAGTTCAGGTGGTTCTGCTTCAGCTGTTGCAGCTGGAATGGGTCCCTTATCGATCGGCACAGATGGTGGAGGTTCTGTTAGAATTCCTTGCAGTTTTTGTGGACTATTTGGACATAAGCCTACTTTTGGAAAAGTACCTGCTTATCCTATTTCCCCATTTGGTACAGTAGCAAATATAGGCCCAATAACTAGAACTGTAGCAGATGGAGGACTTTTAATGAATGTTATTGCAAAACCAGATAAAGATGATTGGTACTCTCTACCTTACGATAAAGAAATTTATAATGAATTTGATTTAAATGAAGTTAAAAATTTAAAAATTGGTGTTTTTAAATATTGGGGAATGAAAAATTTTTTTAATCAAATTTCTTTAGAAAATTCAGTTGAAGTTGTTTATGAAAATATTTTAAAAAAACTAAAACAAGAAGGTTTACAATTAACTTTTGATAGCAAAATAAATTGGCCAAATAATCCAGCAGATATTTTTAAAACTATGTGGTATGTAGGCGCTGCAAATTTATCAAAAAAATAGATGATGAAGAATTTTCCAAAATAGATGAAAACTTTCTGCAATTCATTGATGAGGGTAATAAATATTCTGTATTTGATTTTTTAGCTGCTGAAGCAAGAAGAGCAGAAAATGCAACATATTTATCTTACTTATTTGAAAAGTTTGATGTCTTAATAGGACCAACAATGCCGGTTTTGCCTTTGGAGTGTGATGCAGTAATTCCAAAAGATTATGAGAGTAAAGATTTATTTAGTTGGACTCCTTTTACCTATCCTTTTAATCTTACAAAACATCCATCTTCAACAATTAATTGTGGTTTTTCTAGTTCAGGTTTGCCGATTGGAATTCAAGTAGTAGCACCTCATTATGAGGATAAAAGATGTTTTCAAGTTTCAGCATATTTGGAAAAAGTATTTTCTTTAACAAATATTTGGCCAAAAAATATTTAATAAAGAACAACTTCTGGATCTATACTCCTCCACAAATACCAGCTAGCTATAGTTCGCCAAGGTTTCCATTTCAATGAAAAGTTTTCAGCATCATCCTTGGTTGGCCTAATATTATTAAAATAATTTTTCCCCATAGCTTTAAGAAGACCTATATCATCAGCAGAAAAAATATCTGGACGATTTAAACAAAAAATCATAAACATTTTAATACTCCAAGGGCCTATGCCTTTGATATTTATTAAAAATGAGTATATTTCTTGATCATTTAAATTATTCCAATAATTATAAGAATTAAAATCTTTTAATTTTTCTGACAAATTAATTAAATAAGAAGCTTTTCTCTCTGATAAACCAATTTTTTTAAGTTGGTTAAAATCACTTGGTTTAAAAAACTGACCATCAAAAATATTGTATTTATTTTCTAGACGATTCCATACAGCACTTGCAGCTGCTACTGAAATTTGTTGACCTACAATAGACTTACATAAGGAATAAAATGGATTTCTAATACTACTAAGTTTATTATCATTAAACTTATTGATTAAGCTTTTCATAATGGAGTCATTATTTGAAAGTTCATTACAGCCTTCATTCCACCAAGAAGGTATATATTTTTTTATTTTCATATTAATATTTTCTAATTCTAATACTACCCATTATGTAGTCCTTTACTGGGTTAATAGTCACATTTAAGTAAATGTGGTCATTTTTAAATACTCTTCCAGGTTATTCTCAATCCATTCAAGAGTTTCTGTTTTTTCCCCTTGCCATTTTGACCTTCTCAAAAGTCCAACTATTCCATGAACAGATGCCCAAACATTGTATGCTTTTATCATAGCATATTTTTCTGATTCATTTGGCATTTTCGATTTCACTCCTTCAACTGCTCCATTGAAGGATGCCTCATATAAAGTTTTTAAATCAGGATAAGGGGACATATCAAAATCTATGTTCCCAAACATCAAATCATAAATATGTGGGTAATCTAAACCAAATCTAATGTAATGGGCTCCGTAACTTAAAAAATTATTATTAATATCTTTCATACCTTCAAAAAGAATTTCAAAACCTTTTCTCATCAATTCTGCTTTAAGGTCAGTTTTGCTCTTAAAATGTCTGTAAAAAGCAGTGCTAGAAACTCCAGCTTTATCAGCAACCAGTCTCATATTAACTTTTTTCCAGGACTCTGTATTGCAAATATTCCATGCTATTTCTAAAATTTGTTCTTTAAGGTTTCCTTTATGATAACTCATATAAAATAAATGTTGATTTAGTAAACATTATCCTCTACTTTAAGTGTTTACTAAGTTAACATAATGGTAGGATTTGTAAATATAATGATGAAAAATAGGCTAAAAAGAGAAAAAATGAGTAATATGTTGATTGACTTTTTTTTTTAAATATGGTAATGGTCCTAATAATTAAAAATAGGTAAATAATGACTAAATCTAAATATGACTGGCAATTAAAGTATAGAAGACTAATAACAGAAAAACCTTATATGATGTTTTTTTTTTGGGGTTAGTTCTAACAATAATTTTTGGAATAGGGTTAAAAGGCTTATCTCAAAACCCTGACAATAGAATTTTTTTTTCAGATGATGATCCTAATCTAGTAGCTCTTGAGACACTAGAAAATACTTATACTAAAAATGATAATTTATTTGTTGTTATGGCTCCAAAAAACGAAAATGTTTTTGATCCTGATAATTTATATATATTGAGAGAGTTAACGAAAAGATTATGGCAAACTCCATCTTCTAGCAGAGTTGACTCAATAACTAATTTTCAATGGACTAGAGCAGAGGGTGATGACATTATTATTAGTGATTTAGTTCCTGAAGGAGAAATAACTAGTGAAATTGCTATCAATGCTCAAGAAGTTGCATTTGATGAACCTCTAATATTAAATCAATTAGTTAGTCCAGATAGAAAGTTTACTGGAATTAATATTACAATCATAAAACCAGACGACTCTGTAGAAGCTGGAAATTCAGTTATAGAAATTATGAATTTTATAAGACCAATTCAAAATGAATTAAAAGAAAAATATCCTAATGTAGATTTTTATGTAACTGGCGGTGTTCCTCTTACTATGGCTTTTACCGAAGTTTCAATAAGTGATATGGCGACCTTAACTCCGTTAATGTTATTAGTAATTTTTTTAGTTGCAGGACTTTCATTAAGATCAGTCTTGGGATCTATAATAACAGCTTTTATTGTAATTCTCTCCGTTATTGGAATGATGGGAGTTGCTGGCTGGATGAAGTTTATTTTAAACGCTGCTACTTTTAACTCTTTTTTAATGTTATCAGCTTTAACTATTGCTCATTGTGTTCATATTATGAGCACTCAAAGAATTAACATGAGGTTAGGTAAAAATAAAAAAGATTCAATTGATGAATCTTTAAGAGTGAATTTACAGCCAGTGTTTATGACCGCAATTACCACAGCTATAGGTTTTCTTACTATGCATTTTTCAGAGGCACCTCCTTTTAGACAATTAGGGTATATGATGGCTTTTGGTAATTTAATACTCCTTTTTCATGCTGTGGTAACATTACCAGCCTTATTAGTCATTTTACCTAGCAAGGTAAAAAATATAGGTTCCTCAAAAGCTGAAAATTTTATGACCAAATTAAGCGAATTTGTTATACGAAAAAGAAAAGTTCTTTTAATTGGTAATGGAGCCTTAATAATTTTTTATCATTAGGTATGACTAAAATTACTTTAGATGATACTTGGACTAAATATTTTGATAAAAGATTTGAAATAAGAGAACATTCTGATTTCGTTGAAGATAATCTAACAGGTTTAAACACCATTGAGTATTCTATACCTTCGGGAAGTCCAGATGGAATAAATGATCCTGAGTATTGGAAAAAATTGGAAAAGCTAGCGAATAGAATTAGACAAGAACAAAATGTTACTCATGTTACTACTTTATCAGATACTATAAAAAGATTAAATAAAGCAATGAATGAAGATGATCCAAGCTTTTACTCCATACCTGAAAGTAGAGAGTTAGCTGCTCAATATTTGCTATTGTATGAACTTTCTGTGCCTTTTGGATTAGATTTGAATGATAGAATTAATGTAGATAAATCGTCAACTAGGTTTACCGTAACATTGCAAAATGCTTCGAATGATGACGTAAGAGAGTTAGATAAAATTATTCAAGATTATTTTGATAAAGAGTTACCTGAGTTTAAAACACAGGGAACAGGATTATCAATGATATTTTCACATTTCTCTAAAAGAAACATAGACTCTATGCTAGTAGGAACAACTACTGCTTTAATTTTAATTTCCTTTTTTATTAATTATAGCATTGAAAAATGTTAAGCTTGGTTTGTTAAGTTTAATTCCAAATTTATTTCCAGCAGCAATGGGTTTTGGTTTGTGGGGCTATTTGCAAGGAGAAGTTGGTGTAGCTTTATCTGTTGTAGCTGCTATGACGTTAGGTATAGTAGTTGATGACACTGTACATTATTTAAGTAAATACTTAAGAGGTAGAAGAGAACAGGGGCTAAGCCCAGAACAAGCTACTACTTATGCTTTTAAAAATGTAGGATTTGCACTGAGCACAACAACTTTAGCATTAGTTGCTGGTTTTACTGTGCTGTCTTTTTCTGGTTTTAAAGTTAATGCAGATATGGCAATGCTTACCGCAATAACTATCGCAATAGCATTATTTATAGATTTATTTTTTCTGCCTACTTTGTTGATGGCAATAGATAAAGTGAAGTTTAAACAAAACAATAAATTAAAAGTTAATACATAGGAGATTAATTATGATTTTTTTAAAACATGTTTTCATTATTAAATTAATTTTCTAGCGTTTATAAATTTTTAAACGCTGAGACCGAAGATGAAAAAAGCGCTGCGAATATCAACTGATGCATATAATTATGATAAAGGTTTTGGAGATTTTACCTCCGATTCAAAAATGACTTTAAGAAATAAACAAGGTGAAGAAACTATAAGAAATTTTAGAGGCAAAACTTTAGAGGTTGATGGAGATGGTGATAAGACTTTGTTTATTTTTGATAGTCCTAAAGATGTTAAAGGTACTGCTACACTTACATTTACCCACAAATTAGATCCGGATGATCAATGGCTTTATCTACCTGCTTTAAAAAGAGTAAAAAGGATAACTTCAGATAATAGATCTGGCTCCTTCGTAGGTTCAGAGTTTGCTTATGAAGATTTAGGAAGTCAAGAATTGGAAAAATATAAAGACCGTAAATATTTGAGAAAAGAAGCTTGTCCTAATAATAATGAGTTAGAATGTCACGTGATAAGCAGAGTGCCAACGGAAAAAGTTCAGGTTATAAATATCAAGTGTTATGGTTAGACGATACCGCTGCACATAAAGTTTGGAAAATAGATTATTTTGATAGAAAAGGATCACATTTAAAAACATTATTTTTTAATGATTATAAAATTTATTTAGATAAACATTGGAGACCAAGTATCTATAAAATGATTAATCATCAAACAGGAAAGTCTACTGATTTATTAGTACAAAATATTAAATTTAAAGTTGGATTATCTTCAAGAGATTTCAATCCTAAAAGTTTATCAAGAGCTAGATAATTTAATTTAAAATGAGAGGCTTTTTTAAGTTATACTTTTTAGTTTATTTTTTTTTATTAGCACTTTATTCTGCAGAATTAGATTGGGAAATTAACAGTGAAATAGGACTAGAAATTAAAGAGTTTCATAAAAAAGAAGCCTATTCAGATCAAAAGAATACATATTCGAGTTTTATTAAATCAGAAATATTTATAGACTTTAAAAATGATATTGAATTTTTAATGGAACCCTATTTTAGGTACGACCATCACGATAAAAATAGAAGTTTATTTAATTTTAAGGAGAATAACTTTACCTATTATTATAATGATATACAGGTTAAGGCAGGTATTAGTGAAGTTTTTTGGGGAATTACAGAGTCTAAGAATTTAGTAAATATTATAAATGTAAAAGATGTAACTGATGGTGATCAAAAAGCAAAACTTGGACAGTCTCTTTTAGCTTTTTCTAATTACTCAGAAAAATATGGAAGCTTAGATTTTTATTATTTACCATTTTTTAAAAACTCTTCTCAAATAGGTCAGACTGGAAGGCTTAGATTAAGTAAACCGATAGAAAACTATGATATTGTTTATGAAGGAGGAGCAGGATCTAAGGTTCCTAGTTGGGCTATAAAATGGGAAAATAGTTTTGGAATGCTTGATTTTTCATTACAGGGTTTTAGAGGTAATAGTAGGGAAAGTTCTACTATAGCCAAATTGGAAAATTTACAATTAAAGTATTTTCAAGGATATGAAAGAATTTCTCAATTGGGTACTTATTTACAAGTTATTTCTGGACCTATTATTTATAAAGTAGAAGCAATAAAAAGAAATGGTCAAAAAAATGCTAAAAATATTAGAGAAAACTTTTATTCTTATACTTTAGGAATGGAATATTTAATTAATAATTTATTTGAAAATAAGTGGGACCTTTCTACATTCATTGAATATCATAATGATGATAGAAATAACGATTCTACTGATATTTTTCAGAATGATTTATTTTTAGCAACTAGGTTAAATTTTAATGATACTGATGGAACCGAATTTTTAACTTCAATAACACTAGACACAGATGGTGGAGGCAATACTTCAACTTTAGAGCTAAGTTCAAGAATTACTGATAATATTAGGGTTACAGGAAGTTATAATGCATATTGGTCAGTAAATGAAAAAGATATTTTGTATAGTTTCAGACGAGATAATTATTTTTTAATAAATATTACAAACTATTTCTGATTACTTAGTTGCACCCCTTTAAAACTTCTTTATAATTAATATTAATTAAAGTTTGCAAATTTAGTGTAGTTGTAATAGAACAATATAAGAACATAAAAAGAATTAAAATAGAACAGGTATTGTTATGAGTTTAGAAGATAAAAGTAAGGCTTTAGAGAGTGCTCTAGGGTTAATTGAAAGAAATTATGGTAGTGGCTCTATCATGAGACTAGGAGACAACACCACTGTTAATATTGAAGCTATATCTACTGGGTCTCTTGGCCTGGATTTAGCGTTAGGTATAGGAGGCTTGCCTAAGGGTAGAATTATAGAAGTATATGGGCCTGAGAGTTCAGGAAAAACTACATTAGCTTTACAAGTAGTAGCTAGTGCTCAAAAAAAAAGGAAGGAATTTGTGCTTTTATAGATGCTGAGCATGCACTTGATCCAGTTTATGCAAAAAACTTAGGAGTTGATGTTGATAAACTTTTAGTATCTCAGCCTGATGCAGGTGAACAAGCACTAGAGATTGCTGATACGTTAGTAAAATCAGGAGCTGTAGATGTATTAGTAGTGGATAGTGTTGCTGCATTAGTTCCCAAAGCTGAATTGGAAGGAGATATGGGAGACAGTCATATGGGACTTCACGCTAGATTAATGAGCCAAGCGTTAAGAAAATTAACATCTTCAATTTCTAGATCAAATGCAATGGTAATATTTATTAATCAAATAAGAATGAAAATAGGAGTTATGTTTGGTAGCCCAGAAACTACTACTGGGGGTAATGCTTTAAAGTTTTATGCCTCTGTTAGATTAGACATAAGAAGAATAGGGCAAATTAAAGATAAAGATCAAATTGTTGGAAACCAAACTAGAGTTAAAGTTGTAAAAAATAAGGTAGCTCCTCCATTCAAAATCACAGAATTTGATATATTGTATGGAGAAGGAATTTCTAAAGAAGGGGAAATTATAGATTTAGGAGTAGCTGAAGGCTTTGTAGAAAAATCAGGATCTTGGTACAGTTTTAATGGTAACAGAATTGGTCAAGGAAGAGAAAATGCTAAAAAATTCTTATTAGATAATAAAGAGATTGCTGATGAAATAGAAGGCATGATTAGAAAGAAAAATAGTACTAGTGAGGAAGAACAAGAACAACTAGAAGAAGAAAAGAGTTTAGAAGAAGAAAATTAACTATACATTTTTTTTCTTTATTTTTATATTATAATGAATGGTTGAAAACTCTTTATCATATATCAGAAAAGAATTTCTAGATTTTTTTTCAAAAAGAAAACATAACGTAGTTCAGTCATCTCCATTAGTACCTCACAATGATGATTCACTGCTGTTTACTAATGCAGGAATGGTACAATTCAAAAATATTTTTACAGGATTAGATAAACCTGAAAATGGAAATAGAGCAGTTACAGCACAGAAATGTGTTAGAGCTGGAGGAAAGCATAATGATTTAGAGAATGTAGGGTTAACTAAAAGGCATCATACTTTTTTTGAAATGTTGGGAAATTTTTCTTTTGGTGATTATTTCAAAGAAGAAGCAATAGAAATGGCGTGGGAGTTATTAACCAAAAACTACCAAATAGATAGAGAGAAATTATATGTTACTGTTTACCATACAGACGATGAAGCCTTTAATATTTGGAAAAAGTAACAGGGTTTTCAGAATCAAAAATTTTAAAAATAAGTACCAGCGATAATTTTTGGGAAATGGGCGACTCTGGACCATGTGGTCCATGCTCAGAAATATTTTTTGATCATGGTCCAGAATTTTCAGGTGGACTTCCAGGAAGTGAAGATGAAGGTGACAGGTATGTAGAAATTTGGAATTTAGTTTTTATGCAGTTCAACAAGAAAAAGAACGGAGATATGGAAAAACTTCCTAAACCATCTATTGATACTGGAATGGGTATAGAAAGAGTAGCTGCAGTATTACAAGGTACATCTGATAATTATGAAGTAGATACTTTTAGAAATATAATTGAGTTTACAAAAGAACAATTTAAAATTGAAGAGAATGAGCATACAAAGATTCCACTAAGAATAATTAGTGACCATTTAAGGTCAGTTGGTTTTCTAATTTCTGATGGCGTACTTCCTTCAAATGAAGGAAGAGGCTATGTCTTAAGAAGAATTTTAAGAAGAGCAATAAGACATATTTACAATTTAAATATTAAAACAGAAAATTTTTATAAATTGGTTCCAATTTTAATAAAAGAAATGGGAAAACATTATAAGGAATTAAATGTTTATAGTGATCTTATTAATAATACTATTAAAACAGAGGAGTCAAAATTTTTAGAAACGTTAGATAAAGGTTTAAAAATTCTGCAGGAAGAAAATGATAAAAATAAAGAAAGCAAAATTTTTTCAGGTAAAGTTGCTTTTAAATTATATGATACTTATGGGTTCCCACTAGATTTGACAGAAGATGTTTTAAAAGAAAATAATAAAAAAGTAGATATTAGTGATTTTAATATTGAGATGGAAAAACAAAAGGAAATGTCAAAAAAATCTTGGAAAGGCGATAATGACAATGAGAATCAGATTTTTTGGCACAAGATAATACAAGAAATAAAACCTACTACTTTTATAGGTTATGATACCCTAGAAAGCACAGAGTATGTTAGCAAGATAATTGTAAATGGTGAGGAAGTAGAGCAGGTATCGGATCAAGATAATAAAATTTCTTTGTTATTTGAAAAGTCTCCTTTTTATGCAGAGTCAGGAGGGCAAATTGGGGATAGAGGAATTATAGAAAATTCTTCTTTTAAATTTAAAGTTATAGATACAATAAAAAGAGGAGAAAAGGTGTTTGATCACTATGGTCATTTAATCTCTGGAACGATTAAGAAAAAAGATCAAGTTATGCTTAAAGTAGACCAAGAGTTAAGAAAATCAGTAGCTGCTAATCATTCTGCAACTCATTTATTGCACAGTGCTCTAAGAATTAACCTTGGAAAGCATGTCACACAAAAAGGTTCTTTAGTTAATGAAACTAAGTTAAGGTTTGATATTTCACATAATTCTTCTATTTCAGAAGATTTAATTAAAAAAATAGAAAAAGATATTAATCAGCAAATTTTTAATAATACACAAGTTTCCCATTCGGTAATCAATAAAGAAGAGGCTATAAATAAAGGAGCTATGGCCATATTTGGTGAAAAATACGGCGATAAGGTAAGAGTTATAGAAATGGGTAAGATAAAAGATAAGCCATATTCTGTTGAGTTGTGTGGAGGAACTCATGTTAGTAGAACAGGGGATATAGGTTTAATTAAAATTATTTCAGAAGGCAGTTTAGCATCTGGAGTAAGAAGAATTGAAGCAGTTTCAGGTTTAGTGGCAATTGAAAAATATAATAAAATAGAAAGTGATATGAACAATTTGGCATTAAAGTTAAAAACAACTCCTAAATTATTAGAAGATAAGGTAATAAAAATTTTAAATGAAAAAAAAGATTTAGAAAAAAAGCTATTACAAATTAATAATAATAGAAATGATAAAAGTGATAATTTTGAAATTAAAAAAATTAAAAATATTAATGTAATTCACGCGATCTTAGAAAATGTTAGTTCAAAAGAAATGAAACTAATCATTGATAAACAATTAAAAAAACAATCTGACAGTTTAATTATACTCATATCCAAAGAAAAAGAAAAAGTAACTGCTGTGATCGGTATAGAAAAGAATATAAGTGATACTTTTGATGCTAATGATTTAATTAAACTAATTATACCTGTTTTAGGTGGAAAAGGCGGAGGGGGAAGAAGTACTTTAGCTTGGGGAGGTGGAAGTAGTCCAGAAAACTCTGAAAAAGCGGTAAAGATATTAATGGAAGAGATTGAAAGAAAGTTAGCTTCTTAAGCTTTTTAATGTATCTGCAATTTTATTTATAAACTCTTTAGTTTCCATCCATTTTTGGTTCATCCCTACTAATAAAGCAAGGTCTTTTGTCATAAAACCCTCTTCCACAGTTTTGATACATGCATTCTCTAAGTCTGAAGAAAACTTTTTTAAATCTTCATTTTTATCAAAAGATGCCCTATATGAAAGGCCTTGTGACCAGGCAAATATTGATGCAATCGGATTAGTAGAAGTTTCCTTGCCTTTTTGATATTGTCTATAGTGTCTGGTAACAGTGCCATGTGCTGCCTCAGCCTCAATTGCATTGCCGTCAGGCGTCATTAACACGGAAGTCATTAATCCAAGAGAACCAAAACCTTGTGCTATCATATCAGATTGAACATCGCCATCATAATTTTTACATGCCCAAATAAAGTCACCTTCCCATTTTAAAGCGGTAGCAACCATGTCATCAATTAATCTATGTTCATAAATTATATTTTTTTCATCAAATTTATCTTTAAATTCTTTTAAAAAAAATTTTTCAAAAGTATCTTTAAATAAACCATCATAAGCTTTCAAAATAGTATTTTTAGTAGACATGTAAACTGGCCATCCTAAGTTAAGACCATAATTAAAACAGGCTCTTGCAAAACCTTCTATAGACTCTTCTAAGTTGTACATGCTTAAAGCACATCCTTTATCTTTAAAGTCAAATACATCTTTAGTAATAGTTTCACCGTTTTCTGGTTCAAATACTAATTTTAATTTTCCAGGACCAGGAACAACAAAGTCTGTAGCTCTATATTGATCTCCAAATGCATGTCTTCCTATTACTATAGGTTTGGTCCAAGTAGGAACATATCTTGGAATATTTTTAATAATAATTGGTTGTCTAAAAACTGTACCACCTAAAATATTTCTAATAGTACCATTAGGAGATCGCCACATTTTTTTTAAATTAAACTCTTCTACTCTTGCTTCATCTGGAGTGATAGTTGCACATTTAACTCCTACTCTATATTTTTTAATAGCTTTTGCTGCATCTATTGTAATTTGATCATCGGTATTGTCTCTGCTTTGAACACTAAGGTCATAATATTTTAATTCAATATCTAGCCAAGGAAGTATGAGTTCATCTTTAATAAGTTGCCATATTATTCTGGTCATTTCATCCCCATCAAGTTCAACAACAGGGTTATTAACTAAAATTTTTTTCACATCATCCTCACAAATTAAAATTCATTAAAAATTATCTTCAATAAATCCAATAGTTTTACTAATGGAATTTTTAAAAATAATATTACTATTTTTATTAGTATATAAAAAACCACTTTTTTTTAAATCTTTTATAAGATTTTTTAAAGAGTGCCAAAAATTATTAATATCTAATATTATAATTTTTTTATCTATTAAGGCTAGTTGGTTTAAAGATATTAATTCAAAAACTTCGTCTAAAGTTCCAAATCCTCCGGGTAATGCTATAAAAAAATCAGACTTTTTAATCATAATGCTTTTTCTATCAAATAAGTCTTTTGTAACAATTTCTTTTTTTTAGATTTTATTATATCCACTTTGTTTTTAAAAAACTTAGGTATTACTGAAATCAAAGAGCCATTTTTTGCTAGCACGCCTTCTGCAAGTGCACCCATTAGACCTGAATTACCTCCTCCATAAATAACATTAAAATTTCTTTCTGCCAGTTTTTTTCCTAATGTATTTGCTAATTTTAAATATTTAATATTATTTCCAGACTTACTTCCACAAAAAACACAAACCGTATAAGTTTTTTTTTGCATAATACTTAAAAAGTTTTAAGAATATTTTCTATAAATAAAATCTGGGTTCTCAGATCCAGCTTTTGATAGGGGCTCTTCCAATACATTTCTATATGGAGAAAACTCACAGGTAGGATCAGTAGCATCTGCATTACCTGTTAAGGCAAATGCCTGACACCTACAGCCACCCCAATCTATTTCTCTTCTATCACAGGATTGACAAGGTTCAGGCATCCAGTCAGTTCCTCTAAATCTATTAAATGATTCAGAATGCTCCCATATCCATGCTAATGATTTTTCTTTCAAATTATCAAAATTTAAAAAATTTAATGATTCAGCAGCGTGGCAAGGTAAAACTTTTCCTGCAGGGGTAATATTTAAGAATTGACGACCCCATCCACCCATACAAGATTTAGGTTTTTTGCATAATAGTCGGGTACAACATAATCAATTGCCAAGATACCTTTATACTTTATTCTTGCTTCTTCAACTATAATTGTTGCTTTATCTAATTGTTCTCTTGTTGGCAGGAATGCTGTTTGATTCTTAAGGGCCCACCCATAATATTGCACTTGTGCAACTTCAAGTCTTTCAGCATCCAATTCAACTGCTAGTTCAATCATATTTTTTAAATTATGAAGGTTCTGACGGTGCATTACAGCATTTACCGTTAAAGGCAATCCGACTTTTCTAATTAGACCACAAGTTTCTATTTTTTTTTTATGCCCTTTAAAGCCAGCAATTTTTTCAGAATTATCAGGGTCAGTATCTTGTATAGAAACTTGAACATGGTCCAAGCCAGCATCATAAAGCTTTTTTAGCCTATCTTCATTTATCAAAACACCGGAAGTAATTAGGTTAGTATATAGTCCTATTTTAGAAGCATGATTTACTAGTTCTTCTAAATCTTTTCTAGCAGTAGGTTCTCCTCCTGAAAAGTGTGCTTGTAAAATACCTATTTTAGCTCCATCAGACAAAGCTGTTTTCCATAAATCTGTACTAATTTCATTACTTTTCAACTCTAATTCTACTGGGTTTGAACAGTAAGGACATGAAAGAGGACATCTATGTGTTAACTCGCAAAGCATTGCATATGGTATAAGAGTTTTACTTTTTTTTCTGGTGTACTAAAGCTCTTTTCTTTATTTATTTCATTCATTTGTCAAAAATCCTTTATCTGCTAAAGACTGCAACATAACAATAACATCATCAGTTACTTGTTCCCTAGGAGCATCTTCATATTTAACTAAAAGCTTATCAATAATTTGCTTCAGTGTATCTTTTCCATTTATTAACTGCATTACCACTCCAGCAATATCATCTAACTCAAATACTCTTTCAGGAGCATTAATAATCCATTTTTTTCTTGCATGTCAAACCTAAGCTTTGCATGCCTAGGTAATGAAGGAATATCTTCAATTTTAATTTTATCAATTTACTCATGAATTATTTTTACTTAACCCTTCTGGAACAAAAGCTCCTGGAGGTATATTACCAGGATCAACATATGAATGATAAAGAGCATCAAGTTGTGCCCATAAAACTTCAGTTTTAAATTTTACAGCATTCAAAACCGCTTCTTGATCACTTCTAGAAATAGCATTTTAATTACCCATTCCCTACCAAATTCAACATCTCTTCTGGCTTGATTAATTCTTTTTTAAAATACGCTAAAGCATAATCATCTGCCCACTCATAATGTTTAGATAGACCTGCTAATCCTCTCTTGATGGATAGCAGGCGCATATATTTCTGTTAGTGAAGAGGCAATTCCTTCTAATAATGATTTGTTTTCAACAAAATTAACATAGGCATCTACTGCAAATCTAGTTGCAGGAAGCAAACCTTTACATGATTTAACATATTCTAAATCAAGGTTAAGTTTTTCACATAATTGTAAATATCTAGCTATTCCTCCACTGCCATCTATATCACCCTCATGATCTATAACTCTGGAACGCCATTCTAGTCTAAGTTTAACATCATTTATTCTGGCCATTAGTGTTAGGTCTTTTCTTGGAATAGACCACTGATAATAAAATCTGTTTAAGGCCCAGGCTTGCACTTGAGGAAAACTTAACTTTCCATTATGTAATAATTTATGAAAAGGATGTAAGCTATGGTATCTTTGGTTCCCTAATTCTACCAGTGCATCAATAAATTCTTGTCTCTTAAGAGGTTTATCATTTTCATATTCTTTAGATGGACCAGGAAAAAATGGAGCTGGCATTATCATATCTTAATCTCCATAGTATCATATGCTACTTCCCAACCTGCATTTTCTAAAATTTTCTTTCCGATGAATTATTTAACAAAGCTGGGTTTGTAGTATTAATGTGTATAAATATTTTTCTATTTATTTTTACATTTTTAAAAATATTTAGTGACCCTTCTTCTCCTGACATGCTAATGTGCCCCATTCTTTTACCCGTTTTAATTCCAACTTTTTGTTTAATCATTTCATCATCTGTCCAAAGAGTTCCATCAAAAAATAGCAAATTGGTGTTGTTAAGCTTTTCTTTTAGCCAATCCGGCACATATGCACAAGCAGGAATATAAAAAAACTAGCTCCAGTTTCTTCGTTACAAATTTCTAGTGCTATTGTATCTTCATCAACAGATCCAAAATTAGGACCCCTTATTTGCATCTTCTAACCATAAAGCAACTTTTCCTGGGACTGCAAAAGCTTTTACTTTAATACCACTCGCAGTTTTATCAGCATTTAACAATTCTAAGTAACTATCAAGTTTAATAGGAACTTTGTTAACAAATTTAGGGTTTAGTACATTAAAAATACTATTACTATTAAGCACATTAATTACTCTTTCTGTAGCATATAAATTAAAAGTCTGTGATTCTCTTAAATTTATTAGACCAGCTGTATGATCTACATCAGCATTAGTTAGAAATACACCCATTATAGGACTATATCTCAGCGGATCATTTTCAGCAGGCATTAATTCAGGGTTTTCCCAAAGTTGTTGTCTTAAATCAGGGGAAGCATTCAATATAAACCATTTTTTTTATCTAAGCTAATAGCTATTGAAGACTGTGTTCTTTTTACTGCATTAGAATCTTTATTTCTTGCTAATCTACTATTTGGATGGTTGCAGTTCCACTGGGGTATCCTCCACCTGCTGCTGCTCCTAAAACTCTAATAAACATTAAGTTAAATTAAAATATATAGGAGACAACAAACATGGTGTATTATTTACTCAAAGCTTAAAGCTCTGCGCATACATAACAATTGATTTCTAAACCAACAGCTACTTCGCGAATTTCAGGTTTTTTCCACATAATGTTCTCCCTTTAATAGTTAATAATAATACTATAATAATTTCATTGAGAATAATTACTATCTATAATCATTATAATAAAAACTTATAAATACTAATATTATAAATATTGGTAGTATTATCTAATAAAATAAGTACTATATATTGATGAAGTTATTATTTAATATAATTACTTTTTTTCTAATTATTCCTTTAAAAGCTTCTCCTATAGTAAATGCTACTTGGCTTTCTCAAAATTTATGTAAAGAAAATATTAAATTAATAGAAGTAGGTTTATCATATAACTCATATTTAGTAGAACATATAAAGTGTTCTCAATACACTAATTTTTATAAAGATGGATGGAGAGATAACAAAAAAAAAGTTCCTATGTATCTGCCAGAACCTGAATTTTTATTAAATATTTTAAATAAAATGGGTATTAGTAATGAAGATCATATCATTTTATATCCAAAAAATACTGATATTTATTCTATGGCTGAGACTACAGCAATTTATTTCACCCTTAAATTTTTAGGGCATAAGAAAATATCAATATTAGATGGAGGTTATCCATATTTTAAAAAAAAAATTTGATTTATTTATAGAAGAAGGAGAATTTAAAGTTAAGCCTGAATACAAGCTATAAAGCTAATATAGATAGCAACTATTTTAGCTGATAGCAATGATATAATTGAAAGCAAAAAAAGTAATTATTTACTTAGTAGATTCCAGAGAAAATGATTTTTATTTAGGTATTAATAAATTAAAAGGGTTTAGTAAGTTCGGAACTATAGAGTCCTCAATAAATATACCATCTAAATGGTTTCTTGAAGGAAGAGGTTAAGCTTTAATAATTTAAACTTATTTAAAAAATTTATGATTATTCAGAAATAGATTTGGATAAAAATCTTATATTCTTTTGTTATTCAGGTCTAGAAAGTTCAATAAATTGGTTTGTATCATATGAATTAATGAAAAATAAGAATTCAAAGCTTTATGAAGGCTCTTTATTTGATTGGGTAGCAAAAAATAAACCGCTATATAAAAAATTTTAAAAAAGCGTAGACAATAAAAGTTATTTTATTATTCTTATATTTGTGCCTAGGTAGCTCAGTTGGTAGAGCATGCGACTGAAAATCGCAGTGTCGGTGGTTCAAT
>JAYQLZ010000001.1:0-413732 GCA_038143555.1 Rhodospirillaceae bacterium | reverse complement strand
ACTTATTTATTAGAAATTAGTGTACTTCTTATAAATAATATTTTCTATGTGGTGCGAATAGCTTAATTATAAATATATTTAATAGTATGCATATTTAATAAATTTATGTACCAATTTATAAAATCTAAAATATAAATAGTATTTCATTAATGCAATAATATTGCATTTTATATACAAGGAGATAAAAATGAAGGTTGCATATATCACAGAAATAATATGGCTAGTACCTTTCAACTTGCCACAATGATTTTACCACAATTAGAAACAAATACTCATCTTGTAAATGTTCTGGGAATGTTTTCTTTGATGATAATATTAATATTTTAAGACAAAATGATCCTGTTGGTGAGCGTTTAAAAAATTGCAAAAAGAAAAAGGTATGTTGTTAATGGTATGTGATCAATGTGCTGTTAGAAGAAATCTTGCAGAGGGAACATTTGAACAGTGCGGTTCAGGAAAGTTACTGCGAAAGGTTTGGTTGAAGGAGTACAAGCAGGATGCTTTCCTCAACTTTATCAAGCTTTAGGTTCAAACCCCACCTGATCAAGTAATTACGTTATAAAATATGAATACAAATAAATTGCCTGTTACCGTCTTATCTGGTTTTTAGGTGCAGGTAAAACTACTTTATTAAATCATATACTCAATAATCGCGAAGGTAAAAGGTTGCTGTTATTGTAAATGATATGAGTGATGTCAATATAGATGCTGCTCTTGTAGAATAAGGAGTAGCTGATTTATCAATAACAGAAGAAAAGTTAGTTGAAATGAGTAACGGTTGTATATGTTGTACCTTACGAGAAGATTTGCTAGAGCAGGTTAGACAATTATCTAAAGAAAAAGATTTGATTATCTTCTTATTGAAAGCACAGGTATATCAGAGCCATTACCTGTAGCAACAACTTTTGACTTTCGTGATGAAAATGAACAATCCTTATCTGATGTATCTAGATTAGATACTATGGTCACAGTAGTTGACGCTGCAAATTTAATAAAAAACTATAGTTCCACTGATTTTTTAAAAGATAAAGGGGAGGTAGCAGGTGAGGCAGATGAAAGAACTTTAGTAGATTTATTAGTAGAACAAATTGAATTTTCAAATGTAATTTTATTGAATAAAGTCGATTTAGTTTCAGAAAAAAGAATTAAAAATAATACGTGCGGTTATTCGTGGATTAAATGCAAAAGCTAAAATTATTGAAACTAATCACTCTAAAGTTGCCATGAATGAAGTTATGAACACAAATTTGTATGATTTAAAAGAAGCACAAAATCATCCGCTTTGGGCACAAGAACTTTATAATCCTGATGAGCACACTCCAGAAACGGAAGAATATGGTGTTAGTTTTTGTTTATCGTGCTAGAGATCCATTTGATCCTGAAAAAATTCATTCATTTTTTAATCAAAGAATGGCCTGGTGTAATAAGAGCAAAAGGTTTTTTTGGATATCCTCAAGACCTGATTTTGTTGGTGAGGTTTCTCAAGCAGGAACTTTTGTAAGACATCAGGGTATTGGAAAAATGGTGGGCAGCAGTAAATGAAGAAAATGGCCTGATGATAAAAGTTTAGACTAAATATAAATAAAATTTGGACTAAAGGATATGGAGATAGAAGACAAGAAATAGTATTTATTGGTTTAAAAAATGAGATGAATGAAAGTTTAATTAAAAATAAACTAGATGGATTTCTTATTAAAAATATTCTATAAATCTTGCAAATACTCTTAAATATAAGGACCCATTTCAGAATGGTTTAATAATAAAGAATAATTTTTTATGAACTGTTTTAATTACCTTTTGACTAACAGAGGTAGACCTAAAATATCCTCATTAATCTGGGTCAGATTTGGGCGTCAAAGTAACATATAACTATGCTAATATACCATTTATTTTGGTATTTACACTTTCTGTAACTCTATAATCTAGCCTTTCTATAGAAATATCTAACGGGTTCAATTCCCTTTGGGGACGCCAGCTTTTCCAAGCCTTTGAGGGTACTTGGTACAGTTTTGGTGCAAATCCACCACGGGTAACTTGGTCTATTTATTAAATTTCTAATTATTCAAACATTTTACGCCACTTTTCTTGGTTATACTGATTCCATACATTACAGTACTATTTAAAGAAACCACTCCAGCAACCATAATAGCAGTTTTAATTTCTTCTTGAGTAGCTCCAGCTTTTTTTGCCATTGCAGTATGTGCTACTATACAATATTCACATTTCATACCTGCTGCTGCGGATAAAGCAAACAACTCAAAAGTTTTAGCATCAAAACCGCTTCTTTTTGAAACTCTGCCATTTTTAGTATCATTTCTGTGTAAGCACCTAAAAATGCCTCTGGCTCCATAGGTGTTGTAATTGGATTAGTTTTTATATGATTATCAGCATTTAAAAACGAAATTGAAAATATTAAAGACATAGTAATTAAGATTATTTTTTTCATGTTTATTTCTTTCTTTAGTTATTAGTGATATATATAAATATAAGGAGTTTTTAATGAAATACTTACTATTACTTGTTTGTTTTATTATAAATATTTTATCAGCAGAAGAATTTTCCCTTAGAAGCATATTCTAGCACCAAAAGAGATAGAATTAAAGTTGCAGATAACTTTGTGTATGAAAATATAGAAACAAAAGGACAATGGAAAGACTCAAATGGTCAATATGGTTTAGTTTTTGCTATGGTAATATTGTAAGTGAAAATGGAACTAAAAAACTCAATCATTTTGTGAGTATAAAGATAGAGATAATGATAAGGCCTGGACAGTATTGACGAGTAATAAGCAAATAGATTTAGATAACAAAATGTATCAATTTGATACAACAGCAGAGATAGGAAAAAAATATTTATTTAAATGGTTCAGGCAAGTACAAAAGTCTAATAGGTTATGAATGTACTTTTGCAATAAAATACTATGATGAGGAATACAATTTTCTTGTACAGAAATGTAAACCACCAAGTCAATAAAATAATGTAATAGAAGTTTTCAAAGAATATAAAAGAAAAATGTATTTAGGAAGAGCTAAAAAAGTTAGACTCAAAAAGTTATTAAATTATCAATTTGAAATTACTTAAAACCAAACTAACTTTATATTATGCAAATAGTTTGGTTTAAAAGAGATTTAAGAGTTTTTGATAACGAGGCATTTAAACAAACTTTGTGATAAAGGTCCTATTTTGCCCTTGTATATATTTGAAGAAGATTTATGGAAGAAATCTCCTATGTGTATGAAACATTATACGTTTCTAAAACAGTCATTAGATGATCTAAATAATGATTTAGAAGTTGGGACAAAAACTTATAATAGAAAAAAAAATAATGCAATAGAAGTTTTCAAAGAATATAAAGAAAAATATAATATAAATACTGTATGGTCACATCAAGAAACATGGAATTATTGGGTAAAGCAAAGAAATGATAAATTATCTGAATGGTTTAGTTTTAATAATATAAGATGGATAGAGGTTATTCAAAATGGAGTAATTAGAAATCTAAAATCTAGAGAAGGTTGGGCAAAAAAAATGGAATATTAGAATGAATAAAAAGTATTTAGTTCTGTAACTGAGCTTGTCAAAACTAGTGATAAAATGTATAAAATTCCGGCTCATAAAGAATTAGGTTTAAAAGGAAGAAAAAATACAAATTTTATTTTAGGTGGGAGGAAAGAGGGCTTAAAATTATTGAAAGTTTTCTTTATGATAGAAGTAAAAATTATTCTATACAAATGTCTTCTCCAAGTAACTGCTATTGAAAGTTGTTCTAAATTATCTGCTCATATTTCCTTTGGTACCCTATCAATAAAAGAGATTTATCAAATGGCAAATAAAAGGATTGAACTTTTAAAAAATAATCCTCTTAAAAAGAAAACAAAGTCTGGATCAAGTCAATAAGATCATTTCTCAAGAGATTGCATTGGCATTGTCATTTCATTCAAAAACTTGAAGATGATCCTTCTATAGAGTTTAAAAGCATATGCATAGCTTATATGATGGACTGAGAGAAAATGAGTTTAATGAGAAATTCTTTGTTGCTTGGAAAAATGGAATAACCGGATTTCCTTTCTTGGATGCTTGTATGAGGTCACTCAAGGTTAACGGTTGGATTAATTTTAGAATGAGAGCAATGTTAATGAGTTTTGCAAGTTATCATTTATGGCTTCATTGGAAATATACTTCTGATTTTTTAGCTACTTTATTTATAGATTATGAGCCTGGTATTCACTATACACAATCACAAATGCAATCTGGTACTACAGGTATTAACAGTATAAGGATATACAATCCTATCAAACAAGGAAAAAGATCATGACCCTGAAGGTGTATTTATAAGAAAATGGATTCAAGAATTATCTAATATTCCACAGAAAGATATACATATGCCATGGTTAAGCCATACTAAACTAAAAAATTATCCTTTACCATTAGTAGACGAGGTAATGCAAGAAAAGGAAGCTGCAAAAAAAATTTATAATATTAGAAATTCTAAAACATTTAAAGAACAGTCAAAAAATATTTATTTGAAGCACGGAAGCAGAAAAATTAATTTCAAAAATAAAAGCAGAAAATTAAGTAATAGTAAAAATCAATTGAGTTTATTTTAAAAAAACATTTTTGAACAAAGGATTAGATCACATATTACTTCTTTGGGATTATAAAATATCTCTTTTATATGAAAGCACTAACATAAATTTAGCAAAAGATAAAAATACTTAAAAAGAGTTATATTTTCAATCGATCAGAAACTACCACTTCTCAATATCAGGTCTTATTTCAACATTAAAAGACCAAGCTGATCTTTTCTGATGAGCTATATGAAATATTTCATCTGCAATATCTTCTGGTTGAGTAAAAATTATATCTGGCTGATTAATTTGTGCTGGTATTCTTTTTCTTGTCCATGGTGTGTTTATAAAGCTATCAATCATTACATAAGCAACATGTATTCCTTTAGGCCCAAAGTCTTTAGCTAAGGATTGAGCAAGAATTCTTTGTGCTGCCTTAGTAGGTGCAAAATAGGGGAGTATTAGCTACTCCTCTCTTTGCTGCAGTATTTCCAGTAATAATTATTACACCTTTTTTTTTCTTTATCATATCAGGTATAAATGTATGAGCTAAGTACATTAATGAAGTAGTATTTATTCTAAAGTTTTCTTCTAGCCATTCAGGCTTACCTTCAAGTAGTTTTTCAAAATTACCTTTTACAGCATTATGAATAAGTATTTCAGGAGTGCCCATTAGATTTTTTATTTGTTTACAAGTTTCTTTTAATTTTAGTAAATCTGAAACATCGCAAGTGAACCCTTTTGAATTTGGTATTTCATTTTCTAAATTAGATAATCTATTTTTATCTCTTGCTACCATAGCTATATGATAGCCTGCTTTAGCAAACCTTCTTGCTGTATAAGCACCTGTGCCATCTCCAACACCTGTAATCATGCAAACTGATTTTTTTATAAAACATGTTTCATAAATTAATTTTAAATAGTTCTTTTAAGCCAACTTTCATAACCTATAAAAGAAGGAAAGGTGATTGTTAAAATACTTGCTACGTGTTCCATATGTTATAGTATATGTAGTATGAACAATAAAGAAAAATAAAAACTTTCAACAATACTTGCTATGGATGTTGTGGGTTACTCTTCAAAAATGGCTGATGATGATGAAGGAACCCTCAAATTATTAGCAGAACGAAGGTTAATAATAGAAAAACATACTAAAAGTCATGGAGGCAGGATTTTTAACACAGCAGGTGATGCTTTTATGATTGACTTCTCTAGCCCAGTAGAAGCTGTTAAAGCTGCCATTAAAATTCAACAAGAAATATTTCATTTAAATAAAGATTTGATAGAAAAAAAACAACTTGAGTTTAGAGTTGGCATTAATATGGGAGATGTAATTATAGAAGGCGATAACTTATTTGGAGACGGAGTTAATGTAGCTGCAAGGTTAGAAGCAATAGCTCCTCCAGGTAGAATTTGTATTTCAGAACAAGTTAACTCTTTGTTAAATAATAAATTAGATGTAGAAATTTTTGATAGGGGACTCCAAAAACTCAAGAACATTAAAAAACCTTTAAAAGCTTATTTTATTGAAACTGTAAAAGGTTCTGATGTAGCAAAAAAATATAAAATTAATACAGGTCAAAATAATTCTAGAAATTTATTTATTTCCCTCAGTGCTATAGGTGCCATAGCAGCTACAATGTTTTTATTTTTATTTTTTAATGACTCAGAAATTGATTTAAATTTAGATACAATTGTTGTCTTACCTATTAACTCTGTTTCTTCAGATGATTCACAGATAAGTTTAGCTGAAGGGTTAACTCAAGATATAGCTACATCTTTAAGCAGGTCTTCTAAGAAGCTTAATGTTATAAAGCTTAATAATAAAACCGATGAGTTAGAAAAAATAGCTGCTAAATCTGAAGCAAGATATATTATTACAGGTGCTTTAAGATCAGCAGCTAATAATCTAAGAGTTTCGGTAAATCTAATTGATGCAGAAACTATGAAAACTGCTTGGTCAGAAAATTTTGATAGAAAAATCCGATATAGAAAATATTTTTCAACTTCAAGAAGATATAGTATCAAATGTCATTGATGCTTTAGTAGGTAGTGGTGCTGTTTTATCTAAAGAGGTTGTTAAGGCTGCAACCGTTGCAGGTTCTAATAGTATGGATGCTTATACTTGTGTAAACATTGCTAGGAATTTGTTTATTAAAATAACACCAGATGGTTTTTTAAGTCTTTAGAGTGCCTAGAGAAATCTGTTAAAGAAGATCCTAATTATAAGGAAGCATGGCAATACTATGGTTATGTCTTAGGCTGGTCTTATTCTATTTTTAAGGTAAATTCAATAGATATACTTAGTAAAGCACTTAATGCTACAGAAGAGGCAATAGCACTAGATCCTAATTATGCTGAAGCGCATGCATCAAAAGCAGAAATAGAATTCTATTATAAAAATTTTGAGGGAATGCTAAAAGCTGGAAACAAAGCTATAGAATTAGCTCCTAATAATGCAAATGTTTTAGGAAGGGTTTCTTATCTATTTGCCTTATCAGGTTGGGGATGTCATTCTTCAAAAGAGCTAAAAGAAAAGTATGAAATTGATAACAAAGCTTGTTACAGGCTTAAAAGGGGCATGAAATAGCTGTAGCAGCAGATAAGTTAGACCCTTATAAAACTGTAACCTTTGATAATTTTGGAAGGGCTCCTTTATACCAAGATTCAAAGGATTGGGAGAAATTACTTGCTGTTATGGAAGAACAACCAGCTGATTTTATGTGGTGGCATCATTATATGGGCACAGCAAGTCATCATTTAGGAAAAAAAGGAAAATGCCCAAAAATACTTTGATAGAGTAAAAGAGTTATTAGGTGGAGAAAATACATTAGATGCTTTAAAAAAGAAGCAGCAATTTGGCATGAAATGACAGTTATTGAAGAAATGATGCCAGTATATTTAGAATACGGATTAAAATAGAATAACTAATAAGACTAATATTCTATTTTCATTAGGGCTTTAAATGATCATTTTTATTACTTTTATCATTATTATAGGTATTACATCACTTTTTTTTATTAGTAGGCAACCTGATATAAAAGGTTTTTATTCTGGTTTAATGGAAGGCAATAAAGAACCAAGTTTAGTGGCAATGGTTTTTTCATTAGTTACAACATGGATTTTTTCAAGATCCTTATTAACTGCTGCTATTCTTGCTTATTATTATGGATTACCAGGAGCATTAGCTTATACGGCATACTACCTTTCTTTTTTCTTACAGGTGGATATTTTATAATTAACTTAAGAAAAAAATTTAGGATTAATTCTTTGGTGGAGTTTTTTGAAAAAGAATATGGTTTTACAGGTAAATTTACTTATTCTTTTATAATTATAATAAGACTAATAAGTGAAATTTTTGCAAATTTAATTGTTATTGGTTTAATTTTTGGCAATGAAGGTACTATAGAATATAAAGCATCAATATTAATAATAATGCTGTTAGCTTTTTCTTATTCTTTTTTAGGAGGTTTAAGAAATTCTATTAAAACAGACTATTTCCAAATGATAATATTTTTATTTCTTTTGCTAGCCTTGCTTGTAAGTTTATATTTTTCAAACTTCACTAATAGAATATAATTTAATTGTATCTAAAGTAGGTGACTTTTCTAATCCAGGTTATGCTCTGATATTAGTAGCTTTATTACAGATATGGAGTTATCCAATACATGACCCAGTCATGATGGATAGAGGCTTTATTTGCTCTAAAGAGAAAACTAAAAAAAGTTTTTTTTCTTGCATTTTTATTAAGCTCCTTATGTATATTTTCTTTTTCTTTATTAGGTTTACACTTATCACCTAATGCATTAAATGGAATTAGCTTTATTGAAGCTGTTAAAATAAACTTTGATGAGTATTTAGCCTATATAATTTTTCTTCTTTTAATTGTCTCAGCTATTTCTACATTGGATTCTACTTTATCTAGTGCAGCTAAATTAATAGTTTTAGATTTATCTTTATTATCGAAGACTATTTTAAATGGAAGACTAGTAATGTTTATATTTTCAATATTAGGACTAATATTTATTTTTTTAATACAAAAGACTTATATACTGCAGTTGCAGTTAGCGGAACTGCAGCTACATTTTTAACTAGTACTTTCATATTAAGAATACTATTCAATATATCTGTTTCTAAAGTTAGCCTAATTATTTCTTTTGCATTTAGTATTTTAGGATCAATATTATATTATTTAGAATCACAAAATATAAACAATTTATTCAGTTCAACATTTGAGTTAGATCATAAGTATAAAACACTGTTATTTATAAATATAATTATAATATTTATTAATTTTTCTCTCTGTACTAATAAACAAAAGAAAGAACAGCTAGTTTATAGAAAAATAATTCACTAATATTATGAAACAATATTTAAAAAATATTTTTATTATAAATAAAATAAAAATTAATTTTTTTCCAAAATTTACAAACTTATAAAAAAAATATACAATAATTTACATTATTAATTTATTAGGGAGAAGTAAATGAGTAAAACCAAAATAAACGCAAAAGCTATTAAAGCTAATAGAAAAAGAATTTTTAAAATTGATGCTGAGGTAATGACTAATAAGGCTAATGCATATATTTCTAGATCTATGATAGAAGAAAATAGGCTAATGATTTTAAGTAATTATTCTGCAGCATTTCTTGGTAATAGACAATTAGCTAACAGTAATACTGATGAAATTTTTGAGAACAGAAAAACAATTTTAGATAATTACAACTCACAAAATGATGTTGAAGAAAATTATATAAATGCTCAAAAAAATAAAGCATCATTAGACTTTCTAAAACATAGATCAGCTTTAAATACTTCTGTCTTAAAAATTAGTGAAGAAATGGCTGCAATTAATACTAAATTAATAGCCATTAATAAAAAAATAATGGATGCTAATCAGTCAATTGTAGATTTTAATTCAAAGCAAATAGCAGAAAATAAAAGTTTAATAAATGGAAGTTTAAATCCTAAAAAAGCTACACCTGCAAGTAATGCTAAAATAATTAAAAGTAACTCCAGTAATATGAATCAATTGGAAAAAAATGTTAAAAATAATAGAAAAATGATGACGGATTTGATTTCAAGGTCACAAAAAAATGCAGATGATTTAATGAGTAACAAAAGTCAGATTAAACAAAGAAGAAACTCTGCTTTAGCTAACAGAGCTAAAATATTAGCTAATAAATCCTTAATTAAGTTCTAATATTTATAACATATTTTAATTTTCCTAACGGGCTTTTGCCCGTTAGGAAATTATTGCTATAAATATTTTTAGGTATTAATAAAAATTTTTAAATAAATTAGTTATTTTATAGCAGTTACACGGTAGATGTAAGCATTATAATAATTTTGATTTTTAAATAATTTTTGCAATTTATTATTAATATCTCTTTTAATAATATCACAAGTATTTCTATCAACTCTATTTTCCCTAATCATACGAGCACCTACTCCAATCCTCATCATAATATCAATCTCAGTCTTCATTTTGCTTATTTTTTACTTAGTTCTAATATTTTCTATGATTATCTTTCTAAATCCACTTTGTTTTAATAATGTTTTTATATATGATTTATCTTTTAAAGAAAATGGGCCAGGTGCATTATTAAATTCTGGTATATCTATTTTTGTTTTTTTTTTTACGCTATATGCCGGAATAGTAAAGAATTGATTGTATCTGAAGTTCCTCCAACAAACAAAAGTAAATGATCCATCTTTTTTAAGTGCTTGATAAGTGTGTGTAAAAGCACGTGAAGGATACTCAAAAAACATAACACCAAACCTAGATATAGCATGATCAAATATATTTTCTTTAAATCTTGTTTTTTGTATATCTTTTCTTAAACAAGTTAAGTTTTTAATATTTTTATATTTTTTTTTAAATAAATTTAATAAAGGTGTAGAAATATCTACTGCCGTTATAGTTCCATTTACACCAACTTTTTTTTGCGATATAACTTGTTTGTCCTGCACCACAACCTATATCTAAAATTGATTGATTTTTTTTAAATTTATATTTTCAAATAGTATCTTACTGATATTTTCAAACTTATAATTCATTTCATTGTTGTATTTTATCCATGGTGAAACAGACTTTTCATTCCAGTAGTAATACTGCTTATTTTTTAGTAGTATCATAAGTTTATGAAATACTAATATAAACCATTTTATATGAAACAGTTATTATTTATTTTAATCTATATTTATTGTTTTTATTTATACTCTTTTACTCTTGAAAAGGTTATTAATTTAAATGATGGCTGGTCAATCTTCTTTTTAAATGAAAATAATATAATAATTACTGAAAAAAAGGTTCAATTAAGCTATTTGATATTAAAAATAAAAGTATTAAAAATATAGAGCATAATTTAAATATTACATCCTCAGGCCAAGGAGCTCTTATGGATATTATTAGTCATAATGGAAAAATATTTGTTAGTTATTCAGAAAATATGTCTAATGGTTCTACAACCTCAGTAGCTACTGGTATTATAAAAAGTAATCATATAACCTTTAATAATATTTTTAGGGCCTCACCTGTTATTCAATCTAATTATCATTATGGAGGAAGGTTAGTATTAATAAATGATAATATTTATTTAACAGTAGGGGATAGAGGTAAAGGTATGATAGCACAAGATTATGAAAAGCATCCGGGTAGTATTATTAAAATAAAAACAGATGGTGGATTAGTTTTAGATAACCCTAAATTTGAAAATAAAAAATTATGGTTACCTGAGATTTTTCAAATTGGTTTAAGAAACCCACAAGGCTTAGAATATTCTCCTATAGATAAAAATATATATATTACTAATCATGGAGCTAAGGGTGGTGATTGGTTTGGAATAGCTAAAAAAGGTGAAAATTATGGTTGGAAAGTATTAGGATGGGGAGGTAAAAACTATATAGGTACTAAAATTGGCCCCAAATGGTCTCCAGGTTATACAAAGCCTATACATTATTGGGTTCCATCTATAGGTATTAGTTCATTAATTATATATAGAGGTAAAGAATTTAAAGAATGGAATGGAAATGCTCTAATTACATCTTTAAAAGATCAGTCATTAAGAAGAATAGTATTTGAAAATAATCAATTTATTAAAGAAGAAATTATATTTAAAGATAAAATAGGTAGAATTAGAGATATTGAATTAAATCCCATTAATGGAAAAATTTTTCTTTTAGGTGAGCATGCTTTATGGAAGTTAAGCAAATAAAAAAAAAAGTTATAATATTTACAGATTTAGATGAAACTTTATTAAAAGAAAATAAATATTAATCATAATATCTTAAATAATTTTATTAAAACTTTATTGAAAAAAGAATATGAAATTATTCCTGTTACTAGTAAAACATATCTAGAAGTAATTAATTTACTTAAACAAATTAAATATAAACTACCTTTTTCAGTTGAAAATGGAGCTGCTTATTATATTCCAATTAATAAAAGCAAAAATTATTTATACAAGAAAATAGTAAACCCATGTGCTATTAAAAAGAATGCTATAAAAAAAATATTAAAAAAGAGTATTTTTAAAGCTTATTTGCATAACTTAAAATATATAGAAGACTTATCTATTGTAGAACAAAAAAAAATAACAAAACTAAATAGTAAACAATTAGAAAATTTTAATTCTAGAGAATATAGTATTCCCGTATTGATATCTGGAGATAACTATTTTAAGAAAAAATTTGAAGAAACTCTTTTTAAATATAATCTTAAAATAGTATTTGGAGGTAAACTAAATAATATATCTGGTTTACATAGTAAACTAAATTCATTAAGTTTTTTTCTAATAAATATAAACAAAAATTAAGAAATACAAAAATAATAATCATATCATTAGGAGATAATCAAAATGATATAGAAATTTTAAATAATTCAAATTATTCTGGTATAATTAAAAATAATAATTATAAAATTTTAAATTTAAATAAAAAAAAAAATATATTTAGAAGTTTTACTGAGGCACCCTTTGGGTGGGTTGAAGTATTAAAAAAAATAATAATTAAGATGGAGAGAGATTATTACTGATTTTTATCAAAATGGAATTGTATCTACTTTACATAATTTAAATAATTTAGATGCAAATGTTTTAGCTCAAGAATTAGAGCTAATTGCTCAAGAAAAGCCAATGGAATTAATTTTACCATGTTTATTTTCAGAATTAGAGTCTGATGCTCTTAGAAATATTTTAGAAAAAATAAATAATATTAATTTTTTACAACATATAATCATAGGTTTAGATAAAGCTAATAAAAATGAATTTGAGTTTGCAAAAAAATATTTTTCAATTTTAAAGACGTCTCATAGTATTTTATGGAATGATGGACCTAGGTTACAAAAATTACAAAATGAATTAAATGAAGCAGAGCTTGCTAAGAGTTGAAGGCGGTAAAGGTAAAAACGTTTGGTATTGTATTGGCTATGCAATAGCTAGAAACTCAGCTGAAGCAGTCGCTTTTCATGATTGTGATATAAAGACTTATGATGAAAATATTTTGATAAAATTATTCTATCCATTATTAAATGATAGTATGGGTTATAGTTTTTCTAAAGGCTATTATCCTAGGTATGCAGATAATAAATTTAATGGAAGAGTAACTCGTCTTTTAGTCACACCCTTAATAAAGTCATTAATAAAACTTTTTGGAAATAATGATTACTTGGAATTTATTGATTCCTTCAGATATCCATTAGCTGGAGAATATGCACTAAAAAAAAACTTATTAAGAGATTTAAGAATTCCTAGTGATTGGGGGTTAGAAATAGGTATTCTATCTGAATTACAAAGGAGTTACTCAAGTAAATTATGTTGTCAGGTTGATTTAGCTGATCATTATGATCACAAACATCAAGATTTGTCTGAAGATGATAAATCTAAAGGTTTATCTAAGAATGACTATTGATATAACAAAAGCCTTTCTTAGGAAAATGGCTACACAAGGTTACATTTTTACTGAAGAAAGTTTTAGAACACTAAAAGCCACTTACTTTAGAAAAGCATTGGAATATATTGATATATATAAAGATGATGCAAAAATTAACGGCTTATCTCTTGATATTAATTTAGAAGAAAAGACTGTAGAGTTATTTGCTGAAAATATAATTTCAGCAGGAAAAGTTTTCTAACTCAGCCTATGGAAAAACCTTTTATTCCTTCTTGGCAAAGAATTGAATATGCTTCTCCAGGGTTTATAAAAAAATTAAGACAGGCTGTTACTGAAGATAATGATTAAACATGCAAATAAGAAATTTGAAAAAATTTATAATGATGTTAATGCAATTTATTCTTATATTTTAACATCATCTGAAATAGAGAAAATTTCTAATAATATTTTTAATCTTCTAAAAGTTAATTCTAATAAAAAAAATGCAAATATTAATGAAAAAGATATATTGTTAATTACTTATGCAAATACTATCAAATCTAAAAAAATAAACCTTTGACAATATTAAATGATTTTTTAAAAAGTTTTATAAAAAATTCAATAAATATAGTTCATATCTTACCTTATTATCCTTCCAGCTCTGATGGAGGTTTTGCTGTTACTGATTTCTTTAAAGTTGATAGTAAATACGGTAACTGGAGTGATTTAAAAAAATATCTAAAAGTTATAAAATAATGAGTGATGTTGTTTTAAATCATGCATCCTCTAAAAGTATATGGTTTAAAAACTTTTTAAAAGGTAAAGGAAAAGGAAAAGATTATTTTTTATACTATGATAAAGATATTAATACTAAAAATGTTACAAGAGCTAGATCTCATAAATTAATACAAAAATTTGATACTAATAAAGGTAAAAAATATGTTTGGTGTACTTTTAGTAAAGATCAAGTTGATTTTGATTTTAAAAACCCTGATGTTCTAATTGTATTTATTAAACTGATATTATTTTTACAAAATAAAGGTATAGATTTTTTTAGATTTGATGCAGTTGCTTTTATATGGAAAAGATTAGATACTAGTTGTATAAATTTAGACCAAACACATGCTATAGTAAGATTATTTAGGACAATACTTAGTTTTAGCAATAAATGTTCTAAAATTATTACTGAAACTAATTTACCATTTCAAGAAAATTTATCTTATTTTGGTAATTCTGATGAAGCACAAATTATTTATAACTTTTCATTAGCCCCTTTAATTATAAATACGCTAGTAAAAGGAAATAGTGCTGCTTTTAGAAGGTGGAGTATGAGTATGCCGCCTGCAAAAGATAATAATTGTTATTTAAATTTTTTAGCTACTCACGATGGTATTGGCATTAGACCTTTGGAAGGAATATTAAAGGAGGCAGATTTAAAAATATTATTGAAAACACTTAAAAAATTTGGCTCAAAATTTACTTACAGAAATACTAAAAATAATAAGAAGGTAAAATTAATTCTTTAATATATGAAGCTAATATTAGTTTGTTTGATTGTTTTTCAGGTACTATTAAAGGTAAAGATAATTATGCTTATAAAAGATTTTATAATGCGCATGCTATAATGCTTAGTTTTGAGGGTTTACCTAGGGTTATATATTCATTCTTTGTTTGGTACTAAAAAATAATTTTGATTTATTAAAAAAAACTAAGTTAAATCGTTCAATTAATAGAAGTTCTTATTACTATGAAGATTTAAAAAAATATTAAATAATACTGAATTTTATGGTACTCATAGTTATAAAGTTTTCAAAAACATCCTAAATTTAATTGATATTAGAAAAAACCAAATTGCCTTTCATCCTAATGCAACACAATATACTTTAAATTTAGGTAATAATTTTTTTGGAATATGGAGGCAAAGTATCAATAAAAATCAAAGTATTTTCGCCATATATAATGTTACAAATAAATTGCAAAAACTTAATACATGGTGGATTTTCAAAAAATTAATTTTTTATCTAAAAATCTAAGTTTAGAAAGTTGGGTTGATTTAGTATCTTTACAAGAAATTGATAATAAAAAATCTTATTTAAGCTTTTCTCCTTATCAATTTATGTGGATAAGTAATAAATATTAAATAAGATCTGAATAATTAGTAGAATTTTACTTTACAGTTTTAAATAATAATTATTACTTCTCATTTATAAAAAATGACTTTTTAATATCTTGTAAGATTAATTTAGTTTATTTTTGTAAATATATATTAAATGTTTAATATTAAAAAATAGTGAAAAAAAACCTTATCAGTTTCTTGCTTGGTTCTCTACCTTATCTATTCTAATAGGTGCTTTGATAGCAAGTCTAGCACCTGAATTATATTTACATCATTTTTTTTTATGTTTGGTAATGGTTTATTAGCTATTACTGCTTTTTTATGGAAAGAGAATTCTTTATTGGTATTAAATAGTGGATTATTTTTAATTTATGTATTTGGTACATACTATGAATACGTTTAGTTTGTATTTTAAAAAAATATTATTAGTACTTTTATTTAAATTTTTATTTAGTAATTTTTTGATTGCTAATAAAATTGAAAGCATTTCAGTCCAAGATGCTGGCTTTTCAAAAGAACGACTTAATAAAATTGATGAAACCTTTATTAAAGCTATTCAGAATAAAGAAATCCCTGGTGCTGTTATAGCAATATCTAGGTATGGAAAGATTGTTTATAAAAAAGCATTTGGAATGCAAGATCCACAAAAGCAAATTCCAATGACTGAAGATTCAATTTTTAGAATTTACTCTATGACTAAACCAATTATTAGCACTGCAGCTATGATGCTTAATGAAGATGGTTTAATTTATTTACATGAAAATTTAAATAAATATATACCTGAGTTTGACAATATGACTGTATCTACTACATACATAGATAAAAAAGGGCAAAAGCAAGAAAGAGTAGTAGAGGCTAAAAATAAAATTAAAATTCATAATTTATTAAATCATACCTCAGGACTAACATATGGAACTTTTGGAAATTCTTTTGCTAAAAAAAGATTAAAGTCCTCAGAAATAAGTAAATTAAATTTAGAAGATATTAGCTTAAAACAATATGTAAAAGAATTGGCTAAATTTCCACTAGCATATAATCCAAACACAGTTTGGGAATATGGTAGATCAATTGAGGTTTTAGGTAGAGTTATAGAACTAGCTTCTAATAAAACATTGGATGTTTTTTAAAGGATAAAATTTTTAAGCCACTTGATATGATAGATACTGCATTTTATGTAGAAGAATCTAAATGGCATAGGATCGCAGAGCCTTTTAAGGATAAACAACCTAAATTGATAAGTATAAGAGATAAGCCAAATTTTCTTACTGGTGGACATGGACTTGTTTCTACCATAGATGATTATATGAAATTTTGTATGATGTTTCTTAAAAAAGGAAAAGTTAATAACAACAGTATCTTATCTAGAAAAACTATTGAATATATGACTTCAAATCATTTAGGAAATAATATAAGTAGAGACACACCGTTATATTTGCCAGGTCCAGGGTATGGCTTTGGTTTAGGTTTTGCTGTAAGGGAAAGTAATGGATTATCATCATGGCCAGGATCTAAAGGGGAGTATTTCTGGGCTGGATATGCTGGAACATATTTTTGGATAGACCCTAAAGAAGAATTAATAGTTATCTCTATGACTCAATCTGTAACTAATAGAATGAAATTTAGACTTCTACTTAGAAACTTAGTTTATCAGGCAATAATTAACTGATACTATAATGCTACAAAAATATGAAAAAATAAATATTAGAACTAATGGTATTAATCTTTATGAAATTACTAATAATATTATAGATTGGATTAATAAAATTAATTTATCTAGTGGTTTATTAAATATAAGTATTCAGCACACTAGTGCATCTTTATTATTGCAAGAAAATGCTGATCCTACTGTATTAGAGGATTTGAAAAATTATTTTTTAAAATTGGTACCGTTTAATGATAATTATTTACACGCAACAGAAGGCTATGACGATATGCCAGCACATATTAAGACATCTTTAACAAATACTAATATTACTTTAAGTGTAATAGATAAGAAATTAAACCTTGGTACATGGCAAGGTGTATTTTTATTTGAGCATAGAACTTCTCCTAAAAATAGATTTATAAATTTACATTACATAGGTGATTTAATTAATTTATAGTAGCTATAAATAATTTTATCTAGTTAAATAGAAATATGAATTTCGTAGAATATATTAAAAATGAAACAAAAAGTTTAAATCTTAAACTTTTATCAGAGGAAACTAGAAATTTTATTCCTGCAATTAGTGGTAACTTTATTGAAGATAAAAAACTTTTTTCAAACTTCTGGAATAAAGTAAAATTAGAAAAAGTTAGTTTAAAAAAAGAAAAAAAAATTACTAAAATTAATATTAAAGAAATAAATACATTCTGTAATATAACTAAAAAAATTTTTCTTAATAAATATTCTGCATTGATATACAGAGAAATTACCGATGATCTTAAAACATTTATTAGAGTAGAAGAGTTGTGTTCAAAAGCAAGCACTGTAGTGGACAACCTTTTACCCTCATTTGAAGACTTGGAAAAGGAAAATAAATTATTTCTTAAAGATAAAGAAGGGTTAGAAATTCAGCAGGGAATTTTTCTTTCTGCTTTATTAAAAAATGAGGTTGAGGGCCTTCATCTTTGTAAAAGTATGTTATTGCCAACTAAAATGGCTAAAGATAGGATAGAAGAGTTTGAAAAAAATGGTAAAGTCTATTTTGATGGCGCAAGTGTTGAAAGTTTTGAAGATTATGATTTAGTCACCTTGAAAAACTCAGAGTTTTTAAATGCTGAAGATAATAGAACTTTATTACCACTTGAAGCTGCTATAGATATAGCTATTTACAGTAAAAAAAATAATATTTGTGTACTAAGAGGTGATAAAGTAACACATCCTAAATATAAAAATAAAAATATATTTGGCGCAGGTATTAATCTTACTCATTTATATGAAGGAAAATTCCTTTTTTATGGTATATCACTAGAGATATGGGTGCAGTTAATAAAGTTTTAAGAGGTCATTCTGATATAAATTTTGATTTAGAAGACTCCTTATTTCCTCATAAAAATAAAATATGGTTTGCTGGCCTAGAAACATTTGCAATAGGGGGAGGTTGTCAATATTTACTCGTAATGGACCATATTATTGCGGATATTAACAGCTATATGACATTACCAGCAAGAAAAGAAGGTATAATACCAGGGGCAGCAAATTTGAGGTTATGGAGATTTATTGGAAATAGAGCTGCAAGGCAAGCAATTCAACATGGTTTGAAAATAAAAAGTAACTCTACAAATGGAAAAAATATATGTGATGAATTAATTGATATCAATGATATGGATAAGGTAATAGATCAAAAAGTTAAAGAGTTTAAAAACTCTGGAGTAGTTGGGGCAGCATTTAATAAAAGGGCTCTTACTCTAGGAGAAGAAAGTATTAATCAGTTTAGAGAATATATGTCTATATATTGTCATGATCAAGCTTATTGTCATTTTAGTAAAGATTTGATCAATAATCTTGAAAAATATTGGCATAAGGCAGGTAAAAAACTTAAATGTTACTAAGATTTTTAATATTATTATTATGAAATTATACATAAAAACAGAAAACGAAAATATGTATTTAATATTTATTATGAACAAATTAATAAATTTATGCATAATTCATTAATTAATTTAAAAGTAATTTATTTTGCATTACTGGTTAAAGTTAAAAAATTTTTAATTATAAATATGACCCCTATAAATCTTTAGAAAGTAATTATAACCTTAGTCCTTCAAATATTATTATAGAAAATTATAAAAAATCAGCTCTAAAGTTATCTTTTTCTAAAAATACTATTGATCCTTTAAAGTGGCAAAATTTAGCAAGAAAAAACTTTCAGAATTATCTGGTTATGATAGTGATAGAGAAATAACAAAAATAGCAAAAGAATTTAATGAAAAAATTATATTCAAAAATATATATAAAAAAAAAATATATTTAAAAATATCATCAACAACTATAATTCCTATAAATCTAATTTATAAAAAACCTTTTAAAAAAAATTTAAAAGTTTTTATTTTTTTGGCTGGATCTACCTCTGGTGTGCATATAGGATGGGGGGAAGCTAAAGTTCCTATTGATCATCAGAGAATATTTATAGGAGCAGATATGGCTAAACAGGCTGCTGAAAAAGGCTATCTAGCTGTTACTTTTGAGCAAGCAGGTTATGGAGAAAGACTAGAAAGAATACTTCCAAAACAAACAAATAATAGAACTATTGATTTTGCAAATCATTTGTTGTTATTAGGTAAGTCTTTAATGGGAAATAGTGCAACTGAAATATCTTCTGTTATTGATTGGTTATGTTCAAAAAATAATTTTTTTAATATTAATAAAAGTAATATATATCTTTATGGTCATTCTTCAGGAGGAACAATAGTCCAGTTTGCAGCAGCTTTAGATAAAAGAATAAAAGGAACGTTAGCAAGTGGATCTGTTGGGCCTGTTCGTCAAACTATAGGTGCTAGAGGATGTGGTTCTGGAGATGGAATAGTACCAGGCTTTTTAGAATGGTTTGATACAAAAGATATTATTTCTTTAATTGCTCCTAGGCTATTTATAGCTTTAAGTGGAGATCAAGATCATATCTTTCCATATAGTGGAGCAAAAAAAGTTATTAATGGTGCTAGGAATATTTATAAAAAGCTAAATGCTGAAGAAAAAATAATATGCTTAAAGGTTAAAGGTAAACATCAATATTATAATAAGGAATCGTGGGAAGTTTTAGATAAGCATATGAAATTTTAATAATTAATATTTACCTAAATACTTATTAGCTAAATGAAGCTTTTGAGTATTAGAATTAATTAAATCTAATAACATATTTTTTTTCATTTCTTTGGTAAAATTATCTTCATCAGGGAAGTTATGCAATGTATTAGTAAACCATGATGAGAAGTTTTGCGTTTTCCAGACTCTAGATAAACATTTTTTAGAATAATTTTTTAATTCCTCTTCTGACTTTTTATGAAAATAACTTTTAAATGCAGAACTAAGACAGTTTACATCACTTAATGCTAAATTAAGTCCTTTTGCTCCTGTTGGGGGAACTATATGAGCAGCATCTCCTGCTAAGAATATATTTTTATAATTCATAGGTTCTATAACATAGCTTCTTAGTTGAGCTATACTTTTTTCAATAGAGGGCCCTGTCTGTAAAGTATTCTTAATATCACTAGGTAATGTTTTGTATAAGTTCTCCCAAAATCTATCATCTGACCAGTCCTTAATTTTTTCTTTATTTGAACATTGTATATAATACCTACTTCTAGTCTTAGACCGCATTGAACACAACCCAAATCCATTAGTATTATTAATATAAATTAATTCACTAGAAATAGGTTTTGTGTCACTTAATAAACCTAACCAAGCAAAACTATATTCTTTTTCATATATTTTTTTATATTTTTTGGAATAAAATTTTTGGTAATTCCATGATATCCATCACATCCAACTATAAATTGACTGTTTATTTTTATTTTTTTTGAATTGTGTGTAAATTCAATTTTAGGTTTAGTAATATTTAGTATTTTTATATTATTTGCTTTATAAAATATTTTTGTATTAATTTTAGCTAATTTATCCATAAGATCTTTAGTTACTTCTGTTTGGCCATATACTGTTACAGTATCATTTGCTAATTTTTTCATATTAATATGATAAATTTGATCATTAAAGGATATATTAAAACCACTATGTATAATGCCTTCTTTAGATAACCTTTTACCTACACCAGCTTTTTTGAGAATTTTTACAGTTCCTGGCTCTAGTATTCCTGCTCTAATTCTACTTGCTACATGTAACGCTGTATTTTTTTCTAATATGATATTATCTATATCATTTTTTGTAAGTAAAAGGGAAAGAAGAAGACCTGAAGGGCCACCACCTATTATTAATACTTTAGTATCCATTAAATTATTTATATAATAAAATAAATTTAATTTATATAAATATTATAATTAGTTATGTTGAAAAGTTATTTATCAAACCCACCACACTTTTTCAAAGCTTATAAATCAAATATAAATAGAGCTCCTAGAAAAAGTTTTTTAAAATTACTAAAGCTATTAATAAAGGAAGTGTATTAAAAGTATTATCTAAAAACTTTGATATGAATAATAATTTATTATTATTTAAAAAAAATAAAAGCCCTATAGGTCAAAAAATTATAATTAAAGGAAAAGTAATTAATAGAAGGGGCAATCCACTAAAAGGTATTATAATTGAAATTTGGCAAGCAAATGCTGCTGGAAAGTATAGAGATAAAAATGATACACATGATGCAGCTATTGATCCTAACTTTTTAGGTTACGGCGTAACTAAAACAAATAGTAATGGAGATTATAAATTTAAAACTATTTTGCCAGGGGCATATCCCTGGGGAAATCATAAGAATGCATGGAGACCTAAACATATCCATTTTTCAATTATTAGTGAGAATATTTCTAATAGGCTATGTACACAAATGTATTTTCCAAATGATTTTTTATTAAATTATGACCCTATATTTAATTCAATTGCTAAAAAATATAGAAATAGTTTAATAGCTAAATTTGACAACAAAAATAATATTGTTCCCAATTATTTAGTATTTACTTTTGATATTGTTTTATAATGATGAAAAATAATAAAATATACTTTAAAACGCCATCTCAAACTGTAGGGCCTTTTTTTGGAAATTATTTAAATTTTAATTTTAGTAAAAAAACTTATACTAACTTTAATGAAAAAATTGATAATAAAATAATTTAAAACATAAATCTAAAGGATAAAAAAAAACAATTGGTGAAAGATGCATTTATAGAATATTGGCAGGTTTTACAAAATAATAGTAATTTATTACGCTTTGACAGAATTAAATACAGTACCAAAAAAAAATCTTACTTAATTTCATTAAATGAATATAAATCTGATACTATTATTTATATTACTATATTTGCAAGAGGATTACTAAATCATTTAAATACTATAATTTATTTAGAAGATAAAAATTTTTATAAAAAAGATCCTTTCTATAAAAAACTACCCATTGAAAGAAGAAAATTTATGTTAGCTAAACTTAAAAGGTTTTACGAAATAATATTAAATACTATGAGCATGATTTATATTTAAGTGGTATAAATGAAACAGTTTTTTTTAATTATGATAATTAAGTTTTATGTTAAGTGATAATAATTCAGATATTTATAAAAATTTATATTCTGAAAAAAAAATAGATAAAATTTATCAGATACATCATTTGTTAACAAAATATTACTATTTGAAAAAATGCTTTTAAAAGCTAATTATCAGTTAAAAAATATTCCTCATAAAGCCTATCAAAATATTAGTAAAGCTATCAATGCCTACGACTTTCAAACTTATCAACTTCAAGAAGATTTAGAGTACTCTGGAGTCATAACTATAAATGTATTAAATAAGATTAAAAAAATATAAATAAAAATTATTTACCTTATCTACATTATGGAGCAACAAGTCAAGACGCAATAGACACTGCGATGATATTACAAATAAAGGAAGCTAGGAGCCTACTAACTAATAATTTAAAAAAAATTTCTTCTAAACTTTATAATTTAGTAAAAAAAATTACCAAAACTTTTACGGTTTCTAGAACTAGAAATAAAATAGCTACTTTTACTACTTTTGGTTATAAAGCTTCTAACTGGTTATTACCCATTCTAAGAAACCTTGAAAGATTAAATAAAGTATATGATAGTGGTCTGTTAGCTGTTCAATTGGGTGGACCTATTGGTGACCTTTCTTCCTTTAATTACAAAGGAAATTTAATTAAAAAAATTAGCTGCCTTTCTTGGTTTAGAGTTTGATAATTTTAATTGGCAAAACCAGAGAGATAGGATTATTGAGTTTTGTAATATTTTATCTATGATTACCGGTTCTATAGGAAAGGTGGCAAAAGACTTTTTAGTTTTATCACAAGATGAAATATCTGAAATTCAATTTAATAAATCTGGAATATCTTCTTCTATGCGACATAAAAATAATCCAATTATAGCTGAGTTGCTAGTCGCTTTATCCAAATTAAATGCTAATAGACTATCAATGATACATGAAACATTAATGCATAAAAATGAAAGAGATGGAGTTTCTTGGATAGTAGAATGGAATACGCTATATTCTATGCTTAGATTTACAAGTGCATCTTTATCTCACTTTAATAAATGTATCTCATCACTTAAATTGAACAAAGATAATATGAAAAAAAATATTGATAATACTTATGGTTTGGTAATGAGCGACTTTTTTTATAAAGAATTACTAAAAGAATACTCTGCTTCAAAGTTAGATAAAATTTTTCCAAGTTTTATAGATAAGGCCTTAAAAGAAAAAAAGATTTATTAGATATAGTAAATAGTTATTTAGGTAAAAATTTGAATATAAATAAAGATACTTTTTTATCTGAATACACAAAAAGTAATAATGATTTAATTAAAAGCATACAAAAAAAGTTTAGTCACATTTTATAATTTTTTCATTTCCTTATTGATATTAATTTTTTCTTTTTAAATACTTTCATTGCGCTTTTAAAGCATTCGTTACCAGTTGGCACCCCACAGTATAAAGTAATTTGTAAAAAAAGCTCCTTTAACTCATATAAATTGCAATTATTATTTAATGCACCTTCTATATGTAATTTAAATTCATCCCATTTGTTTGTTGCTGCTAAAATACATAGTGTATTAAAACTTCTTTGTTTATCATTTAAATACTTTCTATTCCATACCTTATCCCAACAATTAATAGTAATAAAATCTTGAAAATCTTCATTAAATAGATTTTTGTGTTTGATAGCTTTATTTACATATTTTGTTCCAAGTACTTTTTTCTTTTTTTATACCCATCTTCAAATTTTTTTTTATTCATAATAATTCCTTTTTTTTTTGCATCTTTATAAAATTTTAATATATTTATATCTTATGTTAACTTTTGATGACATTATAGATTCTTTTGCAAGAGTTTGTTCTAAAAAAACAGTAGTTTCTGATGATATTAGAAGTCTCTCTTATAGTAAGCTTGCAATCTAATGGTATTAATTTAGCTGTATTTCTTAAAAAATATAAAGTTATTAAAGGTGATAGAGTAGCTCTTCTTTCTTATAATAGAATTGAATTTGCTGAAATACTTTATGCAACTTCTAAACTAGGTGCTATTGTTACTCCCATTAATTTTAGACTTTCTAAAGAAGAAATAGCAAGTATAGTAAATGATGCTAAGCCTAAATTCTTTTTATATGAGAGAGCATTTTTAAGACTATAAACTACTTAGTTAAAAATAATTTTCTAGATAAGAATATGGTGCTATGCATAGATACTAAAAATTATTATAAATTACTAACAAAGTCTAAAAATACTTATCCTCTTAATTTAAAAAATAGTAAAAAGAATGATGATTGGTCATTAATGTATACTTCAGGAACGACAGGTAAACCTAAGGGTGTAATTAGAAACCATGAAGGTTATTACCATTTATCTTCAATAACTTCTATAGAGTTAAAAATTAAAAAAGAAGACAAGGCTTTATTAGTAATGCCTTTATGTCATGCTAATTCATTTAATTTTTTTTGTGCTTATATTTTTGCAGGAGCGAGTATTTACATATATTCAAAGCCTAGTTTTAATTGTCAATATTTCTTTAAAATTTTAAAAAAACATCACTGTACCTTTACTTCATTAGTTCCAACTCATTTTATTATAATGCTAGACTATATTAAAAAATATAATAAAAACAATATTATAAAGCATAAATTTAATTTTATGATATCTTCAGCGCCAGCTAGAAAGGATACTAAACAGTTAATATTAAAATATTTTAAAAATGCAAACCTTTATGAACTTTATGGTTCTAGTGAGTCAGGTTGGGTAACCATGCTTCATCCAGAAGAACAGTTTTCTCATTTAGGTACAGTGGGTAAAGAATGTATAGGGAGCAAGGCTATTAAAATTATGAATGATGATCTTAAAGAGGTTAAAGATGGTGTTATAGGTGAGCTTTATGCATCTACTCCATATAATTTTTTAGGATACTGGAAAAATAAGAATAAAACTAAAGAAGCCTTTATTGATGACTATGTTTCTGTAGGTGATTTAGCTTATAGAAATAAAAATGGTTTTATAGTATTAGTAGATAGAAAAAAAAATATGATTATTTCTGGTGGAGAAAATATTTATCCCTCAGAAGTAGAAAATGTTTTGGGAAAACATAATGCTATAAAAGATTTAGCAATAGTAGGTTGCCAAGATAAAAAATGGGGTGAAATAGTTTGTGCCTTTGTTGTTTTGCATGATAATATGAATTTAACTGAACAAAATCTTATAGGATGGGCAAAAAAGAGATTAGCAGGCTATAAATGTCCAAAAAAGTTTTTTTTATTGGTGATAATGAAATGCCAAGAAATGCTACTGGTAAAATTCTTCATAAAGATTTAAGAGATAAAGCAAATTCTTTAATAAAGGATATATTATGATACAAGATTTAAATACTGATAATAACTCTTGTGCAGCATGGATTGCCAAATTTTTAATAAATAGAAAAGTAGAGTTTGTTTTTGGTTTACAGGGTGGTCATATACAACCTATTTGGGATCACTGTTATAAATTAGGTATAAAAATTATAGATGTTAGAGATGAAAAAGCTGCTGTGCACATGGCACAAGCTTATTCATATTTTACTGGAAAAGTTGGAATTGCTATGGTCACTGCAGGACCAGGTGTTACTAATACAGTTACAGGAATAGCTAATGCCTTTTTGTCTAATATTCCTGTTTTACTGATAGGTGGCTGTGCACCATTGCAACAAAATAACATGGGTCCTTTGCAAGATATACCTCATGTAGATATTTTAAAACCAGTTACTAATTATTCTAGAACCGCGAGAGTTCCTGATCAAATTATTAGGGAATTAGATTTAGCCTTTTCTTATGCTATTGGTAATATGGGCAGTCCTGGTCCAAGTTATTTTGAAGTTCCTACAGATATTTTAAGAGAAAGTGTAGATGATAAATTAGTTTTAGAAGACTGGATGGTAGAAAAAAACCATATAATCTTTATCCTAGCTCAATTGATATTGATAAAGCAATAAATACTATTAGAAATTCAAAAAAACCTCTAATTATAACTGGTAGAGGTGCTTTAAAAGGTGGGCAACAAATATTAAAGTTTATAAATAAATATAATATTCCTTATTTAGATACTCAGGATAGTAGAGGTTTGATACCACAATCTAATCCAAATAATATCTTTGCTGCTAGAAGTAAAGCTATGAGTGAGGCTGATTTAGTTATTTTATTAGGAAGAAAATTGGATTATCAACTAGCATTTGGTTCACCGGCAGTATTTAAAGAAGCAAAGTTTATAAGGATTTCAGAGTCCGCATTAGAACTTACAGATAACAGAAGAGGATTTCCGGAAATATTATCTGACCCTGGGGTAGCAATTGAACTAATACACAATAAACTAAACAAATCTAATTTTGATGAGACTTGGATTAATAATATTAAAAATTTTCATTTAGAAAAAATCAAGAAAGTTTTAGATAAAAAGGTCAATAAAACTGGAGATGATAATAAGATTAACCCTAATTTGATATTTGAAAAATTAAAAAATATTATAGATGATGATTTTATAGGTATAGCTGATGGGGGAGATATATTAAGTTTTGCAAGAGTAGGATTGCATTCTAAATATTATATGGACTCAGGAACTTTTGGCTGTCTGGGAGTTGGTATTCCTTATGCTATAGCTGCTTCAAAAGTGTTTAAAGAAAAAAAATAATTTGTGTTACAGGTGATGGATCATTTGGTTTTAATGCAATGGAAATTGATACTGCAGTAAAAAATAATTCTAATATATGTGTAATAATTTCTAATAATGGTGGCTGGAATATTGAAAAACATGATCAAAGGCTCAATTATGGAAACAGAGTTTATGCTACAAGTCTTGCTCATTCAGACTACGCAGCACTAGCAAAATCTTTAGGAGCTTACGGTGTTAGAGTTGAAGATCCTGAAAAACTTGAACAGGCTTTGAGTGAAGCTTTAAATAATACTCCCTCGGTAGTAGATGTTATTACATCATCAACTATTTTATCATCAGATGCTACTAAAGGATTAGGTTTTGTGCCTAAGTATCAAGCATTAGATGTGTGGGATGATATGGAAATAGAGTTTAGAAAAAAATAACTATATACCTTGTATAATTATTAAGTTAATTTGTTTTATGAAAAAATTTTTACTTTTTTTGATTATGACTGTTCCATTATCAGTATTTGCTAGTCAAAAATATGAATTTGAATTAAATGGAAGTTTTAAAGAAATCACGAAAACACTTCCAGACAAAAGTTCTTTTTCAAGTCTTAATACTTTTGGAGCTTTTTCTGATAATCGAGGAAATATAGGAAAATATGAATGTGATGGAATTAGAGAAGCTTTTAAAAGTGGTAAGCTGATAAACTTAAATATTTTATGTGAGATCAATGATAAAGATTATGATAAATTTTGGATGAAAGCAGAAAGAGATACAGATAAGTCAGGAGGAGTAGGTACTTATCATATAATAGAAGGTACTGGAAAATATAAAGAAGTAATAGGAAAAAAATGCACATATGCCGTTACTTTCTTTGATGAGATAGTTTTTATTAGAGCAATTTGTTAGGTTTAGAATGAAAAAAATTTTGATATTAGGTGGAGGGTTTGCAGGTATTTATACTGCTAAAAACTTACAAAAACAAAATCTTGAGGATTATGAAATTGAATTAATTAGTGACAATAATTATTTTATTTTTCAACCACTATTACCAGAAGTTGCATCAGGAACCATTTATAGTTCAGATGCAGTAACACCTATTCGTCAAATGTTAAAAGGTATTAAATATAGAAATGCTGAAATATCAAGTCTTGATTTTAATAATAAAAGAGTTTCTATTTTGCAGGGCTTTAAAAAGAGTTCACACTCTATTGAATATGATCATTTGATAATTGCATTAGGACAAGTAAGTAACCTAGATATTGTTAAAGGCCTAAAAGATCATGCATTTACTATGAGAAGTTTACAGGATGCTTATGACTTAAGAAATCATATTTTAGGATGTTTAGAGCTAGCTGATGTTACATCAAATAAAGATTTAAAAAAAGATTATTAAATATAGTAGTTATAGGTGGAGGTTTTTCTGGAGTTGAAACTATTGGAGAAATAAAAGAAATGATAGATCGTTTAATGCCTTATTATAGTTCTATTAAGAAGAGTGATCTAAAATTTCATATAGTAGAATTTGCAGATCAATTATTGCCTGATATGGATAAAAAAGTAGGTCAATATACGCTCAAAAAATTTAAAAAAAATAATATAAATGTTCATTTAAAAACTGCTTTAGAAGAGGTAACACAATATCAAGTTTTTTTGAGTAATAAAAAAAATATAGCAACCCATACTGTAATATCTACTATAGGTTCTACTGTTTCAAAACTTATTAAAGATTGTAACTTAAGTTTACAACACGGAAAAATTATTACTAAAGGAAGTCTAGAGGTTGAAGGACTTGATAATGTTTGGGCAGTTGGAGATGCTGCATTAATACCTAATAAAGATAAAAAAAATATGTTGTATAAGAAAAAAAAAAAATAGCTTATGCTCCCCCTAATGCTCAATTTGCAGTAAGACAAGGTAAGCTTTTAGCAAAGAATATTAAGGCAAAAATTTTGGGTGATAATCTAACTGATTTTCATTATACCTCTAAGGGATCTTTAGCATCTTTAGGTTCTAGAGATGGTGTAGGAAAAATTTTTTTTTACAGTTAAAGGATTTATTGCTTGGTTAATTTGGAGAGCATTTTATTTATCTTTTTTGCCTAGCTTTGCCACAAAAATTAGAGTTCTCACGGGATGGATTGTAGAATTTTTAGTTCCAAGAAATGCTGTTATGACTAGAGCATTAAAAAATGATGCAGTTGCTTATCAAAACTTTAAAAAAGGTGATGTAGTTTTTAAAGAGGGAATGATAGCAGATGGATTTTATATTGTAATAAAAGGATCATTTAAAAATACTTTTACCAAGACCAATTCAGGAAAAAAATTTACAAAGTTTTATAAAGTTAATGATCACTTTGGTGCTAGAGTTTTATTGTCTGGATCAAGAAGGACAGGGACTATTGAAGCACTTGAAGACTCTAAAGTAGTTAAAATTGATAGAGATACCTTTAAAGTTATGAATAAACATTTTATTCCTATAAAAGATTATTTTACTAATTACATAAAGGATAATTTTAAAAAATTAGACTAAAATTTGTCTTGTTGACTATTAAACACAATAGTATAACATTTTTATTACGTTCAACCTTATGGTCGGAAGTAAGCTTGTAGCTGAAGGAACGCAAAATGTTAATTTTAACATTATGTCCAACATTACAGCATTTCTTTCATAAAGTAGAATTTAGTTAATTTATAGGGAGATTATTATGATAGAAGGAAATACAGCGTGGATCTTAACATCTACAGCTCTTGTACTATTTATGACTTTGCCAGGTTTGGCACTTTTTTATGGTGGTTTAGTTTACTCTAAAAACTTAATCTCAGTCTTGATACAGTGTTTTGCAGTTGCATGTTTGATGTCTATAGCTTGGTTTATAGCAGGATATAGCATTGCATTTACAGAAACTGGAGAATATTTTGGTAACTTGTCTAAAGCTTTTTTAAACAATGTAACACCAGAATCTGAGTTTGCAGGTTTACCAGAAACTGTTTTTTTTATGTTTCAAATGACATTTGCTATTATAACGCCAGCGCTGATAGTAGGAGCTTTCGTAGAAAGAGCAAAATTTATATCAGTTCTTCTTTTTAGTTTTATATGGTTACTTATTGTCTATGCACCTATTACTCACTGGATATGGGGAGGAGGTTGGTTAGCTAAAATGGGAGTACAAGATTTTGCTGGGGGTTTAGTAGTTCACTTAAATTGTGGAGTAGCAGCACTAGTATTTGCATATTTGTTAGGACCAAGAAACAATAAAAAGCAGCTAGTACCTCATAGTCCGCCATTAGCAATGATAGGTACATCTATGCTTTGGATTGGTTGGTTTGGATTTAATGGAGGAAGTGCCCTTGCGGCTGATGGTAATGCTGGAATGGCTATGACTGTTACACATATTTCTGCTGCTACAGCTGCATTTATTTGGATGATGATAGAGTGGTTTAAACACGGCAAACCTACTTTAGTAGGAACTGCTACCGGTTGTATTGCAGGTCTTGCAACAATAACTCCTGCATCAGGTTTTGTTGGTCCAAGTGGAGCTTTTATCATTGGAATATTAGCAGCAATAATATGTTACTATATGGTTGGTTTTGTTAAAAATAAATTAAAAATTGATGATACTTTAGATGTTTTTGCAGTTCATGGAGTAGGCGGACTGTTAGGAACATTATTATTAGCACCATTAGGATCAAAAAAATTTGGTGGCTTAGGACTTTCTGAAGTTAGTATTTTGGAACAGTTTAACATTCAGATTTTTGCAAGTTTTGCGGTTGCTATTTGGTCAGGTCTAGCTTCTTTTTTAATCTTGATTATACTTAGAAAATTTATTGGTATTAGAGTTTCTTCAGAAGAGGAAGAAGCAGGTTTAGATAGAAGCAGTCACTCTGAAAGTGCATACAATTAATTAATTTTAATAAATAGGAGGATAGTGTAATATCCTCCTAAATAAAATGAAAAAAAATTTAAAGTTAATAGACTCTAAGTTTAGTATTGTAAATAAGGTTGGTATGCTAACTTTTTGCAGAAACGATATTAGAAATGCTCTAACCGGGTCTTGTATTATTAATGATATAATTAATACCGTTGAATACATTAATAAAAATAATAAAGTTTCCGTATTAATTATCACAGGAGAAGGAAAAGCTTTTTCTTCTGGAGGCAATATTAAAGAAATGCTTAAAAAAAATACTTCCTTTTCAGGACCAGTAGAGGAAGTAGAAAAAATACCGTTACGGTATACAACAAATACCTTTATATATGGAAAAAATAGAGATTCCCACTATAGCTGCTATAAATGGTCCAGCTGTAGGTGCTGGATTTGATTTAGCTTGTATGTGTGATTTTAGAATTATGTCAAATAATGCATTCTTAGCAGAAAGTTTTATTAATTTAGGAATAATTCCTGGTGATGGAGGTGCATTTTTTTTGCAAAGATTAATAGGATACCAAAAAGCAGCAGAACTTACTTTAACAGGAAGAAAAGTTTCTGCTTCAGAGGCTTTAGAATTAGGTCTTATATTAAAAAAAGTTGATCCTAACCAATTACTACAAGAAGCTAAAAAGTTTGCAAATGAAATAGCAAAAAAACCTAAAAATACTATTCGTTATACAAAAAGGCTTTTAAAGATGGGGGCTAAACTTCCACTTAAAGAGTTTTTAGACTTTTTGTGCATTATTACAGGGAATAAGTCATAATCATAAAGAGCATAAAAATGCATTAAAAAATATTAAACGAAAAATGTAACTATTTTCCTTTAAAAACTACTTTTTCTTTATTTACAAATGCTTTTGCAGCATTTTTGTGATCTTCTGTTTCACTACAAATCATCATATGTAATGCTTCTTGATTCAGTGATAAGTTTAAATCTCCAGTTTCAGCAATATTAAGATTTTTTTTCATATATTTAATAGCAATTGGTGCTAAATTTCTAAATTTATTTTTTAAATTTATTGCATATTCATTAATTTCATTAGCATCTATTAATTCATTAATTATACCTAGTTCATAAGCTTTTTTAGCATCTATTGTATCGGACAAATAAAAAAGTTCTCTAGCCTTTGCAGTTCCTATTATTTTAGTTAAAAAATAGCTGCCTCCAAAGTCACCTGAAAATCCAATTTTTGAAAAAGCGGTTACAAATTTAGCATTTTCTGTAGCAATTCTCATATCACAAGCTAATGCTATTGCAAAACCTGCTCCAGCAGCTGGGCCATTTATAATAGAAATAGTAGGTATTGGCAGAGAATAAAGTAGCTCAGATACCCCCATAATTCTTCTAAGAGAATTAGTTTTTTCTTGTAGACTACTGTTATCTTCTCTTGTAGCCATGTCTTTAACATCTCCACCTGCCGAAAAAGCATCTCCTTCACCACTTAAAAAAATAGCTCTAAGTTCATTATCTTCTTTACAATTCTCCAAAGTAGTTAACATTTGTTCAAACATATCACGAGTAATAGCATTTCTGCTTTCAGGTCTATTAAATTTGATATCTAAAATATTATTGTTTTTTTCTATTAAAATATGGTTGTTCATAAATTCCTCGAAAAGTATTGTAAATTACTACTATATTATATAATAATATATTATGAACAATATGGAATTAAAAAATAAATTACAGCTACCAGTTATAGGAGCACCACTTTTTATAGTATCTAATCCAAAATTAGTTATAGAGCAATGTAAAGCAGGTATTGTAGGTTCTTTTCCGGCATTGAATGCTAGACCAAAAGAATTACTTGATGATTGGCTATTTGAAATCAAAGAAGAATTAGAAAAATATAATAATTCTAATCCCGATAAACCTGCAGCACCATTTGCAATTAATCAAATTGTTCATAAAACAAACGATAGAATAGAACATGATATGGAACTTACAGTAAAACATAAAGTGCCAGTGGTGATTACTTCTTTAGGAGCTAGACCTGAAGTGTATGATGCTGTTCATAGTTATGGTGGTATAGTTTTACATGATATTATTAATAATTTTTTTTTTGCAAAAAAAGCTATTGAAAAAGGAGCAGATGGACTTATTGCTGTAGGATCTGGAGCTGGAGGCCATGCTGGAACCACTTCCCCATTTGCATTAATACAAGAAATAAGAGAATGGTTTGATGGGCCAATAGCTTTATCAGGATCTATCTCAACAGGGCATGGAATTTTATCTGCATTGGCATGTGGAGCAGATTATGCATATATTGGATCTGCATTTATTGCTACTAAAGAAGCTAATGCTACAGATGGATATAAAGAGGCTATAACTAAATATAACTCAAATGATATAGTTTATACTGATTTAGTTACAGGAGTAAAAGGAAAACTATTTAAAACCTTCTTTAGCTGCTGCAGGTTTTGACCCTGATAATCTTCCTAAAAGTGACCCATCAAAAATGGATTTTAGTTCAACTGATGGTATGGATAAGAAGAAAGCCTGGAAAGATATATGGGGTTGTGGTCAAGGAATAGGCGCAATTAAAAATGTTCTTACTTGCAATAATTTCGTAGATAAGCTCAAATCAGAGTATATTGAAGCTAAAAATAGATTAAATAAAATAGCTTAGTCAGATTATATTTTTCTTTTTAAGAATATCTATCTTTTTTTTAGTGTAACCAATAGATTTAAGTATTTTATTGTTATCCTGGCCAACTTGAGGAACAATAGTTTTCTTCTTTACAGTTCTTTTTCGGTGTTTCTATTGCACATTTAGGAACTTTAATTGTTTTATCATTTATTTTTGCACTAGTTATAAAATTTTTAGCTGTTTTAGTTTTTAAAAAATCACCAAATGTTTTAACATGTCCCCAAGGCACATTATGCTTTGATAATTTTTTACTGATTTCTTGTATAGTATTTTTTTTTGTCCAGTTATTAACAATATTATCTAAACTTTTTTGATTTTTAATTCTTTTTTGAGGTGTGTTATAAATTTTATTGGTAAAAAGTTCTTTTTTATTCATTGCATTTACTAAACCATAAAATCTATCATCACTACCAGCCATTATATGTATATAGCCATTTTTTGTCTTGTACGTATTAGATGGTGAAGAAAACCTATCAGAATTAGCATTTTTAAGAAAATTCTTTTTATTAGTAAAAAAATCAGGTACAGCACCCATCGACAATGAAAGGGCAGAGCTAACCAGAGATGTTTCTATTAGTTCTCCTTTACCAGTTAAATTTCTTGAATTTATAGCAGCTAAAATTCCAATTGCTGTATTAAGACCAGTAGTATAATCCAAAAACACTGTTCCTATCATAGTAGGTTTATTATCGTGACCACTAATATGCATATAGCCTGTTTCTGCTTGCACCGTTGCGTCAAAAGCCTGTCTAGAAACTGTTGAGTCATTTTGTCCATAACCTGATATTCTTGCCATTATTATTTTTTTATTAACTTTATTTAAAGTATTCCAATCAAGTTTTAATTTTTCCATTACACCAGGACGAAAGTTTTCTAAAACAACATCAGCGCTTTTAACTAACTTTAGAAAAATTTTTCTTCCTTCTTCAGACTTTAGATCCAATGAAAGTGATTTTTTTCCTCTATTAAGAACAGCCGCCCACAATGAAATATTTGATAATTTAGGTCCGATTATTCTTAAGTCATCTCCTTTTTGGGGTTTCTCAATTTTTATAATTTCAGCTCCCAAATCAGATAATACTAATGCACAGTGTGGACCAGCTACAAATCTAGTCAAATCTAGAACTTTAATATTTTTAAGTAGTGACAATTAAGATACCTCTAGCCATTCCTTAATGATTGATTGATTATTATTGATATCAACAGGAGTACCTTCATAAACTACTTTTCCATGACCCATTATAAATAATCTCTTAGATAGATTAAAAGCTATAGTAAGTTTTTGTTCTACTAACAAAATAGATACTCCTTTTTCAGCTATCTTTTTTAATAACTTTTCTACATTACCTACCATTTGAGGAGATAAACCTTCTGTAGGCTCATCAATCATTATTAATTTTGGGCAGCCCATTAAACTTCTACATATGGTTAACATTTGCTGTTCTCCACCTGATAATACTCCACCTAATACATCAATTCTATTCTTTAAGTTAGGAAATAAATCAAATAACTCTTCTATATCCCATTTTATTTTTGAGTTATTATTTTTTTTTTTCCTAATTCCAAATTTTCATAGACCGTTAAATCTGGAAATATGTCTCTATTTTCTGATACATATCCTATGCCAGCATTTGAAATTTCATGTATAGGTAAATTTAAAATTTGTTTTCCTTCAAATTTAATAGATCCATCTGTTTTAACCATGCCCATTATGCTTTTAATTACTGTGCTTCTGCCAACTCCATTTCGTCCTAATAATGATACTATTTCTCCTTGATTAACACTTAAATTAATTCCTTGTAATATATGAGATTTTCCATAATAGGCATTCAAATTTTTAATTTCTAACATTTTATTTTAGTCTCCTAAATATGCTTCTTTTACTGCATTGTTAGTTTTTACATTTTCTGGTTTATCTGAGCAAATTACTTCTCCATAAACTAAAACTGATATGGTATCAGAGAGATCAAAAACTACTCCCATATCATGCTCTACAATCAAGACTGTTCTATTTTTTGCAATATTTCTAATTAAATTAGTAGCTCTTTCGGTTTCACTTTTAGACATACCAGCCGTAGGTTCATCTAAAAGTATAGTTTCTGCACCACCTGCTATTGTTATACCAATCTCTAATGCTCTTTGATCAGCATAACTTAATAATCCTGCAGGTTCTTTAGAAAAATTACTCAATGAAATTTGCTCTAGTATTGTATTAGTCTTATCATTTAAATCTTGATTATTATCTAAAATTTTAAAAGTTGAATATTTATAATTCATATTCCATAGCAAACCACACCTGACGTTTTCAAAAACTGACATTTTGGGAAATATATTAGTAATTTGAAAACTTCTAGAAAGTCCTAATCTAAAAATTTCATATGATGGAAGATTTTCAATATTTTTATTATTAAACTTAATAGTACCAGAACTTAATTTATATACACCAGATATAAGGTTATAAAGAGTAGACTTACCAGCTCCATTTGGTCCTATCAATGAGTGAATTTCTCCTTTTTTTATATTTAGGTTTACACCCCTGATAATTTCAGTTGGACCAAATTGTTTTCTTACATTCTTTAATTCTAAATGATAATTCATTTAATTAGACCTAGTTTAACTTCGTTTATTACATCATTCCATTTCTCTTTAACTAATCTAAAACATTTTTTTGTAAGAAATATACCGCTAATAAAAATTAAACTTAAAAGTATCCATATAAAAATATTATTATTATTTATATTAAGCCAGAATATTTTTAGGTTATCTTTGCTAGATTTTAATGAATGCAATAATTCGATAATAGAAGTAAAGCCAATTGTTAAAATTATAATACTTACCAAAAAAATAGCATAAGGTAAGACTAATTTTTTTAGTAGAGAGGGGTTATTTCTTATAATTGGCTCATGCATTACAATAATTCCTGCAATTCCTTGAGGGGCAAAAGCTATAACTAATATAAATATTACTCCATAGTATAAAACCCAGGCTTCTGTAATATCTGATAGCATTGTGTCTAAGTAGGTAAGTGAAATTGCTCCTAGAATTGGCCCCAAAAAATTACCTATGCCACCTATGTAGGCCATAAACAATACCATCCCGGATTGAACTAAACTTACAGACTCAAAACCTATATGTTCATAGTTAATAGCATGAAGGCTACCTGCTGCTCCTGCAAACATAGCTGATAATGAAAAAGCTAACCATCGGATTTTTCTTACATTATAGCCAACAAATTCTGCTCTTTGCTGATTGTCTCTAACAGCATTACACATTCTTCCAAAAGGTGTCTTTGTTAGTAAATACATTAACAAAATACTAATTACACACCAAAATAAGATTAAATAATAAACTTCGCTTTGTGGACCATAAGTAAAGCCAAGAAAGTCGTTTCCTGTAACCCTATCAGCCTGAATACCATCTTCACCATTAAAAAATACAACAAATATTAGAGTCAACGCTGTTACTAGTTCACAGAAACCTAAAGAAATCATAGCAAACGCTGTTCCAACTCTTTTAGTAGACAAATATCCAATCCCTATGCCAAGAATTAATCCTACGAATGCTCCTATAAATGGCAGAAGTATTAAAGGTAAAGAAGGCAAATAACTTTCATTTATTCCTGACAAAATATGAATTGATGCATAACCTGCTAAACCAAAGTAAATAGCATGCCCAAAAGATAGTAAACCTGTTTGACCTAAAAGCATATTATATGCTACAGAAAAAATTATCAAAACACCCATTTTAGAAAATAATGTTAAAGCAAATGATGAAGTAAACAAATTAGGTAAAAATAGAAGAAATAATATTAAAATTGAAAAAAATATAAATTTTAATTTAAATTTTTTAAACATCTCTTTTTCCAAATAGTCCCCTAGGTCTAGCTATTAGTACTAAAATTAATAAAATATATGGAACAATAGGAGATAATTGGGAAATTGTTAAACTAGTAAAATAATTAAGGGTAGTTTTTGCATCTACCTCAAAACCTAAGTAATTTATAAAACTATTTAAATCAACCTCTAATGCCACTGCTAAAGTTTGCATTAATCCAATTATTATGGATGCCACTAAAGCTCCTTTTATAGAACCTAATCCACCTGTTACTACTACTACAAATACTATGGGACCTAAAAGTAGAGCCATTGATGGATCAGTACCAATTACATTACCAGCTAAAACTCCAGCTAATCCTGCAAGACCACATCCAAATCCAAAAACATTACTAAAAACTTTAGGAACGTTATGACCTAACGCAGATACCATATTAGGATTAGTTAGAGAAGCTTTAATAATTAAACCAGTTTTTGTCTTGGCTAAAACCCTATAAATAGCAATAAAAATTAACAATGATAAAACTAATCTAAATAAACTGTAAGCAGGGTATGATAAACCACTTATTTCTATTAATGGAAAGTTTAATATTTCTGGTACTTTATACGGAACAGGTGTTTTTCCCCAAATCAATTGTACCATTTCTTCTATTATATAAAATAATCCGAAAGTAAACAAGCAACTCTGCAATATGGCCATACTTATGAATATTTCTTAATCCATATTTTTCAACTATTACACCCAAATAACCAACTAAAACTGGAGCAAGAAGCAATGCAATCCAAAAATTAGTATAATAACTTATTTGGTAGCCTAAATATGCTCCAATCATAAAAAATGACGCATGAGCAAAATTTAGAATACCCATCATTCCAAATATTAATGTTAGTCCACTAGATAACATAAATAAGAACATGCCATAGAGAAGGCCGTTTAAGATTATAAATGTCAATACTTCAAAAGACATCTTTATTAGACTCTAAGGTCTCTTCATTTCACAAGAAGTATCCAAAGTAATATCTTCTACAGGTATATTACCAACATTTACATAAGACATATCAAAATCTTGGTTTCTATAAATTATAGACTGATCTTTCTTTTCAGAAACAAGAAGTGCTTGCATATCAAAATGAATTTGATGATCATCTTTTCTCATAATAATTTTTCCTCCATCTACGCTTTTTCCTTCCATACCTTCTAGAGCATATGCAATATCTTTTGGTTCAAAGGAATTAGTTTTTTCTATTGCAGCCTTAAACATTTCTAGCATAAAGCGAAATCTATCTGCATCTGGAGTTAATCCCATTTTCTCTAAATGGCCCTTCTCGTAATCTTTGTACCATGCCGGAGCATTAGGGTTTGTGGGATTAAATTCTTTTACTATAATTACATCATTAAATAAAAGATTTTTTTCCATCGCAGCCATTCCTGCAGGTTGAGAAATATAAATACCAAATAGTTTCACTTTAACTCCAGCGTCTTTTAAAGCATTTACAAACCTATATGCATCAGGTCCCCAGTTTCCAGTTAACACTGTATCAGCTCCACTTAATTTAATTTTTGTGATATAAGGGTTGAAATCTTGAACTTTGCCAAATGGTTGAATTAATTCATCACCAACTATTTCAATATTAGGTGCTTTATTTTTAATCATCCTTGTTGCTGTATCTCTAAATGTCTGGCCATAAACATAATTCTGGTTAAATAAGTAAACTTTTTATAGAGTCATCCTTTGACATATGAGATATTAATCCAGCTACCTTCATATCTACGTTTGAGTCAAATCTAAAATGAAAAAATGTACATTCTTCATTAGTAAAACTAGTCGTTACTGCTGAATTATTTAAAAAAGAACTTCTTTTCCAGGGTTTCTTGAATTATATTTTTCTAATTGCTTTATTATGTTTAATGCATGACTAGATCCTCCGCCTTGGGTCACAAATCTTATATTTTCATCTATTGCTTTTCTTAATAATTCAGTTGTTTTTTCTGCTTTCATTGCATTATCCATAGGAACAATTTCTATCATTCGCCCATTTATACCGCCATTTTCATTAATAACATCTGCAGAATATTTTATTCCATCAATAATATCTTTTCCCACTGCAGCATAAGGACCTGAAAGTGGTTCAATAGCAGCTATTTTAATTGGACCTTTTGTTTCTTTTTTTTCACATGCGGAAAAAAGTATTAAGCAAAATATTGTATTAACAATTAGTATTAGTCTATTCATTGAATCCTCCCAAATTCTAAACATATGTTACATTAAAATTAGCGTTTCGCAATATTTATTATTTTCCATACACCATTTGAAGAAAAAACTAATTTATTTTTAATAAACATTTCAATTTCAACAAAAATAAGACTTTTTCCCACACATTTTGATTTTAGCTTTAGCTTCTAACCATGATCCTACACTAACAGGTTTAATGAAATTACAGTTTAGGTTTACAGTGACTATGGGTTTTTTAACCTTATTGTAAGCATAAAATCCACCAACTGAGTCTGCATATGCCATTAAGAAGCCACCATGTGCTACATTGTTTAAATTACTTAATTTATTATCAATAAACACAATAAAAATTGTGCGAGGATATTTATATTTAATATAATAAGGACCAATATGAGCAGCAAATTTACCTTCAATTGTTTTGTATGGTTTATAACCTTTAGGAATTTGAATATTGTTCTTCATTAAATATTAAGTTATAGTATAATAATGAAAAGTATAGAATTTTATTATGATTTCGGTAGTCCTACTGCTTACTTAGCTTGGACTCAAATGGAAAAAGCTGATTTAAAAAAGTTTAATATAGAATATAAGCCAGTATTACTTGGTGGTATATTTAAAGCTACAGATAATAAGCCTCCTGGAACAGTTAAAGCTAAAGCTGATTGGATGTTTGAGGATATTAAAATGTATGCAAATAGCTATGGTGTTAATTTTGCTATGAACAATGCCTTTCCAGTAAATACTCTCTATCTGATGAGAGGAGCAATATTTGCTAAAAAAAAAGGGAATATTAAAAGATTATAATAAAGCTATGTTTAGTGCTATGTGGATAAATAATATTAATTTAAATGAACCTAAGAATATAATAAACGTTTTAGAAAGTAATAATTTTGATAGTAAAGAATTTCTTGAAGCAGCAGAAAATAATGATATAAAAGAAGAACTTAAAGCCAATACCTCACAAGCAGTTTCTAAAGGCTTATTTGGTGTACCCTCATTTATAGTTGATGGTAAATTATTTTTTGGTCAAGACAGAATGCAATGGTTTCTAAATTAATCTAATTGTTTTAGAAAGTTACCGATTATTTTATTAACTTCATTTGGTTTTTCTTGTTGGACCCAATGACCTGAATTTTCAATAATAAACGAACCCTTAAAATTAGTGCAATATTTTCCTGCATTTTTAAATGCATCATAATCTTTTATAAATGACCTTACTGGATCATGTTCTCCTCCAATAAATATACTAGGTTGTGAGACATTTAAATGATCTAATTCAGTAAGTTCTTCCCAATCTAGGGGTTGAGCTCTATATCTATTTAAGGAGCCTCTAAAACCTGACTTTTCAAAATCTTTAATTAATTTTTTTAAAAAATAAGAGTTTAACCATTTTAACCTATTTTTTTTTTAGGTGAGGGAATACCAGCTAATAAACCTGAATTAAGGTTGGTATCTGATTTTATTTTATCTTGAAAGCCTTCTTCGGAACACCAGTAGAAGATTTTTAATAATGTTTCGCTAATATTTTTTTCTAATTCTTTTTCAGGTATATTTTCATATTGAAAATAATTTTGATAAAAAAATATATTTTTATATAGTTTTTGCCATAATTTAGTACTAGATATTTTTCCTCTTCTAGTAAAAGGTACACTGAGACCTATAACAGCATTTATTTTTTCTTTGTAATATGCTGCTGTGGTCCAACATATAGGAGCACCCCAATCATGCCCAACTAATATAGCATTTTCTTTATTAAAGTAATTTATTACATCTATAATATCTTCCATGAAAAATTTGAGCTTATAACTTTGAATAGTGTGAGGTGAGTAACTATCAGCATATCCTCTTACATTAATAGCAACAGCCTTATAACCTAATTGTGAAATAAATGAAATTTGATTTAACCATGAGTTACAATTTTCTGGCCAACCGTGAATCAATAAAACAAGTTGTCCTTCTCCTTTTTGTATATATTTAAAATTCTTTTTATTAACTTTAAGAATTTTTTCTTCTAAAGAAAAAAAGCCAATTATACAAAGCCTCTGTAAGGTTTTACTTCAATTATATCTATATCTAAATAATTGTTTTTTACAAACGGTAAATCACTTAATTTTATTAAAATTTCTTCTTCACTACTTGCTTCTACTATCATACAGGCTCCTTTTCCTCCTTTTATAGAATACAACTCTCTAATAAATTCTTCTTTAAATAGAGTTATTGCTTTTCTAGCTTCTTCATCTGCAAATTCTGCAAATTTTTCTTGTTCGATATTTTCTTTTCTTTTGCCGATCACAAAAAAATTTCATAGTTGACCTCTACAGTTAATTAATATTTATTTATTCTATGTATACTAGCAGTAAAAGTAACTTATTAGAATTAAATTCAAAAATTATTAAATGTATTGAATGTAAGAGGTTAGTAGAGTTCAGAAAAAAAATAGCTAAAGATAAAAAAAAATGTATCAAAATGAAACATATTGGGGTAAGCCAATTGTTGGTTTTGGGATGAAAATGCTAAATTATTGATAATTGGATTAGCTCCAGCTGCTCATGGCGGAAATAGGACTGGCAGAGTCTTTACTGGTGATAAATCATCAGATTTTTTATTTAAATGCCTAAACGAGGTCAAAATATCAAACCAAGATAGATCTGATAATATAAATGACGGACTTAAGTTATTTAATGCTTATTTAACTTTATCTTTAAAATGTGTACCGCCAGAAGATAAGCCTACTAAGGAAGAACTTTTAAACTGCTTTAAATATTTTAAAGAAGAAATAAGTTACCTTAAAAATGTAAAGGTAATACTTGCTTTAGGAAAAATTGCTTTTGATAGTATAATTCAATTTTATAACATTGAGCATAAAATAAAACTTAAAAATTATAAATTTAGTCATGGAGGAGAGTTTGTGCTGCCAGAAAATAAAATATTAGTTGGATGTTATCATCCAAGTCCAAGGAATGTAAACACTGGAAGAATAGATTTTAAAAAGTTTGTATCTTTACTGAAAAGCATTAAAAATAAACTAAATAATGAATAATATTATAAATAGAAGAGTTTTAATAAAATCATTATTATTATTATTTTCTTCGAGTAGTTTTTCCTTAGCTGATAGCAATAATTATAAAAAGTTTACTATCATTTTTGGTTCTTGTTCAAATCAAAATAATAAAATGGATCATTGGCAAACTATAATTAATTATAAACCAGATTTATTGATTTTATTAGGAGATAATGTATATGGTGATTTTAATAACGAAAGTGCTAATCAATTAAAGCAAGCTTATAAAAAGTTATCAGAAAATAGTAATTTTCAATATATCAAGAATAATATTCCTATTATTCCAATTTGGGATGACCATGATTATGGAATAAATGACGGTGGAAGAAATTGGGAATATAAAAATATTGCTAAAAAATTATTTTTAGATTTTTTTTCAGTAAACAGTAATGATGTGAGGTATAAAAGAGATGGAATTTATAATAGTAAAGATATTTTATTGTTTAATAAAAAAATAAAAATAGTATCTCTAGATACTAGATATTTTAAGGATGATTTTATTTTAAATCAAGACAGATCATTAAATAAAAAATATAAAATTGATTATAATAAAAACAAAACTATTTTGGGTAAAGAACAATGGAAATGGTTGAATAATGAATTAAAAAAAGAATATGACTTATTAATTTTATTATCCTCATTTCAAGTATTAAGTACTTCTCATGGTTGGGAAAAATGGAATAATATTTTCTATGAGAGAGAAAAATTACTAAAACTATTAAATAAAAATCGATTATCATTAATTTTGTCTGGAGATAGACATCTAGCTGGAATTTATAATTATAAAAACATATACGAAATTACTGCTAGTTCATTTAATCAGAGGACTTTTAATACTATTGAGAAAGATAACTTAAGAGTAGGGGAGTTGGTAAATAAAAATAACTTTGGAATAATTGAGTTAGATAAAACTAATATTGAAATAAAGATCATTGCAGCTAAAAGAAAAACTAAAGAGGTTTTTAATTCTATTAAATTAAAATATTAAACTTTTAATTTATTATTAATGCTTTCTATGTCTACTAGTTTATTTCTAGTAAAATTTTCGTTCTGCACTTTCAATTTCTATTTGATCTATTTTTTTCCAATCTTCTTTAGTTAAGTAATTAATTGAATTTTTACTAAAGTATTCTAAAAGTTTATTATTAGCATTATTTTTGTTGGGTGAAACTTCGCTGATAATTTTTTTAACTAATAAAGAAGCTCCGATTTTATTTGATCCAATTACTCCTACAGAGGCACCTGATGCCCAACCGCTTGTGTATATATTTTCTTTTATATGTCCTTCTTTATTAACAAAAAAATTATTATTTGGTTCAATTTCTAGTCCTTCTATAGGACTTACTCTATAGCCAATAGCAGTAATGATTAAATCAGTAGGAATTTTTTCTATTGTATCCGTAGAAACAATCTTATTTTCTATAACCTTATTTTTATTTAATATTAAATAATTAATACCATCTTCGTTAACAACTTTTGAAGGAGTTGATAAAAATTTAAAAATAACTTTCTTTTTGTTATCTGTGCTAATTTTTTTAAAATCTATTAAAGCTTCAATATTTTTTTTTACTTTTGTGTCAATATCATTTGATTCTAGAACTTTTAGCATCTCTTTTTCATCATAATCAACTTCAGGTTTATATAATTTTAAATCAGCCATTTCTCTTAGCTCTGAAATTGTAAACTTTGCATCTTTAGGAGTTCTTCTTCCAATAATATATATATTTTCAACAGACGATTGATTAAGTGCGCTTAGAGCATATCCCATAATATCACTTTCATAAAACTCTTCCTTAGTTTTAGCTATTACTCGTGCGCAATCTAAAGCTACATTTCCATTTCCTATAATTACAATATTTTTACAATTAAAATTAGGAGATAAATTAGAATGTATTGGATTACCATTATACCAACCTACAAATTGAGCAGAACCATATATTTTAACTTTACTTTTATTATCTATACTTAAGTTTTTATCTTCAGGTGCTCCTGAAGATACTACTACAGCATCATATATGTTTGATAGGGTTTCTAAATCTATAGTTTTTCCTATTTCTACATTTCCATAATAATTCACATTATTTTCATATAAATACTTTGTAAAAAGCCTAATTATATTTTTAGTTTTTTGATGGTCTGGAGCAACTCCATATCTTACTAGTCCAAATGGTGCAGGAAGCTTTTCAAAAACATCAATATTAGTTGAAGGGTTTTCTCTTAAAAACTCTGAACAGTATAAAATGCTGATGGTCCAGATCCTATAATTGCTATATTCATTAATTTAGAATATTTAATTATATTAATAATTCAATTAAAAAGAATATTAGAATTAGTATTTAATATTTACCCAAAGCTTTTTTGATGATTAAATTTTTTTTTTTTTTAAATTTACTGTAAATATAGTCAGCTTGAAATAGTTCTTTTCAAGATGTAAAAAATATTTTAATTTATATGTATGTTAGAAATTCTGAAAAAAGTAAGTATAAAAATAACTCAAAATAAATTTTATTTGATTACTATATTACTTTTATTATTCATCAGCCTGCAACTTGATGGACTAAATGATAAATTGAAAATATTAATTGAACTTAGTAAATAACTTTAGTCTCTAAAGTTTATAAATGATATTGGTATTGATAAATCTAATCCTTTTAAGAAAGTGATAGCTTCTTGAAGGTCATCTCTTTTTTTTCCACTTACTCTTATTTGGTCTCCTTGTATAGCACTTTGAATCTTTAGTTTTTGTGACTTAAGTTTTTTAACTATATCTTGAGCTATTTCTTTATTTATTCCATCATGTATTGAAATGTCTTGTTTGATTTTATTACCAGATGCTTTCTCTTCTCTTTCAAAACTTATAGATTTTGTATTTACGCTTTGTCTTACCATATGATTACTAAGAATTTCTTTAATTTGCTTTAGTTTTAAATCAGAGTCAGCGATGATAAAATAGCTATTTTCTTTTTCTTCAATTTTTGAGTCGCTTCCTTTGAAGTCATATCTTGTAGAAGTTTCTCTATTTACAGCATTTATTGCATTTTTAAACGCTTCCATATTTATTTTATTTACTATATCAAAAGATGGCATGTATATATATTACCATAAAAATTAAAAAATTTAGGTTTATTTTATATAAATTTAATTAGTTTATTTACATAAATGATTGGGTTATAATTAGGTATGTTTAATAATATTAAAAAGTTATTTTATAAATTAATTTTAATTCTATCAATATTATTGACCTCTAAATTTTCTTTTTCTTCAGAAGGGAACTTAATAAAAAGCTTATCCAATACAGGAAATCATAAAATATTTATTAGAATACTAGAAAGCAGCCCTTTATTTTTATCACTTGTTAATAATACTGTTTCCTCAACAATTTATGCACCTACAGATAAAGCTTTCTCATTAATGCCTGATAGTTTCATGAGGGAAATTAATAATAATAATATCAAATACACTACTAAAATTATTTTAACACATATTTTTAGTGGCAATAGTCTTGAAACTAATAAAAATGAAGGGCTAGTCTTATCGCTAGATGGTAGTTTATATTATACATATGATACAAAAGATCTATTTGTAAAAGATATAGTAGTTCAGGGCAAAGTTACCTCGGCTGGAAATTTTACTATAATACCAGTAGACTGTGTGATGTTTTTACAACAATCTAGTAAGGATTATAGATTAGATAAAGCTATTCAAGATAAATATAAATTTACTACATGTTGCTTACAGACTCCAGAAGAGTATGAAGCTTTCAAAGAAGGTTTATAAATATTTCTATTTGTTGAGTTTTAGCATTTCAACTGCATTATTAGAAGGATCTCTAACATAAACTGATGAGGTGCCATCTCTGTGAAGTTTTAATTCACCATATTTGTGTGCATCATCTTTTTCAAAAGCTATATGAGGTGGATGTGAATTAGGAAGTACTAAAGCAAGCGAAATATTTTCGTATTTTAGAAGTGCCCATGTATCGTCTTGATACGAAACTTCACAACTAGAATGTTTTTTGTACCAATCTATAGTATCTTTAATTGATTTAACTTCAATTGCTATATGATGTATTTTATCCATATTTTCAATACGTTTTATAAATTAATTAAGATTACTATATAACTGATTTTAAAAAACCCTAAATCTTTTTTAATAACTTCACAAAAATCATTGATTGATCTGTTAGTTAAACTTTGTAAATGATATTTATTAATTACTTTGTTATTTTTATTTTTTAAATTATGAGAGTATAAGGGATCATAGTACTCAGTTATTAACTGAAAGGCTAAATCTCTCCATTCTTTTTTTTTATAACTTTGTTGCCATTTAGTAACTATTTTATTTCCTAATTTACTTTTTGCGTGAGTAAAAAGCTCAGTAAAACTATTTTTTTCATGTATATAAGTTTTATAGTCTTTTAATAAAAAATTTACTCTGGAATTAATAGTTGAATTTATTTCAATAGCAGGACTAGTTTTTATTTTATTTAAAAGAATACTAGGTAAAAATAAATTACCTATTTTACTACTTTCAGATTCAATAAATATTGGTTTTTTTCTTTAATTTTTTTTAATTCAATATAAATTTGACTTTCAAAAAGTTTTTGTGATGGCTGACTTACATTAGGATTAGATCCTAATAAAGACCCTTTGTGTTTAGCTATGCCCTCTAAATCTATAGTATTTATTCCAATTTTTTTAAGACGTTGTAATATACGAGTTTTTGCACAGCCAGTAGGTCCTCTTATGATTATAAATTTTCTTTTTTTGTTATCGTCAATATTTTTTTATTAATAGAGGATCTATAAGTTTTATAACCTCCTTTTAAAACATAAACTTGCCAACCTATTTCTGAAAGTACTGTTGCAAAAGATTTAGAGCGTTGGCCACCTCTCCAACAATAAATTAATACCTTCCAGTTACCTGGCTTAGTTAATAAATTTTTTTTAATGTGATAGGCAATATTAGCAGAAACAAGAGAAGCACCTATTTTTTTTGCAATAAAAGCACTTTTGTTTTTATAAATTGTACCAATTTCTTTTCTTTCTAAATTATTTAATACAGGAAGGTTTGTAGAATTAGGTATATGATCTTCTTGATATTCATTAGGGCTTCTTACATCTATAATATCATCAAATGATTTTAGTTCCCAGTTTCTTATATACTTAATAGGCATTAAATTATTTTAATTTTTTTTCTGCTATTAATCACTCTTCCTATAGATGAATAATTAATTTTTTTCTTATCTAATTCATCTAATATTTTTTTTTGTAGCATCTAGTATAAACAAAAAAGCCACCAGCAGTTTGTGGGTCAAACAAACAGTTCAAATACTTTGTATTTATTTTATTATAATCTATTCTTAAGTTATTGATTATACTATTTTTATTTGAATCATTAAGGCTAGACTTGACGTTATTATTTAATGCTTCTATAGCTCCTTCATACAAAGGTATTTTTTTAAGTGATATTTCTAGGCCATTTAAATCTGAGTGCCTTAATAGAAGGTTATGCGCATGTATTGCTAATCCAAAACCAGATATATCAGTAATATGTTGTATGTTAAATTTATAAAATATTTTAAAAATTTCATAATTTGATTTTTTCATATTGTTTACAACTTCTTCAGAATACATGCCACTAATTATTTTTTTTTCAATAGCAGCAAAAACTAAGGCTGACCCTATCTTACCAGTAATGTAAAGTTTCCCTTTTTTATCTTTTTTGGGTTTAACATAATTTTTTTTCTTACCAATTATTGAAAAACCCAAATATACTTGATCATCATTATTACTATAAGAGTGACCTCCTATTATTTTGCAGTTAGCTTGTTTCATGGCATAATCTGCACCGCTCTTAAATTGAATTAAGTCTCTTTTATTTATTTCATTAATTGCAGGAGGAAGACTTACAATCATTTGTGCAGCTAGAGGTTTAGTATTTGAAGATAATATATCATTTAAAGCATGTTTAGCTGATATATTTCCTAATTCAAAGGGATCACTGACAATTGATGATATTATATCTGTAGTTTGAAAAATATTTTTAGTATTAGGTACTTTATCAGCATCTAGTGATCCTTTTTTTATATTTTCTTCAAATACGCTGTTTAATATACTTTGAGGTATTTTGCTACCGCAACCTTTGCATTGCATTTGATTTAAAACAGGTTCAATTTGATTGTCTTGAGGATAGTTATCTTTATTATAAAGTGTATATTTTTCAATAAATTTTTTATCTATATATTTTTTTATATTCCATATTAATTGACCTTTAATTGAAAATATTGATTTTATAGCTAGAGCTCTATTATTTTGCAAACCAATGATTGATAAAAAATGTTTTTGAGGTTTATATTGGGATAGTTTTTTTTGAAGATATAATTTTTTAATATTTTTAACTAATATTTTGCCTTGTTTTACTGCAAACACTCCAGCTTTAGGCATATTGTATGCTTTTATTTCCGATATATCACCTGTAGAAAAAATATTATTATATCCTGAGACTAATAAATTACTTTCTATCAATATGCTACCATTTTTAGTAAGAGGTAAATCAGATTTTCTTAATAAATCTAAAGGGCCGCTATTTGTTGCTAAAATAGGTAACTTACAAAAAATTTTTCTACCATCTTTTAATAAAACATAATTGCTAGTTACCATAACTACTTCTGCATTGTTTAGAAATTTAACATTGCACTTTTTAAGAGTATTTTTTGCTATAAATTCAGCTTTTTTATTAAATTGATTTAAAACAGAAGAGTTCTTAGAAAGTAAGATAATATTATTTTTAATGTATCTTCTTTTTAAATTTTCATCTAAAGCTAACGCAACTTCAAAGCCTGCTGCTCCAGCACCAATTATTACTATGTCATTACTTTTATTAACTTTATTAAATTCTAAAAGCTTATCAAAATTTTCTTTTATAGAGGATATTGGCTTTAATTTTAAACAATTTTTTTCTGCACCTTTGATTTTACTGCTATCTGTTTTAATTCCTAGATTAATAGATAAGTAATCATAATTTATAGAAGGCCTATTTTCTAAGAATACTAAATTATTCTTAGTATCAATTTTAATTACATTAGATATTATTAGCCTGTGTCCATAAACTCTACATAACTTTACTAAATCTATATTTATTTCATTCCAATCATATATACCCTGTAAGTAGCCTGGAAGCATTCCTGAATATGTAGAAAAATAAGAATTACTTATTACAGTCAAGCGAAGACCATCTATGGGTTTAGTTCCAAACTTTTTAAGTACTTCTATATTAGAATGACCAGCGCCAAGTAAGACCAAATCTTTTTTAATAATATTTTTTTTATTTTTATTAACATTCATAATATAATAAAAATATAAATTATTTTTATTATAATCGAAACTATTTAAGGAGTGAAATATGACAGAAATTATTAAAGAAGGGGATAATTTGCCAGATATGGCAATAAAAGCAATTGTAAAAGATGAAATTAAGGATGCTAAATTAAGTACATTATTTGCCGATCATTCACTAATGCATCCTAAAGATAAAAAAATAGTCTTATTTTCTGTTCCAGGTGCATTCACTCCAACCTGTTCTGCTAAACATTTACCAGGCTTTTTGACTTATGCTAGTGCTTTTAAAGAAAAAAAAGTTGATGAAATAGTATGTTTATCAGTAAATGATCCTTTTGTAATGTAAGCTTGGTGTGATGCGAATAAAGCAGGCAATGATATTTTATTTCTCGCTGATGGAAATGCATCATTATCAAAAGCTTTGGGTTTAACATTTGATGGATCTATGTATTCTTTAGGTATAAGGTCTCAAAGATTTGCTATGATTTTAACAGGACTTAAAGTAGAAAAGTTATTTATTGAAAAACCAGGCGTATTTGATGTTTCAAGTGCTCAAAAAGTATTAGGTCACTTATCATAGTTTTTACTCAATTAAGCTTTTGATGTAGTTACTAGTATTTTTCCATCTCTATTAAAGTCGCTTGCAGTATCAATAGCTTCCTTTATATCATTGATATGAAATACTTTTTCAACTTTAGTAAATAAAACTTTTTTAATAATTAATTCAGATAAGTAAGTGTAAAGTTTATTTTTTCTTCTATTGACATCTTATTTAACCATAAACTTAACCAAAATCCTTTTAATATAATATTTTTAAATATTGTATTGTGAGGATCCAATTGAATATTTTCTCCACTTAATAAGCCATAATTAATTATAGTTGAGCTATCCGTTAATAAAGAAGCAATAGTATTGACATCTTTGCCGGCTACTGCATCTATAAATAATTTAGGATTTGAGCTTTTTATAAAACTTTCTTCTTTTTGGTTAAGGTTTAATTTAAAGACATAATCAGCTCCATAATCTTTCAAGGTAGAGATAACCTCTTTTCTTCTAACAAAATTAATAGTATTTATATCGTATAACTTTGCTAATTGGATGATGTAATTACCAACACTAGAATTAGAAGCATTTTGTATAATAAAGTCTCCTTGCTTAACTTTTACATAGTTGTTTAACATCAGATATGCTGTTGCAGGGTTTACTTTTAACATACATGCTTGTTCAGTATCTATATTATTAGGAAGCTTAATTATTTCATTTTCTGTTACCACTTTTTCTTCTACCCAATTATCTCTTACTAGTGGTAAAACTATATCTCCCAATTTAAATTTTCTAATATTGTTGCCAATTTTTTTAACTTTAGCAATGCATTCAGCTCCTATTAATGATGGAAGTTTTGGTTTATTTGCATATTTACCTTCAACTAATAAAATATCTGCTGGGTTGATGGGAAAGCAAATGATTTCTATTAAAACTTCGTTTTCATTTATAGTATTAATATTGTCTACTTTTTTTAAATAGACTTGTTCACTGGCTTTACCTATTTTGTCAAATTGAACTCTAAACATTTTAATATTTTAATCTTTATAGCTATAATGTAACATAAATTTTTATATAAGGTGATTAATGTATTTATTTTTATCCAAAACATTATTTATTTTTATGTTTTTTGTTGCTTCTAATATTTATGCAAATGAAAAAGGAGTAGTTTGTGAGACGCTATTGAATGTTATAGACATTAATTCAAATGCTTATAAAAATTGCCTTCTTCAAAAATCAGGAGAAAAGTTTAGTAGGGAAGAGTTAAATAATTGTAAAAAATATTACCTCACTGAAATAGAAAGATTATCATATGTTTATAAAAATATTTGTAATAATTTAAATTAAATTAATGCATATAAGAATAATGAAATATAAATTTCCTAGTGAAACAAAAGCAAATCTATTTATAAGTTTAATTAAAGCACAAATGTATGATGAATATAAAAATAAATCTGAATGTCTTTCCGTAGAGTTTATTAAAACTGGAGAAGGTCAGTTATTGTCAATTGCAAGATACAATAATAAGAAGGATTTTGATGATACAAATAAATGGGCAGGTCCAATTTTTAAAAAAAATGTACAAGAGTTAGATGGTGTAGTTGAATCTATTCCTGAGACCTAATATCTAGTTACTTTAAGAATTAATTTTTTTACTCATAATAAACTCTAAAGCGCTCATCTTGTGATAAATAATATTTTCTAAACTTAAATTTACAGGCTTAGGGTCAACAATTTCAACCTTTGCATTATTATTTATAGCCTTTTCTCAGTGCCATTGCTGTAATATTTACGCTAAATGAAGTTCCTAAAAATATAAATTTAGTTGCACTATTCATCCAGTTATATGCTTTGTTAATTTTATAATTATCTGTATAAAATTCATCAAATAATAATACAAAAGGTTTTAGCGACTTCATTTTTTCAGGTTATTAGGTACTCTTTGATACTTTAAAATTATCTAATAATATACTTTTTAATTTAGTATTATCATTAATATCAGGGCATTCTTTTTCTATAAGATCCCAAGGTGCATCTTGTATCTCCACTATATCATTTTGATCGTGATATAAGGTTGTTTTATGTAAATTACCATGAATTGCTATATAGTTTTTATTCCCTGCTTTAAAATCCAATCCATCTATATTTTGAGTAATTAGATATTTATCAACTAAATATTCATGTACTTTATTTGGTTTAGCATTTCTGTATTTAATAAATCGTTTGTAATACCATAAAAGAAATTGACCAGGATTATTCTTATACATAGTTCTAGTAGCCATTTCTTGAGGGGTATAATTTTTACTACCTATTGTCCAAAATCCATCAGATCCTCTAAAAGTAGGGATACCACTATCTGAGCTAACGCCAGCGCCTGTAATATAAAGTTCCATTTTTATAAAATTATTTGCATAAAACTTTAAAAAAACTTCTATTTTCAAAATAATTTATTGCATAATTACAGTTTGATTTAAGTAAAAACTTATAGTTATTAGGTACATCTATAAAATTCATTTTTCCAACTCCAGCATCCTGATCACTCTTTCTAACAGGAATAAACCAAAACTTATTATTTATTTGATCATCTAATTGACCAAGACCTTTTATATAAGCTTTACCATCTTTTTCATTTTCAATATAAAACAAAATTTTTGATTTGCCATAATTTCCCATATTGTCTTGCCAATTACCATTAGCCTCAGAAATTGTAAATTCATAATCATTTGAAGCAGTTATTGATTTACTTTCATGAATGCTCATAACTGTAAGCTCGTATGAGTTTGCATTAGTTTTGTATATCAAAAAAAAATAAGATGATATTAATATTAAAAGTCTAAACACAAAGTAATGCTAAAGATATTATTAAAAATTTCAATTTATTTTCTTTAAAAGGTTTTTTTGATTATTTTTACTATTATTTATTTTGTTACTTATTTTATGAAAGTGAATATTTTCAGAATTAATTGGTACTATTTTTCTCTTTTGTATCCATGTAGTTAAATGATTATTTTTAATAATTAAAGGCTGCCTATGATGAATATCATTAAGTTTTGAAGAACTTGGAATAGTAATTATTATTGCGCCATTGTCATTGTATAATCCTGCCATATAAATAAAACTATCTTTTAAGTAATGAAAATAAGGTGTTTTATAATCTTTATTTTTTTTCCATTCAAAATACCCATCTGTAATAAAAATACATCTTTTATAGTTTGAATAAAAAGAACCTGTATTAATACTTTCTAATCTAGCATTTATATGTATTTTATTTTTTAACCATGGAAAATTAATTCCCCAAGTTATTTTTTTAATTAATACTTGATCATCTATTATTATAACTTTGTGCCCTGGAGAAATGTTATAATCTGGTACTACATCAATGCCAAATCTTTTTTTTAACTTTTCCAGTAGAATATAAGCTGTATCTTCCGCACATAAATTGATATAATTACATATGTTCTTTTATAAATTATTATTATTACTAATACTTAGCTTTACAAGTGCTTTTTTAAATTCACAATCTTTAGAACTTAAAAATGAATTTAAAGTTACAAAGAGATTATTTAAAGAGAAAAAATTTCATGATGCTCTAATATCTAATGATAAAGCATTACAACTATCTAACATTGAGTTTGGAGAAAAGCATTTGACTACTGCTACCTTATTAGAAAATAAGGGTCGTTTATTATTGGAATTAGAGAATTTTATAAGGCAGAATTAATATTTAGAGAAGTACATAAAATAAGAGAAGAACTTATAAAAAAAAACCACCCAGATATAGCTGAAGCTTTAAATTATTTAGCTTTATCTTTAAGGTTTCAAAATAAATTAGATGACGCAATATTAGTACATAATAAAGTTTTAAATATGATGGCTAGTGTAATAGCTAATAATCCAGGGCAAATATCAGAATTAACTAGAAGTTCAGCATTGTATAGAGCAAGAGCATATGAAACAAAAGGTATGCAATTAATAAAACAGAATAAATTAGAAGAGGCCAAAGGTAATTTTAGAATAGCTATTAAAATATTTGAGAGAACATTAGGAAAAGATAAAAGGGAACTTATTTTCTTAAAGGATAAACTTAATAATTTAAATGAATAGGAGCTGTAATGATCATTGAAATGAGAACATACTTATTAAAACCAACTACTTTAAAAAGGTTTCTTGATATTTATAATAATGAAATTAGAGAAACACATGTTTCTATTCTAGGAAATCAAATTGGTTTTTTTACACTGAATTTGGGGAACTTAATAAAGTAGTTCACTTATATGGCTATGATAGTTATGAGGATAGAGACAAAAGAAGAGCTATTTTGGCAAAAAATAAAGATTTTATTAGTTACTTAGCAAAGTTGAGAGTTTAATAGTACATATGAAAAATGAAATATTATTACCTACAGAGTTTTCTAAAATAAAATAATTAAATATTATAGTAATTTAAAAATAGTAAATACAGCTGTTCCTAGACTGACTGATAGCAAAATATTTTTTCCAATAAAATAATAGGTTATAATTAGGCAAATGGTTGCTAAGAATCTTGATATTTGGGATGTGCTTTCTAAAATTCCTTCAGGAAATATAATTATTTTTGATATTACCGCTACTATAATTCCTATAGAAATACATTTAATCCAGTCAAAAATCCAACTATCAATCTTTAATCTTAGAAGAAAATATAACTCCCATTGATCTGCAAAGATATGTAGCTATAGATGAAACAATAATGGCTAAAATTATGGTTTGATTATCTATCATTTTTAATTCTAAAATAAAAAAAACCAAGTGAGCCAGATATAAACCCAGCTATTAATACTCCCCAGCTAGGACTTAAATAATTTAAAAGTGGTCCTAAGGTTGCAGATAAAATAAAAACTGATAATAACTTTCTATTTAATATATTACTTAACGTCATAATTAAAAAATATAAGGGGTTAAAGAATACAAGACCTAATAATATCTTATTATTTATAAAGTCAGAACATATGAAGCCTAAAACAGTAAATAGTATAGAGGTAATCCATAAACTTCCTCCTAAACCTAAAAAATATTCAAAGCGATTATTTTGTTTTACATTTTATAACTTGCAAACATATTTATCCATGCTGTTACAGCAATTAAGTGACTAATCAAAAAAAATTTCCATTTTGGAATCTTATTATTTTGTATAATAGGTATAAGATTAATAGTCATTGGGAATAATCTTGCATTAGTTAATAATACTGCAAAAAATATGTTTAAAATACTACCTCCTGCAATTAGCAAATCTGCCATTACAAATTGACCGGGTAAAGCAAAAGCAAAAAAGGTAGAAGAAAAACTTTGCCAAATAGTAAAGCCAGAACTTTTTAAAAAAGCTCCAAAAGTAAACATACTTAATCCTAACCCTATGGCTGGAGTACCAAATGAATATTTAATACCTTGTTTTATTGGAGAACTAATCATAATAAATTTTATTTTAAAGACACTTCATAAATACTTAAGTACTTTGTTTTTATCATATAGATTAGTTGTCTTTGCCACTCATTATGTAAGATACTAAAAACTCTTTAAGTAAATCTTTTTCTACAGGATGAATTTTATTTACAATCTTATCATTCAATTCAGAATTACTATTATATACTATTCCATTTTCTTTAGAATAGGTTATCCAATTTTTTTTAACTAATTTTTTTATTTTTCTTCTTGTAGTTTCAAAAGGAATTGTTGTTAGTTCACTTACTAATGAAATAGTTAATTTTTTATTATGTTTCTTATTAATATTTTTTTTTTGCCACATTTCAAATGCAGTATCAAAGCTATGAATTTCTTTTTTTATTTCAGTAATTGAAGATAAATAATGATGCCATGCTATAACTTGTACTATTAATCCCTCTAATGCACCTACTTCCTTACTAATAGCTTGATATCTAAAAACATTATGAGTAAGAATTTTTATCCAGAAATCAGCAAAGTTATTTTGTAACTTATACTCTACTTCTTTTCTTATTAAATTTTCTTTATTAATTTTAAAACCTATTTTTATATAGGTTTACACTAATATGATACTAAAGAACAAGAATATTATTTATTAATATGCCTAATAACAATAGATTTGCTAATATTAAAATAAAATTTAACATAACTAAATCTATCATAGTAAATTATTTATTATTTGACCATATTACTCATTTTAGGTAATAAATTATAGTTCACTATTGGTTATATATTTTAAAATCTTTATAACTTCTTCATTACTTCTACAAACTGCTTTCGCAGCTGCATCTACTTCTTTTAGAGCATGATCTAAATCCTTAGTATGTAAAGTAATGATATTTTTGTTTAGACCTATAGCGTATCCTGCATCAAAAGCAGCATTCCATTGCTTATATTTTTCTCCAAACTTTATAATTACAATATCAGATTTTTTAATACTTATACTATTATTTATAGAATTAATTGATGCGCCTTTATAATCATGCCAGAATTTATCATTTTCTGGCCCTAATATAGATACTCCACAATCATCACTATTAGCATGATTTGTTTCAGGAGAAAAAAAGTTTATGGATAAATTTTGATTTTTAGATTGATCTATAATTTCTTCTCTCCAATCAGTATGAATCTCACCAGAAAGAAAAACATTTAAGTTATTATTAGACATAACTTTAATCCTTATAATATTATTAATTAAAAAAATATAATGGCATATTTTAATTTAGGAGTACATATGAAAAAATGGGAATTTAGAATAAAACAATATGAATATTCATTAGATAAAGACGATATACAAAGTAGAAGTAAAAAAAATTATGAGGTAGAAGAAATATTAAGTGATTTTGGAAAAGATGGCTATGAGCTGGTTAATGTTATTAGTGAAAAAATTTCAGATGATATAAAAAACAATTTATATTTAAGAACATTCTTCCTAAAAAAAGAAAGACATTAATAAAATTTAATAATATGTTACTTTAATATTAGAAATTAAGGTTTTAATATGAAATTTATACAAATTTTTATAGTTATGTCTTTATTAATTACTAATATTAGTCATTCTGAAACTATAGAAACTAATAAGTCAGTTATATTAAATGAAGCAAAAGATTTATTAAAAGAAACATCTAAACAATATAAAAATACTCTAATAAAAGGTTTGCAACACAATAATTTAATAAAGGCTTTAAAATATTGTAATAAGGAGGTTGAACAATTAGTTTCTAAAGATAATGAAAAGGGTTTTGCTATAAAAAGAATAAGTTTAAGACCTAGAAATAAAAATAATTATCCTAATCTATATGAAAAGGAGATACTGGAAAAGTTCAATAAATTAAGTTTAATAGATAATAAAGACTTAGTATTAGAACATAGTGATATTATAAAAGATGAAAATAATAATAAATTTGTTTATGTAAAAGCTATTCGTATTAAAGAGGTATGTTTGAATTGTCATGGTAGTAATATCAATGATGATCTAAAAAAAGAAATTCAAAAACTTTATCCAGATGATAAAGCTATAAATTATAAACTTAATGATATCAGAGGTGCTTTTGTAATGTACCGAAACATAAAAGATTAAAAATATTTTCAATAATTCCTATGAATATTAACGGAATAGCTCATATTGCACTAAATGTTTCAGACCTTAAAAAGTCTAAACTGTTTTATGATAAAATTTTAACAAATATGGGCTTAACCCTTATACATTCAAGTAATAAAAGTTTTTATTATGTTGGAGGAAAAACTGGTATTTTAATTCAGCAGGCCAATGCTGATATAATTAAAAATTTAAAATTCTCTCAAGATAACTTAGGTCTGCATCATTTTTGTTTTAGAATGAGATCAAAGGAAGATATAGAACAATTTTATTTTTTACTAAAAAAAATAAAAGCAAATATTATTAGAGGGCCTATGAATGGTAATTGGGTAAAAGGCTATTATTATATTGTCTTTGAAGATCCTGATGGTATAAGACTTGAAGTTAACTATGTTCCGAATAAGGGTATTTTTTGAAAAAAATGCTAAATTTAATCCATCTGGTGATTATTAATACATATTAAATACTTTTAAATAATTGTTTAATTAACAAATTACATCTCTTTTATTAATTTATGTTTGCTTTTACATTACCAATTTCACCAAAGTATGCTTCTAATTTATCTTCTTTTTGAAATTTAATTGGCAAAGTACACGTACCTGTAGTTATGATCATATTCTTCTTTACAGGAAGATTATAAGTTATAAGCTCATTAATTGCCCAGAATAATGCTTTAATAGGACTGCCTAATACATTTAAAGTATTCCCTTCATTTGATGAATTTGTAGTACTTATATTTACAAAATGGTTTTCAAAGTTTATTTTTTCTAATGTGCTATAAGGGCTACCTAGAAAGAGATATTTAGCACAAGCATTGTCTGCTATAAGTTGAAATTCTCCAACACTTTCAAAATTATTAAATCTAGTATCTGGTAATTCTATAGCTGGAATTACACAATCTATATATCTTTTAATTTCTTTTATTTCTTTTAAATGTGAAGAAATATTTTTAGATAATTTAAATGCTATTTCTGCTTCAGCAACTCCCATATAATAGTTTGTAAAATTAATTGTATCATTATTATTATATACATTATGTTTAAATAGCATTCCTAGTATAGGACCACTTACATTAATATGTTTTTGACCATCAATGCTAGTCGCAGCTATTTTATAACCAATATGCTCGTAATCAGTAAAAGACTTGTATGTTTTTTGAATCTCATATGCTTCTTTTTTTGATTTTGGAATTAATTTTTTTGGTAAGCTATTAATAAGTTCTTCATTCTTTATAGCATTCCACATAATTTTGGAAGCTTCAAATGTTTTTATTTTATTCATATTAAATTATTTTTTTACTATATATCTAATTCCACCAACTATATTTTTAGATAGTAAATCATATGCTAAACTATAAAATTTTAATACATTATCAGCTGTATTTTTATTATTTATTTGAATATGTTTAGCATAATTTTTCTTAAAATTTAGAAGTCTATTTTGAGTAAATTTAGTCCAATTAGCAGACATATCTGAACAATCTAATAAATAAAATTTACTATTTTTTAATTCTTCCTTATAAGTTTTTAAGTGAACTAGGTGATTTGCATGGAAATTTTTAGCAAGTATTTTTTGTTCATTACTAGTTATATTATTTTTTAAATAAAAATCTTCAACATACATATAACCTCTATCATCAAGTAAATTATATAAAATTTTTAATAATTCAGCTCTTTTTGGTATATGGTATAAAGCTAGCCAACTTACTATATTATTAAATTTAATTTTATTAAAATTATATTTCTAAAATATCTGCGTTAATATGAAAAATATTTTTTTCAAGTTTATAGTTATGTGTAAGTTCACTAGCTATATCATTTAGTGATTTTTGTAGTTCAACAGCATAAATCTTAGCATTTGTTTTATTTGCTAAGTATCTTGCGGGACCTCCAATTCCAGAGCCAATGTCTAATACAATGTTACTTTCTTTTATTTTTGTTTTAAGTATAGCTTCATTAACTGCTTCAATACCGTTGTAATGTAATTGATCTATTTCAGATATTTCTTCTAAAGTAGGTTCTCTTTTAAGACTATTTTTTAGGTGTTTATAATTATTTAAAAACCTATCGGTTGTCTTATATAAATTCATTTCTTCTATTTTAAACATATTATTTCCTATTTTAATTTAATATAATTTTTTAATTTCTTATATTTAAAATTTTTTTAAAATTTGGCTTAAAATATAAAGGACCTTTCATAACTTTTCCTTGTTCATTATAAATAGGGTTACCAAATTTATCTAATTTACTCATATTTGACTTTTGTACTTCATCAAAACATTTATCTAAATCAATACCAAATGCATGTCCTGCTCCATAAGTAACATAAAGAATATCTGTAAGCGCGTCTGCAGTTTCCTCTATATTTTTTTCATTTAATGCTTCTTCTAATTCTAATAACTCTTCTTTTATGAGGTTTATTCTTAGTTTAATAATATTGTCATCAGGGAAAGATGGCTTTGACTTAACTTCTTGTTTAAACTTTTGCATAAACTCTTTAACCTTGAAAAAATTACTCATAATTACCTCGTGTTAATTTTAATAAATAATAGACCTATACTTTATTTTTTATAATAGTATATATAAATTAATGAAAAAAGTATTCTATGATGGTAACTGTCCCATTTGTAACAGAGAAATTGAGTTATATAAAAAGCTTAATAGAAATAAATCTGTTAAATGGTATAATATATATACCGACAATAATGCACTGAAAATTATTAATAAAAGTAGGGAAGAATGTCTCAAAGCATTTCACGTTATTGATGGGGATAAAATATATAAAGAAACAGACGCTTTTTTTATACTATGGAAAGATATTAAATATTTTAAAATTTTATATTACTTATTTAATTTTAAATTATTTAAAAATTTTTAAATATATTTTATAAGATGTATGCTAAATATAGATACAAGAAACTTTATATATTAAAAATGAGGCTGTAAATGAAGAAAATCGATAATTTTATTTTATATTTTTTTATAATTATTTTTAGTTTTATTTTAGTAAAGTTATCCTATACACAATCTCTAGAAAGTGTAATTAATTCTAAAAATAGAACTCCTTCATATGTAGAAAGAGATAAGTATAGAAATCCTCTTAATACTTTAAGTTTTTTTTAAGCTTAAAAATAATATGAAAGTAATAGAACTTCAACCTAGTGGAGGTAATTCACCTGGAGGATGGTATACTGAAATACTTGCACCTTATCTCAAGAATAATGGTTTATTAATAGCTGCCCATTTTAATCCTAAAGAATCAGAGTGGAGAGCTCAGATGAGAAAAGGCTATGAGAAAAGAATTGAGAATAACGAAGATTTTAATAAAATTCAAATGGCGGTTTTATCTATGCCACCTGTTAAATTAAATCCAGATAATTCAGTTGATATGGTGCTGACATTCAGAAACCTGCATAATTGGCTAAAAGCTGGCTATTTGAAAGAAGTGTTTGAAGTTTCTTATAATGCATTAAAACCTGGTGGTATCTTTGGTGTAGTTGAGCATCGTGCTCCTGATAACTATACAATTGAAGAAATGAATAAATCTGGATATGTTTCTGAAAAAATAGCTATACAATATGCTGAAAGCGTTGGTTTTATATTAGAAGAAAAAGCTGAAATTAATGCTAATCCATTAGATACAAAAGATCATAAATATGGTGTGTGGACATTACCACCTACCCTGAAATTAGCAGACGCTAAAGCAAGAAAAAATATATGAAAATAGGTGAAAGTGATAGAATGACTTTACGCTTTGTTAAACCTAAAAATTAATTACTTTTTTCTTAGAATTGTGCAATTTTAAGGCAGAATAAAAGCCAATTAAAGATAGAATAAGAAGAAAAATAAAGCATAAGTTAAAGGCTTTAACTTTACTATAAGTATCTAAAAAATATCCAAATACAGGGCCAATATAAACATCAGGGAAAAATCCTATTAAAGATATTATGCCTACAGAAAAACCTATAATGTTGGTTGGTATTTTAGTTTCCTGTAAATAACAGAAATAAATACCTCTTAAAGCAAAAACTGCTGCCATACTAATCATAATATTAATCATAATTAATATTTCTAAATTAAAAATTGTTGATATTAATCCTAAATATAAAAAAGCTATTATTAATGCTATAAATAAATATATCGAAAGCTTAGTAGCACTTATTTTATCTGCAATTAAACCTGCAAATATTGCACATAGTGGTCTTAAATATGAAAGATTACTCATTGTAGAGGCAGCTTTTTCTTTACTGTAATTCATAATTTCATAAAAATATTGTGAGTAATAATCAATGCCTTTGTAAGCACTATAAGCTGATAATACTATTAATGATTGAAAAATATTAATTTATAAAATTTTTTAATTTTTTTAAATGCCACTCTTATTTTAATAGAAGATTTAGTATTGCTTTCATCTTTAAAATAAAACCATATTACGATACCTGCAATAAAAGTTATGATGGAATAAAAAGTTATTACTGCTTTAAGTGGAGAGCCTGCTAAAAAGAAACTATTATCATTTATATTTTTAATAAAAGTACTAGTAAAAATAATCACAGCAATACTAGAAAGAGAAGCAGCAACTAGTCCTCTACCAGCTTCTAAAATTCCAAAAGAGAATCCTTGCCTATTTTTTCACCAACTATTTTAGTTGCCTTAATTAAAGCACTCCAGCAAAATAAAATACTGGTAATACCCCAGTAACCATAAATAAAACATAAAAAGTAAAAGTTATTATAAAATAGTAATAATATTCCACCTATTGAGGTTAATATTAATGAAAGACTAAGGAGTTTTCTTGCATTAAATTTATCAGCTATATAACCACCAGGAAAATAACATATCAAGGCAGTAATACCATATGTGGTAAATGCTATACCTATCATATAATTAGTATATTGAAACTCTTCTAATAAAGACGGTCTAAAAAATCTATTTACGTGAAAGGGTAGGGCAAATATCAGTTCTCCTGTAAAGATTAAATAAAATAATTTTAATTTATTGATATTTCCAGCAATCATATTTAGTCTTAAATTATTATATCAAATTTATATGTTAACTTACTAAAACTTTTATCAATACTTGCTTCTAAAGCACTGTTATTATTTGTATTTTTAAATAAAAAATCCTTATTATTCATTTCATTTCCTTTAAAATACATTTGTGTAGTTAACTGTTTTTTGGTTGTTCGTTACTTTAAAATGAATATGAGGAGTTCTAATTAAATCTTTTGAGACTCTATAACTTCCTGGTAATATAGTATTAAAACTATATTCACCTTTTTCATTAGATAGCAATCTCATATAACCATAGAATTCATTATCTTTTCTAGATTCTGATAAATCAGCTTGATGGTTATATTTTCCAAACGAATTTGCTTGCCATATATCTAAGACAGCATTACTAATTGGTTTACATTTATTATTTAAAACTTTTCCATAAACTTTTATTTTTTTTCCAATGGCCTTACCATTATTAGTCATATCATTATTAAATATTTTAGAAGGTACCTTGTAGAATGGTCCAGTAGATTGCGGTGGTGTATTTTTACAATTAATACTAGTAGTTTTATCTGATTAATAAAGGATACATTCAGTAGAAGTAACAAGATAGTTCTTCTAGTTAATGCTTTTTTTCTTAAAAAATTTATTATGAAAGTTCTCTTTGTGGTTTACCTGTGTAAAGCTGTCTTGGACGACCTATTTTTGAATTTTGGTCAGATATCATTTCATTCCAATGGGAAATCCAACCTACGGTTCTTGCTACGGCAAATATTACCGTAAAAAGTGATACTGGAAAACCTATAGCTTTTAATATTATACCTGAATAAAAATCAACATTTGGATAGAGTTTTTTCTCTTTAAAGTAGTCATCATTTAAAGCTAAATATTCCAATTCTTTAGCTAAATCAAAAAGTTTATTATCTAATAAATGCTTTTCTTTAAGTACTTTTTCTGCTATTTTTTGTAACACTTTTGCTCTTGGATCATAGTTTTTATAAACTCTATGGCCAAATCCCATAAGTCTAAAACTATCATTTTTATCTTTTGCTTTATCTATGAATTTTTTAATATTCTCAATACTTTCAATTTCATTTAACATTTTTATAACTGCCTCATTAGCTCCTCCGTGAGCTGGTCCCCATAATGAGGCTATGCCTGCAGCAATACAAGCAAATGGATTAGCTCCTGAAGATCCAGCTAATCTAACTGTTGAAGTAGAAGCATTTTGCTCATGGTCAGCATGTAATATTAATATTTTATCTAAAGCATCAGCGAATATAGGATTAATTTCATATTTTTCAGCAGGTACAGAAAATACCATATTTAAAAAATTTTCTGAGTAATTAAGACTATTGTTAGGGTATACAAATGGTTGTCCTATAGAAAATTTATATGCCATTGCAGCTATAGTTGGCATTTTAGCAATTAACCTGTATGAAGCTATCTTTCTTTCATCGGCATTATTAATATCTGTACTATCGTGGTAAAAGGCAGCCATTGCCCCAACAACACCACATAATATAGCCATAGGATGAGCATTATCTTTAAAACCTCTATAAAAATTAGAAATTTGTTCATTCAGCATAGTATGCATTGTAATAGAGTTAACAAACTCTAACTTTTTTTCTTTTGAAGGCAGTTCCCCATACATTAATAAATATGATGTTTCTAAAAAAGATGACTTTTCTGCTAAATCTTCAATTTTATAACCTCTATGCAGTAATATGCCCTGATCACCATCTATAAAGGTTATATCTGATTTACAACTACCAGTTGAAGTGAATCCTGGATCAAATGTAAACATATCTGCCTGCTTGTATAAAGAAGTAATATCTATTACATCGGGACCTAATGAGCCAGACATTACTGGCAGTTCAATAACTTTTCCATTGGGTAAGTTTAATTTTGCTATTTTTTTATTATTCATTAAAGTTAATCAAAATTTTTTTTTAGTCTTTCTATACTAACTTTTTTTCCTAATTTTTCTAGTACTAAAAAAATACTTGGCGAGAAAGTTTTGCCAGTAATTGATGCTCTGATTGGTGCAGCAATATCAAACATTTTAAGATTATGTTTTTTAATTTCACTTTTTATTGCCTCTTCAATACTTATAGCTTGCCAAAGACTAATTTTTTCTAACTCATTTATAGTATCTAGCATTATTTTTTTATCTGCTGAGTTTATTATTTTTAAGGCTTCATCAGAATATCTTTCAATATCATCACTTTGCATATATGAAATACCATCTTCAATATCATTAATATTTTCTGCTCTACTCTTAAATAAATCAATTAAAGCAAGTAGTTTTTTAGAGTCATTTTGTTTATGTTTAGGTGATAATATATTTAAAACTTGCTCACTATTTAATTTTTTAAAGTAATATGTGTTGACACTTTCTAATTTAATTTTATCAAATTTTGATGGCGATTTTCCTATGCCTTCAATATTAAAAAGGTTAATTGCTTCATCTACTGAAAAAACTCTTTGTCTTTATGTCCCCAACCAAGTCTAAGCAAGTAATTATTTAAGGCTTCTGGCATAAATCTCTCTTTTTATAATCTAAAACGCTTTGAGCGCCATGTCTCTTTGAAAGTTTAGATCCATCTGGGCCATAAATTAATGGAATATGAGAAAATTTAGGAACTTTCCACTCCAATGCATTATATATTATTATCTGCTTAAATGTATTAGTTAGGTGATCATCTCCTCTAATTATGTCGCTAATATTCATAACATAGTCATCAACTACTACGGCAAGCATATATGTAGGAGTATTATCAGATCTTAATATAATAAAGTCTTCTAAGTTGTTATAATCAACGGTAACTAAACCTTGAATTCTATCTTGTAATTTTAATAACCCTGTATCTGGTACTTTTATTCTTAATACAAACTTATCACTAAGTGGTTCTTTAATGTTTCTGCATTTTCCACTATATTTGTATGGTATCTTTTTTTTAAGGCTGCTTCTTTTTCTTTTTTTAAATCCTCAACACTACAATAACATTTGTATGCTAGGCCTTTATCTAAAAGTAAATTTGCTATTTTAATATGCTCAGAAACATTTTTACTTTGATAAACAATATCACCATCCCAGTTTAGATTTAACCATCGTAAAGAGTCACAAATTTGTTCTTTATGCTCATTTTTTGATCTTAAAAGGTCCGTGTCTTCAATTCTAAGTAAAAACTTACCACCTTGATTTTTTGCATATAACCAATTGAATAAAGCAGTTCTAGCTCCTCCAAGATGTAGTGATCCAGTAGGTGATGGTGCAAATCTTGTTATTACTGTCATATCAAACTTTAATGCTTTTAAATTTTTTAGGTTAGTAGTTTCTAATTAAGCCTACTAGTTTTCCTTGTATGAGCACTCTTCCTAAACCAAAAATTCTAGTTTCAAATTTTTTATTAGCTGGTTCAAGTGCAATAGAATTAGTTTTTTTTCTAAATCTTTTAAGCGTAGCTTCTTGTCCATCAATTAGTGCAACTACTATGTCTCCATTTACAACATCATTAGTTTTTTCAGAATAGCTGTATCTCCATCTAAAATTCCAGCATCTATCATTGATTCACCTGACACTTTTAAAGCATAATGCTGATTATTATTTTTTATCATATCAATAGGGACATTTAAATGACCTTCAGAATTTTGTATGGCTTCTAATGGAGTACCGGCAGATATAGACCCATAAATAAATATTTTATAACTGTTTCCACTAGTATTTAAATATGTTTCAGTTAGGCTAGGGGATTTATGGTCTTGTTCTTTAATTATTTTTATGGCTCTAGCTTTATTATGTAATCTTTTAATAAAGCCTCTTTCTTCTAAAGAGCTTATTAATCTATGCACTCCTGATTTTGAACTTAAACCTAAAAATTTTCTCATTTCATCAAAAGAAGGAGATATATTATTGTCTTTTAAAGAATTTGTTAAATAGTCTAATAACTTAGATTGTTTAGAAGTTAACATAACAATGTTCTACTTTAGTTCTTTATGTGTGTCAAGTTAAAATTAAAGTCCATTATTTAGTTCATATATTTCTAAAAACTCACTTTTAAAAGCAATCTTTTTAGCTGGCACTTTAACTAAACAATTCGCTAGTGATAAATTTTTCATTAATGAACTATCTTGATTTTTAAAAATATTTACATATCTCTTATTATTTTTAGTAAAAAAACTTCCCCTGTAATATGTTTCTCTCTCGCTGTTATTTATAAACTTATTAACTGGATGAGCTTTACTTTTTATAATGTAGTTTGCATCACATGGTAGTAATTTTTTAATAGCTTCCATTACAAATATAATAAAGCAAACATAACTAGATACTGGGTTTCCAGGCAAACCAAAAACTGGAATATTATTTAATAAACCAAATAGAATAGGCTTGCCAGGTTTAATTTTAACTTTCCAAAATTTAGTTTTCATACCTAAATCTTCTAAACATTTTTTTACTAAGTCTTTCTTTCCAACGGATACTCCTCCAGTAGTAATTACTAAATCCATTTTTCTAAGATTTGAAATACTATTTTTAATAGATATTTCATTATCTTTAATAATTCTTAGTGCTTTACAGCTTGAGTTACAACTGTTAACTAGCTCTTTTAACATAAATAATGAAGAGGCGTAAATTTGGCCTTTTCCAATTTTTTTATCAATATTTATTAGTTCGTTTCCAGTAGCTATTATGGCTATTTTAGGTTTTTTATATACTAAAACTTTTTTAATTCCAGAAGTTACAAGTAAACCTATATCTCTAGAATTAACTTGATGTTTCTTTTTAAGAATAAGTGCGCCTTTTTTGAAATCTTGTCCTTTTTTTCTAATATATATTTCATCGCTATCATTAATTTTAGCTGTTATTTCTAATTTATTAGTTAGCTTGCAGTTTTCTTGTATAATAACTCGATTGGCACCTAAAGGCATTTTGCTACCAGTAAATACTCTTATTGTTTGACTCTCTAAAACTTTAAAGTTTTTATTATCACCAGCAAAAATTTCATGAATAACCTTAAATTTAGTTTGATTGAAATTTTTATTTATTTTAACGGCGTATCCATCCATAGAGGACATATCAAAGGGTGGGCTATCAGCTTTTGATTTGATATCAGCAGCTAAAATTCTGTTCATAGAATTTTCTACATTAATATATTCAGTTTTTAGTTGTACTACAGAAGACTTTATAATCGATACTGCTTGGTTGACTGTTATCATTTCTTATTAAAGGTTCCCGACTTACCACCACTTTTATGTGTAAGAGAAATATTATCAATTTTCATTCCTCTATCTACTGATTTGCACATATCATATATTGTTAAAGTGCATATAGAAACAGCAGTAAGAGCTTCTATCTCTATTCCTGTTTTATTAGTAGTTTTGCAGTCCACTAAAACCTTTATTGAATTAGATTTATTATTAATTTGAAAATCAATATTAATGCCTTCAATACTCAATGGATGACAAAGTGGAATTAAATCACTAGTTTTTTTGCTCCCATTATACCAGCTAGTCTGGCTATTGATAGTACATCTCCTTTTTTATGTAATCCTTTTTCAATCATTTCTAATGTAGCTCTATTCATATAAATATAACCTTCAGCTTTTGCGACTCTGGTAGTAATTTTTTTTTTGAAATATCTACCATTTTAGCAGCTCCTTTTTTGTCAAAGTGAGATGATTGCATTTTTAATAACTCTCAATCTTGAGTGGTTCATTTGTAAATTTTAATAATTCTTTTTTAGTATCTTTGCTTTTCATAAAATATTCCCCAATTAAGAAATTTTTAAATCCTTGTGATATTAAATTTTGATATTGTTCAAAAGATTTAATACCACTTTCACATATAATATAATTTTTATTATTTTTTTAACCACTTTTAGTGCATGATTAATATCAACAGCCATATTTTTAAGATTTCTATTATTAACTCCTAATAATACTTTTTTCTTATTAATAAACTTTATAAAATTTTCTTCGCTATGAACCTCTATGAGTACATCTAAATCTATATTTTTTGCTATATTAATATACTCATCAATCTGGTTCTCAGATAAAATTTCTGAAATTAATAAAATACAATCTGCACCTATTACTTTACTTTCATAAATTTGATATTCAGAGACTATAAAGTCTTTTCTTAATATAGGGATATCCGTAACATTTTTTACTTTTATAAGATCATCATTGGAACCTAAAAAAAATTTACTATCAGTTAATACTGATATACAACTAGCTTTACCTAATTGATATATTTTTGCAATCTGTTCTGGTATAAAGTTTTCTTTAATTATTCCTTTTGAGGGGCTAGCTTTTTTATTTCAGCTATAATAGAGGTTTTTTTAAATTAATATTATTGTTAATTTTATTAAAAAATCCTCTAGATTTTTTGGAGCTTAATATTTTACTTTCTAATGATTTTTGAGTTTCTTTAGCTTTTAGATGGTTAATTAAATCAACTTTATAATCATAAATTTCTTTTAATATACCTTGCATTAGTTGGTTAACTTTCTTAATAAATTTAATTTCTTTAGTGCATTCCCGTTAATTATATTTTTTTCAGCTATTTCTATACCTTGTTTTAAGTTTTTACATTTATTAGTTAATACTAAAATAGCTGCAGTATTTAATAATATTATTTCTTTATAGTATATATTTTTTAAGTTTCCTGAAAATAAATCAGATATTTGTTTAGCATTATAGGATGAGTCTTTACCCTTCAAATAGGATAGTTTTGATTTTCTAAGTTTAAGTTTTGCAGGATCTATAGTAAATCTTTTGATTTTATTATTATTAACTTCTATTACATCAGTTTTAGTGGTTGTTGTTATTTCATCTAATCCATCTTGTCCATGAACTACCCATGCTTTTTTTATTTTTAAATCTTTTAAGCACTTAGCTATTGGTAACATCCATTCATAAGAGTAAACTCCTATTAATTGTATATTAGCATTAGCTGGATTAAGTAGAGGTCCTAATAAGTTAAAAATGGTAGGTATCTTTAATTTTGATCTTACTTCAGCTACATTTTTCATTGCCCTATGATAAAGAGGGGCCATTAAAAAGCATAACTTTGAATTTTCTAAACACTTTTCCACTTTATTTTTAGAGGCATTAATATTTACTCCTAGTTTTTCTAAGACGTCTGAAGAGCCAGAGTTCGATGATACTGATTTATTACCATGTTTTGCAACTTTAACTCCACAAGCAGCTGCTAAAATAGCTGTTGCAGTTGAAATGTTCAAAGTATGTTTTTTATCTCCCCCAGTACCACAAGTATCTACTATTGTTCCCTTGGTTTTAATTTTAATACACTTAGCTCCTTAATACCTTTACAGCAGATACTAATTCATTATGGACAATACCTTTTGATGATAAAGCCACTAAAAAACTTGAAATTTCTATATTTGATACTTTAGCTGACATTATTAAATTAAAAGCATCTTCAGCTTCCTCTTTTAAAAGGTTTCTTTTATCGAAAACTTTTTGAAAATATTGATTAAAGTTCATATTCTATTTTATTTGTAACATATTTTTATGAAGTTTTTAAAGAAAAGCTCACCGTTCGAGGTTGCAATACTTTCAGGGTGAAATTGTAAACCATATATCTTTTTATTTTTAACTTTTATGGCCATAATGCTTTTTTTTTTTATTTTCAGCTAAAACTTCTATTTCTTTCGGTAAATTCTTATTAGATATCTTCTAGAGAATGATATCTAGTAGCTATGAAATTATTTGGTATATTTTTAATAATATTACTATTTTTTAATATAGTTATATTATCTGTTTTACCATGCATGACTTTTTTCATTTTTACTATTTTAGCTCCAAAGCTAGCACCTATTGCCTGATGACCTAAGCAAATACCTAACATTGGTATCTTATCTTTATAATTGCTTATAATATTCATCATTTCACCTGCATTTTCAGGCTTACCTGGACCGGGTGAAAATACTATGCCTTTATATTTTTCAAATTTATAATTATCACTTGCCTTTATTTTATTATTTCTTACTACCTGCACTTTTACTTTAAAAGATTTTAAAAAATGGTAAACATTCCAAGTAAAGCTGTCATAATTATCAAGGAGTAAAAGCATAGTTAACTATTATACGACATTTCAGCTGCTTTAAATAAAGCTGCAGATTTATTTATAGTTTCTAAGTATTCTTTTTCTGGAACACTATCAGCAACTATTCCTGCTCCAGCTTGTACATACATCTCATTATTTTTAATTATAGCTGTTCTTAATGTTATACAAGTTTCCATATCTCCATTTGCAGAGAAATATCCTACGCATCCAGCGTATATTTCTCTTGAGTCAGGTTCTAATTCATTAATAATTTCCATTGCTCTAATTTTGGAGCTCCAGATACTGTCCCAGCAGGAAAACCAGACATTAAAATTTCAACTAAATTTTTTGTACTTTTAGCTATTCCTACAACATTAGAAACAATATGCATCACATGACTATATAACTCAACTTTCATCTTTTCTGTTACTTTTACTGAACCTACTTTAGCCATTTTTCCTACATCATTTCTTCCTAGATCTAAAAGCATTAAGTGTTCTGAAATTTCTTTTGGGTCAGATAATAAATCCTTCTTAAGTTTAAGGTCCTCATTTAGATCTTTCCCTCTCTTTCTGGTGCCTGCAATAGGTCTTATAGTAATTTGTTTATCTTTTAATTTAACTAATATTTCTGGGCTAGAGCCTATGATTGAAAATTTTTCCTTTAAACTTTCTTCTAAATTAAAATAAAATAAAAAAGGAGAAGGGTTAAGGCTTCTAAGAGATCTATAAAGTTCAAAAGGAGAAAGTAACAACTTTGTTTTAAACCTTTGAGATAAAACTACCTGGAAGATATCTCCTTCATATATATATTTTTTTGCTTTTTTTACCATTTTTAAAAATGTATTTTTTTTGATATTAGATTTAGGTTTAACAAATTTATTAATAGGTTTTTTTCTTTTATATTTTAAAGGAGAATTTATTATATTTATTAATTTTTTAAGTAATTAACTATAAATTCATAATCTTTCTCATAATTTTGATTGATTTGATACCAATATGGATTAATTAAAGTAATTTCGTTTTTAATATCATCAAAGATAGCAAGAGTCTTAGGTCTAATAAAGAAACCATCAGGAACGTTAATACTATTTTTTTTTCTTGCAGGTAACTTTTCATATTGTTCAATAGTCTCATAACCCAAATATCCTATTAACCCAGCTGACATAGGAGGTAGATGAGAAGGCAATTTAATTTTGGATGAATTGATTAAATTTTGCAAACTTATAAGAGGTTTGTGAGTTTTCTTTAATAAATTTACCAATATTTTTTTGAATAATTTTTTTATATGCTATTCCATTTTTACATTTCCATATAATATCTGGATCAAAACCTATTATTGAATATCTTCCTCTATAAGTTCCATCCTGTACTGATTCCAATAGAAAGCTATTAGTTTTTTATTACATAATTTTAAGTAGGTTGAAACTGGAGTATCTAAATCAGATTTTAGTGTCGTCCATAGTAGTTGATTGTCTTGTTTTTTAGTCCTTTTCAAAAAATCACTTTTTTTGGATATATGATTGTCATATTAAAAAGAATTTATAAAATTTTGATTTATAGAGCTTTTTTTTTCTATTTTAATATCAACAAGAAGTGCATTTATAATATCATTTTTAATATTGCTATCAATATTAGTAAGAATATTCTCAGTTTTAGTTCTTTTTTCTGCAGCTAAATGTTTCTCTGATTGTAAAGTAGGTTTTACAAAAACATATTTGAACTCTTCTAACTGATTAATTTTAGAATATGAATTTAATTTAGTTTTAAATATAATATTTTTAATCTTAGGGTCTAAAGTATCATTTATTCTACTATCGTTTGTAATCCAGCTAGTTTTGCTTGATGTAAGATAAACTTGTTTAGTTTGCTTTTCATTAATTATTTCACTATAAATTGTATCAGCAATTTCCTTAGACTGTTGTCTTTTTTTCTTATTGTAAAGACTATCTATAACCTCTTTTTTAGCTTCATCAAAGGTTTTAGGAACTGACTTATTAATTTTTTCTAGGTGTATAAAAAATAAATTATTATTTTTATTTTCTAAGGGGTCAGAAATACCATTTTCATTCAAGTTAAAAATAATTTTAGCTAACTCTTCTTCGGATAAAATATTATTTTCTATATTTAAATTTTTTATGTTATTAATCTCCACTTCTTTTATGCCTTTTTTATCCAAATTTACATATTTAAGTGATGCCTCTAGATCGTTGCTTTCTATAAATTTCTCATAAAAAGAATTTGCTTTCTCATATACTCTTTCATTTAAGATATTAGTGGTTAAATCATTTTTAATATCATTCTTAACTTGATCAAAACTTAAATTATTTTCAGACTTTACCATTTCTAAATAAATTACTTTCCAACCAAATGCAGACTGTATTACTTTAGAGAAAGCATTTTCTTTTAAATTAAATGCTATATTTCCAAGATCAGAGTCTAGTTCATCTTTTGCTAAAAAACCTAAGTCCACATCAGCCGATTGATATTATTTTTTTTAATATAATCATTAATGTTATTTAAATTCTTGGTATTTTTCAAAAAATCTTTAGCTTTTAATTCATTATCAAATATAAATTGTAATATTTTTCTCTTTTCTGGTGTTTTATAAAAGTCTATATTAGAATTATATATTTCTAATAATTCATTACTATCGATATTAACATTATTGTCTATATCTGTGTTTCTTATAGATATGATATTTAAATCTCTTTTTTCTGGAACTAATAAAGTCGATTTTATTTCATTATAGTGTTTAATTATTTCAGCATCAGTGATCTTTTCCTTTATAATCATTGAAGTAGTGTCAATTTCATAAACTTCAGCTTTTCTAGCTAAGTCTTTTTTCTTCTTGATATTGTTGACTATTACATTAGAAGTTCCTTGAGAGCTATTTATAGTTTTTAAAAAAATATCATTAGTTAAAGCTTTTTTACTAATAGTAATTAATTCTTTCTCAGAAATATTATTTCTGTTTAGAAAATAGTTAAAGTAATCTTGATTAAAAACTCCTAATTGGTCATGGAAATTTTTATTGTTTAAAATTGACTTTTTTAAAAAATTTTCAGATGATGAAATGCCCAAATCTTTTTGAAATCAAATTAATATACTCGTTATTTATTATATTGTTTAGAACTGAATTCTGAATACCAAGTGTTTTTATAATTTCTTCAGATATTGGTTCTTCTGAGCTGCGTCGAAGATTTTCTAATATTGCTTGATATTCTAAATTAAAATCATTTAATTTTATTTTAGACTTTCCAACTGTAGCAATAGTAGGATTAGAGTTACCAGTAAATATATCTCCTATACCCCAGACAGCAAAACTTAAAGCAATTAGTGCTATAAGAATTTTAGTGCTTATATTTTTTATAGACGTTCCAATTTTTTTAATCATAATAATACATTTAACATTTTTATATAAATATAAAACAATTAATTTCATAATTTGAGAGGAAATATAAATTGAAATTTTTAATTGCTAATTGGAAAATGAATAAAAACTTTGATGATGGCTTAAAAGTTATTAAAACTATTAGAAAAAAAAATTAAAAACAATAGCAATAAGAAATATATTATTTTACCTCCTTTGCAATCAACTCTTCATATTAAAAACAATCTAATTAAAAATGATGTTATTTTTGGCAGTCAAGATTGTAGTCAGTTTAAAAATGGTGCTTATACTGGTGATATATCAGCTGAAATGATTAAAAAATTGGTTGCAAGTACATTTTAATTGGACATTCAGAAAGAAGAACAATATTTAATGAAACCGATGAAGTATTAAAAAGAAAAATGAAAAGAGCTTTGGAACAGAAACTTAAAGTAATTTTTTGCGTAGGAGAGAGCCTAACTCAATACAAGCAAGGTAATAGCATTAAGTTTATTATTAAGCAGTTAACTAAAGTTTTGGATAATAATATTAATTTTAAACAAATTATTTTAGCTTATGAGCCAATATGGGCAATAGGTACAAATGTTACACCAAGGATGGAAGAAATAGATTATATTCATCTTAAAATAAAAGAAACTATGAAAAAAAATATTTTAATATTATAAAAATACCTGTATTATATGGAGGTTCTGTTAAAGCAGTTAATTCATCTGATATTTTTTCCTTAAAAAATGTAGATGGTGGATTAATTGGAGGAGCTTCATTAATTGCTAGTGAATTTTGTAAAATTTATGATACTCTTTAATTAAAAGGAAAAGATATTTATGTTTAATTTGTTTTTAATAATACATGCAATTTTAGCTTTAACATTAATTGTAATTATTTTGCTTCAAAGAAGTGATGGTGGTGCACTTGGTGGTATAGGTGGAGGTAGTTTTTCTGGTATGCTGACAGGAAGAAGTTCTGCTAATTTTTTAACCAAATTAACAGCAGTCATTGCGGCTCTATTTTTAGGTAATAGCTTGCTATTAGCTATTTTATCTGGAAACCTTAAAGAAAAGTCTATAATTAATGAAACTACAATAGAAGATTTCTCAGATGATATTAATAGCAAACCTATTGTCCCAGATTCGGAGTAGGCTGTTATATTTAATAAATCTAATTCAAAAGCCAAAGTTATTTTTATTACTGGAGGTGTAGTCTCTTCATTGGGAAAGGGTTTAACGGCTGCCTCTTTAGCAACAAACCTTCAATCTAGAGGTTTTAAGGTAAAGTTAAGAAAGTTAGATCCATATCTTAATATTGATCCTGGAACTATGAATCCAAATCAGCATGGAGAAGTTTTTGTAACTAATGATGGAGCAGAAACAGATTTAGATTTAGGACATTATGAAAGGTTTACTGGAGTATTTGCTACTAAGCATGATAATATTACTGCTGGTAGTGTTTATCAAAATGTTATTAAAAATGAAAGAAAAGGTAAATACTTGGGAAATACTGTTCAAGTTATTCCACACGTTACGGATGAAATAAAATTTAGAATTTTTAATGATTTAAAAAAAATTGATTTTTTAATTGTTGAAGTTGGAGGAACTGTAGGAGATATAGAAAGCCTTCCATTTCTTGAAGCTATAAGGCAACTAAGAAATGAAATGTCTAAAAATCAAACTATTTTCATTCATTTAACTTTAGTTCCTTATCTTAAAGCTGCCGATGAATTAAAAACAAAGCCAACTCAACATTCTGTAAAAGAGTTAAGAGGGATAGGAATACAGCCTGATTTATTGATTTGTAGGTGTGAAAAAAAATCACTGATACGGACAAAGAAAAAATGGCATTATTTTGCAATATAAGTGCTAAAAATATTATTCAGGCAATAGATGTAACTAATATATATGAATTACCTTTAGTACTAAATAAAGAAAAACTAGATGAAAGGGTGCTCTACAATTTAAATATTAAGAAATATAGAAAAGCTAATTTGAAGAAATGGCAAGAAATAAGCAATTTACAAAAAATCCTAAGAATTCAGTAAATATAGGGATAATAGGTAAGTATGTAGAGTTAAAAGATGCCTATAAATCTCTTTCTGAAGCTCTGTATCATAGTGGTATACACAATTCAACAGAAATAAAAATAATTTGGATTAATGCTGAAAAATCTGTAAATTTTAAAAGTGTTCTTAAAAATTTAAATGGTATATTGGTTCCTGGTGGCTTTGGAAAAAGAGGAATTTTAGGTAAAATAAATTCTATAAAATTTGCAAGGGAAAATAATATACCATTTCTTGGTATATGTTTTGGAATGCAATTAGCTGTTATAGAGTATGCACAAAATGTTATTAATATTAAAAATGCTAGTTCTAGCGAATTCAAAGTTAAAAATGCAAAAAATATAATAGGTTTAATGACTGAGTGGATTAAAGATGGTAAGAATATTAAAAGAACTATAAATACAGATTATGGTGGATCTATGCGATTAGGTAGCTATAAATGTATTTTAAAAAATAAATCTTTAATAAGCAAAATTTATAATAAAAATATTATAGAAGAAAGACACAGGCATAGATATGAAATGAACATAAAATATGAAGGTCTTTTTAAAGAAAATGGAATGATAATTTCAGGAAAGTCACCAGATGGTATGTTGCCAGAAATAGTTGAGCTTCCTGAGTCATAAATGGTATTTAGGGGTTCAGTTTCACCCTGAATTATCCTCTCAGCCATTAAAACCTCACCCAATATTTAATTCTTTTATAAATGCTTCATTAAATAATAAAAAAATGCAACATCATAATAAATCAGTAAAAATTAAAGACTTTGAAATTAATAATTTAAATCCTTTTATTCTAATTGCAGGGCCTTGTGCTATTGAAAGCAAAGATCATGCTTTTGATATGGCCTCAAAAATTAAAGAAATATGCATAGAGTTAGAGATAAATTTTATTTATAAATCTTCTTTTGATAAAGCAAACAGAACAAGTATTGCTAGTAGTAGAGGAATTGGTATGGAAGAAGGATTAAAAATTTTATCATCTATTAAAAAAGAGTTAGATATTAGCATTATAACGGATGTTCATGAAAAAGAACAATGTCAAGAAGTAGCATCGGTAGTAGATATTTTGCAAATTCCTGCTTTCTTATGTAGACAAACAGATTTATTAAATAAAGCTGCACAAACAGGTAAAGCAGTAATGGTAAAAAAAGGACAATTTTTAGCGCCTTGGGAAATGAATAATATTGTGAATAAATTAAAAAAGGCTGGATGTAACAAAATTATTTTATGTGAAAGAGGAACATCATTTGGTTATAATAATTTAGTATCTGATATGAGATCTATACCAATAATGCAAAAAACAGGATGGCCAGTGATTTTTGATGCTACTCATTCTGTTCAGGAACCAGGTGGACTGGGTGCAAGTTCAGGTGGTAAAAGACAGTATGTTCCATATTTAGCAAAAGCATCAGTAGCAGTAGGAGTTTCTGGAATATTTATTGAAACGCATCAGGATCCAGATAATGCGCCTAGTGATGGACCTAATATGCTAAATATAAATGACCTTAAAAAATTGTTACAAAAACTTAAACAAATTGATAATATAATCAAATAATATGTCTACTATAGAAAAAATAAATGCTTATGAAATACTTGATAGCAGAGGGATACCTACCTTACTTACACAGGTTATTTTAGATAACGGTGTTAAAGGTAATGCAGCAGTTCCTTCTGGCGCATCAACTGGTATTCATGAAGCTTTAGAGTTAAGAGATAAAGATAAAAATAGGTACAATGGTAAAGGAGTATTAAATAATATTGATTTTATAAACTCACTTATATTAGATGCTTTACAAGGACTTGATGTACGAGATCAAAAAAGTATAGACTCTAATCTTTTAAAATTAGATGGTACAAAAAATAAAAGTAAATTAGGTGCTAATACCTTTACTATCTGTAAGTTTAGCTGTAGCAAAAACTGCTTCTAATTTAAATAAAGTTGATCTTTATCAGTATTTAGGAGGGATTAATACAAATTTATTACCTATACCATTAGTAAATGTGATAAATGGTGGAGCTCACGCTGCTAATAATTTAGATATTCAAGAGTATATGTTAGCACCTGTAGGTGCTAAAACTTTTAGTCAAGCAATAAGATGGTGCTCTGAAATTTTCTTTAACCTAAAAGAATTATTAAAATCGAATAGTTATTCTACGTCAGTAGGTGATGAAGGTGGTTTTGCTCCTAATTTCAAAAGTAATTTTGAACCATTGGAGTTTCTTATTAAAGCAATTAAAAAGTCAAAATTAAGGCCGGAGAGAGATGTAATGATATCTCTTGATGTAGCATCTTCTGAGTTTTATAAAAAAAATAAATATTATTTGGGTTCACCTAAAAAATACTTTAGTAGTGAAGAAATGGTTTCATTCCTTGCTGATATTGTAAAAAAATATCCTATATTTTCAATTGAGGATGGTTGCGCTGAAGATGATTGGATTGGATGGAAAAAATTAAACTCTTTAATAGGAGACAAAACATTAACGGTAGGAGATGATTTGTTCGTAACCAATAGGGACAGACTAGAGAAGGGTATTAAAAAAAATGTTGCCAATACTATATTGGTGAAACCAAATCAAATTGGCACACTAACTGAAACTTTAGATACAATTAATCTTGCAAAAGAAAATAAGATTGAAACTATTATTTCTCATAGATCTGGAGAAACTGAAGATAACTTTATAGCTGATTTAGCTGTGGGATCTAATTCAAAAATGATAAAGACTGGTTCTGTAACTAGGTCAGAGAGGTGTTCAAAGTATAATAGATTATTAATTATAGAAGCTAATAATAGAGATTTAGTTTTCGCTGGTAGTCTTTTAAATGTTTAAGTTAAAAACACTTTTATTATTATCTATTTTACCATTAGCATATTTAATCTATCATCTTATTGGCTTTGAAAATGGTATAAATGCATATGTTCATAAAATAAAGGTATTAAAGAATAAGCAAATACAGCAAGAAGAGCTAAAAAAAAAATAGATTATTATAAAACAAAAATATTACTCTTAGATGATGATGACATAAATATAGATTTTTTAGAAGAAAAGTCTTATGAATTAGGAGAATCACCTAAAAACACATTCACAGTTATAATAAAATAATCTGTAATAAAGATAAAATTTATTCTGTTTTTTATAGAAATTATTGACAAAAGCTTAAACTGCTCTAATATCTAAGTATGAATGATAATGGGCATGCTCAGATAATTAGTTTACTAGGTGGAGGAAAAAAATTAACAGCTAGACTTAAAAGCTTAACAGAAGAAAATGTTAATGAAAAAACTGTTTATTCTTGGGTGCAACAAGGTATACCAGATAGATGGAAGGTGGCTGTTGCTAGATGTCTGTTAGAGGATAATATAGAGATCACTCAATATAAAGATTTATTGCCTCCAGGTATGTCCATAGACAACTTAACGGCCGCTAATAATTCTATAAAAATATTTTCAGACTCTAAAGTTCTTAAGGCTACAGAAAAAGAAATTATATCAAATATTGATAAAAATTTAGCTCTTAATATTTATCAATTGATGCTAAAAGTTAGAAGGTTTGAGGAGAAAGTAGGCCAACTCTATAGTATGGGGTTAATAGGTGGGTTTTGTCATCTATATATAGGTCAAGAAGGTATAATTTCTGGTATAGAAAGTTTAGCATCTGATGATGATTGCTTTATAACGGGCTACAGATGTCATGCTCATATGGTATCAAGAGGAGAGCCACTTTTAAATATTTTTTGTGAACTTTTAGGTAAAGATGGAGGGTCATCAAAAGCAAAAGGTGGATCAATGCATTTATTTAAAGCTGATAAAAATTTCTTTGGTGGCCATGGCATAGTTGGTGCTCAAGTTCCTCTTGGAACTGGGATTGCATTTGCAAATAAATATCTTAATAAAAAAGCTGCAACATTTTGTTTTTTTGGTGATGGAGCTGTTAATCAAGGACAAGTTTATGAAGCATTTAATATGGCTGCCTTATGGCAATTACCAATTATTTATATTATAGAAAATAATCAGTATGGAATGGGAACATCGGTTGAAAGAGCAAGCGCAATGACAGAGTTATTTAGAAGAGGTGAATCCTTTGGAATAAAAGGTTATGAAATTGATGGAATGGACCCATTATCTGTTCACTTATGTATGAAAAAAATATACGAGCAAGTTTTGAACAAAAATAAAGGACCAATTCTTATAGAAGCAAAAACCTATAGATATAGGGGGCATTCTATGTCGGATCCAGGAAAATATAGAACAAGGCAGGAAATTCAAGAGACAAGAGAAAATAGAGATCCTATAGAAAGAGTTAGAACATTTTTAATAGATAATAACTTTTACAGTGAGGATGAATTAAAAAGTATGGATAATAAAATTAAAGAAGAAGTTTTAAATGCATCTGAAGAGGCCAGAGATATGGACTTACCTAAAGAGAGTATATTATTAGATGATGTTTATTATGAAAATGGAATTAATAAATGACCTTAAAATCAGTAAGAGAAAGTATTAGAGATACAATTGCAGAAGAAATGAGGTTAGATTCTAATATATTTTTATTGGGAGAAGAAGTTGGAGAGTATCAAGGAGCATATAAGGTTAGTCAAGGGTTATTAGAAGAGTTTAGTTCAAAAAGAATTGTAGATACTCCTATAACTGAGGCAGGTTTTACAGGTCTAGCCATAGGAGCTGCAATGAATGGTCTAAGGCCTATTGTAGAATTTATGACATGGAATTTTGCTATGCAAGCTATAGATCATATTATTAATTCTGCAGCTAAAACATTTTATATGAGTGGTGGAAAAATAAATATTCCTATAGTTTTTAGAGGACCTAATGGTATTGCCTCAAGAGTAGCTGCCCAACATAGTCAAGATTACTCAGCATGGTATTCTCATATTCCGGGGTTAAAAGTTTTATCACCATATGACGCAAACGATGCTTCAGGGCTTTTAAGAGCTGCAATAAGGGATGAGAACCCTGTTATATTTTTGGAGCACGAGCTTTTATATAATGAAAAATTTGATATTGATAATAATGAAGAGCAGATCTCTATAGGTAAGGCAAAAGTTATGAAAGAAGGAAGTGATATTTCAATAATTTCTTATTCTAGAGGTCTTGAAACAGCCTTAGAGGTTGAAAAAACACTTAAGCAAAACAGCATAAGTGCTGAGATTATAAATTTAAGAACTTTAAAACCTCTTGATAAAGATACTTTAATTAAATCTATTAAAAAGACAAATAAAGTTGTAGTAATTGAGGAGGGTGGTCTCAATCTGGCATAGGCTCAGAAGTTATTTCAGTTATAGTTGAAAATGCTTTTGATTATCTTGATGCAGAACCTTTAAGGTTTAGTGGAAAAGATATACCTTTACCTTATGCCGAAAATTTAGAAAAGTTGGCTTTACCTTCAGCAGAGGTAATAGTAAAAAAATGTTTAGAAATATGTTAATTTATTTTAAGGAATTTGTAATATGCCAGTAGCTTTATTAATGCCAGCACTTTCTCCAACTATGACTGAAGGGAATATTGCAAAATGGATCAAAAAAGTTGGAGATGAAGTAGTTTCTGGAGACATTATAGCTGAAGTTGAAACTGATAAAGCTACTATGGAAGTAGAAGCTATAGACGAAGGTAAATTAGCTTCTATAATTTTTCCTGATGGATCTGAGAATGTACAAGTTAATAAACTTATCGGAGTTATAGCACTTGAGGGAGACACAGAAAAAGATATAGAAGATTTTATAAATAAAAATACAGATATTATTAAAGAAAATGCAAATGATACAGATATTGAAGCAAATGAAATCAAGTCAAATAAAAATGAAGGTAAAGACAATAATGCTAGCTTTCTAACTGACAAAAAAGATCTGAATCATAATGATTATAAGAGACCATCCAGCACTAATAATAATATAAACCTAGAGCAAAAAAGAATAAAAATTTCTCCTCTTGCGAAAAGAATTGCAGAACTTCAAGAGATCGATATTACTAAAGTAATAGGAACGGGGCCTAATGGAAGAATTATTAAAAGAGATTTAGAAGACTATATTGATTTAAGTGCTTCTAATACTAGTAAACATACTTTTAATGAAGAGGATAATAAAAGCGTTAAAAAACTATCTAATATCAGAAAAACTATAGCTTTAAGATTACAAGAAGCTAAGTCTACTATTCCTCATTTTTATTTAAAAGGAAAAGTTCAACTTGACACTTTAGTATCGGAAAGAACTAAACTAAATAATTTTTTAAAAGAAAATAATGAAGATTACAAAATTAGTTTTAACGATTACTTTATTAAAGCATTAGCATTATCACTTAAAAAGGTTCCATCAATGAATGCAAATTGGAATAATGATGGATCTGTTACTGAATTTAATTATGTAGATATTAGTGTTGCGGTAGCAACTGATAATGGTTTATTTACACCTGTAGTGAAACATGCTTGTACTAAGAGTCTTGAAAACATTTCTAAAGAGGTTAAGGCATTTGCCATAAAAGCAAAAGAAGGCAAATTACTACCTGAAGATTATACAGGTGGTTCTTTTTCTATATCAAATTTAGGTATGTATGGAATTGAGGAGTTTTCTGCTATTATCAATCCTCCTCAAGCAGGAATAATAGCTATTGGAGATATATTAGAAGATGTGAATGTTATTAATGGTGAATTTAAAGTTTGTAAGACTATGTCTTATGTTTTATCAGTTGACCATAGAATAACTGATGGTGCCATAGCTTCAAAACTGTTAAAGTATTTTAAATTTTTTATAAATAATCCTTCAGCAATGTTAATTTAATGAGTAATAATAAAGTTTTTGATATAGTGGTAATTGGATCAGGACCAGGTGGTTATGTCGCAGCTATTAGAGCTGCTCAATTAAAACAAAAAGTCTTAGTAATTGAAAAGAGTGAACTTGGAGGTATTTGCTTAAACTGGGGATGTATACCAACTAAGGCTTTATTAAGATCCTCAGAAATACTAACTTATTTCAGAAAAGCAAATGACTTTGGAGTTAATAATAAAAATTTTTCATTTTCAATAGAAAATATGGTGAATAGATCAAGGCAGATATCAAAAAAACTATCTAGTGGTATAGAGTATCTCTTTAAAAAGCATTCTATTCAAGTCTTAAAGGGTGAAGCAAGTATAAAAACTCCTAATACAATAAAAGTTAGAATAAATAATAAAGATGAATTAATTAGTGCTAAAAATATAATAATTGCTACAGGTGCTAAGCCTAAAATGCCATCATTTTTAAATGGAAAAGAAGATTATATCTGGAACTATAAAAATGCTATGTTACCTAAACAACTACCAAAAAGATTAGGTATAATTGGATCTGGTGCTATAGGAATAGAATTTGCTAGTTTTTACAATGACTTAGGAAGTGAAGTTAGTGTTTTTGAGATGCAAGACCGAATATGTCCTAATGAAGATCATGACATATCTGTAACATTAGAAAAAATATTAACTAAAAAGGGAATAAAATTTTTTAAAGACTCTACTGTAGAAGATGTTAGTAAGAAAAAGATATCCAACTCATTTCTAATAATAAAGCCTTTCTTTTCGACAAAGTTTTAATTGCTATCGGTGTTGAGGGCAATACTGATAATTTAGGCTTAGAAAACACATTAGTTAAAGTCAAAAATAAACAAATAATTACATATGATTTTGGCATAACTGATGAAAAAATATTTATGCTATTGGTGATGTTGCTGGTTTGCCTTGGTTAGCACACAAAGCTAGCCATGAAGGTATAAAGTGTGTTGAGTATATTACTAAATTAAATACAAACTTTAAAATTAGTAGTCAAATTATACCTTCTTGTATTTATAGTAGCCCTCAAGTAGCATCTATAGGTATGACAGAACATAAAGCAAAAAGTCTTAATAAGGAAATTAAGGTTGGAAAGTTTCCATTATCTGCTAACGGTAAAGCATTAGCATTAGGAGAAGATGAAGGTTTTATAAAAACATTATTTGATGTTAAAACTGGCGAAATTTTAGGTGCACATATGATAGGACCTGAAGTTACTGAACTTATTAATACATTTTCATTGGCTATGAAATTAGAAGCTACTGAGGCTGATATAATGAGTACAGTTTTTCCTCATCCAACATTATCAGAAGCTATTCATGAGTCAACTTTGGATGCATACAACGAGGCAATACATATTTAATGGTTAGTCATAATTCTTATATATCTAAAGCTCATTTAAAAAATTCTAGCCATATAAAACTCAAAAGACCTAATTGGATAAGAGTAAAAGCACCCATATCTGATGGATACAATGATTCAAGGTTATTAGTAAAAAAGTTAAATTTGAACACTGTATGTCAAGAAGCTGCATGCCCAAATATAGGAGAGTGTTGGGAAAAAAAACATGTTACTATTATGATTTTGGGTAAGGTTTGTACCAGAAAATGTACCTTTTGTAATATTTCTACTGGAATTCCAGATAAAGTTGATAGTACAGAGCCTATTAGGTTAGCTAAAGCAATTTCTGCATTAGAACTTAAACATGTGGTCATCACTTCAGTAGACAGAGATGATCTCAAAGATGGAGGAGCAAAACATTTTTATGATTGTATAAATGAAATTAGAAAGTTAGATAAAAAAGTAACAATAGAAATTTTAGTCCCTGATTTCCAAAGAAAAAATAACGCATTGAACATTATTGCTAAAGCTAACCCGGATGTTTTTAACCATAATTTAGAGACTGTTCCTAGGCTTTATAAAGAAATTCGAAAAGGAGCTAATTATAAGCATAGTTTGAACATTTTAAAAAAAATAAAATCCCATAACCCTAAAATATGGACTAAATCTGGTTTAATGGTTGGTTTAGGCGAAAGTATTAATGAAATTTATTCAGTAATGAAGGATATGAGAAATAACTTTGTGGATTTTGTAACAATAGGACAATATTTACAACCAAGCAAAGGGCATCAAGAGTTAAAAAAATACTATACTTTAGAAGAATTTAAGAAGTTAGAAAAAAAAGCATGGGAGTATGGTTTTTCAATGGTGTCTTGTACTCCTTTAACAAGGTCTTCATATCATGCTGATGAGGACTTTGCCAAACTAAAGAAAGTAAATGCATAAATATTCTAATTCAATAGTTTTACCTTTTAATGCTAGGCAAATTATATGAGATTGTTATTGATGTAGAATCATATCCTGAGTTTTTACCATGGTGCTTATCATCAAGGATAGTAAAAAAAATGATGACAATAACTTTGATGCTGAATTAACAGTTGGGTATAAAGCTATAGATGAAAAGTATATAAGCAGGATACAAGCTGAGTATGAAAAAAAAATTATTTCTAAAGCTATCTCAGGACCATTTAAATCTTTAGATAGTTCTTGGTATTTTAAAAATATTGATAAAAAACAATGCAAAGTAGATTTTATGATTGAATATCAATTTAAATCATTTTTTTAGATAAAGTAATGGGTAGCTTATTTAAAAAAGCAACTATTAAAATGTTAGACGCTTTTGAGCAAAGAGCTAGAAGTTTACATAATTGAATTTAATCTTTTAAAGGTTTCATTAATTGAAAACATAGATGCGCTTAATCTTATTTTAAATCTATTACCTTCATAAATATTTTTAATAGTTAAAATATTTTTTTTTTAAAGTAAAAACTATGATAAACAGTGCCTACTGGTTTTTTTTTACTTCCACCTTCAGGGCCAGCAATACCTGTAGTACTAATGAAAATATCAGAGCTATTTTTTTTTTAGACCATTTATCATTAACTCTGCTACTTGTTTACTAACTGCCCCATATTTTTCTAGTTCAAATTTTGGAACATCCAAATAAATTTGTTTTGCCTTATTTGAGTAAGTGACTAATCCACAATCTATAACTTTTGATGCACCTGGAATTGATATTAATTTAGAAATAATCATACCACCTGTACAAGACTCTGCAATACTCATAGATAATCCTTTGTTAATACAATATTTAATTAATTTTTTAGAAAAATTTTCCATAAGCAATTTAAATATAAATATAACTATTAAAGCTTGTATAGCAGCTATAATATCATCAAAAATTACTCCATAGTGATTAGAATACTTTTTATCTATAATATTAGCAGGAAATATCTTTAAAATATCAAAAAATCTAAAAAGTATAAAAGCAAAAAAAATTTCTAAAAATTCTAAATCTATAAACATTATTACCAAAAGTTGTCCTAAAACTTCATCAATTATAATTTCAGATTTATCTGACTTACCTACTACTTTTTGGTAGGTTTTGATAGCATATAATGAAGCAGCTAGAAGAAATATAAAAAAAACTATAACTAGTTGAATAGGAAAAAAGTATAATAATATAAGCCCTAAAAATACACCAGCAATTGATCCTAAAGTTCCAGGCATTTTTGTAAAGTTTCCTAAACCAAAAACAGTACATATATTTTTCATAATAATTGCAACATTTTAGATTTTTTTTTTCTTGTTTAATTGTAGCAACACAAAACATGAAATTCCTTCTTTTCTTCCAGTAAAACCTAAACCTTCTGTAGTAGTTGCTTTTATTGATATGTTTTCTTTTTGAGTTTTTAATGTTTTAGCTAACTTAGTACACATTTTATTAGTATATTTTGAAATTTTTGGACTTTCACCAACAAGTGTGCAGTCAATATGAGAGATACTTTGCTTTAGATTCACTTAAAAGTTTTTGTACTTTACTTAACATTATTAATGAATTTATACCTTTATTTTTTTTATCTGTATCTGGAAAGTGTTTTCCAATATCTCCTAAAGAACATGATCCCAATAATGCATCAATAATTGCATGAACACCAACATCAGCATCAGAATGGCCAAGAAGTTTAAATTTATGAGGAATTTTTATTCCAAACAAGGTAATATTTTTTCCTTTAATAAGTTTATGGGTATCAAATCCATGGCCAATTTTAGTTATAAAGTTTTCTTTCATCATATTTATTTTATTAATCCAATCTTTTTTGTAGTAATCTTAATATTATCAATATCTCCTTTTATTGTATGAATAATTGAATTACTTTTTGCAAATATTTGGGCATCATCAGTAAAATTATCTAATATTTTTTTTCATTATGTAAATAAGCTTTATATAAAGTTTTATATTCAAATAATTGAGGAGTCTGAGTTAAAAATAAATTATCTCTATTTATATCTTTTTTTACTTTATTTTTTTCACATAATTTAATAGTATCTTGAATTTTTAAAACTGGTATTACTGCAGTTTTAACTTTTTGTAATTTATTATAAAGATTATCTATTAATTTTTTTGATATAAAAGGTCTTGCTGCATCATGAATCATTACATATTTAAAAGAATATTTTTTAAAAAATTTAAAGCATTAAAAGCAGATTTTTGACGAGAGTTTCCTCCTTCTATAAAAAAAACATTTTTATATTTATTTTTTATTTCTTTGTAAAATTTTAAATGTTTTTTATTAATGACAACGATCAATAATGATAAGTAGGGTAAATAACAAAATTTTTCTATATTTATTTCTAATAAACTAATATTATTTATTAATAAATATTGTTTAGGTATTGTGCTTTTCATTCTTTTTCCAGATCCTGATGCCAAAATAATACCTGCTAAACTTTTATTTATTTTTTTTTGCATATATATAAAATACTATTAACAGAATATGAAAGAAAAAAAGCACTTAAACCAGTTAATTTCATTACTACCAATGCCTGCAGTAGTAATTGATAATAAAGGAATTATTGAAGAAGCTAATATAGTATTTAAAGAAAAATTTAATTTTAATAGAATATCAAAAAAAAATAGAGTTAAATTGCAGACTTTTTAAATTTTGATATTACAAATTTTTTACAAAGATTATCAGTAAATGATATGACTATTTCAACTTATGATTATAAATTTATTGATTTAATGAAAATGAAGTATTTGTAGATTTACATTTCAAAAGTATTTCAAAAAATAAAATTTTAATGACTTTGGATCAAAAAGATACTCATAAATCTTATTATTCTCAATCTAGTAAAATTCTAACTGATATGTTTATGAATGGATTTATTAAAAGTATATCTAGAAATATTAGTTCTCCTATTACTAATTTATTAGGAGCTATTGATCTTATAAAATTTAAAAATAGTCCTGAAGAATTTGATAGATTTATGAGAATAATCACTGATGAAGGAAATAAAATAAAAAATTATGTATCAATGATAAATTCTTTCAACTCAAATATAACTTTAGAAAATGAATATTCTAATATTCATAAATGTTTAAATAAATCTTTTGATTTAATAGATAAAAGCTTAATAAAAAATATTTATGTAATTAAAGACTTTGATCCATCAATACCTGACATAAGTTATAATGAAAATCTTCTAATAAAATGTTTTTATAATATTTTAATTAATTTTTATGAAAATAAAAAATGTACTGAAATTAAAATTATTACTAAAATTAATCATAATACCTTTATTAAGTCAGAAGAATTACAAAAGGTTTTAAAGTTACCAATTCATGTTAAGATTATAGGAGATGGAATAAATTTAGATGAAAATATTGAAAAATTTATGTTTTATCCTTTTATTACTAGTAAAGCTAATGCTGAAGGGTTGGGGTTAACATTTGTAAATTCAATATTATCTAGTTATGGAGGACATTTTAAATATGAAAGAGAAAAAAATTTATCTACTTTTAATCTTTTTTTTCCTATTGATAAAAATAGGAGATAATTATTAATATCTTATTTGTAGATGCAGATGATAACTTTTTGTTTTTATTAAAAAAGTATTTTAATAATTTATATAAAAATAAATTTTATAAAAATAATTTAGTAAATATTAAAGACACAATTATAGAAAATAAAGTAGATATAGTTTTACTTAGATGAGAATTTAATAGAAAATACTAATAATTTTTTTACAGAAATAAATTCTATTAAAAAAAATATTAATATAATTTTAATTTCTAATGGTAATTTACATAATATAGATACTAGTATTTTTAAATATTTAGAAATTAAAGTTATTAATAAACCATTCTCACTTTTGAGTTTAAAGTCTCAAATTGATAAATTTAATACTAATAATAGGATAATTTTGAGGATTTAAACTTAAAATTGTAAATTTAGAAAAAACAGAAAAAACTAAATTAATATATGATTCTATAATTAAAATTATTAAAAATAATCTAAATGTTTTAATATCTGGTGAAAGTGGTACTGGAAAAAATCATATAGCAAATACTATAAATAATTTAATTTCTAAAAATAAAATATTAGAATTTAATTATACAGATTATATTGAAGATAATTTATATAATTTTTTATTAAATAAAATAAGCGGGAAAATTTATTAAACTAAAAAGGTTTTAAAAATAATAACTTTAAATGTATTCTTTTTAAAGATATAGAAACTATGCCTTTAAAAACACAATTATTATTATTTAATGAATTAAAAAAAAAGGGCAGTAAATCTAATAAAATTTTTTTAAAAAAAAAATAATAGCTACTACAACTAAAAATATAAAAAATATTTTAAGAAATAATAATTTTTCAAATGAACTATTTTATGAACTTGATATGTATAATATATATACTTTACCTTTAAGAGAAAGGTCTGAAGATATTAAACAACTTATTAAAAATATTATATTTCAATTAAATAAGTTATATAATTATAACAAAGAATTAAGTTTAGATAGTTATATAAAAATATCTGACTATATTTGGCCAGGAAATATTAAACAACTTAAAAACTTTATTACTAGAATTTATAATTTAACTAATAGTAATTTAATAGATAATAAAATAGTTTTAACAGAACTTTCAAATGAATTTTCATATGATGAACAAAATTATATAGATAACTGGAAGCATAATTTTAGAAATTTTATATCTAAAAATATTAGAGGTTATTTAAATAATAATAAAAAAATTGATTCAGGTTTATATTATAAAATTTTAAAAGATTTTGAAAAACCTCTTCTTATTGAAATATTGAAATATACTAATTACAATCAACTTTTATCTTCAGAAATTCTAGGAATTAATAGAAATACTTTAAGAAAGAAAATGTTTGATTATGACATACAAGTAACAAAGAAAACTTCAGGTTAAGATAAATGTTAATTATTAATAAATTTTCTAAAAGAAAAATTTTAAACCTAATAAACTTTAAAAAGTATTTTCTAATTTTTATTAGTTTTTTTACATTTATTACTGCTTTAGGTAATACTATTCTATATATAATTCTGCAGATAGTGATCCTAAGTTAATTTTATTCTTTTTACTATTAGGTTTAATTTCTTTTTTTAATTTTATTTTTTCTATTATTAATGAAATAATTAGATTATTTATCAATATTAAAAAAAAACAGCTGGCTCTATATTACAAAAAAAAATTGTAGGTGTTTTTTCTGCAATAGCTATTACTCCTGTATTAATAGTAGCTATATTTGCAGTTATTTTTTTTGAAAGGGGAATTCAGGGATTGGTTTAGTAAAAGAGTTTCTACAGCTTTGGAGAAATCTGCAGCTATTGCAGAAAACTATACTCAAGAATTAAGAAAAAGAGTAGAAGGTGATGTGCTTTTTGCTTCTTTAAGGTTATCTCAAATAAATGAAATTAATTATAATAATACAGCCAATATTGATCGTATTATAAATAATCTTGCACTTGAAAGAGGTGCTAGTGAATTAGCAATCATTACATCAAATGGAAATATTTTATTTGCATCAAAAAATAGTTTCTTTTTACCAAGAAATATTTCTCCTGCAAAAATATTTTCAACAAGAAATAATACTGATTCTCCTATAGTTTATCTTGAAACAGATAATAATAGAATAAACCTAATAACTCCTATTATAGGACATATTGATCTTTATTTATATTTTAGTAGGTATTTAGACCCAGTTATTATTTATAATTTGAGAAGTATTCAACAAGCAATTAGTGATTTTAATTTAGCAAAAAAGAAAATGCTGAAAATAGAATTACTTTTTCTATGGTATTTATTTCAGTTGCAATACTTTTATTATTATTAGCTATCTGGTTAGGTATTAATTTTGCAAACTCTATAACTTTTCCTATAGCTCAATTAATAGAGGCTTCTGATCGTGTAAGTAAAGGCAACTTAAAATTTAAAATTAAGCCAAAAATAAATAAAAATAATGAAATTTTCAAACTAATTTCAAGTTTTAATAAAATGATAAAACAATTATTTGATCAAAGAGAAGATCTGGTAACTGCTAATCAACAGATTGATGACAGAAGGACGATTTACTGAGTCAATATTAACTGGTGTTAAGTCAGGTGTTCTTGGTGTTACAGGTGAAGATAAAATTTTTCTTGCTAACAAATCAGCTTTAGAATTGTTAAATATAGATGCAAGTAAGCTTATAGGTAAAACTATTTATGATACTTTTCCTCAAATGAAAGGTTTTATAAAGGAAAATAGTTTAGCTGAAATACAATATAAGGAAAAACAAATTGATTATTTTATAAAAGGTAAAAAAATACTTTTATTATTGGAGTTTCTTTTGAAAACTATAGAAATTTAGATAGTGGTTACGTAATAACTATAGAAAACATTACTGAGATGATAAAAATTCAAAGAGCTGCAGCTTGGTCTGATATAGCTAAAAGAATTGCTCATGAAATTAAAAACCCCTAACACCAATACAATTATCTGCCGATAGATTAAAGCATAAATACTTAAGCAATATTCGTGATGACAAGCAAACCTTTATAAATTGTATAGATACAATAATAAGGCAAGTCTCTAGTATCCATAGAATGGTAAATGATTTTTCAACATTTACAAAAATGCCAAGACCAATTTTTGAGAATATATTTATCAATAAGCTAATTTTAAGTAGTATTAGTATGTTAAAGTTAGCAAATAAAAAATTTTAATTAAAAGTAAAATTGATAATAAAAAAATATTACTTTAAAAGCTGATCCTAATTTAATTGATCAAGCTTTTAACAATTTAGCTCAAAATGCAATAAACTCAATTAAAGAAAAAACTAATTTAGTTAATAATCATAAAGGAGAAATTATTATTTCATTAGAAATTAAAAAAGAATTTTGTAAATTAATAATGGTTGATAATGGTATAGGTTTACCAATAAATAAAGAATTTTTAACAGAGCCATATATATCAAGATCAAAAAATGGATCAGGTATTGGTCTAGCAGTGGTTAAAAAAATTATGCAAGACCATAATGGTAATATTGAATTAGAAAATAATAAAAATAATAAAGGTGCACGAGTAAGCTTGTTGTTTCCTTTAAATTAATTTTAAAGTAGTATGCTTGCAATGAAAAAAGATATTATTATAGTTGACGATGAAAAAGATATTAGAGAGTTAATTTCTGGTATACTATCAGATGAAGGATTTGAAACTAGGTTAGCAAAAGATATTGATAGCTTAAAAATTGAACTTATTAAAAGAGTGCCTTCATTAATTTTACTAGATGTATGGTTAGATCAAAGTAATGCTGATGGTATAGATATTTTGAAAGTTTTAAAAAAAGCTATCCATATATACCAGTTATTATGATAAGTGGTCATGGAACTATAGATATGGCAATCAATGCATTAAAAATAGGTGCATTTGATTTTATTGAAAAACCTTTTGATAGTAATATTTTAATTATGAGTATCACTAGAGCTATAGAAATTTCAGAGTTAAAAAGACAAAATAAGGAATTACTTAAAAGATAACAATACTATAAGTACATTTCTTGGTAAATCAAATATTGCATCAAATATTAGGTCTACTGTAGAAAAGGTTTCACCTACAGAAAGTAGAGTATTGATAAAAGGTCCCTCTGGTTCAGGAAAGAAATATTTAGCAAAATTAATTCATAACAAATCAAAGAGAAGTGAGGCAGCTTTTATTATAGCTAATACTAAAAGAATACTTGACTAATAATTTAGAGAATGATTTATTTGGAGTAGAAAACTCAGAGGGGGTTGTTACAAAAATAGGTTTAATAGAACAAGCTCATAAAGGTACTTTATATATTGATGAAATTTGTAATTTAGATCATATCTTACAAGCTAGATTAGTTCAATTACTTACAGAAAAAGTAATTCAAAGAGTAAATGGCAAATATAATATAGATATAAACGTTAGAATTATATGCGGTACCTCAAAAAATATAAAATCAGAAATTGAAAACAAGAAATTCAGAGAAGATTTATTTTATAGATTAAATGTAGTTCCATTAAATACTCCTGCATTAAATGAGAGAATTGAAGATATACCAGAATTAATTGATTATTTTTTAAAAGTATGTAGTAAGGAATTAGGTGTACAAATACTAAATTATCAAAGGAGGGATATAATTATTTACAATCTAGAAAATGGTCTGGAAATATTAGAGAATTAAAAAATGTAATTGAAAAAATACTAATACTTTCTCCTAAAGATAAAAATGAAAGTTTAAGTCTTGATTTTATAAATTTTGAACAAGAAAATGATGAAGAAGGTTTTGAGGCATTAGTTCAAAAAAAATGCTAAGCTTATCATTAAAAAAGGCTAGAGAGTTTTTGAAAGAGAATATATTAAAATTCAAATGAAAAGGTTTAATAACAATGTATCAAGAACTGCAAATTTTATTGGTATGGAAAGATCTGCATTACATAGAAAATTAAAAAATTTAAAGTTAAATTAAGGATAAATATGAAAATTATTATTTGTGGAGCAGGAGAGGTTGGCTTTAGTTTAGCTAAATATTTGTCATCTGAAAATATGCAAGTAACTGTTATTGATGAAGATACAGAAAAACTTCATAAAATGACTAGTGCTATTGATGTTAGGTCTATTGTTGGTAAAACTTATAATCCTAATATATTGGATGAAGCGGCTGTAAAAGATGCTGATTTATTGATAGCAGTTTCTGAAAATGATGAAAGTAATATAATAGCATGTGAAATGGCAAAAATTTTATTTAATGTGCCAAATACTATTGCAAGAATAAAAGAAAAAGAATTATTAAAAGAAAAATGGTTAGACTTATTTTCTAATAAAGGCTTTAAAATAGATAATATTATTTCACCAGAAATTGAAGTAGCAAATATGCTAGCTAGGCTAGTAGCAGTATCAGGAGCACATGATTTAATATCTTTTGCTGAAGATAAAGTAAGACTAATTGGACTCAAACTTGATGAAAGTTGTCCAGTTTTAGATACACCATTAGGCCAATTAACTGAGCTATTTCCAGATTTGAACACAAAAATTGTTTTAATGACTAGAGATGAAAAAGTTTTTATACCTGATAAAATGGAACAACTTCAGCAAAATGATGATATTTATATGATAGCAGATAGTGATAACACTAAAAGAATACTATCTGTTTTCGGAAAAAAACTTATTGATTCTAGGAAAATAATCATAATTGGAGCGGGTATTATTGCTATTAATATAGCAAAAATTTTAGAAATAAATGAACCTGATGCAGAAGTTACTATAATTGAAAATAATAAAGATAAAGCAGAAAAAGCTGCAATACAACTTGAAAAAACTAATGTTTTATTAGGGGATGCAGTAGAAAGCGATATTATGATAGAGGCTGATATAGCAAATGCAGATATTGTGTTTTCTGTAACTAATAGTGATGAAATAAATACTTTAGTATCAATTTTATCAAAAAAATTAGGAGCAAAAAATTGTTATGCATTATTAAATGAAGATAAATATCAGCCAGTTATTCCTAACTTAGATATTGATGGTATAATATCACCAAGGGAGCTTACAGTATCTAGAGTACTAAAGTATATTAGAAAAGCTATAGTGTCAGATGTTCATGAAATAAAAGATGGTTCAGCAGAAATAATAGAGTTTCAAATTAAAGAAGGTTCTTCATTGCTAGGATCAGAAATAAAATATTCTAATTTACCAGAAAATACATATATAGGAGCTGTAGTAAGACAGGATAAGGTTATTGATGTTGATGGAAGTACTACTTTAGAATTAGGAGATAAAGTTATAATGTGCTTATTACATAGATGCTATACAAAAAGTAGAAGACTTTTTATCTGAAGATAAAGAATTAATCTAAATGCTTAATAATATAACTTATTTTGCTTTCCAAAGTATTTTTATTTTATTTGGAGCTTTTACTTCTTTTGCCTTTTTAATTTCTTATTTTAGTGCTTCAAAAAAATCTCTAATATTTTTAGTTACTTTTCTTTTTATATTATTGATAATTTATTTTATAAATTTTTTAAAAAAAATCTTATTCTAGGTAGATTACGTTTTATTTACTTTAGTATCATAGGTTGGTTTTTAATTATTTTGATAAGTTCAATACCATTATTTGAATTGTTATCATATAGTAATTTTAATGAAATTATTTTTTATACTACAAGTCAAGTTACCAATTCAGGTTTTAATATAAATACTGAAAAAATTAATAATGAAATAATATTATCTTTATGGATAGCAATTATACAGAACATTGGAGCAGTATATACTTTGCTACTATTTATAATTTACAGCAATTTATTTTTAAGTAGAAATTTTTTAGCTTTTATCAAAAAAAAATATTATAAAACTTTACTTATTATATTTATTTTTTTTTATTAATATATTTTTTAATATTTTTTTCTAAAAATTATGATTTTTTTATAAGTTTTGCATTGGCATCAACTATTATTTCTAGTACTGGTTTAAAGGTTTTTAATTCTGTATTTTTAAACCACGATACTAATTATTTATTGTAACTTTAATGATGTTAACATCATTACTTATCCTTCCATTATTGTTTATTTTAAATAGTAAAAAACCATTTCAATTTAGTTATATATTAATCTTAAAAATAAACTCAATATATTGTTTTTTAATTTTTCTAACTTTATTTTTGTTAATAATTTTTTCTAGAATTAATTTAGAATTTATTAAAAAAACTATGTTTTATTATTTCTTTAATTACAACAACTGGACTTTTGCCATCAGATTTTGATGAGAACACTTATGAGTTAGCATTAAACAAATATTTATTTATTTTTTTATTTGTTGTAATTATAGGTAGTTTTTCAGGGACTACTAATGGTGGATTTAAATTAAATAAACTTTCATTATTTTTTATAAATTTTAAAGAAGAGTTAAATAAATTTTTATTTCAACATAATATAAAAGGAGTAAATATAATTAAAAGAGGTTCTTCTCAAATTGAATTAAATACTTTTTATGCCTTAATAGTTTTTAGTTCGATTATTACTTTTTTAAATATTATTATTTTAAATATTAGTGGTATGAGTTTAAAAGGATCTTTAATTTATATAATCGCTTCATTATCTAATACAGGAGAGGCTTTACTTATAATTGGCAATATAAATGATAAAATAAAGTCTGAATATTATTTTTTATTAAATATTTTAATGATTTGTGGTAAATATGAATTTATAGGATATTTTCTTATTTTTAATAAAATATTTAAATTGCGTAAATTAGTATGACATGTTTTTCTTATACAAATGGTAAATTTATTCCTAGTTACAAAGCTAAGATTTCTATAAATGATAGATCAGTTCATTTTTCTGATGCAGTATATGAAGTAGTTACAGTTTATAATTATAGAATGCTATTTTGGAAAGATCACATAGATAGATTAAAAAATTCATTAAATGCTATTGATATAAAATTTAATATGAACTTTCAATCTTTATTAATTAAATGTGAAGAATTGATTAAAAAAAATCATTTAAGAGAAGGAATTATTTACATTCATATTTCAAGAGGTATAGCAAAAAGAAATCATAATTGGAGTAATAATATTTTTCCTTCTTTGATAATTTCTTGTTCCCATAAAAAAACTTATAATGTTAATGCTAAAAAAATAGCTTTAATTTCTCATAAAGATATAAGATGGAATAATTGTCATATTAAGACTGTTTCTCTTTTGCCTAATGTATTACTAAAACAAAAAGCTTTAAAAAAAAATGCATTTGAATGTTTAATGTTAGATGATCAAGGTTATATAACTGAAGCTACTACTTCTAATATTTGGATATTAAAAAATAATACTTTAATTACAACACCTTTAACAAGTAATATTTTACCAGGAGTAACAAGAAAAAATTAATAGAGTTAGCAAATATTTTAAATATTCAAGGTAAGTGAAGATAAATTTAAAGAAAGTGACGTTTATAAAGCAGATAATGTATTTATAACAAATAGTTCTGCTATTATTTTAGAAGCTAATAAACTTAATGGTAAAAAGTTGAAGGTAACTAATAATCAAATTTTAAAAAATATTAAATCTGAGATATTAAAAGTTATTAATAATGAGTAAGAAGAAAAAAATATTACCAATTCAAAATGTTTTCCTAGAAAATATAAAAGAATCAAAAAAAGTAGTTGAAATACATTTAATAAATGGAGTTTTACTTAAGTGTAAAATTTTGAATATAGATAATTTTTCATTATTAGTTGATTTAAACAATAAGAAATCCTTAATTTATAAGCATTCTATAGCATATATAAAATAAATATAATTTAGCTCTTGAATTTTAATAAATTAAATACAAAATATAAATAGTTGGCACTCTAGTAATAAGAGTGCTTGTTTTAATTAAAATATAGAAAGGATATATATATGAATTTTCGTCCATTACATGACAGAGTCATGGTTAAAAGAGAAGATGAAGAAGATGTCTCAAAAGGAGGGATCATTATACCTGATACTGCAAAAGAAAAGCCTATGCATGCAAAGGTAGTAGCAGTAGGGTCAGGTTTAAAAGGAGAAGATGGGTCTGTAACACCATTAGATGTTAAAAAGGGTGATAAGGTGCTCATCGGAAAATGGTCTGGTACAGAAATTACTTTAGATAATGTAGACTACGTAATTGTGAAAGAGTCTGACATTATGGGTATAGTAAGTAAATAATTTAATTAAAAAGGAAAAAATATGTCTGCAAAAGAAGTAAAATTTTCATCTGACGCTAGAGAACGTATGCTAAGAGGCGTTGATATTCTAGCTAATGCTGTAAAAGTAACATTAGGACCTAAAGGTAGGAATGTTGTTATTGATAAATCATTTGGAGCACCACGTACAACTAAAGATGGTGTTACAGTAGCTAAAGAAATTGAACTTAAAGATAAGTTTGAGAATATGGGAGCACAAATGGTGCGTGAAGTTGCTAGTAAAACTAATGATGTAGCTGGTGATGGTACTACTACTGCTACTGTGTTAGCGCAAGCTATTGTAAGAGAAGGGCATAAAGCAGTTGCTGCTGGTATGAACCCTATGGACGTAAAAAGGGGTGTAGATATGGCCGCACAAGCTGTAGTTGCTGAACTTAATAAAATGAGCAAAAAGGTTAACAATCAGTCTGAAGTAGCTCAAGTCGGAACTATTTCTGCTAATGGTGAAACTGAAATTGGAGAATTAATTGCAAATGCAATGGATAAAGTTGGTAAAGAAGGTGTTATTACCGTAGAAGAGGCTAAATCATTAGAGACAACTTTAGATGTAGTTGAAGGTATGCAATTTGATAGAGGTTATTTATCACCATATTTTGTAACTAATGCAGAAAAAATGGTAGCTGAATTAGAAGATGCCTACATTTTAATTCATGAGCAAAAACTTACTTCTTTACAACCAATGTTACCAATACTAGAAAAAATCGTACAATCTGGTAAGCCATTATTAATTTTAGCTGAAGATATTGAAGGAGAGGCATTAGCTACTCTTGTTGTTAACAGATTAAGAGGTGGATTAAAGGTAGCTGCATGTAAAGCACCTGGATTTGGTGATAGAAGAAAAGCAATGTTAGCTGACATTGCTACTCTAACTGGAGGTCAGGTAATTAGTGAAGAACTTGGAATTAAGCTTGAATCAATTGACCTCAAAATGTTAGGAACTGCAAAAAAGATAATATTAACTAAAGAAGAAACTACTATTGTTGAAGGTGCAGGTAAAAAGAAAGACATTGAAGGTAGATGTGATCAAATTAGAGCACAAATTGATGAAGCAACATCTGATTACGATAAAGAAAAACTTCAGGAAAGATTAGCAAAGTTAGCTGGCGGTGTAGCTGTTCTTAATGTTGGTGGAGCTACAGAAATTGAAGTGAAAGAGAGAAAAGATAGAGTTGAAGATGCAATGAATTCTACCAGAGCAGCAGTAGAAGAGGGGATTGTCCCTGGTGGAGGAACAGCCTTACTATACTCTGTAAAAGCACTTAAGCTCTTTAACACCTGCTAATAATGACCAAAAAGTAGGTATTGAAATAGTTAGAAAAGCTCTTAGAAGCTCCTATTAGACAAATAGCTTCTAATGCTGGATATGACTCATCTATAATTGTAGGTAAAATTAGAGATGCTAAAAGTAAAACACATGGTTTTGACGCACAAACTGGTAAGTTTGTTGACATGGTATCAAAAGGTATTATAGACCCAACTAAGGTGGTTAGAACTGCTTTACAAGATGCTACATCAGTGGCTGGTTTACTAATTACTACCGAGGCTATGATTGCTGATATGCCAGAAAAGAAAGAAGGTGGTCCTGCTATGCCTGATATGGGCGGTATGGGCGGCATGGGCGGCATGGGTGGAATGGATCCTATGGGCGGCATGGGTGGAATGGGAATGTAATTCTCAATCTACTAAGTCTAATGAAATTAAAAAGCCATCATTTTTTGATGGCTTTTTTTTTATCTTCAAATATATTGTATTAAGGAGATAAAAATATGAAAGTTTCTTTTATTGGTCTAGGTGTAATGGGATTTCCAATGGCTGGCCATTTATCTAGTAAAAACAGTAATTTAGAAATAAAAGTTTATAATAGAAGTATTGAAAAGTCAGAGAAATGGTTATCAAAATTTAATGGCTTTTTAAGTACCACACCTGCTGAAGCAGCGAAGGATTGTGATATTGTTTTTATGTGTGTAGGCAATGATAATGATGTAGATCAGGTAGTAAGAGGGGAAAATGGCATTATGTCATCAATCCCTGAAGGTTCAATTATTGTAGATCACACTACAGCTTCTGCTAGAATAACTAAAGAATTATACAATTATTGTAAATCCTCTAAAAATGTAAGTTTTATAGATGCTCCTGTTTCTGGAGGTCAGGCTGGAGCTGAAAATGGTCAATTAACTATTATGGTAGGAGGGGATGAGCCGATTTATTTAAAAATAAAACCGCTCTTACAAAGTTACGCGAAAAACTCAACATTAATAGGAAACTCTGGTTCTGGTCAATTAGCTAAAATGGTTAACCAGATTTGCATAGCTGGCTTACTACAAGGATTATCTGAGGCTATTAATTTTGGACAAAAAGTAAATTTAGATATGGATAAGGTAATAGGCGTAATTAAAGATGGAGCAGCATCATCATGGCAAATGCAAAATAGACATCAAACTATGGCTAAAAATGAATTTGATTTTGGTTTTGCTGTAGAATGGATGAGGAAAGATTTAAAGATTTGTCTAGAACAAGCTGATGAAGTAGGGGCTAGACTGCCAATTACTGCAATAATAGATCAATTTTATTCCAATATACTTGATATTGGAGGTAAGAGGTGGGATACCTCATCATTAATTAAATTGTTAAGATAATTTATAAAGATTTTTTTGCTTCTTCCCATAGTTTTTCTTTTATTTCAGAGGAACATTTTAGGAAATCTATATTTTTAGATTTTGCAATTTCCAATAGCTTATTAAATCTTTTTTCAAACTTGGTATTAGCATTATTTAAAATCTTTTCATAATTAAATTTACTAATATTTGCATAACAATGCAGAGTAAACAATAAATCTCCTATTTCCTCTTTAATATTATTTTCATCATTCTGTTTAACAGCATTTTTTAACTCTAAAAACTCTTCTTCTATTTTTTAAAGCAACTCTTGCTATTAGGCCATGTAAATCCTTTATTATTAGCTTCTGTAATAAGCTGCTCCGTTATAGATGTATTATTGTATTTATCAGTACTGGTATAAACTAAGCTAACTATTTGATAAAGTATTTCTAGAATATCATTTTTATCAAGCTTTATATCTTCTATTAGAGCTTTGTACTCTTTAAGATCTAAAAACTCTTTATTAATATAATCTAGAAGGGCTGTTTTATCTGATTTATTTACAATGTCTTTAGCTTTATTTAAATCTATATTAGTAAGTATACCTATTATACTTTCTAAAATATTATTATCATTAGTTCGCATAACATATATTATGTTAAATATTGAGTAAGACCATCATATCCAGGCTCTACATTATTAGGACACAACTTTTTTAATTCATTATAATCTAACCAAGCACCAAGATGTGTTAAAATTGCCTTTTTAGGCTTAAATTTTTTAATCCATTGAATTGTCTGATCAAAATGAGAATGACTATAATGTGGTTCATGTCTAACACAATCAATGACCCATAAGTCTAAGTCATATAAATATTTTTCTGATGATTTAGGGAATGATTTAACATCTGTAGAATAAGCAAATTTTTCTACCTTATAACCATAGGTAAACTCTTTTCCATGATTTTGATTAAATGCGAAAGCTTTAGTAGAGCATACGCTAAACTCTCCTTCGTTGATAGTATTTACTTTTAACGGTGGTTTAAAATAACTATTATCTTGACTAAAAACATAGTCAAACCTTGTTTTTAACGCATTAATTGTATCTTTGGATCCATAAACTGGTAATTGTTCTTTTCTTGTCCATAAGAATTGCCTTAAATCATCTATTCCATTGGCATGATCTGCATGAGCATGTGTCCATAAAACAGCATCTATTTTTTTAATATTATTACTTATTGACTGCATTCTAAGGTCAGGTGAAGTATCTATTAAAATATTCTTTTTATTATCTAATGTAACTAATACAGATACTCTAGTTCTAATGTTTTTAGGATTATTTGGATCACACTCACCCCAATAATTTCCTATTAAAGGAACGCCTCCTGATGATCCTGATCCTAAAATAGTAATTTTCATTTAACAAACTCTGCTTTAGTGAATAAATTAAAGAAATTATTTGTGGTTTTTTCATATAGTTCTTTAGGATTTATATTCAACATATCTGCTAAGTAATTTGCTGTATGAATAACATGTGCAGGCTCATTTCTTTTTCCCCTCATAGGCTCAGGAGATAGGTAAGGAGCATCTGTTTCAACTAAAAGTCGTTCTAATGGTATTTTTTTAACAATATCTCTTAATACTTTAGCATTTTTAAATGTTATAATACCAGATATAGATATAAAAAAGCCTAATTTCAATACCTCATTTGCTAATTCCTCTGTTGCAGTAAAACAATGAATTAACCCTTTAAAGGGTTTTTTTTGATATTCATCTTTTAATATTGAAATAGTATCTTTATCTGCATCTCTTGTGTGTATTATAATAGGTAAATCAGTACTTCTAGATAACTCTATATGATTAATAAATGACTCAATTTGTAATTTTTTACTGCTATTCTCATAAAAATAATCTAGCCCTGTTTCTCCTATCCCTATAAATTTTTTGTCTGACTTAAATTCAGCAATAGCTGATTTGAAGATCTTTGTAATTATTATTTACATTATGAGGGTGTATGCCTAGAGAATACCAAATATTTTTATTATTTTTTGCTATATTACTTATATTTTTAAATTCTTCTATTTTTGTTGAAATAGTAAGCATACCATTTATATCATTATTTTTAGCGTTTTTAATAATATCAGATAAATCAGGAGTAAAATCTTTCATATTTAAATGGCAATGGCTATCAATAATCATATTTTTAAGTCCTTTTTATCAAATCTTGGAAAAATAGGCTGAGATTTTTCAAGTTTTACACCTTCTTTAATGTCATTTTTAATTTCAGAGAAAGATATTTCTTCTTTTTGCTTTAGCAAATGAAATATTTTTTTTTGAAGACTCAGGTAAAAATGGCTGTAGGAGTATAGTTACTTTATAAATAGTATTTACTAATGTATATAATACATTATTCAATCTTTTGGAATTATTATTTTTATGTAGGTTCCAAGGTTCATTGTTATCTACATAGCTATTTGCTGATCTTATAATTTTCCAAATGTTTTCTAACATTATATTAAACTGATAGTTATTCATTTGAACATTATTAATATCATAAATTTTTTTAGGAAGTTCCATTAAAGATAAATCATTTTCATTTAAATTATCAGCTTTAGGAATATTACCACTATTATACTTTTGAATCATTGTGAGTACTCTTTGAACAAGGTTACCAAAATCATTTGCTAAGTCACTATTTATTCTATTGACTAATAATTCTTCAGAAAAATTCCCATCTTGCCCAAAAGGAATTTCTTTTAGTAAAAAGTATCTAACTTGGTCTATACCATATGTATCTACAAGGTAATTGGGGTCTATAACATTTCCCAATGATTTTGACATTTTTTCTCCATTTATTGTCCACCAACCATGCGCATAAATACTTTTAGGGGTATCATAACCAGTGGCTAATAAAAATGCAGGCCAATATATCGCATGAAATCTTAAAATATCTTTTCCTACAATATGTATATCAGCGGGCCAATATTTATTTTCTAAATTATCCTCTAAAACACTAATGTAATTAAACAAAGCATCTAACCACACATAAATAATGTGCTCATCATTTTTTGGAACCTTTATACCCCATTTAAAGCTTGTTCTTGATATTGATAAATCTTCTAACCCATTTTCTACAAAACTTTTTACCTCATTAAATCTTGATACAGGTTTTACAAAATTTTTATTTTTTTTATAAAAATCCAATAAGGGTTTTTGCCACTTTGATAGTTTAAAAAATAACTAGGTTCTTGTACTTTTTTTAATTTATCAAGTGATGGCCCAATTCTTTCATTATCCTTATTAATTTTAATATCACTTTCATTAATAAAACACTCATCTCTAATAGAATACCACCCTTCATAATTTCCTAAATAAATTTCATTATTGGCTATAAGTTTATTCCATATTTTTTGAACTTTATTTTTATGTCTATTCTCTGTAGTTCTAATAAAATCATTATTGGTAAGTTTAAGCTTGGAACATAAATCTTTAAATCTAGCAGAGTCTTTATCTGTGAACTCTAGGGTGTTAATATTTTTATCTCTAGCTGAGTTTTCAACTTTTTGTCCGTGTTCATCAGTTCCTGTAGTAAAATATACATCAAAATTTGATAGTCTTTTATATCTAGAAATTGTGTCTGCAACAAAACTAGTATAAGCATGCCCTAAATGAGGAATATCATTAACATAGTAAATTGGAGTAGTAATATAAAAATTATTTTTCATAACATTATTTTTTAATATTTTTATGCAATTCTATTAATAAAGAATATAATGTAGTATGTAAATCTGTATTTAAAGCTATATAATTATTATATTTAGTTTCTATTATATCAATAATATGAAAGATATTACTTTTGCTATAAAGCTTGCTAAACTTTTCTATTAATAGTTTTTCCTCTTCTATTAAGATTGAATATTGATTTAAGAACATTTTTTTAATTACTTTTTTAAATAATAAGCTGATTAGCTTAAAAAATGCTAAAATAAGATTATTTTTTTTTCTATTATTGAATTTATTACTTTAGCAGTCTCAATTTCATTAAAGTCCTCAATATTTATAAAGTAATTGCATAAATATTTATAAAAAGGTAAAGAATTATTATTTATAAAATATATTGCATCCCCTACGCTACCTCTTGAAATTTTTGAATAAAAAGAAAGCTCTTCTTCTTCTAATTTAAAATTCATTTTTTCTAACACTTTTAAAACTTCTATATCAGTTAATTTTTGTAAGTTTAATATTTTACACCTTGATTTAATAGTTGCAGGCACAAAGCTATTTTGGTGATTTATAATAAAAATAAAGCTTCCTTTTGGTGGCTCTTCAATAGTTTTTAATAATGCATTATGACCAAATAAGTTTAAATCATTAATACTATCAATTATTGCTATTCTGTAGCTACCGCTAAAAGATGTTTTATAAAAAAGTTTCTTTAAGTTTCTTATTTCATCAACAGATATATACTTTTTATTATCATTTTTATTTAAAACAACCAAATCTGGATGAAATATATCTTCATATTCATTATCTTTATATTTTATATCTAATAAATTAGATGCTATTAACTTTACAAGAAAAGATTTTCCTATACCTTTTGAACCGTTTATCATCCATATATTAGCATCATAGGTAATATTGAGATTTTTTAAAAAAAAGCTTATAGCTTTTTTATTGCCTTCTATTTTATTAACTATTTCTAATGAATTAATAGTCATTTTATTTTAGTAAATTAAAAATAAGTTTTTTGATTTTTTCAGCTAATATATTTTTATCATTTAATGCATTTAATTTTTGAATTCTAGAATTATTTTTAGCTAATTCGTTATAACCTTTTCTTACATTAGAAAAAAAAACTTAAATTCTTATTATCATATTTATTTTTATTTTTTCTTTTATTAATTCTTTCTAGAGCCTTAGTTGGAGAAATATCTAATAAAATTGTTAAGTCAGGTTCAAAATTATTTATTAATGGCTTAGATATTTGAAAATAGAATTCTTTTAATTCATTATTTCCTGCACACTGATAAGCTAGAGTTGAGTCTATGAATCGATCACATATTATAATTTTACCATTTGTTATTGCAGGTTCTATTAACTTTTTATAGTGTTCATACCTTGCAGCTAATAAAAGTAAAATTTCAGTTTTGTTATCAAATTTAATTTTTTTATTTTTACTTAATATTAATTTACGAATAAGTTCAGCTTCAAAGGTACCTCCAGGTTCTCTAGTAAATAAAACTTTTTTCTTACTTTTATCTAAATATTTATTTACTAATTCAATTTGAGTAGATATACCCGAGCCATCTATTCCTTCAAATGATATTAAAGTTCCTCTAACCTTATTCTGCATAACCGCCAAAAATAAAAAAGCTTAATGCAGAAGATATTTTTTTAAAAACACCTGCTTTTTTAATGCTTTCCTTTGCATAAAGAGGATATTCTAAATCTCCTTTAAAAGTATTTTGGATAATTAATTTTCCGTATTCTGTATCTGTGTTTATAGGTGCAGCTAATGGATTATTGTAAATAACTTTTGCTGTATAATTGTTAATATTTCTTTTGTTCAAGGTAAAGTTTACATTATTTTTTGTAATAAGATCAATTATACTTTTATCACCTAACCAGACATCAGCTTCAATGATAGTCTCATTTGCATTGAACAGATTTATATTAACATATTCTCTAAATCCCCATTCAAATAATTTAATAGTTTCATCTTTTCTTTCTTTGACCCTGTCCATTCCACTTAGCACAGCAATTAGCCTTCTTCCTGATTTTTCTGCTGTAGCAGCTAATGAGAAACCAGAGGCTTCAGTATAACCAGTCTTTAGTCCATCTGAAAACTGATATGAATATAATAAAGGACTTCTATTTCCTTGTTTTATATTATTGAAAGTAAATTCCTTTTCCTTAAACATATTAAAAAATTCAGGAAAATCGGTAATAATTTTTTTAGATAATAATGCTAAATCATACGGAGTCATATAATGTTCATCATCAGGCCAACCAGTAGAATTTTTAAAATTACTATTTAACAAACCAAGCTTTTTTGCTTTATTATTCATTAAATCAGCAAAAGCATCTTCACTTCCAGAAATACCTTCTGCAACTACGATGCAAGCATCATTACCTGATTGAACAATAATACCTTTTAGTAAATCTTTAACTTTAACATAGCTGTCTATCTCTACAAACATTTTTGACCCTCCTTTCCTCCATGCTTTTTCACTTACAAGAAACTCAGTATCCATATTAATATTTCCTGAAGAAATTTCTTCAAAAAGTACATATAAAGTCATTAATTTACTCATAGAAGCAGGGTAAATTCTTGAGTTTGCATCTTTGTCATAAAGAATATTTTCTGTATCAAAGTCCATAATAACAGCAAATTTTGCTGTTGTAGAGGTAGTTGCAGAAGAAATAGGTTTGATATGGATAATTAATAGTATTAATAATTTAAAAAAAAACTTCATATATATCTTATTCCTTTTTATAGATAATGTTAAATCCAAGTTTAAGTAATTTTTCAGCAGAAAGCTTAGCAATCTTTTCTTCTTTATATGGACCAGCAAAAACTTTATATATTATTTTATCCTCTAATATTGTTGCATTTTTAATGAATAAATTATCATCAATTTTACTTTTAAGAAAGGCTAATAAATTTAAAGCATTTTTTTTTTTAAATACTCCAATTTGCAATAAGAATTTAGAATTTTTTGAAAACTCTTTTATTTTATTAGCATCTATATTTTTTGCATAATTCACTAAAAATAAATAGTTTAAATATTTTTCATCTAATAGATGAGGACCACTGTCAATTAATTGAACCCTTACCTGTGCTATTCCTTGTTCATAAAAACCAAATTTAATTGCAGCCTTTTTTAGAAAAATCAATAATTCTATCATTAACAAATGGTCCTCTATCATTAACTCTCAAGAAAATTGTATTATTATTTTCTAAATTGGTGACCTTTACAATACTTGGTAAAGGAAGCGTTTTATGAGCTGCTGATATTTTTTTTCTTGATCAAATATTTCACCATTTGCTGTCTTTTTTTAAGGTTAAATTTTGGTCCATACCAAGATGCAATTCCTATTTCATCATACTCTGAAACTAGTTTTGGAATATATTTAACACCATTAATTTTATAGGATTACCAACTTTATAATGTCCTTTAGATAAATTTTCTTTCTGAGTGCTTTCTTTTTCTTCTTTAGAAGTTTTATTAATTACTTTTTTTGTACCTTCTACTATCATTCTAGTATTTGTACATGCGCTATTAAATAATAGAAATAATATTAAAATATTTTTTATGTACTTAAAACAGTTCATTAGTATATATTTTTAATTTTATTTGCTAGATCACCAACTATTAAAGCATAGTAATCAGAATTATTGTACTTTTTAATAATTTTGAAATTCTTATCTATAGCAAAATAACGTAACTTTTCATTATTTTTGATGATTTTAATATTTATTTCTTTAGAGTTTGCAAAATTATCTATAATTTTAGCATTTTTAAAAATACTGATATTGTAATTTATGTTTTCTTGTATTTTTTTTTGAAATCTTCTTTAACTTGTACTTCTACACTCCAATAATTTTGTTTTTTCCAACCATGAGATTTCAAATAATTAGCAATTGATGCAAAGATATCATAATGTGAATTCCAGATATCAACAATTTTATCTTTGTCATAATCTACAGCATAATTTAAGAAGCTTGATGGCATAAACTGACCTTGCCCCATTGCCCCAGCCCAAGAACCTATTAAAACCTTATCAGTATCTTTAAAGTTTGTCTCATATATTAGCAATGAATTTAACAACTCTTTTTTAAAAACTTTTTCTTCTACTCGAATATGCTAACGTGGCTAATGCTTCTATAACATTAAAATTCCCCATATACATACCATAATTTGTTTCTATTCCCCATATTGAAACAATAATTTCTGGCGCTACATCATATTTAGCATTTATTTCAGTAAGTATGTTTTGATATTTTTTTAATAAATCTTTACCAAGTTTTATTCTTTTTGATTTATATTTCTATTATAATAATTATCAAAAGTAATTTTAAACTCAGGCTGGTTATTATAAAGTTTTAAAACTTTTTTATTTACATCTTTTAAATGAGATAAAGTTTTAGAATAAGTCTGTTTAGATACACCATAATCTAAAATTTCTGGTTCTAGTTCTTGAAGCCATATAGAAAAATTTGAAGACAAAAGCGTTGAAGAATAAAAAAAGTAACTTTTACTAAAAATATATTTATAAAAATAAACTTCATTTTAGTTTAAATTCATATATTCAATTCCAAACTTCTTTAATATATTAAAATCAATTTTTTCAAGCATTTTGATATGTGTGGATTCTAATATAATATTAGGAGCAATATTATGATTTAATGCTTCTATCCACCTGTCTGCACATAAACACCATCTATCTCCTGGTTTTAAGCCACTAAAATTATATTCAGGAACAGCTGTAATTAAGTCATTGCCCATACTTTTTGAAAAGTTTAGAAAACCTGTAGTCATTTCTGAACATATTATATGTTCTCCAACATCATTATTGAAGGTTTTACAATATCCATCTCTATAAAATCCAGTTAGAGGCTCAGTTGAACAAGGTTTAAGTTCTGTGTTTAGAACATTAAATGCATTTTTTTCATAGCACATAAAAAAAAGATATAATAGTAATAAAATTTTTACTATTCTTTTTTTTACACTATATATGAATTATGAATGATAAAAAAATATTTTACCTTATAGAGCTATAACTGCTTCTCGAAAAGAAGTTAATTTCAAATTTAGTTTAGATGAAAATACCAATTCTCCGCTAGTTATAAATGAAATAATTAATTTATTGCTATCTAAAATAAGTAATGAAATAAATATTTATAAACCATCTAATGGAGATATAATTCAAGCTTTATGTATGGCTCTAGTTGTTAGATGTAAAATAATAGATTATGATATCAATAAAATTGAACAAATAGTTAATAAAACTATAAAAAGAGCTTTTTCAGATGCTAAAAAAGCTGAAGTTTTAGAACCTTTAAGTGGTAATTCTTAATTCTATTATTATAAGATAATGCCAGTAATACTACTGGCATTACTATTGAATTTTAATTAGATCTGACCCAAAAGCTCAGCTAATTTCTTTTTGCCTCTACCCATCATTTTAACTTTAGAGATAGCGTCTTTGTTAGAAACGTCACCTCCAACTACTACTAAAGCAATCATTCCCATAACTTTGTGAGGCGTACAAACATATAAATAAACACCTGGTTTATCAAAAGTAATTGATACTTCCTTATTTAAGCCTGATTTGGCAGGCAACTCAAAACCATCAGGACCACCTAAAAATTCGACGTTATGTCCTTTGTTAGTTGGTAGCCATTTAATAGTATCACCAACATCAATTTTAGCTATATCTTGGCTGTAAACCATCTTTTGTCCATCATCTCTCTTATTAAGCATATCGATTACTACTTCTTTAGAATATCCAACACTCAAAAATAAAAAAGTAAAAATACTTGTTAAAATAAATTTCATAATTATTCCTTTCTTGTAAATAATATAATAGTAAATAGAATAAAAAAAGCTATAGCTTCTATAAAAGAAATCAATAAACTATATATTTTTTTCTCTTAATCTCATTTCATGTAATATTGGTTCTGTATAGCCAGATGGTTGATCTGAACCTTCTAAGACTAACCTACAAGCGGCTTTGAAGGCAAAAGTTTCATATGTATCAGACATCTTTTTATAGTTATTATCACGTTCATTTTGAATATCAACCTTTTTTGCCATTTTCTTCATAATTTCAATAACTTCTTCATTAGATATAATTTCATGTTTTAACCAATTAGCAAGAATTTGAGACGATATTCTACACGTAGCTCTATCTTCCATAAGACCGATATCATTTATATCACGTACTTTGGAACACCCCACTCCTTGATCAATCCATCTTACAACATAACCTAAAATGCTTTGAGCATTATTTTCAACTTCTAATAAAATATCTTCTTTATTCCAGTTTTCTTTATTAGCTACTGGAATAGTTAATAAATCATCTAATTGCCCCCTGCTACCTTTGTTTAATATATTATTTTGAATTTCTTTAACATTTACAGAGTGATAATGCATTGCATGTATAGTTGCTGCTGTTGGACTGGGAACCCAGGCACAATTTGCTCCTGAATTAGGGTGTTCTATTTTTTTTTCAAACATATCTTGCATTAAATCTGGCATAGCCCACATACCTTTACCTATTTGAGCTTTTCCTTGTAAGCCACATTCTAATCCAATATCAACATTTCTGTCCTCATAAGATTTTATCCATTTAGTTGCCTTCATATCGCCTTTCTTTAAAAAGGGTCCTGCTTCTGTTGATGTGTGAATTTCATCACCTGTCCTATCCAAAAACCAGTATTAATGAAAGCTACTCTATTTTCAGCAGCTCTAATGCATTCCTTTAAATTAACACTAGTTCTTCTTTCTTCATCCATTATACCTAATTTTACTGTATATTTTGGTAAGTTAAGAATTTCTTCTACTTTAGAAAAAATATCATTAGTAAACGCTACTTCTTCAGGACCATGCATTTTAGGTTTAACTATGTAGACAGACTTTTCTGATGAATTTTTAGAAATATTTTCATTGTTTAAGTCATAAATTGCAATTAATGTTGTGAACATTGCATCCATCAAACCTTCTGGAATTTCTTTATCATTCTCGTATAAAATTGCTGGATTAGTCATTAAATGTCCTACATTTCTGATGAGCATTAATGATCTGCCCTTAAGATTAATTTTTTCATCAACCTTATTAAAAATACTTATATCACTATTAAGTTTTCTTGTTAAGCTATTGTTATCTTTAGTAAATTTAGTTTCTAAATCTCCTTTCATAAGACCTAACCAGTTTTTATACGCTAATAATTTATCTTCTGCATCAACTGTGGCAACACTATCTTCACAATCCATTATAGTAGATATCGCAGATTCTAATATTATATCTGCTATATGAGCATCATCATATTTACCTATATTATGGGTGGGATCAATTAATATTCTAACTTTCAGTTTATTTTTTTCTAAAATAATTTCTGATAATATATTTTCTTTATTTAATCTGTAGCCGAAATACTGTTTGATTTCTAAAAGAGTATATCTATTGTCGTCTTGTCCTATAACTTCAAGTAAGTTAGAAGAAACCTGAATACTTTTAATATTTTTCCAAGAATAATTATTTAGTGGGAATTCTTTGTCTAAATAATCCCTAGCGTATTTTATTACCTCTGCTCCTCTACTTTCATCATATGGTCCCTTGTTTGGGCAAACTTCCCATTAAATCTGTCCCATAGAGAGCATCATAAAGACTTCCCCATCTAGCATTTGCAGCATTCAGAGCGTATCTTGCATTAGTAATTGGAACTACTAGCTGGGGGCCACAAATTTCAGATATCTCTTTATCTACATTTGTTGTTGCAATAGAAAAATTCTCTCCTTCAGGAACCAAATAACCTATTTGCATTAAAAACTGTTTATATTCTGCTAAATCAATCTCTTTAGCTTTATTTTTTTTATGCCATTCATCAATTTTTACTTTTAAATCTAATCTTTTTTTCAAAAGGGAATTATTAATAGGTGCATAATCTGTAATAAAATTTGAAAAGTTTTTCCAAAAGCTTTCTTTTCAAAATTTAAATTATCTAAGACTTCATTATTTATAAAATTAAAGAGATTTTCTTCAATTTTTAAACCATATTTATCTATTCTTTTCCCCATTATAAACCTCTCAATTAATATTAAATTTAATTTATTTAAAATAATCCAAAAATATATAAAATAATATACATGTTTAAAGATTTTAATATAGCACAAATTGGTCACCCAATATTAAGAAACAAAACAAAAGACATACCTATTAATGATATAAAGTCTGATAATACACATAAAATTATAGAAAAAATGATTAAAACTATGCGTAAGCATAATGGAGCTGGTTTAGCTGCAAACCAAATTTATGAGCCAATAAGAATATGTATAATTGAAGTTTTGGATAACCCTAGATATAAACATTTTAACACCATACCATTAAAAGTTCTAATTAACCCCAAGGTAATTATAAAAAAGAATACAGCTACTTTTAATTCATATGAGGGATGCTTAAGTGTTCCTAATTTAAGAGGAAAAGTAAGACGATATAATTCTATAAATGTTACTTATTACACTATGGATGCAAAAAAATTACAGAAAATATAAAGGGACTTGAATCTATTGTATATCAGCATGAAATTGATCATCTAGATGGCTATTTATTTACTGATAAAGTAGAAGATAATTCTACTCTTGTAACTTATGAAAATTATCAAAAATATTATGAGGAAGAATATAAAAAAGAATTAGAAAATTTTAATAATATAGTAGAAAATTTATCTTAAAATTTCTTTTCTATCTTCAGTACCTTTGTATTTCCTAAAGCATAAATTTGATAATTATTTAAAAAATATTTTTATAAATATCTGATGAAATATTTAATCCCCCAGTATAAGCACCGTATGCAGGTAAAATAATTTTTTTTTTATCTATTAAAAAGCAGGGTTTTGATACCTTTGTTCCTTTAAATTTAAAGGTTACCTTAGGATGATAGTGAGCACTAATTTCTAACTTTATTTTTTTTATTAGATATATGAGAAAATATAAAGTTTTTTAGTTTATATGAAGTATATGTTTTTATATTAACATATTTAAAATTATTATCATGATTACCTTTAACCCAAATAATATTTTTTTTTAAAATATCTTTAAATAATTGTTTTTCTTTTGTCTTTAACCTATCAAATGCTAAATTATCGTGAAAAACATCTCCTAAAAATATTATTCTATTTGGTAATAAGTCTTTAGTTATATTTAATAACCTTTCAAGTGTGTCTATTGTGTCATAAGGAGGTAAAAAATTACCTTGATCAATATAAGAAGTACTTTTTTCTAAATGTAAATCTCCTACTATTAGACTTTTTTCTTCTAACCAGTACATAGATCCATCAGGATTTAGTAAAAATTGATTGTTTCCAAACTGAACTAACATTAATGTAAATTTGCTTCCAATAATAAATTATTTTCTTCTTCAATTATATCTATTAAATTATCTTCTTTAACTTTTTCTATATTAAACTCTAATAACAATGGAATAGACATTGGTGAAACCCTTTTAAGGTTTTTATGAATAATATTATTTTTAATTACTAAAAGATAATTTTTTATCTTATTATAGTCTAAAAGATCATCCATAGCCTCTAATTTAGTACTTTTTAAAAGAATATGATTTCTTTCATATTTTTTTAATACTTCATATATTAAATCAGAATTAAATTTAATTTGTTTATGAGTTTTTATATAACCTGGGTAATTTTTATCAATTAAACCCGATATAACTGCTACATCTTTAAAATGCTTTCTGATTAGTGATGTATTTTCAAGCCATTGATTAAATCCCTGAAAAAAATTTCTGTCTTCAAATAATTTTTTAACATCATTACATTTTATTTCAGACCAAACAACTAATGCATAGTCTGTAGCAGTAAAAGCTATAGGTTTTAAATTTAACTTTAACATTTTGTTAAGCACAACTAAACCTAGAGTTTGATTTGCAGATCTTCCTTGAAAAGTATATGCAACTAAATAATTTTTTTTAAAGCCAAAATTATTCCTTGTAAATGTTTCAATGAGTAAGCCTTTACTAGGAGGAAGCATTGAATATTCTTCTTGTTTTTGAAGCCATTCTTCTATATGTGGAGGCATATTAAAATTTTTATAGTTATTAATCAATTCAATTACACGTCTAGAAAGTTTTGTTGATAATGGCAATCTGCCACCAATATATGAAGGGATTTTAGGGTATTTATTTTTACTTTTTTTTACAGATATACCTTTGACATTATTTTCTAAATATTCTAATACCTCTCCAGCAAACAGAAATGTATCACCTCTTACTAAATTTTGTACAAAATACTCTTCAATTTTTCCTAATTTTTTATTTTTTAAATAAACATTTATTAAATCAGATTCTACAATTGTACCTATATTCATTCTATATTTGTGTATTAATCTTTTATTTGAAACTTCATAATTTCCTTTAATATTTTTTTTAATTTTATTAAATTCTTTATAATGTTTAAGACTGTATCCACCATTTTCAACAAACTCTAAAACTTTATTAAAGGTAATAATATCAAGGTTTTTGTATGGAAAAGAAGTTTTAATATTTTTAAATAATAAATCTGTGTTAAAAGGTTTGCTGCAGGCTACTCCAAATATATGTTGCGCTAAAACGTCTAAACTACCTTTTTTTATTTTAATTTCTTCTATGTCATTTTCATAAATCGCTTTTTTTGCAGCTTCACATTCAAGGTATTCAAATTTATTTGTTGGCACTAAAATAGCCTTCGAAGGCAAATTAATTTTATGATTACTTCTTCCTATTCTTTGGATCATCCTAGATATTCCTTTAGGAGCTCCAACTTGTATAATTAAACTTATGTTTCCCCAATCAATTCCTAACTCTAAGGAACTAGTTGCTACTATACAATTTAGTAGGCCTTTGAACATTTTTTCTTCTATTTTAATTCTTAATTTTTTTTCTAAACTTCCATGATGAACAGCTATATTTAATTTATCTTTATTTATCTTCCATAATGACTGGAATAATACTTCCGCTTGTGCCCTAGTATTTACAAATATTATAGAAGATTTATGTTTTAAAATATTATTATAAATATTTTTAATAGCATAAGTAGCCATATAACCAGACCAAGGTATATTTTTGTTTGTTTTAATAATAGATACTAACAATTTTTTATTTTTTAAACTTTTAATAACCTCAGATTTCTTTTTGTTAGAAAAGTAAGCTAATCCAGTTTTTATATCTTTTAATGTTGCTGAAAGAGCAATTTTATTATGATTAGGAGCAATTTCATTTAATCTAGCTATATTGAGTGCTAGTAAATCTCCTCTTTTGCTATGAATTATATTATGCAATTCATCTATAATTAAAAATTTTAGATTTGAAAAATATTCCTCAGCATTTTTGTATGACATTAATAGAGCAAAAGACTCCGGAGTCGTAACTAAAATATTAGGTGGTTTTTTTATCTGTTTAGTTTTTGTATACGCAGTTGTATCTCCGGTTCTAACTGATATAGTTAAATTTAAATCACACTCATTTATTGGAATTAAAAGGTTTCTTTCTATATCATAACTCAAAGACTTTAATGGAGAAATAAAGATAGTATATAAGTTATTTTTTTTTAAACTTATCAGATTCTAATATTGTTGGTAATAAACCAGCTAATGTTTTACCAGATCCAGTTGGGGAAGTTATTAAAATATCTTTATTTTGGTTGATTGCCTGTAATGCTTTTATTTGATAGTCATAAAAACTCCAGCCTTTTTTTTTTAAACCACTTATTTATTTTATGTGACTGGATTTTATCTTTAATTATATTATTTTTATATTTATGCTTTTCTTGGACCATAATTTATTTATATCATCAATAGATGCTTATATAGACCCAAAGCGACCTGTAGACAAGGCTATAATAACGCATGCACATGCTGATCATGCAAAACCAAATCATAATAATGTTCTAGCTACTGAAGATACTATAAACATAATGAAAATTAGATATGGAAATGAATGCGCTAAAAACTTCCAGGTATTAAAATATGGTGAACGTATCTATGTAGATGGTATCTATATAACTCTATACCCTGCAGGACATATTCTTGGAAGTGCTCAAGTTTTATTAGAAAAAAAGGTTATAAAGTTTTAGTTACTGGAGATTTTAAAACTATTCCCGATACAACAGCTCAAAAATTTGAATTAATTAAAACTAATACTTTAATAACTGAAGCTACATTTGGACTTCCAATCTTTTGTCATCCTGATCCTTCTGAAGAGATTAAAAAAATAATAACTTCATTAAAGCAAAAACCAGAAAGCAATTTCCTTATAGGTGTATATTCTTTAGGAAAAGCGCAAAGAGTTATAAATATGTTAAGAGCTCTAGGTTACATTAATGAAATATATATTCATGGCTCAATTAAAAAAATTAATCAATATTATTTGAATAGAAAAATCAACCTAGGTCGTTATGCTCAAGTTAATAAGGATAATATTAGGTTATTAAAAGGGCAAATAATTTTAGCCCCTCCTTCTGCAATTAAGGATGTTTGGTCTAGAAAAATTAATAATAAAGTCATAGGTCTTGCCTCTGGTTGGATGGCTATAAAGCAAAGGGCAAAACAAAAACTTATTGAGTTACCTATTATTTTATCTGACCATGCAGATTGGAATGAACTTACTAAAACAATCAAAAGTACTGAAGCTGAAAAAGTATTAATTACACATGGGCAAGAAGATTGCTTAAAATATTGGTGCAAAAAAAATAATATCAATGCAGATGCACTAGATAATAAAAATAAAGAGTTATAATTTGAAAAAATTTGCAAATTTATTAGAACAGCTTTTATTCACTTATTCTACAAATAGAAAAATTGAAATTCTAGCTACTTATCTTAAAAGTTTAAACTATAAAGAAAAAGGAATTACTATTGCTGTTCTGACTGGAAATTTAAATTTTAAAAATATTAAACGTTCAAATATTTTAAATATTATAAAAAGTAAATTAGATTGGTATCTATTTGAACAATCCTATGATTATGTAGGAGACCTAGCTGAAACTGTTGCGTTAATATGGCCAACTAATGGCAATTCAGAACAAAAAGATTTAAATGAGATAGTATGTGACTTAAAAAATAGTAAAAATATTAATAATACTATTATTGAATATCTTAATTCATTTTCTTCAAAAGAAAGATGGGCTTTTATTAAATTTATTTTAGGTGGTTTAAGAATAGGTTTTCAACTAGTTTAGTTAAAAAAAGCTTGGCTATATATGGTAATAAACAGCTATAGTAAAATAGAAAATATTTGGAATGGTTTGGAATATCCTTATGAAAACTTATTTTTGTGGTTAGAAAATAAAGGAAGTTATCCCTCTATAGATGCTAGTAAAACCTTTAATTCATTTATGTTAGCGACATCTTTTGATGAGGAGCTTATTGAAGATGTAAAATCTAGTAATGATTATTATTTTGAATATAAGTGGGATGGAATAAGAGTACAGTTAGTAGCTAAAAATGGAAGCACTACTATTTTTTCTAGATCAGGTGAGGATATTTCTAATTCTTTTCCAGAGATTAAAATAAATTGTACTGAACTATTAGTACTAGATGGAGAAATGCTAGTAGGTCAAAACTGCTCACCTTTACCTTTTAATCAATTACAAAAAAGGATTAATAAAAAAAGCCTAGTAAAAAATTACTTACTGAATTACCTGCCTTTGTTAAAGTTTATGATATTTTATACTATAATGGAAAAGATATAAGAAATAGAACTTTATACGATAGAAGAAAAAAGCTTGAAGAATGGTTCTTAAATAACAGTAATACAAACTTAAATATTTCTGAGCTAATTAATTTTAAAACTGATAATGAACTAAAAAAAATTTATCAAAAATTTTCTTATATTGAGGGAATAATGATTAAAAAGAAATTATCTTTTTATTTAAGTGGTAGAAAAAAAGGTTACTGGTTTAAATGGAAAAAAGATCCAAAATATATTGATACTATATTAATGTATGCTCAAAGAGGTCATGGGAAAAGAAGCTCTTTTTATTCTGATTATACATTAGGAATTTGGTCTAAAAATACAGTTATACCAATAGCAAAAGCATATTCAGGGTATACTGATGATGAATTAAATAAAATTGATAGATTTATAAGAAAAAATACTATTGCTAAATATGGACCAGTTAGAGAGGTTAAAAAGTCATTGGTAATAGAATTAGCATTTGACTCTGCACAAATAAGTTCAAGGCATAAGTCTGGAATAGCACTTAGGTTTCCGAGAGTAAGTAGAATTCGATGGGATAAACCAGTAAATGATGTACTAAATATAGAGGAAATAAAAAAAGAATTTTCTATTTATCTTAGCTGAAGTTAGGATATTTTTTTTTAATAAAGTTTACTATTAAATAAACAATGGGGGTATCAATAGCAGCAAATATTATTTTAACTAAGTAATTTGCAATTATAATCTTATATACTATGTCAAAAGATAACCCCATACCAAAACCTAAAAAAATAGTATTTACTATAATTGTATCAATTAACTGAGATATCATAGTAGAGACATTATTTCTTAACCAAAGATATTTTGAATTGGTAATTTTTTTAATCATATGAAATATATTTACATCAATTAATTGAGCAACAAGATACGCAGTCATAGAAGCAAATATCAGTACACCTGGTAAAGTAAAAACAGTATCAAAGGCTAATACCATTTGATCTAGTGTAGAATAAGGTGTACCAGTAAGCCAAACTTCAGAAGGTGTAAGTCTAAGTACAATACTAATTATAATTAAAGATAATAAGCTACAAAAAAAGCCCACTATTACCATAAGACTAGCTCTTGCCTTACCAAAAATTTCACTGGTAACATCTGTTACTAAAAAGGTTATAGGATAGGTTATAATACCTGCTGTTAAGGCTAGAGGAGTTCCGAACAAACCATTGGGCAAAGATTGATCAAACAATAAGAAAATTTTAGTGCCAATTATGTTAGTCAGGACTAAAGTGACAACAAAAACTGACATTAAAATAGAATAAATTTTAATATAACTTTCATTCATTTTCGTATAAAAATATAACATTAAGGATAGACAATGAAAATATGGAAAAGAGATACAGATTTAATAAATATTAATAAAAAAATGGATAACACCCTAGCCTCGCATTTAGGCATAAAAATAACTAAGATTGATGATAATTCTTTAGAAGGTGAAATGATTGTTAGGGATTATTTAAAACAGCCTTATGGAATATTACATGGGGGTGCCTCAGTAGCATTAGCAGAAACATTGGGTAGTTTAGCATCTAATTTATGTATAGAAGAAGGAATTGGTACCGTTGGGCTTGATATCAATGCTAATCATATTCGAGCTGTTAGAGAAGGATTATTGAAAGGAAGCAGTACTCCTATTCATATTGGTAAAAGTACTCATGTATGGGAAATAAAAATGTATAACAATGAAAAAATTACTTGTATATCAAGATTAACTATGGCTATTCTTAATAAATAATGTCGAGTTGTTGTATTTACAATTTAGGGAGAAGTGAATAGAAACGAACTCGACATTTTAATATTAATTCGTATTTTATTAAGTATTGGATCACATTAAATTATATTTTTTTTATATAAAAAATGAAAAGCAAATTATTTATAGAAAACAATACTATAAAAGATATTTCTAACTTATTATTTAAAAGGTTTAAAAATAATATACTATTAGAAAGTTATAGAAAAAAACATAATCAAAGCATTAATTCATACAGTTTTAATGATGTTTCTAATTATGTTGATATATATTCAAAATTATTTCAAAAAATTAATATTAAACGTAAAGATAGGGTCTCTATAATAGTAGGAAATATACCTGAATTTTTTATATTAAAAATTGCTCTTAACTATAATGGGATTTCATGTGTGCCATTAAATTATGAACTAAATATTAGTGAATTAAAATATATAATAGAACATTCAAAGACTAAGCATTTAATATGCACAAAGCAATATTTAGATAAGATTAAATATATTCTAAAGGGCAAAAAAGTCGGCCTTTCTATTTTTAACAGAAATAAATTAACTTTAATTATAGAAAATAATAAAAGCAAAAATAATAATGATAAATTTTTAAAGCCAACTGATGAAGCAAGTTTAATTTATACATCAGGTACTACTGGTAAGCCAAAAGGTTGTATATTATCACATTTTTATGAAATTAATGCTGGATATTCCTATACTTTAAAAAAGGGCTAATTTCCATTAAATCTAGAAAAGAAAAATCTATAATTGTTTACCAGTACACCATGTTAATGCTGGCATACTATCATTTTACGCCGCTTTTTTAACAGGAAATACTCAAATACAAGCTAAAAGGTTTAGTGTCTCTAACTTTTGGAAAGAAATAAAATATAGTAATGCTACTATATTTCATTATTTAGGAGTAATGGTTCCACTACTTTTAAAACAAAAAAAAATAAAAGAAGAAAAAAATAATAATTTAAGGTTGGGAATTGGTGCAGGAATAGAGCCACATTTTCATAATATTTTTGAAGAAAGGTTCAAAGTTCCTATGGTAGAGCTATGGGGTATGACTGAAATGGTTAGATGTATATTTGATTATAAAAAAAGTAGAAAAATAGGCAAAAGATGTTTTGGAAAACCTGATGACTCATTGGAAACAAAAGTAATCAATAGTTCTAAAAAAAGTGTTTTAAATGAAGAAGGTGAATTAATTATTAGACAAAGCAAAAGTACACCAAAAAAGGGTTTTTTGATGGGTATTTTAGAGATAAAGCTGCTACTAATAAAGCTTGGAAAAATAATTGGTTTCATACCGGTGATATAGTAAAAAAAGATAAGAAAGGATATTTATATTTTGTAGATAGAAAAAAAAATATAATTAGAAGATCTGGCGAAAATATTTCTGCAGTTGAAATAGAAGCAACATTACTAAGTTTAGAAGGAATTAAAAACGTAGCGGTATGTGCTTATCCTCATGAGATTTATGAAGAAGAAGTATTAGCATGTATAATCTTAAAAATAATAAGAATAAAAATGTAAAATATGCAAAAAGTATTTTAAATAAACTTAATAAAAAATTGACTTATTTTAAATTACCAGCATATATACATTTCACTGATAGCTTGCCAATTACATCTAGTCAGAAAATTATGAAAAAGGACCTTATGAAAAAAATAAAAGAAGATAAAAATAAAAATTTTTATGACCTTACAGAGCTTAAAAGAAAATTAAAAACTTAATTTGTATTTATAGAAACACTTGAACTTTGTCCAAAACCTTTAAAAGTATAAATATAAGATTTACCAGATTTTAATGGGTAAAGTTTGCCAACTGAACCTAAACTAATTCTATCATTAGCTTTAAGTTTTATTCCTTTTTCATTAAAGTCATCTATCAACCATTTTAAAACATTAATTGGATTTTTCATTAAGTTGCTAGACATTGCTTCTTGAATAATTTGACCATTTTTATATTTAAAAATAGTTTTAATATTAGCCAATTGACTAAGAAATTCTTCATTGCTCTCAACTTTAATACCCTCCCCCATAACCATTTTAGTTGCAAGCATATTAGCTGCAACTAACATATTACCGTTAACTACTGTGTCCTTTGTAAATGGTAACGCAGGTATTTCAATAAAAGGATGAATAGTTTTTAGATTTGCCAATATAGTTAAAGAACTTTTAGCATTCATTATCTCAGAACTTTTAATAATTACTAACATATCTGGTTCAATAAAGGTCCTATATGCAAAATCAGAGTTTATTAAATCATCATTTTTTAAAAACATATGCTTATATAAAACGCCGCTAGCTGGACTTTTTATATTAAATCTTTCTTGTAAAGCTTTCCCTGTAAAACCTACCTTATAGCCTATTTTGTCATTATACTTTTTATTAATTAAATAATTTAATTTTTCTTGACCACAGTAAGCTTCTTCTAAACTTATAGTATTGTCTAAAACCATAATAGGTTGCTTACCCTCATTATTAAAAATTGTCTTAGCAATATCCATAGTTAAGCAATCATGAGAACTTAATGAAGTGCTAAAAATATAAATAATAATAAATATTTTAGTAAAATTACCTAGAAAACTGAAAGGCATTAGTTATTTTTTAGTTTTTTTAGGTTTTTTAGAAACTAGCTTCATGCTAATTATTTTATCAGGATTTGAAACCTCACCATTAGATCCATCTCCTTTTTTTATCTTATCCACGTGTTCCATACCTTCAACTACTTGGCCCCAAATAGTATATTGCCCATCTAACCAGGATGCATCAGTAAAACAAATAAAAAACTGGCTATCTGCACTATTTGGGTCTTGAGCCCTAGCCATTGAAACTGTACCTCTTATATGCTTTTCAGCTGAAAACTCAGCATCAATGTTTTGGCCTGACCCACCTGTACCATTACCAAGAGGATCGCCTCCTTGAGCCATAAAATCTGGAATAACTCTATGAAATTTCAAACCATCATAAAAGCCATCTTTCACTAATTGTGATATTCTTTTCACATGATTTGGAGCTAAATCTTTTCTAAGCTTGATTAAAACGTCTCCTGTTTTAAGTTTCATATTTATAAAATCATTTGCTGGCATTTGCCCAACATATATTAAAAAAGTTAAAAGTAAAACTAAAATGTTTCTAAGCTTTGACATAAGCATAATTTACATAAAAAACTAATAATGTATACTCAAAATTTAATTAATATTATGACTAATTCAAATTTCTATAAAAAATTAAATAAATTAAGAGCTAAAATAAAAGAAAAAAGAAAACAAGAGCTATACGAAATGATCAATGATGAAAAAAAAATCAATTAGAAGACAAGATTGCTTTAATAAAGATGTCTTTTAAAGAGCTAGATGAAAGAGATATGGTAAACAGTTTTAAAGAATTTATTAAAGGAGATAAAAAACATGAAACTAAAGAATAAAAAAATTATAGTATTTGGTGGAACCTCAGGAATAGGTTTAGAAACCATCAAATTACTTTTGCAAAATGGTGCATCAAAAGTTTATGCTATAAGTAGAAATCCTAAAAAAGTTAAAATTAGAAAAAAGCAACTAGTTTTAGAAAAAGCTGACGTGCTAGATGAAACTTCTTTGAAAGCTCTTTTCAAAAGAATAGGTAAGTATGATGTGTTAGTTAGTACAGCTACTGGAGGAGAAAGAGCAATTGGACCATTTTTATCTATGAATATGCAAGGTTATAAAAATTCCTTTGATAAACTTTGGGGATACGCAAACGTAGTAAGATATGGCGTTAAAAATTTAAGTAAAAGTGGTAATATTGTTTTAGTAAGTGGATCTCCGGCCAGAAAGCCAAAACCAGGATTTGTAGCTATTTCTTCAGCAGGAGGAGCAGTTGAAGCATTTGCAAGAGCTATTACTCATGAGTTAGCTCCAATAAGAATAAACCTTATATCACCAGGAGTGATAGACACTCCTATGAGTCCTTTAAAAGGAAAAGCCAGAAAAGATTTTTATAAAAACTCTACCAAAGATAATATTATTAAAAGAGCTGGTACTGCTAATGAAGTAGCAAAAGCAATAATATTTGCCATTGAGAATGAATTCATTACTGGAACAACTATAGATATTGATGGTGGTTGGATATTATCATAAATACAATTAAAAAGGTAAAAAACCTCTTAGGATTCCAATTAATGGAGAAATAAGACCTTGTAAGTTTGGAAAAAAAGCCATCAACTTTGGTAAAAATCTTATTGATAATAATAAGACAACTAAAATTATCAGTATAATAATAAACTTAGGATTTAGTCTAAACTTTACGATTTCATTTTTTTTGCTAGAAAATAGATTTAAAGCTAGCCATAAAAAAAAATAAAATAAATATAATAATTAACAGTAATCTAATCATATTTTTTGTTTACAACACTTTCATTGGCCCAATTTAAATAGCTACTATCTACATTATTTACAGCAATAGTAATTATCTCAGGAGTTTCATAATCATGAATTGTTCTTATAACTTCATATACTAATTTTTCGTTTCTTTTCATAGTCTTAATAAATAATATATCTTCTTTTCACTCTCTACATTTACCTTGCCATTTGTAATGAGAAGATACGTTTTCTATTACATTAATGCAAGAAACATAATTATTTATTATCAATTCATTAATTATATTATTCTTAGTAATTTTATTTTTAACTGTAGTTTTTATAATTATTAATTCATTCATATATTTTATATTTTATTGATTAATATACAATTTAATATATAAATTTTTAGTAGTGGAGAGATTTATGAAGAAAATATCTGAAAATTTAATAAAGCCAATGCAAGATGCTGATATATTAAAAGGAAGAATTAATAGAAAACTAATTCAAAATATTTTTTTTATTGATATAGACAGACCTTCAAAAATGAATGGATTTACTCCTTATATGTTTGAAGAAATGGGTAAAGCTTTTACAGAATATGAAAATAATAACAATGCTTTATGCGCTATAGTTTATACAAGTGGAGATAATTTTTGTGCTGGTATGGACCTAAAAGAAATGCGTAATTTATTAGAAAAAAATGATCATAGTTATATAAACAATAATAAACTAATTGACCCTTTAGGATTGAACAAACCAGTAAGAAGCAAACCACTTATAGTTGCTGTGAAAGGAATTACCTTTACTTATGGCTTAGAACTAATGTTAGCTGCGGATATAGCTATTGCTGATGACAATACAACTTTTGCTATGTTAGAAGTCAAGAGAGGATTATTAATGACAGGCGGAGCTACGATTAGATTTGTAGAAAGAGCTGGTTGGAGTAATGCTATGAAATATTTATTAACTGGTATTAAGTTTGACTCTAATGAGGCTTATAGAATGAATTTGATACAAGAGATACATGAAACTAAGGATTTATTTACACGACCAGTTGAATTAGCAGGTTTTATTTGCAGTGCCTCTCTCCTGATGCTATAAAAGAAGTAATTAGAAATTCTAGAATTGCTCAAATTAATCAAGAAACTGCTATAAATGAATTTGATAGTGTTCAAAACAAATTAATTAAAGGAAAAGATTTTAAGGAAGGATTAAAGTCTTTTTTAGAAAAAAGAGAACCATATTTTAGAAAGTAATTTAGACTTTGTTAATTTGTCTACTCCAACTAAACACTACTTCTCCTGGAATACTCTCTACTACACCATCTAATTCTTTCATCATTTTAGTAAATAATGGCTGTAACCATTTATTAGTATCTTCAAAGTCCTTTTTATTATTATATTTTGCTATATTTAGAATTTTATCCTCCCCAATATCTAATATTTGAAAATCAAGTAATTTTGAATCATTTTGAAACTTAGGAGTAACTGTACTAATAAAAGCTAAAGCTAATTGTTTTTTATTATCATTAGGAAACTTTGTTATAATTACTCTAATAAACATATATTTTTCTCAATAAATGTAATAAAATTAATTATGAATTTTAAATTATTTATTACAACATTTTTTTTATGTTTTTCTTTTAAAGTAACCTAATATCACAGGATTGGGAAAGAACTGACATGGGTTATGCAAATACTGAAATTTTTAAAACAACGGAAAATTATCAATTTGTTTTTTATAATAGTAAGAGTTTTTGGAATGATAATCTTGGAAATTATGGAAAAAATCATTGTAAGGGATTAGCAAAAATAAATGCTGAAAACCTTTTTGATGGTGGAGAAGTTTATTGTGAGTCAATTGATCAAAAAAATAATAAATTTATAGTTTTACTATCAAGAGATAAAGGTGATTTTGACTCAGGTATAGGTTTCTTTAAATTTATTGATGGTAATGGACCTTGGAAAAAATTTATAGGAAAAAAATGTAATTATGCTATTCAATACATTGATGATGGTTTCATGAGAATTGATAAATGTTTGTTAAATTAATAAGATAATTTTTATAGAAATTTTTGTTTATAAGTTTATAAATAAATGTAATATAAGTTAATGGTGAGGTGGCTGAGTGGTCGAAAGCTCCGGTCTTGAAAACCGGCGAACGTGCAAGCGTTCCGTGGGTTCGAATCCCACCCTCACCGCCATTCAAATAGATACTTCCTAGACATTGAATAACTTGTTTGGACCAATTTAGGACCAGAGAGGTATTTGATGGCAACTATAGATAAACGTTCCAATGGACGTTGGAGAGTTCGTATAAGGAATAGAAGAGCCCCTACTCTTTCTAAAACCTTCACGCGTAAAGCTGATGCTATGAAATGGGCAAGAGATACCGAGATATTAATTGAACAAGGACATTTCACTCAATCAGATAACAAGCTAATCACATTAAAATTTATTTTAGAAAGATATAGAAAAGAAATTACTTCCAAGAAACGTGGAAGAGAACAAGAAGAATATCGTATTAAAAAAGCATTAGAACAGTATCAGCTTTAAAGGAGATTACAAAAAATTCCCTACTCAACTATGAATACTACAAGATGAAAGACTTAAACAAGTTTTTACTACTGTAATAAAAGAATTACTTTATTCTCTCATTCTGCAGAATTTATTAAATAAGTTATTAAAAATGAGTAAATCTTTTTAATAGAAACAATCCAATTGAGTAATGATTAAATTATTAACTAACAATCCATCAAGAACCAGGCGATTGCTACAAGGAGAATATGAAGCTCTAAAGCATAACATAACCAAATCAAAACCTGATTTGGTTCTATCCTTTGTTTATTTTAGCAATGGAAACAGGAATGAGGAAAAGTGAATTATTAAATATTGAATGGCAAAAGTATCAATTGGTTGTATAAACAATAAAGTTTTATAGAGTACTTTATACTAAAAATGGAGAAGAAAGAATAATACCATTAAAATACTAAATTTATTGATTTTAAAGCAGCTTCCAAGAGCTATTAAAGGCAAAGTATTTCCAATTAAGAAAACAACAGTAAGAAGCTTATGGGAAAGAACATGTAAGAAAACAAATATTAAAGGATTAAGGTTTCATTATTTAAGAACTTTTAGCTACCAGTAGATTATTTGAGAAAGTTTTAAGTATAATGGAAGTAGCTTCTATTAATCTGCATTTATAATTTATAAGAATGTTAAAAACTTATACTCATGTTACAAACAAAAATTTGAACTTAATAAAATTAATCATACTCTGTCTATTAAAATATAATAATATTAAAATCTAATAGCCATAATTAAATTAGGGTTTGCAGATAATAACATTACAAGGCATTAACTCCTAATTACACCCAAACAATTAATCCAATAATCTAATGAAAAAGTTCTATAAGTTCTGTTATCTTAAATTATATTAACAAGTATATACAACTTACCTTATAATATAACTATACTAAATTAATATCTAAAATATTTAATAGTTATTATAAATTTCACTCCTCTTAATCAATATGGCTTTATAATAATTAAAGAGATTAAATTTAAGCTTATAGAAATGATTCATATTAGCGTTTTAAGAGTTGTGGGATTTATAAAATGTATTTTAGGTAGATTTGTACCAAATAAGCTCTAACGACTCTATATGATTCTAAATGGAATCTATTTATGTTAACAATTATTTGATGTATAGTTGAATATAATTTTTAATTAAAATCCCATTTTTAGATAAAAAAAAATATTATCAAAATAAATATGCATATTGTTTTTACGATGCTTATCCACCTGTTTCAAAAGGACATAGCATTAGTAGTTCAACTTGATGTCACAAAATTTTGAGCTTAACAATAAAGAATATGATGGCTGTTTTCAATTAGTTAAAGAGTTAAAGTTTTTTTTCAAAATAAATTTAATCCACATGGTTTCAATGTAAATAATTGCGGAGAGGCAGCAGGACAAACTATTTTTGTAGCACACATACATATAATTCCAAGATACAAAGGAGATATTCAAAAGCCTCAGGGAGGTGTTAGAAATGTAATACCTGGAAAAGGAAAATACTAAAGGTTTAAGGTTTCAATACAGACATAAATTTTCACCCAATTTTTAAATGATAATTTAGGCACATCCCTAGTAAATTTTTGGACTCCAACTCCTTGGAATATAAGTAAACTTAATAAAGGGGCAAATTTATATTTTACCTGTTGGTGACCTCCAATTAGAAAAATAGTCATTTTATGGAAAATTTAAATTTATTTATTAAAATATGACTGGATATTAATCCAAAAAATATTAATAAATAACTGTTATAATATTTTTTATGTTGCTTATAGATAGAACAACCTCATATGCAATATAAACATTCTAAACTTTAATTTACTTATAACTTTTTAATAATGTAATTCAAACAGGAAGCTTTACAGAGCTTTCGATGATAGAGCTTTAAAGCAAACAAAGTTTAGAGATAGAGTTTCCTAAACAATTAGTTAAAATTAAAATATTTTCAAAATGTTAACTAGAATTTTCAATCAGAATTGAAAAATTTTTTTCAAAAATTTGCCCTTTTATTAAAGAATAGATGAGGCATTAATAAAAGTAAGTAAATATCAAAAAGAAATAGCTGGAACAATCCATAATTTCAAGATATTGCTCAAACATTAGTTGCTTAAATTATTCTTGAACGATAATCAAAAAAATCAAAAATATAGAAATACAATCTATTATTACAAACGATATATTAGACCTAACAAAAGAAAAAATTGATTTGTTTTAGAGCAGGCAAACTTTTTTGATAAATGGATTAAACACAATTAACTAATGCATACAAATTCTTATATTTGTTTTATCGTCTATTTAGAAAAATACGGATATCCTTCTAAAATAATATTTCCTTTGATAAAAATTAAATATCCATCTTTAAAAATATGGAATTATCATTATAAAAACAAGTTTAATCTAAAACCTTTTTTTCAATCTGATAAAATAAACCATGCTATTAAAAATGGTACGATATGAAGAGGGAAAAACATCATTCTCCCTGATTATTTCTGCAAAGATTATTTAGAAACTGGAGAACTTATTAGGTTATTTTTCAATTGGAAATCGCCAATAAGAAAATATTCATTTAATCTAGATCAAAAACTAAAACTCATCTCACGCTGTTAGAAAGCTAGTAGAAAACGCATCTAATTATAAAAAATATACAATCTATTGATGACACCTAGAAGATTCATTCATCATATATATGCCCAATAGATATCTTGACCACTACAAGAAACAAGTTTTGAAAAGGGTGCCTTGCAACACCCTTTTTTAGAATGCTTTTGATAACCAATGATAATACTGTCTGTTTTTTTCATTTGATACCAAATTATCTTGTTTAATAGGTAAGGTGATTCTTAATGGATCTATTTATGGTATAAATGCTAATTACTATGATTTAATAAATTTGGATAATAAATAAAATTCTTGACCATAATTTAACATCTTGAGGGATTTGAATTATTAGATTTAGATTAATATTATTTGATGCTTGATTTAGGTTGTTCAACTTTATATTTACCATTAACATTCTATCTGAAAAATCAAATGTCTCAAAAATCAATCTGCGCTTGAGCTTTTCTATTTACATTTTTCTTCATATTTTCAAGTCTTTATTCATACTTTGCTCCTTTTTGTGGTCTAAAATATTATTTTGTATAATTATAAGTTGGTTTAGCTATTCTTAACAAGTCTCAGGATTTGGAAAGATAAATAGATTTTTTGACTTTTTTATTAATACTTTCATTAAATGAAATTAATTTATCTCCTCTATTCCTTTTGTTATTGAAACTGTCCAACTACTGTACTCCATAATGATATAATATGAAAATTAATAAAATATAGTTGTCATAAACATTTTAGAGGTTACAGACACCATTTTTAAATTCACCTTCATATTTAGCACCATTCAATGTTGGGTTGATGACCATCTGCTTTGGGCCTGGAAGTTATTATTTATTGTATCCTTTTAAAAACCCATAGGATCCATTAAATTTCACCTGAAATCCATAAGCCATCAATTTTATTTAAATTTCTCCATGCAAATTTGGAATCCATTTTAGAATTTATGGTCTCTTCTACAGTTATCAGTAATAAATAAAAAACAAATAACATAACTGTTTTCAAAAATTACCAAATTTTTTTCCTTTTTCAACAATTCATCCAAATACCATCTCCAATATTTGGAAGTTTTTAGAAAAATATTAAATAAAAATCACTTTCATATTTACCAATTCCATCATCGTATTATTTATCCAGGTTCTTAGTTAAGTAGTTAGCCAAAAATCTTAAAAATTTACATTTTATCCATTCCTCATGTAACTTTTTTCCAATCAGATTCGTATATTTTTTCCCCATTTTTCATTTAATAAAATTTTTACACTTTCCCAATGTGTTTGCTTTTCAAAATTTTTAAGAGGTAGTTCCATCTAAATAGGATATAAAGATTTACTTTCTCCAAAATCCCAAATATTTGCATTATTCTCATTCTAATTTAACCTTTTTATATTTTTCATTTTAAAGTTTTGATGATGACACTTCTTTAATTCATCATATTGCCTAATAGATATCTTGACCACTGTAGTACCAGTTCATTTTTTTGACGGTAGTTAAAACTTGATATTGGGTCTTTTTGTTTCTTGCAAAAAAGATACCTTATTTTAGAATCTAAATAGTTATTCAATTGTTTAGCCTAGCTTATTTATGGCTAAATCAAACTGTCTAGTCTGCCCAGTGGTCGAAAGCTCCGGTCTTGAAAACCGGCGAACGTAAGCGTTCCGTGGGTTCGAATCCCACCCTCACCTTGCCATTCATATAAATTTACTTGTAATTTATATAGGTTTTGTAATTTTAAATATTTTTTATAAATAATATCAGTGGCGATAAATAAAAAGCTAATTTTAATTGTGCAATTTATTACTTGAAGGGATTATTAATTTTATTATTTAAACCTTTTTATGGTCTAGATGATTAAATGGATTCAAATATTAGGGTTTATGCCATAAAAAAAGTCTTAATGGATGTTAATGGATAGTTTTTAAGAAGAATAGCTTAATTGGGAAAATCTTTATTTAGCAGAACAATGAAATAAAATTAAATTTGCTTTTGGGAAAATAACTGATTCAAAAAAGAACTCTTAAAATCTTAAAAATTAATTCAATTTTCCATAAGTTTGATTAATCTCAACAAGTAACAAATGAAAAATTAATTTTTATTAGTAATTACCCTAAGTTATCTCTTGTTTCAAATAAAGAATAATTTATTTCATAATTTTTTATTTTTTCCTTCAGGAGTTATTTTGCTTAAAGAATTTATCAAATTAACGTTTTTTTGGATATCAATTTATAGATGTAAAAGTAGCCAAATTATTACTCAAATGTATTTTAAAATAGAGCTATACGCCTAAATTTAGCCTAATTTCTTTTCAGGTTTTTGAATAAAGTTATTTTGTAAATGTACTAAATAACTACTCAAATAACTTAAAAGATAACCAAAATGTATTTATATAAGAAAAAAAGTGGGAACTTAATGGTTTAAAAGAGATTGTTAACAATTTTTAATGAACTTGATGCATCACTTTATTTAATTCATTTATAGTAAATAGATATCTTGGACCACTATAGGACAACATTTTTTTGACTATTAGTTATTGCTATATTAGGTCTTTTTAAACAGCAAAATCTAGATACCTTATTTTAGGATCTAAATAGTTATTCAATTGTTTAGCCTAGTTATTATAGTGTTAAACAAAGAAAGTGAAGTCTGCTGAGTGGTCGAAAGCTCTAGGTCTTGAAAACCTAAGTTGGTAAAATTACTTCTATTTAATTAAGATGCTTCTCTATATCATGAATATTTTTAGTTTTAAATTTAGGACTATTTTCACTACTTTCACTAATCCAAATAAAAGAAATATTATTAAAAATTTTATATAAATAATTTTAATGATTTTTCTTCTTTCTTTTTTTAAAATTTTATACTAAAAACATTACTTTTTTCTTATTTTTAATTACTTTTTAAAAAAATTTATTGGTTTTTCTTCAATAAAAGTTTCCTTTTTTAAATTCTTTTAAACCAGCCTTATCTACTTCAAATTTTTTTCCTATTAATTTTTCAATACTTCTTAACTTTTTTAATTCAGAGTTATCAAATAATGAAATGGCAACACCTTCTTTGCCAGCTCTCGCAGTTCTTCCTATTCTATGTACATAAATTTCTGGTTGTGTTGGTAAGTCGTAATTTATAATAAACATAATATTCTGTATATCTATTCCTCTTATCAGCTACATCTGTGGCTATTAAGAAATTTAATTTACTATTTTTAAAATCATTTAAAATTCTAACTCTTTTTGATTGTCTTTTATCACCATGTATTAATCAATAGCCTTATATTTATTTTTATTTAGATTTTTTGCTAAATTATCAGCTCTTTTTTTTTCGTTCTAGTAAAAATAATAGCCTGAAATATTTTCTTTTATCAATAATTGATTTTAAATTAACTATTTTATCTGAGTTAGTAACTCTTATTATTTTTTGTTTAATTTTGGAAACTGGCAAAGCTTTAGGGCTTAAGTTAACTTCTTTATAATTGTGAGAAATTTTTAAGGCTAAGTCCTTTACATTTGCAAGCATAGTTGCGGTTATTAAGATTGTTTGTCTTTTTTTCGGTAAATTATGTGCTATTTTTTTTATAACTGGTAAAAACCCTAAATCCATTAATTGGTCAGCTTCATCCAATATTATTGCATTAGTATAATTGATAATAAGACCTCTTGTATTCATATGGTCCATAATTCGTCCTGGCGTACCCACCAATACATCAACACCTTTTAATAATGATTTTAACTGTGGGCCAGGTTTTACACCACCTACAATTAAGTATGTTCTTAAAGATAAAAATTTAGAAAATATTTTTAAATTATCGTAAACTTGTATTGCTAACTCTCTAGTTGGAACAATTACAAGAGATTTACATGATTTCTTTTATATTCTGTATTATGCTTTGTTATATTATGTAAAATTGGCAATAAATACGCAGCAGTTTTTCCTGTACCAGTTTGGGCTACTCCTAATACATCAGTTTTATTAATAATTAATGGTATTATTTTATTTTGTATTGGTGTGGGATTAATAATTTTAGCAAAGTCCAATGCCTTTATTATTTGCTTATTAAGAGCAAAAGTTTCAAATTTATTCATTATGTCCTTAGAAGTAAAATTAAAAGATGATTAGTGATACATTAATTAAAGTTAAATAGATACATATATTTTATGTTTAATTTTGTTTCTTGCAAAAACAGATACCTTATTTTCGAATTAAATAGTTATTCAATTGTTTAAACTAGTAATATAAGGGTTAAACAAAGTCAGTGAAGTCTGCTGAGTGATCGAAAGCTCCGGTCTTGAAAACCGGCGAACGTGCAAGCGTTCCAACCTTTGAATTAAAAAGTAAAAATATATTTTTAAAGGACTTCAGTATAAATTAGATTATTTAAACTTTGGAAGCAATTTAGAAGGAAGTTTTAAATTTTTCTAAAATAATGAGTTAATTAAATTTTTTTATATTGTATTACTTTTTGCAAAACTTTTAATCTGGAATATCAAAAGTTTCAAAAGTGAAGTTTTAGAAGATGGTACAAACTTGATATACTGATAATTGAAGGAAATTGCATATAATCCCTAAATGCCATAAATATTGAACTACCCCCAATATTAGAAAGAACATCATTTTGAAAATGAATTATAATTTAATGTTCCAACTTCATTAGTTTGAATAGCTACTAACTTCTGAATTAAATATTTATAAATCTGAAAATTACCAAATCCTTGAATAACTAGATATTTGAATTATAATCTAATGAAAAAGTTCTATAAGTTCTGTTGTCAGGCAATTTAGTATCTCCAGAAATAAGTATCCATATAAGCTTCTACCTTATAAGTTCCACTAAATACTGAATTAATATATAAAATATTTAATAATAATATTATAAATTTCATATCTTTATCATAGATGACTATTAATAATTAACAATTAATTATCTCCTAGCTTATTATATTATTATATTAGCGTCTTCCTTAAGAATATTTTAATTAAGGGTTAACTTTGAAGATAAACTTAATATAAAATAAGCTTTAACTAATTGGATCTTTAAATGAAATCTCTTTCTTATGCTTTTATACCTTTCCGTGGGTTCTAACACCACCCCATCGCCATTTTAAATACTTCCCACATTGAATAACTTGTTTGGACCAATTTAGAACCGTAGAGACTTTACTCTATAAATTATTTAGTTAAACTAAAAATATGAACTATTCTTTTCCAAGAAAAAACCTTCTCCTGTACCTAAAATAATTGTAACTCCTGAATATTTAGCCAAAGGAAGTCTTAAAAAAAGTTATATTAATACCAGACTAGCCTTTAATGTTCCTTGGATGGGAGTAGTTTGGAATTTGCAAAATATCCATTTTTTTATAATTCATTATGGCAATACCCATTAACTAAAAGTATTGAATTTGATAACTTATGTAAAAGACTTGTAATTATTTCAAAAAAAAAAGCATTAGAATTAAAACCAAAACCTTTATAAAAAGCTTAAAAAAATTGGTTATAACAACTTCGAAATAAAAAAAATTAATGAAGTTAATCAAATTTTTACTACTGGAAATATGCCTTACTTAATCATGGCAACTATTGCTAGAATTTTTTTAGAAAAGGAGAACTATTAAATACTAAATCTTTTAAAAAAATAATCGTACTAATATAAAATCTGATAAAAATTATTTATTATTAATTGAACAACATCACGCAAATAAAAGTTTAAAAGAAATATATAAATCAATAAAAAGCAATTTAGGTTTACCGTTTCTTAATACTGATTACAGAGCATTTGCTAGATGGCTAGTTATTTTGAAATGAGAGGAACTTTTACCTGCTTTACTTAAGTGTCAAATATGAAGAAAAAGTTTTAGAAATACATAACTTTTCAGTCAAGGAATCTTTTCACTACCTAATCCTAATAAAGTTTAGCTACACAAATTATAAATGCTGCAAAAAGATAAAAAACTTAATGAAATAAAAAAAGTTGTTACATTTATTTCAATGGTTATTACCTGGTTTAATGGTAATGTAGCATTTATGAGAGAACAAATTAAATAAAACTGTCTTTTCTAATTTAACTCGCAGTAAAAAATATTTTTATTAAGTGAATTTAATTATGTATATTTTTAAGATTATTATTTCAAAATCAACTATTGTATTGCCTTTTTCAATGTATTCTTTTATCTTTTCTAGTTGTTTTTATTCTATTTTTTTCTTAAATTTTTTTTTTCTTTCTTCTTAAATGTGTTGCTCATGTAGTTTCTGTTTTTCTCTTCTAATTCCCATTAAATTTCAAGTTTATCTGAGTTCATTAATTCTTTTATTTTTTTAAGCTTTTTTATTTTCCAAACTCTTTTTCTCTATCTTAATTTTTCTTCAGCATAAATTATCTTCTAGTTTAGGCCATTTTTCTCAAGGATAGTTGAAAACATTTCTTTAATAGTTTTTAGAAAGAATTTTCAAATACTCTAAATTATTAATTTAAAATTATTTGCATTATTGTTTCTAATTATTATTTAATTTAGCTTCTTTATTATTCAATTTGTTTTGTAAAGCTGAAATATTTCTTTGTTATATACTGCGCTAACTCCATCCAAAAGTGAAATTTATTTATTAAAACCATTGCTAACACTTTACTTTTTTTTAACATCCAAAACAAAGTTCATTGCTAATGTTGAGTTTAAACTTAGATCAATTATTTCAATTTTCATAAAATTGTTTTGATTTGCAGAATAAAAGCTTTGTCCAATACAAAAGATACCAATTATTTTAAATAAATTATTTAAATAAATTAAAGCAAAAATTGTATAAATTTTTTATTCAATTTTATATGAATTCTTCAACATTAAAATTATTGAACAGATCATTTGCGTATAATTAATTACAACATAAGAGATGTTCGGCTAAAATATTTCCTTTAAAATATTTATATTATTGATTTTATTAAATCTTATAAAGTTACTCGTAAATTCATATAAATCAATTTTCTTAGATACCAAATAAGCTAAATGGACTCTTTGTTTACATTTTTTTAACAGGGAAGTTAATGCTAGCTATTAAGTATTTTTGTTTCTTGCAAAAAATAGATACCTCCTATTTTAGACCTATAATTAAATTTATTTATTCTACTAATCCTCTTTTTTAATTTATTGTAGTGATCAATACTCCTTATTCCATTTAATATTTCTAACTTCTTAGCTAGTGAGATTAAAGCTAACTGTACCAAAGAATTCTCTTTTTTAATTAACTTTGATATCAATATACTATCTATTACCATTAAAATGGTATTTCCTAAAGAATAAATTGCTGAATTAAGCCTTTTTCTTTTATTAATTAATGCTATTTCACCAAAAGTTTCTCCTGAATTTAGAACTTTTATAAGTTTATTTTCTTTATTTACTAGCCAAAAACGTTTTCTTTACTTTTTCTATAAAAAAACATATTATTTGCAGGATTTCGTTTAGAAAAAAATTATTGCTTCTTCACTATAAGTTTTAGTATCTAGAAGTTTCCAATTTTTTTGTACAAACTCTTCTTCAAATAAATAATGACTTTTACGTGAAGATTTAGACGGAAAAAATCCTTGCTAGACTGTATTTAATTATAGCTTTAATCACTATATTTGAATTATTAACAGCATCTCTAATTGCTTTAGCCTTAAACTCTAAAAAGAAAAACATCAGTTAATCTTTTATATTTTAAAATTTTTTTCTTAGTTAAAATTGATTCAGCAAATCCAATAGGGTCATTTTTTTTTAATAATTGGGTATAATTTCTTTCCCCATAAGAAATAATTTCTCCTGATAATAAGAAAGATAAGCTTTATTTTTATCATTAAAGTCAAAATCATCTTCTTTTTTACATTTATTTCTCTAGGTTGAAAGTTTAAATTTAATATTAGTTTTTTTAAATAACATAAATAAACGATAACATTTAAATAAAAAAAAACTATATAAACAAATTAATAAAAAAAAGCTTTATTTGATATTTAAAATGTGTACCTTTATTTTAATAATAAATTCTTTTACTTTATTTTTAATCTAAATCAATCTATTATAATTTTTTAACTTACAAAAGGAAATTTATGCTTACTGGAAAAGTAAAGTGGTTTAACACACAAAAAGGATATGGTTTTATATCTCCAGATAATGGAAATAAAGATATTTTTGTTCATATTTCTGCTCTGGAAAAGTCTGGAATTAATGCTTTAAATGAAAACGATAAAGTCAGTTACGATGAGGCTCGAAACAATGGTAAAGGTTTCAGCCTCTAATATCAAAATATTAAATGATTAATTATTTAATAACTTAAAATAGCTCTTTTAAAATAAAAAGAGCTATTAAATCATTTAATTTTTAAAAGAACAATTTGTTTAAAATTATTAAAATAATATCTAAATTTTATTAATTAATATAAATTTTAATTAATAAATATGAAAATATTAACTTTTAAATGCTAACATATTTATATTATCAATTATTAATTTCCTATTTTTAACTATTGAAAATTAATAAATATTCTTCAAATTATTGCATATAAAATTTTTTTACTCATTTTTCTGAATTTCCACGATTAATCAAATTAATGAAATACTTAAATTATTTTTTTTTAACTTTTTAATTAAAAGGAAGCTGGACTGATAAAAATTTCTATGGATAATTTTTATAAAGATGACTTATATCTAAATATTTTAGATAGAGAAAAGCCGTATAAATCAAATGAATTTTTTAAAAGCCTAATTACAGTGCCATTTGAATTCAATATTAATATTAAAAAAGCTAGCGCTTTTGAAGATATTAAGTATCACTTAAACAAGGAATTATTAAAAAGAGTACAAGATCAAATTTTTATTATAAATGGATTAAGGATATGTCTGAAATTTGTATTTTATATTCTGATATAATTAAAAAAAACAGTTTAAACTTTTCATTAAAAACTTCCAGAGGCTGTAAAAGGTATCATATTGATAACGTTCCAGTACGTTTATTAGTTACATACTACGGTAAAGGAACAGAATGGCTTCCAAGAGATGCTTGTAACTACTCAGCATATTATAATGGAGAAAGTAATGAAAAAATTATTAAAATAAAAATAGAAGCAAGTTTATTAAACCTTGAGTATAGCAGTTTTTAAGGGTCAAAAATTTAAAGGAAGGCACAGAAGCTATTTTACATCGTACCCCTAATGAGGCTTTGAATAAAAAATCTCTTTTAATGTGTTTAGACAGTGAAGCTTTTTCTTAATTATTAAGTGTCTTATTTACTTATTATAAATTTATTGTAATAGACATATTCTTGTAGTAATAAATATAAAGATAATTAGCATAAATTTGTGGTAACCAGGATTAATATATGACATTTAAAGCAGCAGTAGTTCAAGACTCACCAGTATTATTTAACTTACAATTAACTATAGATAAAGTAGAAACTATTACAAAAGAAGCTTCTACAAATGGTGCTAGTTTGGTTGTATTCCCAGAGGCATTTATTTCTGCCTACCCAAAGGGATTGAATTTGGAGCAAAAATTGGAAGCAGAACACCTGAAGGAAGAAAGGAGTTTCTGCAATACTATAATTCATCCCTAGATTTCAATAGCAGTGAATTTAAAAAATTATTAAACATTGCTAAGAAAAATAAAGTCTTTTTAGTTATAGGGGTAATAGAAAAAAGTTCAGGAACATTATACTGCACAATTTTACACATATCAGATAAAGGAACTTTATTGTGTAAACATAGAAAAGTTATGCCTACAGCGGCAGAAAGATTAGTATGGGGATTTGGTGATGGTTCTACTCTTCAAACTGCAAAAACGAGATTGGGTGTACTAGGCTCTGTAATATGCTGGGAAAACTATATGCCTATGATGAGAATGGCGATGTATAATCAAGGTATAGAGTTATACTGTGCTCCTACCGCTGATGATAGAGAGACTTGGATTTCAACTGTCAGACATATTGCCTTAGAAGGAAGATGTTTTGTTTTTTCTTCTTGTCAGTTTTTTACTAAAAATGACTACCCTACTAACTTTAAAATTTCTAAAAATGTAGGAGATGAAGTAATTATGAAAGGTGGGTCATGTATTATTTCACCTTTAGGAAAAATTTTGGCCAGTGCTGGTAATAATAAAAAAACTATTATCTACTCTGAAATAAATTTAGATGAAATCATTGAAGGAAAGTATGATTTTGATGTTGTAGGCCACTATTCTAGACCTGACATCTTTAAATTAAAAGTTAATAAAAAATCAAAAAAAACCAGTTGTTTAATTAAATTTTTTAAATTAATTTTAATAATAGCTTAAATATTAAATTTAATATAATATTAAAATAATTATGAATGAATTAATAAAAAAAAAACTACCTGCTTTTAAATTTTCTCATTGGCTATTGAGAATACCTTTGTCTATTGTTTTTATACAACAAGGACTTTCAAAGTTTCCAGTCAAATTAGAAGATGCTCAATCTTATGACTTACCATTTTTGGTATGGTGGTTTGTTGCATATGGTGAACTAGGTGCAGGACTTGGTCTAATATTAGGAGGTTTATTTTTATTAAAAAAATTCATATGACTGGATTGGTGATTTAATTACAAGGTTTAGTGGTTTTACAATTGGCTGTATAACTACTGGAGTTATATGGATTACTAAACCAGAATCTTTTATTGATGTTATATTATATGATAATTTACATGTTTTCTTATGGGTAGGTGGATTATTTTTTGCTTTAAGAGGTAGTCAAAATTAAAATTTAATCATTGTGCCGTCATAATTAAAAAATTTACCTGTATCTTTAAATGATAGATTTTCAAAGCTTTTAATTAATTCTTTAGCACTCTCTTTAGCGGAGAGAGTTGCGTTTGCACCTCCCATATCAGTCCTTACCCATCCTGGATGAAAAGATACAACTGTAATATTTTCAGACTTTAACTCTTCTGATACCGATACCATAACATTATTTACTGCCGCTTTAGATGCTCGATAAATAGTAGCAGTAGCCCCATTATGTTCTTGTATACCAAGTGTAGAAGAAATCAAAATTATTCTTTGCATTACCATTAAGGTTCTTTCTGAGGTTTCTTATAGTTAAGATACAGCCTAAAACATTTACATTCAAAACTTCTAGCATTTTTTCATGACTATGATCTTCATCAAAAAAATTACCAAAACCATTATTAATTCCAGCATTACAAACTAAAAAATCTATTGGCTTTGTAAGTTTATTAGAGACCTCTTTAATAGACGGTTCGTCAATAACATTCATTTGAAAAGAATTAAAGTTATGAGATTTAATTTGATAAAGTTCTTTAGCCTTTGATTTATTTCTAAAAGTTCCAAAACAATAGCACTCTTATTAAGACTTTCTAACTAATTCAAATCCTATGCCTCTATTAGCACCAGTAATAAATATAGATTTATTGTAAAACATAGTGCTTATATAGTTTAACTACTTTCATCTAACTTAATACTATAATCATAAATATTATCATTTCTAAATACTTTAATTAAAACATTTCCTTTGCCGGTGTAATTAGAAATATATTTGATGATATCATGAAAACTATTAACTTCTTTGTCGTCTATTTTGAGTATAATATCTCCAACTAACAGGCCACCTATTTTAGCAGGGCTCCGGTCTATTAATTTTAATATTATAGCCCCAGACATATCTAAATAATTTATTTTTTTCTTTATAGTTTTAGGAGTATTTGCTACTGTTGCTCCTAGAAAGAATTTTTTTTCGTGGCTATAAACAAAGTGAATTTGAAAAAAAAATAATAAACCTATAAGAAATTTTTTTGTCATAATTTAAAATATCATAGACTATTAATAATTATTATAATTAACTTACCAAGCTTTACTTAGAAAATAAATTAATTATATTAAATTTATGAAATATATATTTTTTTTAGTGTTTTTTTTTTCATTAAATAGTTTATCAGAAAATCTTAATAGGTTTACAGTAGATATTACCTTTATTTCTGATGCTGGTAGTCAGGATATAATGAATTTTAATAACAAACTCACTTATAGAAATACAAAAGGAACTGCAAGCTGGAAAGATAGTTTAGGTAATTATGGTATTTTAAAATGTTTGGGAAACTATTTATCATCTAAAACCTTAGGAACAAGTTTAAATTTATATTGTAAGGGTAGTGATAAAGATGGAGATGAGTTTGAGTTAATTATGAAAAGAAACTCAGAAGATTATGCTGGTGGTATTGGAAAGTCTGAATATATTTATGGTGAAGGAAAGTTTAAAAAGTTAATAAATACTAAATGCATATATGCAGTAGAAATATTAGATGATTTTTCTATACTCAAACAAAAGTGTAAAACAAATAATTAATAGAAATTATTATTACAATAATTAAAGTAGATATAAAATATTACAGTAAATGAAAAAAATATTTTCAGTAAGTGAAACCAGTGAAATTATTGAGATGGCATTATCTGATCATATTAGCTTTAGACAAATTGAAAAGCAGTTTGGAATAAAGGAGAAGGAAGTAAAAAAACTTATGAAAAAAATCTTAAAGAAGGCTCATATAAAGTTTGGAGAAAAGAGTGAGAGTTTTTTCAGATAGAAGAAAAAACTACAAATAAACTTTTAATAGAAAATATGATAATAATAAATAAAATCAATTATTTAGTTAGTATTCTTTAATACTTTTTTCATTTCTTCGTTTATATTACATTTTTGTATTCCAAAGATTGCATCATCAAAATATCTAACACTAGTTGTACATTTCATACCTATTAATGGTATAAAATTTTTACTAGCACCAATTACTATATTGTATGCGATACCAGCGTCAACATCACTTTTTTCTCTTACCCCTCTCATATAAAGTTTTTCGTTATTTGAATATATATTTTCGCTAGTCGCGTCTAACCTTAATAGTTTTCCATCCTTATATCTGAAATTACTATAACACTAGATTTACCATAGTTGCCGTAATTATCAGTGAATGTACCTTCTAAGTCATAACTTCTAAATTGTTCACTTTTAGAAATATCAAATACCCTTAAGTTCTTAACCTTAGCTTGAAACTCAAGAATATAATCATCAGTCTTAGCAATACATATTATAGTCGAAAAAAATAAAATCAGTAATAGTTTCATCTTAACCAATATAGTTATAAAGAATTAATTAACAATAATTTTTAATTAACTATTTTTTTGTTATTATGATAAATGATATGTTAGTTTAAAATAGTAATAATAACTAATTTAATTTTTAATATGAAAGTAGATTTAGAAAAACATTTTGATACAGTCATTGAGGTCAACACCACATATGTAGCTTCAGAAGCTGGTCATCCTAGAGTATATTATAAAATTAAGCCTGAGATAGGCTATGTAGTATGTAATTATACCAATACTTGCTTTAAGCTGTCAAAAAATGCAGACTTAAAGACTAAAGAATTATTTATTTACAAAGGTGAAATTTGAACAATATACCTTTAGAGGAAATAAATGAAAAAATTAAAAAGGCTCAAAAAAGATGGGCAGATGGTATAGTTAATATTGGTAAATACTATTTAGAAAAGAAAGATTATATTGCTTTAACAAATAACTTCATTGAAGAACTTTATTATTTTAAAAATAACAAAATCTTATTTAAGCCAACAAAAGCCAGCAAAAAACAGTTTAGAAGCAAAAAAAATGAGTTTATTTCTTATTTCATAGGTCATAATAAGGTATCTGACGAGGATAAAGGTTTTGCATTGGAACCATATAAGGATGTTCAGTTTGAAAACTTTGATTTTTCGGTTTTTGAAAACATAATAATTTCTATGGGTAATTATTTTTTTACTAATTATGAAAATGAAAAAATTAAGGTAGAATACTCTTTTGGTTATGTTTTAGATGAAAAGAAAATGAGTTAAAAATTATTTATCATCATTCATCAGTACCTTATAATATTGACTAATTAACAATTATTTTTATCTAAGTGATAATTTAAAAATTTAAGAAAATTTAAACCACGGATAGATTTTTTATCTTTTCTGATATTAAATCCAAAGATATTTTTTTCATAATTTGAAGTAAATTCCTTACTATATAATGCATTTAGTTTTTCACAATTTTTATCAGAAACTATTTTTTTAACTTCCAATTCTTTAAAATTTGGATATAAGTTCCAATTTACGTAAGGTTCTTTAGTCTCAATATAAAAGACAATTAGACCTACCAAAGTGAAAGCAAGTAAGTAATATTTAATTAACCAATGTATTCTCATAAACATTTTCATATAATTTATACTTTAAACAATTCAACCTTTAGCTAACTCGTCTATAATAGGACAATTTGGCTTATTATCACCAGGACATTTTAAAACTAGCCATTTTAAAGATTTTTCTAAGTCCCTTAAGTCTGTAATCTGCTTTTTTATAGATTTAAGTTTATTTTTTGCTATCTCTCTAACATGTTCACTTCTTCTATTATCGTTTTCAAACAATAGTATTAATTCCTTGCACTCTTCTAGAGAAAAACCTAATTTACGAGCTCTAACCAAAAACTTTAATTTATCTATATTAACTTCATCAAAGTATCTATAGTTGTTATCTAATCTTTTTGATCTAATAATGCCTATTTCCTCGTAATGTCTGATAGCTCGAGTAGTAATTTTTAATTTTTTTGATATTTCTGTAATAAACATATTGACCTTAACGTAAGGGTATACCTTATATATATAATTAGGTATTTTTATGAAAAAAGCAATAATAATAACAAAATTATTTTTTCTATTATCTTTTTGTATTAATAATATTAGTGCGAGGCCAGTTTCTTACGCAGGTGGTTGGACTGTAATGTCATATAATGATTATTATAGGAATACTCTTTTAACTCATTATTCCCCAACTAGTAAGACTTCCTATGGATACATGATACAATATTGGCAAAATACAGAATATTGGATAAATGCCTTTAATATTAATTATTTGGCTAAAAGAATAAATAAAAAACATTCTCAGGCTAATTTTTATCTTAAGGGAGGACTGGGTTTACTAAATACAGATTACGAAGAATATAATAATAAAAATGAATTAGTTTCCTACGGAGAGTTTGCCTTTGATTGGGAAACGAGAAAATATTTTACCTCTTATGCTGCTAATTTCATGAAGTCTGAGTCTGTTGATAGTACTTTTATGCAAAAAGCGAGGCTTGGTTTTGCACCATATACAGCTGGTTATGGGGCTCTACATACATGGTTGATGTATGAGTTACAAAATATGCCAGAAAATGATGATGCATTAATCTCTAATTTTGTATTAAGATTTTTCAAGTCTACAAATTTATTAGAACTTGGAATGGACCAAAATAAAAATACTACCGTAAATTTTATTAAACGTTTTTAAAGGAGAAAATATGAAAACTATAATTATCTTATTAAGTTCTTTGTTATTTACATTTACTGCCTATGCTACTAATTGTCATAAAGAAGGCGGTCATAGCCCATGATGAAGTAACAACTAATGGGCTAAGCTCAGGAGAAATAACAGATAATATTATAAATATAAATGTTAATGGTATGGTCTGTGACTTTTGTGCCCAATCTATTGAAAAAGTTTTTATGAAAAGGATTGAAGTTAAAGGTATAAATGTAAACTTAGAAGATCAAAAGGTGGTAATATATTTAGAGAAAGAAACAGATATTGAAGATGCTACTATTTCAACTATTTTTGAAGATGCAGGTTATTCTGTTGAAACAATAAATAGAAACAGCTAAAAATGAAGCCTATATCATCAAAGAATTTAATTGTTCCATCTCTAAGCTTATTTATTAGTCTAGGAACATTGCTTTGTTGTGCTTTACCATCTTTATTTGTAGCAATTGGCGCAGGGGCAGTTCTTGCAGGTTTAATATCAAATATGCCCTTTCTTATAGTATTATCAAAGTATAAAATAATATTATTTATAATTTCCGGTTTACTTATTCTTATCAGTGGTTTTTTAATTTGGTATACTAGAAATGCTCCCTGCCCTGCAGACCCATTAAAAGCAAGAGCTTGCAATCGATTAAGAAAATTGAGTATAGCAATATACCTATTTTCACTATTAGTATATTTAACAGGCTTCTTTTTTGCATTTATAATTACTAAATTTATGTAATAATAATTAAGCAAATTTTTAAAACAAAGTATGAAATTAATATTCACAATATTATTATTTTTTTTAAAAATCAAGTTTTTTCTTTAGATTATATATCTGAATTTCAGGCTAATATAAATATTTTAAAAGAATTTAATATATCCGATAAAGAAAAATTTAGAAGCTATGAGTTAATTGGAACCTTTACAGATGAATATGGAAACTATGGTAAATTTGATGGATTAATTATATCTGATATTAAAGATAATAAACTTATTAAACTTGAAGGAACAGCTAAAACAATATATGCGAATAATGAAGTTTTATATATAAAAGCATTTAGAAAAGAAAGTGACTTTGATGCAGGAGTAGCTAATATGGAAATTATTGGAGCATCTGATAAATTCAAATCATTAATTGGCACTAAATGCAAACAAAGTGTTAGATATTTTAAAGATACTATATTTGGTTTACAGAAATGTAAAATTACTAAAGAACAAAGTGAAATATTAAAAAAGTAATTAGAAATTATAAACTTTAAAGATATTTATACAGAGTTTTTTCTTATTAAATTATTATACTTATTTTGAGATTTTATTTTATGATTTATCATAAAGTTATCAGCTGTCTTATGGTTATCAACAATTTTACACTTTCCAATAGTTTTATTAAATTCCATATCAAAAACAGTTAGGTGCTCTAAATTAATTTTAAAAGGTTTTAAGGTTAAATCATTTTTAGATAAATAATATTTTCTTTTTCATTAGTTCTAATTTTAAAATTGTGGTTTTCTAAAAATAAATATTTTGAAGCATAACTATTTTTATAAAAAAGATATATTTCATGATTAGTCAAATTTTTGCCATAGGAACATATTAAAGCTCTACCTTCTAAATCATTAACTGAAAAAGCTGGTTTTATAAAAATAAATATTAAGAAAATTAGATATTTCATACTATTCATATAATAGCTTTTAAATATAATTTTTAAAATAAATAAGAAAAATATTTTGATAAAATTATTTCTCTAAAAGTTCAAATTGGTATTCTCTAGCTTTAATAATTTCTTTGTTTAAGTTATTTTCCACATCATCAAATGAAATAAATGAATTTTTTAATATAGGTTTTATAACTTTAATATTATCAGACAGCCCCAGAGGTAATATATTTTTTTATGACTTATTAATGAATTTACTAACTTTCCTTTAACTTTATAACCCCCTTCTCCATCAAGAATATCTCCTGGATACAAGTTTACTTTTGCTATTGCTGCAACATCAGCTTTGTAACTTTTAGTAAATCCTGTAGCTTGTTTATTCAATGCAATAGAATAAATACTTTGCGCTAACTCTAATCCTATATAATGATAAGGTCTCCATAATGCTGTATACTCTCCTGTATCATCTACAATCATGCCGTAATCACTAAAACAATTTTTAACATAATTATTTTTACCCTTAAAAACCAAAAACACTCCCCATCTTAGATGATTATCTATTTCCTTTTTGTTTTCATCTATACTAGTTATAACTTCTAATTGCCTATTTTTTTCTAATAAACCTCCAGATTCCATAGGTATTAACTGTTTAGCTATTTGATTTGTATTAATACATGGATAGTTTAAACCGGTATCAGGTACTTTCAAATGACTTGAATTAGCAACTGCTGCCATTTCTATAGAGCTTTTATCTCCAGTAAGAAAAGAGTTAAACATTTTTGGGTTCATACCTGAAGATAGAGCATCTTTAGCTTTAATTCCATAATGTTGCCAAACTGTTTCAGGAGTTGAGTCTTCAAAATTTTTATGATATTTAGTGCCCTTACCTGCACATATTACTTCAAAACCATTTAATAATGCCCACTCTATTTGTTCTAAAATTAATGCAGGCTGATCACCATAAGCCATTGAATAAACAACATCATTTGCAAAAGCTAAATCTGATAAATATTTACCAGCAACTACATCTGCTTCTACATTAACCATAATTATATTTTTTTTATTTAGAATTATTTGCTTAGCATTAAGTATTCCAACTTTTGCATTGCCCGTTGCCTCAATTACTGTATCAATACTCTTATCATCTAAAATTTCATTTATAGAGTTAGAAAAATGAATGTCATTAATTATACTTTTACTAAGTCCACTCTTTAAACAATTATCTTTTGCTTTTTGTATATCTAGATCTACTATGATATTAACTTTTATATTTTTTAGATTGTTTAGTTGTGCTAAAAACATAGTAACGAATTTTCCACAACCAATAAAAGCAATATGTATGTCTTTTTTAAAAGATTCTAATTTTGAAAATAGATACATAAGGTTAAATTCTCTATTAAGTTAAAATATACTTTTTATAGAATATAAAAATGATTATAATCAGTATATTATGAATTATCAAAAAAAAATAATTCCTATTATTATTTATCTTACTATTTTATTTGGGGCATGTTACGCTGCAAGCAAAGAAGTGGTAGCTATTTAATTTTTATAGATTTTCCGTCTGCTATTATTGTTGTAATAATTGCATTAGCGTATTCTTTTAATAAAACTAACAAAATTAAAAGCTTTGGAACTGGAGCTGTTTATGGAGGTTGGTTAGGGTTTCTTATAGGACTAATATCAATGAGTGCAGATTTTGCCTTAAATCAATTAAATACTAAAGATTTTTTATCAGCAAATAGTGTGTTATGGTTAGTAGTATTCTATGGATATTGTATAAAAGTTTTGATGAAAATCTTGGATAATCAAAATTAATAATCTACTCAAGGCATTTTACACTTTTGTGTATACCAAACCATATTTTCTATATAATTAACTCCATAGGGACATTCTATTCCTATATATTTTTTATATTTACCTGTTCCAGCAATATAAGTACTAACACCTCCTCCAGTCTGGTGTAATTCAGAGTTTCTTACTTTTAAAGTCCAAAACTTTTTCTCCTAATTGATTAATATGTTCACATCTTACTTCAACATTTGAATTTAATTTATTCTTTTTTATTATACCTATACACCTTTCGTTGCCATAATCCCCTTTATTATCCTTCCATAGACCAGAATTTTCTATATGAATATACTCTTGTCCATCAGGATAAATTATAGTTTTTAAAATTGTATTATTACTGTTAGATTCAAAATATAATTTTTGAGCATTAATTACAAAAGGTATAATATAAACAATAATATAAATAAAATCCTTCATAATTATTTTATGGTAATACAACCTTTCCTCCATCAACAATTAAAGTTTGTCCAGTAATAAAGGAAGATTGTTCTGATAATAAATAAATTACTGTATTTGCTATATCCTTAGATGTACCTAATCTTTTTAAAGGTGTGTTTAGTATAATATTTTTCTTAGCTTCTTTGCTAAATGCTTTAGCCATATCCGTTTCTATTAAACCAGGAGCAACAGTATTAATCCTTATATATGGAGCTACTGCTTCTGCTAAGTTTCTAGCTAATGCAATCACCGATGCTTTAGATGTTGCATAAGTAATCATATTAGGACGTTTTCCTAAACCAGCAATTGAAGATATACATACTATTCTTCCAAATTTTCTTTTTATCATTCCTGGAATAACTTCTTTAATAGGTAATAATGTCCCATCCACATTTGTAGACATAATTTTTTTCCATATTTTATAATCAAGATCTAAAACATCTTTAGGTAGATGTAAAATACCTGCATTAGTTACCAACAGATCAATGGGTCCAAGTTTTTTTTCTGTTTCTCTAATTAAGTATTTAACCTCTTTTTCTTCAGATACATTAGCCTTAATAATTTCTGCATTAACTCCATAGCTTCTAACGCTTTTTAAAGTATTTTTTGCAAGTCTTGTATTAGAATTGTAATTAATAGCAACAGATGCTCCACATTTAGCCAATTCTATAGCAATCGCTTTTCCGATACCTCTTGAGGCTCCTGTAACTAAAACCACTTTACCTTTGAATTCTTCTTTATTAATGAGAACCTCCAATAAAATTAAATTTACATTATTTTTCTAATTATAATATAATTACTTAGATATGTTTACTAATAAGATTATACTCTTTATTTTAGTAGTTTTTTTTTCTCATAAATTATTTAGTAATGACTTATATAAAATAACTATAATGGGAAAATTTGATGGAGAAACTTTACAGTTACCAAATGAAGGTAAATTCAACACATTTAAAGCTAATGCAGCATTTTCAGACTCAGATGGCAACTTTGGAGACGCAATAGGAAGAGGTGTTAGAGAAACTGATAGAAATAATACAATTATCAATCTGTATGTAGTATTAGTTTTTAAATCTTCAGAAGGAAGCACTATGTTGGCTAGACCAATAAGAACAGAATCTGATATAAAAGCTGGTGCAGGCAGTTTTATTATACTTCATGCAACAGGAGTATTTGAAAAATATCTACAATATAAATGTAAATATGCAATATCAACATCAGACACTGGAGCTTTTATACAAGAAAATATATGTAAAAAGAATTAATTATTTTAAACTTCATTAATTATATCAGTTGATTACATTAAGATTAGTGTTTTTATATACAATTATTGAAATTTATTACATTAAAGTTAAAATAGTTTTATGAGTTTAAATTTTCAAACAGTACCCCTAGTAGAATCTGGGTTAGGTAAAATCTCAACTTTATCTGATATTTGCAATAAATTGAATATAAAAAAACCCTTAATTATCACTGATCAAGGGTTATTTAAATTAGGATTTGTAGAAAAAATTGAAAAGAACTTAACTATAAATAATATATTTCCTAGTGTTTATAATAAAGTACTAGCTGATCCTCCAGAAAGTAATATATTTGAAGCAGTTGATCTATTCAAAAATCATAAAGCAGATGGAGTAATAGGTTTCGGTGGTGGCAGTTCTATGGATGTTGCTAAAGCTGTTTCCTATTTTAGTATAAATAATATTAATATAGAAGAATGTTATGGAGTTAATAATTTAAAAAACAACAGATGCCCTTTAATCCAAATACCAACTACTGCTGGAACTGGATCGGAAGTTACTCCCATAGCTATATTTACTTTAGCAAACGAACAAAAGATGGGTATTGTTGATCCTCTACTTTATGCAGACTGTGCTATATTAGACGCAGAATTAACAATTGGTTTACCCAAAAATATAACTGCATATTCTGGAATTGATGCAATGGTACATGCAATAGAAGCGTACACTACAAAAATTAAAAAGAACCCTCTGTCAGATGCACTAGCTAAAAAAGCACTATCTTTATTAGGAAGTAATATTAAAGAAGCAGTTAATAATCCTGAAAATAAAAAAGCAAGAGAATGCATGTTACTAGGATCAATGCTAGCAGGTATGGCGTTTGCAAATGCACCATGTGCAGCTGTTCATGCTTTAGCCTATCCTATAGGTGCTAAATTTCATGTCCCTCATGGACTTTCAAATTCTTTAGTTTTACCTGAAGTATTAAAATTTAATAGCAAAAGTGTAGCGAATTTATATTGTGAAATTGCATCTGATTGCTTACCAGATTTAGAAGGAAAAAAAAATAATATTGATAATTTTATATCAGGAATTGAACAACTAATTATTGACTTAAAAATTCCTAGAAAATTAAAAGACGTAGGAATTAATCAAAAAGATATTAAAATGCTAGCCGAAGATGCGCTAAAGCAACAAAGACTTTTAATTAATAACCCTAGAGAAGTTGATTTAAAAGATGTGATTTCTATTTATGAAGCATCTTATTAAAGACATTAATAGCTTACTACTCTTGTATCATCAATTTTACAAGCTTTATGAAAATCATTCATTCCACAAAAAATAAACTTATCAATACAGTCTTTTTCAAAAATGTTTCTTACCTCTGCACAAGGCGTGCAGACTAGTAGTTTAGCGTTGTTATCCTCTAATATTTCTTTAAATCTTTGTGGCGGTCCGACTGGAACAATTTTTTCAGCAAATCCTTTTAAAGCTAAGTGAACTGCATCATGGAACAACATAATGGTAACTGTGTCTTTTACTTGTAGAGCTGATGCAGCAAATATAAATGGTAACATTGCTCTAGTTGGATCAGTTGGTCCCCAACTAGCTGAAATTGCAAAATGCATAACCTAATCTCCTACCTATTATTTTTTTCAATATCTTTGTTGTAAGAATTAAGGTTATCTGGCCAAATTCTTTTCCATTTTTCTATAAACTTATTATTGTTAGTCCCATGAGTTATAGTAAAATCTTTAAAATCATCAGAAATAGAAATACTAGAAGATTCCCAAATTACTTTTCCATCGTAAAAGTAAATAGCATTTTCTCCTTCATAATTTATATTGTCAAATTTATTATGTTTACCCGTAATTTTGCCCATAACAAAACATTCATCTATGTGGATTTGGTAATATTGGCCTTCTTCTTTATAAAACATAGTTACACATCCAGTCGGTCCCTGATTGGCATATGTTTTTACCCAAATTCCTTCAATAGTATCTATTTTTCTGTCAGAAAAAACCTTGTCAGTTATGTCTTTATAATCTGATGCAAATAAAGAATAAGAAAATATATAAAACAATAAAAATGTTAATAAAATAAGGTATCTAGTGTTAGTAAAAAACATATAATAAATTTATATGACATTATCGTAGAACACAACTTTAATTTATAATAATAGTTCCCACCATGCCCATTTTAGAATGACTTAAATCAGTTTTTGTATCTTTTACCTTACAATGTAAATCTTTAAATACTCCTGTTTTAATAGGAACAAACCACCATTCTAATTGATGGTTAGGCCAAACTTCTATATTGTTAATAATACCTTTGACCTCTGCTATTTTTTTATTCTCAATAGAAATTTGAATTTTTCTAGTAAATATTGAACGTGCGAATGATGTTGAAGTAAAGTAATGTTTTGAGTCACTATCATTTTTTATAATTAATTTATAAAGTTTTCCAGTTTTAAAGACTAACTCATTAGGCTCATAAAAATGATTTCTTCCTTGCTCTCCTTTAAGCAATATAATTTTTTCTATTTCTTTTTGTCTTGTTAAATCAGCAGAGTAAGAACAATAAGATATGTTAACCAGTAAGATTATAAATATATTTAAAATATGGAGTTTCATTGCTTATTTGTTATATTTGACCAAATATAATTGAATGATAATGATTTGCAATTAATAATCTATTTTTTTTTTTTACATGTCCAATACATAAAGCCTTCTTGATGCGCTTCCCTAATTTCAAGTTTAAGATACCTTGTTTTATTTTTATCAAGAATTTCTTCTGTATTTAAACTTTCTCTTATATTATCCATAACTTTATGACAAGATTTAATATCTTCGTAGAGTCCAGTTACTGATACATTTGGCATTTCTTTAAAATTCATACTTGAAGTTACTATTACTAATAAAGCTACTTTTATCATTTTGTTATTCCAATTTATTTTTTAGTTTTTTTAATATATAAATACAATTATGTACACTTTAATAAATATAATAATTTATTTAAATATGCAAAATGTTCCTCAGGTCAATGTAGTTACAAATTTTAAAAACTTAGAGGTATGTGAAAGCAAATTTCAAGAAAATATTGAAAGAATTAAAGGCAATGATAAAAAAGGATCAATAAAGATTGATCAAGATAATAAAAAATATTTAGAGATAGTAGATAAAGCTAATAATTTAAAAAGTTATTGGTTCTGTAATGAAATTATTTTTTATAGAAAATAAAGTAAGTTACTTTAGGTTTCAAATTCAACAACGAATAGTTTTATAAAGCTTTTTATGCTATAATAGCTTAATGAAGTCAAATAGAAGGAAGTTTATATTAAGTAGCATAGCATCAGTTGCATCTGGTCTGGCCTTAGCTAGTTGCAGTGGTGGGACACCAGACAAACCAAGTAAATCAGCTAGTGTTAATAAAAATATTTATAAATGGAAAATGAGCACAGCTTTTCCTAAAAATTTTCCTGGTTCAGACTTAAATGCTCAAAAACTAAAAAATTATATTGAAAATGCATCTGATGGACAGTTAGTAATAGAACATTTTGGTGCAGGTGAAATAATACCAGCATATGAAATATTCGATGCTGTTAGAAATGGTACAATAGATTGTGGTGTATCCGCCCCTTACTATTGGATATCAAAACATAAAGCAATACCATTTTTTTGTACTGTTCCAGGTGGCATGACTGGTATAGAAAAGTTTTCATGGATAAATTTTGGTGGAGGTCAAGAACTTTGGGATAAACTGTATTCACAATTTAATCTTAAAGGAATATTATGTGGTAATACAGGTGTACAGATGGGAGGCTGGTTTAAAAAAGAAATTAAGTCATTAGAAGACTTTAAAGGCCTTAAAATGAGAATTCCAGGAATAGGTGCAGAAATTATTAATAGACTAGGAGGTACAGCTGTGAATATGCCTCCTGGTGAAATTATGCCGGCATTACAACAAGGAGTAATTGATGCTACTGAATGGGTAGGCCCTTGGGTAGATAAAATATCTGGGCTGCATAAAATTGCTAAATATTATTATGGCCCAGGCATTCATGAACCAGGAACCGCAAATGAATTAGTTATGCGTTTGGATAAATGGCAAGACCTTCCAAATAATTTGAAAGAAATAGTAAAAAGTTCCTGCTATGCAGTTTACATTGAGAGTCTTGCAGAGTTTTTACATTATAACTCTTTATCTTTAGAAGAATTGAAAAAAAACACAAAGTAAAAGTTTTAAACTTTAATTCTGAAATAATGAAAAAAATGTTTGAAATTTCTAATTCAGTAATAATAGAGTTTTCAAACCTCGGAGAAATACATAAAGAAATATATAATAGTTGGTATGATTCATTAAAAAAATATAATAACTACCAAAAATTTTCTGATTATGGTTATATAAAAGAGAGAACTAATTCTCTAAAAATTTAACTTTTAGGTATCTAGGTAACGAAATGAAGGATATAAAAAAAATCACGCCAAAAGGAGATCTTTCTTGGTATATAAAATGGATTGCAACTTTTTTCATAGTAACGGGTTTAATGTTTAGAAGTAATATGTTTCTAGTGCCTTTTGACTTAGTTTTGTCATTTGTAGGAACCACACTTTGGACATTTGTAGGCTACCTTTGGCACGATAGATCTTTAATAGTCCTTAATACCGTGTGCTCGACTATTCTAATGTTTGGTATAATAAGATATTTTGCAGTGCTATAGATGCATAAAGAATCATCATGAATAAAATTATAGATAATAAAAAAAGACATTTATTAAAAATTTACTTTTTCTTTCGCCTGCTGCCTACTTAGCAGCATGTGATAGTACTAATGAACAATCTAAAATATCTAGTGATAAATTTCCAAAAGTTAAATTGAAAATGGTTACCTCTTTTCCAAAAAACTTACCAGACACAGATCTACCAGCTCAAAGGTTAGCAAAAAAAATTGAACAAATGTCATTAGGTAAAATTAAAATAACTCATTATGCTGCTGGAGAATTAGTCCCAGCATTTCAAGTTTTTGATGCAGTACGTGAACAAGTAGCTGACTGTGCTTATACAGCACCTATTTACTGGATATCTAAAGATAAAGCTATATCATTTTTTGGTTGTATTCCAGGTGGTATGACAGCTAAAGAAATATTTTTGTGGTTAAAACATGGGAAAGGTCAAGAGTTATGGGATAATTTATACAGCAAGTATAATTTAAAAGGATTTCCTGCTGGAAATACAGGAACTACAATGGGAGGCTGGTACAATAAAGAAATAAATAATTTAGCTGATTTTCAAGGGTTAAAAATGCGAATTCCTGGTTTAGGTGGTGAAATTTTAAATAGGCTAGGAGGTATATCAGTAAATATGTCTGGTGGTGAAGTAATCAATTCATTAAAATTAGGAGCAATTGATGCTGCAGAATGGGCTGGTCCATGGCCAGATACTATTATGGGATTTCATAAAGTTGCAAAATATTATTATGGTCCCGGAATGCATGAACCTCATACTTTATGCGAATTTATGATTAATAAAAAAATATGGGAAAGTTTACCAGAAGAATATAAAACTATCATTGAAAATGCATCATACGCAAGTTACTTAGAAGTATTAACTGAATATTTTTATAAGAATGCTCAAGCGTTAAGGTTAATTAAGAAAGAAAACAATGTTGATGTAAGAAGTTTTTCATCTGAAATAGTAGAAATGTTTTTTAAACATTCAGAAGATATAGTTGAAGAAAATACAAAAGATAGTGAGGATTATAAGAATATTTATAAAAGTTGGTTAGAAAATATTGAACTTTTTAATGAGTATCATCAGTATTCAGATAATGCATATATGAAATTAAGACTAAAATACCAGAGTAATTAATAATATTTTAATTTTATTATTTATACTTCAACTTTATTAAATTTCTGATATTAATATTATATGAAAGTTTTGTATTTATACATCCTATTAATTATATTAAGTTTAGAATTAAAAGCAGGTGCTCCTGCGCCAAGTACCTCTTTACCAGAACCACCTTATGTCTTCGAAAAGGGTACATTAATTACCGCAGAAGTAGATTGGAATAAAGATTCAATTAAAAAGTATATTCCTACAGATATAAAGTTAGATGAAGTTGTAAATGGAGGCATTGAAGTTTTTTTACAAAACATAAAAAACCATTAGCTAAAATAAATTATGTATTAATTTGGTTAAATTTACAAAATGATCATAAAAAATTGGTCTTAGGTTTTGTAGGACCAGATTATGATAGTAATAGAATAATAGAAAAAATAGCAGAAAAAAAACTTACTTTAGCTAAAAGTAGACTAATGATAATAAATGAAAAAGTTTCTTTAAGAACAAATATTAATAATAAATTATCATTTAACATTTCAGGAAATATAAATGCAAATTGTAAAAATAATGAAAATAAATTGAATAAAATCGAGATAAACAAAAGTAAAACTTTTTCAATCACTCACAAATCTGATAATGTATGTAATCTAGATAGTACAAATATAATATTTACTGAAAATTATAGTGATTTAAAAGTTAATAAAATATTAAATGCTAGTATTTTTAAAAGTGCAGAAGTGACATTTTCTTATTAGAATATTAATTTTGATTTAATATATTTTTAATTATTTTTGTAGCATACGCTGATGGCTTAACATTTTTATTTTTTAACATATTTTCTAAATTACCAAATTTTTTTAATTGAAGTTTTGAACCCCCTTTTCATCTTTAATAAGAAAGTTTAGTTTATTTCTAATATTATCTTGATTAAATTGACTTTGAATTAATTCTGGAACTATAGGCTTATCAAAAATAATATTTACTAGGGTAATATATTTTGCAAATACTATGTTTTTAAGCAAAAAATAACTTAAAAAGTTCAATTTATAAACTGTAATAAATGGCACTTTATGAAGAGCTAGCTCCAATGTGATAGTTCCTGAAACAGCGATAGCTAAAAAACTTTTATTGAAAATAATTTCTTTATGAGTGTTAAGAACTATATCTATTTCTAATTTATTTTTATATTTTTCTGAAATATTTTCTACCAAAGATAATTGACTTTCAACAGCAACTATTACAAAAGTAAATTTTTCATTATACTCTAACAATGAATTTAAAATTAAATCTAGATGAAAATTAATTTCATTTTTTCTACTTCCAGGAAATATAGAAATATATTTTTTTTTTCTCTTATTTAAAATATTTTTACTTTTATTGATTGTTTCTACTAAGGGATGCCCTATAAAGTAAGTTTTAATTATATGAGGTATAAAATATTTTTTTTCAAATGGATATAAAACAAATAAATTATCTACATAACTAGCTATTTTTTTTGCTCTATTAGCTTTCCAAGCCCAAACTGTTGGTGCCACAATATGAATATTTGGGATATTAACATTTAATTGTTTTAGTTTTTTTAATATTCTAAAATTAAAACCTGGAGCATCAATCGTTATGATGAGATCTGGCTTAATATCTATTATTTTATTTACAGTAAGTTTTATTAATGACAACAATTCTGGAATCTTAGGAAGCACCTCTATCAATCCCATTAAAGATATCTTTTCCATAGAAAATATGGGTTTTAGACCTAATTCAAGTAGATTTTTACCTCCTATACCATAAAAATGAAAGAATTATTAGAAGTTTTTAATTTTTTTAAAAGAATACCTCCTAATTGATCACCTGAAATTTCTCCAGCTATAATAAAAATAGTTTTTTTATACTGCATAATAGAAAAGATTATACTTTTTAATTAATTTAAAAGTTTCTTCAGGATTAGCGATTAAAGAATTATTTTTTTCTACTATAATTCCTTTTATACCAGATAAAAATATATTCTTTATAGTTTCAGGACCTATAGTTGGTAAATCAAAATAAATATTCTGCTTTGGTTTACAAATCTTAACCAATAAACTAAAGTTATCTGATCTATTTAGTAATTTATATCTTAATATTAAATTATCTGTACCTTTTCTATCTTCCCTCAATAATATCTGATTTTTATCTACAATAACTGATTGTCCTTTATCTAAAGACCCATTTCTTTTGGCTATATTGAAATAATAAGTAATTTGATCTAAAGTAATTTTTTTTTTAAATTTTTTATAATTATTATTTTTATCATTAGCAATATTCTTCTTTAATAATTTTCTAACGTCTAAAACCTTAAAGCCTTTTCTTATAAAAATATTATAAATTTTTGAAAGTAATGCATTATCTCCTCTAAAATAATATAATAAAATCAATAATATATAATAAATAGTTATAAGATTTGGTCTTAACCTTAACAAAGAAGGTTTATTAACTTTTCCTATGAATATAATGTATTTAATTTTTTCCTTATATAAAATAGAAAATATATTTCCAATATTATTTAAACTTAAGTATACATCTGGTGAAAAAGTTAAGTTTTTATAAAATTCTTTAATACCAATAAGAAAATAGTTTATATTTTGAGTTTTACATGATTTGATACTACTTAAAACTAAGTCACCTCCACCTGCTATTATTGCAAGTTTTCTTTTTTTAATTTGCATTTTTAGGTTTGCAAATAGATCTTGATTTTTCACTTTTTAAAAATTGAACTATCTCTTGAATAGGTTCATTATCTAAAAACTCTTCTGATACTTCTTTTACTCTATCAGAGAATGTTCCTTCTTGAGAAGAAAATAATAAACCATAGGCTTTTCTAAGGTCTTGAATTATTCCTTAGAAAACCCTCTTCTTTTTAAACCTATAATATTTAAACCAGATAAATATGCCTCTATTTCCTATTACAGTTCCATAAGGTATTACATCACTATCTACTCCTGATAAACCTCCTATCATAGAATGTTTACCTATTCTACAAAACTGATGAGCGCCTGATAAGGCTCCCATTATAGCATAATCTTCTAAAATTACATGTCCAGCTATGGAAGCATTATTGACCATAATAACGTTATTACCAATTTTACAATCATGTGCAACGTGTGCATTGATCATAAACAAGCAGTTATCTCCTATTACAGTTTCTAAACCTCCTCCTTCAGTACCTGGATTGACAGTAACATACTCTCTAAATATATTATTTTTACCAATTTTCAGTTTAGATTTTTCACCTTTATATTTTAAGTCTTGTGGAGAAGTGCCTATTGAACAATAAGGAAAAAATTTGCAATTATCGTCTATTGTAGTATTACCATCAATATAAATGTGAGCCTTTAAATTTACATTATTACCTATTTTAACATTTTCATTAATAATACAGTAAGGGCCAATAGTAACATTAGAACCTAATACAGCTTTTTCTGAAACTATAGAGGTGTGGTGTTTATTAATCATTACTATCAGCTATCATTGCTGTAATAGTTGCTTCAGCAACTATTTTATCTTCAACTTTTGCCAAACAATCAAACTTCCAGACAAGCTTTCTAGCCTGCTTTTTTTTAACCTCAATAAATAATTGATCTCCTGGAACTACCATTTGCCTAAATCTTGCTTTATCAATACTCATAAAATAAACAAGCTTTCCCATTGCTTCTTTACCAAAAAGAAGAAACAACTAGTGCACCAGAAGTTTGAGCCATGCTTTCAACAATTAAAACGCCAGGCATTACTTTTTTTCCTGGGAAATGTCCTACAAAGAAAGGCTCATTAATAGTAACATTCATAAGACCTACAGCATAATCATCATTTTTAATATCTATAAGCCTGTCTATTAGTAAAAAAGGATACCTATGCGGCATCATAGATATAATCTTTTCAATATCAATAATATTTTTCATTTTTTTTCTACCATTTGTTTAAGCATAACTGCCTGTTTTAAATAAGTTTTTAGATTAACAGAAGGAGTTCCGCTTACAATACTATTTTTTGAAATATTTTTAGTAACCCCAGATTGTGCTCCTATTTGCACATTATCATTATATAAAGTGTCCAGATATACCAACTTGACCACCCATTAAAACATTTTTTCCAATAATACTGCTTCCTGCTATGCCAGTTTGACCAGCAATTACAGTATTTTCACCTATAACTACATTATGAGCTATATGCACTAGATTATCTATTTTAACTCCTTTTTTAATTTCTGTGAAATTAAGTGATCCTCTATCAATAGCACAATTAGAACCTATTTCTACATCATCATCAATTTTTACTATACCTATTTGTGGTACTTTAATATATTTTTTCCATCAAATACATAACCAAAACCATCTTGTCCTATTATTGTACCATCCTGAATAATAACATTATTTCCAATATAACTATTAGATATACTTACATTATTACCTATAAAACAATTTTTTCCTATATAAACATTTGGACCAATACTAGAAAAAGAATTAATTACAGTTTTGTCTCCTATACTAACATTACTTTTTAAATCTACATTATTAGAAACTTCTGAAGAATTTGATACTACGATTTCTTTTTTTTTTCTTTTTTAAACTCTTAACATCAGGATAAAAAATATTAAGAAGCTTTAGCATAGCTTAAATATGGATTCTTTGACACTAAAAATGATAGATCTTTTGAAAATTTATACTTACTTTAGTACATTTTCAGATATAATACATGCAGAAGCCTTTGTAGTATTAAGGTTTTTAAAATATTTTTTATTATCTATAAAAGTAATACTACCATTAATAGCATTTTCAATAGAAGATATCTTGTTAATAATAATATTTGATTTGCCAATAATTTTATCTTTTGTAAAACCAGCAAGCTTTTTTAATGAAAATGGACCTTTTGGTTTTAATATAATATTTTTAATCAACTTCTTTTTCTTTTTTCTTTTCTACTGCTAATTTTTGGTAAAGACTTATTTAACTTTTCTACAACAATATTAGAAATATTAATCCTATCTGCAGATATAACAGTAGTATTTGCATCAAAAACTAATAAATAACCTTCTTTTTTTAGCAATTTCTTTCATATGTTTAACTGCTTCTTGTTGAATAATTTGCATTCCTTTAGCCATTGTAGATTCTAGTTCTCTTCTTATTTTTTCAACTTTACCTTGAATTTTATTAACTTTTTGCTTAAATGTATCTTCTTTTTCTTTAAATTCTTCAGCAGATAATACTGATTTTTGAGCTACCAGTTTTTCTTGTTCTTTTTTAAGTAAATTTTCCTCATTTTGAATTTCTTCTTTATAGTTTTTTTCTAAATTTTGAATTTCTTTTTGTAATGTTGTAAAAGCTGACGACTTAGCTAAAACTACCTTCATATCAATTACAGCCGCAGGAAAATTTATTTTTCAATATTATCTGATTTTGTTTCCTCTGAGCTATATGAACTTTGAAAAATATTAATAAAAGACAAAAATAATATTAAAGTAAATTGTCTAAAATAACGTACCAACGTTGAAGCTAAATGTTTCTGTTTTATCATAACTTTCCTTTAAAATTGCAAAACTATAATCTAATCTAATTGGACCAAAAGGAGACTGCCATAAAACACCTGCTCCTGTAGTTAACCTTAAACTATTATCATCATAGTAATTTGTTGTACTGGTGTCAATTGAAGTCAATGATCCTGCAGTTATAAAGGTTCTTCCTTTTATACCTAATTCTTTAGGTAACCCAAGTCCAAATTTCATTTCAGGAGTAAAAGTATAATAAAAATTACCACCTAAAGCTGAGTCATCACTTTTATCCCTAGGACCAATCCCTCCATTTTGAAAACCAACAAAAGTATTATCACCTAAAAATAAACCTATCTGAAATTTCAATATCTTGCCCTAAACCTATTACATAACCTGTCTTACCTACAAATGATAAAGTTACTTTTTCATCAAATATAAGATCATAACTTGCTAAAGTACCACTTATTTTTATATATTTTTTATCCCCTCCAATACCAGCTAAACCAAGACTATTTGAAAAAAACCAACCTTCAGTAGGATCAATTCTACTATTAGATTTATCTATTCTATTACCTAATGTAAAAAGAGATAAAATATTTTTTCCAGACTCAGAAACTATTGAACTAGATGCTCCAGAATAAGCAATAATATTTCTTTTTTCTAATGAATAATTTATACTTTGTCTACCATATTCTCCATTAGCATAACCAACTCCTAAACCAACTCCATCTGTTTCATTATCATAATTACTTTCAGGATATTGTCTGATTGTTTTAAAAATATCAGTAGATAAAGATAAATCTCTATTTAAAAAAAAGGTTCAGTAAATGAAAAATCAATACTATTTTGTCTTTCACTAGTTAAAATAAAGAACTTTAATTTTTGTCCTTTTCCAAAAAAGTTATTTTCAGATAAACCAATGGTTGCCTGTGCTCCATTAGCTGATGAGTATCCCCTCCTAAAGAAAATTCACCAGTACTAGTTTCTTCAACTTCTATATTAATATCTATTTCATTTGTATTAGAAGGCTTATCTATTTCATTAAATTCAACTTTAGAAAAATGTCCTAAGTTATTAACTAAAATTCTAGATCTTTTTAATAAGACTCTATTATAAGAGTCTCCTTCAGCAATTCTTAATCTTCTTCTAATAACTTTATCTAAAGTTCTAGTATTTCCTGAAATAATTATTTTATCTATATATTTTTTTTCAGATGGTTCTATTAAAAATGTAACATCTATACTTTTATCTTCATTTCTTATAAGTTTTGGAGTAACTTGTACAAATGGTATTCCATCCTTCATTATATTTTCAGTAATTTTAACTATAGTATCATCAAGTTTTTCTGCACTAAACCAACTACCCTTTTTAAATTTAATTGCATTAATTATCAATTTTTTATCTAAATTATTTATTTTAACTTCTGCAATGATGTTTCCAAATTTATATCTATCACCTTCATTAACATTTATTGTGATAAAAAATAAATCTTTTTCATGACTTAGTTCAGCTTGTGAAGCTTCAATGTTAGCATCAACAAAACCTTTATTAGAATAAAACTTTTTTAAATTCAATTCATCAAAATTTAATAAATCAGGGTCAAATTTACCACCTGAAGACAAAACTTTCCACCATCTATGTTCTTTAGTAAGAATTTCACTTCTAAGCTCTCGATCTGAAAAAAAAGAGTTTCCTAAAAAGTTAATAAATTTTATTTTTGATAATGGCCCCTCTTCAATTTCAAAAATAAGATCAACTCTATTTTGTTCTAAATAAATTACTTTTGGTTCAACAATAGCTGCATATCTACCATTTCCTCTATAAATACCAAGAATAGTCTGCAAACTATTTTTAACTTTATTTAGAGTAAAAATATCTCTTGGGTTTAAAAATATCTCTGACAATATATCATCATCATCTATTCTTTTATTCCCTTCTAAAGCTATTCTATTAATTATAGGGTTTTCTACTACTTTTATAAATAAAGAGTTATTCTTAAAATCAAAACTAATATCAGAAAATAATTCTGTTGCAAATAAGTCTTTAAATATAGCATTTAAATCTTCTTCACTGATTTCTTTATTTTTTTAATATTAAGATAAGAAAGAATTGTACTACTATCAATTCTTTGATTGCCTTTTATAAATATTTTATTTATAGAGATTGCAAAAGTACTTTTAATAGAAAAAAAAAAAGTACAAAAAAAATTAGAACGTACTTAAACATATCAATTTAATACTCTACAGTAGATATCATTTAATATGGAAAAAGTCATAAAAAAAACAATTATTATTACTCCTAAAATTTGAATTTTTTAAATAGATTGTAATTGATATTTTTTCCAATTACAAATTCTGAAATATAAGTTAATAGATGTCCTCCATCTAACAAAGGTAGTGGAAATAAATTTATCAAACCAAGATTAATAGATATTAATGCTATTAAGGCTATAAAAGATATATAGTCTGTATTAACTATATCAGTTGAAACTTTTGCTATCAATATAGGTCCTCCTACTTCACAATGATCTCGTTGTCCAAATAAAATCTCCCAAAAAAGCTATTAATGTTTTAACAGAAATAATAAATATATTATTTAATGCCTCCTTAATTGACTCATATAGGTTTAACTTTGCTCTATTTTTTTTAAATGTAATACCTATTTTAGGATTTCCTGAATTATTTAAATCCTTAGGAATAATTTTGAATAAAAACTTCTTTATTATTTCTTAATATTAAAAAAATTTAATACTTTATTTTCATTAGCCTTTACTATATCTATTAATTTGTCTTGCACCTTCTACTTTAATATTGTTAATTTTTAATATTTTATCATTTTTTTTAAGACCAGCATAACTAGCAGGTGATTTAGGTAATACTTTTCCTACTATTGGACTTATTAAAGGATTAATTCCTAAATAATTTATATTTTTTACTCCCTATAAAAGTCTCAATAGATTTAGTCTCAGGAATAAGACTGTATTCTAAAATCTCATCATTCCTTTTTATTTTAAATAATAAAGAATCTGAACCTAGTTTTTCATTTTCAATAAAATTATAAATATCCTCAAAATTATTAATTTTAATATTATTTATTGATATCACTCTATCATTAACTTGAAGATTAATTAATTCTGCTGGACTATTTTTATCAATTGAACCCAAAATATTAGGTGTTTCATTTCGACCAAAAAATAAAAAAATAAAAATGAATAATAAAAAGCTTAATAAAAAGTTAGCAGCTGGGCCGGCAAAAACTATACTTGCTTTTTGCAAGAGCTTTTTTATTCATAAAAAGATTTTTATTTTTAGAATTTATTTTGCTTTTATTTTCTGAATACATTTCTCCGCAAAACTTTACATAACCTCCAAGTGGTATAGCTCCTATTTGCCACTTTGTATTATTTTTATCAGTTTTACTTAATAATACTGGACCAAAACCTATAGAAAACTTTTCAACATCAACATTATTAATTCTAGCAACTATGTAATGACCAAACTCATGTATAAATACTATTATAGTAAAAACTAAAATAAACCAGAAAAATATATTCAAAATAATAGAAAAATGTACTTAACATATGCATATACTAATTATTTTTATTAATAATTTTATTTGTTAATAATCTAGCTTCACAGTCCACAGACAATATATCCTTTAATGTTTTTACTTCAATATGATTAAATTTATAAATAGTTTTTTTTATTGTTTTTACTATATCATCAAATTTTATATTTTTTTTTAAAAAATTATCTACTGCTATTTCATTAGCTGCATTTAAAACAATAATAGTAGATTTTGTAAAAAGACTATCGCTAACTATTTTTTTTAATGATAATGCAGGAAATTTTTTATAATCAGGCTTTATAAAATTTAAATCATTATTTTGTATAAAGTCTATGAACTTTACTTTAGTAACAGATCTATTTGGCCAACTTAAAGCAAAACTAATTGGTACTTTCATATCTGGCGAGCTTGCTACCAAATGAGAAGAACCATCAATAAAATTAACAATTCCATGTATTAAAGATGCTGGATGAATAAATATATCAACTTGCTTTAGGTTTAAATTAAATAAAATAGATGCCTCAATAACCTCAATCACTTTATTTACCAATGTTGCTGAGTCTATAGTTATTTTTTTTCCCATCTTCCAATTAGGATGTTTAAAGCGTCTGCTACAGTAATATTTTTAAAATTTTTCTTATTCATTCCATAAAAATGGTCCTCCTGAAGCGGTTAAGATAATATTTTTAATACTACTTTTATTTTCATTCTGCAATATCTGATATATTGCATTATGTTCTGAGTCTAATGGAATAATTTTAGTTTTCTTTAATTTTGCTTTTTTAAGAAGCAAGTATCCTGCACTAATAACTGATTCTTTATTAGCGATTGCAAGCACCTTTGCATTTCCTATACTGTCAAAAGTAGGCTTAAGTCCAGCTATACCTACTATTGCAGAAACTAAAATATCTACACTTAAACTTGAAACTTCACATATTGCTTTATAACCTGCCAAACACTTTATATTACTTCCAAAAAGCTCTTCTTTAAGTTTCTTGAAATATTTTTTTTCACCTATTACTGCATATTTGCAATTAAACATTAAAGCAAGCTTAGCTAATTTTCTATAATTCTTATATGAGGTTAAAGCTATGACATTATATTTGTTTTTATTACAAGCTATAACTTTTAAGGTATTTATTCCTACTGAGCCAGTAGCGCCTAAAACACTAATCTTTATCAATGATTACTCCATAGCAAAATAAAAATAAACATTATTACAATAGCAAACAAAAACCCATCAAGTCTATCTAAAATTCCACCATGACCTGGAATAAGTTTTGAGCTATCTTTTTTATTATTAATTCTTTTCAAATAACTTTCGAATAAATCTCCAAAAGCAGTAAAAAGTCCAATTACTAGACCTACTAACATAGCTTGATAGATATTTATAATATTAAAGTAATAAGAAAAAATACTACTACTTATTACAGAAAATAATAATGAAAAAATAAACCCTGACCAAGTCTTATTTGGACTTATACTAGGAAAAAAAACCTTTACCTTTAATTATACTACCAAATATAAAAGCAGACGAGTCGCTTGCCCATACAATACTAAGCAACCAAAATATTATAATTTTACCATCTAAATAATATTTATTTAAATAAATTAAAATATAAAACGGTAATGCTAAGTAAAAATATGATGATATAGGTACTAAGCATTTATAACTATTAAATAAACCCAAAAAAATTCCAAAAAAAGTTAAAAGAATAGGAATTAAAATGAAGTTACTGTAAATAAATAAAAAATTTATTAATATAAGTATTAGATTTATAAAAAAATCTAAACTAAAATACTCTAAATCAAATAATTTATAATATTCTATTAATAATATTGAAAAAGTAACAATTAATAATAATAAAAAATAATACGAACCTAAATAATTAAATAAAATTACTAATATTATTAAAAAAATAGAAGATATAAGCCTTAAAAATAGATTATGAGAAAAAAAAATACTTATTATAAGCCTCCAAACCTTCTTTCTCTTTGATTAAATTCTTTAATTGCAGAAAAAAATCATCTTGACTAAATTCAGGCCAAAACTTTTTAATAAATATTAATTCAGAATAAGCTGATTGCCAAAGAAGAAAATTACTTAACCTACAATCACCTCCTGTTCTAATGATTAAGTCAGGATCAGGAACACCTTTTGTATAAAGATTATCAGAAATTATTTTTTCGTTTATCTCATTAATAGTTATTTTTTTTAAAGCTATATCATGAGCTATTTTTTTAACTGAACTAGTAATTTCTTGCCTTGAGCCGTAATTAATTGCAATTATTAAATTCAGTGTTTTATTTTCTTTTGAAGCTTCTGATAGTTTATTTAAATCTTTTATAATATCACTAGGAAATAATGAAATTTCACCTAAAATTTTAAGACATATATCATTTTTAAGTAACTCATTAATTTGTTTTTTTAAAAAAAATCTTAACAAACTAATTAAATCTTGTATTTCTTCATTAGTCCGCTTCCAGTTTTCTGACGAAAATGCAAATAAAGTTAAATATTTAATCTTACACGTAATGGCTGCTTTTAATATTTCTTTAACATTAGTTGCACCTTTTTTATGACCATCTATATTTTTCAGACCATTGAGCTTAGCCCAACGCCTATTACCATCCATAATAATACCTACATGTTTAGCAAATGAAAAAAAGTTTTGTTTACTATTGTTCATTTTTAAATGAGTTATATTTGTAAAATCTCTTTTTCTTTATTTTTACTTTTTTCCGAAATAATCTCTATATAAGAGTCTGTTAATCTTTGAAGATCATCTTGAGTTGTTTTAATCTCATCTTCAGGAATACTTTGGGAACTCAATTTTTTAATAAAATTCATACCATCTTGTCTTATATTTCTTATTGATACTTTTGCTTCTTCTGATAAACGCTTAACATTTTTAGCTAACTCTACTCTTCTTTCAGCCGTTAGATCAGGTAAATTTATTCTAATAATTTGTCCTTCAGTCATAGGAGATAAATTTAATGAGGAATTTAATATACTTTTTTCTACAGAATTTACTAAATTTGTATCCCATACATTTATTTTAATAGTTTTAGCTTCAGGCACACTAACTGATGCCAAGTCTTTTATTTTCATATTTTGCCCATACGCATCAACTACTAAACCATCAACTAAAGTTGTAGAAGCCCTTCCAGATCTAATGCCAGTAAAGTTATTAACTAAATTATCTATAGCTCCTTGCATTCTTTTTTCGTAATCACTTAATGTAAATTGGTTCATCTTATTTCTCCGATATTATTGTATAAGGTTCTTCTGCATTTACTGCCTTAAAAAATGAGCTTTCTTCTAAAATTGAAAAAACTACCATAGGAATATTATTGTCTCTAGCTAATGTTATTGCTGATGAGTCCATAACTTTTAAATTATCTTCTAAAAGTTTTTTATAACTAATAAACGAATATTTTTTTGAATTTGGATTTAATTTTTGGATCACTTTCATAGACACCATCAACACTTGTACCCTTAAATAAGACATCGCAATTCATTTCTGCAGCCCTTAATGTTGCTGCTGTATCAGTAGAAAAGTAGGGATTTCCAGTTCCAGCAGCAAGAATTATTATCCTGTTTTTTTCTAAATGTCTAATAGCTCTTCTTTTAATAAATGATTCACAAATAGTCTGCATTGGTATTGCTGATAATACTCTTGTTGGAATACCATTTTTTTCTATAGCATTCTGAAGTGCTAATGCATTTATTACAGTAGCTAACATTCCCATACCATCTGCAGTTACTCTGTCAATTCCTTGAGCAGCTCCAGATATACCTCTAAATATATTACCTCCTCCAACTACTATACAAACTTCTTTACCTTTATTATAAACCTGGGCTATATCCTTAGCTATCGAAATAACTTTGTCTGGATCAATTCCGTAATCCTGTTTACCAACAAGAACCTCACCTGAAAGTTTTAGCATTATTCTTTTCCAGTTATTAAAATTCATCAGGCTTAGATTTTCATTTTTTGAAATTAAGTAGTATTATTCACCTGAGAGGCAACTTCTTCAGAGAAACTCTTTTCATCAACTTCAATGCCTTCCCCTAAAATTAATAATTTAAAGTCAATAATAGACAAGTCATTATTATTATTACTATTGAAGTCTTTTAGTACTTGATCTAACGTCAAAGATGGTTCTAATACCCAATTCTGATTAATTAATGTAACTTCAGATAAGTATTTTTTTACTTTACCATCTACTATTTTATCAATAATATTTTCTGGCTTACCAGATGCTTTAAGCTGAGAAGTATATATTTCTCTTTCTTTTTCAATAAAAGAAGTATCAAGCGACTTTTCATCTAAAGCTAGTGGTTTCAATGCTGTTATGTGCATTGCTATTTTATTTGCTAAATCAATAGCAGCTTTATTAGAATTATCATTAGAAAACATTTTTACAACACATGCCATTCTTCCAATATTGTCATTAATTTTATTATGAACATACGAACCAAATAGTGTATTTTCAGTGTCAGCATCTAAATACAACAGTCTTCTAATAACTATATTTTCTCCTATTTTAGCTACTAAGTTTTGCAAAGCAACTGCAACTGTTTCATTATTTTTTGTATTGAGTCTCAAGAAGACTATCTATAGAGTGCTTTTTACTAATACCTATATCTAAAATATTATCCACAAAACTTTGAAAATCCTGATTTTTTGAAACAAAATCAGTTTCAGAGTTTATTTCTAGTAATAAGGAAAAATTATCACAGTTTTTAAACCTACTAGACCTTGTGCTGCTACTCTTGATGATTTTTTTTCAGCTTTTGCAATACCTTTTTTCTTAACCAGCTTGTAGCTTTACTAATATCTCCATCATTTTCTACTAATGCTTTCTTACAATCCATCATACCAGCACCTGTTTTTTCCTTAACAGTTTGATGTGTTCAGCTGAAATATTAGACATATTAATAATTCTTATTTAGTTTCATCTATTTGAGTAGTATTATTTTCATTAACTACTATATTTTCTTCTTTTTTATCATTATTTGGTACACTAGTATCATCTAAACTTTTTAAATCTTCTGTTAATATATCAGTTTCTCCAATATCTGAAGTCTGTTTAGCAATATTATTTTTAGAAGCTATACTAATAGTATCAGAAATTAATTCACAAAAAGTTTTCAATGCTCTAGTAGCGTCATCATTACCTGGAATAGGAAAATCTATTCCATCAGGGTTTGAGTTACTATCAATTATAGCAACTATTGGAATATTTAATACCTTTGCTTCTTCTAATGCATTCTTTTCTTTATTTGTATCAAATATAATCATAGCATCTGGTATACCATTCATATTTCTTATACCACCCAAAGACAAATTAAGTTTATCTTGCTTTCTTTGGAGATTAAGCCTTTCTTTTTTTTGTTAAAACTTTAAAGAAATCATTTTTTTCATCTAATTTAAAATCAAGATCATCAAGCTGTTTAATAGACTGAGAAATCGTTTTCCAATTGGTAAGCATTCCTCCAGGCCATCTGTGAGTTACAAAGAATTGATTATTTTTCATTGCAGCTTCTTGTATTGGCTTTTGAGCTTGTCTTTTAGTTCCTACAAATAAAATTTTACCATTATTATTAGCAATTTCATATAAAAAACTAAAGCATTATGTAATAGAGGAACTGTTTGTTGCAAATCTATGATATGAATACCATTTCTAATACCAAATAAGTATGGTTTCATTTTTGGGTTCCATCTATGAGATTGATGCCCAAAATGAATACCTGCATCCAAAAGTTGCCTCATAGAAAATTCGGCTACATTCAATATAAATCTCCTTTTAACTAAATTACACAGTCATAACTTGCAATTGAATATTTTGCAAGTTAATTTTACATTATTTTTTCTATATTTTTGACACCTTTTATATTTCTCATAATATTCTTGAAGATTTACTTCTGAACTTATGCTTAAACCACAGAATATTTCAATATCTTTATAATTAATCAATACTTTTTTATTACCTTCCTCTAACTCTAATAGTTTTTCTTTTATATCATCAATAAAATCTATATTATCTAAATGAATCATAAAGTGTTTAAAAAAACTATTTTTAAGTTTATCAGCCTCTATTATTGTTTTAAATCTAAGTCTCATTCTACCATCTTTTCCCAAAGAATGAATTAAACTAATAATATAAGTCTCTCCAATTTTTAAATTAATACTTTTTTCATCAATTTTTTCTTTAAATACTCTTATATTTAAAAAACCCTTAGAATCAATTAAGAGAAGGTCTACAAACATAGTATTTCCTATAGATTTCTGTTCATTACTAACTAAAAAGACTAATATATCATATTCTTTACCATTGATATTATTATCCTCTATATCTGAAGAGTATGAAAAATTAAAACTTTTAAAGAATTTAAGATCATCTAATAAAGGGTTTCTTGATACTAAAAACCAAGAGATAGATATTCATTTATACAAGTTTTATTTTTTTCCCATGGCTTAACAATTTCTATCAAATGTTTAAAGTTTTCTTCACTATTATGGTCAGAAAAAAGTGCTTTTTGATTAGCTAAACCATCTTTATGAATGTTTTGAGAAATTAATAACAAATTTGAAGAAGAAGAAAAAATGGAAGACCTTTCATATTTAAAAGTATCAAAAACACCTGCCATTGCTAAAAATTCAATTTGTCTTTTATTTATAATTGATGGATCTAATCTAGAAAAAAAATTAAAAATTGATTTATATTCACCTTTTTTTTCTCTTTCAATTACTATGTATTTTGCTAGTTCAAAACCAATATTTTTAATATTTGCTAAACCACTTCTTATAGCTAAACAATCATTATTAAGCCTTTCAACTGAGAAAATATATCTGATTTATTAATATCTGATTTTAAAATTGTTAATCCTAATTTTTCTATTTCAGCCTTTAAAGGAATATATTTAGTACTAGAATTATTTATTTCACTATTTAACAATGCAGTAAAAAATTCAGCAGGATAATGTGTTTTACACCATGCAGTTTGGTATGATATTTATAGCGTAAGCAGCTGCATGACTTTTATTAAAACCATAACCAGCAAATTTTTCAATATCTGAAAAGATTTTTTTTGCACTATCAGAAGGAATATTATTTTTTTACTTCCTTCAATAAAACTTTTTTTAAGATCTTGCATTTCAGATTTTATTTTTTTCCCATTGCTCTTCTTAATAAATCAGCTTTAGCAAGAGAAAAACCAGCGATTATTCTTGCTGCTTCCATAACTTGCTCTTGATATATCATTATTCCGTGAGTCTCTAATAATAGTTTTTCTAGTAAAGGATGTGGGTAATTAGTGCTCTCCAATTTATGTTTTCTATTTATATAAGAAGGAATTTGCTCCATTGGTCCAGGTCTATATAATGCCACTACAGCAATTATATCTTCTATCCTATCTGGTTTTAATTGCTTCAAAACCTGTCTCATAGGTACACTTTCTAGTTGAAATACACCTAATGTGTTACCTAATGATAAAGTAGTATAGGTCTTTTTGTCATTTAAAATTGATATCATTTAAATTAATATTAATGTCTCTTTTTTTAATTAACTTCAAAGTTGCATCTAAAACTGATAATGTTTCAAGTCCTAAAAAGTCAAATTTTATTAAACCAATATTTTCTAAATATTTCATATTAAATTGAGAAACTGGTATTGAAGATTTGGAATCATAATATAAAGGAACATCATTAACAATTGGACTATTTGAAATTACAAGTCCAGCAGCATGGGTAGAAGCATTTCTATTTAATCCCTCTAATTTAATAGATATATCAAAAATTTTTCTTACTTCATCATCCTCATTAATCAAATTTTTATAATTGAGTCATTTTCTACATGATGTTTTAAAGACTTAATTGCTCCAGGATTATTTGGTATTAGTTTAGCAATTTTATCTACTCTGCCATAATTAAACCCTAAAACTCTACCAACATCTCTTATTACTGCTCTAGCTTGTAAAGAACCAAAGGTTATAATCTGTGCAACTTTATCTTTCCCATACTTATTTCTCACATATTCAATTACTTCTTCTCTTCTATGTTTGCAAAAATCTATATCAAAATCAGGAAGAGAAATTCTTGAAGGGTTTAAGAATCTTTCAAAAAGCAAACCATACTTAATAGGATCAATATCAGTTATATTCAATGCCCATGCTACTATTGAACCTGCTCCTGATCCCCTACCAGGTCCTACAGGAATATTATTATTTTTTGCCCAAGTAATAAAATCACTAACTATTAAAAAATAACCAGCATATCCCATATCATTTATTACTTCTAATTCATAATCTAACCTTTTAAAATATTCACTATTATTTAGTTCACATATTTTAGTAATACTTTTAATTCGCTTTTCTAAGCCATTATATGACATTTTATGAATTAATTCGGATTCTGTTAAATTTTTAGATACATTTATATTTGGCAACTTAGGCTTTGAGTCTTTTAATAAAAAATTACATCTTTTTGCTATATTAACTGTATTTATGAGTGCTTCTTTCATATCATTAAATAAAAAAGCATTTCTTTTGTATTTTTAAAATAACATTCAGCTATAGGTTTTTTTCTTTTACTATCAGTAATTGTAGTTGATTGATCTATGCACATTAAACAATCTTGAGCATCTAACATTTCTTTATTAAGAAATGAGACTTCATTAGTACAAACTAATGATAAATCTAATTTAATAGATAGCTCTAGAAGATTTTTTAATTTAATACTGTGAATGATCTTTATAATTTTTAAAAATATTTAAGTACATTCTATCACCAAAAATACTTTTTAACTTTTTTGCTAATATGTAAAAAATTGAATCTTTATGAAGAGGTATATTTGCATCTACATTGTCATACAAGTATTAATAAACCTTCATTATATTTTATTAAATCTTCTAAACTAACAAACTTGTAGTTGTATTCTTTAAGATTTTTATATATAGAACTAACTAAAATTGATAAATTTTGCCAACCTTGCTTCGTTCATTATTAAACATGTAATATTATATAAAGTCTTAACGTTATGACTTTTTTCATACCATTCAACAAAAATATTAGCTCCTAAAATAGGTTTTATTTTCTTTTCAAGAGCCTTTTTTGTAAACTCCATTGCCCCAAATAAGTTATTTGTATCTGTAAGAGCTATTGCTGGCATATTATCCTCAACAGCTTTATCTATAAGATCGTCAATTTTAATAGAACTCTCTAGAATAGAATAATGAGATTTTGTTTTTAAATGTACAAATTGATTAACCATTACTCCTTGTACTCTAAAAGCAATCCATCATTTAATTGATAAATTTTATCCATTTGTTTTGCTATAGTTATATCATGAGTAGCTAAAAGTAAAGATGTACTATTAATATGAGATATTTTTATTAATTCATCTATTACTTTATCACTATTAACTTTATCTAAATTTCCTGTAGGTTCATCGGCAATTATAATTTCTGGAGAATTAGAAATTGCTCTCACTATTGCTATTCTTTGTTGTTCACCTCCAGATAGTGCAGATGGTTTATGTAATGCTCTATTCTCTAAATTTACAATTTTAAAAAGGTCTAAAGCCTTCTCTTTAGCATAAGAGGAATTAAAACCATTGAGTAGTAATGTTAAATAAATATTTTCATAGGCATTAAACTCCATTAATAAAGAGTTTTGCTGATGAATATAACCAATATTTTTTTTTAAAAAAGACTTTTCACTATCTTTTAGTCTAGCAGCATTTTTGCCCATAATAAATACATCACCTGATTTAGGACTTTGTAAAAGACTAGCTATGTTTAATAAGCTAGATTTACCAGACCCTGAAGAACCAATAATTGCAATTTTAGAAGCTTTTGAAATGCTAAAATTTAAATTTTTTAATACTTCTACTTTGTTTTTTCCTTGAAAAAAATATTGATTAATATTTTTTAAAGTTAATATTTCACTCATATCTTAAAATATTTGCAGGTTCAATTTTTGATGCACGCCAAGCTGGATATAACGTTGATAACAAAGATAATATTAAAGCAGTACCAACAATAATTATAATTTCTGAAATGAATACTTTTGAAGGAATAATATTAAAAAAATACACCTCAGGTGCAAAAAGCTGGCTATCAAATAAATTTTCTAGAAAAACTTGAATCTTACCTATATTAATTGTAATTAAAATACCTAATATTGTACCGATAATTGTACCTAATATTCCAACTATTGATCCAATAAAAATAAATATTCTTAAAATTTGATTTCTTGTAAACCCTAGAGATCTTAAAACTCCTATTCCCCTTTCTTTATCTTTTACTATCATAATAATACTAGAAATAAGATTAAACGCTGCCACAAAAACTATAAGTGATAATATTAAAAACATAACTTTTTTCTCTACTTTTAAAGCATTAAATAATTCCTTGTGCATTGACTCCCAAGTATATATCTTTATGAATATCACCTAAATTTTTATTTATTTCATAAGCTGTTTGATTAACGTAGTCTATATCACGAACAAATATTTCTAAATGACTTATATAATTTTGATCTTTATTTAACAATTGTGTAGCTAAATATTTAGGCATAAATATAACATTTCTATCAATATTATACATTCCTACATCAAAAATTCCGACTACATTTAACTTAATGACACTAGGAATATTTCCAAAAGGAGTAGTGCTTTTAGCAGAAGAAATTAATTCAATCTGATCATTAACTTTAACTCTTAAAAAAGTGGCTAACCTTGAACCAATTATAATACTTTTATCTTCAAAATTATTTAAATTTCCTTCAATAATATTTTCTTCAATGCTATCTCTTTCATATAAGTCAGCTTTACTAATACCCTTTACTAATATTCCAGAAGAATTAAATTCAGAAGTTATCATTGAATGCATTTCAACTTCTTTAGATATATTTTCAATATTTTCTATAGTCTCAATTTTTTCTATTACATCTGATTGTTTATAACTTTCATCATTAAAATATAAAATTAAATGTCCATTAATACCTACAATTTTATCTATTAATTGAGCTCTAAATCCATTCATAACAGACATTACTATGATTAATGTAGCAACACCTATAGTAATACCCAGAAAAGAAAATAAAGAACTAATTGAAATAAAGCTTTCATCTCTTCTTGATCTAAAATATCTTATTGCAATTAAAGTTTCTAACTTAATATTCACAGTATTTCTCTAAATAACTCTCAATTTTATCTAAACTAATTAATTCTAATTTTCCTGTATTTCTATGCTTTACTTCAATATTAGAGTTTAATAGGTTCTTTTCACCAACAATAACTTGTAATGGTACTCCGATTAGATCCATATCATTAAATTTTTTACCCGCCCTAACTTCTCTATCATCATATATAACTTCATATTTATTAATGAATTTTTTATAAAACTCTTCACTGTAATCTTTACTTTTACTGTTATCAAATCGTACATTTATCAAACCCAAATCATATGGTGAAACTTGTTTAGGCCATATTATACCTTTATCATCATTATTGGCCTCAATAATAGCTGCTACTAATCTACTAACCCCTATTCCATATGACCCACTGTGTATTAGTTTCTTTTCACCATTTGAAGTTATGTAATTAGCATCAAAAGCTTCAGAATATTTTGTTCCAAAATAAAAAATATGCCCTACCTCAATTCCTTTAGGAGCTAATTTGATTTTGAGGACTAGTTTTATTTTTAAATAATGCTTCATCATGTGTTTCTAAAGAACTACTGTAGACACTTAATAAATCTTCAGTAGCTTTAATTACAAGGTCTTTATCATTTAAATTTATATTGGAACAATCCTTATCAAGTATAGTTTTATCATAGAAAAATGATGTTTCACCATTTGAAGTCTCTAATATAAACTCATGACTTAGAGCTCCTCCTATTGGACCTGAGTCAGCTTTTACTGGAATAACATTTAGTCCTAATAATTTAAAAATTTTCATATATAATATAAACATTTTACAATAAGAAAAATAAGAACTCTCATAATCTAGATCAAAAGAATAAGCATCTTTCATTAAAAATTCTCTGCAACGCATAACTCCAAATCTAGGCCTTATTTCATCTCTAAATTTCCATTGAGTATGAAATAATAGCTTTGGTAAATCTTTATAAGACTTTAAGTCATTACTAACTAAATCTGTTATCATTTCTTCATTTGTAGGACCATAAAGTAAAACATTATCATTTCTATCAAATATTTTTAACATTTCCTTTCCATAATCATTAAATCTACCTGATTTTTTCCATATATCTGAAGGCTGAATAGTAGGCATTAATATTTCATAAATTTCATTTTTTAATATGAATATCTCTAATTAAGTCTTTGATTTTATTTAATACTTTTAAACCTAAGGGAAGCCATGTATAAATACCACTAGTAGCTTGTCTAATCATTCCTGCCCTTAACATGAGTTTATGTGAGTTTAAATGTGCCTCATTAGGATCTTCTCTTAAAGTAAAAGAATAATATTTACTTAACTTCATAGTGATAATATTAATTTTTTTAATGAAAAAATATTAAAATAAGAAAAAAACCAAAATATAAAAGTAGTTAATATTGAAAATATTGTAGCAAAAATAAATTTATATAAAATATTAGGCTTTTTAGGGGCACTTTTAGCAAACCTAAAATTCTTTTTCTGAGGTAATTGCTCATAACCGATAGGTAATAAAATAAAAAAAATTGGCCACCATACTACTAAGAAAAAAATAATTATTTCTAATACACTCATTAAACTTCTTCTAACTCAATTAATGTGCCCATAAATTGTTTAGGATGAAGAAAAATTACTGGTTTACCATGTGCACCTTCTCTAGGTATACCGTCACCTAAAATTTTATATCCTGTATTAGTTAGATATTTAACACTTTCTTTGATGTTATTAACTTCATAACATAAATGATGCACCCCACCAGATGGGTTTTTAATGAGAAAATTTCTTATTGGAGAATCCTTGCCTAAAGGTTCTAATAGTTCAATATTAGTATTAGTTAATTTAACAAAAACAGTGGTGACACCGTGTTTTGGTAATGCTAATTTTTTACTAACCTGAGCACCCAATGTATCTTTATATATCTTAATGCCTTCATCTAAATTAGTGACAGCTATAGCTATATGATTAAGTCGATTTAACATCACTCTTCAATATAGATTATATCTAAAATTATGGAAGGGTTTTTGTGAAAATTGTTTTCTATATATTTTTTAATCTTTTTAATTAAATAAGTTTTTACTTGGTTTTCTTTTGAAATGTATAAAGGCACATGGGGATGCAATAATTCTTCAATAAACTCTGAAAGTTTCTGCAATAAACTATTTTCAATTTGATTAAGAACTGCTAAAAATTTAATTCTAGGAAGTTCAAATAAATCTCCTGTATTTGTTACTAAAATATTAATGCTGACAACTCCATTATATAACATTTTTTTTCTTTCCTTAAAAAAATTAGAATCAGTAGGTATTAATTCATTTCCATTAAGAGCCACTTTACCATTTTCTATTTCCTTAATTACTTTACCCTCATTTGAAATATCCACTAAATATCCATTCTTAATCTTTAAAACTTTTGATACTCCTTTTTCAATTGCTATTTTAGCATGTTCACTTATGTGTAAAGCCTCACCATGAACTGGTATTGCTTTTTTAGGTTTTATCCAAGAGTACATTAATTTAAGTTCTTCTTGAGCAGGGTGCCCAGACACATGTATATCATTATTCTTTGGAGTTATAATATCCACTCCTTTATAAATTAATTTATTCATTAAGTTATTAATACTAACTTCATTACCTGGAATTTTTCTAGAAGAGAATATTATTGTATCATTCTTTTTAAGGCTTAGATAAGAATGGTTATCACTTGCCAACCTATTTAAAGCACCTAAGGGTTCTCCCTGAGAACCTGTACATATAGCTAAAAATTTATCATCAGGTACATCTCTTAAATTTTTTTCACTAAGTAAATTTATACTTGCATCAAGGTATCCAACTTTTTTAGCTGCATCTGTCATCCTCCACATAGATCTGCCTACTAAGCCTACATTTCTTCCATATTTTTTAGCTAAATTAATTATAGTTAGTATTCTTTCAACATTAGAAGCAAACATAGAAATAAAGATTCTTTTTTAGAATCTTTTATTAGTCTAGATAATTGTTTCTCTAATGAAAACTCTGATCCAGAAAAGCCTTGAACATTAGCATTAGTAGAGTCACAAACTATTGTATCTATTCCTCTACTTCCTATATCAATAAATTTTTCAGAGTCTGTATAACTTCCAATATTAGGCTTTTCATCTATTTTCCAATCACCAGTATGAAAAATCTTTTTATTACCCATAGATATTAAAACTGAGTTAGGCTCTAATATTGAGTGGCTTATATTAAATAATTCTAATTTAAATTTACCAATTGAAAACTTTGATTCCTTTTCTACAACATTTAATTTAACATCATTTAAAATTCCTTGATCAATAAGTCTTTGTTTTAATAAATAGGCTGAAAATGGAGTTAAATAAATTGGACATTTTAGATATGGCCACAAATGATGAACTGCTCCTATGTGATCTTCATGTGCATGTGTAATGAGCATACCTTTAATTTTAAAATTATATTTTGATATTGCTTCAATACTTGGCATAAATACATCAGACCCTATAGCTGTTGCATCTTTGAAAGTTACACCACAATCAACTATTAACCACTCATTTTGATAACAATACATATTAAAATTCATTCCTATTTCACCAGTTCCTCCTAGTGGTAAAAAATAAATTTTATCTTTATCAGTAATATTTTTTATTTGAGAACTCATTTAATATTTACCTTCTTCATAAGCAATAAACAAACCTGTTATAGTTAAATCTTTATTAACTATTATATCCTCTGATACCTCATTAATAAAAAGGTCAGATAAACCACCCGTAGCTAATACTAGCATTTTATAATTAAGTTCACTTTTTATTTTATGCAGAATATTTTTTATTAGTCCAATATAGCCCCAATATATACCTGATGACATTGCAGAAACTGTATTCTTACCTATAACTTCTTCCTGTTTAGTAATTGCTATTCTTGGTAATCTTGCTGCAGCAGAATGCAAAGCATTAATCGATAAGTTTACACCTGGTGCTATTACACCACCTAAATAAACACCTCTTTGCCCAACTACATCAAAGGTAGTAGCTGTTCCAAAATCAATAATAACTGAAGGTTTATTATATAATCGCCAAGCACAAAGAGCATTAACTATTCTATCTGTACCAATTTCAGATGGAACCTCCAGTTCAGTAGGAAAGTTTACTTTTATATCTTCAGCAATCACGTAAGGTTTAATTTTGAAAAAATTATTAAGTGCAACTTTTAGTTCTTGAGTAATATCTGGAACTACTGAACCTATAATTATATCCTTAAAAGTAAAATTTTGGTCTGCTATATATTTTAACCAAAGTATATATTCATCTTTAGTTCTATTTAAAAATGATGAAATTCTCCACTTTTTTTTTATTTTTTTTCCATCAAAAACTGCCATAACTATATTAGTATTGCCTATATCTACAATTAAGTAATTCATTATGCTATTGTCTCTAAGTTAAAAAAATTACATTCTTTATTATCAATTAATATTCTAATCGAGCCAGTTTCGCTTATGCCTTTATAAATTCCATTTATTATCTTTTTATTATCTTTAAATGATATTTTTGAATCAATAGGAAGAGAACGTTTCATCCAACAATTAGCAATATATAAGAAGTTATTATTTTTAAATACATTCTCCCAATAATTAAAATAAAAAATTAATTTACTCAATACCTTTTTTCTTGATATTGTAATAGTGTTTTCATCTTTTAAACAAGTAGTTTCGTAATCTAGATGAGCAGGTGCTATCTTTGCATTAATACCAATTCCAACATATAACTCACAAATTTTATTTCCTCTACTAATTGAGTCTATCAATATTCCTGCTATTTTTTTTTTATTTATTAATAAATCATTAGGCCATTTAATATATAGATTAGTATTTTTTTCTAAAAAAAATTTTATAGTATCATATACAACAATTCCTGTAATATAATTTAATATTAAGGGATTAGAAATTTTTAAAGTATTTAATTTAATGGATAAAAATAAGTTGCCTAAATTTGATACCCATGTATTATTATTTCTGCCCCTTCCAGTGGTTTGAGTATAAGCCATTAATAAAGTATTAAGATTACTTTTATAACATTCCTTTTTAATTTCATCCATTGTGCTAGTAACTTTTTTTAATATAAATAGTTGCCAGTCATTTAGTTTTAAACTATTAGAAGCGCGCATTATTAAGAATAAATAAAATTTATAAAGGTAATTAAAGTTTCTGCGTAAATAACAAAAAATAACATTAGAAAAGCCATTAATATTATTATAAATAACTGTTTTTGATCTAAATTATAATTTAATTCTTCACTGCTTTCATCCAAATACATAGTTTTTATTATTTTCAAATAATAATATGCAGAAATCACACTAAATACTACTCCAGCTATAGCTAAATACAGGTTACCCGATTCTATTGCCGCAGTGAATATAAAAAGCTTACCAAAAAAACCTCCAAATGGTGGTATCCCAGCTAAAGATAATAATAGTATAGCCACAGATAAAGCTAGTAATGGTTTTGATCTAGAGAGACCAGAAATATCTGATACTGTTACTAATTGCCTATCTTCTCTTCTTAATATCATAATAAAAGAAAATACTCCAAGAGTTGCTAAAGTATAGATAAACATATATAAAAATGATGCCTTAATTGCCTCATCATTGACACTTGCTAATCCTATCATTACGTAACCTATATTAGCAATAGTGCTAAATGCAAATAATCTTTTTAAATTATCTTGTTTTAGTGCACTAATAGAACCTATTGCCATAGAAAGTATTGATATTATTATTATTATTGGAACCCAGGTAATAGTTTGGTTTTGAAATGGATAAAGTAACAAATTAACTAACACTATTAGAGCTGCTAATTTAGGCAAAGTAATCAACACAGTAGTTACAGAAGTTGGTGATCCTTCATAAACATCTGGTGTCCACATATGAAATGGGGCTGCAGACAATTTAAAAGCAACACCTGAAATTATTAATACCAATCCTAAGGATAATATTAAATTATCAAAGGATTGGTCTGAAAACTGTTTTATTATTTCATAGTTTGTAGTTCCTACAACAGAATACACCATAGAACATCCATATAAAATTACTGCTGATGCAATAGATCCAAGTATAAAATATTTCAATGCTGCCTCAGATCCCTTTATAGAACCTCTTCTTAAAGCAACCAAAACATATAATGACAATGATTGCAATTCAATAGATATGTATAAAACTAATTAAATCATTAGCAGAAATCATTACCAACATTCCTAATATTGAAAATATTAATAGAACTGGGTATTCAAAAAAATAAATTTGATTTTTTTCAGATAATTAGAGGAAATATAGATTACTAAAAAAGCCAAAATTAATATAAAAAGTTTTATATACTTAGTTAATAAACTATTAATAAATGTACTACTAGCTATGCTAGACTTATCTGGAACAAACAATAAACTTATTGATGCTATAAATATCGTTAAAAGAGTAAGAACATTTAAATTAGAAGAGTTTTTATTTTTTACGAAGGCACCATACATAAGTAATAGCATACCACTAATAAATAAAATAAATTCAGGTAATATTGAGTTAAAATTTGAAAAATATATCATTTGTTAAAAATTTGCTATTAGTTTTAATGTATAACCATCAATAAAATTAAGTAATAAATTAGGAAAAATCCCAAGCAATAATGTAGTAATTGCAAAAAATAAAAGTAATAATCTCTCAGAAAATATTAGATCTTTCAATACCAATACTTTATCTTTGTCTACAGTAAAGATAATCTCTCTTACCAATCTTAGCATATAAATTGCACCTAAAATGAGTCCTGTTGCAACCAAAAAACCAAATAGTCCATTATATTTATACACACCTAATACACTTAATAGCTCTCCTATAAAACCTGACGTTCCTGGTAAACCTACAGAAGATAAAACTATTACAATAAATAAAAATGAAAAAGTTGGCATACTTTTAACTAAAAAAACTATAGGTTTTAATTTCTCTAGATTTAGTCTGTTCATATAAAAAGCCAATACTTAAAAACAATGCTGATGAAACTATTCCATGACTTACCATTTGAAAAATTGCACCTTTAACTCCTTCTTCTGTTATTGAGAATATACCAGCTGTAACATACCCCATATGAGCAACTGAAGAATAAGCAATCATTTTTTTAATATCGTCTTGTGCAATTGCTACAAATGATGTGTATATTATAGAAATAATCGAAATTATAATCATAAAATCAGCAAAATAAAATGTTGCATCAGGCAATATTGGCAAAGATAACCTTAAAAAAGCATAGCCTCCTACTTTAAGTAATATACCGGCTAAAATAATTGAACCTACTGTTGGGGCTTCAACGTGAGCATCTGGCAACCAAGTATGAAATGGCCACATAGGAACCTTAATAGCAAAAGATAGGAACATACCTACCCATAACCATTTTTGCAAATAAGCGTTAAAATAATAATTATCTAATTCTACAATAGACGTAGTATTTGCAATAATAGCCATAACTATAATTGAAATTAAAAAAAATACTGAACCTGCCAAAGTATACAAAAAGAATTTGTAGGATGCAAAAATCTTTCTTTTTCCTCCCCATATTCCTATAATTAAAAACATAGGTATTAATAAACTTTCAAAGAAAATATAAAATAATACTATATCTAAGCAAGAGAAAACTCCCATTACGAGAGCTTCTAAAGCTAAAAAACACACCATAAACTCTTTGACCTAAACCTAATAGAAAACTTAGTATAATATATGCAAATTGGAAAAAGTAATGACGTTAGAAGAATAAAAACTAGTGATAAGGAATCAACTCCTAAAAAATAGCTGATACCAAACTTAGATAATAATATTTTTTTTTCTAAATTTTGAAAATCATTATTACTTAAGTCAAACTGATAGCACAGAAGTGCAACCAACCCTAATTCTACAATGCTTATCCATAAAGCTAAATCTCTTACATTTTTTGAAACATCTTTCTCTGATCCTTTTATAAGCATTGAGATTAAAGCACCAAATAATGGCAAGATAATTATAGCAGACAAAATTGGAAAAGAATTCAAAACTTGATCTCAATTAAAAAATATTAAACTTACAAACACAACGATACCAGTAAACATTACAATAGCATAACTAAAAACTTTACCATTTTGGATTTTTCTACAATAAGCAGCAGCTTTCCATATATTATTTGAAACACCTATTGGACCTTTTAAATCAATTAAATTAATGTCTACTCGAGTCCAAAGAAATGTACTTAATTGCAATAATTTATTTACAAACAAAAATCCATAAATTTCATCAAAATACCATTTTTTTTGTAAAAACTTAACTAGGCCTTTAATTTTATAATTTAGTAAATATGATAAGCTATCAACATATTTATATGCTGCAAACACTACAATAACAGCTAAAACGACTAAAAAAATAGGAAAAAGCTTATAAATTTTTTCTATATGATGAGCCTCTTCAACATAATTAACTTCAGTTAAGGTAAAAATACTATTGAACCAGAAAGCATTATTTTCAACTATATCATAAAATAAATATCCTCCCGCTATAGCTCCTATCGACAAAATAAATAACGGAAATAGCATAGTAAAACCAGGCTCTTTAATTTTATTAAAAGTATCAGTTTTAATATTCGTTTTATTTAAAAAGGTTAAATAAATTAATCTAGTTGAATAAACTGAGGTTAAGAATGCGCCTAAGCATCCTAACACATATATATTAGTACCATTAAAAGAATGAATTGATAAAGCATATTCTAGTATTAGATCTTTTGAAAAATAGCCTGCAAAAGGAGGTATCCCCATCAATGCAATAGAACCTATAATAATAAAAGCAAAGGTAACTGGTAATTTTTTATATAACCCTCCCATTTTATTACAATCCTGTTCATGATGTAAGCAATGAATAACACAGCCTGCTCCTAAAAAAAGTAATGCCTTAAAAAAAGCATGAGTAACTAAATGAAACATAGCTAAACTATAAGCAGATATTCCGCATGCAAAGAACATATATCCTAATTGACTACAAGTAGAATAAGCAATTACCTTTTTAATATCATTTTGTAAAAGAGCCACAGAAGCAGCAAACAATGATGTAATCAGCCCTACGTATGTTATAACATTTAAAGTGAATTGAGAATATTCAAAAATTGGTGAACACCTTACAACCAAAAATACACCAGCTGTAACCATAGTAGCTGCATGAATTAAAGCTGATACAGGAGTTGGTCCCTCCATTGCATCAGGTAGCCATACATGCAAACCAATCTGAGCCGATTTTCCAACAGCGGCCATAAATAAGAACATACAAATACAAGTAATCAAATTAAATTCAAAACCTAAAAAGAGTAAATTTTTCTTTTCTATAGCACTTGTATTAGAGAAAACCTCCTGAAAGTTTAAACTATTAAAGTACTTATAAATAAGAGCAATTGCTATTAAATATCCAAAATCACCTACTCTATTGACTAAAAATGCTTTAATAGCAGCATTGTTAGCAGAAGGCTTATGAAAATAATAACCTACTAATAAGTAGGAGCATAATCCTACACCTTCCCATCCTAAAAATAATTGAATAAAATTATCAGCAGAAACTAATACTAACATTGCAAACGTAAAAAGTGATAAATAACAGAAAAACCTTGCTCTAAGTTTATCTTCGTGCATATACCCTATAGAAAACATATGAACCACTGATGATACAATCGTAACTACACAAAACATAATTGCAGTTAATGGGTCCAGAAATATTGAAAAATTTAGATTAATTTGTGCAAAGTTAATCCAATTATAGACAATAAAATTACCTTTAAAGGTTTCAATATTTATATAAATATATATAGAAGCTAATGCTGCTAAAAATAGAAAAATCGTTGATATGTATTCAGCTTTTTTATTTTGAGAACCAATTATACATATGGCTGAAATTAATGAACCAAGTAAAGGCAATATTAGTACTAATAACGGTAAATTCATCTTATCCTTTTAATTGTTGAGTATCTTCTACTTTTATTGAACCCTTATTTCTAAAGAAAACTACTAAAATAGCTAGTCCTATGGCAGCTTCTGCAGCAGCTACTGTGAGCACAAACATTGTAAAAATTTGACCTGTAATATTTTGATGAAATGCAGAAAAGGCTACTAAATTGATATTAACTGATAATAATAAAAGCTCTATCGACATTAAAATAATTATTATGCTTCTTCTATTAAGAAAAATACCTAGCATTCCTATCGAAAACAATAAAGCTGATAATAAAGTAAAGTAAGTAGGATTAATTGGCATTGTCATTTTTAACCTTTATTAATTCAATAGAGTCTTTCTTTTTCTACTAACCTGTTTAGAAATATCCTGCCTCAAGACTCCTTCTCTTCTTCTAAGTGTAAGCACAATAGCCCCAACCATAGCAACCAATAAGATACAACCAGATAATTGGAATACAAAAAAGTATTCTGTATACATTACACTACCTATTAAGTGAGTATTTGTTAAATTTTTATTGTTAATTACTTCTATATTTTTATTTCTGATTAAATCTAAATTACTAAATGAAAAAAATAGTTCTGCCATTAAAACTAATCCTACGAACAACCTGAATAAAAATATTTTTTTACCTGATTTTTTATTTCTTCTAAACTTATATTAAGCATCATAACTACAAAAAGGAACAAAACAGCTACAGCGCCTACATAAACTATCAAGAGTATCATTGCTAAAAATTCAGCACCTGCGAGCAAAAACAGACCAGCTGAATTCACAAACGCGAGAATCAAAAATAGCACTGAATGAACTGGGTTTCTAGAGCTTATTACTGCAATTGCTGAAAGAACTGTAATAGAAGCAAATAAGAAAAAAAATAAATTCATAATAAGCTAGTTACCTATATGGAGCATCTGAATTAATATTTTTTTGAAGTGCAAGTTCCCACCTATCCCCATTATCTAAAAGTTTTTCCTTATTATAAATCAGTTCTTCATGAGTTTCAGTAGCAAACTCATAGTTAGGACCCTGAACTATGGCATCTACAGGGCAAGCCTCTTGACAAAGACCACAATAAATGCATTTAGTCATATCAATGTCATATTTAGTAGTTCTTCTACTCCCGTCTTCCCTCTCTTCTGCCTCAATAGTAATAGCTAAAGCAGGACATGCTGCTTCACATAGCTTGCAAGCTATACACCTTTCTTCACCATTGGGATACCTTCTTAGAGCATGTTCCCCTCTAAATCTTGGACTTAATGGCGCTTTTTCATAAGGATAATTTATAGTTACTGAAGGTTTAAATATTCTTCTAAAAGTTAAAAAAGCCCTTTGTATATGTCTAATAAAAAAAAATATTTTATTCTATTTAAAATCCATTTCATTGTTTTAACCATAAGGATTAGGTAATAAATCAAAAAATACTAAAACTGAAGCTGTCACAAAAACCCAAAATAAAGATAAAGGTAAAAATATTTTCCAGCCCAATCTCATTAATTGGTCATATCTAAACCTTGGTAATGTTGCTCTTACCCATAAAAATACAAATAATAATAAACCAACTTTTATGAAAAACCATAGAAAACCAGGAACTAAATTAAATATGTAATAATCAAAAGGGAGGTAACCAACCACCTAAAAATAAAATAGTTCCTAAAGAGCTCATTAATATCATTGCAGAATATTCACCTAAAAAAAACATAGCAAATAACATAGACGAATATTCTGTAAAGTAACCAGCAACAAGCGCTGATTCATCTTCAGGCAAATCAAAAGGAGCTCTGTTTGTTTCTGCTAAAGCAGATATTATAAAAACTATAAACATTGGAAATAATGGGATAAAAAACCAGCAGCTTTTTTGAGCCATTACTATATCTGTTAAATTTAATGAACCTACACATAAAAGTACACAAACTATTACAAAACCGATTGATACTTCATAAGAAACCATCTGGGCTGTTGACCTTAATGCACCTAAAAAGGCATATTTTGAATTACTTGCCCAACCTGCCATAATTACACCATATATCGAAAGTGAAGATATGGCAAAAATATATAAAATTCCTACATTTATATCAGCTAAAACCAAATTCTCTGATATTGGAATAACACTCCATGCTACTAAAGATAAAGCAAATGAAACCATAGGAGCTAGAATAAATATAACTTTATTTGCACTTGCTGGAATTATGGTTTCCTTTGAAAATAATTTAACTCCATCTGCAAAAGGTTGAAGTAATCCAAACATTCCTACTACATTAGGTCCCTTTCTATATTGTACTGCAGCAATAACTTTTCTTTCTAAATAAGTTAAGAAAGCTACACAAATTAACAAAGGACCCACTATAAGTAATACATAAGAACTAATAGTAAGTATTTCTAAAAGTTGTGTAATAAAATTATCCATTTAAGATACTTTCATCTTTTTTTGAAAATCTTTTTATGCAGTTTGCCATATTAATAGAAGCTCTTGTAATAGGGCATGATTGATAATAATTTTTAACTAAGAAACTACTTTTTAATGATTTAATTTTAGGTATGCTTTTATTTGATTTTTTCCAATTTGCAGGAACAATTTCGTTAATAGAGGAAATTTCTGGATGGAGTTTAAATATTCTATCTAAAAGTTGCTGATGATTATTATATTTTAACTTTATACCTAATTTATCTGCAAGTGCTCTAAATACTTTCCAACCATCAACAGCTAGTCCTTTATTTTGAATAATTTTTTTTGTGAACTGAGGCCTTCCTTCAATATTTATGTATAGAGCTTTTTTTTCTGTGAATGCCGTAATAGGCAATATAACATCTGCTTTAGAAGCTAGTTTATCTCCATGATGACCTAAATACACTATTTTAGTAGACTCATTATCTATTTTCCCTATATCAAAATCATCAGCCTCTATTAAAAAAAGTAACTTTATTTCTTTTTCTAAAATTTTCTTCTTCATTTGTTTTGCATTAATACCATTATTAGTAGGAATAAACCCTACCTCAAGGCCACCAACTCTAGAAGCATAGGGACTCAAAATATTAAATCCATTCCAATCTTCTTTAATTACATTACAACTGTCTGCAATCTTCTTAGTAGCTGCATGAATATTCTCACCTTCTTCAGTGCTTAAAATACTGTCTCCTAAAATTATCATAGGAAATTTAGAGTTTTGAAAAAAAAATCTTTGATAGTATTAATAATATCTGCATTATTAAGTATAGCAATATCATTACCTAAATTTTCAGCTTTATAAGTTAAATCATCTGGAGCACAAATAGAAATAATATCTAATTCTCCTGTAATCCATCTTTTTCTAATTCTCGCATTCAATACAGTTGCTTCTCTTTTTGGATCACAGCCTATAATAAGCAATCTGTCAATTTGATCTATCCCTGCTAATTTACTATTAAAAAGCCAATCAGACCTATCTTCTATTTTAAAGTTTGATCCATTGAATCTACAATCAAGATTATGAACTCCTAACCCATTAAACATTTCTTTAGCAGTAAACATAGTTTCTACATCTGATAATGAACCTGCAACAACTCCTATTTGGTTACTATTATGCTGTTTAATTAAAAAAGATAATTTGTCTAAACTTGTTTCCCAATCTGTTGTAGTTAACTTATTTTCACTATTTCTAATAAAAGGTTTGTCAATTCTTTGTATATTTAAACCATCATAAGAAAACCTTGACTTATCAGATATCCATTCTTGATTTATATTGTTCATTAAACCTTGGTAATACTCTTTTTATCTCTCCTTGAAATTCATCCACAACTATATTAGAACCTAATCCATCTGTAATATCAATTGTATCATGATGAATTAACTCCCATGATCTTGCAGTAAATGCGTAGGGCTTTGAGGTTAAAGCACCAACTGGACATAAGTCAATTATATTCCCTGATAGTTCACTCGTTATTCCCTCTTCTACTGCAGTAGCAATTTCCATATTTTCGCCTCTATTTATAGCTCCTAATTCATGTGTACCAGCAACTTCATCAAGAAACCTTACACATCTGGTACAATGAATACATCTAGTCATTACTGTTTTAACCAATGGACCAAAATCTTTATCTTCAACTGCTCTTTTGTTTTCTTCAAATCTACTATATGACTTTCCGTAGTAAAGTGATTGGTCTTGAAGATCGCATTCACCTCCTTGATCACAAATAGGACAGTCTAGTGGATGATTAATCAGGAGAAATTCCATTACACCTTTTCTTGCTTTTTTTACTTTGTCTGAATTCGTAACTATTTTCATTCCTTCAGCAACTGGAAAAGCACATGAAGCTACTGGCTTTGCTGAATTTTCCACTTCAACTAAACACATTCTACAATTACCAGCTATAGAAAGACTTTCATGATAACAAAACCTTGGGATTTCTTCACCTGCTATTTCACATGCTTGCATAACTGTAGCACTATCTGAAACTAAAACTTCCTTTTCATTTACAAAAACTTTTTTCATTCAGCTGACTTTTTCAGGTTATTTGTTGATATTCTTTTTTCTATATCTTTTCTGTAATGCCTAATTAAAGCTTGAACAGGCCATGCAGCTGCATCACCTAGAGCACAAATAGTATGATTTTCAACTTGTGAACAAATATCTTCTAATTTATCTATATCTTGAATACTTGCTGTTCCTTTACATAATTTTCTCATTATTTTTAAAATCCATCCTGTTCCTTCTCTACATGGAGTACATTGACCACAACTTTCGTGATTATAAAACCTTGAGAACCGTGTTATTGGCTTCAATTAAATCAGTTGACTTATCCATTACTATTACTGCTGCAGTTCCAAGTCCACTTTTTACAGCTTTTAATGAATCAAAATCCATTGCAAGATTATTACACAAGGACGCAGGTACTAAAGGAGTAGAAGAACCTCCTGGAACTACTGCTTTTAAGTTTTTCCAACCTCCTATAACTCCACCACAATGTTTTTCAATAAGTTCTTTTAAGTCAACCCCCATCTCCTCCTCCACTGTACAAGGATTATTTACATGACCTGATATACAAAAAAGTTTAGTTCCTGTGTTATTTTCATTTCCTAATCCAGCAAACCAGGAGGCCCCTCTTTTTAAAATAGCTGGCACTACTGCAATAGTCTCAACATTTGAAACTGTAGTGGGACAACCGTATAAACCAACATTTGCAGGAAAAGGTGGTTTAAGTCTAGGTTGGCCTTTCTTTCCTTCTAAACTCTCTATAAGTGCAGACTCTTCTCCACAAATGTAAGCTCCTGCTCCTCTATGAATATAAATATCCAAATCATGACCAGATTTTAATATATTTCTACCCAATAATTTATTTGCATAACACTCATCAATAGCTTTTTGCAAATTTAAATATTCATTGTAAAACTCACCTCTAATATAAATGTATGCTTTGTGTACCTCCATTGCTACAGAAGCATACAAAATACCTTCAAGAGTTTAAAAGGTTCATTTCTAATAATTTCTCTATCTTTGCAGGTACCAGGCTCACTTTCATCAGCATTAACTACTAAATAATTTGGTTTATATTCAGTTTTTGGTGGCATAAAAGACCATTTTAATCCAGATGGAAAACCAGCACCACCTCTGCCTCTCAAACCAGAGTCTTTTACTTGTTTAAGAATCCAATCTTTTCCTTTAGCTATAATTTCTTTTGTTTCAGACCAGTCTCCTAATTTAAAGGCTGTATTTAAACCATTACCTTTTAAACCATATAAATTATTAAAAATTTTATCTTTCTTATTGAGCATTTAATTGTTAACTGAATTAATAGGTTCAGCTCCCTTTCTTTTTTTAGTCTGTGGTCCGATATTAACTTCTTTACCTTCTTTTAATTTATTTAATATGTTTAGTAAACTATCTTTACTTAATTCTTCATAATAATTATCATTAATTTGTATCATTGGAGCATTAACACAAGCTCCAAGACATTCAACCTCCTTTAATGTAAATAAGCCATCTTTTGTAGTTTGATTGTTTTCAATACTTAGATGCTTTTTACATAACTTTAATATGTCATCACTTCCTCTAAGCCAGCATGATGTGGTTGTACAAATCTGAATAAAATTTTTTCCGATTGGCTCCAAATTATACATAGAATAAAAAGATGCAACTTCATAAACTCTTATGTATGGAACATTAATTAGATTACTAATATATCTCATTGCAGATTCAGTAATCCAACCACCTATTTGTCTCATTGCAAGATCTAATAAAGGCATAACAGCACTAGCTTTTTGATCATCTGGATATTTAGCAAAAATTTCTCAATTTCTTCAAGATTTTTTTTGTAAACTCAAACTTTTTTAAATTATTATTACTTTTCATTTATCTATCAATTTCTCCAAAAACAACATCCATAGTTGCTATGCAAGCAACTAAGTCAGCTAACTGGTGACCTTTTGTCATAAAATCTAATCCCTGTAAATGTGCAAATCCAGGTGCTCTTATTTTACATCTGTAAGGCTTATTTGTACCATCTGAAACTAAATAAACACCAAATTCGCCTTTAGGTGCTTCTACTGCACGATATACACTACCCTCTGGCACCCTAACTCCTTCAGTATATAGTTTAAAATGACTTATTAAACTTTCCATAGATGATTTCATAGTATTCCTCTTAGGTGGAGATATTCTAGGATTATCATTTATTACTTCTCCTTTTGGCATTTTGTCCAAAACTTGATTTATTATTTTTAAACTTTGTTTCATCTCTTCCATTCTAATCAGGTATCTATCATAACAATCACCATTTTTACCAATAGGAATATCAAAATCTACTTTATCATAAATTGCATAAGGTTCATGTTTTCTTAAGTCCCAGACAACCCCTGATCCTCTTAACATCGGTCCAGTAAAGCCCCAATCTAATGCTTCTTTTTTTGAGACAACACCTATATCTACAGTTCTTTGTTTGAAAATTCTATTTTCATCTAACAGACCTTCAATATCAGCAATTATCTTACCGAACCCTTTGCTCCAGTCGGCTATATCGTTTAAGGTTTGCTCAGGAATATCTTGATGCACACCACCAATTCTATAATAAGCTGCATGCAACCTTGCGCCTGAAACTGCCTCATAAAAAGACATAAGCTTTTCTCTTTCCTCAAAAAGCCAAAGAAATGGAGTAGTAGCTCCCAAATCTAATCCTTGTGCTCCAATTTGCAAAGCGTGATTAAGTATTCTAGTAATTTCATCAAATAACACTCTTATCAAAGAGCTCTTTCAGGTATTTCTAATGATAACAAATGTTCAGCTGCTAATACAAAAGCATGTTCCTGCACCATAGGCGAGACATAATCTAGTCTATCAAAGTAAGGCATAGCCTGAAGATAAGTTTTATTTTCAATTAATTTTTCTGTTCCTCTATGAAGTAACCCTATATGAGGGTCTGCTCTTTCAACTACCTCTCCATCCATTTCTAAAACTAACCTTAAAACACCATGTGCAGCAGGATGTTGAGGACCAAAGTTTAAAGTTAGATTTTTTATTTGTTTTTCATTCATTATTATTATCTAGTTTTTCACCTTTCCAAGGACTTTCAAAATCAAACTCTCTAAATGATTGAGTAAGTTTTACAGGCTCATAAACTACTTTTTTTTCATTTAAATCATATTTTACCTCAACATTTCCAGAAAGAGGAAAGTCTTTTCTAAGCGGATGTCCTATAAAGCCGTAATCAGTTAATAATCTTCTTAAATCTGGATGATTGTTAAAAGCTATTCCAAATAGATCCCAAACTTCCCTTTCATACCAATTTGCAGCTGGAAATAAATTGGTAATGCTATCAACACTTTCATTTTCATTAATAAAAAATTTAATAATAATTCTAAAATTAAATTCTACAGAAAGTAAAAATATAAACCATTTCAAATCTATTTTTTTTATTTGGGTAATCCACAGCTGTTAAATCAATAAATTGATTAAACTTTAGCTTTTCATTTTCTTTAAGTACCTTTAGCAACCTTAAGTAACATAGATTGCTGTAAAGTTAGTAAATATAATCCATTTTTAAGTTCTAACTTGTAATCATTTTTATCTACAACAGTGTCCAAAATATTAGATATACTTTTTAAAGTATTGTTTTTATTACTTTTTATTAAATTTACCAATTTTTTCTCTCTAAAAGAACTTAAATAGAATTTCTGCCTTCTCTTTTAATTTTTTTTGTAACTGCAAAACTCCATAAAGCAAAGCTTCGGCAGATGGAGGACAGCCAGGAACATATATATCTACAGGTATAATTTTATCACAACCTCTAACTACAGAATAAGAGTAATGATAATAACCACCTCCGTTAGCACAACTACCCATCGAAATGACCCATCTGGGTTCTGGCATTTGATCATAAACCTTTCTTAAAGCTGGTGCCATTTTATTAGTTAAAGTACCTGCTACTATCATTACGTCAGACTGTCTAGGACTAGGCCTAAATACAACACCAAATCTATCAAGATCATATCTTGATGCTCCGGTTTGCATCATTTCAACTGCACAACATGCTAACCCAAATGACATCGGCCATAGTGAGCCTGCTCTTGCCCAACTGAGCAAATCACTAAATTTTGCTAGAACATATCCTTTGTTATTTGCTTTATCTGCATTAAAGATATTTTCATTATAAAAATTTTTTTTTTATTCCCAATCCAAAGCTCCTTTTTTCCATTCATAAACAAAACCCAACGGTTAATATTAATAAAAATATCATCATAGAAAAATAACCTACCAAACCAATTAGTGAAAGTGAAATAGCCCAAGGAAATAAAAATGCCACTTCTAAATCAAATATTATAAATAATATAGCTACTAAATAAAACCTAACATCAAACTTTACTCTTGCATCTTCAAAAGGTTCAAAACCGCATTCATAAGCTGATAACTTCTCTTTATCTGGTTTGTTAGGACCCACTATACCTGAAAGTAATGCAAATCCTATAGACATAGAAAAAGCTATAACTATAAAAATAAATATGGGCAAATATTCTGTATAATTCATATATGTTTCCGCTCTAATTTATATATAGAGTAATTTTATTAAGTTGTAACCTAAATTTTAATAATAAGAAGAAAAACAATTTTAATCAAAAATTTCTTTTTTAATTCACTAAAATCTTCTATTACCATATCATATTTACCATCTATGGAAATTTTGGTATCAGGACCCCATTCATGTAACCTCTTTACAAATATTGTATTAAAACCTGCTTTTTGTGCTGCATTAAGATCAAAACTATGACAGGCAACCATTACACATTCTTCAGGATTTAATTGCAACATTTTAGCTGTTTTTAGATAAGCATTAATATTAGGTTTATAAACTTCTAAGGTTTCACAGGATAAAATTAAATCCCAGTTTATTTTGTTAGCCTTAGAATTTAAAAAACTAATCTATTACTCAATAAAGTAAACGATACACAAAGAACTTTTTTTCTTAATTCTTCAAAAGGAATTAGAAAATCTTTCCAAACTTTTAAGTTTGCAGGTGTTTCATAAGATAAAAATTTTATATCTTCTTTATCTAATCTAATTTTTTTTTCATTTAAAATTTGCTCTAAAGCCATTCTATGAGCAGTGTCAAAATTAACTAATTCTTTATCCCCTTGACTTGTAATAATTTCCAAGGATTTTTTTCTAAGCAAATTGGCCATCTCATCACTTTTAAAACCATTTTTTTCATAAAAATCTAATTTTTCAAAGCCTTTTTTGAAACCCGTATGCCAATCAAGAACTGTGCCTCCGGTATCGAATGTAAAAGCTTTTATTTGTTTAGGGTCAAACATAATTAATGGTTAACAGAATAAATTATAACCGTAAAGCAATTAATCTTTACTAAATACTATTATAACCTTAATATATATATATGTAATTAGTCGTATTAAGGAGATATAATGTATATAACGCAGGCGTTAAAAAGAAATGTGCAACTTTTTCCAAACAAGACATCCACCGCTTATTTAGATAGAAGTTTTACGTGGAAAGAAAGCTTAGAAAGAATATCAAAAATAGCTTATAGCATAAAAAAATTAGATGTTTCTGAAGGTGATAGAGTCGCAATATTAGCACATAACAGTGATAGATACTTTGAATTTTTATACTCAGTATCTTGGGCAGGAGCAGTATTTGTTCCAATTAATACTAGGTTAGCACCGCCAGAAATAGAATTTTGGATAAATGATAGTGAAAGCAAAGTACTATTTGTTGATAAAAATTTTGCAGAAGTAGTAATTAATCTTAAAAAAGAAAATAAGATACCTAGTGTTAAAAATATAGTCTATTTGTCTGATGATGCTTGCCCAGATAATATGATTAACTATGAAGACTTAATTACTAGTGAAACCACAGAGGATTCTCTAAGAGGCTATGATGATTTGGCTGGTCTATTTTATACAGGCGGCACAACTGGCCGTTCTAAAGGTGTAATGCTTTCTCATACCAATATGGTAGTAGATGCATTAAATTGCGCTCTTATGGGCAATATGGATGAAAATGCTAAATGGTTACATGCTGCTCCAATGTTTCATATTGCTGACTGCGCTGGACTATTTGGAATAAGTCAAGTTGGTGGCAGTCATTATTTTATTCCTGGTTTTATACCAAAATTATTTTTTGAAGCAGTTAATAAATTTAAAATAACAGAAACTATTCTTGTGCCCACTATGGTTAATATGGCCGTTCATGACACGGAAATTACTAACTATGATTTAAATAGTTTAAAAAAAATAATGTATGGAGCATCACCTATGCCTGAACCAGTCATAGTAAAAGCAATGGAAATGCTTCCTAATTGTACTTTTTATCATGCATATGGACAAACTGAATGTGCACCACTTCTGACCTGCTCAGGGCCAGAAACTCACGTTTTTGAGGGTCCTTTAGCCTATAAATTCAAATCATGTGGTAAAGCAGTAGCAGGAGTAGAACTAAAGATAGCAGACGAAAATGGTAACGAAGTTCCTAGAGGTGAAGTAGGAGAAATATACGCAAGAGGTCCAAATATAATGTTAGGTTATTGGAGACAAAAAGAATTAACAGAAAAGGCAATAGTAAATGGTTGGATGAAAACTGGTGATGGAGCAAAAATGGATGAATCTGGCTATGTATTTATAGTTGATAGAGTAAAGGACATGATTATATCTGGTGGAGAAAATATTTATTCTACAGAAGTTGAAAATGCAATTTATCAATTAAAAAATGTTTTAGAATGCGCAGTTATTGGTATTCCTGATGAAAAATGGGGAGAGGCTGTTCATGCAATCATTAGATTAAAAGAAAATACATCTATTGATGAAAAGGAAGTTATAGAGCATTGCCATAAAAATATTGCTGGTTTTAAATGTCCAAAATCTGTTTCTTTTAGAGAAGCCCTATGCCTGTATCAGGAGCTGGAAAAATTTTAAAAACAGAATTAAGAAAACCATTTTGGAAAGATTCAGATAAACAAGTAAACTAATTCTTTACTTAATTATTAGGCTAAAACCTCTCAAAAGTTAATAAGCTATAGTAATTATTTTTAGTTAATCATTAGTCAAATCGTGTCCTGCTGATGCAACTAAACCACCATCACATGTAATTGTTTCACCTACAGTATATTGTCCAGCTCTAGAAGCTAAAAATATTGCAAGCCCTGCTATGTCTTCAGGCATACCTACTCTTCCGCTTGGATTCTTTTTAGAAATAATACTATAATCATGCTCAACAGCACTTCCTAACATTTTTGCTAGGAAAAGGTCCAGGAGCAATAGCATTACATATAATATTATCTTTAATTAGTTTAGCAGCCAATACTGAAGTTAGCTTATGCACAGCTGACTTTGCTACGCTGTAAGAGTAATTTTCATAGTATGGCGTATTAATGCCATCGATTGAGCCTATATTGATAATTCTAGCCGGATTATCAGATGTTGTATTTTTTTTCAATAAATCTAAAAATTTTTGCACCATAAAAAATATAGATTTTACATTTAAGTCCATAACCTTATCCCAACCATCTTCACTAAATTTATGTAAAGGTTCACCCCAAACAGCTCCAGCATTGTTAATTAATATATCTAAATTATCATTATATTTATCAAAATTAGTAAATAGTTGATTAATGCCATTCAAGTCTGAAATATCAGCAGGAATTGATATACATTCAGATTCATATTTTTCTGATAATCGCTGTGCTGTTGCATCACAGTCTTTTATTTTTCTAGAACTAATATAAACTTTTGCTCCATTTGCTAAGAATCCACTTGCCATCATTTCCCCTATACCTCTTGATCCACCAGTAATCAGAACAACTTTACCCTTAACACCAAATAAATTATTAATATTCATAGTAATCTCCTATTAAATTATAATATAGTTTATATAAAATACTATTAATAATAACTAATGAAAAAAATGTATTACAATAATTATATATGTCAAAAACTTGGTAAAATAGAAAATCTAAAGATAAAAAAAAACAAAAGTAGAGAATTAAAAAAATGAGGTGAGACTTAAGGTCTTAGCTATTGGTTTAAATTATGTAGATACATTAATGATTAAAGGAGACTATCAATATAAAAATGAATTACCATTCGTGCCTGGAACTGAAGCTTGTGGAATTATAATTGATGAAAATTGTAACGATAAAAAATTATTAAATAGAAAAGCTATTATTTTTTCTAAAAGCGGATGTTTTAGTGAGGAAACAATAATTAATGTATCACAACTAGTTTTATTAGAAAAAAATTTCTAGTCTAGATGGAGCTTCTTTTTTCTTCAGCACTAACTGCCTATGTAACTTTATTAGAAAAAGCTAAAATAAAAAAAATAATTTTATATTAATAACTGGTGCATCAGGAGGAGTAGGACAGGCTTGTGTTAAACTTGCTTTGCACTTAAAAGCAAGAGTAATTTGTATAGTAAGTAATAAAAAAAAAGCAGCTTTATTAAAGGAGTTAGGAGTAAAAAAAATTACTTTTATCAATAATGACATTAAAAAAGAAGTAATGGAATTTACTAGCAATAAAGGAGCAGATATAATTATAGATATTAATGGATTATTAAAGGAAAAAAATATTTTAGGTAGTTTAAGTTGGAATGGTAAATATTTAATAGTTGGTTTTACTAATAACAATATAAGTACTATTAAAACTAATTATATATTAATTAAAAGCATTCAAATATTTGGAGTAAGAGCAGGTGAATTTTTAAGACGTTGCTCAATCACAAAAAAAAAAAAATTATAAAAAATATATTTTCTTTATATAAAAAAGGAGTTTTTAAAGTAGAAGGATATAGTATTAAACCTTTTAATAGATTAATTTATGAATTAATTAAAATTAGGGATCGTAAATCTATAGGAAAATTATTATTAAAACCAAACATTTGGATAATGTATAATATGGACAAGAAGTACTTTTAATGTTTTCAGGAGGGCCAAGATAGTACAACTGTACTAGGATGGTGCTTAAATAAATTTAAGGAAATACATTTAATTACTTTTGATTATGGCCAAAAACATCGAGTAGAAATTAGTTCAGCAAAATCAATTATAAAAAAATTAAATAAAAGCTTTACTAAATGGAATAATAAAATTAAAAGCTCCTATGTCTATAAAATCAATAATATAAAAGATTTTAATAAGAATTCTCTAACATCTAATATTAAAATTAAAGAAGGCAAAGGTTTACCTAACACATTCGTACCAGGGAAGAAATATTTTATTTTATACATTAAGTGCAGCCTATGCCTATGATAAGAAAATAAAAACACATAGCCTCAGGTGTATGTCAAACTGACTATTCTGGTTATCCAGATTGTAGAAATAAAACCATTAAATCATTAGAAAAATCTATTAACTTAGGAATGGAAAAAAGTTATAAATTTCACACACCACTAATGTGGAAAGATAAATCTGATATTTGGAAAATGGCAAAACAAATAGGAGGAAAAGATTATTTAAATTTTATTATTAAAAATACACATACCTGCTATAAAGGTGATAGAAAAACCTTTCATAAATGGGGGTATGGTTGTAATAAATGCCCAGCATGCTTATTAAGGTCAAAGGGTTGGAAGAAATTTGTAAAAGATGATTAAAGCTAATAAAATTTACTCAGTTAAAGAAATATTTCTTACTCTACAAGGTGAAGGCTATAACACTGGAACACCAGCTGTATTTTGTAGATTTTCAGGATGCAACCTCTGGAATGGTATAGAAAAAGATAGAAAAAAAAGCAGTTTGCTCATTTTGTGATACAGACTTCAATGGAGTAGATGGTATTAATGGCGGTAAATATAAGTTAGGTGATCTTGTAAAAATAATTAATTCATTATGGCCTAAAAGAAAAAAAAAAATAAATTTGTAGTTTTTACTGGAGGAGAACCAATTTTACAATTAGATAGTAATCTAATAAAAAAAATTAAAAGCTACGGGTTTAAAGTAGCTGTTGAAACAAATGGAACACTTCCTTTACCAAAAGAAATAGATTGGGTATGTGTAAGTCCAAAAATTAAAAGCAAGCTAATAGTTAAAAAAGGCGATGAAATAAAAGTAGTATTTCCTCAGAAAAACATAGTTCTTTCAGAATATGAAAAATTAAATTTTCAACATTTTTACATTCAGCCTTTAGAAAATAAAAATGTTGTTTTAAACACTAAAAAAAGTATAAACTATGTTTTAAAAAACCCTAAATGGAAATTAAGTGTGCAATCTCATAAATTTTTAAAAATTAAATAATGAAAAAATTATATCAAAAAGTTTTTACTTTGAAGCTGCTCATAAGCTTAGTAATACAGAAAATGAGGAAAATAAAAATATTCATGGCCACTCTTATTTTGTTGAAATATTTATAATAGATCATAACGATCAAATCTCTAAAAAAGGTTTAATATTAGACTTTAGTATTTTTCAAGAAAAAATAAATATAATTAAAAAAGATTTAGATCATAGGTATTTAAATGAAATTAATGGTCTAGAGAATCCTACATTAGAACATATAGGTTTATACATATATAACAGACTTAAAGAATTAGATTTGCATTTGTATAAAATATTGGTTAAAAGAAAAAGTTGTGGAGAAACTTTTATTTTAAAAGTTTAGTTAAAGACCATCACATGACCTTGTAGGTTTTCCAAAAAATTTAAACAATAATCCTTTGATACTTTTTTTCCTTGTAAATCATTTATAATAAAATCTACTACTGCATCTATTTGTCTCTGCATTTAAATAGCCTTTAGCTCGAAGTGGTCTATTTTTATCATCTCCTTCAAAATCAGAAAATTTCATACCAAAACATCTATCATCAACATAAGCTTTTTTATCAAAATAAGGCATATTTGTTCAGGTCTACCACATGCAATAATAGTGATTAATTGTTCTCTATCTAGACCTGTTTCTCTTAAAGATAAAGCTGCTCCTCCATAACCTGGTCCACCATCACCATGCCATTTATGGCAACCCATACAATTACCTTTTTTATAAGCGGATAAACCGTAATCAAATTTTGGAGCTTGAGAAAACGCTTTACCTGATATTAGAAATAATATTAATATATTCAAAATTAAATTAATTTTCATATTGATACTTTACCATTAAATTTTATTTGCAAGAAAGACTTACTTACTAAATTATCTCTGTTGTTTTTTTCACCTTCAAAATAAAAATGATTCAATTGTTATTAATTTATTATCTACCTCTTTAGTACATACTCTATTAATATACTTTTTACCTATTTTGATATGTCCATCCTTCATATCTTTATCTATACATTCCCAGTTTTGTCCACCATATTTAGAATATACTCTTAACCAAAGAAGATGTGATTGCTTTCTAAAATAAAATGGAGCATTAGGATCTGTATTTATATTAATTTCTTGTAAAATTCCGTTTTCATCAATTGCAATATTAATTAAAACAGGATGACCAGAAACCTGAGTTCCTTCATACTCTTCAGTTACTGCAAACCTTTCATCATATTCAAATGAAACTATATAATAACCATCAGAATTTTTCTGACAATTTTTAAAATCACTCCATTTTAAAATTTCTTTATTTATTTTTACACTTAAGATTTATATATCCTCTTTCAGGTACTAATTCTATGTTTGAACCTACTGTAAAATCTCTTAAGTCTTCTGCATATAAATTAGTTAATAAAACTAAAAAGAAAAAAAGATTTTTATTAATAGAAAGATATTCTTCATAAAAAAATGGAGCTTCTTTATTAAAGAAGCTCCATTCATAGTTTTTATTTATAGACCAAAACGAACAGTATAAAGTCTGTCCAGGCTGAACTTTTTCCATACCTGGTGTAGAACCTATGAACCACTTAGGCCATGCTCCACCTAAACCAGCAAGAATTGCAACATATTGCTTTCCTCCTGCAGAAAAGGTCATTGGTGGTGCATTAACACCTGCATTAGTTTCGAATGACCATAATTCCTTAAGGCTATCAGAATCTAACGCTACAATTGTACCATCAGGATGAGATGAAAATACTAATCCACCTTTAGTAGCAACTAAGCCACCTAATTGTGGATAATCCATATCATACTTAGCAACAACTTTACCTGAATTAACATCCATAGCAGTAACACTTCCAGTAATGATTGGACCCATTTTTGGTCCTCCACCTAACCAGAATTCTCTTGCTACCCATTCTTTTTCTGTTGGAACGTTAACGTGCATTGCACAACTTTCAATTACAGGTATATAGTACATATTTCTGTCTGGATCATATGCGGTTGGAGGCCAATTCTTTCCTCCCATATTACCAGGACATGATGTTGCTTCTGGCTGAGCTCTGTAAGCGTTAGTAGATGCAACATATCTTTGTACATCTTGATTTGGATCATAATCTAAAGGTCTACCAGTATACTTATCAAGACCTGCAGTCCAATCTAGCTTTTTAACGAAAGGTGTTCCCCATAAAAACTTACCTGATTCTCTGTCAAGAGCATATGCAAAACCATTTCTATCAGCATGTAAAACTGCTTTTGTTTTTTTACCAAATATTTTTGCATCAACTAATGTTTGCTCGTTAACACCATCGAAATCATAAGGATCATTTGGAGTATACTGGAAATACCATTTAATTTTTCCTGTATCTGCATCCAATGCTAAAACACTATTACTGTAAAGATTATCACCTGGACGATATTCATTATCCCAGTCAGGACCAGGGTTACCTACACCCCAATAAATCACATCTAAATCAGGATCATAAGAACCTACTACCCAAGTAGATCCTCCACCACGCATCCATGCGTCTTTACTGTGTGATTCTGGACCTTGTTTCCAAGTATCTCCACCAGGTTCACCTGGAGCAGGAATAGTGTATGTTCTCCAATTTTTTGAACCATCAGCTAAATTAGTAGAATGTAACCATCCTCTAATACCATACTCAGCTCCTGCAACTCCAGTAATAGCAGAATTTTTACTACTAAAGGTGCAGCTGTAATAACTTCAGCAATACTTGCATCAGCTAATTGAACTTCTTGCTCAATTTCACCTGTTTCTTTGTTAGTAACAATTAATCTACCATCAAGTGTATGTGATACTACTTTATTATCTATTAAAGCAACACCTCTATTGTTAATACCACAACATGTTACAGCACCAGGAAAATCATGGTCTGTATCAGGATTCATTTTCCAAACTAATGCTCCATTTTTAGTAGCATCATATTTGTAAACTGATCCCCAACCGTCTGTAACATACATGAACCCATCTTCTACTAATGGAGTTCCTTCTAATCCAGCGTGATCCCAAATACCACCGCCTTCAACTCCACCAATAGGTGCTGTCCATACAACTTTTAACTTCTTAACATTTTTTTATTTATTTTTCTAACCCAGAAAATCTGTGCCCATCAAGAGAACCATGATGAGTTAACCAATTTTGAGGGGCTTTTTTTGCATTTAGTATGTCATCCCAGCTAGTATTAGCAAATGAACTAAATGAGAATACTAAAGCAATAAAAGTAGTAATTATATACTTAAACATTAATCCTCCCTTAATTATTTAATATACTTATAATAGTAATAAGATTTATTTATAGGTCAAGATAATATAGTAATGTCTTTTACTTAATTATTTTATTATAAAATATTATTTTTGTGTTATCTTCATTAATTTGGGAGTGAGAATTGGATAATAACGGGCTTTCTGATGAAAATGATGTAGTCTTCAGAGATGTAATACTCTTGGCTCTAACAGGATTCATATCAATGGTAATATTGTTGATACCATTTGTTAATCCACCTACTGAAGAAGAATCATCTTCTACACCTCCAGGTAATGTAATTGTGGAATTATTTTGGGACAATAAAAGAGATGTTGATATAGACTTGTGGGTACAAGCTCCTGATGATATACCTGTAGGCTACTCTAATAAAGGTGGTCTTTTCTTTAATTTATTAAGAGATGATTTAGGTATTTATAAAGATAATTCTCCTGTTAATTACGAGGTATCCTATTCTCGAGGAATTAGTAAAGGTGTTTACATAGCAAACGTTCACTTATATAGAGAAGATAAATCACCTTTCCAACCAATAATAGCAGAATTATTAATTTCTGTTGTTGATCCAGATAGTAATAAAAGAAGACAGATTCTTAAAACCTCTAAGAAATTAGAAGAAATAGGAAAAGAAATCACTGTTTTTCAATTTGAATTAGATAAAAAAGGTAAGCTAAATAAGAATACTATCAATAACGAATATGTGATGCTTAGATCAGGAAATAAGGATGCCATTAATCAAACAAATGAAGAAACTTTAAATAATTAAAAAAGGACAAATTATGCAATACAAATATCTATTAATCTTAAGGTACTCACTTATAAATTTAGTAGGACTAGTTTTTTTATTTGTTTTAATTACTCAAGGGTATGTGTCCAAAGCTATAAAAGCTGATATAACTAATATGGTTATAGTAATATTAGCTCTTTTTTTCAGTTGGTTTTATTTTGGCTGCATACAGAACTTTTTGGTTGAGCAGAGAGTTGAATTACTCTTTTTAAAAGTTTTACCACCTAACTCAATAGCAAAGGATTTTTTACATAATTCTAAAAAACTAGATGCCAGTTCAAGAAACAATTTAGCTGTCTCACTAAGAATTAAACTTAGCTCTAAAATTAACTACATTAAGTTTATGGCAAACACTCTAGTAATATTAGGATTAATAGGTACCGTTATTGGTTTTATTATCGCTCTTTCTGGAGTTGACGGCAGTGTTTCTAGTAACCCTGAAGAAGTAAGCAAAATGGTTTCGACGCTAATTCAAGGTATGTCAGTTGCTTTATACACTACTTTGGTAGGCTCAATCTGCAGTGTATGGTTAAATATTTGTTATCAAATAATGTCAACGGGAGCTAATAACTTGTTATCAAAGATAATAGAATTAGGAGAAAAAAATAAATGCATAATTCTTTTAATGAATTAAAAGCAATTGATGACGATCAATCTAATACTGTATTTAGAGATGTTACTTTATTAGCATTAAGTGGATTTGTAGCTATAGTTTTGTTACTTTTACCATGGCTAAACTTAAAAACTAAACAAGAAATCATAAAAGAACCCGTTGGAAGTGTAATTATTGAATTATTTTGGCCAAATGATATTGATGCTGACTTAGATCTTTGGGTTAAAGGACCTAATGATGGTCCTGTAGGTTACTCTAAACCTTCAGGAATAGTTTTTAATTTACTTAGAGATGATAGAGGATTAACAGGAGATTACACTCCCTAAATTATGAAATAAGTTTTACAAGAGGAATAACACCTGGAGAATATCAAGCCAATGTTCATTTATTTAAACATGATGCAAAAAGATCGAAAGTACAAGCCACAGTTTCAGCTAGTTTAGTTACACCTGATAGAGACTATAGAAAACAAATATTAGAAAAAGTGTTTATTTAACTAAAGAAGGAAAAGAAAAAACAGTTTTAAGATTTAAACTTGATAATAATTTTAAACTAGTTTCAGGCTCAGTTAATAGTTTAAGAAAAAGTTTAATAGGAGGATTATAATGGACATACTAAATTGGTTTTTTGCCCTTTTGACAATTTTGATATCTTTTATTATCGCATTATCAATATGGTCCAGGAAAAAAGTAAAATATAAAGTTTTATCTATAACAATTGGTGTTTTTGCTTATTTTATTAGCTATGCTACCTTATTAGAAATATTAAGTAGACCTAAGCCAAAAAATTTAGAATTATTAAATAAGTATGCCAATGAATTAACACTGCTACATGTTAATTGGGTTGAAGGTGAGGCCATATATTTATTAGTACAATTAGATAATCTTATAGAGCCAAGACTGTATGAGTTTCCTTGGAATGCTGCGCAAGCCCAAGAGTATGATGAAATGTTAGAAAAAGGAAGAGAAAATGGAGAAGAAGTAAAGATAGCTAATCCTTTTTTTCCTACTAATGCTGAGGAGAGAAAGACTATAATTTATACTGCTCCAGCAAAACCATTACCTCCAAAAGAAGCACCTGAAACTGGTATTACCTCTTATGATCCTAATGTGGAAGAAAAGCTTTTAGATTATAGAGATAAAAGAGAAAATTAAGAATAATTTTGAATTGATACTATATAATTAGTATATGAATAAAAATTATATTGAAATAAAAAAAGTAAGCAAAATTTATAAAAATAAGTTTGCAGCTTTAAAAAATATTGATTTAAATATTCAAGAGGAGAAATTTTTGCACTATTGGGTCCAAATGGAGCAGGAAAATCAACTTTAATAAATGTGTTATGTGGAATTACCTATCACTCAAAAGGAAATATATTTATAGATGGCATAGACCTTACTAAAAATAGAAAAAAATAAAATCTCTAATAGGTTTGGTCCCCAAGAACTTCATTTAGAAGCATTTGAAACGGTTTTTGATAACGTAAACTATTCAAGAGGTTTGTGGGGTAAAAATAAAGATGATAAATACATCTTAAGTTTACTAAAAAAACTAAATCTAGATGATAAAAAAAATAATTTATTAATGCAATTATCAGGAGGGATGAAGAGAAGAGTATTAATTGCAAAGGCACTTTCGCACAATCCAAGAATATTATTTTTAGATGAACCTTCAGCAGGTGTAGACATTGAATTAAGGAAAGAGATGTGGGATATAATTTACACTCTAAAAAAAGAAGGAGTTACAATAATACTAACTACACATTATATAGAAGAAGCTGAAGAAATTGCAGATAGAGTGGCTTTTATAAATAATGGTAAAATTATTTTAGTTGAAGATAAAAACGTATTATTAAATAAATTAGGGAATAATAAACTGGTATTTACTTTAGATAAAAGCTTTAAAAAAGTTCCAGCAGTTCTAAATAAATACGCGTACAAAATTAATAAAAATAAAAGTTGTATTGAATTTTTTTTAAGCAAAGAAAAAAATGAAGTTAGTGATATCTTATTAAGTATAAAAAAAAGTAAAATGGATTATTTAGATTTTAATATAGAAAAAAGATCTTTAGAAAGTATTTTTGTGGATTTTATTAAAAAAGAAAAAAATGATTAACTTATTAGCAGTTAAAGCAATATATTTTCATGAAATGAACAGAACTAGAAGAACTATTCTTCAAAGTATAATATCTCCCATTTTAAGTACCTCATTATATTTTATAATATTTGGCTCTGCTATTGGCTCAAGAATAAAAGAAATTGATGGTGTTACTTATGGAATGTTTATAGTTCCAGGTTTACTTATGTTAAACTTATTAACACAAAGTGTATCTAACGGTTCATTTAGCACCTATTTTCCAAAATTTAATGGTACTATTTTTGAATTACAAGCTGCTCCTATAAGTGGTGTAGAGATGATTATTGGTTTTGTAGGTGCCACTGCTACGAAGTCTATTTTATTAGGACTCTTAATTATTGCAACTGCTTCATTTTTATTGATCTTAACATATTACATCCTCTTTTGATGGTTTTTTTCTTATTAATGACAGCTATAACTTTTAGTTTATTTGGTTTTGTAATAGGTCTTTGGGCAGATAACTTTGAAAAACTATCCCTGATACCTCTAATTGTTATAACCCCGCTTGTATTCTTAGGAGGTAGTTTTTACTCTATAAATATGTTACCAGAAATTTGGCAAAAATTTCTTTACTTAATCCAGTGTTATATTTGGTAAGTGGTTTTAAATATAGTTTTTATGAAATTTCAGATGTAAGTATTTGGACTAGTATTATTACAATTTTACTTATTTTATTAATTTTAATAGTCATTACTTTATTAATATTTAAAAAAGGCTACAATTTAAGAAATTAACCAATAAAAAACTAATTTATGTCCTGGCAAAAAGAAATAGATGAGCTTAATAAAAGAAAAAACCTAGCCCAAGAGTTAGGAGGTAAAGAAAAAGTTGAAAGACAACATAAAGCAAATAGAAATACTATAAGAGAAAGAATAAATCTATTTTTTGACAAAGATAGTTTTCAAGAATTCGGAATGCTTAGTGGGCAATCTAGTTATAAAGAAACAGGAGAACTAGAAAACTTTTGCCTGCTAATTCAATAATAGGACATGGATTAGTAAATCAGCAGTCAATTGCTTTTATGGAGATGATTTTACTGTGAGAGGTGGAGCTGCAGATGCTTCAATTTGGGAGAAAATGGTAGCTGCTGAAAAATTAGCTAATGAATATGAAATTCCTTTAGTAAGGTTTATTGAAGGTACAGGTGGAGGAGGATCAGTTAAATCTTTAGAAAAGCAAGGATTTACCTATGTTCCTTTTAATCCAGGCTGGGATAAAGTTATAGAAAATCTATCTAAAATACCAGTTATATCCCTAGCTTTAGGCCCTGTTGCTGGATTAGGCGCAGCAAGACTTGTAAGCAGCCATTATTCTATAATGGTTAGAAAGGTTAAGCCAAATCTTTGTTGCTGGTCCTCCATTAGTAGAAAAGATAGGAGAAAAAGTTACAAAAGAAGAATTAGGCGGCAGTGAGGTTCATGGTAGTAATGGAGTTATAGATGATGTTGCTGAAAATGAAACAGAAGCAATGGAAATGGCAAAAACGTTTTTATCATTTATGCCAAGTTCAATCCATTATCTTCCTAAAAAAGAAATAACTAAAGATGACCCTTTAAGAAAAGATGACTTTTTGTTAAATATTATTCCCAAAAATAAAAGAGAAAGCTACGACATACTTCCTATTATAAAAAGTGTAGTAGATAAAAATTCTTTTTTTGAATTAGGTAAAAAATATGGATTATCTGTAATTACTGGGTTAGCAAGGCTAGATGGTTTTCCTATTATAGTTTTAGCTAATAACCCTCAAGTCTATGGAGGTGGATGGACAACTAATTCATGCAAAAAGATTATTAAAATCATTGACTTTAGCACAAGTATTTCACTTTCCTGTATTAAACTTTATTGATAACCCTGGTTTTATAATTGGAAAGAATGCTGAAAAAGATGGAACAATAAAATATGGGGCTAAAGCTTTAGCTGCAATATATCAATTTAAAAACCCTATGTGTTCAATTATATTAAGAAAAGTTTTTGGAGTTGCTGGAGCTGCACATACCAATCATATGAATTTTAAATTTAGGTTTGCTTGGCCTTCTGCTGATACAGGATCATTGCCATTTGAAGGTGGTATTGAGGCAGCTTATAAATCAGAAATTAGTCAATCAAAGGATCCTGAAAAATTTATCAAAGATAAGTACGTCAAACTGAATTCATTAACATCTCCATTCAGGACTGCAGAAAAATTTTTATTAGAAAATGTAATAGATCCTAGAGACACTAGAAAAGAAGCTTGTATATGGATAAGACTTGCTTACAACAAACTTAAAACTGGATCAAGTTCATTTGGATATAGACCCTAGTTTTCAACTTTTTCTCTAACTTTAAATCCTAATTTTTTAATTAGATTAATAACTTTATTTGCATGTTTCTTATCTTGCGTCTCTAAAGTTATATTTAATCTTGCAGCTCTTACAGAAAGATCTAAAGTAAATCTGCTATGCTCAACTGCTAATATATTTATTTTTTCCATTGAACATAATTTAGATATTTCGCTAAGCTGTCCTGGCTTATCCTCCATATCTATGGAAAGAGTTAAAACCTGTTTTTTTCTTACCAATTCTCTCATTAATAATGATGAAAGAACTCTTGAATCTAAATTACCTCCACAAGCAATAATTCCTATATCATCGCTTTTTTTTCTATCTTTGCTCTCTAATAAAGCAGCTAAACCAAAGAGCTCCTGCACCTTCTACTAAAGTTTTATCATTTAGCAAAAACATTGAGATTGCTTGCTCAATAGAACTCTCTTTAACTAGCACAGTTTCATCAACTAGTTCTTTGATAATTTTTAAATTTTTCTTTCCTATTTTATTAACAGCTACTCCCTCAGCTATAGTACTTTTTTCAAATGACTTTTTAGATTTATAAAAACTGTTATATAAAGAAGGAAAGTTTTCCGTTTCTACTCCTATTATTTTTATATTTTTGTTTAAATTTTTAGCTACTATTGCGCAACCAGAAATTAATCCCCCTCCTCCAACTGGTATATAAACTTTTTAAGGTTAGGATGCTTCTGTAAAAATTCTAACATCAATGTGCCTTGTCCATATATCACATCATAATCATTAAAAGGATGGATTTTTACGAAATCATATTTTTCTACTAACTTATTTACATGCTTTTCAGACTCTAAAACATTATTCCCATGTATAATTACATTAGCTCCGTAGTCTATATTTTTTCTTATCTTCTCAAAAGGAGTATTGTTTGGCATTACAATTGTAGCTTTAATACCTAAATATTTACAACCAAGTGAAATGCCCTGAGCATGATTTCCAGCTGACATAGCTATTACACCCTTTTTTTTTTGTACTTCAGTCAATGATAAAAGCTTATTTAAAGAGCCTCTAAATTTAAAAGAGCCTGTATGTTGTTTATTTTCATATTTAACAAAAATAGATCTTCCTGTTAATTCAGATAAGGCATAAGATAAACCACTAGGAGTATTAATGATATGTTGATTAATTAATTTTTTGCTTTAATTATTTTATTAAACATAAATGTAAAATGTTAGAAAAAAAAAATAATATACACCCAGTAATAAAATTTCTAAAGCACTTTCCTACTATTGATAAAAATGTGTAGCATTTCATCATCAGCAAAAATTATTGGCAACTCTAATATTAAAAAAAATACAAAAATTCTTGATAATGTAATAATAAGAGGAGATGGTGAAAAAATTGAAATTGGAGAAAATTGTCTATTTGAAAAAAGATCTACGGTTCATGTAGCTTCTGATTTATTAGGCACTAAAATTGGTAATAACTGTATAATTGAACAATATGCTATTATACATGCATGTTTAATAGGAAATAATGTAAAAGTAGGAGAAAATTCTGTTGTGATGGATGGAAGTACTGTTGGAGATTATTCTGTAATACTTCCAGATACCTTAATACCTCCAGGTAAAAAGTTTGATAGATTTTCACTTATATCAGGATCACCAGCAAAACTAATAAGAAATATTGATACTAATTACTATAATAGATTCAATAGTTTAAAAAGTAAATCTAATTTTAGATTTAATGAATATTTAAAAATAAATCTAAATTTTCAATCAATTGAATCAGAAGAAAATAATACTTTTATTGCTCCAGATGCATTAATAGGTTGTAATATTTTTACTAAACCTTATTCAAGTATATGGTTTTCTACAGTGCTTCACAGTCCAGATAATAAAGGCTCTGTCTATTTAGGAACAGGGTCAAATATTCAAGATAATTGAATTTTTAATACTAAAGGCAAGAATATATATATAGGTGATAAGGTAACAATTGGACATAATGTTATAATTAATGGTAAATGCAGAATAAATAATAATGCAGTAGTTGGAATGGGATCTATCTTAGAAGAAAATTGTATAGTAGAAAAAAATGCTTTTGTAGGAGCTAATTCATATGTAAAAACAAATACTGTTGTTCCTGAAGGTAAAATATATGCAGGTAATCCAGCTAAATTTTTTAGAGATGTTACTCAACAGGAAAGAGAGTTTTTTAGCTTAGGTCAAAAAGTTTATGAAAACCTTACATTGGAATACTTAAAAACTCATATGATTAAAAATTATAATTATCTGTAGCTGTATTCCACCAAGGCTGATCAGAGAATGCTCTAAAATCTATTTCATGTGTCCAGGCTGATCTATGTTGTTTAGTTAAATGTAAATAGCTCTCAGCTATTTTTTCTGGCAAAATAAGTCCATCTTTTTCTAATCCCACTTCTTTTCTTAATTTCTCGTAAGCTTCAGGACCAAGCATTTTACCTAAGGTATCAGGTGCATCAACGGCACCATCAATAATAGCATGAACTATATGAATTCCTTTTATAGAAAATTCATCGTTTAGAGTCTGACATAACATTCTTCTTGCTCCCATTGCTGCAGCATGAGAATGTTGCCCCTATTACCTCTTACAGAAGCAGTTGATGAGGTGGCTATCAAAGTCCCTCCTCCTCTTTTTACCATGAAGGGGAATAAAGTTTTACACAATCTAAAAATACCTAATGTCCCCATTTTAAAACCTAAATCAAATTGTTTTAATGTTAAATCTTCTAATTTTTTATTACCTATTTGTGCTCCTAAATTATAAATCACAACACTAATAGGACCTACATCTCTCTCAACATCATGAACTAATTCTTCAATAGTATTATCTTGAACAGCATTTAGAAGCTTTCCTGAAGCTTTTCCACCTGCAGTATTAATTTGATCAATTAATTTTTTTAAGCCATTATCATCAGATCTTCTAGTTAAGTAAACATGATATCCATCATTAGCAAATACCTTTGCTACATTACCTCCTATACCTGCGCCTGCTCCAATTATAAGACAAATGTTTTGCATATAATTCAAAATAACATAAAATAAAAATAATCACTACATTCATTTATAAAAATTATGACTTCAAGTTTACATAATAAAATAATTAGCATAGTTGGAAAAAAAAACTTTTTAATAAGTGATAAAGAAAAAACTCCTTATACCACTGGATGGAGAACAAAATCAGGTGAATGTGAATTTGTAGTATTACCGAATTCATTAATAAATATGTGGGCTGTTTTAAAACTATGTATTGAAAATAATAAATATATTTTAATGCAAGCTGCTAATACAAGTCTTACTGGTGGGAGCACTCCTAATGGAAAATATGATAAAGGTTTAGTTATTATAAATACTACTAAATTAAAAACTATTATTCCTATAAATAATGGTCATCAAGTGCTTGCATTTCCTGGTTCCACTTTATATGACCTAGAAAAAAAAGTTAAACCCTACAATAGAGCTCCTCATTCTGAAATTGGTTCCTCATGTATAGGCGCATCAGTAGTAGGAGGCGTTTGTAATAATTCAGGAGGCGCATTAATTAAGAGAGGGCCTGCTTATACAGAACTATCTCTTTTTGCTTCTGTAAACAATGAAGGAAATCTTGAGCTTCATAATAAATTAGGAATAGAACTAGGTCAAACTCCTGAAGAAATTTTAAAAAAATTAGACAACCAAAGTTTTGATGAAGAAAATATAAAAAATTCAAACTTTAAAGCCTCTTCGACAGATTACAAAAGCATCATAAAAGATACAAATGCCGACACACCAGCTAGATACAATGCTGACAAAAGACGCCTTTATGATGCCTCTGGATGCTCAGGTAAATTAGCAGTGTTTGCCGTCAGACTTGATACTTTTGAAAAGGAAAGTGAAGAAAAAACAATTTACTATAGCACAAATAATCCTAAAGATTTGACAATACTAAGAAAAAAAATAATTAATGAAATAGAAGAACTTCCAATTTATGCAGAGTATATGCATAATAATGCCTACAAGGTTTCTAAAAAATATGGGAAAGATGCCTTTTATTTGATTTATTTTTTAGGAACCTCTAGCATGCCTTTTTTTTATAAAACTAAATCAAAGTTAGAAAGTTTTTTTAAAAAATCTAAATTTTTTTCTGACAAAACATTAGATATATTACTAAATGCATTTGTTACAGTTCTACCTAACCATATGCCAAAATTATTTGATACCCTTAACGAAAAATTTGCACATCATTTGATATTAAAATGTGATAAAAAAATTTTTTGATGAAATTTTAAAAGTTTCAAAAAATATTTTCAATGAAGATAAAAAAAATAACTTATTAGTATGTAGCAATAAAGAGAGTAAAAAATTAACGTTAAATAGATTTGTATTCGCTGGAGCTAGCGCAAGGTGTGCAAATATTTCAAAAAATGCAAACCCTGAGCTGTTACCTTTAGATGTTGCTTTGAAAAGAAATGATGATAAATGGTTTCATGATATACCATCAGAATTAAAAAAAGATGTACTTCAAACTTTAACTGTTGCACATTTTTTTTGTTTAGTATTTCATAGAGAGTACGTAATTAAGATAGGTAAAAATAATAATAAAGTTAAAGATAAACTTTTAAGATGGTTTGATGAAATAGGAGCAAAATATCCTGCCGAACACAATGTAGGACATATGTATGAAGCTGATGATAACTTGAGAAATTTTTATAAAAAGCTTGATCCCAATAACATATTTAATCCTGGAATAGGCAAAACATCTAAAAGTCTAGTAAAAAAGAAATTTTAGGCTATTTTAATATTATGATAAAACATTTAATCTATATGTATTTGCGTATTTCTTTTTTCTATGAAATCTATATTTGGGCAACAAGCAGCTTTAGTAGAAGTTGATAAAGTTAAATTAGACACACCAAATCAAGAGATACCAATAATAGGTAGTTTAAGATCAAAAAAATAACCAACATTATGGCGCCCGTAGCAGGAAAAATTGACAATGTTTACGTAGAAGAAGGAGATGAGGTAAAGAAAGGTCAACTTCTAGCAAGAATAGATAATAAAAATTATAAATATCTGCTTGATATAGCTATATCTAATGAAATAAAAGCTTCATCTAATTATGAAATAGCAAAACTAGAAACATTTAATAATAAGCTTGACCTTGACAGAATGTTAGCTTTAAAGAGTAGCTCAGCTTTTAATCAATCAAAATTTGATAAACTTAATACTTTAAATGATATTCTTAAATCTAAAGAAAAAGTAGCATTGTCAGAACTAAATGTTAGTCAAAACCTTAAAAATATTGCTACATTGAATTTAAATAAGTCCAATACTAAAGCTTTATATAGCGGTATTATTGAGGAAAAGTTTATTGAAATAGGAGAATTTGTTTCAAGAGGAAATAAAATGTTTCAACTGATTAGTAAAGACCAACTAGAAGTTGTTGCGGAAGTCCCTTCATTTAGAACTTTTAATTTGTCTATTGGAAAGAACATTAAATTTTCTACTACTGATGGTTTAGAACTAAATGGAATAATAAGAGCTATTGGAAAAAAAGAAAATTTAAAAACAAGAACTGTAAAGCTTTTTTTTAGATTTTGATAATAAAAAAATAAATTAAATAGAAATTTAATTATAGATGAAAATGTAAATATATTGATACCTATATCATCTAATCAAAGTTATTTAACTATACACAAAGACGCTATTTTAAAACGAGAGGGATTATCCTTGGCTTATATTGTTAAAGAAAAAAAAGTTGAAATTAGACCACTTAGACTAGGAGAAGCAGTTGGTAATAGATTTATAGTTTTAAGTGGCGTTAAAGAGAACGATATAGCTGTAATAAAAGGTAATGAAAGGTTAAGACCTGGACAAAGTGTAAGTATTAAATGAATAGAGGCAATTAAGTGAATATAATAAAAGCATCTTTAGAGAGACCTATCGCTATCGTTTCTGTAATAATTATGACTATTATTTTAGGAATAGTAGCACTTGATAGAATTCCTATCCAAATAGCTCCAGATGTAAATAAACCAATCATAAGTGTAACTACTTATTGGTTTGGTGCATCTCCATATGAAATGGAAAGAGAAATAGTTAATAGACAAGAAGAATCATTACAAGGTTTAGAAGGAGTAAAAAAAGTTACTGCGTCAACAAGAGAAGGCAGAGCAATAATTGAATTAGAATTTGATTTAACGATGGATATGGATAGAGCATTAATGTTAGTTTCTAACAGATTAAATCAAATAGATGATTATCCTGAAGATGCTGGTGAACCAACACTTGATACCTCAGGTTTAGATGATAATGCTATTGCTTGGTTTATCTTAACTAAAACACCCGGTAATGATACAAATATTGCAGCATACGGAGACATTGTTGAAGATATTATACAAGATAGAATTGAGAGAGTACCAGGAGTAGCAAGAACCAATGCTTATGGAAGCAGTGAAACTGAATTAAGAATTACAATTAATCCTGAAAAAATGGCTTATTATGGATTAACTGTACCTAAAGTTATTAATGTAATTAGGCAAGCCAATAGTTCTATTTCAGCTGGTGATGTTAAAGAGGGAAAAAGAGAATATATAGTTAGAGCTGAAGGTGAAATTCAATCTGAAAAACAAGTCGAGGAAGTTGTCTTAATCAGTGAGCAGGATTTAAATGGAAGGTTTGGAAGAGTTACTGTTAATGATATCGCAGATGTTGAATTTACCTACAAAGAACCTAGGGCTATAATTAGATTTTTGGGGAATCAATCCATTGCTATTAATGCTATTAGACAATCAGGTGCAAATGTAATAGATGTTATGAACGGTATTAAAAAAACCCTAGATGATTTAAATAATAATACTTTACCTGAATTAGGATTAAAAATAGAACAAGTTTATGATGAAACTATTTATATCGACTCAGCAGTAGATTTAGTTCAACAAAATATATGGATGGGAGGTATATTAGCCATAATTATTCTCTTAATATTTCTAAAGGTCATGGCAATCTACTATAGTGATAGCAGTATCTATTCCAATATCTGTTGTAGCAGCATTTGTAGCCATGTCATTATTAGGTAAAACAATTAATGTAATATCATTAGCTGGAATTGCTTTTGCAGTAGGTATGGTTGTAGATGCTGCGATTGTTGTATTAGAAAATATTTTTAGACTGAAAGAAAAAGGTGAAAATATTAAAGTTGCAGCTCTTAAAGGTACAAGCCAAGTTTGGCAAGCTGTAATGGTCTCAGCTTTAACTACAGTTTTGGTGTTTGTTCCTATTTTAATAATGCAATTAGAAGCAGGACAATTATTGCAAGATATTGCTGTTGCTATATCTGTAGCAGTGTTGATGAGTCTTATAGTATCAGTAACTATTTTGCCAGCATTGACAAGCTGGATACTTTCAAAAAATAGAAATGGGAAAAATTTAAATTACCTATATTAGATAGTTTTGGTAAATATGTTGCATTAAAAATAATTAATTATGTAAATTTTATATTAAAATCAAAAAAATATTCTCTGTATCTAGTAAGTTCATTAGTTTTATTTACATTGAGTATTTCATATTTACTATTACCAAAATTAGAATATTTACCTGAAGGTAATAGAAATCTAATATTTGGAGTTATGATGCCACCTCCTGGCTATAATTTAGATACACTTACTAATATTGCTGTATCTGTTGAAGATAAAGTAAAACCTTTATGGTCAGTTGAAAGTGGAGAAGAATCTATTAAAGGACAGCCTCCAAAAATTAAAAATTTCTTTTTCGTTGCCATAGCTGGAGGTAGAACATTATTTGGTGCAAGTGCTGTAGAAGAAACCAGAGTAAAAGAACTTATACCAGTTATGACAAAATCTCTGTATGGAGAACCTGCAACCTACGGTTTTTTTTTCAACCAGGTTTATTTGTTAGAGGTTATGGAGGCGGAAGATCTATTGATTTAGATATCATAGGTCCTGATTTAAATACAATCACAGCTACAGCACAAAAAGCAGCTGGGTTAGTTATGAAAGAATTTCCTCGTTCAGCTGGAAATCAAATGAGACCTAAACCAGGATTAATTTTAGGAGCACCAGAAATTCAAATAGTTCCAAGCAGAATAAAACTAGCTGATAATAATGTTACTGCAGCTGAATTATCTGCAGGAATTGATGCTTTCAATTCAGGTATAAGAATTGATGAAATTACAGTTGATTCAAAAAGGATGGATTTAACATTAATGGGAGTGGAAAACTCTATTAGTGAAACTCAAGGAATTGAAAATATTCCAATAGTTACAACTAATGGAAAAATTATTCCTGTTTCTTCTTTATCAGATATTGTATATACAACTGGTCCAACTCAAATAAGACATATTGAAGGAGAAAGAGCTGTAACACTCCAAATTAAACCGGCTGATAATATTGCTCTAGAAGAAGCTATAAAAGTTGTAGAAGAAAAGGTAATTCTGCCCTTAAAAAATGCAGGACTGCCGCCTGATATCAAGACTTGATATATCTGGAACAGCAGATGAATTGACAACTACTTGGAAAGCAATGGCCATTAACTTATTAGTCTCAATAATAATTGTCTATTTATTAATGACCATATTATTTGAAAGCTTTAAATATCCATTTATTATAATGTTATCTGTTCCACCTGCTGCTGCTGGAGGGGTGATTGGCTTATCATTATTAAACCTTACTACCTTTCAACCTTTAGATATGCTTACAATGTTGGGGTTTGTAATTTTAAGTGGTATTGTAGTAAATAATGCTATTTTACTAGTACATAGAACTCTACAAACCATAAAAAATAATAATTTAAGTGTTAATGATGCTATTTTAGATGCCACAAACAGCAGAATTAGACCAATATTTATGTCAACTTTAACAAGTGTTTTTGGTATGTTGCCTTTAGTTGTATTTCCAGGAGCGGGTTCTGAACTTTATAAAGGATTGGGATCAGTTATTCTTGGAGGTCTGAGTCTTTCTGCAGTATTAACTTTATTGATTGTACCTCCTATGCTTAAATTATTTTTACAAGAAAAAGAATTAATTAAATAAATTTTGTATTTTTTTTAAAAGTTTGTAAAATAAGAAAACTATGTTTAGGTATCATAATATTACCTATTTAATAACAGATATAACTTTAAAGTTATCTTTAGGTCTTATATTTTTTAACTATGGCTATGGCAAGCTAAATAAACTACTCAACCAAGAAGCAGATGGTTTGATTGGAATGGTAGCAAGTATTCCTTTTTTGGAATATTTCCTCTATTCTCTTCTTGGATACTTGCTCTAACTGAGACTTTTGCAATATTTGCTTTTATTTATGGGTACACCAATTTTTCATTATCTAATTTTATATCTAGATTTACTGGTTTTCTGTGCTTAATAATATCAATTATAATAGTTTATCTTCATGTTTTTGCATGGGGTGATAACCTGTTTTCTCATGGTCCTTTTGAAAGTTTAAATATTGAAGAAGGTAAAAAAGCAATTTTTGGTCAGTTTTTATTTATTCCAATTTCAATGTATATAATATTTAACAATAGATTAAATTTATCTGCTTTTAGTGAAAACAAATAAGTTTATAAAATCTAAAAAACCTTTCGTACCTATCAGTAATTGAAATATTTTATGTTTAGCTATATTATAAATGCATATGAAAAATTTAATTACTAATAAAATAAATAGAAGAAAACTAATAAAAATAATAGCTTTTTCAGCTATAGGTTCCACTACATATGGGGTATATAATCTTTTTGGTAATAAAAAGTATATAAAATCAAGATGGACAGGTAATGTTTTAAATAATAATGTTAGTTTAGAAATACATTCTAATGAAGGTAAAAATAATAGTTTGATTTATAGTCAAATAGATAACTTTATAAATCAAGCAGATGATATATTCAATTTACAAAATCCAGATTCAGAAATAGTTAAGCTTAACAAAAATAAAAAACTACAAAATCCTTCACCATATTTAATAGAAGTAATCAAAAAGTCTCAAATATTATCAGAACAAACAAATGGCAAATTTGATATAACAGTACAACCACTTTGGAATCATTATTACAATCACTTTATATTAAATGGAAACAGTAACTTTCCCGATGATAAGGTCTTAAAAAATATAAAAAACTCTATTAACTGGAAAAATGTAGAAATAGAAAATAATACTATAATATTAAAAAATAATGCATCCATTACACTAAATGGAATTGCTCAAGGATGGATAACTGATAAGGTAGTTGAGATTATTAATAAAAATAATATTAGAAATACATTAGTAGACTTTGGTGAAACCTTCGCTTCAGGTAGTTATGAAAGCAAAAGACCATGGAATATAGAAATTCAGAGTTCAGAAGGCATCAATACTGTTATTAAATTAACAAATAAAGCAGTAGCTACTTCTAGTGCTAGTGGAACTATGTTCGAACCTACTAAAAATATAATCATATATTTAATCCAAAAACTGGCTTAAGTACTAGTAACTTTAATACTGTTAGTATTATTTCAAACAAAGCTTGGCTATCTGATTGCATAGCAACTAGTGCTTTATTGATAAGTAAAAATAAACTAAAAGCTTTATGTAATAAATTAAATGCAAAAGCTTTTATTTCAGAAAAAAATAACTTTAAAGAACTAGTATAAATAATTATTAAGCGTTTTTTCTTATAGCCACTAATGGCGGACATTTTGTATAATCATTATACATCACTTGACAATCTAAGCAGCCTAAACATTCGTTCATATTGATTTTTCCTGAATTTAAAATAGCTCCAGTTGGACATGCTTTGTTACAAGCTTTACATGGATTACCACATTCTTGCCTTCTTTTTAAAAAATTCATTATCCTAACTTTACCTAAAACCGCTAATCCTGCACCTAGTGGACAAATATATCTGCAGTAAGCTCTTTCAATAAACAAATTAATTACTAACAAAAATACTGCCCACATTACAATATTTATTGGAGCCATAAATCTTAGTGTTATTGCTGTTTTGAAAGGTTCAATATTATAGAGATACTTAGTTAAATTAAACTCTAGGGTTGTACCTATTATAATAATTGCTAATAAAAAATATTTTAAATATCTAATATTTTTATCTAAATAATTTGATAAAGATATTTGACGTATTCCAATTTTTTTGAAAGAATAGAAAATAATTCCTGTAACGCACCAAAAGGACACAACCATCCACAAAATAATGCTCTGCCCCATATAAAAAACGATATTACAGTAGCAATACCTACTAATAATATTATTGGTTCCGCTAAAAAAGTAGAAAAGTTATTATTAGAACTAACAATTATTTCAAAAAAATTTATTAAATGAATAACACTTAACTGGCCACCAATTACCCAACCCAACCATACTAATATCCAAGTTAAAAAACAGATTCTAAAATATAAGAAAAATTTTCTATTTTTAGTTAATACATTATTGAAGATTAAAACTAAGGCTGCTATTGAGATTGTAATTATGAGTAAGAAAATATTCGTAGTATTATTTGACCAAATAATACTGAAGCTATTATTAGCTTTAGAAGAAACAAAATTATTTTCCTTAAAACTTTTCAAATAATATTTTTCAGGTAGTTGGTATAACAAGTTAAAAGTAACTTTTTCATTTTGGCTATTATTAAATTTATATATAAGCTCAATGGGTAATTGAGGATTAATTTTATATTTTGCACTTAAATATATTAAACCCTGTCCTTGAATATTAGGAGCACCTTTTGCATGATTAAAAGGTAACTCTTTAAATAGATCTTTAGTAATTATTATTTCTTTATCATTTTGTTTTAATATTAAATTTTCCTTTTCTATAACTTTACTAATTCTATCTTCAAGGTTTCTCCAAATATCTCCTGTAAAAGCTATATAATATACTTGATCATCAACGTTACGACCTGCAGAAATATATTGATCAAACCATCTTCTACCTAAGATATTTGTTCCAATACCTGCAGGAGAAACATTTGCTATTAAATAATTAGTAAATAGATCATTGTCTTTTTTAAACTTAATGGATCTTGGTGCTTCAATATTAGAGTTTTTAAAAGTCTCATTTAATAAACCAATATCTATTTTATAGGTAGATAAACTTTTATCATCAATTAATGCATTCCATTTTTGAGGCTTATACTGCTCCAAATCTACAAAGTTTCCAATATCATTACTATCTAAAATAATTGATTTCTGCCTTGCAATTTTTCTAGCACCTCTCATTATTGCATCCATAAATAGTAAAGATGATGTTGTAGTTCTTGAAACACCATCAATTTGAGTTAAGTTATCAACTTCCCCAGCAGTTTCTCTCATGGCTATATTATCACCTTCAATATCTGCTCCAGTTAATTCCAATGTAAGTGATATACCTGACTTAAGGTCTATATCTTTATATTGCTTTAGATAATCAATAAAATCTTGATCAGTTCTACCTAGAATAGCTATTGGTTCAACATGCTTTAGAAGCTTTACTCCTCTTAAAACGCCATTAAAGTCAACTCCTACAGCTAAATTAAATGGTCTTCTTGAATAACCCAAGCCTCTAGTTACATCAAAAGTTTCAAATAAAAATCCTATTTCTTCATCATTATTAAAAATAGGTATTGAAAGAGTTTTTTCATCAACATCACCAAACTTAGTAGCTTCAGGAAATATACTTTTTACTAAATCTAAATTTATATATTTTAAAATTACTAAATCTTTAATATCTAATTCTTTTGTAACTAAATCCTCTTCTCTTAATTTTTCTTTTTTATCAGATTTTTTTAAGAGTGTGGGCCCCTCATTACTTTGCACAGCTTTAACTATAAAACAAATAAATAGTATTAAACCTATAAGAAATTTACTTAAATAAGGAATATTAGTTCTCAACATAAGAAAACTCCCGCCTAGGAGGCGGGAGATAAAATAATTTACTATTTAAATATAGTTAACTTTACTGGACCAAACTCATGATTTGGAGGTGGTAATCTACCAGGTAATTTGCTTAAAGAAACACCGTTCTCATCATATCCAACTTCATATTGAACAAAATTTAAACCTTGATATTTCTTTGGTAGGTTATCCTTAGTATCTTTGTATTGAACTTTTACTTTAAATCTAAGTTGGTTCATACTCTTTGGTTTATCAGTTTTTAAACAAGCTGGCCCTTTACCATCCCATTTATCTCCACCTTGAGTAACACACCATTCAGGCTGAGGACTATAACTAGATGTCTTTTTAAGCTTAAAAATGACAGCTTCTCCACCATGATTTTTACTTGAGTCATCTATTTCTAGTACTGCCCAATAATCTTTGTCCACCCAACTATCTTTTGTATCCTCAGGAATACCACCTTGTAAATATAGTATATAACTAGGATACAATCCTGCGAAATATAACATAGACTTTTCGGCTTTAATAACATGACCATCTGCAAAAGATTTTCCCAAGAAACTGAATAACAATACTGCAGTTAATATTATCTTTTTCATTAAAATATCTCCTTAAAAGTACTTTAAAAAAAAGCCCCGAATATAATATCCGAGGCTTTATAAATTAGAATATAATAAAAAGCTCTAATTAAGCCTTTCTAGTATATCCAAACCTTTTGTTTGAAGGTCCACCGCCTGCTTCACGGAATTTAGCAGCAAGACCAGCAATTTTATCTTCAGAGAAGTTTGGTAAATCAGGCATATTAGTTGCCTCATTCATACTTAAACCATAAATTCTTGCTGAGTTTAAACCAAATATTGCTTGTTTAGTCAAACTGTTAGCTCCACCTAATGCAGGAAGTTTGTACTTCTTTTGCATATCTTCAGGCACTTCTAGTCTTCTCATAGCTTCAATCTGCCATTGTGGTGAACCATACCATACAGTATCTGATCCCCATACTACATGATCAGCACCCATTCCACCTACTAATGTTCCAATGAAAGCTGCACAAAATCTTGGATGTGCTACTGCAGAGTTAGCAAAAGTTGAACCTAACTCAGCATAAACGTTTGAAACACCGTGCTCTTGAGGAATTCTAGCTAAATCAGAAGCCCACTTGATGTATCCACCACTCTCTTCAAACTCCTTCCAAGCTTGATCTGGTAATTCTAAGAATGGTCTTAAAGCAGCATGGTAGATAACAAAATTCATCTCAGGCCAGTCTTTAGCAGCCTTAGGAACATCATCCACTGTTGCATATTTCCAAACACCTTTAAAAGATGTTTCATAATCAGGTGGTAAAAGACCTTTGTGAATACAAATGGTGTTAATACCTGCTTTTAGTGACTTTTCATAAAAAGGATACATAACCTTTTCATCATCTAGTCTCCAAGGATATTTTGATGGAGATAAAGGGTCACCAATAGTATAAGATTTCCAAGAGTTTGGCTTTAATTCTGCCATTGCTCTTTCAGCTTCATCCATCCAACCATCTTGCTTAGGTGTGATAACTGAATGACCTAACATTCTAGTAGTACCAGCAAAATCATTGATCATGTCTCTAGCTGCTACTATTTGATCATTTCCTAATAACCACCAAGTTGGATCGTCAAAAGGTGCTCCTGATAATAATGCCATTTTGGTATCACTTCTATACCATAATTCAGCAATATAATTTTCAAACTTATATCTAGTTAAAGATAATCCTTCTTCTTTTAATTTAGGATTCCAGTGTTCTGCAGCGAATTCACCTAAACCAAGAATAGCGTCATGAGGAAAGTCATCTCTTAAAAAGTGTGTTTGATCATCAAAGATAAACTGTCCTGATAATTCATTAGTTCTAGCTAAAGTTAGCTCTGGATCTCTTGCTTCGGCTTTACTCACATTAAACACACCTCCGCCATAAATTTCATTCATAGCCAAGAATGCTGTAGCCATACCGCATGAAGTTTGTAAAAACTGTCTTCTGGATAAACCTAGATATTTAGCATTTTCATCTGCTAATTCAACCATTCTCTTCTCAACTTTCTTCTGAAGATTTGATTGCTTAGGTGGTAAATACTCACCATTAGACACTATTTGTGTAGGTATAGGAAGATCTAAATTATTCTTCTCTGCACCTTCAACAAGCATTTGTTCTCTATCACTTAACCAACTGCTCATAGTCTCCTCCCTTTCTATAATTATTGATAATTTATTATATAGTAACAATTTACTAAATAAAACTAAAAAATTAATAATTCTAAATAAGAATTAGTCTGTTATAGTAAAATTAATGATACATTAACTTTGGGGAGGGTTAATGATTACAAGAATTCTAGTAACTTTAAGTATTATAATCGTTATTTTTGCGAATCCTTTCAATTTAAGTTCAAATGAAAGTATTGATGTAAAAGAAGAAAGTCTTACAAATAAATATATAAATAGCTTAAGAGAGGGTAAATGGGGGGCCTCAGATCCAAGTTGGGTAAAAAAAGAAGTTGCAAAGGAATTTTTCCCAAAAGTAACAAAATTAGGAAGATTAGAGGGAGACCCTCCAACAGTTAGTGTTTTTAGTAAAGGAGAGTTAGTAGGCTACTTATTTGTTACTAAAGACATTACATCCTCCAAAGGGTACGCGTCATTAACCTTTGATATGCTAGTAGGTTTAAGACTAGATGGTAAATTAGCTGGAGCTAAAGTATTGGATCATCAAGAGCCTATAATAGGCATGTACACACCCGATGGTCAATTAATATTACCAAAATTTACAAGTCAATACAAAGACTTAGATATAAGAGTTCCCACTAAAGTAAATTTACTAAGGACTGAAGGAGAAGGATCAATAGATGGAATTTCTTCAGCAACTGTCAGTGCTGTTTTATTTAATGGAGCTATTCTGAGAGCTGCAAGAATAGTAGCTTTATCTAAAGGTTTAAGATTAAATGATAAACCAGTTGTAGATATAGTAAATTTTGAAAAAAAAATTTTTATGACTTAGTCTTAGATGGCTCTATATCACGTTTAACTTTAAAACTTGAAGATTTAAAAAAATTAGGAGTGACCAAACCTAAGATCTTAAATCGTTCGGGAGTTGCTGATATTTATAGATATAAAGCTTTATTCAAAGGGGATACGCCTGTAGCAGCAAAACAAAAAGAAGTAAAAAAAGGTTATAAAGATACTGATAGAAATTTAGCTGTTGATTTATATGTTGCACCAGTTGTAACTCCTACGATAGGAAGAAATCTATTAGGTGATAAGTGGTATGATATTTTTGTTGCAGGAAGAGATCCTGAAGAAATGTCTATTGTAATTACTACTTTAGGCAGATATGCCTTAGATGGCGAACCAGAAATAGCTAGTGGAAACTTTAAGAGATTGGCCGTCATACAAAATAATGAAAGATATCCGATTGAAAAAAGTCAATTTAGAAACTTAGGTTTTTTACATGGAGAAGATAAACCATTTTTTGCAGAAGCAGGTCTTTACAGAATACCTGCAGGAAATATTAATCCTGTTGAACCTTGGAAATTAGAACTTTTAATTGAAAGTGAAATACCAAGTGAAAATAAAAAAATCTATGTAGATTATCATTTGAGTAATAATTATATCATTCAACCTGATGGATTAAAGAAAATTGCTAATAAAGATGAACCTATTTGGTATGCTGCATGGGAGAGTCAGAGGAAAAATATTATTATTTTAAGTTTTTCATTATTAATTTTGTCTTTGGCTTTGATAAAAATGGAGAAGTTAACCTTTAATAACAATTTTAGACAAATTTTTAGAAATATTTATTTACTTTGGATACTAATTTGGCTTGGTTGGGAAGCTGGGGGTCAAGTTACGATATTAAGTATTTTAACTTGGGTAACAGCCCCAATATCTCAACCATCTTGGAACACCTTGCTATCTGATCCTTTATTAATAGTGTTAATGTCTTATGTTATAGTAACTTTTTTTGTATGGGGAAGAGGAGTTTTTGTGGATGGCTATGTCCATTTGGTGCATTGCAAGAACTTATTGCTAATATTGGAAAATTTTTTAAAATTAAACAAATTAAAATTCCGGAAAAATATAACAAAGCAAGTTTGAACATAAAGTACATTGTTTTATTAACACTATTTGTTACGTGCTTTATTGCACCAAACTTTTTAAATCTAGGCTCAGAAATAGAACCCTTCAAAACAGCAATTTCTATGAAGTTTAATAGAGAGTGGTACTATGTTATTTACGCAGTTTTATTGCTTGCTATAGGGCTATTCATAGAAAGGTTTTTTTGTAGATTTATTTGTCCTTTAGGTGCATTTATGGCTATTGGAGGAAAACTAAGAATATTTAATTCATTTTTAAAAAGAAGAAATGAGTGTGGTAGCCCTTGTAAGTTATGCTCAAACGAATGCCCTATAGATGCAATAGAGAAAAATGGAAAAATAAATATGAATGAATGTTTTTATTGCTTAGATTGTCAATCCTTATATTATAACGATCATAAATGTCCTCCTTTAGTAATAGTAAGGAAGAAAAGTGCAAAAATAACTATTGATCAACCAGATACAATAAAGGCCTGAAATGCTAACTTGCGCATTAATAGTTTGGATATTACAGCCAGTAAATTTTGACTATACTGAATTAAGAGAGACATTTTTAACAGAACAAGAGTGTATATCAAATTTATCGAATAATTATAGTTGTATAAAGATAGATAAAAGATATGATTTGACAAAAACTGAATGGCAAAAAGATAACTGTAGTATTAGTGAACACGAATGGCAGGGAAAAAAATAGACATACAAGAATTTAAGAAATTGATTATTTTTAAAAAAATATTATTATAAAAACAAGGAGATTAAGATGGATAAAGAAAGTTTAAAAAAGAGTTATTTGAACTCTATGAGAAACTAGAAAGAGATAAAGAGTTATACAAAGAGTTCATTGCTAATGAAGATAAATTCCTTCAAGACAGGGGATATGATCCTGTTGAAGTTAAAGAGTTATTTCAGGGCATAACAAAAGAAAGAAATAATATTTTAAAAGGTGTTTTAGAAGATCAAGATAAAATAATTCCTTAATTAATTTATTACTTAATATTTTTCCAGATCAATAGTATAACAACATTCAGTGTCTTTCCACTCTGTTGAACAAGTACCGTTTTTACAAACTACCCTTGCCCTAAACCTAGTTCCATTTGGAACTTTTCTTTTTCCGTATCAACACCAATTTCTCCAGCAGCCCCTATCTTTGATGCAGATCTGTAACAAGCTAGAAATCTTTCATAACCAAAGACATCATATGTTTCAATATTACTGCTTAAATCTGTTTCACTATCAACTAACTTAGCATTCCACTGAGATAACATACAACTAAACACAGGAGAAGAAGGATCCTTTACTCTATTATTTTGAGCAGACTCTATTGCTTTATCTTGCATACAAGGATTATTTGAACAATCTTCAGTTAGAGCTATAAATGTATATGAAAAAAAGAATTGCTGTAGTAATTTTAAACATAATAATCTCCAAAAAACTTATCATAATTATTAAATTAGTTATGTAAATAAAATAATTACAAATTAAAAGTGAAAATAAATTTATAGTTGATAATAATAACTATTTGCATTTATAACAAATATGTATTATAATTTTTTTATGAAAAATAATATAATTATAATAATGTTAGTAGCAAATGTAGTACTTACTGTAGGACTTCTATTTTTTAATTTTAGTAATTTATCAGCTATTAATGAAAGAACAGCAGTAATGGAAGCACTACTATATGATTTAGATGAAGATATACACGAATTAGAAAAAGATCATTAATTTCTAATTACAGAAAAAAAACTTCTTATATCTTTAACTAATGTATTCGGCTCTTCTAAAGCAGCAAAATGCCCTCCTGATGGATATTCATTCCATTGAACTACATTGAATAATCTATCAACGTAACTCTTAGGTGGCCAAGATAACAGCTCTTTAGGATATAAGGCACAAGCAGTAGGAACATTAACTTTACCTCCATCAAAATTTATTACCCTTCCACCCTCTTCTCTTCTACCAAAGTAAATCCAAGAGGCTGAATTAAAAGAGTTAGTCAAAATATACAACATTAAGTTTGTAATTAAATCATCATATCCATAAACTTCTATTAAGGATTTTTTTCTCAAATCAGACCAGCCATAAAATTTTTCTAAAATCCAAGCTGCTACTCCCACAGGATTATCTGTCATAGCAAAAGCTAAAGTCTGCGGCTTAGTGGCCTGCATGGTTCTATATCCTTCTTCAAGACTTTGCTCATCCTTAAATCTTTTCTGCCATGCTTTTTCAGCTTCATCCTGAGGACCATTTTTATCTCTTACAATCATTATGTTTAAGTGAATTCCTTTACAATTTTTATAATGATCGTACCCTAACCAAGTAGAAATAGCTCCACCCCAGTCTCCTCCTTGAGCGTAATATCTTTCATAATTTAATATACCCGTCATTAATTTATCATAATAAGTTGCTATTTTTCTTGGTCCATATGGATACTTAGGAGCACTAGAAAAAACAAAACCTGGTATAGAAGGCATTACTAAATCAAAACAAATACTATCATCTAATCCATATTGTTTTGGATTAGTAAGCGGGCCAATAACTTTATTAAATTCTAAAAATGAGCCTGGCCACCCGTGACTTATCAATAATGGTATTGCATTTGAAGATTTTCCTTTTTCATACACATAATGAATATTTAAATCATCAATATTTGAAGTAAAGTGGTTAAGAGAATTTAATTTTTCTTGCTCTTTTTGCCAGTTATACTTTGAGACCCAGTAGTTACAAATATCTCTTAAAACTTGTTTATTTATTCCTAGATCCCAATTATTGAAATCTGGTAACTTGCTCCAGTTAAACTTTGATATTTTTTCTTTAATATCATTGATTATTTCTTCGCTATAATTAATATCAAAATTTTTCATAAGCTTAATTATTTAAATCTTTAATAACGGTTCCATCTATTTTAATTAACTTTACCATTTTAAAAAGTATGTTGTAATTATATACTAAAAAAAATTATAAGTAGAGTGCAAAAAAAGGAAAAGGAAATTTTATGGAAAATAATATAAAGTCTGTTGCAGTTTTAGGTTCTGGAACTATGGGTGCTGGCATAGCTGCATTGGCTGCGGATAATAATTGTAAGGTTCTCTTATTAGACATATCTGAAGACGCCGTTAAAAAAGGTAAAGAAAGAATAGTTAATGAAAAAAAACCACTGCTTTCTAATTTAGAAAACATAAACAATGTTGAGACAGGAACCTTTGAAAATGATTTCCATAAAATTAAAAATTATGACTGGATATGTGAAGTAGTGGTAGAGGAAATTAATATTAAAAGAGATATTTTTAAAAAAATTGAAGAACACAGAAATACTCATTCAATAGTAAGTTCAAATACATCTGGTATTCCTTTAAAAGATATTACAAAAGATATGACTGAAGAATTATTAAAAAATGTTTGTATTACACATTTTTTTAATCCAGTAGAGGTGATGAAACTATGTGAATTAATTCCTGGTGAAAAAACCAATAAAGAAATTATAAATAAACTTAGTATATTCTTATCAAAAGTTTTTAATAAAGGAGTAGTATATGGAAAGGACACTGTAAACTTTATTGGAAATAGGATTGGCTGTTTTTTTATGTTAAAAGGCTTACATGAGGGAAAAGTTGCAAGATCAAAAGGTATTTCATTAGAAGAAATAGATTCATTACTCTCAAAACCTATTGGACTTCCTCCTACTGGTCTATATGGTTTAATAGATTTAATAGGTTTAGACGTTATGCACTCTGTTGGAAAAAACCTAGAAACTAACCTTCCAGATAATGATGCAGGGTTGCCGTTCACTAAATTACCAAGTGAGGAACAAAATCTATTTAATAATAAACAATTGGGAAGAAAAACAGGAGGAGGTTTTTATAGAATTAAAAAATTGGATAGTGGTGAAAAGGTTAAAGAAACTTTCGATCTAGATAATGGTGAATGGAACACTTTCAAAAAAATTCATAGTGAAAAAGATTTGAATATAATATTAGAGGATAGTGAATTAGGAAATCTAGTATGGAATGTAATGGGATCGACATTATTATATGCAGCTGATCTTATTCCTGAAATAGCAGATGATATTTTAAATATTGATAGAGCTATGCGTTGGGGTTTTGCATGGCAAATGGGACCATTTGAAATTATTGATAAACTAGGTCCAAAAAATGTAATAAAGAAATGTTTAGATAAAAATCAAGAGTTGCCAAAAATGCTACAAGTACTAGAAAAGTCAGGCAATGAGTTTTTCTATAATGAAAATATGTATTTAGATTTAAATGGCAGTTACAAAGAAATTTCTAATTAGCAATGGATTATAATAAGCTATCAACTGATGAGTTAGAAAAAAATTTTAATCCAAGAGAAAGTGTAGAAAATTTTAATTATTACTTGGAAGATAGCTTATTAAAATCAAAAGATGTAAAAAAGCAAACTCATATTTATGAAAATATAGCATATGGAAAAGGACCATTACAAAAATTAGATATATTTGGTAAAAATAATAAAGAGGATCTTAAACCTTTACATATATTTATTCATGGCGGTTATTGGCGAGCATTAGATAAAGATTATCATGCTCATATGTCTGTTCCATTTAATAAAAATGATATTTTATTTTTTAATATTAATTATGACTTATGTCCAAAAGTGACTTTAAGCGAAATATGTGACCAAACTATAGAAGCGATTATTTGGATTTTTAATAATTCTAAAAACTATGGAGGGAATAATAAAAAAATTTCCATCTCTGGACATTCTGCCGGAGCACACTTAGTTTCTTACCTGCTAAGTATAGATTGGAGTATGTATGATTTACCTAAAAATGTTTTTCAGGGCGCAGCACTAATTAGTGGCATATATAATTTAAAAATTGTACAAAAAATAAGTGTAAATAAAGAGTTAAATTTATCTAATAAAGAAGTTCAAGAAAAAACTACTTTAAATAAACTTCCTACTTTTAAAATACCCTTATTTATATCTTATGGCGAAAATGAGCCAGAAGGTTGGAAACATCAAAGTATAAGTTATTGTAATTTTTTAACTAAAAATGATTACAAATATAAATTAATTCCAAGCAAGGGAGACAATCATTTTACTTTAATTGATACTCTTGCAAATGAAAATAGCAATATCTGCAAAGAAATTATTAAGTTATCTAAATAACTATGCTGTACGACGTAAAGACAACAAGAAAATTAGAAAAAAAAATTATAAGTCAAAATAATCCTGAACTTTCACTAATGTTCAAAGCTGGAACTGCTATATTTAATCACATAAACGAATTGAATAAGAAAGATATAATTATTCTTATTGGCCCGGGTAACAATGGAGGAGATGGATATGCTCTAGCCATTCAAGCCTTTTTAAATAATTATGATATAAATTGTATAGAATTAATTGAAAGCAAAGGAGTCTCAAAAAAATTAAAGTTATTAGCAAAAAACCTTGGTATTAAAATAAAAAAAATTACCTGATAAAAAATTAGTAAGTAAAGGATCAATCATTATAGATTCAATTTTAGGTATAGGCTTATCAAGAGAGCCTAAAGGTTCAATTTTAGAGGCAATCAAATGGACAAACAGCTTAAAAAATAAAGCATTTATTATATCAATAGATATTCCTTCAGGCTTAAATGCATCAAATGGAAAGACCTTTAATAATGTAGTAAATGCTCACCAAACTATTATGTGTTTAACACAAAAACAAGGTTGCTTTACAGGGAAAGGACCAATGCATTGTGGTGATATTTTTTTTCAAGATCTTGGCTTTAAAAATACAGAAAAAATCTCTAAAGGAACTTCATATTTAATAAATGGCTCTGAATATAAGCAATTAAAAAGAAATAGAATTTCTCATAAGGGAACTTTTGGAAATTTACTTATTGTGGGTGGGTATGATGGTATGGAAGGAGCAGCAAATTTATCTGGTTTGGCAGCACTAAGGACTGGAGTAGGAAAAGTTTATATTTTAAATAATTCAAAAAAAAAAATAATGAAATAATTTTTATTAAAAATAGTTTAATAGAATTAAAAAAAATATTGCCAAAAATAAGTGCTATTGTTATTGGTCCTGGCTTAGGTAAAAACGCTGATGAGGTCTTAAAGTATTTATGGAAAACAAATAAACCAATAGTTCTTGATGCAGATGGCTTAAACTGGTTATCAAAAAATTTTAGTAAAAAAAGAACCTCAGAAACTATTTATACACCTCATCATGGAGAAGCAAGAACTTTATTAAATAGTGAATTTTCAGACAGATTTAAGGCAATAAAAAAACTTAAAAAAAAATATGGTGGAACCTGGATATTAAAAGGAGCAGGAACAATTATATTGAGGAAAGAGCTTTTTATAAATAATTTTTCTAATAGTATATTATCAACTGCAGGTACTGGAGATGTCCTATCTGGAATAGTTGGGGGAATGTTATGCCAAAAGATAAAGAAACCAGAAATAAAAGCAGTTCAAATTCATACAAATTGTGCTAAAAAAATTTTAAATAAAAACCATAAAACATTAATAGCCTCTGATTTAATTAAAGAAATTAGTAAATGTATATGATTATTAATTAATTTTAGTTAAAAAATTTTTTACCTTTTTTAAAACTAAACTTTCGAACTCAAGATGAGGAGAATGTTTACACTTATCAATTAATACTTTTTCAAAGATATTCTGAACATTTTTTTCTAGAGCTTCTATATGGTATAAAGACCCATATTGATCATTTAATCCTTGTATCGCTAAAACAGGAACATTAATATTTTTTATATAATTTTCAATATTCCATTCTTTAAAGTTATTTGATAACCAAATTGCACACCATTCATTAAAAGAACTATCAACATTTTTATGATACCTTTCTAACTTTGATTTTAAGTTAGTTGATGACCAACTTTCAAATAATTTTTTTATTTCTTTAGTAGTTATTTTTTCAACCATTACATGAGGCGCCTCTAGTATTAAAGATTGTAATGGTAAGTTTGATCCTGCATATATAATAGAAATAGATGCTCCATCTGAGTGACCAAATAATACTGGTTCCTTATCACAATAATTTTCAATAATAGTTTTAAGATAAATTAAGGCTTCATCATGCATAAAGTTAATTTCTCTTTTGCCTTCAATTGGGGCGGAATTACCCATACCAATCCTTGAATAAACTAAAATATCCCTTTGTAAAAATTTTGATAAAACTTCAGGAAAATTTTTCCATAATGCCACACTACCTAAACCTTCATGTAATAATACTAAAGGAGATAAACTAGTTTTATTGTCTGATTTTATTAATACACATTCTATTTTTTTATCCTTAACTAAACAGAATTCATTAATAATTTTCATTTTTCTATTCTTAATTTATATCTCTGTATTTTTCCAGTAGCAGTTTTCGGTAAACTAGTTACAAACTCATACCATCGAGGATATTTAAATGGAGTAAGTATTTTTTTAACATGTTCTGTTAATTCTTTTTCTAAATTTGTCTCATTGTTTTGGTCATTTAGGACAACAAAGGCTTTTGGTTTTAATAATTCATCTTTATCTTTTTTCCTACAACAGCAGCTTCTAAAACATATTTATGACTTTGTAAAGCCTCCTCTATTTCAAAAGGAGAAACGTATTGACCAGAGACTTTCATCATATCATCTGAGCGTCCACAATATTTGTAAATACCATTAGCATCTTTAGTATATTTATCTCCCGTTTTAACCCAATCACCTATAAAGGTAGCTTTTGTTTTCTCTGGTTTGTTCCAATAAGAAATTGCAGAGGTAGGTCCTTTTACCTCTAGTTCTCCAATTTCATTCGTATCAGCTTCACTATTATCTTCTTTCATTAACCTTACTTCATAACCAGGCACAGGTTTTCCAGATGAGCCTGGTGTAATTAAATCTATGTAATTAGAAATAAAAATATGAAGCATTTCTGTAGAGCCTATTCCATCTAAAACCTTAGATCCAATTGTTTTACTCCATTTATTACATAAATGCTCTGGCAAAGCTTCTCCAGCTGATACAGATAGTCTAAGAGATTTAAAGTCTTCTGGTTTTAAATTGGAGTTCAACATTGCTGCATAAAGTGTGGGAACTCCAAAAAAAATAGTTACATTATTATGTTTTATTTTGTTATTTACTATCTCTACTGTTGGCCTATCTTTTGACAAAATACTAGTACCTCCAATGCTTAAAGGAAAGGTTAATGCATTTCCTAATCCATATGCAAAAAAAAGTTTTGCTGCTGAAAAGAAAATATCTTCACTAGTAATTTTAAGTATTTTTTTAGCATAATATGTTGAAGTATTCTTTAGGCTTTTATGAATATGAATTGTTCCTTTAGGTTTACCTGTAGACCCTGAAGAGTATAGCCAAAAACATTCAGAACTTTCAAAAGTCTGAGATGGGTTTAAGTTATATTCATTTGAATTTATCAAAAAACTTAAATCATATACTTTATTATTATTTGTTGTTACTTTCTCACCTTCTTCAGAAATAATAAGTATTTCATTATCCAATGAATTTTTAATTTCTATAAAGACTTCTAGTAAATCTTTAGAACAAATAACTGCCTTTGCCTGTGAATCTCTTAACATGTACTCTAAATCTTGTTTAGGAAGCATAGTATTAACACATATTGGAATAATATTTGACCAAATTGAACCTAGAAAAGTTATAGGAAAATTAATGCAATCAAACATACATATAATTATTCGATCTTTTTCTTTTAATCCTAATTTAAAAATTTGATTGGAAAAGCTTTTTACTTTTTTACTAAGATTAGAATAGTTTATAGTTTGGTTATCATCTATAAATGCTATTTTATCAGGTATATTGATTGAATTTTGATGAATAAGGTCATAGGCCGCATTAAATTCTTTATTATCTTCTTGCTTCATTAGTTATAAGAGCTTAAATATTTTTTCTTTAAACCAATTAACTGCTTCCTCTTCAGGCAAAGAACCATCTGATGCATCATGATAAAACGGTTCCCCTATCCTATTAGCCTTTAACTCTAAAAATAAATGATCAAATTTTTTTCCACCATAAGCGAAAGTATCTTTATATGTCATATCACCTAATCCAAAAACAGCATATTTAATATGCTCTAAACTTATTTTACTAGACTTTAAGTTATTATAAAAGTTTTTACTGCCATCTGGCACATCTCCTTGCCCATATGTAGAAGAAACAATTAAAATGGGTGAATTTAAATCCTCTAAATTTTTAGGTTCTAAAGCATCCATTTCTACTATATTTGTATTAATACCTTCAGTTTTACAGAAGTCTTCTATTTCATCGGCAACCATCAAAGCTGTCCCAGTCATAGTTGCTACATAAATATTAAGATTTTTTGTCATAAATAATAAATTGTTTTTTTTAATTATATGCATTATAGTTCATAAATCAATAGTTAGTATATATGACTACAATGCCAAATTATAAAAAAAACTTTTCTCTAAAATCATCATTGAAAATTGAAAAGGAAAAAAAAACTTTTAGCAAATATAGGCCTAATTATAAAGAAAATTAGAATTCAAAGAGGTATTACAAGAGATATATTAGCAATAAAATCAAAAATATCATTACGTTATTTAGCTAAATTAGAATCGGGTAATGGCAACCCTACTATCTCTGTATTAAAGAATATTGCATATGCTTTAAATATTACATTTAAAGAGCTAATGTTTACAGAAAATAGTGATAATAAAAAGAACTTAGTTAAAAATAAAATTGACCAGTATAATAATGTTCAACTTAAAGAAATATTATTATTTTTAAATAAATTTGATAAAGAACAGCCAAAGAAAATAAATAAAAATAAAATAGCGTTAATAGGCTTAAGAGGAGCAGGAAAAACTACTTTAGGGTCTATGTTTAGTGAAGAATTCAATATGCCATTATATGAAATTACAAATGAAATTGAAAAAATCTGGCATGAAAGTTAATGAAATAATGGAACTAGGTGGTCAAAGCATGTACAGAAGATTAGAGTATAATGCTATATTTAACCTATCAAAAAAAAATAAAAAACTTATTATACTTACTGGCGGAAGCATGGTTTCAGAAAAACAAACTTTTGATTTTGTATTAAATAATTTTTTTACAATTTGGATCAAAGCTACACCTAAAGAACATATGGAAAGAGTCATTAAACAAGGGGATTTAAGACCTATGGCCTCTAACCCAAAAGCAATGGATGATTTAAATAATATTCTTAAAGAAAGAAAAAATTTATACAGTCAAGCAGATGTTATATTAAATACTAAAGATAAAGATCCTGATACATCATACAAGGATTTCAAATACCTAATAAAAAATTAATACTTTTAATAAATATTTTTATGTACTATAATACACATATGAAAAATGAAATAGTGACATTTGATAGAGATCCCAATAACTATAAACACTGGGAGCTATTGATTGAAGGTAGTAGAGCGACTATTTTTCTTGATGTAGCCGAAAATGAAGGCATCAGGCCTGGATATGAGTTAAAACTTAACTCTTACGATTTAGGAGTAGATATTGAATTAAACGATATAATTCAAAGAATAAGATTTGAACAACCTCAGGTTAAGGTTGTTGTAATAACCTCAAAGCAGGAAAAAAACTTCTCTGCTGGAGCAAACATATATATGTTAGGTATGTCTGAACATTCCTGGAAAGTTAATTTTTGTAAGTTTACGAATGAAACTAGAAATGGGTTTGAGGATTCAAGTAATTCTGGGTCTTTAAAATTTATTGCTGCAGTTAATGGTATATGTGCAGGTGGTGGATATGAAGTAGCGCTTGCATGTGATGAAATTCTATTAGTTGATGATCGGTCAAGCACCGTTAGCCTTCCAGAAGTTCCATTGTTAGGAGTTTTACCTGGAACAGGAGGACTAACAAGATTAACAGATAAACGTAAAGTTAGAAAAGATATAGCCGATATATTTTGTACAAATGCCGATGGCGTAAGGGGAAAAAAAGCACTAGATTGGAATTTAGTAGATCATATTGCTCCGCCTTCTAAATTTAATAGTCTTATTGATGAAAGAGTATCGTTTTTAGAAAGTAAAGTTAAACTTCGTAATGGAAGTACTGGAATTGCTCTAAACAATATTAAAAGAACTATTACTGATAAAAATATTAATTATGAAACCATATCTTGTGTTTTGAATAAAGACAGTAGAGTGGCTGAAATTAAAATTCATGGGCCGAAAGAAAATGAAATTATTGCAATTAATGAGTTAGTAGAAAAAGGTTCAGAATATTGGGTTTTAAAATTTGTTAGAGAATTAGATGATTTAATATTAATGTTGAGAGCTAACGAACTTGAAACTGGTGTTATAACTATACAATCCGAAGGTTCATCAACAGTTATACAAAAACTTACTAATTTACTAGAAGAAAATAAAGATAATTGGCTAGTGAATGAAATTATTGGCTTTATGAGAAGAACATTTTCAAGACTTGATATTTCATCAAGAACAATATTTACAATTGTTGATAATAATAGCTGTTTTGCTGGCTTTTTGTCAGAGCTTCTTTTTTTGTGCAGATCGCACTTACATGATAAATAATGCTTTATTAAATGAAAATAAAAGTGGCCCATTCATTAGCTTGAGTAAATTAAATTTTAAAAGCCTTGAGATGGTAAATGGTCAAACTAGATTACAAACAAGATTTAATAATGATGACATTAAATTGAGTAAACTTTATGACTTATGTGACAAAAACTTAAATGCGGAAGAGGCATTTGATCTAGAACTAATTACTGTTATTCCTGATGATTTAGACTGGAATGATGAAATTAGATTAAGTATAGAAGAAAGAGCGTCTTTTTCACCAGATGCACTTACTGGATTAGAAGCTAATTTAAGGTTTCCAGGTAAAGAATCTTGTGAAACAAAATATTCGGCAGACTATCTGCTTGGCAGAACTGGATATTTAATAGACCTAACGCATCAAGTGATGAAGGAGCATTGAAATTATTTGGAACAGGCAGTAAAGCTAAATTTGACAACAAGAGGGTGTAACTTATGAGTAATCTAAATTATCAAGAAAAAATTCCTAACAATGTAGACTTAAGCAATGACTTATCCTTGCAAAGAGCTTTAGAACATTGGCAACCAAAATTTAAATCTTGGTGGAATGATATGGGGCCAGATGGTTTTCAATCTTATGATGTTTATTTAAGAACAGCAGTTTCAGTTGATGCAGCTGGATGGGCTTCTTATGGAAAAGTTAAGATGCCTGAATATAGATGGGGAATATTTTTAGCTGACCAAGTTAAAGATAAAAAAATACATTTTGGTGATAATATTGGTAAACCTGTTTGGCAACAAGTTCCTGGAGATTACAGATCTGTATTAAGAAGATTAATTGTTACTCAAGGTGATACTGAACCTGCCTCCGTTGAACAGCAAAGAATGCTTGGTAAAACTTGTCCATCATTATTTGATTTAAGAAACTTATTCCAAGTTAATGTTGAAGAAGGCAGACATCTTTGGGCAATGGTTTATCTATTACATGCTTATTTTGGAAGAGATGGTAGAGAAGAAGCTGAATCTCTATTAGAAAGAAATTCAGGTGATCAAGATAACCCAAGAATTTTAGGTACTTTTAATGAGCCTATTTCAGACTGGGTAAGTTTTTTTATGTTTACCTACTTTACCGATAGAGATGGAAAGTATCAATTAAAGTCATTGGCTGAAAGTAGTTTTGATCCTTTAGCAAGAACCTGCCAATTTATGCTTACTGAGGAAGCTCATCATATGCAAGTTGGAGAGTCTGGTATTACTAGAATGATCGAAAGAACATTAGAGAAAATGAAAGAATTAAAAACAGACTCTATAGATAATATAAGAAATGCTGGAGCTGTAGATTTAGTAACTATTCAAAAATATATTAACTTTTGGTTTTCTTCTTCTTTAGATCTATTTGGATCAGAAATATCGACTAATGCTGCAACTGCATTTGCTAATGGATTAAAGGGAAGACCTGATGAGTTTAGATATAATGATCATAGCGAAAAAAATACATTATTTAATATAGAAGCATTTGAAAATGGCAAAATAATAAATAAAAAAGTACCAATGCGTAATGCTATGAATGAAATAACAAGACAGGCATACGTAGATGATTGCAACATTGGTATCAAAAGATGGAATAGATTAATTAAAAAATATGGATACGAAGAATATAGTTTAGCACTACCTTCTACAAAATTCAGAAGAAATATTGGTGTTTGGGCAAATTTGTCAATTAATCCTAAAGGTGAATTTATAAATCAAGATATTTATAACAGGAAACTTGCTAGTTGGTTACCTTCAGAAAATGATAAGAAGTTTATAAATAGCTTAATGATCCAGGAATTAGATCCAGGTAAAACTGCTAGTTGGATAACTAAACCTAGAAGAGGGATAAATAATCAAGAAATTGATTACAGTTACGTAGATTTAAATTAGTATTTAAAAACAATTACTTAGGTATTATTATTTATACCAATTATAGCTTTTGTTTCTAGGAAATCTTCTATGCCATGTTCACCCCATTCTCTGCCGTTTCCAGACATTTTATAACCACCAAACGGTAAAGACTGATCAACAGGAGCATAATTTATATGCACCATTCCAGTTCGTAACTTACTAGCAAACTGTTTAGCTTTAGTAGTATCATTAGAAGAAATATATCCTGAAAGTCCATAAATACTATCGTTAGCTATATCTATTGCTTCTTCTTCTGAATGATAACCAATAATACTTAAAACTGGACCAAATATTTCTTCTTTAGAAATTGTCATGTCCTTTGTCACATTAGCAAATATTGTAGGACTAATAAAATAGCCCTTCTCATTATCTTTAATAGTTTCTTCTCTCCCTGTAACTAATGTTGCCCCCTCTTCTATTCCTTTACTGATATATTCTTTAATTTTTAAAAACTGATTTTTATTAACTACTGGCCCCATACTTATAGTTTCATCTTGAGGGTCACCGACTTTAAGTTTTAAAACAGTTTCTTTAGATATATTTATGGCTTCTTCCATCTTATCAGCAGGTATAAGCATTCTAGTAGGAGCATTGCAAGATTGTCCAGTATTATTCATACAATGGAATATACCTTTAGATACTGCCTTTGCAAAATCTACATCATCTAAAATAATATTAGCTGATTTTCCTCCTAATTCCTGTGTAACCCTTTTTACAGTATCAGCGGAATTCTTGGCCACAGAAACACCTGCTCTAGTTGATCCAGTAAAAGACATCATATCTATACCAGGATGTTTACTCATACATACACCTAATTCAATTCCATTACCATTAATTAAATTAAAAACACCATCAGGCAGTTTAGCATCTTCAATAATTTCAGCTAAAATAATAGCGCTTAATGGAGCCTCTTCACTGGGTTTAAGTATCATTGTGCAACCCGCAGCCAATGCAGGAGCTACCTTACAAGCGATTTGATTAAGTGGCCAATTCCATGGAGTTATTAAACCACAAACACCTATAGGTTCTTTTTGAACTATTGAAGAATTTATCTCTTTTTCAAAACTAAAATTTTCTAAAATCTTTTTTGCTTGCATAAAATGGCCAAGACCAGATGGAACTTGTGCTTTTTCTGATAATGTTTTAGGCGCCCCCATCTCAATTGTTACAGCATTAGATAAATCATGCATTCTTTTTTTATATGATGATATAATTCTTTCTAGTATATTTAACCTATCTTCCTTAGAAGATTTACTATAGTAAATAAATGCATCTCTAGCTGCAGTAACAGCATTATCAAGATCAGACTTGATTACCTAAGCTTATATCACAAATGACTTCTTCAGTAGCTGGGTTAATAACTGATAAAGTCTCTTTTGAAGTAGGTTCTACCCATCTTCCATTAATAAAAAATTTATTATTATTTTTCATATTATTTTTAATTTATTTATTTTAAATAAAAAATTTTTTAAAAAAATATTAAACTGATAAAGAGTATAAAATTTTATCTATTTCATTTTTTAAACTTTCAATCCCTTCTCCAGTTTTAGCAGATATTAAAAAAGTATCTTTTTTATTTTTAAAAAATTTTTTACTTTCAACATTACTAACATCCACTTTATTTATTACTTCTATCATAGGAGGACCATCTATAGTATTAGGAATAATATCTAATTGCTTTAAAATATTTAAAACATCACTTTTTTGTTCTTCATGATTACTTATACTAATATCTCTAACGTGAATTAATAAATCAGCTTTAGTAACTTCATCCAAAGTACTTTTAAAAGCTTCAACTAACAAAGTAGGTAGATCAGATATAAAACCTACAGTATCATTGATGTATGCTTTTTTTGTTAAAGGCAAATAAAAATATGAAATCTTTGTATCTAAAGTTTCAAATAACTTATTTTTTGCACTTACATTTAATTTAGTTAAAAATTAAATAGCGTAGATTTACCCGCATTGGTATAACCTAATAGAGAAACAACTGGTACTCTTTTTTCTGTCTATTATTATATTGAATTTCTCTAGTCTTTTTTGCTTTTAAAATTAAAAGCTTTAATTGCTTTATTCTTTTATTAATCATTCTTTTATCTAACTCTATTTGAGACTCTCCTGGACCACCTAAAAAACCAAAACCTCCTCTTTGCCTTTCTAAATGGGTCCAACTTCTAACTAATCTACTTTTTTGCCAATTCAAATGAGCTAATTCAACTTGTATTCTACCTATTTTAGAAAAAGCACGTTCGCCAAAGATTTCCAATATTAAACTGGTTTTATCTAAAATTTTTATTTTATATATCCTTTCTAAATTTCTTTGTTGTATAGGCGTAATATCAATTGCAAAAATAAGAATATTATTATTCCCTATGAAGTTAAATTCATTGAAAACTTCTAAAAAATAGTTTACCTTTCCTTTTCTCATTAAAGCTTTAGGATCAGGTTTTTTTAATATAAAATACTCTTTATGAATAACATCTAAATAAATAGCCTCTGCTAAGTTACAAGTTTCTATTAATTTATTCTCAATTAAATTTTTATCTAGGTTCTCTAATACAGGATATATTACTATCGCTTTTTTCATAATTAATTTAATATACTAACATTAATATATAGGAGAGGTAATCATATGCTTAGAAAATTTTTTATTTTTTTAATTCTTTTTAACTTTAGCTTCATAACTTTCGCCCAAGATAATAGTATCCAGATGAAGCCAGTTATTAATCTAAAAATTGCAAAAATTATGGCTGATGCTTGTGAAAGCCATCAAAAGAAAACAGGTTATAGACCTGTTAATATTGCAATAGTTGACGCAGGCGGAGATTTAGTTTTATTTAGAAGGCAGAATAATTCATTTTTATTAAGTATAGATATTGCTATTGCAAAAGCTAACTCCTCTGCAGGCATTCCAGTGCCTACAAGAACAATTCAAGATATTGTTTATGGAAAAGATGGTAAACCTGGAAGAGTACCTGGACTAGCACATTCAGAAAACATAGTTGCTTTCCCTGGAGGACTACCTATTAAAACAAAAAATGGTATACTTTTAGGAGCTATTGGAGTTAGTGGAGCTACAGGAGATGAAGATGAACAGTGTGCTAATGCTGCTTTATTATCAATAGAAGAATATTTATAAATTATAGAATTATGAAAAAAACTTTTACTCAGTTTTATTTTTTTTATTATATTTTTTCTTTTTTATATTCCTTTAATTCTAAAGCAATAATATTTGAGTGCGAGAATAACTATTCCTATAAAATAGATAAAAAAGACAATCAAACAGTGTTTTTTTTTAAAAAAATTAATAAAGACTGGCAATCAATAAAAAATGTAAAAATAGGCGATAATAAACTCGATTACTTTCTGCCAGATTCTACATATTTAGAATGTAGTGATAAAAAGTTAAAAGTTTGTAAGTATAAAACTTTAATATCTTTTAACCTTTCTACTAAAGAAGCCGATGTTCGAGAAGTTGTTATAAATGATTGTTACATTGGTACTATGGGCTGTAATAAATATGAAAAGGGATTAGAGTTAAACCAAAGAAGATGTAATATCATAAATTAATTTGAAAGCTAAAATTAAAAAAAAAAATACTCGCACTACTAAAATGTAATGCGAGTATTAATTTTAAATAACTACTAAAACTATTCAGCAGAAATTTTCATAATGTTACCTGAGTCAGTAGTAGCATATAATGCGTTATCATAACCCATTCTTAAGCCACGGAATCTGTCAGATACACCAACTGGCATGTGAATAACACTACCAATTGATTGACCGTCTTCAGCAATATCATACATATCAATACGTAGTCCACCTGGTGTACCACCGAAACCAATACCCATAATACCAGCTGCTAAACGACCTTCATAAATACCCCAGTTCTTTCCTTTTAGGAAAGCTGCTGAACCAGTACCTTGTGAATAACCATTGTTATTCCATGCTGGAGGCATTAAATCTTTAAATCTAGTATCACTCATTGGTGTATACGCAGCACGTATAGCAGGAGTCATACCTTCTTTTTGATTTGGCTCATAACCACAATATTTATCTGGACAAGCACTTCTTCCGCCTCTTTTTTCAGCAGGATCCCATCCACCGTTACCACCATTAACTAACATAGTGATCTCGTCATTGTGCCATGGTCCGTGCTCAGCAGTAAATGCTTTACCATCACTTGGTCTGAAGTCAATACCTTGAACATTTCTGTGTCCATATGTATAAACTCTTTTGTCGCCTTTGAATTTATTTCCTGGATGTGCATTACCGTCGCCGTCAATTCTTAACACTTTACCAGCTATTAAATTTGGATCTTGTGGTCCAATACCCATGTGTCTGTCACCAGTACCTACCCAAAGATATCCATCAGAGTCCATTCTAATTCTTCCACCATTGTGAGCTCCTGGTCCACCAAAAGGCTGATCAGACTTGAATGGCTTAAACTGAATGTCTTTTACGATGTCTACTCTGTTAGAAACACTCTTGAAATCTTTTGCAACAGTAAATTTCATTACAATGTTTCCGTGACAAGAAGCATAGTTATCTTTCTTACATCCTGCATCATGGTATTTGTTTGAAGTAGAATATAGATAAAGAGTTCTATTTTTCTTAAAGTTATTGTCAAGCTCTACACCTAACATTCCTTCTTGTCCACCATAAGTGAATAAGTCATCATTAGTTTCAGCGTAACCGCCACCATTACCTTTAATACCTAATAGCTTATGTGTTTTACCACCTACGCTCACTGAAAGCCCTTGTGACTTTTCAGTAAAAAACATAGCTTTCATATCTTTAGTGAAAGCAATGTCCCAAGGATTTTCCAAACCAGACATGATAACCATTGATCCGATTGAAGGGACACCCTTGTGATTGCCTTTTAAGGCAAAGCTCTTTGCTGCCATGAACACCATTAAAGATGCAATGACTACAGAGAACAATTTAAGTTTACTTATTATTTTCATAATAGTTTACTCCCTATATTATTTTGGTTGTTGATAAACCGCATCTTTTAAGTACGCGGCCAAATTAGCAATTTCTACATCAGTAAGCGGTTGTGCCATCATTATCATTAATGATGAGTTTGGCCCAACTTCTATTCCATCTCTATATGTTTCAAGCATTGCTGTGATATAAGAGACTTCCTTTCCTGAGATTTTAGGATAACTTGCAGCACCTTTTCCTGCCATTCCATGACAGTTAATACATGATTGTTTGTATCTAGCTTCTCCAGCTACTGGGTCACCAGCAGAGGCTGTGTAAACAAATAGCGTTGAAAGCAAAATAGTTACTAAAGATCCTGTAAATCTCACTTACACCTCCCAATGTAAAATGTTACATAATATAATATTAATTTTAATTTTATTAATTACAACTGTTATTTTTCACAATCTGCAATTTATTTGAATATTTTAGCTTGATAAGAGTAAAAATATCCAATTAAATATTACTATATTATTTTATGCTTATTTATTACTTTGATGGCGGGAGTGACGGGACTCGAACCCGCGGCCTCCGGCGTGACAGGCCGGCGCTCTAACCAGCTGAGCTACACCCCCTATTAAGATAGCTGGTGGGCGATGACGGGATCGAACCGCCGACCCTCTCGGTGTAAACGAGATGCTCTCCCAGCTGAGCTAATCGCCCAAGTTACCTTGATGAAATCAAGGTAACAATTTCTTTATGTTTAATTAACTGCCTCTTTTAAAGCTTTTCCAGCAGAAAATTTTGGTTGATTGGATGCAGGTATTTGAATAGCTGCTCCTGTTTGCGGATTTCTGCCAGTGGTTGCTTTTCTTTTAGAGATTTTAAATGTTCCAAATCCTATAATTTTAACTTCTGAACCACTTTTAAGTTCATTAGTTACTGTGTTTATAAATGTTTGTAAAGCTTCAGTGCACTGAGTTTGACTCAGATTTGATGCACTTGACATAGCTGAGATAAGTTCGTTTTTATTCACAATTACTCCTTTTTTAAATTTATTTTATTTTAATTTTATTTATTAAAAGGTCAATAATATATTTTATTTAGTGACGAACTAGTCCTTTGTTATTAGAATTTTTTATAGAATTATCTATAACCAAATCTTCGTCTTTCCATTTTATAGGTGTAAGACTTTTTGATAAAGATTCTTTAAGTACATCTAAAATATTGTCTGTTGCAATTATTTTTAACTTTTTCTTTACATTATCTGGGATGTCTTCGAGATCCTTTTGATTATCTTTAGGAATAATAACTTTCTTAATGCCTGACCTTAATGCTGCTAATAATTTTTCTTTTAACCCTCCTATAGGCAAAACTCTTCCTCTTAATGTAATTTCTCCTGTCATAGCAACCTTATGATTAACGGGTATACCTGTCAGTATGGAGACAATAGAAGTTACTATTGCTACACCTGCTGAAGGACCATCCTTGGGTGTTGCCCCTCTGGAACATGAACATGTATATCTTTCTTTTCAAACTCAGGAGGAATAATTCCCAAAGCTGGTGCATTAAAACGCACATAGGACACTGCTGCTTGTATAGATTCTTTCATTACATCTCCAAGACGACCTGTTACCTGCCTTCTTCCTTTTCCTTGCATTAAAACAGCTTCAATTGCTAATATATCTCCACCAAACTCTGTATAAGCTAATCCAGTAGTAATACCAACTAAATTCTTTTTTCAGTTTCACCATGTCTAAATTTTTTAACGCCTAAAAAATCTTGTAAGTTTGTATTACTTACAAATACTTTCTTAGTGTTACCTTTTACTATTTCTGTCGTTGCTTTTCTACAAATTTTTGCAATTTCTCTTTCTAAATTTCTAACTCCAGCTTCACGTGTATAATATTTAATTACATTGTTTATAGCTACATTATTAATTTTAAACTCATTTGATTTCAAACCATTTTTAGAAAGTTGCTTTTTTAATAAGTGTTTTTTTGCTATTTGTAATTTCTCTTCCTCTGTATATCCTGATAATTGAATGACTTCAAGTCTGTCTAACAAAGGTTGAGGCATATTTAATGAATTAGCTGTAGTAATAAATAAAACATTTGATAAATCATAATCAACTTCTAAATAATGATCACTAAATGCATTATTTTGTTCTGGATCAAAAGCTTCTAACAATGCAGAAGAAGGATCTCCTCTCCAATCTGCTCCAAGTTTATCAATTTCATCCAATAAAAAGAGAGGGTTAGATGTTCCTGCCTTTTTCATTCCTTGCACTATTTTACCAGGCATTGAACCTATATAAAGTTCTTCTATGTCCTTTTATTTCCGCTTCATCTCTTACACCTCCTAAAGACATCCTCACAAAGTCTCTACCTGTAGCTTTTGCAATTGACTTTCCTAAAGGATGTTTTACCTACACCAGGTGGTCCTACTAAACAAAGAATAGATCCTTGAATTTTTTTTTACTCTTTTTTGGATAGCTAAATACTCAATATTCTTTCTTTTACTTTTTCTAAACCAAAAATGATCTTTATTTAAAGATGTAATAGCATCATTTAAATCATATTTAATTTTAGAAGGCTCTTTCCAAGGAATGCCAAGAAGCCAATCTAAATAATTTCTAACAACAGTTGATTCAGCTGACATTGGGCTCATAGATTTTAACTTCTTTAATTCACTTTCAGCTTTTTTCTTAGCTTCTTCTGTTAATTTTAAAGAATTTATTTTTTTTAAATAATCTTCATTATCATCAGTTCCATCATCGCTATCTCCTAATTCTTTTTGAATAGCTTTTAACTGTTCATTTAAATAGTATTCTCTTTGAGTTTTTTCCATTTGCCTTTTTACCCTAGACCTTATTTTTTTTTCTACTTTTAAAACGTCTAACTCTGACTCTAATAATTCAAGAATTTTTTCTAATCTAACATCTATGTAATCACTCTCAAGAAGCATTTGTTTATCAGATATTTTAATATTTAAGTGAGCTGCAACTGTATTAGAAACCTTACTAGGATCATCTGATTGAATAACAGATGTTAATACATCTTTAGAAATCTTTTTATTAACCTTAATATAACCTTCAAATTGTTCAGAAATTGCTCTAGTAAAGCCTTGCATTCATCATGCTTTTTAATTTTGTCAGGAAATTTGATGTAGTTGGCTTTTATATAATGCTCTTGGGTAATGAATTTAGATATTTTTACTCTTTCTTTACCTTCTACCAAAACTTTTCACAGTACCATCTGGTAATTTTAACATTTGTAATATATTACCTAAAATTCCTATTTTATATAAATCATTTTCTTTTGGATTATCTGTTATAGCATCTTTTTGTGTTACAAGTAAAACTTTTTTCTCAGTTGTATCATGTTCATTACTTCTTCTATTGCTTTAACTGATTTTTTCTCTACCAACAAATAATGGCACAATCATTTCTGGGAAAACTACTATATCTCTTAAAGGTAATAATGGTAAAATAGTCATAAAATCTCCTATATACTATACGTGATACTTTTAAAGTGAGATTACAAGAATTATTTTTAAGCTCTAGTTTCTAGGTCTGTTTTTTTCTTGCTATATGCAACTATTGGCTTACCCTACCCTTTACAACATCACTGTTAATAACAACCTCATTAATATTTTCTTCTGAAGGAATTTCATACATACTATCTAATAAAATTTCTTCCATTATGGACCTTAATCCTCGAGCTCCTGTTTTTCTAGATATAGCTTTTTTAGCAATTTCTTTTAAAGCATCTTTAGTAAAAGTGTAAGTTTTACATCTTCTAAAGAATATATTTTTTTATTGTTTTACTAAAGAATTTTTAGGGACAGTTAGTATTTCTATGAGTGCTTTTTCATCTAAATCATCTAATGAAGCAAATATTGGTAACCTACCTATAAATTCTGGAATTAATCCAAATTTTAATAAATCTTCTGGTTCAACTCCAGATAATATTTCAGAAAATTTTCTTTGTTTCAGGCATTTTGACATTAGCACTAAATCCTATACCAGCAGATACTCCTCTTTAGATATAATTTTTCTAAACCACTAAATGCACCACCACAAATAAATAATATATTAGAAGTATTTACAGGTAAAAATTCTTGTTGAGGGTGTTTTCTTCCTCCTTGAGGAGGAATGCTAGCAACAGTACCTTCCATAATTTTTAGCAGTGCTTGTTGAACTCCTTCTCCTGAAACATCTCTAGTAATTGATGGGTTATCAGATTTTCTGCTAATTTTATCAATTTCATCAATGTAAATTATACCTCTTTCTGCTCTTTCAATATTATAATCTGCTGCTTGCACAAGTTTCAAAATTATATTTTCAACATCTTCACCTACATATCCAGCTTCTGTTAAACTTGTAGCATCTGCCATAGTAAATGGTACATCTATAATTCTAGCTAAAGTTTGAGCTAATAAGGTTTTACCGGAACCAGTAGGACCAATTAATAAAACATTTGATTTAGAAAGTTCAACTTCATTTTTATTTTTAGTAATATGCCCAATTCTTTTATAATGGTTATGGACAGCAACTGAAAGAACTTTTTTTGCATTATCTTGTCCTATAACATAATCATTTAAAACTTTATTAATTTCAATTGGTGAAGGAATACCTTCTAGTTTTTGATTAATTACTGACTTATTTTCTTCCTCTAATTATATCCATACATAATTCAACACATTCATCACATATAAAAACAGTAGGACCAGCAATTAACTTTTTAACCTCATGTTGACTTTTACCACAGAAAGAACAATACAATGTATTTTTATTTTCAGATTTATCTTTAGACATAATTTAATTTACATAAAATTTTCTATATATTCAACATATTAACTTTTAATTTGGTCTCTATTATTTATTATTTCATCTATTACTCCAAATTTTTTTGCTTCAATTGCTGTCATGAAATAGTCTCTTTCAAGAGTTTTCCTAATAATTTCAACTTTCTGTTTTGTATGTTTTTCATAAATTTTATTTAATCTCTCCTTAATCTCAAGAATTTCCTTAGCATGTATCTCAATATCAGTAGCTTGTCCTGAAAAGCCTCCCGAAGGTTGATGTAACATAATTCTTGAATTAGGTAGAGCAAATCTCATGCCACTTGCTCCTGCAGATAATAATAATGATCCCATTGATGCAGCTTGTCCAACGCAAAGAGTTGAAACATTTGGCTTTATATATTGCATTGTATCATAAACTCCTAAGCCTGAAGTAACTATACCACCAGGGCTATTAATATACATAAATATATCTTTTTTAGGGTTTTCTGACTCTAAAAATAATAATTGTGCAATTAAAACGCTTGCTACCTCATCAGTAACTGCACCAGTTAAAAATATGATCCTTTCTTTTAATAACCTGGAGTAAATATCGTAAGCTCTTTCTCCTCTATTTGACTGCTCTACTACCATAGGTATTAAAGAACTTGCATATTCTTGTATTTTATTTTTCATTTTCACCTTTCTTTTTATTTTTTTTATCATTTTCTGATAGCTTTTTTAATAAGTCATCAGAATTAATTTCTTCTGAAGAAATATTTGCCTTTTCCTCAATAAATTTCATTACTTTATCCTCAAAAATTGGTCCTTTTAAGGAATTCAAAGCGTTTGGATTGGTTTTGTAATGTTCTATAATTTCCTTTTCTTTTTCCTGGATATTGCATGCAAATTCTTGCAAGTGCAGTTTCTACCTCTTTATCAGTAACATTAATTTTATTTTTAATTCCTATCTCAGAAACTATTAAACCAATTTTTACTTTTTCTTCTGCTTCCTTTTAAAAATTTTTATCAGAATTTACTTTTTTATCATTGCATCAGAGGGTTTTTGGCTTTTCAAAAATTCTAATTCTCTAGAAACTAAAACATCAGGTAATTGAAAAGAATATAAAGAATTTAATTTAGATACTAAAGTTCTTTTTTAATACATTAAAACTTAAATCATCTGAATATTTCTGCAATTCGTTTTTTATTTTTTCTCTAAATCAGAAGAGTTTTTTGAACCAGTTTTAGCAGCTAATTCCTCTTCATTTTTCAATTTTTTACCTTCTAAAATATCATGAATTGTTAAACTAAACTTAACTTTTTTATCTTTAAGGTCCTCTCTATTATAATCTTTTGGAAATTTCATAAAAAATTCAATGTTATCATTTCTAGATTTATCGATTAAATTTTTATCAAATTCAGGAAAATAATTATTATTTCCTAATTCAATTGTCTCTTTTTCAGCAGACCCACCTTCAAATAACTTTTCGTCTATATAACCTTTATAGCTAATAATTAGCCTATCACCTTTTTTAGATTTTCTTTCATTTTTTATTTTATTATAATTTTATATTGATTAAATAAATTTTCTATTACTTTGTTAATATCCTTTTCAGTAACCTTAGAAACATATTTTGTTAATTTTATTTCACCAAAGTCTTTTAAAATAATATTTGGTAAAATTTCAAATTCATACTCAACTTCTAAATCTACATTTTTTTCAATTTTTGAAAGTAATTTAACATTTGGTTGAGCAGCTAACCTATAACCTTTTTTTTCAAACTCTTTATTTCCTTGCTGTTGAATTAATTTTTCAGAAACTTTAGTTTTACTTCTTTTGCATATTTATTTTTTACAAATGAAATTGGAATTTTACCAGGTCTAAAACCTGGAAGTTTTAAAGTTTTTGATAATTCTAAAAATTCTTCTTCCATTTTCTTTTTCAACTTCAGAAAATGGAATTTTAATTTTAAAATTTTTTTTTTAATTCTTCTTTCTTCTTTTTTTTTCTTTCATTGCTTTTTTAAACCTAATTTAATACTACATATTTAAATTTGAAATTTCTATAATTATTTATCTAAATTTTTAATACAAGGCCATTTTTGACTAATAGCTTTTGCTGCATGCAACCAAGCAATTTGATTGTCATATTGAGGAAATTTTTTTGAATACAATAAAACTTCCTGAATTATATCTTGTGTTGTATGAACTTTAGATAAGTCAGCATAAGTAAAACTTTCTTCAGGAGATAAATCTTTTTCTCTAAATTTATACATCTACTATTTAACGTAGTAGATAAAGACATAATAAAATTCATACATGTACTATACTTCTCTCTACCCTTTAGTATTTCATCCTGACTAAAGTTATTAGGATTATTTCTTTGTTGAGTTATCTGACAAGCATCAACTAAAAAAAACATAGGGTAATCATAAAAATTATTAGCAAATAGTCCTCTAGGTAAAATTATAATAAGAAAAATTAAAAGAAAAACCTTTTCAATTATGTTTTTAATTAATTTTATCATATTAATCTTTGGTGCGGCTGGAGGGACTTGAACCCCCACGGATTTCTCCACCAGAACCTAAATCTGGCGTGTCTGCCAATTTCACCACAGCCGCTTTAGTTATCAATAATAGATTTTGCAATTCTATCAATTATTGATTTAAAATCAATATTAGTATAACTTATATATTTCATCCAAATCACCAGACTGGCCAAACTTGCTTAAACCCATAGGATAAACTTTTGTCCTAAAACAGAACCAATCCATGCTAAAGAACTTGAATGAGCATCTATAATAGTTATAAGTGCTGTATTTCTATTATATAAATCTAATATTTTCTCTATATGCGAAGAGTATTATTATCTTTAGAATTAATCCAATCTGAGTATAGTTTATCTGGAGAAGTTGCAATAAGAATACCTATATCTATTTCTTCTTCTGTAATTTCTTCTTTTAATTTTTCTACTTCTCCAATCATAACACCAGTACAAATTAAAATAATTGGTTTAGATGTTTCAGGTTTGTGTAACCAATAACATCCCTTTATTATATTTTGCTTATCTTTTTGTGAAAGTTTTCTTTCTGGCTGCATTAATTTTTTAGTAGACAATCTAAAATATATTGAAGAACCTTCCTTTTTTTGCATATATTCTAAACCCCAAAAAAATAAAAACTCTAATTCATCAGCATAACTAGGCTCATAATATGCTAAGTTAGGCTGAGATATACCTATATTAGGAGTTAATATTGACTGGTGTGCTCCTCCTTCATGAGATAAAGTTACACCGGATGGAGTTCCTACTAATATAAACCTTGCATCTATATAGGTTGCATAGTTTAATGCATCTAAACCCCTGCCTATAAATGTATCATAAATTGTTCCCACGGGAAGAATTCTTCTTCCAAACAACTTATCACTTATTCCTAATGAAGCTAATAATAAAAATAAATTATTTTCTGCTATACCAAGTTCAATATGCTGTCCGTCTGGTACATATTTCCATTTTTGTGATGAAAAAACTTTCTTTTCTCCAAATATATCAGTTTTTTTATGGGTACTAAAAATATTTTTTTTATTAACCCATCCTCCTAAACTAGTGGAAACTGTTACATCTGGAGAAGTAGTAATAATTCTATTGGTAAAACTATTATTTAACTTTACCTATTTCATTCATAATTTTTCCAAATGCCTCTTGAGTACTAATAAATTTATTAAATGTAATTTTCTTTTAATGGTTTTATAGGTATAACTTCTGAAAATTCTCTATTACATTTTGATAAAGGGTTAGATTTTATGATTGAATTTAGTTCATTTATATTTAATTCTATTCCTTCAGTTTTGTTCCATTCTTGGCCTTCCCTTATTTTCATTAGTTTTTTATAATCATTGAACTGATTGTTATTCATTATCCCTGAATGATTATCTTTATGTCCCGCAAGGGGTAAACCAAATCCTTTTACTGTATAACAAATAAAACATGTTGGTTTATCACTATTTATGTATTTAGAAAATGCAATTTCTAAAGACTCCATATCATGTCCAGCTAAATTAGTCATCAAATCATTTAATTCTTGATCATTAAAACTTTGTATTAAATTTACTGTATCTTGATCATTGCTAAAAACTTCCAAAAGTGTTTTTCTCCAATCTTTTCCACCTTGATATGTTAAAGCAGAAAATAAATCATTAGGACAATCATCTATCCATTTTAAAATTTTTCTTCCACTTTTAGATTGTTTTAATTTTTGAAGTTTTGATCCATACTTTAAAATTTCAACATTCCAATCCATTAATTCAAATAAATTTATAATTTTTTCAAATAACTTTTCAAAAACTATACCGTCTAAAGATTGCCTGTTATAATCAATAATCCACCAACAATTTTTTAAATTATGTTTAGCTCCTTCCAATAAAGCCTCATATACATTACCTTCATCTAATTCAGCATCACCAAATACTGAAATCATTTTGCTTGGTGCATTTTCTAGTAAATTATTTTCTTTAAGGTAGTCTTGGGTAAAAGAGCTAAAAATTGTCATTGCTCCTCCTAAACCAACTGACCCAGTAGAAAAATCTACATCACAAAAAGTCTTTAGTTTTAGATGGATAGGCTTGAGCTCCATTTAATTTACGAAATCTTTTAAGATTATCAACATTTTGATTGCCTAGTAGGTATTGAATAGCATGAATACTGGACTAGCATGTGGTTTAATAGCTATTCTATCATATTTTTTTAATATTTTAAAAAATAAAACTACTAAAATAGAAACAACTGAGGCAGAAGATGCTTGATGCCCTCCTACTTTTAAATCATCTTTTTTAACTCTTATATTATTTGCATAATGAATTATATAATTAGAAAGCCAAGAGACTTTTTTTTCTATTTCTAGTAAGGTTTTATTATTATTAGTTGACTTTAACAAAATATTACTTAAATTCTCTATTTAATTATTAATTATAATATAATTTATAAATTTTAAATAGCTTATTATTGGAAATAAACTTTGCTTAGATTCATTATAATATTTATTTTGTTTATTTTAGGAGCTTGTGCTAGTGAAACAGCAAAAATGGCCCATCAAGTTAATAATAATTTTACAAATGAATTTAATGATAGAAATAGTGATTTATGTAAAACTATGTTAAATAAATCTGAAAATGAAGATTTTATATTTAATACAAGAATAATTGCAACACCAATTATTGGAATAATTGGGATAGTAGCAGCTCCCTGCAATATTAGCAGCTAATGCTACCTTAGACTTCAAAGATAGACTAACTGCTTCAGAAATGAGTAAAGCCTGTGGAGGTAAAGGTATAGAAACTAAACAAATAGTTGGAGATGTTGCAGTTAATGGTTCTTTAGGACTTATATTACAAGGTACTAATTTATCAATATATCCAGGAGGAGAGGAAGTACCAGTCAGTACTGCAGCTGAAGCAGCAACAAATTAGATTATGAAAAAAATATTTATATTTATTATTTTTTTTATTATATCAATCGCAAGCGTACATTCAATTGATAAACATAAAAAACTCAAATATGAAATTGAATACGAACATGATCCTATGAGACCTTATCTGTCTAGTGATAAATTAGCCCTAGATACAGAACTTAAATATGCAAAATGTATAAGATTACAAATGGGAGGTTATTGGGATGAAATAGCTAAATTGTATTTAATAATAGCAAATAGAGGTCATCCTACTGCTCAATTACATCTTAGGTAAACAGTATGTTCATGGAAATGGTGTAGAAGAAAATTATATTGAAGCATATAAATGGTTTAGTTTATCTGAAACAGCTATAGGCAAACACTTTATTAAAATAATTTCAGAAGATATGTCCAGTGAACAAATTAAACAAGCAAAAAATTTAATTAAAAATTTTAAACCTGTTTATGAATAGTTAATTAAATTTACAAAAATTTTCTAACTTTTCTCTTTCTGTTTTTAAGAGTATTTATTTTACTTTTAGTATTTTCATAACCAATTGCAAGTCCACAATGAACAGTAAAATTTTTATTTAGATTTAATAAACTATTTACTTTTTTATATATCAAACCCCAAGCTGCCTGAGGACAGGTGTGAAGACCATAGTTTCTTGCTAACAAACATATATTTTGAATAAACATCCCATAATCCAACCAACTCATCCATCCTAAATCTTTTTCAATTGAAAATATTAAACCCATTGGCGCACCAAAAAATTTATAATTTTTAGCATGAAAATTTTTCGTTTTTTTAAAGTCACCTTTTTTTATATTTAATATTTGATATAGATCCCATCCTACTTTTCTTCTTCTACTAACATATGGTTCTCTATATTTTTTCATATAATTTAACCTTTCTAAAGCTAAATTTTCAGAATTATTTATAAATTCTTTTTTTGAAGCAGAAGTAAATTCATCAAGTTTTTTTCCAGTAAGAACATGTACATTCCATGGTTGTGTATTACTTCCACTAGGAGACTGTGAAGCTACTTCAAGTATATTTTTAATAATTTTATTACTTACTTTTTTTTTTGTAAAACTTCTAACACTTTTTCTAGTGATTATGGCATCTTGTATAGTGATCATAAAAACTCCAATTTTTTACTTGAATATTATCTAAACAATTATCATATTCCTTATAACGAGGTTAATAATATGAGTAAACAAAATTTTGAATTTCAGGCAGAAGTTGGCAAAATACTTAAATAGTTGCTAATTCCTTATACAGTGATAAAGAAATTTTTATCAGAGAATATATTTCTAATGCATCAGATGCTTGTGATAAATTAAGATATGCTCAATTAAAAGATCCTTCTTTAATGAAAAAAGGAGAGGAATTTAAGATTTTAGTTACTGCTAATAAAAAAAATAATGTACTGGAAATTTCTGATAATGGGATTGGTATGACTAAAGATGAATTAATAGAATCTTTAGGCACTATAGCAAAGTCAGGCACTGAAGACTTTATTAAAAAAATGGAGAAAGAGAATAATAAAGACATAGAACAGATTGGAAAGTTTGGAGTAGGTTTTTACTCTGGTTTTATGGTAGCTAAAAAAATAGAAGTATTGTCTAAAAAAGCTGGTACAAATGAAAGTTGGCAGTGGAGCTCTGAAGGCAAAGGAAAGTTTGATATTGAAAAGGTTGACAAAATTTCTCATGGAACATCAGTAAAAATATTCTTGAATACTGATGCAAAAGAGTACTCAGAAAAAATTAGAATAGAAAATATTATAAAAAAGTACTCTGATCATATAACTCACTCTGTTTATATTTTAGAAAGTGATGCTAAAGATAAAAGCGAAGAAAAAGTTAATAAGGGTACTGCACTTTGGAATAAAGATAAAAAAGATATTAAAAAAGAAGAGTATGAAGAGTTTTATACTAATATTGGTCCAAACTATGACAAGCCATGGAAGGTAATTCATAATAAAATTGAGGGAAATTTAAATTATACTAATTTAATATTTATACCTTCAGAAAAACCTTTGATTTACTTAATGCTGAAAAAATTTCTAATTTGAAATTATTTATTAAAAAAGTATTTATTACAGATAAACTTGATAATATATTACCCAAGTATCTTAGATTTGTATCAGGAATTATAGACTCAGAAGATATATCTTTAAATATTAGTAGAGAAATGCTTCAAAACGATCCTATAGTTGCAAAAATAAAATCACATTTAACAAAAAAAGTTTTAAGCGAATTAAAAATAGAACTAAAAAAGTCAAAAGACAATTATGTAAATTTCTGGAAAAACTTTGGTTCAGTTATGAAAGAAGGATTCATGAAGATTATACAAATAAAGAAAACATACTTGATATTTCATTATTTTATTCAAGTAAATCGAAAAAACTGATTACTATAGAAGAATATTTAAATAATAAGAAAAAAGAGCAAAATGAAATTTTTTATATTAGTGGAGATAGTATAGAAAATTTAATTAATAGCCCTCAAATGGAAACTTTTATTAAAAATGATATAGAGGTATTACTGTTTACAGACCCTGTTGATGAATTTTGGATACCAAATATATCAGAATATAAAAAGTGTTCTTTTAAATCTATTACTAAAGGAAATATAGATATTGATAAATATAAAGATAAAAAAATAATAAGAAAAATGAAGAAAAGGATAAAAAGAAAAACGAAAATATTAATAAGTTAATTGCTTACATGAAAGGTCACTTTGGAGAAAAAGTTAAAGATGTAAAAATTTCTACAAGGTTAACAGATAGTCCAGTATGTTTTGTAGCAGAAGAAAACGCTATGGATATTCATTTAGAAAATTTATTAAAAAAGCACAAACACTTAGATCAAGTAACTACTAAAGTTTTAGAAATCAATCCTGACCATAAAATTATAAAAAATTTGTCTTTATTAGACTTTACTAATGAAAAAAATAAATCTAAGTGTGCAGAAGTTTCTGATATGCTACTGAATCAAGCTAAAATAATAGAAGGAATTCCACTAGAAGACAGTAAATCATTTTGCCAAAGCATTAATAACCTTATGGTTAAAGATATTTCTTAGATTTTAGTAAATATAAAGAAAAATATTTTTTATTATCTGTGTAACTCTTTTTTATTTCTAAATTAGCTCTTACTAAATAGATCCCTTAAAGTTTTTTCAGAAAACTTTCTACTTATTTCAGTTAAAATTTTTTCACCTTTTTCTATATTTAAATTTTCATCATTTGGCAGTTTAACAGAATGATCTACAGTAGATTCTAGATACATTTCAATTTGCGATTTTTCTGAATTAAATTTAGCATTATGAAGGAAATTTTTTTCATTAAAGTTTAACTTATATTCTTTATTTATTACATTAAGAATATTTTTATTAAACTTTTAGTTATACCTTTACTATCATTGTAAGCTGAATTGATAATTTTTTCATCTTTAACTTTATCTACTCCTAGCAAAAAACTATCTTCTTTATTCATAAGATTTGCTATATTTTCTAAAAAATTAATTGCTATTTTATTATTAAAATTTCCTAAAGTGCTTCCTAAAAATAGGTAAAGTCTATTTTTTTTACTTTTTTAATACGCTTCATATCATTATTAAAATCACCTTTAATCAATTGTACATTGAAGACTTTTACTTATTTTGTTTAGTTCATTATATGACATTTTCAAAGCTTTAATAGAAATATCAAAAGAAAAATATGTTAGTTTCTTATTTTTTTTAATACCTTTGCTATTAAAGTTTTTGTTTTTTTTGATGAGCCACTTCCAAACTCAAAGATCTCTGAAGGTAACACTTCATTTACTATATCAGAAGCATTTAATTCTAAAATTTGCTTTTCTGTTCTGGTTAGATAATATTCTTCTGTTTCACATATTTCCTCAAACAATTTACTACCTAAATCATCATATAAATATTGAGTAGGTAAAGATTTTTTTTTATTTTTTAATAATGAGATTATTTTTTCTTCATTATTAATATTTTGATTAAAAGAAATATTCTCAATTTTATTCATTATTTGTTATAACATAATAATAAATAATTTAAATATTCAATTTTAAGATGTGTAGACATATAGGTTACATAGGAAAAAAAAAAGATCTTTATTCAATTTTATTGAAACACAAACATTCTTTAATTGAATTAGCTTATAAACCAAAGCTAATGAATGAAGCAATATTAAATGCAGATGGGTTTGGCCTAGCATGGAAAAATAAAGAGAGTTTTAAATTATATAAAAATTACTTACCTATTTGGAATGACTTGAATTTAGATAGCTTATCCAAATCTATATCATCAAATTTAGTTATAGGAAATGTAGGAGTGCTACTATATCTGAAAATCAAGGATATTTTAATACACACCCATTTAACTTCAAAAACTTTTGTTTTTCTCATAATGGCTTCATAAAAAATTTTAATAATACAACAAGAAAAAAAATTTTAAATATTTAAAACCTAAATATATAAATCTTATTAAGGGACAAACTGACTCTGAATTAATTTTTATATTACTGATGCAAATAATAGAAAATGAAAAAAATAGAAAAAAGTATTAAAAATACAATCCAAATAATTAAAGAAAACTGTGATGCTTGTATGCTTAATTTTTTAATTGCTACTTTTGATAAGAATGGAAAAAATACTTTATATGCGACTAAATTTTCTGCAGGTCTTAAAGTACCTTCATTATTTTACTCTAAACATAAAAACGAATATATCATAATATCATCTGAGAAATTAAATAATGATAAATGGTACAGTATAAAAAAAAATAGCTTAATAAAAGCATTCAGGAATAAAGTTGAAGTAGAAAAAATATAGTGATTGAGATTACCTATTTAGAACAAAAACAATTATCTCTATTAAGACATTTAAAAATTGCTGGAGAAAAACTTTTAAACTAAAAATACATAATGATCTAAGTCCAATTGGCTGGCATATTATTCATTGCCTATATGTTGAATGCATTTGGATAAGGTCTCAATTTTTAGATGATAATGAATTAGTAAACAAATTAAAAGATACTGCTGATGGTATAAATATTAAACCTAAAAATAGAGGCCTAAATTTACCTAATTATGAGTGCTTATATAAATTAACTAGAAGTGAATTCAAAAAAAACCTAATTTTTATCCAAAGCATAAAAGAAAAGAAAAAAGTAAATTATTTTATACAATTTTTAATTAATCATCACTCCCAACATTTAGAAACAATTAAAATAATTTTAAACTTTATTAATTTAAAATATTATAAAGCAACAGAAAATTGTTTTTCTATTGTTGAACCTAAACTTTTTAAATTTTACCCTATAAATATAAAAGAAGGTATTTTTAAAATTGGCTCTAAGAGTAAAAATAACTTTACTTATGACAATGAAAAACCTCTTAATTCAATTAAATTAGAAAGTTTTCAAATTGATAAAAAGCCTATAAATATTAATGAATGGTTAGGATTTATTAAAGAAGGTGGTTACAAAAATAAAAAATTTTGGAGCAAACCTGGATGGGAATGGAAATATAAAAATAAAATCTCGCTTCCTCTTGGTTGGGTATTTAATAAAAATAATCTATCTATTAGTACTCCGTATGGTTTTAAAAAAGCTAAAAAAGATAGCCCAGTTTCTAATATTAGTTATTATGAACTTGAAGCTTTTGCAAAATGGGTAAATTTAAATATTCCACACGAACTACAATGGGAAGTATCTCACAAGAAGATAATTAATAAATTTAATGTCTGGGAATGGTGTAATAATAAGTTTTTTCCCTATGAGGGTTTTAAACCCTACCCTTATAAAGAATATTCTGTTCCTTGGTTTAATAACAATTATTATACATTAAAAAGTGCCAGTATTTTTTCTGAAAAAGAATTAAAGAGGAAAACATTTAGAAACTTTCATAAAGCAAATGTACGTTATATTTTTTCAGGTGGTAGATTAAGTAAATCTTAGCATTGGGGCGACTGATGGGTCTCGAACCCACGACCTCCGGTACCACAAACCAGCGCTCTAACCAACTGAGCTACAGCCGCCATAAATATTTTTACTTTTATTAGTTACTTATAATACTATAAATATATTGTATTAATAGAGGGGAGTAAATGAAAAAAATAGAAGCAATAATCAAACCTTTTAAGTTAGATGAAGTCAAAGAAGCTTTAAGTGAAATAAATATTAATGGTATGACAGTAACTGAGGTTAAAGGTTATGGCAGACAAAAAGGACATACTGAGCTTTATAGAGGCGCTGAATATAATATTGATTTTCTTCCAAAAATTAAAGTTGAAATAGTAATAGAAGACAAAAAGTTACCATCAGTTATTGAAATTATTAAAAAGACAGCTAACACAGGAAAAATAGGAGATGGGAAAATTTTTATTTATAATATTGAAAAAGCTATAAGAATTAGAACTAATGAAGAAGATGAAAAAGCTATCTAGATTAGTTTTTTATTACTATTAATATTGACAGAATTAAAAAACTAAATATTATAAATTAAACGTTCAATCTACATTTGTAGATCGGAAGTAAGCTTATGCTGAAGGAACGCGGTATCGTTGCTCATAAATGGTAAATATCCATACCGTAATCAAAAATAAGCATTTTTTTAATAGATTATTAGGAGTAATTAATGACAGAAAAAATATTTAAAATGATAAAAGATAATGAAGTTAAATTTGTTGACTTCAGGTTTACTGATCCTAGAGGAAAATGGCAACATACTGCTCAAACTGTAGAAAGTGTTGATGAAGAGCTGTTGACAAAAGGAATAATGTTTGATGGTTCTTCCATATCTGGATGGAAATCAATTAATGAATCAGATATGATCTTAATGCCAGATTTGGATACCGCAGTTATGGACCCATTTACTGCACAACCTCAATTAATAATATTTTGTAACGTTATTGAACCATCAACAGGCGAAATGTACTCTCGCTGTCCTCGTTCAACAGCAGTAAGAGCGTCTAATTATTTAAAAGAAACAGGCATAGCTGATACAGCTTTTTTGGTCCTGAAGCTGAGTTTTTTGTTTTTGATGACGTTAAGTGGAATGTTTCAATGAATGATACTTTCTATCAGATTGACTCAGATGAAGGTCCATATAACTCTGGAAATAGTTTTGATGGAGGAAATATTGGACATAGACCATCTGTAAAAGGTGGATACTTTCCAGTTCCTCCTGTTGACTCAATGACAGATATGAGAGCTGAAATGGTAGGAACAATGATGGAAATGGGAATTGAAATGGAAAAACACCATCATGAAGTAGCTCCATCTCAAAATGAATTAGGACATAAATTTGACAAGCTATTGTCTTGTGCAGACGGCATGCAAAAATATAAATATGTTGTTCATATGGTAGCTCATTCTTATGGAAAAACTGCTACTTTCATGCCTAAACCTGTAATAAATGATAACGGTTCTGGTATGCATTGCCATCAATCTTTGTGGAAAGGTTCAAAACCTTTATTTGCAGGTTCTGAATATAGTGGTCTTTCTGAAACTGCTTTATATTATATTGGTGGTATAATTAAACATGCAAAAGCTATTAATGCTTTCACCAATTCTTCAACAAATAGTTATAAAAGATTAGTGCCTGGTTTTGAAGCTCCAACAATTTTAGCATATTCTGCTAGAAATAGATCAGCATCAATCAGAATACCATATGCTGAAGGAGAGAAAGCAAAGAGAATTGAAGTAAGATTTCCTGATGCTGCATCAAACCCTTATCTAGCATTTTCTGCTATGCTTATGGCTGGATTAGATGGAATTAATAATAAAATTCATCCTGGTGATGCTATTGATTTTGATCTATATGAAGCATCTGAAGATCAATTAAAAAGCCTTAATACCGTAGCAACTTCTTTAGAAAATGCGTTAGATGCATTAGAAAAAGATACAGCTTTCTTAACGCAAGGAGGAGTTTTTACTGAAGATCAAATTAAAGGTTATATAGAACTTAAAAGAGAAGAAGTAAGTAGATTAAACAATACAACTCATCCTGTTGAGTTTGATATGTATTACAGTGTATAAGCTTTAACTTATGGGCAATTGTCTTGGTTTACCATCCAAGTCAATTGCCACATAAATAAAAGTTCCATTTGTAACATCTTGCGGTTGTTCACTTTCTAAACCCTGTGCTGTAACCCTTAAGTTAATAGAAATAGAAGAATTTCCAGTTTTTAATAATCTACCATAACAGGTTACAGTATCTCCAACTTTAACTGGCAATAAAAACTTCATGCCCTCTATAGCAACTGTAGCTACTCTTCCCTTTGCAATTTTTTTAGCTAAAATACCACCCGCAACATCCATTTGACTTAAAAGCCATCCTCCAAAAATATCTCCATTTGGATTAGTATCTGTTGGCATAGCAACAGTTTTAGTTAAAACTATTTCATTATGATCTATCATATTATTATTCCTTAATGCTATTAAATAACATATATTAAAAATAAAAAAAATTTAATATGAAAAATATGATTTTGATTTAGGTATTTTTAAAGGTAAAGTATATACTAATGGTCTTTTTAAAAATACTTCCATAGGCATTAAAAAAAATAAAATAGCTCACATTGGTGAGATAAAACCAGAAAATTGTCTGCAATCTATTGAATTTGAAAATAAATATATATTACCTGGAATGATTGATACACAGGTTCATTTCAGAGAGCCTGGTCTAACTCACAAAGAAGATATATACCATGGTACAAAAGGAGCACTATTAGGAGGAATAACTTCTATTTTTGAAATGCCTAACACATCACCTGCAACAATTGATGAAATAGAATTTCAAAAAAAATAAAGATTGCTGAAAAAAATAGTTGGACTAATTTTGCTTTTTTTATAGGTGCATGCAAGGCTAACGTCTCTAAATTAGATGAACTAGAAAAAATGAAAGGATGTGCAGGAATAAAAATATTTATGGGATCATCCACTGGCAATCTATTAATATCTGAGGAAGAAGACTTAGAAATAGCTCTTAAAACTTGTAAAAGAAGAGTAGCAATACACTCAGAAGATGAAAAGAGATTAATTGAAAGATTTAAAACAATAAATAAATCAAATGGTGTGATAGAACATGAAAAATGGAGAGATTCTTTATCAGCAATAATTTCTACAAAAAAAGTTTTAAAATATGCTAAAAAATATAATACAAGAGCTCATATTCTTCATATATCTACAGCTGATGAAATTCAATTATTACAAGATAAAGGAAAGTTTATAACTGTTGAAGTAACGCCTCAGCATTTAACACTTTTTTCTCCAGATTGTTACAATAAATTAGATTCATTAGCTCAAATGAATCCACCAATAAGATCACTAGAACATCAAATAGGTTTATGGAAAGGGATTAGCAATGGAACTGTTAATGTTATTGGTTCAGATCATGCTCCACATACGCTTGAAGAGAAAAAAAAACAATGGCCTAATTCACCATCAGGTATGCCAGGAGTACAAACTACTCTTTCAATAATGCTAAATCATGTAAATAATAAAAAGTTAACTTTACAAAAGTTAATTGAATTATTATCTGAAAATCCATGTAAAATTTATAATATAAAAAATAAAGGTTTTATTAAAGAAGGATATGATGCTGACTTAACAATAGTAGATTTAAATAAAGAAATAATTATTAAAAATGAAAATATAGCATCAAAAAGTGGTTGGTCTCCTTTTAATGGAATGAAATTAAAAGGAAGCCCTGTTGCTGCTATAATAAATGGATCTATAAAAATGACAGAAGGAAAAGTTATTGAGAAACCTAACGGAAAAGTTATTGATTTTGATTAAAGTAATTTTTTTATTATTATCACTAAACATCAAACTAGTCGCTCAAACTTTTGAATATTCTGAAAACTACCTAGAAGCCCCTTTAATTTTTTCCCATGAGACCACTTTAGAAGGCATCAGCAAAATTGTTCCTATAGGAGGAGATTTTTCTAAATATTCAAAAATTGAACTAAGTAAAGTTAAAAATGATATAATAGAACCTACAGCATGGCTAAAAGATAAAATATATGATGAAACAGGAGAAATTGTAGAATTAGAAAATACCCTTAGAAGTGAAGATAGTCCCTTATCTGACCCTATATTTGATCAATTTAAACATCTACCTATGTATATTGATAATACTATTGAACAGCTAGCTTCAAATCCTCTTATATTTTGTAATCAAGTCTCTAAACAATATAACAAAAATGGTGTATTTTTTGAATTAAACTGTACCATCCCTTTTGGCTTTTTTAATAAATATCTAATTTTAAGACTACAATTTCAAGATATGGTATGGTACTTTAGTAAAATTACTAGTTTAAATTATTACAGATTAAAAGATTTATTAATTATTGCTGAAACATTTAATGTAAAAAAATGAAAAACTTAAAAGAACAAAATAGTTTAAAAGAAATTAAGAAAGAATTTAATTACAGAGATCCCTTTTTATTAGAAGAGCAACTCTATGAAGATGAAGTTTTAATCAGAAATACTGCTAGAGATTTTGCAAGTAAAGAATTATTACCAAAAATAATAGAGGCAAATAGAAATGAGGTATATGATAATGACCTATTTAAAAAGCTTGGTAAAATTGGTTTATTGGGTGCACAAATAAAAGGATATGGTTGTTCTGGTGTTTCTTCAGTATCATATGGACTTATTGCTAAAGAAATAGAAAGAGTTGACTCTGCTTATAGGTCATGTTTCAGCGTTCAATCAAGCTTAGTTATGCAACCAATATTTGATTATGGATCTGAAGAACAAAAGAAAAGATGGCTTCCTGAATTAGCAAAAGGTAATTTAATAGGATGTTTTGGTTTAACGGAGCCAGACCATGGTTCAGATCCTTATTCCATGATAACAAAAGCAAAAAAGGTTGATGGAGGTTATAAGCTATCAGGGTCAAAAAACTGGATTTCAAATAGTCCTATAGCTAATTTATTTCTAATATGGGCAAAAGATGAGAATAATATTATAAAAGGTTTTATAATTGAAAAAAACTCTAAAATAAAAGGCTTAGAAACACCAAAAATTGAAGGGTAAATTTGCTTTAAGAGCTTCTCCAACTGGTATGATACAAATGGATGAAGTTTTTGTACCTAATGAGAATGTATTAAAATATGCAGAAGGATTAAAAGCACCTATGACCTGTTTAACTTCAGCAAGATATGGCATTTCTTGGGGAGTTCTTGGAGCTGCTGAGTTTTGTTGGCTATCAGCTAGAGAATATGTTTTAGAGAGGAAACAATTTGGAAAGCCTCTAGCTTCTAACCAATTAATACAAAAAACTTGCAGATATGCAATGTGAAATAGCTATTGCTCAACAAGCAACATTAAGGGCAGGTAGATTAAAAGATGAAGATAAATCAAATAATGAAATGATTTCTATACTGAAAAGAAACAATGTTGGTAAAGCACTAGATATTGCAAGAACTGCTAGAGACATGCATGGAGGAAATGGTATTTCTGATGAATACCATATTATTAGGCACATGATGAACTTAGAAGCTGTCAATACCTATGAAGGCACCCATGATATTCATGCACTTATATTAGGCAGAAGCCAAACAGGAATACAAGCCTTTAAATAGTAATTACTTATTTTTAAACAAGCTTTTAATAATTGCACTATAATCCAAATTATTTTTATCTTTTCTACAGAATGAATTATATAAATCAAATGCCTTTTTGCCCATAAATATATTTAAAGAAATCTTTTTGCCATTTGTTTAGCTATACTTAAATCCTTTAGAATCAGTTTTGCAGCATAGCCTGGTTTAAAACGATTGTTTGCGGCTGCGGTTTTAATAATACCTTTAATAGGTAAATGATTTAACATTGCCCATGATGATCCACTAGACTTTGATGAAATCTCAAAAAAAGTCTTTTTTGAAATCCCATATTTACTTGCTAAAGTAAAAGCCTCACTTACTCCTATCATGTTTATACCTAGCATCATGTTATTGCATGCTTTTACAATTTGACCAGATCCACTTTTTCCAACATAAATTATATTTTTTCCCAATACACTTAAAATTTCTTTTGCATCATTATATGTATTTTTTTTTCCTCCAACCATAATAGTTAAAGTTGCTTGTTCTGCTCCTGATACTCCACCAGATACTGGAGCATCTATAAATTTAATACTTTTTTTTGTAAAAGCATCTGAAATTTTTAGAGTAGTCTCATAATCAACCGATGAACAATCAATAAATATAGAATCTTTTTTAATAAAATTAATAATACCATTTTTTCCTAAAACTAAATTTGATAAAGCTTTACCATCAGGAAGCATACTAATAAATACATCACTTTTACTTGATAAGTCTTTATAATTATTGCATATTTTTGCTTTGCTTTTATAAAATTTTTTATAATTTTTAGTATTAATATCGTATAAAAATAAATTGTATTTTTTTAAGTAAGTTTAAGGCCATAGGAGTACCCATAGCCCCTAAACCTATAAAAGAATATTTTGCACGTTAAAAAAGTTCCTTTTCCTCTAAGTTTTTAAAATGATCATCTATAGTTTTTCCTCTAATAGATCTACTGTTATAGGTTTCCATTTAGGATCTCTATCTTTATCTACTAAGTTTGCTCTGACACCCTCATAAAAATCATGTCTATTCATCATTGCTTGGCATATTCTAAATTCCATACTTAAGCAATCCTTTAAGTTTAAAGACCTAGAAATATCTAATTGTCTGGTTGCAACTCCCATACTGGTTGGAGATTTTTTCTCTAGAATATTTAATTGCTCTTTACACCATATAGAGTTTTCTGCTTTTAATGAATTAATTATTTCTTTAATACTTTTTTTATTAAAATGCTTACTTATATCTGGCAACTCTTTTTCTAAAGAAGGATGTGTTTTAGTTTTTTTATCATATTTTTTAAGAATAAAATCAACATCATATTTTGTATATTTTTTTAAATTTAATATTTTTTTAACACACTCATCAACTAAATTATCTTCAATAATATGTGTTCCTATTTTGGCAAAAATAGAATTATCTCCATCTAATGTTTTTCCAGTTAAAGCTAGGTAAGTCCCAACAAAATGATCTACTCTTGATAGAAAGTAACCTCCTCCTACATCAGGAAATAAACCAATAGCAGTTTCAGGCATAGCAGTGACTGTTTTTTCACTAACTATTCTATGACTTCCATGAACAGATAATCCTAGCCCTCCTCCCATAGCTATACCATTTAATAAAGAAATCCAAGGCTTTTTAAATTTACTAATTTCATAATTTAATAAATATTCTTCTTTAAAAAATCATATGATAAATTATTGCCTTCATCATTTTTTGAATGATACACTGAAACTATATCGCCGCCAGCACAGAATGCCTTTTCTCCTGCTCCTCTTAACAGTACTCCGCTAATACCATCATCATCGTTCCATGAAGAAATATTTTCGGAAATTATTCTAACCATATTTAAATTAAGAGCATTTAATACTCTCTCTCTATTAAGTGTTAAAATAATAGTAGAATTTTCTTTATTTATTAAAACTTCAGTCATTTATTCTATTTAAGACTATCTCTAGATATAATTAATTTCATTATATCATTAGTGCCTTCTAAAATTTGATGTACTCTACAATCTCTAACCATTTTTTCTATTCCATATTCAGATAGATATCCATACCCTCCATGAATTTGAAGTGCTTCATTACAAATGTTAAAGCAAACATCAGTTGCAAACTTTTTGGCCATTGCAGATTTAATAGTAGTATCACTTTGCTTTAGATCTAGTGCATTAGCAGCTTCATGTACCATTAACCTTGCAGCATTATAATCAGTAATCATATCGGCTATTTTAAATTGGATAGACTGAAATTCTTTTAAAAATTTTCCAAATTGTTTTCTTTCGCTAACATAATCTATACATTTATCTATGCAAAACCTAGCTGCACCTAATGAACAGGACGCTATGTTAATTCTCCCACCATCGAGACCTTGCATAGCTATTTTAAAACCTTCTCCAGGTTTACCAACTATATTTTCGTATGGAACTATACATTCGTCAAAAGAAACTACTCTAGTAGGCTGATTCTTCCATCCCATTTTTTCTTCATTTTTACCAAAAGAAATTCCATCATAATTTTTTTCAATAATAACACAGGATGTTTCATTATCTTGGCTTGTTTCAGTTTTCATCATTACAAAATATAAATCAGAAACTCCAGCTCCAGAAATAAAGGACTTGGAACCATTTATATTAAGAGAAGAATTATCTTTATCTGGTTTACCTTTTGTCTTCATAGCAATAGCATCTGAACCTGAACCTGGTTCAGTTAAACAGTATGAACAAACATTTTCCATACTAGTTATACTTTTCATATATTTATTTTTTAAATCATTATTTCCATATTTACTAAGCATCCACGCAGTCATATTATGAATTGATAAAAAAGCAGAGGTAGATGGACATGCATAAGCTAACTCTTCAAATATTAGAGATGCATCCAATCTAGTAAGACCTGTACCACCATCTTTTTCTGAAACATAAATACCAGCTAGCCCAAGCTCTGCAGACTTTTTGAATACCTCAACTGGAAAATATGCATTTTTATCCCATTTTAAAGAATTATTTTTAATATGTTCATCTGCAAACTGCTTTGTTGAGTCCACAAAAGCTTTTTGCTCATTAGTTAAATTTATATTAATATTTAAATTCACTATTACCTATGTTATTACTCTATAGAAATTAATATAACTTATGAATAATTTTTTATCAAACTTTCCTTATTGTAGACCAAGAAGACTGCGCCAAGAAGATTGGATAAGACAAATTGTAACAGAAAATTTTTTAAAAGTTTCTGACTTAATCCTACCTATTTTCTTAACTTATGAAGCTAAAGTACTGAAATTGATATGATGCCTAATGTTAAAAGAAATAATATAAATGATGCAATTATGCTTGCAAACAAAGCTTATGAAGCAGGGATTAAAGCTGTAGCAATTTTTCCAGAAGTACCTGAAGAAAAGAAGGATATTTTTGGTAAGGAAGCATTGAATGAAAATAATATTGTATGTAAGGCAGTAAGAGCAATTAAAAAAAATGTTAATGGAATAGGAGTTATTTGTGATATAGCCCTAGACCCTTATACCATATCAGGACATGATGGAATTTTAGAAAACAATCAGATAGATAATGATAAAACTATAGAAATACTTTGTAAGCAAGCCATAGTAAACGCAGAAGCAGGCTGCGATATTATTGCTCCTTCAGATATGATGGATGGCAGAATTAAAGTTATCAGAGAACGTTTAGATAAATCGTCATTTCATAATACAATAATAATGTCATATGCTGCTAAATATGCCTCAGCTTTTTATGGTCCATTTAGAAATGCAATATCAGCATCTAATAACCTAGGTCCAAATAAAAAAAAATCATACCAAATGGATTATAATAATAATAATGAAGCCTTAAAAGAAGTGTCTATGGATATAAAAGAAGGTGCAGATATAATATTAATTAAACCAGGTATGCCCTATCTTGATGTACTCAATAAAATTAAAAATACATTTAATTATCCTACCTTTAGCTATCAAGTATCAGGAGAATATTCTATGCTAATGAAATCTATAGAAGAAGGTTATTTTAAAAAAGAGGATATAATTATTGAAACACTTAGTTGTTTTAAAAGGGCTGGAGCTGATGCAATTTTAACTTACTTTGCATTGGAGGCTGCAAAAATTTTAAGATCAAACATAATTACAAAATTTTTCCTCTTTCTATTCTAATAATATCTGCCTTGATTTTTTTTGAAAAAGTTTCATCAGATTCAGTAATCATAGTTATTAAATTACTCTTATTCAAACTACTTATTAACTCTACAAGCCTTTCTGCTAAGGCAGGTGCAACTCCTTCAAAAGGTTCGTCTAATAACAAAAGTTTTTTACCAACTACCATAGCTCTAGCAAGAGCTACTAATTTTTGTTGTCCTCCAGAAAGCTGAAAAGCTTGTCTTTCCATAAAATCTTTTAATTCAGGAATAAAAGAAATCACTTCTTCTAAGCTTTCATTTACATTTTTCTTATTTAAACTCCATAATGGCACCATTATATTATCTTTAACAGATAAGTCTGGGACTAGCCTTCTATCTTCAGGCATATACCCTATACCTAATTTACTCATATCATACGTTTTTAAATTATTTAAAACTTTATCATTAAATTTAATATTACCAGTCTTAGCGGGCAATATATTCATAATAGCTCTAATAAGAGTAGTTTTTCCTGCTCCATTTCTACCAATAATACTAGAAAACTTAGAAACTTTAAAAGAAATAGATTGTAATATATTAATATTTTTAATAGAAACCTCTACGTTACTAACCACTAACATTATAAGCCTCCAATTATAAACTTTTTAACATTATTTTGATTAAATACCTTACTAGGTTTATCATCAGCAATAATTTCTCCATTATAAAATGCAACAACTCTTTCAGAAAATTTTTCTACTATTTCCATATCATGCTCTATAAAAAGAACAGATATATTAAATTCCTTTATAGCCCTAAGAATATTTTTCATTATAACATTTTTTTCATCTGTACTAATACCTGATGTAGGTTCATCTAATAAAATTACTTTTGGCTTTCCGATAATTGCTATTAAAATATCTAGAACTTTTCTTGCTCCTTGAGGAAGTTCTTTTAAAGTTTTATCTTTGAATTTGTCAACATCAAAAGAAAATTTTTCTAATAATTTAATTGCATTTTGATAATTTTTTTTAGAATAGGCATCCTCAAAAAATGCATTTTGTTTATTTTTTGCAACTAATTCAGTAATTATTATATTTTCAAGTACCCCTAAATTTTCAAAAACTTGTGGGATTTGAAATGATCTATGAATGCCAATATTTTTAATTTCTTGTACATTAAATTTTGTGATATTTTTGCCTTCGTAAAGTATTACTCCGCTGTCTGGCTTTTAAATAACCTGTAATTATATTACAAAAGGTAGTTTTTCCTGCTCCATTTGCACCAATAACACCTATAATTTCATTTTCATTCATTTTAAAATTTATATTATTTGCAGCTGAAACTGAACCAAATTTTTTATTTAAATTTTTAACTTCTAAAAGCATTATTTTTTCCTTTTATTAAAGATTGACCCTATGCCTTCAGGTAAGTATAAAATTCCTAATATAAGAACAACCCCTATTATCATTTGCCATGTATTTGGAAAATAAAATAATGCATATGACCTAATAAACTCAAAGAAAAGAGATCCGATTAAAGGTGCAAAAACGTTAAGACTTCCTGAAAGAATTGCTACAAAAACAAACTCTCCCGACCTAGTCCAATATGCTGTATCCTCAGGAGTTATATGGCCAATAAGAATTACCATTAGCCCTCCTCCAAGAGCTGCTAATGTACTTGAAAAATATAAATTTTATGAATTTGTTTATTTATAGAAATTCCTAGATATGAAGATCGAATTTCGTTTTCTCTAATTGCTTCTAGCATTTTACCAGATGGTGACTTTAAAAAATTCATTACTATCATCATCATTAGGCCAGTTAATAAGACAATCAATAAATAAGAAAAGATATTTAACCTTTTTCATCCTCAATAATATAATTGAAATAAGTAAGATCTTTTAATACCAAATCCATCAGTTGAACCTAATGATACACTTTTTGACTATAATACCAAAAAGATCATCGATAATGCAAGATTAAGCATTGCAAAAAAAAATTCCTCTAAACCTTCTCACAAAAAACCCTAAAAAAAGGAAACAATAAAACCTGCTAAAATAGAAAAAGTAATAAGAACAAAAACTTCTTTAATTTGTAAAAAATTATATGTCATAGCAACTGCATATCCACCTAAACAATAGTACATGCCATGTCCAAATGATATTAAACCAGCTCTCATTAGAAGCAATAGCCCAAGATTACAAGACCATTACAAAAAGACAAAGAAATAGTATTTATTGCATAGTCAGGAAGTAAAAACCAAAAAGAAATAAAAGTAAATAAAAATGCAATTAATATCAATTTATCTTTATTAATCAGACCTCTCATTTTATATTTTCTCACTTCTTTACTGCCAAAAAGACCTTCAGGCTTAAATGAAAGTATGATTGCCATAACAAAAAAAACAATAAATAGTTCTAATTGTGGAGCATAAAAAATAGCAATAGTTCTTGCTAAACCTATAAATAAAGCTCCAATTGCTGCACCAGTAACACTTCCTAATCCTCCAGTTACCACTACTGCAAAAGCTAAAACAATTACTTCTACACCTATCCCTGGTACTACAGAAATCATTGGCGCTGACACAGCTCCTCCTAAGCAACCTAATAAACAACCAAAAGTAAAAGTGTAAATAAAAAATTTATTAACATTTATTCCAAGAGCAGATGACATTTCTCTATCATTTATAACGGAAAGTAAAAAGTTTTCCTATTTTAGTATATTTAATTATGAAATTAAATAGAAACCATATAAAAGCAGCAATACCTATAATTGCCAAATCGTAAATAACATAAGGAATACTAAAACATTAATATTTCCTAATAACATTCTAGGTTGATAAGGTAAATATGAAGTAGTTCCAAAAATTAATTTCATAACATCCTCAAAAATAAGGAATAGTCCATAAGTTACTAAAACTACTACGATCTCATCTCTAAAATAAATTTTCCTTAAAAAATTTTCTCAATTAAAATACCTAAAATAATACCAATAACTAAAGCTGAAATAGGAATAAATAAAAATGATAAAGCTTCAAACTCTGTATAATTATTAAAATACCAGCCTATTAACCAAGCATTAGCATATGCTCCAAAAGCATATAGACTGCCATGAGCTACATTCAATACTTTCATAACTCCATAAATTAATGTAAGTCCAGACGCCACCATAAATAGCCAGGAAGCATAAACTAAACTATCTAAAATTATAAAAATGTATTGAAGCCATAAAAATCTCATATTAAAGATAATGAATTTTTCAAATTAATGCATTAAAATAATTAATATGTTGCAGAATGTTAATCAATTTTATTCAATAGCACCTATGATGGGAAAAACTGATAGTTATTTTTGTTTTCTCATGAGTTTAATAAATAATAATATTACTATTTACACAGAGATGATGCATTCAGAAGCTGTAATTAGAACTAATATTTTAAATGATTATAAAATATTAAAAAACTTTTCAAATATTAAAGTACAAATAGCAGGCAATAAACCTATTAGCATGGCTAAAGCTGCTAAAAAATATCAGAATTAGGGTTTTCAGAAGTTAACATTAATTGTGGCTGTCCAAGTAAAAATGTAATAGCTGGTGATTTTGGTTTAATACTACTAAAAAACCCTAAGATAGTAAAAGATTGCGTAAATGCTATTAAAAATGAAACAGATTTAAAAGTTAGTGTAAAAACAAGGATTGGTATTGGCACTAAGTATAATGATGATTTATTAAATAATTTTGTAAGTGAAATAAATATGTCAGGCGTAAATAAATACATTATTCACGCTAGAAATGGAATTTTAGGTAAATTAAGCACAAAAAAAAATTTAAGCATTCCACCATTGAAATATGAAAGAGTATTTAAATTGAAAAAAAAATTTAGCAGAAATAAAATAATAATTAATGGAGGTTTTTTAAATACTTTGGATTTCAAAAAATATAAAAACAAAGTTGATGGAATTATGATAGGAAGAGAAGCTTATAAAAACCCTTGGATTTTTGCAAAAAATCCTATTACTAGTCAACAAAAAAGTTGCATTGGTAATAAAGTACATTACCAAACTCAAAAAGCTCTTTACTGGTAAAAGTATAAATAAAAACTCTATCACTCATATACAAAATATTTTTAATAGCACTGATGGTGCTAAAAACTGGAGAAAAGCAGTAAACTTTTCAATTCATAATAATGATTTACAGTATTTACTAAATTATATAAAATCTTCTTAGGCTAAAAGAATTTGAAAAATAGTATAGTACATAAAATAATTAATTTTCTTTTAATCAGTACTTTTTTACTCTTAATAAACTCATGTGCTTATTTTAGATTAAAAGAATTAGATAAATATAATTTTTCTCAAGATAATATTTATGATTTAGTTAGTAAAGAGTACAAAGAATTTGCTTATTCAGAACTTTATGAGATGCATGATGAATTAGATGCTAATTACTTTGCATTTAAAGCTAACAATATACTTAAAACAAAAATAATTCGAATAGAAAACCCTAAAAATTGGAAAATTCCTGATAATTATGAAAATGAAGCTAAAGAAGAATATAAAAAAATTAGTTCTCTTTTAAAAGAAGAATTTACTTTTCAATATCCAAAATTAGTTGCTAAATTAGTTTCAGGATATGATTGCTGGTTAGAACAAATTGAAGAAAACTGGCAAATTAAGGATATTGAATATTGTAAAAATAAGTTTACTAATGCATATAAAAAAATTTTAGCTTCTGAAGTAAGTAAAAAATCAATAAGTAAAAAACAAAAATCTGAAATTAGTTCTAGTTCAGTATCAGAAAAAAATAAGTCTTATTTTATTAGAGATAAGACAAAAAGTGTTTTAGTATTTTTTAATTACGATAGTCATAAATTATCAATTACTGAAAAAGATAAACTGGATAATTATATTTCTACCTTAATTAAAACAGATTCTAACCCAATCATCATTTATGGGCATACTGATACAAAAGGATCAAAAAAATACAATTTAATTTTGTCAGAGCAAAGAGCCTTAAGTGTTTCTAAATATTTTAGAGAAAAGGGTATTAATAATAAGCTCATTATCAAAAGTTACGGCGAAGACTATCCATTAATAATAACTGGTGACAACGTAGAAGAAGAAAAATAATAGAAGAGTAGAAGTCATTATTAATAATTAATAGGAAAAATAAATGATACCAAGATATTCAACAGCAATTATGGAAACTATTTGGGAAACTGAAACTAAATATAAAATTTGGCTTGAAATAGAAATTCTAGCTTGCGAAGCAATGGAAAAAATTGGAAAAATACCTAAAGGAACTTCACAAAATATTAGAAAAAAAGCTAACTTTGATGTAAATAAAGTATTGCAAATAGAAAAAGAAACTAAACATGATGTCATAGCATTTTTGACCAATGTTGCAGAATATGTTGGAAAAGAATCTAAATTTATTCACCAAGGTATGACCTCATCAGATGTATTAGATACTTGCTTATCGGTTCAGTTACAAAATTCTTCTAAAATCCTTATACAAAGTCTAAAAAGCCTATTAATTACTTTAAAGAAAAAAAGCATTAGATTATAAATCATTAATTACTATAGGAAGAAGTAATGGTATCCATGCAGAACCTACAACTATTGGATTGAAATTTGCTTATGCCTATGCTGAGTTTAAAAGAAATTTAAAAAGATTAGAGATAGCACAAAAGGAGATTTCTATTTGTAAAATTTCTGGTCCAGTTGGAACTTATTCAAGTATTTCGCCATCAGTTGAAGCTTACGTAGCAAAAAAATTAGGTTTAAAAACAGAAGATGTATCTACTCAAATTATTCCTAGAGACCGGCATGCTGCCTTTTTTAGTGCGCTTTCTATACTAGCTGGTTCAATTGATAGACTAGCTACTGAAATTAGACATTTACAAAGAACAGAAGTACTTGAAGCTGAAGAAAGTTTTGGAAAAGGACAAAAGGTAGTTCAGCTATGCCTCATAAAAGAAATCCAGTTTTATCAGAGAACTTATCAGGATTATCTAGGTACATAAGAAACTTATGTCAAACTAGTTTAGAAAATATTGTTTTATGGCATGAAAGAGATATCTCTCATTCATCTGCTGAAAGAATTATGTGTCCTGATATTACAATAGCAATGGACTTCTCTTTAAAGAGATTAAATAATGTAATTAGCAATCTAATTATTTATCCTAAAAATATTCAATATAATTTAGATAAGTTAAAAGGCCTACATTTTAGTCAAAATGTAATGCTTAAATTAATAAGCAAAGGATTACTTCGCGAAGAGGCCTATGGGTTAGTACAACAGAATGCAATGAAAACTTGGAAAAATATTAATAGTAAAAATAGTAAAAGTTTCTATCATAATTTAAGTAATGACAAAAAAAAGTAAGTAGTTTATTAAAAAATAAAGAATTAAAAAGTATCTTTAATAATAAAACATACTTAAAAAATATTAATGTAATTTATAAAAGGATTTTTAAAAAATAATTAATAAATTTCCTTCAAGTTAACAATAAAATACTGTTAATGTAAAAAGCTATTTATATATGAGTAAGACTTCTTAAATGTGTACATTATTTATTCACAGATCAAAAAATTCTGATTGGCCCATTTTAATAGCTAATAATAGAGATGAATATTTAGCCAGAACTTTCAAGCCTCCAGGTTATCATTGGAATAATAGTATTTTTGCTGGAAAAGATATTTTAGAAGGAGGCTCGTGGTTAGGTTTAAATGAAAACGGCCTATGTGCAGCTATATTAAACAGATCATCTAATAAATTAAAAGATAAAAATCTTAATTCTAGAGGTAAAATCATAATTGATATATTAAAAAAATCTGATGCCAAAAGTGCATTGAAATATATTGAGTCATATTTTAAAAAGACACTCGATTTTTTAATTTATTTATATCTGATTATAAAAATGCTTTTTGGATAAAATATGATCAAAATGAATTTAAGTCATTTGAAGTACCTATGGCTTCTCAATTATTGACAATTATGACTTAAATGATAATAAATCTCCAAAACAAAAATTATATAGAGATATTTTCTTAAAAAAAAAGCTACCTAATCCTTCAATTAATTACTTTAAAAGCTGGCAGGAATTACTTTTTCTAGAAGATAAATATAATAATGTTAATTTATCTTCTGTATTTGTAAAAGATAAAAATAATAATTATGGAACAGTCTGTTCTTCTATAATAGGATTACCAAATAAAAAAAAAATAAAAAATAATATGGTCTGGTTATATAGTGAATACAAAAGTTCATTTAATCACTTATTATAAATAAAACGGATAAAAGAAATGAAGTTATTGATAGAAGGCAAAGCAAAAAAAATATTCTCAACAAAAGAAAAAAATACCTTAGTTCAATATTTTAAAGATGATGCAACAGCATTCAATAATAGAAAAAGAAAACTATTTAAGAGCAAAGGAATACTTAATAATTCCATATCTGCTCTAATTTTTAAATATCTTAATGAAAATAGAATTAAAACTCATTTTATTAAAAAAATAAGTGAAAGAGAGCAAATAATTAAAAAAGTAAAAATTATTCCTCTTGAAGTAGTCGTAAGAAATTATTCAGCTGGTAGTATAAGTGATAAATTTAAAATTAAACAAGGAAAAAATTTAAAGAGCCTATTATAGAGTTTTTTTAAAATCAGATGAATTAAATGATCCTTTTATGAACAGTGCTCATATAAAGTTATTAAATATTGCTACTGCTAAAGAAATTAGGTATTTAACAAAATTAGCACTAAAGATTAATATTTTATTAATTAAATTATTTTCTAAAATAGGTATTATCTTAGTAGATTTTAAATTAGAATTTGGTAAAAATAATAATGAAATAATACTTGCTGATGAAATTAGTCCAGACAATTGTAGGCTGTGGGATAAAAAATCAAAATTAAGCTTAGATAAAGATCTGTTTAGACATGATAAAGGTGATTTAATTGATGCTTATGAGTATATTCATACTAAGTTAAATAGGAAATTAAATGTATAAATTAACAATATATGTAACTCTAAAAAAGATGTTCTTGATCCTCAAGGTAAGGCAATATCTGAGGCAGCTAATAGTTTAGGTATTAAAAATATATTAGATATTAAGCAAGGTAAATATTTTGAAGTTTTGTTAAAGAATATTTCTGATAAAAATAATGCCGAAAAAATTGCAAAAAATTTATCTGAAAAATTATTATGCAATGAAGTAATTGAAGATTATACAATAGTAACTATTAAAAAAATATGAATGTATCAGTAATAATATTTCCTGGATCAAATTGTGATCAAGATATAGTATCTTCCATTCATTCAATAACTAACAAAAAACCTAATGAAATATGGTATAAGAATAACATACCTAAAAATACTGATTTTATTATACTCCCAGGAGGTTTTTCATTTGGAGATTATTTAAGGAGTGGGGCAATAGCCTCAGCTAGTAATATCATAAGAGAGGTAATAAGTTTTTCTAAAAAAAGGTACCCTATAATGGGAATATGCAATGGATTTCAAATTCTAACTGAAGCAAATCTATTACCAGGAACATTAATCATAAATAAAAACTTAAAATTTATTTGTAAGGACATTTATTTAAAAGTAGTAAATAATAACTGCATATTTACGCATAAATTAAACAATACAGTATTAAAGTTACCTATAGCCCACAAAATGGGAAATTATGTGGCGACTAAAGATGTGTTAAAAGAAATTACTGAAAATAATCAAATAGTTTTTCAGTATTGTTCAAAAGATGGGAATATTAATGATAAATATAACCCTAATGGATCAATAAATAATATTGCAGGTATACTTAGTCTTAACAAAAAAATATTAGGTATGATGCCCCACCCAGAGAGATATACTGATATGAACCAAAAAGATAAAATTATGAAACAAATGATTGGATCTATGTTATGACATCAAATATAGATAATTTGTTAGATAAGTTAGGTTTAACAGAAGATGATTTTTTAGATATTAAATTTATACTTAACCGAGAACCTTCATTAACAGAATTAGCTATTTATTCCGCCATGTGGAGTGAGCACTGCTCATATAAATCTTCAAAATTTTGGTTAAAAAAACTAAATACAGATGCTCCTTGGGTTATTCAAGGACCAGGTGAAAATGCAGGAGTTATAGATATTGGTTTAAATAATGCAATTGTTTTTAAAATTGAAAGTCATAACCATCCTTCATTTATTGAGCCCTATCAAGGTGCTGCAACAGGTGTAGGTGGCATTATGAGAGATATTTTTACTATGGGAGCTAGGCCTATTGCTAACTTAAACTGTTTAAGATTTGGATCAATGAAAGATAACAAAACTAGTCACCTATTCAATGGTGTAGTTTCTGGTATTGGTGATTATGGAAATTGTACTGGTATTCCTACTGTTGCTGGTGAATGTAGTTTTGATTCAAGATATAATAAAAATATTTTAGTTAATGCAATGACAGTTGGTATTGCAAAAAAATAAAATTTTTTATGCCAAAGCAGGAAAACCAGGAAACATAGTTTTTTATGTTGGATCAAAAACAGGTAAAGATGGTATTCATGGTGCAAGTATGTCTTCAGGAGCCTTCAGTACAGAGTCTGAAACATTAAAGCCTACTGTACAAGTAGGTGATCCGTTTACAGAAAAACTATTAATGGAAGCATGCTTAGAACTTATGAAAAAAGATGCTATTGTTGGCATACAAGATATGGGTGCTGCAGGACTTACATCCTCTGCAGTAGAACTGGCAGCATCATCAAAACTTGGTATAAATATAAATTTAGATAATGTTCCGCTGAGAGATAAAAGTATGACAGCAGACCAAATTATGCTATCCGAAAGTCAAGAAAGAATGTTACTAATTTTAAACCCTAAAAAAGAAAAAAGAAGCTAAAGAAATTTTTTCTAAATGGAACTTAGATTACGCTAATATAGGAAAATTACTGCTTCTGAGAAAATAGTTCTAAAATATAAAAATGAAATTGTGGCCAATATCCCATTAACTAGCCTTACATCTTATAAATCATATAAAAGAAATTTTTTTTACCTTTAAAAAAACTTATGTAAAAAAAACTTATAAAGAAGAAAAAATTTCAACTATTGTAAAAAAAATATTAAATAACCCCAACTATAAAAAGAAAAATAAAATATGGGAACAATACGACCATATGATTACTAGAAATGTAATCTCTAATATGGGTGGTAATGCTAGTGTTATAAAAACCAATTCAAAATTTCAAGCAATTGCTGTAACAACTGATTGTAACATATTCTATTGTGATAATGATCCTTATGAAGGAGCTTTACAAGCAGTAGCAGAAAGCTACAGAAATTTAATATCAGTAGGTTCTAAGCCTTTAGCATTAACTAATTGTCTGAATTTTGGTAATCCAGAAAAAGGTGAAATAATGGGACAGTTTGTTAATTCTATAAAAGGTATTAATAATGCCTCCAAAAAGTTAAATTTGCCTATAGTGTCAGGTAATGTTTCTTTTTATAATGAAACTAATAATATCAATATACCTCCTACGCCTCAAATAGGAGCAGTTGGAGTCATCGATGATTATAGAAAAGTAATTTCATATAATAGCTTTCATATTAATGACGAAATATATTTAATAGGAACACATGGAACACATTTGTCTAGTTCTGCTTATGAAAGATGCTTTTTTGATCACAAAATTATAAAAAAAGATAGTGTTCCACCAAAAGTAAATCTTACAAGTGAAAAAAATAATGGGAACTTAATAACTAAATTAATAAATAAAAAAATAATATCTGCATGTCATGATATATCAGATGGGGGATTAATTATTGCCTTATTAGAAATGTGTATTTCTAGAAAGTTACAATAAACTTTAGTAAACAATTTAAATCACATGCTTTTTTGTTTGGAGAAGATCAATCTCGTTATATAATTACTATGGATAGAATCAAGTTAAAAGAATTTGAAAAAAATATTAAAAATACACAAATCCAATTTACAAAAATAGGTCGTATAATGGAAGGTAATGTTATAAAATTTGCTGATAATAGTTTTATAAATATTGACGAATTAAAAAAACAAAATAAACTTTAAATAAGGCTTATTATGGGAATGAAAAAAGATGAAATAATTGAAATGATTGTAAAATCTTTACCAGATGCTGAAGTAGAAGTAAAAGATCTTGCAGGAGATGATAATCACTATGCTGCTACTGTTACTTCTAGTTTATTTGAAGGGAAAACAAAAGTAAACCAGCACAAAATGGTTTATGATGCGCTTGAAGGAAAAATGGGCGGTGTACTTCATGCTCTTTCTCTTACCACTTTAACACCAAAAAAATAATTTAGGAGAAATAATGACTGATATAAATTCTAAAATAAAAGATAATAATAGCAAAGATCCAGTTGTGTTGTATATGAAAGGAAATCCTACTTTTCCACAATGCGGTTTTTCTTCAACAGTCGTTCAAATTTTAAAACATATAGGTGTTAACTTTCAATCCTATGATGTTTTACAAGATGAAAACTTAAGAGAAGGCATTAAATCTTTTCAGTAATTGGCCTACCATACCTCAATTATATGTTAATAATGAGTTTGTAGGAGGTTGTGATATTATAAGAGAAATGTTTGAATCTGGAGAATTAAAAGAATATTTTACAAAAAATAATATTCCTTTATCTCAGGAGTAAGAAAGTATCTAGAATAAAATTCAACAACTAAATTCGGCTCCATTTGAACAGGATATGGAACATCACTTAGCTTAGGGACTCTGATTAACCTACCTACTATTTTTTGCTTATCAAATTCAATGTAATCAGGTACTTCTTTAGGTGCTTTTTCTGTGGTTTCTAGCACAACTGGATGTTGTAAAGACTTCTGCCTAACACAAATAATATCTTTTGTGCTTACTGAAAAAGAAGGAATTGTAACTCTTCTGTTATTTACTTCTATGTGACCATGGTTGATGAGTTGTCTGGCTGCAAAAACTGTAGGAGCAATATTCATTCTATAAATCAAGGCGTCTAATCTAGACTCTAAAAGTGCAATTAGGTGTTCACTAGTATCCCCTCTTTTTTTGAGAGCCTTATCATAGTAACGTCTAAATTGCTTTTCAGAGATATTTCCATAATACCCTTTAAGTTTTTGCTTAGCAAAAAGTTGAATTCCATAATCAGATAATTTCTTTTTTTTAGACCCGTGTTGGCCAGGACCATATTCTCTTCTATTGAAAGGAGATTTTGGTTCACCCCAAGGTTACACCCTAATCTTCTATCAATTTTATTTCTTGGTTGTAATCTTTTACTCATAACTTTAAATCTGCATATTACTTGTGTTTATTAATATGTCAATTATTAATTTCATAATTTTTTAGACTTTTTATAATTCCGTATAATATCAATAATTCCTTATTAGTTAATAAACTTTTTTGAAAAAATGTTTTTAACATTTGTTTCAAGTTTTTCAGAATCTTTATTTTTAAAAACCCAGATTCATAGATGTTTTCTATAAGAAATTTTTTAAAATTTGTTAATTTTTTTTTGTCTACTACTTCAATATTTTTACTTATGTTTGTAGAAATTTTTTTGTGATAATTAATAAACCATTCATAACAGATAATATTTACTGCCATTGCTAAGTTTAATGATCCAAAACCTGGGTTAGTAGGTATTTGGATTATAAAGTTAGCTTCAGATAAATCAGCATTATTGAGTCCAGCTTTTTCAGGTCCAAATAAAAAACCTATTTTACTGTATTTATATTTTTTTATTATTAATTTAATTGCTTCTCTAGGAGTAAGTATATTTTTTTCTAGATCTCTGACTCTTACAGAAGTTGCGAATAAAATTTTAATACTTTTCATAGCTTCTTCAAGGTTAGAAAAAACTCTTGTTTTCTTAATTATTTTATCAAAGGCTCCAGCAGAAGCAGATATTGCTTTATCATTAGGAAAAGCTTTTTTAGGGTTTACTATTCTAAGGTCTGAAAATCCATAATTTAACATTGACCTGGCACACATTCCAATATTTTCTGGTAGTTGTGGATCTTTTTAAAATTATGCAAGGGCCATTACTTATTAATTTGTTTGTTTTATTAGTTCCAGCCATCTAAATTTTAAATTGATTTGTTATAGGATACCTTCTTTCTTTACCAAAAGATCTAACTGATATTTTTACTCCTGGAGGAGCCTGTCTTCTTTTATATTCAGATTTAACTAATAAATTTCTTATTTTCTTTACCACTGATGATTTAAAACCCTTTTTACAAATTTCTTCTAAGGAAAATTCTTTTTCAATTAAATAATATAAAATCTCATCTAATATTTCATATGGTGGTAAGGAATCTGTATCCTTTTGATTTAAGCTTAATTCAGCAGAGGGTGGTTTTGTAATTGAATTTTCAGGTATTACTTTTGAAGAAGGACCTTTAAACAATTTCTCTTTAAATTATTTCTCCAATTAGCTAATTTATATAATTCTGTCTTATATACATCTTTAAGTACATTAAAACCACCATTCATATCGCCATATATTGTAGAATAACCAACAGACATTTCACTTTTATTGCCAGTGCTTAATTAATAAATATGAGTAATTATTTGAGTAAGCCATCAATAGTACTCCTCTAATCCTAGATTGCAAATTTTCTTCAGTCAGCCTTTGTAATTTGTTATCAAAACTTTCTTTTAATATTTTTAAATAGGTTTTGTGAATATTGTTTATTTTAATAGTATCAGACATAATACCTAATAGCTTAATACTCTCTTCTGCATCTACCAAACTACCTTTTGATGAAAATTTTGATGGAAGCTTTATTCCTATTACATTTTTAGAACCTATAGCATCAACTGCTATGGCAGCACTCACTGCAGAGTCAATGCCTCCAGATAAACCTAGTATTATTTTTTTGAAGGAGTTTTTATAAACATAATCCCTTAAACCTAAAACAAGAGCATTCCATATATTAAAGTTTTTATCAAAAAGAATACTTTCTGAAATATACATTATTATTTTTTCTAGATTTATTACCTAAAATATCTACTACTTTTACATCTTCTGTCCAAATTTTTAGATTACTAATAATTTTTCCACTACCATCTAGTACAAATGAACCTCCATCAAATACTAATTCATCTTGTCCACCTATTTGATTTACATAAATTATTGGTTTTTTTGAGATATTTGTAATTTTTTTTGCAACTTCATATCTTTGAGCTTGTTTTTATGATCATAAGGAGATGCATTAATGCAAATAAATAAATCTACTGTTTTTTTTATTAATCTTTTTGCAATTTTATCAGTCCACATATCTTCACATATCATTAAACCAATTTTTAACTTTTTATATTTAATATAATCATAAGGTGGTCCCTCTTTAAAAATTCTTTTTTCATCAAAAACACCATAGTTAGGAAGGTTATTCTTAAATATTGTAGTAGTTTTACTACCATTAAAAAAAATAGCCGCATTTCCTATTTTTTTACCTAGAGCTTGAGGTGCTCCCAGAATCACAGCTATACCTTTATCTGTAGCAAACTGTTTTATTATTTTTAAATATTTTGAAGTCTCAAGGTGTATTTTTTTCTCTTAAAATTAAATCTTCTGGAGGATAACCTATTAAACTTAATTCAGGAAAAACTACCAAATCTGCTTTACCTGATAATTTATTTATAACTGTTAATATTTTATTTTTGTTATAAGCCAGATTTCCTAAAATAGGATTTATTTGAGCTAAAGCAATTTTACAAGATTTCATATTATTTATTTTTGAATAAAAATTCTCTTCCTTTTTTTACCAAATTTTTTCCGTTATATCTAATTATATCTGAAGTAGCATAAGTTTCTTCCCAAAGATCTGGGATGTAAGAACCTGTTCCTATAATATCAATAGGAACTTTAGCAACAGAAAACAACTTACATTTTGCAGGGGTAAAACCTGATGATGCTATAATTTTAACGTTAGTATAACTATTTTCATCTAGTATTTTTCTTAAATAAATAATAGCTGCTGCACTTACACCTGCTCCAACTAACCATTTTAATTCCTGCTCATTCCTATATGTTCTAATACAATTAGGATTAAACTTTTCAATAATATTGTATGATTTTTCCATATCAAGACCTTCTATGTATCTGCCACCATGCGTATCTAAACGAATAAAAAGTTTTTTCTCTTTTTATTAATTTTTCATAATATTTACATACTTCTAAAGTATCACTTATTTCTTTTCCAAAATAGTCAACTAATACTGTTAAAGGTTCATCTGGAAAAGTATTATGATAAATTTTTGCAGCATTAAGAGTTGAACCAGCATATCCTATTAAAGCATGTGGCATAGTTCCAAGAGCATGTTTATTTTTAAAAAAATAACTGGTAGATTTACATGATGACCCTATAAACCCTTTTGCGTTTACCTCTTTTTTTGCTTTATTTGATCCAACGCTAGCTCCATATGCCATAAGTTCATGCATATGAGCACCAGCACAATGTCTTGCGTCCATAGCCATAAAAGCTGTATTAGGCAAATCTGTACACATTTTGAATGCATTGTAAGCAGCAACAGAAGCGGGCCCAATAAATTGAAGATACGTTGTCTCTAATTCTACTAATTGAGAAAAACTTACCGCTTAAAAACATTAAGGGTTCTCCTGCTCCTACCCATTCTCCTTCCTTATAGCACATTTTTATATTAAATTTAGTATTCCGAATTTTTTTCTATTTTTCTCAACCATTTTATGGCTAGTGATGGACAAAACAAAACTGGTCTTCTCATAAATACAGCATATGTTACTTGCATATCCTTATTTTTAAGAATTATATGTTTTGTTTTCTTAAAATAATGATCAGTATTTAAATCTAAAAATTTCTCTAATTCATTATTTTTCAATGAAATTAACCTTTTTTAAGTTTTAGGAACTCAGAAAGTTTAAAGGCTAAATCTAAACCCTGACTTGCATTTAATCTTGGATCACAATGTGTATGATACCTATCAGACAAGTTTTCCTCTTTTATTTTTTGAGAACCTCCCACACATTCAGTAACATCTAATCCAGTAAGTTCTAAATGAATTCCTCCAGGAAAACTTCCTTCTTTATGATGTACATTAAAAAATGCTTCTATCTCAGAAAGTATTTTATCAAATGATCTAGTCTTATATCCTGTACTTGATTTATATGTATTAGCATGCATAGGGTCACATGACCAAATGACATTATTTTGATTTTTACTTACTTTTTTAATTAAGTTGGGTAATTTATCGTAAATATTTTCAGATCCCATTCTAGTAATAAGTGTTATTTTACCCCTTTCATTTTCTGGATTCAATGTATCTAATAATTTTATTAAATAATCATTTTCAACACTAGGGCCTATTTTAACACCAATAGGATTCTCTATACCTCTCATAAATTCGACATGCGCCTCACCTAAGTCTCTTGTTCTTTCTCCTATCCATAGCATATGAGCTGAACAATCATACCAACCTCCTTTTAAGGAGTCCTCTCTAGTTAGCGCTTCCTCATAATTCAAAAGTAAAGCTTCATGACTAGTATAAAATTCTACTTGCTTAAACTCAGGAACATTTTGTTGATTAAAACCACAAGCTTTCATAAATTTTAGAGCATCAGTTATGCTATTTGCTAAATCTAAATATTTATCCTGAGTGCCCTTTTTTACGAAGTCTAAATTCCAATTATGTACCTTCTCTAAATCTGCAAAACCTCCTGAAGCAAATGCTCTTATTAAGTTTAGAGCATACGCAGATTGACTGTAAGCATCTAACATTCTATTTGGATCAGGCTGTCTTGAAATCTCATCAAATTTAATATCATTAATTATATCACCTCTATAAGAAGGTAATTTAATTCCATTTTTCTCTTCAAAGTCTTCTGATCTTGGCTTTGCAAATTGTCCGGCCATTCTTCCTACTTTTACTACAGGAAGTGAGGAAGCATAAGTCAATACTGCAGACATCTGTAAAATTACTTTAAAAGAATCTCTCAAGTTATTTGCACTAAAGTCAGAAAAGCTTTCAGCACAATCTCCTCCTTGGAGTAAAAAAGCTTCTCCTAAAGAAACTTTCTCTAGTTTTTTTTTAAGACTTCTCACCTCACCTGCAAAAATTAGAGGCGGAAGTTTATTTATTTTTTCCTCTACTAACTTTAAAGTATTAGAATTATTATAAGATGGTTGTTGTTTGATATTAAATTTTCTCCAACTATTTTTATTCCATTCTTTTTCATAATCATCCTATTAGTAATTTTTTCTTGTTGGCGCCTTAAAGGTAACAAATTCTTCCGCAACTGTTGGATGAATAGCCATAGTATTCATAAAATTTCTAAAAGTTGCTTTTGCATTAATAGCTACACCTATTATTTGTACTATTTCTGGTGCTTCTTCTCCTAACATATGTGCTCCAATAATACGATTATTTTTACTATTAACCAATAATTTTATATATGTTGAAACTTTATTCTTTACAATAGAATATTTCAAAGAGTTAAAATTACTTTCATAAACATCTACTTTGGTAAACTTTTTAAATGCTTCTAATTCTGTTAACCCTATTGAGCAAATGGGTGGAGATGAAAAAACAGCAGTACCTATATGAGACAGATCAACTTCCTTATTTTTAGAAGAAAATAATTTGTCGGCTAATGCATGTCCTTCAGCTATTGCTACTGGCGTTAGATTAAATCTATCTGTAACATCTCCAATAGCATAAATATTTGTAATATTTGTTTGAAGTTTTTTATTTACTTTTATTGCACCAACACTGTTTAACTTAACACCTATATCATTTAAATTAAGACTTTTTATATTTGGCTTTCTTCCTATAGCTACTAAAACCCTTTCTGACTTAATGGTTTTATTTTTTAAATATACATCAAACTTATTTTTGTATTTTTTAATTTTTTCTACTTCATTATTAAAATAAATTTTAACTTTTTTCCTAATTAAGTTTTTTTTAATTTCCTCAACTAAATTATGATCAAATCCTCTTAAAATATTTTTTCTAACTATTAAGCTTACATTTGTCCCTAAATTTGCAAATATAAAAGCAAACTCTATTGCAATATATCCGGCGCCAACAATAGTCAATGTTTTTGGTAATTTACTTAATTGCATAATCGTGTCTGAGTCATCAGCAAAATTACTTCCTAATACCTTTAAAGATATTGGAGTTCCTCCAGAAGCAATTATTATTTTATCCCCACTAATAATATCATTATTAATTTTTATCTTATTTTTATTAATAAATGATGCCTCCCTTTAAATATAGTGGCTCCTGATGCTATAATATTTTTCTCATATATTTTTTCTAATCTTGTAATCTCTTTGTTTTTATTTTTAATCATTTTTAAAAAATCATACTTTATTCCTCTAGCAGACCATCCATAACTATCAGAATATGAAAATATATTTTGAAACTGCGAAGAATAAAATAAAAGCTTTTTTGGTATACAACCTCTTATTACACAAGTACCCCCATCTTATCTTTTTCACATATAGCCACTTTTGCTCCATGTAAGAGATGCTATTCTAGCCGCTCTAACTCCGCCAGAACCACCTCCTATAACAATTAGATCAAATTTTTTAATTTTATTTCTTTTCATAAAGTTTCTTTTATTTCAGTAAATAAATTTTTCTTATAAGCTTGAATGCTATACTTATTTTTTAAAGTTTCAAAAGCATTTTTACTAATTTGCTTTCTTAACAATTTATCCTTTTCTAATAATCTAATAGCTTTTTCCATTTCTTGCTTATCATCTATATTAACTAAAATACCATTTTTCATATGTTCTATTATATCCATAGGTCCTTTGCACCTTGTGCTGATAACTGGAACACCATTTAACATAGCTTCTAATATAACTAACCCAAAAGGCTCAATATAGGATGAGCAAAAAAAGATATCAATTCTTTTAAAAAACTCATCTTTATTTTTTATCCATCCAAGTAATTTAATATTATCGTGTCCATAAACCTGTTTTTCTAAAAATTTCATTTGAGGCCCATCGCCAGCAATTTGAAGCTGTATATCTTCAAGTCTTTTAAAAACATTTATTAAGACTTTTAAAGCCCTTCTTCTCTACTAATCTACCCATAGCTCCTACTATTATTTTTTTCTTAGAGTTTTTAAAAATAAGTTTTTTATTTCTTGTATCTATACAATTAGGTAAATATTTTGCTATCTCACCTTTATATTTTTTATTTATAGTTTTCATAGTAAAACTGTTAACTGTAAGTACTTTTTTAATTTTTTCTAAACCATAAATTTGCTTTTCTTTATCAGTATGAAAAAAAAGAACAAACGGTTTAAAATTCAAATAACGTTTTAAGTATTTCACTAATTTATGATTATGAAGAAAGATCATATCAGATTCAAAAATATCTTTTTTATAATTACTTCTTAAATATCCAAATTTTAATAAATTTTTTCTCAATTATTGATAGTCTTCTTATGGTTATATTTTTTTTTTTTTAATGCTTCAGACAATGATTTTTCTGTTGCTGACTTATCTAGTAAAAATAAATTAATTTTATTATTGTTATTATTACATAAAACATTTGTTGATAATTCTATCATTTTAGATATACCACCAATATCTTTATCTAATGAAAAAACAGAAAATATTTTTTTTTCTAAAATAATCAAGAAACTATTTTTCTACGCCATCAAAACACAGGTACTTTATTTCTAAATATTCTTCAATTCCTTCTTCAGCACCTTCTCTACCTATACCAGATTCTTTTATACCACCAAAAGGAGCGACTTCAGTTGATATTACCCCTGCATTAATTCCTACCATACCATATTCTAATGCCTCTGCTACTCTCCATATTTTTCCAATATCTCGACTATAAAAATACCCTGCTAAACCATATTTTGTATCATTTGCCATTTCAATAACCTCATTTTCATCCTTAAACTTTATAATGGGAGCTACTGGGCCAAATGTTTCTTCATAATAAATTTTCATATTACTATTAATATCAGTTAAAACTGTAGGTTTGTAGAATTGTACGCCTGAGTTATCATTGGTTCCTCCAGTAAGAATTTTTGCACCTTTTTCCACCGCATCTCCAACATGCTCTTCTACCTTTTTTAAATGCTTGAGGAGTTATTAATGGCCCTATTTGTGCACCTTCAGTTCTTCCATCTGCTACTTTTAATTGAGATGATTTTTTAGCTAATCGATTTGAAAATTCATCATAAATAGTTTCATGCACATAAATTCTATTAGCTGATACACATACCTGCCCACTATTTCTATATTTATTGGCCATAGCTCCTATAACTGCCTCATCTAAGTCAGCATCCTCAAAAACTATAAAAGGAGCATGTCCTCCTAGTTCCATCGAAACTCTTTTTACTGTTCCTGCAGTTTTTGACATTAAAATTTTTCCCACATTAGTGGATCCTGTAAAAGAAATCTTTCTAACATTTGGATTTTCACATAGTTCATCTCCAACATTTGCAACATCTTTTTCAGAAACTGATATTAAATTTATTACACCATCAGGAATACCTGCTCTTTTAGCTAATTCTACTAATGCGGTTGCTGTAAAAGGTGTGCTACCTGCAGGTTTAATTACTACAGGGCATCCTGCAGCAAGAGCAGGTGCAACTTTTCTTGTAATCATAGCAGCTGGAAAATTCCACGGTGTAATTATACCACATACTCCTACAGGTTGTTTTATTGTTATAATTCTTCTTCCTTGCATAGTAGAGGGAATAGTTTTTCCATAAGTTCTTTTAGCTTCCTCAGCAAACCAGTCTGTAAACCAAGAAGCATAAGTAATTTCACCTTTAGAGTCATTGATAGGCTTTCCATTTTCTAAAGTCATAATTAAGGCTAGATCATCTATATTTTCTAAAATTAAGTTATGCCATTTCCTAATAAAAATTGATCTTTCTTTACCAGTTAATTTTTTCCATTTGTTCCAAGACTTTTTAGCTGCTTCTATAGCTTTAATAGTATCTTTTTTGAACAATTTGGCATTGTTCCTACTTTAGTCTGATCAGAAGGATTTATTACATCAAAAGTTTCTTCACTTTCAGCATCTAGCCAATGCCCATTTACAAAACATTTTTGTATAAATAAACTTTTATCCTTTAAATCCATATTTACTCCCATTAATTATATATATTATCAGCGCTTTCACTTGGTAAAAGAAACCAATATAACAAAAGAAAATTCCCTATTCCAGTTAAACTTATTAGTAACCACCATCCTGATTTACTAATATCGTGCAGTCTTCGTACACTAACAGCTATACCTGGAATACATGTAAAAAAAAAGACGAATAGAGAAATAGATCCAGTATCACTATTAGAAAAAAAAATCATATCTAGGCGAAAAGCTAATAAAGCTAAAAATAACTCAAATAACCTCCAATACCAGTATTCAGAACGTTTAGCTCTACCAGAAAAAATTGTATATTTACTAAAACAAGTATTTATAGCTTGAAAAAAGTCATATTGATTATTAAATTTAATAATATGGAAAAATATATCACAAGTAATTTAAAAACTGAATTAGGTTATTTTACTTTGAAATCAATAAATAAAAATTACCTACTTTTATCCTAGTAAAGATAAAAGCGAAATAATCAACAATAACCATTTACACATAAATTTTTTAAAAACGCTAAATAATTATTTTTTAAAAAGAAAGCTTTAGTTTTAAATATCAATTAAAACTTATAGGAACTGCATTCGAAAAAAAGTATGGCATGAAATATCTAAGATAAAGCACGGACAAACAACTACTTATAATGACATTGCAAAAAAATTAAGCTCTTCTCCTAGGGCAATAGGCAATGCATGCTCTAAAAATAAATGCTTATTACTCATACCATGTCATAGAATAATTCGAGCTAATGGCAGTACCGGAGGTTATGTTTTAGGAGAAAATATTAAAGAACACTTAATAAAGTTAGAAAAAAGTGCAAAATAGTTTTTATTATTGCGAAAGAAACAGTCTACATTTTTAGCTGAACCTTTAAATTTTTTTACCAATGTTCTATTTTTAGCTTTTTCTATATTATTAATAAAAAATAAGAAAATAAGTAATAAATCATTGCCAATAATATTATTTGGAATTGGAGTAGGAAGTATGCTTTTTCATTCAATTCCTAATAGTCTTACTGCTTTTATAGATGTTTTTTTTATAATACTTTTTATTTTTTTCTTTCTAACTCAACTATATTTTAAACTAAAAGTAAATATTTACTTATCTTATATTTTAAGTGCATTATTTATACTGTTATGTTATGAATTTGGAAATTATTTCAAATATTCAATTTTAAAAGAGTCTGCATTTTATTTTCCTATTCTTTTACATTTATATTTTTTGATAATATTTTTTTTTATTTTTAAGAAAAAAAGAGTTTATATAAGGTCCTTTATTTTAATCCCTATTTTGTTTTCTATTTCATTATATTTAAGAACAATAGACTTTAGATACTGCACTATATTTCCGCTAGGTACTCATTTTTTTTGGCATATTATTAATTCTATTGTTCTATTTTTAACAATAAAATTTATACATTCAATTCCCCACAGACCCTCCCCAGAAAAACCATCCCAAACCTAAAAAAAATAATGTATTTCCATAAAGTGCATGTTCAAAACTTACTAACAATAATGATTTAGTTTTACTATAAGTTTGAGCAAATAAAAGTCCTCCAAAAATACCTAATAATGGAGCCACCCAATTAATTACAAATATATGTGCAAAGCAAAATATTAAAGAACTCATAACAATCATAGTTTTTTCATTTTTAAAAAGACTCTTATATCTTTTAAAAAAGAAAGTACAAAAAATAAATTCTTGGGGAAATGCAGAAAATATTGGATATAAAATAAAAATTTTATAAAGTAATGTATTATCATTTTTTTGAAGTAAAAATAACTTTTCTGGAAAAAGAAATTTTGTAAAGTAATAAAGTACAATTAAAGCAAAAAACCATCGTAGAATAATAAAAAAAAAGTACTTTCTTAATTTAATTAAGTTAAAAGCATTTTTAAATAGATTAGCTTCTTTATAAAGTTTTATAAATATAATGAATGTGTATAAAAATATTATCCATAGAAAAATAAGAATGTAATTAGATAAAGAAAAATAAACTACAAATATAGGAAAAATAAATCCTAAAGTAAAAATTTCAATTATTTTTATTATTTTTTTTTCTAGCATGTTTATTCTTAATTTTTTAATATAAATTATATGAAATTAATATCAACTTCAGCTTGTCCGCATGATTGCCCAAGTACTTGCACTCTAGATATAGAACACGATAATAAAAGTATATTTAAAATTAATGGAAATAAAGAGAACTCTTACACCAAAGGTGTAATATGCGCCAAAGTATCTAGATATAGAGAAAGAACTCATAATAAAAATAGGTTATTATATCCATTAAAAAGAATTGGAGAAAAAGGAAGTAACAAATTTCAAAGAATTTCATGGGACGAAGCCTTAACTACAGTAAGTAAAAAATTATTAAAAATTAAAAATGATTATGGCTCTGAGTCAATTTGGCCATATTATTACGCGGGCACAATGGGGTTATTACAAAGAGATAGTATCAATAGATTTAGACATGAATTTGATTTCTCAGGACAATATTCGACTATTTGTAATACTCTGCCTCAAGCTGGTTGGATGGCTGGCGTTGGTTCCTTAATGGGCCCAGACCCAAGAGAAGTAAAATACTCTAAGGTAATAGTAATGTGGGGTGGAAATCCAGCTTCTACACAAGTTAATTTTATGAAGCATGTACAGAATGCTAGGAAAAAAATAATGCATTTTTGATTGTGATTGATCCATACCTTACCAAAACTGCTAAAATAGCAGATCTTCATATAAAATTACGTCCAGGAACCGATGGAGCGTTAGCTTGTGGAATAATGAAACACCTTATTGAAAATAAAAAAATAGATGAAAAATATCTAGAACAGTATGCAAAAGGTTTAAGTAAGTTAAAAACGCATTTACTTAAAAAGGATAAAAATTGGGCAAGTAATATTTCCGGTGTTTCTTATGAAAAGATTATAACTTTATCTAATTTATTGAGTAAAACTAAAAAAGTTTTTTTTAGACTAGGATATGGATTTACTAGACAAAGAAATGGTTCATTTAATATGCACGCTGTTATCTGTATACCTACATTGTTAGGAGCATGGAAAGAGTTAGGTGGAGGAGCCTTTTATAATAATGGAGGTATATACAATATAAATAAAAATCTAATTGAAGGATTAAATTTTAAAAATGAAAATATTAGAATGCTTGATCAATCCAGAATTGGACCAATATTAAATGGGAATAAGTCTGCCTTAAAAAATGGAGTACCAGTTAAAGCCTTATTTATTCAAAATACTAATCCTTTAGTAGTGGCTCCTGAAACCGTACTTGTTAGAAAAGGGTTTCAAAGAAAAGATCTTTTTGTATGTGTACATGAACAATTTCTTACAGAAACTGCAAAATACGCTGATATTGTACTTCCTGCTACTAGTTTTGTAGAGCACAATGATATATATATAGCTGGTGGACATCAACATTTAACCTATGGACCAAAAATAATAAAAGAGTTAGGAGAATGTTGGTCTAATAATAAATTAATAAATGAACTTTCAAAAAAAATGGGAACTGTTAAAAAGGAATTTTCATTTTCTGAAGAGGAATTTATTGATAACACTTTAAAATTATCTAACTTAGGAAGTCTAAAAGAATTAAAAATAAAAAAATTTATTGATTTGCAACCAGAATTTAACACATCACATTTTATAAATGGTTTCGGACACAAAGATAAAAAATTTCATTTAGCTGCAGAATGGAAAATTAATAATAAAACCTTTAATAAACAATTTGAGTTACCTGATCACTACGATTTAATTGAAAAATCCTCTAAAACAGTTTCCATTTAAATTAGTGACAGCTCCAGCTCATAATTTTTTAAATTCCTCTTTTACAGAAACGGATGCATCAAAAAGTATTGAAAAAAAAGCCAAAAATTAAAATACATTCTAAAGATATGGAAAAACTAAATATAAAAAATAATGAAATTATAGAAATTGGCAATAATAGAGCTAAACTAAAAATACATACGGAAGCCTTTGATGGCATATTACCAGGGGTGGTAATAGTAGAAGGAGTATGGCCTAATGAGTGCTTTATTGAAGGATTAGGTATAAATTCTTTAATAGGTGCAGATAGCCCTGAACCTTTTGGAGGTGCGGTTTTTCATGACTCTGCTATTTGGATTAAAAAAATTATTTGCTAGTATTTAAAAAGTCTTTTGTAATAAAATTTTGATCATACCAGTTTGCACTTTTATATCCATTTGAAGAATTTTTTTCTATACTATGAAAACCAGCTTTAATTAAGTTATTAATATCAAAACCCCAATCATTAAAACCTTTCTTTATAACATTAAAGTATTTCTTGCTAGGAACTGCGTAATCGAATGATTTATTCATAGCATAGTACATAAATTTTTGCTTTTTTCCGTTCATAACATAATTGAAGTAATATTTTTTATAAATATTTGGAAATTCTTCATAGCCATCTAATGCTATCTCACATTCTTGTGAAATTTTATAAATTCCCAAAAAATTTTATAGCTTTTATTTTTCTCCATATCAGCTACGCCTTTAAAAACTAGTCTAAACTCATCTAATACTATTGCACCAAAAGGCTTAGATTTGGGACACCTTTTTTGCATTTGCGCTTTATTAAGATTAGAACCATATGCTGCATATAAATTCATAGATTTTATTCTAATTTTTATTAATATAATGTAATGCAATATTTACATACAATGATAAGAAGTGCAAACCTTGAAAAAACATTAGATTTTTTTATAAATAAAATTGGTTTACAAGAAGTAAAAAGATATGACAATGAACAAGGAAAATTTACTTAGTTTTTCTTTGTGCTTCTGAAGATTTAGATATAGCAAATTATAATCAAGCTCCAATGATTGAAATAACTTATAACTGGCCAGATAAGGATAATAAAAATGAAAAACTAGAAGTTGGTAGATCATTCGGACATATTGCCTATAGAGTTAAAAATATATATCAATTATGTGAAAAACTAATGAAAGAAGGGGTGCCAATTAATAGACCTCCAAGAGATGGATATATGGCTTTTGTTAAATCACCAGATAATATCTCTATTGAATTACTTCAAGCTGGAGAACCATTAGAACCTCAAGAGCCATGGAAAAGTATGCCTAATATTGGAGAGTGGTAATGACTATTTATTAATAAATAATAATTTACCATCTCTATTTTTATCATACTGAATAAGAGAAACCCTTGAATTTTGTATTTCTATAGGAATAACTTTTTTAATATTATAATTAACTGCATAAGAAATTGCAGCTCTTATAGGACCGCCATGAGAAAATATTATTATATTTTTTCTACTATATTTTAATAACATTTCATCTACGAAGTGTATTACTCTTTTGTATAATTGATTAAAACTTTCACCATTTGGAGGTTTATGTGAGTAACTCATTAACCAATTTTTATCATATGCATTTTTTTCTTTATTAAACTTTCTAACTCATTATATTTAATACCAGAATACATACCAAGATCTTGCTCTACTAACCTACAATCAATTATATGCTTTCTATAAGTAAATCCATTTTCAACAGTAGCATTAAACGTTTTAATAGTTCTAGATAAATTAGATGTATAGACATCAGCATTTTTAGGAAGAAACGATACTATATTTTTAAATGAATTTTTGTCACTTACATCACAATCTACTTCATTATTTCCATAGCATCGATTATGATTTCCTATGACTGGAGCATGCCTAACCCACCAAAATTTAATCATTCTTTATGAACTACGTTAGAAATTTCAATTAAATTACCATCAGGGTCTTTACAGTAAATAGATAGCAGATTTGAAGTTGCTCCAATCCTTTTTACTGGGCCTTCTATTATTTCTATATTAAACTTAGTTAGTTTACTTTCCCAATAAGAAATTTTTTACTACTAGTAAAACAAATATCAAGTGTTCCAGGATGAACAAACTTAGCATGAGGAGTAAAAATATTATTTAGTTCATGTATATTAATTTTATTATTACCAAAGTGTAAAGAATATCTTATGGAGCCATCTTCTTTAATAAGCTCTTTTTTAAATTTCATACCTAAAACTTTACAGTAAAAATTTAAAGTATTTTCTAGATTACTAGAAGTTAAGACTACATGATCTATTGCATCTATCATACTGAAGGTCTAGCACTTAGAAAACTGACCCCTTCACTACCTGCTTTTTCTGAATGCACTTCTCCTTTATTAAGTTTAAGCCTGCTTCCAGGAAATAAAATGATATTTGAATTAGATAATTCTATTTCAAAAGTACCAGTGATTATTATTATATCTACGTTAAAATCATGGGAATGTTTATCTAGAAAATAGTTAGCCTCTTTTTCAATAAGTACTATGTTTTCATGTCCATCATTTTTTAATATTTCAAATGCTTTTTTTTTATCCATAATTTAATATAATTATTTTATTAATTTAAATCCATATTATAATTTTTATAGTAAACAAAAATTAACTTTTTTTTCTTTTCATCCTTAGATATGTATTCATCAAGTTTAACCATTTTTGCTTTTTTATAAAAGTTTATAGCCCTATAATTATTTATATCTACAATCAAATAGGTATTACCTGTAGTGCAGTTTAAAACTTAGTAAAAACATGATGGGCGTAAGTATTTTTTAAACTTAAATTTTCTCTAATAATTTGATCAAGCAATGTATTATTTGGGTAAATACTTATATTTCCTATATTAATTTTTTTTTTTACTAATGTAAAATTTATTATTACACCGCTTTCAAAAATACATTCATTTTTTTAATTTTACTTTGAATATAATCATGCTTGTATTTAGATAACCATTTATTATCTTTGAAAATATTTATAATTTTATCAGTATCACTAATTTCAGCATATCTAAAAAATTTCCAGCATTCATTCATTACTTAATCTTTAATTTACATCTTTTTAAATTTGATTCAAAAATTGTAGAAAAGCTTTTAATTTTCCATCCTATATCTTCCCCATTATATAGTTTTTCACTTACTATTCTTTCCCAGCCATCTTCTGGAAAGTTATTCCAAATACAATCACATAATAATTTTAATTTCTCTTTATCAAATTGATCATCAAATTTTTCCATAAAAGGTGGTAGTTTCTCTTCACAAATATCTTTGGAAGTTAAATATTTTTTTTTTTATCGCACGACACTATAAAAACTGAAATAAAAAAAAGTAAAATCTTATAAATTTTTTTCATTAGTAATAATAATTTCTTGTTGTTCTTTTAATGAATTCAATTGTTCTAAATCAAACTCTGTTGACGCCCAGATGTTGCAATCACTTGCCAATCTAATTTCTTGATTAATTGATATTGGTGTAGGTCCATATCCTATAGCAATAGCATCTCCTTGTGGCCAATAAGCAATCTCTCCTTTTTCTACTATTTGTCTAGCTTCTTTTTCAATTTTAATTTTTAAATCAGTATAAAAGTATACTTCATTACCCCAAAAATTTATTTTACCAATAATTGGTAGCTTTGAATAAATTACTTTAGCGGTGTGAGTATCTAAAAAATCTATTTCAATATTGTAATGCCCAGTTTTTATTAAAGCTTTTTTCACTCATTATCCTTGTCATTCAAAATCATTTCCATATTTTTTAAACATTTTCTTGTTATTTTATTTCTTTCTTCATCAGAAAAGTACAACCAATTTTTAATTTCTTCTGAAGTTCTTAAGCATCCAATACACTTATTGTCAATCACAGTACATACTCCTATACATGGGCTTTCAATCATTTGAAGAGAAAAATTTAGAAATGATTTTTTGATTAGCAAAGGTTAATAATAACAAAAATATTCCGCCTATTAAAAGTCTGTCTAAGCTTTGGCTAACAGCAACTATAAAACATAAAAAGGAACCAACACCAAATAATCCCAAATTAATAATAGTTAATAATATTCTTAAATAAGACATATATTATACTTTAATATATTTTAAAACTTTTTCTGGTGGTCTACAGATAACAAATTTTTCATTTACACGTATAATTGGCCTTTGCATACATATTTTATACTTAGCTATTAATTTTATAATACTATCTTTATTTTTTAGGTTTATTTTAACGTTTTTGATCTCTTTCTCATTTATTCTTACAATGTCCTTAATATCACCTTCTAGACCATCAACTATTTCTTTTATATTATTTACGCTCAGATCTTCTTTTAAGTATTCAATTACTTTGTAATCAGTATTACTTTTTTTAATTAAATCTAGACAAAGTCTTGATTTTGAACATCTATTATTGTGGTAAATTACTATCATATTGCACTAATTTTTTTTTCATTTCTTTCCACACAACCTCAATTCCTTTTACAGGCCTTAAAAAACTTTAAATTCTTTTATTAGGTTATTTTCACATTTTATAAAATCTATTCCATTTACTTCAATTTTATTAAAACTAGCTTTAAACTCAGCATAAAAACTAATATTATCAGTTATGATATTATCAGTATAATGAAAATTCCTTTCTTTAAAAATTTCTACAGCAGAGCTTAAATATTTTATAACTTTTTTTTTCCTTCTTGTGGAGTAAACACTACCGGTGAATGAAAAGTTGCATTATCATGTATAATATTAATTAATTCTTTATGATTGCCTGTGTTCATAATACTTTTCCAAGTATTTATTGTAGAATAAGACATAGGTTATAAGATTCAACTTTCTTTGTTTTCTTTTTCATCTTCTTCATTATCTTTAATATGTTTTAAACCAGTTGGTAAGTTTTCTTTTTTCAAAGATGTTGTTTGATTTATATTTTTTTCTACCTCAACTGATTCATTTGATTTTTCTTTAGTCTCGTCTTTTAAATCATTTTTTCTTGTTGAAGGGTTAATTATTTCATTAAAGTTTTTACTAAGTTCTGGATCAGTAAATGATATTTCTTTTCTTATATCTTCTAATTCACTATTTTTAATAGCATCATCAACTGAGTCTTGTAAGTCTCTACTAATGCCTCTTACCTTAGCTATCATTTTACCAATATATCCTAAAAACTTAGGGATTTCTTTAGGACCAATAACAAATAGACTAACAGTTGCTAAAATTAATATTTCCGTCCATCCTATATCAAACATTTTAAAATTCTCTAAACATAAACATTTTGTATTATTACGAATTATATATTAAATTAAATTAATTAAAAATTAAACAATAATTAGTATGCCATCTGGATCTATAGAAATAGAAAATAAAAAAAAGAAATAAAGTTTAAAGGTTATGTAACAGCACCTGCAAGTGGAGTTTACCCAGGAGTACTTTTGTTACACCAAAATTATGGTATGGACGCTAATATAAGAGCATATGCTGAAATATTAGCAGCAAATAATTATACAGTATTTATCCCTGACCTATTTTGGAGAGACTTACCAGGTTGCGAATTAAATTCAAACAATGATGAAGATATTAATAAATCATTAGATTTAATCAAAACATACGATTTAGATAAGGGTTTTGATGATATTACTATGTGTTTAAAATGGTTAAGAGAGACTCCTCAGTGTAATGGTTTAGTCACTGTTATTGGTTTTGGCATTGGTGCTAATTTAGCCTACTTGGCCGGACTTTGGTTAGACATTGAATCTACTGTTTGTTACGACTTTGAAGGCGCTAATTTTTTTCAAGAAAATGATATAGATATAAGAAGACCTATGCTCATTCATTTGAATAAATCAACAAATGATTATCTTAAAAATGAAAAAAAGAAGAATTTATAAAAAATATTAAAAATATAGACGTACAAGTATATGAAAACTGTTCTAATAATTTTTATAGAATATCTGATAAAAACTATAATGCTGAAGTTAGTAGAATTTCATTTGATAAAACTCTGCAACATATAAAAAAAGCTTTTGCTAAACCACACTCTACTTAAGTATAAACCTTTATCTTAAATAATTAAACTTCTAAAGTAATACTAATTGGAACATGATCAGAAGGCTTTTTTTCATCTCTAATGCTTCTATATATTTTTACACTTTGAATATATTTTTTGATATTTTTTGATATTAATATGTGATCTAATCTCCTTCCTCTGTTAGACTTTTTCCAATCTTTATTCCTATAAGACCACCAAGAATAAATTTTATCATCTTGTTTAAAATTATTTCTTATAATATCTTCAAAAGCTCCATATTTTAATAATTTAGAAAAATAATTTGTTTCAGATTTTGTATGTGAAACTACATTTAGTAAACTTTTATGTGACCATACATCATTTTCAAATGGTGCAATATTAAAATCTCCTAATATAATTCTATTTTTAAACTTTTCATTTTTTAAAAATTTTATCATTTCTTCCATAAATTGAAGCTTATGTTTAAATTTTGGATTTAATTTAATATCAGCAACATCACCTCCAGCAGGAACATAAAAATTATGAATAGTAATATTGTTACGCAACTCAATTTTAATATGTCTTGTATCATTTAAGTTACAAAAATTATGAAAGGATTTATTTTTAAAAGGTATCTTTGATAATATTGCTACACCATTATATGACTTTTCTCCTCTAAAATAGAATATGAACATATCCATAATTATTAAAAAAGTTATAGGAAACTGTTCATCAACTGTTTTAGTTTCTTGCAAACATAAAATATCAATATTTTCTTTTTTAAGAAAATTTATAACATTTTCTTTTCTTAATCTTATAGAATTAATATTCCAAGTAGCTATTTTCATATAATACTTTAATGATGTGGCTTTCCAACCTTAAAGCCATTTTTATAAAGTTCATTTTTTTCAAGTTTTCCATCCTCAAAATATACTTCTCTATTTCCTTCTAGTTTTCCATTTTTATACTCACTTTTAATCCAAATTTCACCTGTGCTGTAATAATTAAAACAATCTCCTCTAGTTTACCATCAACATATAACTTATCTTCTTTTACTTTACCATTACTGTAATAATAATAGTACTTTCCATTTAGAGTTCCTTTATTATAATTTTTTTTTCTCTTAAATTACCATTTTCATAGTAGTTACTGAATAGTCCATCCCATTTATTGTCATATACTTTCCCTCTTCTTTAGCATTCCCATTACTATAAAATGTTTTATAATTACCTGACATTTTATTTTTATAGTAATTTATCATGCTTGCTATTTTACCATTTTCAAAAAGCTCAACCCATTCACCATTTAACATTCCATCTATTAATTCACCTTTAACATTTCCTTCAACTTTTCCAGTATATGGTACAAAATCTTTGTTTGGATCACATAAAAGGTCATCTTTTTCAACTAAATCTGTAATTTTCATTATTTTATTATTCCTTATAAATATAGAAATGTGTAGAAAAAAATAATTAGCTTTTATTTTATAGTATTACACTTATATAGTTAATATGATGTCTAAAATTATTCTGTCAGCTGTATTTTTCTTAATTTTTACAAAATCTATTTTTGCCGATCATTTATACGATAAAGAAAGTTATCAACTTGGAAGCATAGAAGAAAGATGTGAAAAAGCTCTTGAATTTTACTTAACTCGCCCTGACCTAGAAACAGAATTTCATAGAAGATTAAATTTTGTATTAATACAGTTAAAGACCTTAGTCCTAAAGGATTTACTACAAATCCAATTATTTCTGATTTTTTTAGTAAGTTCGGAGTTAATGGTAGAACCAGAATGCAAGTACATCAAGGTGTTGATATTATAGGTTATGCAAATGAACCTATATTGGCAATGGCTGATGGAATAGTACTTGAAACTGCGTCAGCTGATTGTGTAGGGCCAAACGTAGTAATTGATCATGGTTTATCATTTAATAATAAAAGATTAATTTCTATTTATAGTCATACAGGAGAATATTTAGTTGAAGAAGGAGAAAAAGGTAAAAAGAGGGAGTATTATTGCAAAATTACCTGAAAAAATTGAGCACCCTTGTATGGCAAGAGTAAGACATTTACATGTGCAAAATAGGACAAGAATATTGTGGAAAAGAAAAAAAAGGGCACATGGGGATGTCAATTTTTTATAAAAGACTTATATAGTTCTCTTAATCCTAATGATTTTTGGTTAGATGATTTTAAAAAAGGTAAGATGTTTTGAAAAAAATAAAATTTACAAAAATGGAGTTCTAACTTATCCCTTTAAGTGTAATAAAAATTAATTATTCCAACCATTCTAATGTTAGATTATCATTTTTAATAGTTACCTTTTGTAAGCCAGTAAAATCAAAATCATGCTTTTCTCTTGCACCTTCTAACATTTGAAAGTCATACATAACTATCTCATTATTATTATTGGGTTATAAAGTGCTTTCTTAATAATACTACTAGAGAAACTATTTACACCAAAAGCACCAGTATAAAACTTAATATTATGCTTATTTATCTTATGATCTAAAACAAGAATTTCATCATCTGTAGCATATCCTCTTGCATTTGCTTTAAAATAAATTAAATAAGCTTCTTTAGATTTCTTAATATTTAGACCATTACGTACTAAATCTTCCCATTTATTATTATTTTTAAGTATCATTTGTTCAGTACATATAAAAGAATCTATTAATTTTTGATCATTAAAATCACTCTCTAGTATAAAAGTAAATGAATCCGAAATATTTTCTTCTAATTGATAAATATCACAAATAGTTGCACTATTTAACTCTATAGAGTCTGTTTCCCATAAAACATATACTGTTTATATTATTAAATATATTAAATCTATAATTATTAGGTATTCTCCATTCTTCATCAATATTTTCATCATTTAAATAATGCGCTAATATATATTCTTGTAACAGTTCAATGCTTTTATTTTTAATCCAAAAGTCAATTATGGAAACATTTAATAACGCACAAAAAAATATCCTCCTTGACCATTTAATACGATTTTATACTTATACATTTGTTAATCTGGAAAATTTAATTTTCTTTTTTATAGTTTTTTAATCTTTCTAATGTAGTATCAGGAATTTCGCATTTAGCTTTGAATAAAATTGAAGCATTTTTCATATTTTCGTCAAAATCTTTTATCATAGAAAAGGCTCCTAAACAATTAATGCCAACTAGTTCTTTCCATCTTCCTGTTCCTTCTATAATTTTAAAAGGAGTAATTCCAGCATCTACTTCACCTGTTTCTGTCTTCATTTCAAAAAACGTTGCATCTCCATTACCTTCTTCTAATTTACATATATAATATGATTTATCTATCATACCTTTGACATATTCTAGAAATCCATCACATCCACCAGTAGTTTGCACACCAGCATTAGATGTTCCTATACCCTTTGTATTAAATATAACAAACCTTCTTTCTTTATTGATATCTATAATTTTATCCCAGCTATAAAAACCATAATAATCAAATATTATTTCAGTTGATATTGCTTTGAAATTAATTAGAAAGAAAAAAAAATATTATATATATTTTTTTCATAAATTTATTTTCAATTTAAAAATTAAATATATATCAAAACAGTATATTGTCTTTATATTTTAAAATTTATAATGTTTATTTTGAGTATCATAAAACTATTTCACCACGCATATAAATTACCGCATTTCCCCTATCATAACTTTACTTCCTAAATGTGAACAATACAACTGTCCACCTCTATCAGATAACTGTCTTGCAATCATATTTTTTTTATTTAAAATCTTTGCCCAATAAGGAATAAGCTCACAATGTGCTGAACCTGTTACTGGGTCTTCTAGGATACCTAATTTAGGAGCAAAAAACCTTGATACAAAATCAACTTTTTTTCCTGGTGCAGTAACAATTATTCCATTATATGGTAATTTTTCTATAATATTTAAATTTGGAACTATTTGATTAATTTCCTTTTCATTATTAAAAATTGCAAGCCCATAGTTGCAATTCAGAAATAATTTAGGTTGAATACCAAATGCATCATTCAATTCTTCTAAATTTTGATCTATAATTATAGGTTCATATGCAGGCATAGTAAGACTCAATAAATTATTGTTCTTAGTTACATTCAAAACTTCACCTGACTTAATATAAAATTTTATATTCTCAGATTTATAATTCATTTCAGAATATATAACCTTTGCTGTTGCAAGTGTAGCATGACCACATAAATCTATTTCAACTTTAGGTGTAAACCATCTGAGAAAAAATTTATTTTTTTTTTTTTTATAAAAAAAGCAGTTTCTGATAGGTTGTTTTCTAAAGCAATTGATTGCAATATTTGATCTGGTAACCAATTATCTAAGAAACAAACTGCTGCTGGATTGCCAGAAAATAATTTACTAGTAAAAGTATCAACTTGATATATTTTTATTTTAGTCTTCATACTTTTATTTTTTAGAGATTATAATGCTCATTAAAATAACACTATATCATTTTTTAAAATTACATTTTGTCTTTATAAAAGAAGCATCTCCATTAGGTAGGAAATGTAATAGCGTATACACACTCTGTACCCTCATATTTAGTAAACTTACCAGAACCTTTATCATATTTTATTTTTCCTATGCCTGTATCAAAATCATCTGATAATCTATTCATAATAAATCTAAAAGTATCTCCATCTTTATTAGTGCCTATACAATAATTTATAAGTGTAGTTCCTTTTCCTTTTGTAATAGTATGATTACCCGCACATTCTAACTTTCCCCAGTCTCCTAAATTGTCTTTCCAGCTAAATTGTCTATAAGTAATTCCTTTAAATTGTCTGTATGTAATTTCATCTGGAAAAAGTATTTAAAAACATTTCTTCTCCTAGATCCGTCTTAATATAATTTAATTATTTGATTATAGTTTATACTCTGGTAGAAAGTATTTCTTTTTTACTCAAAATCATAGGAAAAAACTCTATGGTCCCCACACCTGCATCTTGTTCTCCTTGAAAAACTTTTGTCCAATATCTTTCATCAATATATAAATTAAATTTTTCACTTTTCTCCAAGACAGGTTGTAAATTTTTTTATTATTATAAATTATATTTTAACTTTTATTATTTGAACTCATTTAAAATGTTATTTTTCATCGACCTTGTTACATTTTATTTTAACAAATGCTTAAAATTACCTGATCCTTTTTAAAAAATCTACTAATTTTAATTTAACAGCATAACAGCATAATTACATTTTTTATTTTTAATTTGCTCAAATGGTTTTGTGTCATCAGCAATAACAATATATTCTATACCTGCATCAATATCTGTTCTAGATCTTTTCATAAAAAAAGTATAGAAATCGTTATTTGATAATTCAACATTACAATAAAAGTCTTGTTCAAGTAATTTATTCTCTTTGATAGCCTATGTCCAGCACAATCAAATATTTCATATAAACCTAAACTATTTGTTCCAGAACCTTGTGTAGTTAAAGTAGAATAAGTAGATCCATCAGGTAATATAATTTTTTTGTAATATTTACAGTATTTATACTATTTGATTCATAATATTCTTCTGCATTTAATGAAAATAAATAAAAAACTAAAAAGATAAAAAATAATATATTTCATAAATAATAATTTATCTTATTCCTTATAATAGTTTTATTTATAAAACAGAATGCTAGATTTTATATCATTATATCATTAAGTTTTTCTATAAATTTAAAATAATTAGAAAAAAATTTTTATGCACTATAAGAAAGAATGCGTCTAATATTAAGTAATAATTATAATTGTTATCTTGTTCTTCTAAATGTAATGGGAACCCATAAAGATTTTAAAAATTTAGTAAAGACATACAATATTGTTTGAAAAAAGTTAAAATAAAACAAATAAAATGTTTTATTAATATTTCTATTTATCTCCAACTAGCATTGGCTTATGGAGGAGGAGGCAGCAGCAGTACTTTCTTATAAAGTTTTTAATACTCATGGAAGATAAAGGATACTTTAAAGATGAAAATGGTTTTTTTGAATTGCCTCAAACTTAAAAAAATTTATTTTTAATTTTACATTAAAATATAAATTTTTATTATAACCTTTATTAATTTCTTTGTCCTTGGAAATTTGACTTTTATAATACTTCCTTGTCCTCTAGATCTACCTTTTTATATCCATAATTAAGGGCATACCACTGAGTTTTTATATTTGACCATCTATAAAAGTCATTTTGCCCACACCCGCTGATTCAAAAGAATTTCTGATAAATTAACCCAGAATTTATCTTTTTTATTATCTATTGCTACACAATTCTAAATCAACATCTTTTTATTGTCGTAAATGCTGATAAGAGCACAAATATTTTATGTCTTCCCAAACTCCATCTGGTAAAAACATAGAGAACCTGATAGGCATATTACATTATCTGAATTTTCTTTTAGATACCAATAAAATTAAAGCCTTAAATAATTTAGTAAATTAAAAAACCATAAATTAAATTTATCTTATTCTTTCTGAAAATTGTATAAATATTTAAAAACATCTATAAACAGTTCTATTGAAGGGTATTCTAAGGTTTAAACCCAAAATCAAGGTTTTTATTACTGAATACTTTATGGGGGTGCAGTAGAATATCCCACTGATGCCTTCCTTGAACCTCAAATGCCCCACTGATCAAACTTTATTTAATATCTTAGTGTAAGAGGAAAAAAGACATTTAAAAGAAAAAGGTGGTCATGTTACATTCTATAATCAAAGAAAAAGAGTAAGAGATGAAAAATTAAAAGAAAAGTATCCTAAAGTAAATTTCAACTATTTGGATATTTAAAAAAGTTTCTTAAACATCTTTAAAAAAATCTTCTGGAAAACAAATTTCTACAACTTGACTTAGTACCAATTCGTTTAAAATTAAACTGGAATATTATTCTCTTATTTTCTATATTAACATAAAAAGATTTAAATGTCTTTTTTTCCCATTTATAAAACATACCATTTTGGTTCTGCAAAGTATATCAGATTTTATTATATAGATTTTTTACATAATACCATATTAATCCAAACCCTCCAGAATGCTTAAATGAAATAAATTTACCCCTCCAGGAAAAGTTGTTAATAAAGTATAAAATTTTTCAATAAATTTCTTGTGACCTGTTTCCAATTTCCTCCAAATCTCCTAATTCTTTATCCTTTGTTACATTTTATTTCAAAATAAATAAAAAAACTTTTATTAATATTTTAGATGAAGTAGGTAAAAGTAATTTTTGAAGAATATAACGTTCATAAAATCTTTGAAATTATTTCTAACTTGCTCCCATTCGATATAATTTTATACTTAATTTTTCAATTATAATAAATTGATCTTTTTCTTCACCCCATGAATCTCTGTAAACTAAAGACTTTTCGTAAGTTGCTAAGATTGTTTACTAATAAGAAGTTAAAACTAATTTATATCTTTTAAAGATAACATATTTCCTAAACAAGGGAGATTTTTAAGACATATTATTTTCATCAAAATAACTTAATAATTTTATTTACTTTAATTTTGTATTATCCCAACCAATTAATTCTATAGACTTATTTGAATTCATATTTTTTCCATAAAATTGAAGCATTATTATCAAAAACTAAAACTCCTGTCTTGGATAATTATATTGTATTTTATTAAATCTGTAATAAAAATACATATTTCTAATAAACTTTTGCAATAATTTATATTATGAAGAATTTGCTTTTAAATAATTTAGCAACATTAATAAATAGAATGGGTCTTTTAAAAATTCAAACTTTTGAAATATTTAGATATTAATCAAAAACCTATAAAATAATATAAAAAACTAACTTGTTATAAAAATCCTCCACACCACTATTCTACTGTTACAGTTTTTTCCAAAGAGTGAATATCAGTTATCCATAAAACCTGTTTTAATCTAATTTTTTTTACCTTTTGAATTTATTGTTTTTTATTTTCAGTATGAATCCATCTAATTTTTTAAAATTATCATCTGGAATATATGCAATTAGTCTCCAAATAAAATGACCATCTCCCATAGAATAATATATCCCTCTAAACTAAACCTGATAAATCCTTCCAAGGACCATTGCCTTTATTACTTGGAAAACTCCCTACAGAAGTACCCACCTTTTACCTAACATATTAAAATTTCCTTTTTATCAGTAAACATTTTTAAATAACCTTTATCCCCATGACTATCTATAACATGAACAAATAAAATTTATCTGTTTTCCATCTACATTTCTATTGATCCGCTAAGTACCATAGTAGTATTTGTAACAAATTGCCCTTCATTTTTGTATAGCATAAACATCTTACCTTTCTCTTATTCTTTCAACATCTTTTCCAGTTATTAAAATTTCTAATTCTGCAGAGTTTAATATTTAAAAAAAATAATGGAAAAAAATAAAAAATTTAAAATTTTCAAATTTGTAAAAACACTCTCCTTTTTGTATAATTATTTGCATATCTTTGTTATTTGTTAAATCTATTCTACGTAACAGATTTTTTAGGTTTCTTGGTTGATCAACATCAGTACCTTTAAAACAGGCTACATGATAAGCTAATAATTGTACTGGTAAAGCACTTACTATTGGTTGTAAATAATCATTACAGTTTTTTATACTAAAAATAAGATCAGACAAATCTTCTAAATTTTTTTTGCCTTTTTCATCAGTAATACAAATTATTTTTCCACCTCTAGCTTTTACTTCAGCAAGATTAGAATAAGTTTTTTCAAATAAATTATTAGTTGGAATAATTCCTATTACAGGAACGTTTTCATCTATTAACGCTATTGGTCCATGTTTTAACTCTCCTGCAGCATAGCCCTCTGCGTGAATATAACTAATTTCTTTTAACTTTAATGCTCCTTCCAAAGCTAAACCATGGCCCATACCTCTTCCTATATATAAAACATCCTTTGCATTATAAATTTTAGAAGCAATATCTCTAAGTTCATTTTCTTTTTCTAATACATCATTAAGTAAACTAGGCAAATCTAATAATTGTGTAATTATTTTGCTTTCATAATCATTGTTAATAAAATTTTTATTTTTTCCTAATAAAATTGAAATTATCAATAAAGTAAGCAGTTGTGTTGTAAATGCTTTAGTTGAGGCTACTCCTATTTCTGGTCCTGCTAAAGTAAATATATTTTCATCTGATAATCTTGAAATACTACTATCTAAAACATTAACAATTGAAATAGTTTTTAATCCATGTTTCTTAGCCTCTTCAAGACCTGCTAAAGTGTCACGAGTTTCTCCAGATTGTGAAATAAATATTACTACCTCACCTTCAGTTTTTAGTAATTTTCTATATCTATATTCTGAAGCAATATCTACATTAACACTAATATTAGCAAACTCTTCAAACCAAAACCTAGCTATTCTACAGGCAAAAGCTGATGTTCCACACGCTATTAAAGTAATTTTTTTAATATCTGTTTTTAAAATCTCACTATTTATTTTTATTATTTTTTTTCTGGATCTATAAAAGACTTTAAAGTTTCTCCTATTACTGTTGGCTGTTCATAAATTTCTTTATGCATAAAATGCTTATATCCACCTTTTTCAATAGATTGCCTTGAAATACTTGTAATACTTATTTCCCTCTCTACTTTATTTTTACCATGATAAATATGAATATTTTTATTATCAACAATTGCCCAATCATCATCCTCTAAATAACTAATTTTTTTCGTAAAAGGCGCTAGGCCAATAGCATCTGATCCAATAAAATTATTTTCTTCTCCATAACCTACTGCAAGTGGACTTCCTCTTTTAATAGCTAATAATTTATTTGTTTTAGTAAAAAGTACTGCCAAGGCAAATGCTCCTTTTAATTCTATTAAAAGTTTTTCTACTATCTCCGGATAATCAAGTCCTTGATCTAAATAATCAGTAATAAGGTGGGCTACTACCTCACTATCTGTTTCACTTTTAATTAAAGATTTATTACTTAATATATTTTTAATTTCTTTATAATTTTCAATTATACCATTATGAACAATTGCTACTTGATTAGTAGCATGTGGATGAGCATTAAGCTCATTTGGAGATCCATGCGTTGCCCATCTGGTGTGTGCTATACCAATATTACCTTCTAAAGGTTTTTCTTTTATTGTTGCTTCTAAATTCCCTATTTTACCTAGTGCTACTCTTTTAACTATTTCCTTATTAACTAATGTGGCAAGGCCTGCTGAGTCATAGCCTCTATAAGCTAGCTTTTTTAGTCCTTCAATTAAAGCATTAGTACAATTGCTATTACTAGCTATACCTACAATTCCACACATATATTATACCTTTAAAAATTTACTTCTTCCGTTTTTAATAATTTGTTGTTTTGCTCGAGCTATGCTAAAGCCATTTTTATCAACATTATTCGATAAAGTACTCCCTGCGGCAATAAAACTCTTATTACCTATTTTAATTGGAGCTATCAAAGAACAATTAGATCCAATAAATACATTATCCCCAATTGTAGTTTTATTTTTTTTTATTCCATCATAGTTACAAGTAATAGTACCTGCTCCTATGTTAGTATTAATTCCAATAATTGTGTCACCTATATATGCTAGATGGTTTATTTTTGTATTATTACCAATTTTAGAATTTTTAATTTCAACAAAGTTACCAACTTTAACATTTTTCCCTAATTGAGTATTTTTTCTAATTCTACATGTTGGACCTACTTCACTAAATGAATTTATATAAGAGTCTTCTATATAACTATTACTTTTCACTCTAACATTAGCCTTTAATACTACATTATTACCTAAAAATACATTAGGCTCTAATACAACGTCTTTAGCTATTTTTACATTACTAGATATATATATAGAGTTAGGTGATAATAATGTTACTCCATTTTTAAGGTGATACAATTTAATTCTTTTTTGCAATAAATCTTCTGCATAGGATAACTGTTTTCTATCATTTATACCTATTAATTCATCCTCTGAATAGGTAAGTATTTTAATAGGTTTTTTACTTTCATATAAATAATTAAATATATTAGTAAATAAATATTCTCCTGTTCTTATATCTTTTTTAATTTTACTTAAACTTTTATAAATCTCTTTATTAGGACCACATAAAATACCTGAATAACAAAGATTAACTTTTTTATTTCCTTGCTAGCATTTTTTTCTTCTATCACTTTAATTTGTTTATCTTTTTTTATAATTCTTCCATAACCTTTAGGGTTTTCTGATACGAATCCAACTAAACTGAAACTATTATTAGTATTATTTATTATTTTTTTAATCGTCTCTTCTTTAATTAAGGGCATGTCTCCATATAAAATTAATAATCTCCCATTAAATTCACCTAAATATTTTTTTGCACTATTAATAGCATCTGCTGTACCTAGTTGTTTTTTTTGATTTATAACTTTTACTTTAGTATTCTTAATAGCATTTAAAATCTGCTGTTTCTGTTCTCCTAAAACAATATAAATATCTTTTAAGCCAGATGAGATACATTTATCTATAATATGCATGATCATACTTTTTCCTGCTAACTCATGTAAAACTTTTGGCTTTGTTGATTTCATTCTTTTGCCTTTTCCTGCGGCTAGAATTAAAACTTTAGTATGATTATTCATATTATTTAATAGTAAAAATTTTTTATTAATTTAACAGTCTGATTTGCTTTTGCCAAAAGGTTATTTTTTTTATCTAAAATTTCACCCTCTAAAAAAGCTATAGAATTTCCAGCTTTAATAACTTTTCCCGATACTATAACTTCTCCTGGATTAACTGATTTAATAAAAGAAGTTTTAATTTCTAGAGATAAAACTAAAACATCTGAGCCAACTTTACACATACAAGCCAAAGCCATAATAGCATCTAACCAGCCAGTTATAAAACCACCTTGTACTATATTTCCTGAATGACACATATTTTTCTTAGCTGAATAAACTGCTCTAGCTATACCTTTTTTAGTATCTAAAGTTAATATTTTTTTTATACCAAGCGTAGTTTGTGGAGCTTTAGAAAACATTTCTTCTAAAAATTTCTTATTTACTTTCTTGGGCATTGAAATATCCTTTATTAAATGGTTTTTAATCTACCTACAGATACTAAACAATTAATACTAACTGAAGATAATGATGTTCTTACTATAACTCTAAATAATCCTCAATATAAAAATGCTTTATCTGAAGAACTAACACCTTATTTGAGAACAATACTTAAAAAATTAAAAAAAAACAAAATAAATACAAAATTCTTTTAATTAGAGGTAAAGGAGATAGTTTTTGTTCAGGTGGTAATATTAAAAAAATGAATTCTAATAAAAAAAATATTAGTAGGAAAAAAATAGAAAAAAATTAATGATCTTTATAATAAACAACTTGAATTAACACACGCATTATCTTCTTTAGAAATACCTACAGTGGCAGTTATTACTGGTCCAGCTGCTGGAGCTGGCTTATCACTAGCTCTGTCATGTGATATTAGAATTGGAAATAAAAATGCATTTTTTTTATCTAACTATAGTAGAATAGGTCTAACAGGAGATTATGGTATTTCATGGTACCTAACAAATCTACTTGGTCCTTCAAAAGCAAAAGAATTAATGTTTTGTAATCATAGGATTTATGCCAATGAAGCTTATGAAATAGGTATTTTAAACTTTTTATTTACAAAAAACTTTGAAAGTAATTTGAAAAATTTTCTTAATAATCTATTATCACAATCTCATTATGCTTTAAAACTTATAAAGAAAAATATTGATTTTGCAGGCAATAATAATTTAAGAAAAACTTTAAAATTAGAAGCAAAACACTTAATTATGTCTTCTAATTCAGAAGAGCATAAGTTAGCAGTAGCTAAATTTAAAAAAAAGTAAAATTTTATATGCCAAATATATTATCAGATATTACATATATAGTAAGACAAAAGGAGAAACCCTATTATGAGAGCTCTGCTCTAACCGGAATGATTCCTAAACTACATTTTAATACTGTAACGAAAAAGGTTCTAATTAGCGATATTAGAGATTCAAAGAATTTTTTATTAAATAGAAATGGCTTTATATTTAAAAAAATTAAATTTAATTTAGATGAAAAGGATATACAAAATAATTATACCCAATATAAAAAAGATTTATCTAAATTTATAAAAGAATTATTTCCTTATAAGTATATTGATATATTTGATATCACTAGAAGATCTAATGAAAAAGCTGGAGCATCAAATAAAGATGGTCCTAGGCAACCAGCAGAAAGAGCTCATGTAGATTATACAAATAGTTCAGGTTTAGTAAGAGCTAAGCAAATATTAAAAAATAAATTTTTCCGAATTTCGCAAATATCGAGTAATACAACTTAATGTGTGGAGGCCTTTATGCTCTAAAGTTTTATCATCACCTTTAGCTATAGCTGATGCAAGTACTATTAGTCAAAAGGATTTAATAGAAACAGATCAGATTTTCCAGATAGAATTGGAGAGATATATCATTTAGCTTATGAAAAAGAAAAAACAAAAATGGTATTGGGTTTCTGAAATGCAAAACAATGAAGCTCTTATATTCAAAGGATGGGACAGCGATACTTCTAATAAGGTAGTAAAATTTACCCCTCATACTTCTTTTAATATTCCTGATCAAAAAATTAATGAACACCCTAGGCAAAGCGTAGAAGCAAGAATTTTTATAGTGTTGTAAAATTACTAAGACTATACACAAAAATTAAAGTACTAATTATTTATAGAAATATAATATAAAATTATATAAATTATAATTATGTATTTTTACAAGCCAGATTATTCAAATGAAATTAATAGTCCATTTGCTAGAGATAATAAAAATAAACTAATAAGAAGAAGTTATTGGTTAGATTTACCCGATCAATCTCTTATACTTTTATTTACAAATGGAATAGGAAAAAATTTAACTAACGAAGAAAAAAAAATCACTTAGTAGATATTAATAGAGAACATTTAATAGATAAAATTTGTATTCAAGAAGTAATGCCACCAGATGACTAATGATAATATTTTTTTACGTTCTTTGTAAAAAAGTCATTTAAATGTACGACTATTCTGTCAACATTTGAAATATTTGTATTATCTTTAAATTTGTACTGATCATAAAGATAAGAAGGATAGACCTTATAACATAAACTCCAAGTATTATTATTACGATTTAATACTAATTTTGTTTTTTCAACTCTATATTCTAAAAAGTATTCAAAAGTATCTCTAGAATTGATAGCAGCTGAAAAAGCAATTTTTTCAGGAACTAATTTACATAAATGCGAATATAAATCACTAGTCAAATTATCCAATAAAAAACTATTTCTATTATTTTGCACGGAAATATATTTAAAAGCTTAGAGCTTTTCTTCAAAAATTTTTTAGAATAATTATTATGCTTTAACATTTTTATTTAAACGACTAAAATCTCAATTTAGTTAGCCAAAGAGCAAATACCTTTAACTTCTACAATATTATTATTATTTTTTCTCTATTGATAAATGTTTTATATATAAACGATTTATGCTTTTTATTAATTAATATTGATTCTAAGCCAAATTCTTCACCTATGATAGAACTGTTTACAGCTAAAAAGCCATTTTCACTTCTATTCAAAATTTTGTATTCACCATTACCTAATGCACCTGACATCACTATTTTTTTATCTATAATATAAAAATTAGTTATTAGCTTAATTGAATTTTCATCACCATTTTTACAGACGTACCTCTCATTTGCATATAAATTTAGTGAAAAAATGTAAATAAAAATTAATATCAAATAGTTAAGTTGCATTCATCTCTCTGACAAAGCTGAAGAAAAGTTAGCAAATATGGGTTCCAGTAAATAGTCGCTTATAGTTCGTTTACCTATATTAATTAAAGCTAAAACTTGTGTTCCGGGATACATATAAAAACTTTCAGTTTTGCCTTGAAAGTAATTTTTATTAGTTTCTATTCTTATCTCAAAGTAAGGTTCTTCTATATTGTTATCAGAGTATATAGCATCAGGACTAATTGTAGTTACCTTGCCTTCAATTGTATCATACATAGAATTATTTTTGCCAACTAATTTAACAGTAACACTTTGATTTTTTTTAATATATCCTATTTCATCAACTGGTAACTTTGAGCTGATTATTAATTTATCATTTACTGGGACAACTTCAAATAGAGGGGTTCCAGGCTTAATAACTCCTCCTATAGTATCTACAAACCTTTGTTTAATAATGCCCTCTTCTGGAGCTTTTACTAAGGTTCTATTTAAGCTATCTTTAAATTTACTTTTTCTCTCTTTAAGTTCTTCATACTCCGAAATCTCTTTTAACAATTGAGTTCTTACATCAGTTTCATAAGTCTCCTTTATTTTTTTAATTGAAGAAACTGAACTCTCAATTTTGATAGAACAGCATTTCTCTCTTTTAAAAGGTCTAAATGCTTAAGTCTGTTTGTTAGCTGTTCTTCTAGTAATGATTTACTTATCTTTACCTGTTCTTCTAATAGTTTTAAACTATTTTTTTCATTTTTTAGTATTTTTTCTTGCTCTTCAAGTAAAGCCTTGTTTTTATTTTTTCTAACTTGAAATAATTGTAATGCATCATCAACTAAATCTGGATAATCTATCTTCATGTCTTCAGGAAAAATTAGTTTTTTATTATCAGACTCAGCTCTTAATCTTAATATATTTATTGATAATGTAGTTATTCTTTTTTCAATTTCAGAAAAGTCAGCTAAAGTTTTTACAGGTTCTAATTCTAATAAAATATCATTTTTTTTACTATATCTCCTATATTTGCATAGATTTTTTTAATTATTCCTCCCTCAAGGTGTTGAATAACTTTAACTTTTGATGAAGGAACTACTGTTCCTTTAGTTTCTGATATAATATTTAAAGAGGTATTATTGAAATAGTAAACAACTATTGATACTGCGCCAAGTATCAAAAAAATAAAAAAAGAAAAGAAAAAGAAAAAACTTTCTTCTTTTTTTTTCTATTTTTTTTAATTCTTTTTTTCTTTAACACTTAACATTTTAATTTTTTTTTCTAACTCCAATTCTCGGTATTGGTTTTACTGATAAATCTATAATAATCCCAGCACTTTTAATAATATTTTGATCATGACTAGCAATAATAATGGTTTTTTTAATGCTCTGAAGTCATTTAAAATTTTATATAATTTATTAAGCCCATCTAAATCTAAGGCTGAAGTTGGTTCATCTAAAATTACTATTTTACCATCACTTATAATAGCTCTTGCTAAAGCTATTCTTTTTTAATTCCTCTAGGTATATTTTTCCATTATCTTGAACTTGCGTATCTAAACCATCAGTAAGATTATTTATAAAACTATCTAGACCAACCATTTTTATGACTTTAATTAAAAAACCATCATTATTATAATTAGACGAACTACTATTTAAATTAATTTTTATATTATCTTTTATAGACATATTAAATAAGTCTATTTCTTGCGGAACATAACTAATATTTCTTCTTAGATATTTAATATTATAATTTTTTATGTCTATGTTATTAAAAAAATATTTCCCTTTATAGGTTCTATAAGACCCATTAAACTATTACATAGAGAGGTTTTTCCTGAAGAGTTATATCCACTAATTACTGTTACACTTCCAGATGGTAAAGTACAATTTAATCTTTGAAATAATATAGTTTTATTCGAATTAAAAAACAAATGATAAATCCTTTAGAATAATATCTCCCTTAAATATTTTTGGCATTACTCCTTCATGATTTTCGTATTTAATAACATTTTTATTTTTTTTAAGAAAAGAAGTACTATTATCATTTTTAGAGAAGGTATTATAAACTGAAAATCTTGTTATTGGGGCATAAATTCTTGAATTCAAAACATTAATTCCTACTAATGCTCCAATTGTAAGAAAACCTAAATTAACTTCTTGTGAACCATAAAAAATAATTAATATAGTAGAAAAAACAGGAAAAATAATACTTATTGATGAATAAAAACCTAATAAATTTTTTAAAAAATTTTGTCTTACTCTTTGTCTAGCATAATTAAATCTAAATTTATCTATTAGCACATCACTTGCATTAAAAGCTCTAACTGCTACTGGAATTTTTTTATATATCATTAATAGTTGCATTAGTTTGATTAAAAAAATAAATTAATTTTTTTTCTAAATAGTTTTTTAATTTTATTTTAATAAAAATTAATAATGAATATAAAGTAACTAATATAAAACTAATTATACCTAATTTATAAGACAACATAAATATCACTAAAAGAAAAATAACAATAAAAACAATATCTATTAAAGATATTAAACTTTCTCCTATATTAAGGCTATTATTATCTATAGGATTAATATTACTAAATATCTCATCTCTTTCATTTTGAGAAGATGCTAATTTTATTGATGTTAATTTATTTATTATTTTATATGAAAAGTTTTTAACATTTAAGTTTGTAGTTTTGTTAACGAAGAAAATTACGTATTATTCTTAAAAAAACTCTAATGCTAATGCAATTAAAACTCCTAAAGTTAATGCAATTAAAGTACTATCTTGTTTATAATTTAAATATTTATTAAAAACTTGTATAACATACAAAGCACCAGATAAAGCTAATAAATTTATTAAAAATTTTGCTATGATTATCCAAAAGCTTTGATATTTTTTTAATAAATTCTATCAAATTAAAACATAATATAATTATTTTAGAAAAAATATAATAAAAAAGATATATTTATATCTATTTTGTTGTTTCAAATTAATAAAATATGTATATTAACCGCGGTAGCTCAAGTGGTAGAGCAATCGGCTGTTAACCGATCGGTCGTAGGTTCGAAATTTAATATGCTTTTTAAAATTTAATCTTGCCTGCAAATATTTTTAAGTATAGTAATTTCAAAATATATCATTAGTTACGTTTTGCTATTTTATATTTTTATAGTTAAATTTAAGTTCTATTTTATTTAACTTTTTTTTTAATTTGAGCTGCTAAATTCTTTTTAAATTTTACTATTTTAATTTTTTAATATCTTTAAATTAAACTTTTTTTCAATTTTAGAAACATTTTCAGCAATTTTTTTAATTACAAACAAATTAAAAAATTTAAAATGCTTTATTTAAATTAATTAAATAATTTTTATAGGAATGCTTAAAAATAATCTTATCAAATTATTTAATCTATAGCTTCAATTTTTTAAAAAATAATAATTAAACTTTAAAAAATAAAAACTAAAGTAAAATATATACTATATTCCTATATCATAAATCTTTTTAAGATTTTCCCAAAATGTTGTATATTATCCAGGTTTCTTAAGGTAGATTCCTTTAGTGGTAATATTAATCGGCTTTATTACTATGCTAATAGGAGGAATAAGCTCCATCATTTTTTAAATTGTAGGTTTAACAGAATCAATAAATTTTTTAAAGGTTGGGTTCCTTTTAGATGCCAAATTTCAATTTATTATGTTAAAGTCTCTTTTTTCAATTTATTTTTCTTTTTAATTTCTAGGTTTAATTTTAATTTTAATAGTAGTTACTATCTTAAAAATTTTATTTATTTGAAATTTTTTTCTTATTAGCAGAACCTAACAATATAAATAGAGATTTATATATTAATTTTAATATTAATAAAATCATTTTTTTATTTCTTTTCCTTCTTTAAAGATGTTCACAAGAACAATTTTTATCTAAAATATGTTATATTAATTTTTTGTAAAAAAGAAAGGTTTCTCTTTGCTAACATTAATAACTTTTTCACTTAATAAATTTCATTTTAAATCCTGATCAATATTAGCACTATCTATTCAGCATAATGATAATTATATCTCATAGTATGTATAGCCTCATTTAAAAGTTAAATTTGCTATATAATCATAAATTTGCTTCTTTTTTACAACTAAACTTAATTCTTTTCCGAATTTTTTCTATAAAAATTTTTTAATTTGAATAGGTGCATTTAAAACTAATTATTTTTATAAGACATTGATAAAAAATTTAAACATTCAATATTTGTTTTAAAACTACTATACTTAAGTAACTGCATTCTTGTTCAAACTGATATTCAGGAAATTAAAAGATGAAAATGATCTATATTAATAGGAATAATTACTAAATTTAAGTTTGTAGTTTTGTTAAGACAAATTATAAAAGGGTCTCCTCCGGAGTTATTTCTAATACATTTTGTTTATTTTAAATTTTATTAAAAATATTCAACATAGAAGATAAAGCTTTTTATTCAAAATGATCAGCATTTAAAAAATAAATTATTTCTCTATTTTCAAAATTTTATTGTATTTTTTCAGAAGGCATTGCTAAAAAAGATCTAATTAATTAAAGTTATAATTAATAAAGATATAAGATTATAAATAAAAAAAATTCTTTTAACCATAATGAATAATTACTAAAAACAATCTAAAATATGCTATATATAAATTATTTATGAAAATTTTTTTAGTTTTAATTTATTTTTAAATACTTCAAATTTATTTGGAAATAATTTGCTTTACTTTATGGTTGTCATATGTAAATAATGATATGGATCCTTCCTCAATTTTCTTTGCAAGAAATTGAAAAAATAGCATTTTATGAATACAAAAAAAATAAGGGATAATTATTTAATGCAAATTATAAGTCAAGGCTATTCTGACTCAGATATTGAGAATTTAGCAGAATATTTTAGTAATAGAGAGATTATTGTAAATGATAAATAGAAGAACATTTTTAAAATCATCACTTTTTTTTTCATCTACTTTAATTCCTATAAATAGTTTAAAGGCTACAAAAAATGCACATGTTGTAATCGTTGGAGCTGGTTGGGGAGGTTTAAGTGCAGCTAAGACTTTAAGAAATTTAAATAAATCCGTTAAAATTACAATTATAGAAAAAGAAAAAAACTTTAAATCTTGTCCCGTATCAAACTGGGTTATAGGTCAAATTAAAGATATGAAAGATATAACATTCTCTTATGATTTATTTATTAAAAATAATGATATCAATTTTATTACAGATAGTGTTTCAAATATAGATACAACTAAACAATCAATTACATTAAAAGATACTAAAATTAAGTATGATAAATTAATTGTTTCTCCTGGAGTGAAACTTGAATATGAAAAAATAATAGGACTAACTGATGCACTTCAAAGTAATTCTGTCTATACAGCCTGGAAAGCTGGAGAAGAAACTAAGATTGTTCTCAAACCAAATTAAAAATATAAAGGATAATAATAAAATTATTATTACTATTCCTTTAAGTCCATATAGATGTCCTCCTGGTCCATATGAGAGAGCATCTCTTATAGCTAATTACATAAAAAATAATAATATAAAAAGTAAAGTACTAGTTCTAGATGCTAATCAAAAAATTGTATCTAAAGGTAAATTATTTAATAAAGCTTGGGAGTTATATCCAGATATAATAGAATATAAAATAGATAGTAAAATTAATGAAATAAACTTAAAAGAAAAGACGATATTTACTGACTTTGATGAATATAAATTTGATTTAGCTAATATAATTCCTCCACAATGAGCCCCTGATCTGCTTAAATATGCTGGTCTAGTAGAGGATCAAAAAAGATGGGCTTCTGTGAATTCCTATGACTTTTCATCAAAACTTTCAAATAACGTTTATATTATAGGAGATGCTACAGATAGAGCATCTGTTGGCAGTGTTCCAAAGTCAGGATATATTGCCTATTCTATGGGAAAAGTCTGCGGATATGCTGTTCACAATGCACTTTTAGATAAAGAACCTCCTTCTCCATCTATGATTAATACTTGCTATAGTTTAGTAAGCCAAGATGAAGGTATTTCAGTAAGTGCGGTTTATAAACATGATAAAAATAAAAATAAAATAGTAACAATAAAAGGTGCATCTGGGTTTCTCCTAATAGATCAGAGATAATAGCTTATAATGCTTGGGATTGGGCTCAAGCTATCTGGAATGATATGCTAACTTAAGTCGCTTAGATAGTTGAACCATGATCATAAGTGATATCTGAAGAATTAAGCTCTTCTTTTGTTAATGAGTGCTAGATTATCTAGTTACCTTTAGCTATTTTAACTGCATCCTCCATAGACTGATCAGAATCATGGTCATAGTATAAGTATCCATCTGTAGTATCATAATACCAATAATCCAAAGAAGTAGTTTAATAAATCATTAACTTGTGTATCAAATTCATCAAAGGCAACTAATGAAATAGATGGTTCTCCATTAGAAAAAGTTTGAGTGCTATCAGGAAAAAACTCATTTCCATCTTGAAGTCCAAATACTAATACATCCCATATCACCAGAAAAAGCAGCTGAACTAAATTCAAAACTATCTAAACCTTCCTCAAAGTTATTTATTGTTAAGCTGCTTCCAGAATTAATATTCTCAAATTTGAAAGTATCAGATAAACTCCACCATCTACAGTAACATTTCCAGTTATATTTGCATTTTGAAAGTAAAAGTATCATTTCCTTCATTACCATAGGCTACAACTCGTTGATGAAATATTAGTATTAAAATTAAAATTATCATCATTTTCATTTCCACTCATAGTTAATATTCCTGAACTATCAGAGAAGTATTTATACTAAAAGTATCATTATCTAAACCACCATTAGCTGTTATATTTGAGGTAAATGCATAATCAAAATTAAAATCTTCTTCTCCTGATCCACCAGTCATAGTAAAATTTCCTGGATTACCTCCAATATAAAAAGTATCATTTCCTATAACTATCTATTCTCTCAAAATTTCTAAAATAAGATGAATCTACAGATGTGATATTATTAGCATTTCCTTGAGCATCTAAAATAGCAGCATTAGTAAGCTTGGTAAGCATCATCAAAATTTGAAGAGTTCCAAGCAAAATGATCATCATCTACACCTGTATAATAAAAATCATTTGTGCCATCACCACCATCTAAAAAAGTTCCTTCTTCTAATTGGTTCATAGTTGAAACTGTATCATCACCAGAGCCTAAATCAGCAATATACACAACATCTGATGCAGAAGGAGTATTAATTGTATCATTTCCCTCTTTAGTTAAATATAATTGTGCATAATTATTAGCTTGATTATATGGTAAATGATCATCCGTACCATCTAATAGTGTGGTCTTAAAATTAGAATAATTTGAAAAAGTGAAATTATCAAAGTCAGTTTCACTGTAATAATCATCAGAAGTAGAACCAGTAACAACTTGAACTAAGTCATATACATTAGAAGAACCTAAAGTAGCAAAATCTTCATAACCAAAACTATCAGATGAGTCATAATCAGTATCTTCTGTTGAAAAATATAATTTATCTATTCCTACATTATTTGCTGTATATGAAGTTTTAATTGTATTGATTGAATTATTAGTACTAGTTGGGAGAGGTTAAAAGTATCAAATGTCTCAATTCTAAATCCTGAATTATTATCTGTATCTCTAGAAACCAAAATAGTATGATTATCTGGAATATTCTTAAAGAATATCCTATCGTCAGAATCAGTTCCGCTGTCAGATAGTGTATCTTCTCCTCCTACATTGCTATCAAAATCATATAAAAATTCGTGTGGCCCTTCCCCTGCAGTGATATTATCATCACCGATAGTAGGGTTTATAACACCATTTGTTGCATCAAAAGGAAACACATCATTAGTATCTAAGACTCCATCATTATCATCGTCCGTATCTGCATTATCTCCTGTACCATCAGTATCAAAGTCAGAGGACTCAGTAGAATCAAAGGAAACACATCAAATATTGCTTCATCATCTTCAACTATTGTATCTTCATTATCTCCTGTACCATCAATAAAGTCAGAGGACTGCTTTCATCAAAAAAACACATCAGTAAGTATCTAAGACTCCATCATTATCATTCCGTATCTGCATTATCTTGCACTTAATCATATCAAAGTCAGAGGACTCAGTAGAATCAAAAGGAAAACATCAAAGATATCTAAAACTCCATCATTATCATCGTCCGTATCTGCATTATCTGTACCATCAGTATCAAAGTCAAGGACTCAGAAATCAAAAGGAAACCATCATTAGTATCTAAGACTCCATTTATCATCTTCCGTATCTGCATTATAAGCTAATACCATCACCATCAAAATCCAATTCTTGAACTTCATCATCTTGTAATGGTTCATTAAATATTACTTCTCTTTCTTCTGTAGGACTTTCTTCTAATGCTACTGTATCTAATAGAGTTGTATTTCTTCAGATAAAATAGATGAAACTTTCTATTTGATTCTAAACCCATTGACGCTGATGCATTAAAATACTAATAGAACCTAATGAAGATACACCGCCTATCCATTTCTTGAGCTCTTGAATTTAAAAAGATGAAGTTAGTTAATTTGCGAGCCAAATTAAAACCATCACCATTCCTAAATTTAAATTGTTCGTTCATCTAATGATAAATTATCAACTGAAGCAACTTGAGTTTGAGTTTCTGTTTGTTCAACTTCATCAGAGATTTCTTCAGTCTCTTCATCAGATACTTCATCCGTTTCACTTGCTTCCACATCTTCAACTTCTGGTCAGATAAGGAAGATAAAGTTTCTATTCTTCTAAACCATCATCAGATGATGCTAGCTTTCTGTTTGTTCTTGATCTCCAACCTGATCATTTATTCTTCTATCAGCTTGAGCTACTTCTGTTTCCTTGTTGAGCAGTAGCTTCTTGTCAGGAACTTGTTCTTCTGTCAGCTTGGGCTACTTCTGTTTGTTTCCTCTTGCTGGAACTTTCTTCTTCAGCTTGAGCTACTTCTGTTTTCAGTAGTTTCCTCTTGTGGGTCGGAACTTGTTCTTCTGTCAACTTGGGCTACTTCTGTTTGTTGTTTCCTCTTGGGGAACTTTCTTCTTCAGCTTGGGCTACTTCTGTTTCAACAGAACTTCTTCTCTCAGTGTGGAACTACTTCTGTTCTTCAGCTTGGGCTACTTCTGTTTCAACAGTTGTCCTCTTGCTGGAACTCCTTCTTCTGCAGCTTGAGCTACTTCTGTTTGTTGAACAGTTTCCTCTTAGTCGGAACTTGTTCTTCTGTAACTTGGGCTACTTCTGTTTGTTGTTCAGTTTTTTTTTCTCCTTAATTTGCTGAATATCATTTTCTATTTTTTCAATTTTATTATTTATTTCTTCAATAATATTATTATTAAAATTTTCAGCAAACTCACCAATTTCTTCAGGCGAAGATGCACTTTCTTTAACAGCATCACGTCCCAGCTCTATAGCTGCTATTGTAGCTTCTTCTGAGAAAGACCTCTTTCTATTCCTTCACTTAATTTTTCTTCAAAAACACTTTCAATATAATCTTGTGCTGTACCTTCTTGAGGGGGTATTTCTTCTGCCTCAGCTAATTGAAAACTTTCTTCAACATTTACTTGTTCTTCTTGAGGAATCCTTGCAAAATCGGTTGTTCAGGAGCAATTTCTGCAAACTTGAATTTCACTTTTCTGTATCTTCCGTTAATGTTTGACTAGGTTGTCCTAATACTTCAGATTGTTCAGGACCAATTTCTGCAGTTTCTAAAACAGTTTCATCTTGATCTAGTATGATTTCTTCATTTGTTTGCAATGGATTTCCTGTAGATAAACTTTCAGTAGGAGCTATAATATTTTGTGCTATATCTACTTGATCAGCATCACTAAATTCTTGTTGAGGACCACCATTTATTTGTTCTAAATCAGGTGCTTCCAGCAATGTCTTGTTGCTCTAAATTAGTTTCAGCAACATCTAATTTCATCTCCTACTTCTTCTAATGGAGATCCTGCTACTTCAGATATTTCTGGGCCAATACTATCATCGCCTGTTTGGACAAAATTTGTTTGATCAGATATACCCTCAGAAGGATTACTATCTAATACTACTTCTTCAGGACCTATTTCTTGAGCTTCATTTGCATCTTTTCAATCTGGTTATCTATTACTTCGCTATTATTTTCTTCTGTTACACTTAAAACTTCTGTTTCTTGAGGTGGTATTTCTATACTTTCTTCATTACTTTCAATAGTTGCTTGATCTAAACTTTCAATTCCTAAAGCAGGAGATCCATCTAAAACTTCTTCAACTGGTCCATCAGCTACCTCATTAATTTCATCTACTAGATTACTACTTTCAAAAGTTGTTTCTTCCTGTGGTAAACCATCATTTGGACTACCTTCAAAATTTTCAGGTGAAATAATTTGGCTTCTTGTTCATCAGAAGCACTTTCAATAGGTTGGAGTAATTTCCTCACTAGGCTGACCCTGCCTCATTTAATTGAAGTTCATCAGGTGGAATTAAATCAGGGTTAGCATCAGACTGTATATTATTAATTGTCTCCTGATTTAAAGCTTGAGCTAATCTTAATATTTTTTCTTCAATAATTTCTGGTTTATCTTTAAAAAAAACTTCTTTTTCATAAGGTTCTGAAATTCCATTTTTTTTAATTATATTTTTTTTTATCTGTATTTTTTTAATAGCCATATCTTATTATAATAACGACTTAACTATAATATTTTATAGAAAAGTTAAATTTTAAAAAGTATACAATTATAAAAATTAATGATAAATTTTTCACATAATTTTTTGCATTTTCTTTTGAAAAAGATTTTTTGCTATGAATTCTATAAAATTTACCTTTTTATCATTTTCAACTGCTAATTTAATCATTATTAAAATTTTGATTATTTATCTGATTATAAATTCTATTAGCATTCTCTAATGAACTAAATGCTCCTAATTGGATTTTAAAATTTTTAACTTCTTCATTTAGGGCTAGGACTCTATTTTTCTTCATTTCTTTCATCAATTAAATTTTTGCATTGCTTACTATCCTCTTTTGTTCAATTTTATTTTCAACTATTAGTGTTTTTTTTTTTTTTAATCGACATTACTATACCTTTAATATCATCTGATTGATTATTTTTCTTCAATTAATATATTTTCAGCTTTTTTTTTTTTCTTTTTTTTTTTTTTTCTCTTTAAATTAATTATCATTCTTTTCCTATAACTTTCTTTTATCTTTTTTTGAACTTTTATTACTACTTTCATTAGATACTAATTTATTTTCTTTCACTTTTTTTATAATTTTAGTTTTCTTAATATTTTTATTAAGTTTATTTTTTTTTCTTACAAATATCTCTTCATTCAAAATTCCCATAGATAATAATAATTGATAAATAGATAACTCATATTGTGTTTTTGCAGTTTCAGCAGAACTTTTTGCATTAATATAAGCAGTTTCAGATGATAATATATCTATTAACTGTCTATTTCCAAGCTTTACTTCCTTCATTGCTAAATCAAAAAACTCTCCAGAAATATTTGCCTGATTACTTAAAAATTCAAAGTTTTCTTTTGCTATCTTTTCTCGTTTGCCATGCATTTCTAATTGTTTCTTCTAGGTTTCTCTCTAATTTATCATGACCATATTTTGCTATCATATACTGATTCATTGAAGATTTATAATCAGCTCTTTCCTTGTAAAATAATCCATATGGTCCTCCTATAGAAATAGGATATTTCATTTCTAATTTGTAAGTCTGATCAATTTCTGTTCCTTCAATACCAGACATATTTCTTTTATTTTTTAATTCTGCTATTGCTTTTATAGTAGGAAAAAATTTTGACTTTGATCCTTTAATTGTATTTTCAGAGTTTTTAAATTTATTCTACTAAGGTTTAATGCAATATTATTTTCTTTAGCTAACCTTATAGCTTCATTTTCACTTTCTAGGTAAATATTCTAAAGGTAATTGAGGTCTTTTAAAGGTTTTTATATCAGATGGCAGTTCTCTAAAAATATTATAAAATCTATTTGTAGCTTGTGATAACTCTCCTTCAAATCTAACTCTAGTAGCCTTAGCTCCAGCTAATCTTGCTTTTGATTGTAAAACATTTGAGACAAGCCCCCCTCCTCTAGCAACTTTTTCATTTTCTAGATTTGTTACCTGTCTTATTCTACCTTCTGATTTTTTAGCATATTCTAAAACTTCATATGATTTAATGTAACTCAAATACGCTGTAATAGCTTCAAATATTTTATTACTAATAACATTATTTTTAGAAATTTCTGCTATTTCTATTTTATTTTTTTGCATTTTTATATTTAGAAGTAGAATTTCCAAAATCATAAATATTTTGTGTAATTTTTGCAGAAAATTCATAATAATCAAGATCAGTATTTTCTGCATCATTATTAATTAACCTTTCATTACCTACAGGTATGGATAAATCAATTTTAGGTGTAAATGTTGAAAAAACTGAAGACAAATCATTATTAGCTTTATCAATTGCTATTTTTGAAGAATTAATACTTTCATCTTTTTTTAAAATTTTTTCTAATAATTCTCCTAATGTTTGACTATATACATTTGTATTTAGAAAAAATAAAAGTAAAAAAAAACTTTGGCTTAAATTAAAAACTATTTTAAACATAGCTCAAATAAGCAAGAATTAAGCCAAAACCTAACAAGAACTAATAATATCTTCAGTAATTTTTTTTAAAGAAATACTTTTATATTTATCACCATAATTAACTTTTCTTATTATAATTTTTTTTTATAGATGATCGTAATAAACTTTCAGTATCTTTAATATCAATATCATCATTATTAATATTTTCATTAATAATTATGTTAATAATTTGTAAGTTTGCATGCTGAAGGTTCTGAATTGCACTCAAAGTATGACTGACACTGCCTAAATAATTTCCCACTACTAAAACTACTTTACTATTTAGGTCTTTCATTAAATCTAATAATGTTTTTATTTTTTCGATTGGCACCAACAACCTCCAGCACCTTCAAAAATATTTATAATTTTATTGTCAGATTTTTTTAAACACCACTCTAATACATCATTATACTTTAAGCTTTTATTTTTCCTTTTTAGCCGCAATTGATGGTGCTATTGGTTTTTCAAATAACCAAGGAGAAATTTTCTTGATATCTTCTATTTCAGGTTCTTTATTGTTAGTTTTTAATATTTTATAGCTATCACTATCTTTAATATTTAAAATATTAAAACCACTTAAAATTGGTTTGTAGGCATTAAATAATACCTTTCTATGAAGCATTTCTTTTAATATTTCTACAGTACAATAAGTTTTACCAATATTAGTACCTGTAGAAGTTATGAAAATATTTTTACCCATAAACCTATAGTTTATTCTTAATTAAATTAGCTAAATTTTTGATTTGTAATTTTGTATGAGATGAATTAAAAAGCTACTCTCAGTCTTGAAGTACCTTTTGGGACTGTGGGAGGTCTTATCGCTCCGACTATATAACCCAATCTTTTTAAATATCTAGACAAATTTAGTGCTCTATTTTCGTCTCCTAATATTATTGGTACTATCGGCGAAACAGGTGTTTCTAAACCTACTATTTTACTAAAAAAGTAGCATTTTCTAAAGGCTTTTTTATTAATCTTTTATTACTTTTGTATAATTTCCAAAGATTTTATACTAGCAGCTAAAACAGCTGGTGGTAGTCCAGTTGTGTAAATTTGTGACCTACATCTGTTTATTATGAAATCTATAAGGTTTTTTTTTCCACATATAAAACCACCATAAGACCCTACTGCCTTTGATAGAGTTCCTAAATAAATATCTATATCAGGCTTTTTCTTAAATAAGCTATTACTTCCTGTGCCATCACCTATTACTCCTAACCCATGAGCATCATCTAACATAAAAGAAGCTGAATATTTTTTTTTTAAAGCGGAAATATCATCTTGAGGGGATATATCTCCATCCATACTAAATACACCTTCAGTTAAGATTAAACATTTATCATATTTATTTCTAAATTTATAAAGTTGCTTTTCTAAATCCTCCACATTATTATGTTTAAATTGAATCATATGAGAACCTGAAAGCTTAGCACCTAAGAAAGTCGAAGCATGACTTAACTCATCAATTAAAACTAAGTCTTTTTATTCATAAGTGAAGATATAACTCCTATATTAGCTAAAAAACCGTTACCAAATACGCAACAAGCAGAAGTTTTTTTAAGTTTTTTAATTTTAGTTTCTAATAATGAATACAAATAATTATTACCAGTTACTAACCTAGATGCTCCTGCACCAACTCCAAATTTTTTTGTAGCAGTTTCAGCAGCTTTAATTACACTCCTGTTAAAGCTTAAACCCCAAATAATCATTACAAGAAAAAGAAATTGCATTTTTACCATTGATAGTAATTTGATTTTTTAGGTTTTCGCTGAACATCATAAATTTTCCTAAATTGACTGTTTCTTGATATTTCTTTAAGCTTTTTATTTATATATGAATTTATTTTATTACTTTGCATATTAAAAAAATTTCTCTATCTTTGTAATATAGGATTTAATAATGAAAAAAAAACAAAAGATAAAGTTAAAACAGACTGGAGCTTTAAAAAAGCTCTAGAAATCTACAATATGCCATTTAATGATTTATTGTATCAAGCTCAAACAATACATCGTAAAAATTTTAAAAATAATAAAATTCAAATGAGCACTCTTTTAAGCGTAAAAACAGGTTCTTGTCCCGAAGATTGTGCGTATTGCCCGCAAAGTGCTCACCACAATACTAATCTCGAAAAGGAAAAACTAATTAGCATAGAAAAAGTTAAAGAAGCAGCTATTAATGCTAAAGCAGCAGGATCTACTAGGTTTTGCCTCGGAGCAGCATGGAGAAGTCCTACTGATAATGATTTAAATACAGTATGCGAAATGATTAAAGAAGTTTCGAGTTTAGGGCTAGAAACCTGTGTAACACTTGGTATGTTAAAAGATCATCAAGCAAAAAAGTTAGCAAAAGCTGGCTTAGACTATTATAATCATAATATTGATACATCAGAAGAATACTATTCAAAAATAATTTCTACTCGAACTTATAAAGATCGTTTAAATACCTTAGAAAATGTAAGAAAAGCAAACCTTAAAGTTTGTTGCGGTGGTATACTTGGAATGGGAGAAAGTGTCCATGATAGAATTAAAATGTTAATTACACTAGCAAATCTTCCAAAACAACCGGAAAGCGTACCTCTTAACCAGTTAATCAAAATACCAGGAACACCACTAGAAAAAGAAAAAGACTTAGACCCAATTGAACTAATTAAAACAATCGCTCTTGCTAGAATATTAATGCCATTTTCCTACGTGAGGTTGTCAGCTGGTAGAACTGAAATGTCAGAAAGCACTCAAACCTTAGCTTTTTTAGCTGGAGCAAACTCTATTTTTCAAGGCGATGTATTACTTACAGCTGAAAACCCTAATAAAGAAAAGGACTCAAAACTTCTAAATAAACTAGGAATAGTATCTGAAGAGTTAACTTTAAGCCAGAATGCATAAAGATTTAAAGAACCTTTGGTTGCCTTACACTCAAATGAAGGGCCTTAATAGCATTTTAAAAGCTCAGAAGACTAATAGTAGTAAAATATTTTTAGATAATGGAAAAAGCTTAATAGATGGTATTTCATCTTGGCGGACAGCCTGTCATGGATACAACAACAAACATATAAGAAAAAATATAATCAGCCAGTTAAATTTAATGCCTCATGTTATGTTTGGTGGGTTGGTACATGATCAAGCTGTATTACTATCAAAAAGATTAAGTAAATTGTTAAATAATAAATTAGAAAAAGTATTTTTTACTGACTCAGGTTCAGTTTCTGTAGAAGTAGCCTTAAAAATTGCTATACAATACTGGATAAATAAAGGAAACGATAAAAAAAATAAATTTATTTTTTTTAAAAACGGTTATCATGGAGATACCTCAGGAACTATGGCAATTTGTGATCCTGAAGAAGGAATGCATAAATTATTTAAAAATTATTTAAGAAAAAATTATATGTTAAATATTCCTGAAACTGATAAAGACAAGAATAAGTTTGTTAACTTTGTTCATAAATATAATGATAAAGTAGCTGGAGTCATTATAGAGCCTTTAGTTCAAGGAGCAGGAGGTATGAAATTCTATTCTCCATCAACATTAGAGTTTATTTATAAAGTAATAAAAAAATATAAGCTTCTATTAATATATGATGAAATCGCTACAGGCTTTTTTTAGAACTGGATCAATGTTTGCTTATCAACAAACTAATTCAAGTCCAGATATATTATGTATAGGTAAGGCTCTAACTGGAGGAACTTTATCTTTGGCAGCTACTATAAGTACAAAAAAGGTCTTTGCTGCTTTTTAAGTAATAAAAAAAATAGAGAGCTTATGCATGGCCCCACATATATGGCAAACCCACTTGCTTGTTCTGCTGCAAATGCTTCATTAGATTTATTTGAAAAAGTTAATTATAAAAAAAAAATAAAAATAATCCGAAAAATTTTTCAGAAAGATCTTGAAAAATTTAAAAGATTTAAGTTTGTTAAACAGGTAAGAGCTAAAGGTGCAATCGGAGTTATAGAGTTTTTTAATTTATCAAAAAACAACATAATGTGGTTACGAGAAGAATTTGTAAAAAAAAATATATGGGTTAGACCACTTAAAAATATTATATATTTTATGCCACCATTTATAATAAATAAAAATGAACTAAATCATTTATTAGAGTCTACATATAAAATATTATCAAAATGGAAAAAAATAATGAAAAATAAAAAAGGCCCTTTAAATGACTTACTTGTTTTAGATTTAACAAGAGTTCTTGCTGGTCCCTACGCTACAATGGTCTTAAGTGATTTAGGAGCCAGAGTTATAAAAATTGAGCCACCTAGTGGTGACGATGCGAGACAATTTGGACCTTTCATTAAAGGAAAATCAACCTACTTTTCTTCATTAAACAGAAATAAAGAATCAATTTCTTTGAACTTAAAAGATAAAAAAGAAAAAAATATTTTTTTAAAACTTCTAAAAAATGCAGATATCTTTGTAGAAAATTATAGACCAGGAACACTTGAAAAATTAGGATTAAGTCCCAATTCATTAAGAAAAAAATTTCCCAAACTAATAATTGCCTCTTGTTCAGGTTTTGGTCAAACTGGGCCTTGGAAAAATAAGCCAGCATATGATGTTATAGTACAAGCTCTTGGAGGTATGATGAGTTTGACTGGTTATGAAGGTCATCCTCCTGTAAGAGTTGGAAGTTCAATAGGAGATATAACTGCTGGTCTCTTTACAGTTATTGGAATTCAGGCAGCACTTTTTAATAGAACTATAAGCAAAAAAGGATCCCACATAGATATTTCTATGCTAGATTGTCAAATTGCAATTCTGGAAAATGCAATATCCCGGTTCTATAGTGAAAAAAAAATACCAAAAAACTAGGCTCAAGACACCCGTCTATTTCCCCTTTTGAAGCATATAAATGCAAAGATAACTATATAGTAGTTGCTGCAGGAAATGATAATTTATTTAAACAATTTTGTGATTGTCTAAATATTAAATTACTTTTAATTAACAAAGATTTTAATAAAAATGATAAAAGGCTCAAGAATGCTGAAAAGTTAAAATCTATAATTGAAAAAGCTTTAAAGAAAAATAATGCTAATTATTGGATTAAAAAGTTAGAAAAATTTGGAGTTCCAGTAGGAAAAGTAAATAATATTAAAGAAGCAATTAATATGAAACAAATTCAGTCTAGAAATATGATAGTAAAGGTTAAGAACAAAAATATTACTGAATTGGAAGTTTCTGGGAACCCAATAAAAATTTCTGGTTTTACTGATGCTAATTATAGAAATAATGCTCCTGAACTGAATGCCAATAGAAATAGTATCTTAAAAGAATTTAATATAGAGAATACATAATGTTTGAAGAAAATTTAGTTTCTTTAATAATAATAATATTAGGGATAATAGCTTTAGGTTTTTTAGTTTCTGATAAATATCCTCTTGAAACAGTATCTATAACTTTGTTATCAGCACTAATAATATTACAACTTTTATTTCCTGAAAGCAATCTACCTTCATTCAATGAACTTATATTAAGCTTTTCGAATCCAGGCTTAATAACAGTTATGTCATTATTAGTTATAGCAGAAGGTTTAGTTGCTACCGGAGTAGTTTCATATATTGTCAACCTTTTTGACACGGATAAAAGTTACCACCAAACTATCTTACTAAGCATGATTTTAATAAGTGTTGCTATTTTAAGTTCAGTTATGAACAATACCCCAGTAGTAGTAATGTTTATACCTCTCATTGCCGCACTTGGTGAAAAACATGGAATAGATACAAGAAAAAGTTTTCTACCATTATCTTACATAAGTATGCTAGGAGGGATGACTACTCTAATGGGATCAAGTACAAACTTAATCGGAGCAGGAATTGCTGTTGAATATGGAGTAAAACCGATTGGCATACTAGATATATCTATACCAGCTTTAATTATAGCAATACCCTGTATCTTTTTTGTACTTTATATTATTCCCCTAATTTTACCAAAAAAAAATTCTTATAAAACACTCTTATCAAGAGATGCAAGACAGTTTTTAGCTGAAATAGAAATAGAACCCAACTCAAAATTATTAGGTTTAAAACTTGAAGAAAACTTTATAAAAGAACTTGATAATAGTAATATTTTATTTGTTCAAAGGGGCGAACATGCCTTTTATCCACCCTTAGAAAAAGTTATTTTAAAAGTAGGAGATATTATTGTATTAGCTGCAACTAGAAAATCATTAGAATCAGCGATGCAAGAGTTTGGTGATCAAATTCATCCACACTTAACTAAAGAACCTGGACAAAATGATGAAGAAATTGGTACTGATCTGTTGAGGGAACAAAGAGTATTGGCTGAAGTTTTAGTTGCTCCTAGATCAGAAATGATTGGAAAAGATTTAGAACAAATAAGGTTTAGAAACTTTACGGGTTGTATAGTTCTTGGTTTGTTAAGAAGGTCACGAATGTTAAAAGATAGGATTACAGAAATACCATTATTAGCAGGAGATGTTCTTTTAGTTCAAGGTTCTGAAAAAGGTATATCTAATTTAAAGAATAATAGCGATGTAGTATTAATTGATTGGTCAAAAAATACCTACCTCAGAAAAGAAAACTATTAAGTGCAATAAGTATTTTTTAATTACTATATTTAGTGCAGCTTCTGGTTTAGTAGGTCTAGCAACAGCTTCTGTAATAGGTGCTACTGCAATGATTGCTTTAAAAACGTTATCAATAAATAGAGCCTCAAATGCTATTGATAGAAGAATTTATATTACTATAGCGTGTATGTTGGCATATGGATCAGCATTAGAAGGCTCTGGAGCAGCTCAACTAATAGTTAAAAATCTATTGCTATTAATAGAAGGGCAATCGATTGCGTTTATATTATGCAGTTTATTTATATTTATATCACTTTTTACAAACTTAGTTACCAATAATGCAGCTGTGATTATTTTTATTCCTATAGCTATTAATTTAGCATACGCATTAAATGTAGATACATTTCCTTTTATAGTTACTGTTATACTTGCTGCTAATTTATCTTTTCTAACTCCTTTTGGATATCAAACTAACCTTCTAGTTATGGCTCCAGGACAATATAAATTTATAGATTATATAAAATGCGGTATACCTTTAACCTTGCTAAGTTGGATAATTTTTATATTATTTATACCTAGATACTTTAATTTAAACTAAATATTAATTAGGAGAAAAAAATGCCACTAAAGAAAATTTCTAGAAGAAAGATTTTGCAAGCCACTGGTTTAGCAGCAGCAGCGGGTTTGATCTCAGCTTGTAATAATGGTGGTTCTCCTGATAAACCTGCTGAGTCAACTAAAACTATAAAAAAGAAAAGAGAATGGAAAATGGTTACAACCTGGCCTAAAAATTTTCAGGATTAGGAACAGGTGCCCAGAGAATTGCTGACAATATTACAAGTATGTCAGATGGACGTTTGACAGTTAAACTTTTTGCTGCTGGAGAATTAGTACCAGCTTTTGAGTGTTTTGACGCAGTTAGAGAAAATAAAGCTCAAATGTTTCATGCTTCACCTTATTATTGGATTAATAAAAATAAATCGATGCCATTTTTTGGAGGAGTACCAGGTGGAGTAACAGCACAAGAACATAATGCATGGATTAATTATGCAGGAGGTCAAAAATTATGGGATGAAATGTATGCTCAGTTTGGACTTAAACCATTCATGGGAGGAAACTCAGGAACGCAAATGGGAGGATGGTTTCTAAAAGAAATTAACAGTGTAGAAGATTTTAAAGGCTTAAAAATGCGTATCCCCGGTTTAGCAGCTGAAGTTTTAAATAGAATGGGAGGAACAGCTGTTGCATTACCAGGAGGAGAAATTATGCCTGCTCTTCAATCAGGAGCTATTGATGCAACGGAATGGGTAGGTCCTTGGAATGATTTAGCTTTTGGTTTTCACAAAATTACTAAATTTTATTATGGCCCTGGATTTCATGAGCCTAGCTCCGCATTGGAGTGCTCTACAAATTTAGAAGCATTTAATGAATTAGATAACGATCTAAAAAGTATTATTAAAAATGCATGTGAAGCAGAAAATACTAGAATGATATCTGAATTTACGGCTGCTAATATAGATGCACAAGAAAAGCTAGTAAAAGAACATGGTGTAATTATTAGAAATTTTCCTAAAGATGTATTTAACCTAATGATGTCATTATCAAAAGATGTAGTTTCTGAAACTGCAGCTGAGGGTAAATTGAATAAAAAGATTTATGAAAGTTGGAGTGCCTTTAAAGAGAAAGCAAGACAAAGAGCAGCTTTTAATGAACATGGATATACTAATTTAAGCAATAATAGTTAATAAAGAATATTTTTTTTATTAGTTTTAATATAAAGCATTAAAATAATAGGAAGTAGTGCAGTCCACGCACTGAAAAAAGAAATTTTATTTAATGCCATAATTAAACTTTCTCTTTCACTAAATAAAAAAAACAATAACTTATTTTCTTGAAAGTTTTCAATATTCATATCATTGAAGAATTGTAAATTTAAATCTATTCTAGAATTCATACCATTCTCAAAAATAATTGAGGAAAACTGTGCTTTCCATTTTATTAATAAGGAGCTTGCAAAAGCTATAGATACAGCAGCTGCCAATCTCAAAACTAAATTAAATATTGCTGCAGCATTATAAATGGCATTTACTGAAAATGCTGATAAAGACAAATATTGATTTCCTATCCAAAGAAATTGTGCTCCTATACCTTTTAAAATTTGAGATAATAATAATTCATTTAATGTATAATCAACAGTTATAGCAGTTTGTAAATAAGTACCTATTCCTATAAATATACAACCTATAATAACTACTATTCTTGCTCCAGTAATTTGCAAAAGTTTTCCCACAAATGGTCCACTTACCATCCAAGAAATACCCATTGCAGAAATAACATAGCCTATTTCTAAAGGATCCATAATTTTAATTTCACCTAAAAAAATTGGCAATAAAAATATAGGTACGTATAGAGTAATAGCAAAAACTATTACATTAATGGACCCTATGCAAAAATTTCTATCTCTGAATACGGATAAGTCTATAACAGGATTTTTAGCAGTATATTCTCTATAAAAAAATAGTGAAAAACTTAATAAAAATATACTAAAAGAAATAAAAATAAAGTCTGATTTGAACCAATCTCTTTTTTCTCCTTCTTCAATAAATAATAATAAAGATATTAGTCCTACTGCTAAATAAATAATTCCTTGATAATCAATTTTTTTAAATAAACCTTCTTGTTTGTCATTTATGTCTATGAAAAAAAAGCTAATATGAAAAGTATTATTCCTATAGGAATGTTATATAAAAACATCCAACGCCAGTCCAAATACTGGGTTAAAAATCCTCCTAAAATAGGTCCTAAAGCTATGGAAGAAACTCCAAAAGTTGCAGCTATTGAAAGTATAAAAGGTATTTTTTTTTTATCAAAAAGTGTATAAATACTTGCAGTCATAATTGGTAGCATTGCTCCACCAAAAAAGCCTTGGAAACCCCTAAATAAAACCATAGAGAAATAGTTCGTTGATAAAGCGCAACCTATACAAGCAGATACAAAACCACTTATACTAATAAGAAATAATACTCTTGTAGATAATAACTTTGCCAACCAACCAGAAAATGTAATAATAATCACTTCAGCAATTAAAGAAGCTGACATAACATAAGAAATCTGTTCTGTACTTGCTCCTAACGCACCTTGTAAATCTTTAAAAGAAGAGCTTACAATCTGAACACTAATAACATTAAGAATAAACCCTGAAAGCAATATAAAAAATATAAAAAGATTCTTACTATACATATGTTAATAGTTTAATTAAATTCTATTTATATTTTGAAATAATTTTTTCTTTTACAAATACATTTATTTCTTTTTCTGAATAATCTAATTCTTTTAAAATTTCTTCACTATTTTCACCCAACAAGGGGGCAAGTTGTTTACCAGTAAGTGGCGTTTTTGTAAATATTGGAGCTGGCCTTGGAGACCTTATTTTACCAAAAATTTTACTGTCATAATACTGTATCATATTATTTTCTAAAACTTGTTCATTTTCTATAATCTCTTCTCTGCTCAAAATTGGAGCGCTTGGTACTTCTTGATCCTGTAAACTACTAAGAAGATCTTTACATGATTGTTTAGCAATTTCTTTGGCTATTATCTTTCTTCGTTCAACTTTATTTTTCACTCTAGCATTAGGGGTATTAAATTTAATATTATCTATCAAATCTTCTCTTTTAATAGCCTTACATAAGCCTGTCCACTCCTTATCTGTAACTGCACCAGCAGTAATATATTTTTTATCTTTAGTAATAAAAACTAAATCTAATCCCAGCTGGCCATCAGATGGATTTTTTTCTTTTCCAACAAAACTTAAAGTTGAACTACCCTCAGGCCATAAATATGCAATCATTACATCCAACATTGCAATTTTTATATGTTGTCCTTTTTTATATCTCTCTCTATAAAAAAGAGCTGAACTTATAGCCTGTGCTGTAGCCATTCCTGTGGTTTTATCTGGTATTATTGTCCTCACTTGTTTAGGAACGCCTGTAACTTGATCTCTTTGTATATCTGCTAATCCAGAAAGAGCTTGGATTACTGGATCATACACCCTTTGTTTGATGTATGGACCTTTTTCTCCAAAACCACTTATTGATACGTAAATAATATTTTTATTTATTTTTTTTATTTTTTCATAACCTAATCCCATTCGATCTATAGTTCCTGGTCTAAAGTTCTGTATAAAAATATCAGCAGATGCAATCAGCTTTTTTAAAATATTCAAAGCTTTTGTTTTTTTTAAATCTAAAGTAATTGATCTTTTACTTCTATTGCAACATAAAAAAGAATCCGTCATACCATTAATAGAATTACCTACTTTTCTCATTAATTCACCATCTAATGGCTCAACTTTAATAACATCTGCTCCTTGGTCACCCAGCATCATTGTCGCTGTTGGACCTGAAACCATTGCTGTTAAATCTATAACCTTAATACCCTTTAAAGGTCCTCTATTTTTCATAAAATTTTCCAGAAAACAACATCTCTTTTAACCAAAGCAGCTCTCATAGGCATCAATAAAATTTCTTCTCTCTTTTGCTCTGTGGTAATAATTTACTATATTTTTACTTTTTATTTCTATTTTGAACCTATCACAGTGCATTAAGCAACTTGTAAACATAATATCTGCGACAGAAGGTCTTTTTCCAAACAACCAGCCATTTTCAGGAACATTGCTCTCACAAGCTTTAATCATTCTATCAAAATGATCCCTAGCAGCTTTAATTGCATTAGGAGCTTCACCATATAAATTTGATAGTCCAAGGTTCTCTGGTTTTTCATGTTTTCTAAGTGTATAAATTACTAGACAATCTAACTCCATTAAAGAGAAAAAAACCCATTCATTAACTTTCGCTCTTTCATAAGCATTATTAGGTATATAAAAACCTTCAGGTTTTTTATAACTGTATGTGATATATTTAACTGCTGCAGCACTCTCAGTTATAATTCTATTATTATGCTTTAATATAGGTATTTTACCTTTAGCATTCATTTCTAAATATTCCTTTGTTTGGGTTTCTCCAGTTCTAGAACCAATTCTATGAGCAATATATTTAAGTCCATACTCATGTAAGATCCAATATATTCTGAATGGTCTATAGGTATTATAACCCCAAACTTCCAATTCAGGTTTAACCATAATTACTCCAATTTACAATCACAAAAAACTAAAAAGCATTATTAATAAATAATACTAATTATAAATTACTTTTGGTAAAAAAGTTGCTAATTCAGGATAGAACCATAAAATAATTAACATTAGTAATTGAATTAAAACAAAAGGTATAGCTCCTTTGTAAATTTGTGTTGTTAAAACATGTTTTGGGGCCACTCCCCTTAAATAAAAAAGAGCAAATCCAAAAAGGTGGAGTTAAAAAAGATGTTTGTAAATTAATAGCAATCATAATAGCAAACCACAATGGATCAACTCCCATCATCAATATTGCTGGTCCGATAATTGGAACAACAACATATATAATTTCAAAAACTTCTAGAAAAAAACCTAATAAAAAAATAGCTACCATTGTAATTATAATTGACGTTACAACACCTCCAGATAGATTAGTTAAAAAGTGAGCTACTATTTCATCACCACCATACCCTCTGAAAACAAGGGAAAATAAAGCTGCTCCTACTAATATAATAAAAACCATAGAAGTTGTTTTAGCTGTACTTTGCACTACCTCTTTCATAATGTTAAAGTTCAACTGTTTTTTAAGATATGCTAACAAGATAGCTCCTATCGCTCCAACCCCTGCTGATTCAGTAGGTGTAGCTAATCCTCCTAATATTGAACCAAGAACTGCTACTATTAAAATTAAAGGAGGTAATAAAGCTTTGAATACCTTCTTGTAAATAGTAAATACTTCACCTTTATTAATAACTTGTTTTTTAATAGGAATTGATTTTGGATTTAAATAAGAATTAATTAATTGCCATAAGATGTATAAAAAAACTAAACAAATACCAGGTATTAGTGCTCCTACAAATAAGTCAGTTACACTTACTGATTCAGGAGAAAAATTACCTAACTCTAATTGTGCTTGTTGATAAGAGGCTGATATTTGGTCACTTAAAAGAATTAATACTATCGAAGGAGGTATAATTTGACCTAATGTTCCTGCAGCACAAATAGTACCCGTGGATAAACTAGGAGCGTAGCCTTTCTTTAGCATAGTTGGTAATGATAATAATCCCATAGTCACCACTGTTGCCCCAACGATACCGGTAGATGCAGCTAAAAGTGCCCCTACCAATGTAACGGATATAGTTAGCCCTGATCTTACATTACTCATTAAAATTGCCATTGATTCTAATAATTCCTCAGCAATCTTTGATTTTTGCAACATTACCCCCATAAATACAAATAAGGGTACTGAAATTAATAAATCATTTGTCATTATACCATATATTCTGTTGGGTAATGCAGCTACATATGACATATCAAAAATCCCTATTAGCTGACCAAATAAAGCAAATAATAATGGAACACCTGCGATCGTAAAGGCAACTGGGTAACCTGTTAATAAAAATAAAAACATAGTTAATAACATACTAATAATCATAATTTCTTGAGTAAAAATCATTAATAATACTTTCTAAACAACTTTAAAGAACCTTGTGATATTATATAAACACTTTGCAATACAAGCATAATTGCAAAGGCCCAAATTAGAGTTTTTAATAAATAAACTGCATGAAGCCCTCTTTCTTCCAGAGAACCTTCTAATTGTGCCCAAGAATTTATTACGTAGGTAAATGAATAATATAGAATACACAGACAAACTGGAATTAAGAAAAGTAATGAACCTATAACATTAATGGTTATTTTATGCCTATCTTTTAATTTAGAATAAAATATATCTACTCGCACATGTTCATCTTTTGCTAAAGTATATGCAGCGCATAACATAAAAACCGCTGCATACAAATATCTAACCAATTCCTGCATCCATATAAAACCAATATTAAATAAGTATCTTAGTATTACGATAACAAATGTTAAAATTACCATTATTAAAAGAGACCAGGAAAAAAACTTTCCTAGAATAATGTTAGTTTTATTTATTAATTCCAAAAATTTCATAATTTTAGTTTATTTAATTAAAATATTATCCATAAAAATTACTTCTAGTAAATGGTAATATTTTATCTATAGAGTTAGCAAACTTAGTTAAGAAATAAGTTGTTATTTTAAAACCTTTTCTTAACTCAGATCTATTAGCCTTATTATCTGATATTAAAAACTTTGGTAATTCTAATAATTTTTTTCCCATGGTTTTCCAGCCTCTTTATTAACTGCACAACCCGACTTAGGTGAAACGTATGAAAGATTAGTTTTTTTATTACTTAAAATGCATTTAGAAAGCTCTAAACCGAAACCAATTTTTTTTAAAAGAAAAACCTCCCACCTTATATATTCTTCTATCCAACCTTCTTCATAAGAGAAAATTTTATTAATTAAGTTTTTTGAATAAAAATATAATTCAGTTTCAGTTTCACTCTCTAATAAAGAAAATTCTAATAAGTTTATTACTGAAATTATACATGAGAACCTTTTAAGGTCATTTAAATATAATAATGGCAATGGTTTCATCAGATCTACTAAAAAATACCAAGCATATCCTCTGTTCTAGACTTGAATGAAATACTTACCAAATTTCCAGCCTCATAAATATTACTTTTTTTTTTGTTTTTTGCTCCTCTTACGAAGCCTTTTTGAACTCCATAGTTACGAGTAAAAACCTTTAATATTAATGAAGTTTCTGAATAATTTATGGAAGATAAGATTAGGCCTTCATCATCCCAAATAATCATTATTTTTTTCCTTTATTTTGCATTTTGGAATTATTTTTTAAAGTCTTAAGATATAAGAATAAATGAAATTTTTTATTAAGAGTTTCTTCAAGATCTTTTCTAGCTAATATACTAATTTTTTTTATATTTTCTCCTTTTTTTCCAATAATTATAGGCTTATAAGATAATTTTTTTATATGTATTGTAATATGTACTGTTACGCTTTTATCTTTATTTGTTTGTACTTTATCTAAATTAAATTTTAAATTAAAAGGAATTTCATCATGAATATTCTCAAGAACTTTTTCTCTAACTATTTCAGTTAAATAATTAACATCTGTAGATAAATCTTTTTCAAAGAAAGGTTTTTCATTAAAAAAGTTTTTATTTTTATTTAAATAATTTATAAGTTGATCAACACCAATATTTTTTTTCCTGAAATTGAAAATATTATCTTATTTTCTAACTCACTCTTCACTAAAGAAACTTTTTTATAAAAAGTTTCAGTATTTAATAAATCAATCTTATTTAAAAGTATTATTACCTCTACCTTATGCTTATCATAGAACTTAGCTGTTGCTCTAATTTTTTCTATATCATCTTTTTTAATATTAAATAATAGTAATATAACATCAACTTCAAATGCAACATTTGAAGCTTCCTTGAACATAGCTCTATTAATATTTTTTTATATGTTATTACTCCTGGCGTATCTGTAAATATAATTTGCTTATTTTTCCTTGACTAATACCGCACTATTCTTTTTTATTGTAGTTTGAGCTTTTCGTGTAACGATTGAATATTTTTTATTCATTAAAGTATTAAATAATGTAGATTTACCAGTATTAGGTTCACCTAATATTCCTACCTTGAGTGTTTTAATTTTATTGTTTGACAATTATATCTTCTTCAATAAATTTTTTTATGAATTTCTCTGCTGTTTTTTTTGTGCTATTTGAAGGCTCTTTCCATTACCTAAGATAACATCAAAATCTTTTACTTTTAATTCTATTTCAAAAGTAGGTTGATGATCTAATCCCTTTTTTTTAATACTTTATATACAGGCAAGCCTAATCCATTAGCTTGTGTCCACTCCTGAAGTATTGACTTGGAGTCTCTTCTCAAATCTCTATTTTTTATTATTTCTTCCATCCATAGTTCAACAATTAAACTTCTTACTACATCAATTCCTGAATCTATATATAATGAACCTAAAATTGCTTCAATAAAATCTGATAAAACCTTATCAGAAATATTATTAAATTTTTTTTTTTTTAATAAAAAGGTCTAGTTGTATATTTTTCGCTATTTTAGATAAAGTAGTAGATGATGTTAAATAAGAAAAAATTGTTGCTAACCTACCTTCATTGAATCTAGTAAACCTGTTATAAATTTCATGTGATAGAATTAAGGCTAATACTCTATCACCTAAAAACTCTAGTCTTTGAAACTCTTGTTTTGCCTTCTTATTATGATTAAAAATTTTTAAAAAATTATTATGCTGTTTAAACTTTTTCTTTAAAGTAATAAGGTCCATATTATAAAAATTTACCTATTCGTTTTAGTCTAATTTTATCTGGATATTTACCAAATTGTAACCCAAATATATCAATTTTTTCATTAGAGTATTTAATTGATAAAAATATCATTGCTGCTTTACCTACTAAATTTTGTTCATTTACAAATCCTACTTGTGATAAGATTCTACTATCAGAGGAGTGTTCTCTATTATCTCCCATAACAAAGTAATGACCTTTTGGCACTATATAATCATTTGTGTTATTGAGATCAAAATACTCTCCTTCTCTAAAATTTGCCCCTAAAATCCCATCAAAAGATACATCATCTATTACTAAGTACTCTTCACCTATATCATTAGTTTCTTTATATAAATCAAATTTTTCCAAATAACCATTTCTGTGAAAATCTTCAAATATTCCTGTCTTTTCTTTTTTAATGGTTTATCATTAATTAAAACAATACCTTCAGAAATTCTAACTGTGTCTCCTGGTAATCCTATTATTCTTTTAATATAGTCAGTTTTATTATCTCCTGGATACTTAAACACAGCTATGTCTCCCTTTTAGGTTTAGAAAAAAATAAACGACCATTAAATGGTAAATATCTACCATAAGGAACAGAGTACTTACTAAATCCATATGAAAATTTTGAGACAAATAGAAAGTCTCCTACTAAAAGGTTGGGCTTCATAGAACCTGAAGGAATTGTGAAAGGTTCAAAAGCAAAACTTCTTAAAAAGACTGCAATTAATATAGCAAATATAAAAGTTCTAAATACCTCAATCATTTTTTCTTTTGATAATAAATAAATAATTACAATAATTATTAATATTATTAATATTGTATTCAAAGTTTTTTCCTCCTAGATAGTCTCTATTATAACTAATGCTTGTGCTAAACCATTTTCATCAGTAATAGAAATAGATATATTATATTCTTTATTTTCAGGCACCATTTCCATTAGAATATTTTTAGCATTTCCTCTTAATTCTACTTTAGGTTGGCCACTTTTCATATTAATTATTTCTATGTCCTTCCAATACACCCCATGGCTGAAGCCTGTTCCTAGTGCTTTTGATACAGCCTCTTTTGAGGCAAAACGCTTAGCATAACATGCTGAACTATTTTTTACTCTATCACACTTATTAATTTCATTATAAGTAAAACACCTTTTTTTAAACCTATCTCCAAATTTATACAAGGTACTATTTATTCTACTAATTTTACATAAGTCAATGCCAATACCTAAAATCATTGATACTAACCAATAATTTTCTTCATTTTTTTTACTACTTCAGATAACCCATAAAATATTGATTCACCAATAATAAAATGACCAATATTAAGTTCTTCTAAAAATTTTATATTTATAATTTTTTTTGTCTTATCAAAATTTAGACCATGGCCTGCTCTATTACTAATTCCAAGTGTTGCCGCATATTTAATTACTTTCTCTAATTTATTGATTAGAAACTTTTCTTCTTCTCCAAATGCATTTGCTATTTCTCCTGTGTGAAACTCTATAGCATTTACTCCTAGTTCTTTACACACATCTATATTTTCTATATCTGGATCAAGAAACAATGAAACTTCTATTTTATTTTTATATAGAGTAGGCAGCATTTCTTTAAGAAAATTAAAATTATATTTTATATTTAAGCCACCCTCAGTGGTTAATTCTTGTCTTTTTTCAGGCACAATACATACTTTTTTAATATTATTTCTTATTGCAAAATTAAACATAAATCTTGTAGGAGCAACTTCTAATTGCAAAGGAATATTTATATTTTTAATAATATTAGCTATATCATCTTCATTTATATGTCTTCTATCCTCTCTTAAATGCGCAACAATCAAATCTGCTCCTGCTTTTTCAGATATTACAGCAGCTTTTATCGGGTCAGGATGAATTCCACCTCTTGCATTTCTTAATGTTGCAACATGATCAATATTTACTCCTAGTCTCATATGTTATTTTTTTTTACTTTCTTTTATAAGATTTAAAAATGATCAAAAACGAAAAATAAGAAAATATCCAACTTATAAATACTAATGGTATAGAACCTACTACCATAAATGGTATTAACTTTAGCTTTGCCACATTTTCTTCTAATTCAAATATATTAGCAAAAATAATAATATTTTTAACAATAGCTAACAAAGTTGAAACCTCTTTTTTAATTACTTTGAAAGGAAAACTCTTCCTCATATGATAAAAACCCATAATTTATAAACTGTCCTATTTCAAATGTAAAGTACCATATAAAAGGAAATGTCCAAGGGTTTCCAAAAAGTGTACCAATCAAAGCAGCTGCCATTGACCCTCCAATAACCCAAGATATAAAAATCGCTAACAATGCGTGTAATCCAATAAATGGAGTAAAAGAGATTGCAATTCCAGTTGCTAGTCCTAAAGAAAGTGCTTGAGGAGTCCCTTTTATCCTTTTTATACTTAAACTTATATATTTTTTAGTTCTAGAAAAAGCAAAAAAAATTTTTATAAAATTATATATACTAATTATTAGTTTTTTCTTTTTTCTTCCAAAAGGCATAAATTATTTTAAAAATCTACTACCAGGCTTAACTGCCGTAATTTTCTTCAATGTTAAAGGAATATCTGTTTCAGAAAAAATAGGAGCATTAATCTTAGCTAAGCTAGTATATGGACAATCAAATTCTAAATTATTATTACTTCTATCTATTATTGATGCCAAACACATTACTTCAGCACCAAATGACTTTATACAATCAATGCTTTCAAGAGATGACTTTCCAGTTGTCAAAACATCTTCAACTAATAGCACTTTATCATTTTTAAATATTTGAAAGCCTCTTCTCAGAGTAAAACTACCATTAACTCTTTCTAAAAAAATAGCTTTCTTATTTAAAACTTCGCCTATTTTACTACCAATTACTATACCTCCCATTGCAGGAGAAACCACTAAATTAATTTTATCTATTTCTATTATTTTTTTAATATTTTCGACTAATGCTAAAGAAATCTTTTTTAGGTGTGCTGGTATACTTAAAACAATAGCTGATTGCAAATACACAGAGCTTCGCTTACCAGAAGATAAAATAAAATGTCCTTCTAACAGAGCTTTTTCTTTCTTATAAATTTTTAAAATTTCATTATTTTCTTTTAACATCTTTTTATTTTATAAATATTTTCCTCTAGTTTCAATGATAGCATCAATTGATCAAGGTGCTTTAAATCATTTACTTTTAAATTAATATCAATATTGAAAAAAATCCTGAGATCTTTTACTTATATTCAAATCTACAATATTGATATTAGCTTTTTTTATACATGAAGTTACTCTATGCAAAGAACCTACCTTATTCTGTAATATTATACTAATTTTTGATAATTGTGATAGATTTCCTATATTCTTATTATCCCAAGTTAATTCATACCATAATTCAGGATAATCAGAAAACCTCTCTAATGTAGAACAATTTAAAAGGTGCACATAAATTCCCTTACCCTCAACTAAAATTCCAACTATATTTTCTCCCAATAAAGGCGTACAACATTCAGCTAACTTTATAGGCATTTTATTTGTAACTCCTAAAATTGGCAAATTTCTTTTTTTGCTTTTGATTGCAAAAGTTTTTTGTTTATTACCGTATTGCAAAAGCTCTAAAATAGAATCTGATGAAATTTGAGCTTTACCAATAGCAATATAAAAAGACCTATAACTATCATAATTAAAGCCATCTATTAATATTTTCAAAGTTTTTTTAGTAGCTTTTTTATTTATATCTAATAATATTTTAGTTAATATTTCTTTGCCTAACTTTTCAAACTCTATCTCTTCATAATCTCTTAAAAATCTTTTTATTTGACTTTTTGCCTTACCAGTTTTACAAAAATTAAGCCAAGACTTTTGAGGATGTTTTCCATTTGATCTTATAATTTCTATTTGATCACCATTTTTTATAGAATTATCTAAAGGAGCTAATTTTCCATTTATTTTTGATCCTATAGTATTATTTCCAATATTTGTATGTACTGCATAAGCAAAATCTAAAGCAGTAGCACCTTTAGGAAGAGAAATCACGTCTCCTTTAGGAGTAAAACAAAAAACATTATCTGTATACATATTCATCCTGGAATATTCAATTAAATCTTTTGGATCATCTGCTGACTTTATAATGTCAAGTACATCTTGAAACCATTTTGTTCCTTTATTAATTTCCTTTACTTTTTTTTCATTTATTTCATCTTTATAAATCCAATGTGATGCTACTCCATACTCAGCCAATTGATGCATTTTTTTTGTTTTAATTTGTAATTCCATTTTTATTCCATCTTTTCCTATTACTGTTGTATGAATTGATTGATAACCATTAGGTTTAGGAGTAGAAATAAAATCTTTAAATCTATCAGGTATCATTGGCCACTTTGTGTGAATTATTCCTAAAACTTTATAACAATCTGACTTAGTATTTGTAATTATCCTAAATGCATAAATATCAGATACTTTTTCAAGTGCTATTGATTTTTTCAGCATTTTTTTCCATGTTGAATAAGCTTTTTTTCTCTTCCTGTAATTTCTTTTGTATACTTAGGATTAATAATTTTTTTAAGATCTAAAATATTTCTACTAATAAAATCTGAATTTTGTTTTCTTAAAAATAGGATTCTTTTATTAATAGATTGAAAAGCCTGCTTATTAACAACTTTAAATGCTAACTCCTCCAATTCCTCTCGCATTATTTGAAAACCAACTCTACCAGCAAGAGGAGCATAAACTTCTAAAGTTTCTTTTGCTATTTTATATTTTCTGGATTCTCCCTTTATAAAGTTTAAAGTTCTCATATTGTGCAATCTGTCTGCTAATTTAATTATTAGAATCCTAATATCCTTGCAAATTGCTAATATAAATTTACTAAAATTACTAGCTTCTCTTAATTCAGTATCAGGTAACTGTATTTTTGATAACTTTGTTACACCTTCTACAAGTTCATTAATTTCTAATCCAAAATATTTTTTAATTTCATCATTTGTTGCTACTCCATCCTCAATGGTGTCGTGCAATAAAGCAGTAATAATACTTTGATAATCTAATTTAAGGTTAATTAAAATATTGGCAACAGCATATGGATGAGATGCGAATGGCTCGCCTGATTCTCTTACTTGATTTAAGTGTCTATCAAAGGAAAAGTAGTAAGCCTTTTTCAATAAGCCTATATCGCAGTTTATATTGTTTAAGTGAATATTTTTATTTAATTGTATAAAGTATTTTTCTGGTTTTTTTTGCAAAGTCTAAACTACTCTTCAGCATTAATTATAGTTTTTAACTATTTTCATCTATTGATAGTCCAGCTTCTGAAGCATTTTCTTCTACATCTTCGATTATATCTTCACTTAATTGTGGCGTTTCAACGATTTGTTCCTTAGTATCTTCTTCATCTTCATCAGGTTCAGTTAAGACCTCTTCATGATACTTTTGTAGACCCTTAACTAAAGTTTCTTTAGTTTGTTCTAGATCTAATTTTTTTCAGCTATCTCACGCAATGCCACTACTGGGTTTTTATCTCTATCTCTATCTAATAAAGGCTCAGCTCCCTTTGATAATATTCTAGACCTTTCGGCAGCTATTAAAATTAGCTCGAAACGACTTTCTATAACTTTTACGCAATCTTCTACAGTAACTCTAGCCATTTTGCTAATTTAAATAAAAAAAATAAAAATGCAAGTCTATTATTTTTTAATAAGTATTTGATGAGGATTTAATTTTAGTAATTAAAAAATCAATTTTCTTTTCATAGACAGGATGTTTCCAACTAGGTGCTATTTTTTTCATAGGGTTAAGAACAAATTTTCTACAATGCATTCTTGGATGAGGTAATATAAGTCCTTCATTAATAATTTTTCCTTTAAAATCCAAAATATCAATATCTATTAACCTTGAGATATTATTATTTTTTTTTCTTTCTTCCTATTTCTATTTCCAAAGTTTTCAAATATTTTAATAGAATTACAGGATTATTTGCTTTTTTGCTTACAATTATACATTTCACTACACAATTAATAAATTTAGGAATATTTGAAAATGGTATTGGATACGTTAACCAGTAATTTGATGATTTGGTAATCCTTAAACCTGATTTATATATTTTTTTTTAAGGCTTCTATTACTTTCATTGCATTTCTATAAGATGGAAGTCTTAGATTTGATCCCAGACCTAGATAAACAATATTTTGATTATTTTTCATCGGTTCTTAAGTAAAAAATTGAGGAAATCAAAAGGCATATAATAATCATTAAAAAAGCAACATTATAACTAGTGGCTATAGAAAAACCATATTTTTCATTCAAATTAAAAATAATAACTCCCGTAAGCCACTGAATAATAAAAACTCCAAAAAAATTAAATAAATTTGCAGTTGTAAGTACTTTACCAATAATTGCTTCTTCAAATAAAACTCTATAATGAGACATTAATATAAGTGTGAATGCACCAAAAAAAACCCAACAAACAAAATAAAATTAAAAAAAATATTTTATTATTTATAATACTTAAACAAAGCAAACTTATTAAAAATGCCATTATTAAGGAACTAAAAGTTATAATTAGCTTTTTATTGTTAATTTTTTTTTCTATATAACCATAACTAAAAGAGCCTAAAGTCCAAAATAAAGCCATAAACATTAAAATTAAACTAATATTTTCTACCGTTAAATTATGAACAGTAGATAAAAATTTTCCTCCCACAAAGTTAAAATAAAAGCAGCACTAGCATATCCAAACATTGACATAGGGAGCATTAGTAAAAAATTTTTATTAGATAATATTTTCTTAAATGCTTTTAAATTAAAATTAGTTTTGCTTTTAGTCTCTAATTTTTTTTCCTTTGGAAATAAATACAAAAAAAATATTAAAAAAAGTATAAGAAATGAAAAATAGTAAAAAGCTGAACCCCATCCTACTTGACTGACTATATAAAAAAAAGGTTCTGTTGCAAATAATGCTCCCAGTCCACCTAATCCCATAACTATACCTGAATATAAAGCAAAATCTTTTGCACTAAGGATTTTAGTTAAAACTACTAAAGGACCCATAAGACAGACACCACACCCTACTCCTTGTAATATTCTAGCTAAAATTAATAAAGAATAATTGTCTGCAATACCAAATAAAAAGATCCTGAAAATACTATAAACATCATATAAATTATTATTTTTATAGGATTAAAAGCATCTAATATTATTCCTAAGGGTACTTGTGTTAAAGCAAAAGATAAAAAAATACACCACCCAACCTTCCTATTTGTTCAGAATTTAAATTTAGATCTGCTGCTATATCAATAACTAACTACTCCTAAAGAAGCCCGGCTGAATTGACTAATAAAATAAATTGAAGATAATAAAATAATTATTAAGGATAGTTTTTTTTGCATAATACATAATTACCTTATGTATTTAAAATTCATACATTTAATTTATTTATTTGATTAAATTAATTTATTAAATAAGATAAATAATGCTTAAAATTCTTTTAAAAACAAGTGAATTTTAGAAAAAATAGTATCAATTTTTGGTAAGTTTGGTTCTTGGTTAGCTATTCCATTAATATCAATTATTATATTTGATATAATAACAAGAAGATTTTTTGTATTAGGATCAACAAAACTTCAAGAAATGGAGTGGCACCTGCATACTTCATTATTTTTATTGGTTTTAGGATATGCTTACTTGAAAGATGCTCATGTAAGAATTGAAATAGTAAGAGAAAAATATTCATTAAAAGTTAAAGCAATATTAGAGACTTTAGGAATAATAATATTTCTAATACCTTATACTTTACTAGTAATTTACTTATGGTATTGATTTTGTTCAAAGATCTTTTAGTATGAATGAAGTTTCTTCTGCTTTAACTGGATTATCTCACAGATGGATAATAAAATCATTTATTCCAATAGGAATGCTTCTTTTATTTTTAGCTGGAGTTTCAATATCACTATTATTAAAAAATCTTATTATATATTTTCGCAGTATTTACTAATAATAAGAAGTATGAAAAAAAATCTTTGATTAATAACCCTATATATAAACAAACAAAAATATTTCAGAGAAAAATTAATATGGATATTGTCACTTTATTACCAGTTCTTATGTTTCTTGCACTAGCACTATTATTATTTAGTGGTTTTCCTGTTGCTTTTATATTAGGTGGTGTAGGTTTAATGTTTGGATTTATTGGTATTTTTTATGAAGTTTTTAGCTTTATAGAATTTTTCAATATCTTATCTAGAATTTGGGGAGGAGTATGTGAAAACCTTATATTAGTTGCAATTCCTATGTTTATTTTTATGGGTACAATGTTAGAAAAATCTGGTGTTGCTAAAGACTTATTATATGCGCTACAGATTTTATTAAGATCAGTTCCAGGAGGTTTAGCTTTATCTGTCACTATTATGGGAACAATTATGGCAGCAACTACAGGAATAATAGGTGCATCAGTAGTAATGATGACGCTATTAGCATTACCAGTAATGTTAGAGAGAAAATATGATAAATCTCTTGCAACAGGAACTATAGCAGCGTCAGGTACTTTAGGTATTTTAATTCCTCCATCTATAATGCTAGTAATTATGGCTGATTTGTTAGCTATATCTGTAGGCACCTTATTTGTAGCCTCTGTAATCCCAGGTTTGCTGCTAGCATCACTATACTTTTTTTACTTGTTCTTTAGAACTAGATTTAACCCTAAACTAGCACCTTCTTTACCTAAAAATATTGGCCCTGGATCTAAAAAAGAAAAAACTCTTCTTATTTTCAAATCTTTTATTCCACCGATAGCATTGATAATTTTAGTTTTAGGCTCAATTTTTGCTGGATATGCAACACCTACAGAAGCTGCTGGTGTTGGAGCCTTGGGATCAATAATATTAGCTATTTTTAACAGAAGATTAAGTTTTAATGTTCTAAAAGATGTTACCGAAAGATCTGCTTTAACTGGTGCTATGATATTTGGTATTTTTGTGGGAGCAACTGCATTTTCTTATGTTTTTAGATCACTTGGTGGCGATGACCTTAATTCATGAGTTTGTAAATGAAATGGGTTTTGGTCCGTGGGGAATACTATTTGTAATGATGGGATTAGTTTTTTTATTAGGTTTTTTTTTTCGATTGGGTGGAAATAACTTTAATTGTACTCCCCTTATTTGCTCCTATAATGCAAACCTTAGATTTTGGGGATCATCTGCCAAGTCATATGATAGTTCCTTGGATAGCAGTATTACTAGCAGTTAACTTGCAAACTTCTTTCTTAACTCCTCCTTTTGGTTTTGCATTATTTTATATGAAAGGGGTATCGCCTCCAGAGGTAAAAATACAAACTATCTATAAAGGAATTATACCATTTGTTTTATTACAATTATTAGGATTAATTTTAGTTATTAAATTTCCAGAGATTGCGTTATGGTTGCCAGGCTTAATTTTAGATTAATAATATTTTTTTTAATTTTTTTTAAACTTCAAGGTGTATTAAATAGTCAAGATAAAATGATAGATATAAATATAAGCATTAATCAAGCACTTGAAAGTTATAAATCAAAAAACTTAAAATAATAGATATCAGAACATATAAAGAGTGGAAAATGACAGGTATTATTCCTAATTCTTATTTGATAAATATGCATGAAGAAGATTTTTCTGAAAATATTAATTTTATTAAAGAAACAGAAAAAGTACTTGATGAAAATAAAGAATTTGATGTAGCTTTTATTTGTGCTTCTGGTGCTCGATCTGAAATTGCTGCTAATTACTTTATAGAAAAACTATAAAAATATTTTTCACATACCTGAAGGTATTTTAGGAAAAAATAAAGATGGTTGGCTATTTTTAGGCTACCCAATAGAAAGTTACATAGACAAATAGGTATTAAAATTGAAGTTTAGTGGTTCTTATGAATTAAATTCTAGTAAAAAAAGTTTGGGAAAACTTAAATAACATCGATGTTTTAAAAAATGATGCATAGATGGCTGCCAAGAGTTTATTTACATAGATAACAATAAGTATAATGCTAAAATTTTTATAAAATTAGGACCTGTAAATGCTTCTTTTCAAAGCACTATTGAAATTAATAATATTAAAGAAGAGGAAAGTTATCAAATAATAGCGAATGGAAATGCTGGTCAATTAGGAAATGCATCAGGAAAAGTTAAAATTTTTTTAAAAGAAATAGATAAAACAACAATTCTTAATTATGAAGCAGATACTAGAATAAATGGCAGAATAGCTCAATTAGGTTCCAGATTAATTGATGGAAGTGTTAAAAAAATACAGATTTATTTTTTCAAAATTTTAGTAAAGTTTTAAATGAAGACTCTAAAATTATTTTAAATGACAAAAAAATAACACTACTATTAAAAAAGTAAAAGTTTTAATATGTTTAATTTTATTATTTTTGATTATTTTATTTATAGGATTATATGTCAGATAAAATTCCAATAACTATTAATATAAATAATAAAGACGTAACATTAAATGTTGAGTCCAGACTCCTTTTAGTTGACCTTTTAAGAAATAATCTTGAATTAAAAGGAACTCATATTATTGATGATACATCACAATGTGGTTCTTGTATGGTTATGATAAATGGAAAGTGTATAAAATCATGCTCAATACTTGCAGTTCAATGCAATAAAAAATCAATAAAAACTATTGAAAGTATTGGTAAAGAAAATAATTTAAGTAATGTACAAAAGGCATTTAATGAAAATCATGGGTTACAATGTGGCTTTTGTACTCCAGGATTTATTATGACTGCGATTGAATGTAAAAAAAATAATATATCAACTGAGGAAGAAATAAGAGAATTTTTAGATGGCAACTTTTGTAGATGTACGGGATATCAAAATATAGTAAAGTCCATAATTTCTTTCTTAAAAATGTCTTGAAATATATAAAATGTATAAATTTAAATATCATAAACCAACATCCTTAGAAGAGAGTAGCAATTTATTTAAAGAAAAAGAATTTCCAAAATATTTATCTGGAGGAATGACACTTATACCTTCTATGAAGCAATTATTATCTTCTCAACCGATCTCATTGATATTCAAGATATTAAAGAATTAAAGGAATTTATGAATCAGAAAATAAAATTATTATAGGAGCCTTAACCACTCATAATGAGGTTGCACATTCATCCATAATTAAAAAAATATAAAGGTTTATCTTATCTTGCATCTAAGATTGCTGATAATGCTGTTAGAAATTCTGGAACTATAGGTGGATCAATATGTAATGCTGACCCAGCAGCAGATTGTCAGCTGCTCTACTTTCACTTAATGCTACAATTAATACTAATATCAGAGAAATTTTAGCAAAAGATTTTTTTATTGATATGTTTGAAACTAAATTAGAAAAGTTCTGAAATAGTAACATCAGTTAATTTTCCTATTAAAAAAAATCCTTTTACTTAAAATTTTCAAGTCAAGCCTCAAATACGCTATAGTGGGTATGTTTGGTAGTTTTGATGGAGATAGAGTTTCAGTTTCTATAACTGGTGCTGCAAACAAGGTATTTAGTCTAGAAGAAATTAATAACCAGTCTCCAAACCAACTAAAAGTTTATGACTTTGATAAACTAAATTTAATGAAATAAGTTTTAATTCAGATATTCATGCAAGTGCAGAATACAGGTCTTCACTTATAAAAATATGCTTGCCTAAATTAATAAATAATATATTTTAAAATGAATGAAAAAGAAATATATATTAAAATTTTACAATGGTTAAATAATAAGAAAGAAGTTGCAATTGCAAATGTAATTGAAACTTGGGGCTCTAGCCCTAGACCAGTAGGTAGCATAATGGCAATTAATAGTGACCACGATATTATTGGCTCAGTTTCTGGAGGCTGCGTTGAAAACTTTGTTTTTGGTAAAGCCTTAGAAGTAATTAAAAATAATAATGTAGAAACACTTGAATTTGGTGTTACTAATAGTAAAGCTTGGGAAGTAGGCTTAACTTGTGGAGGAAAAATAAAAGTATTTTTAGAAAAAATTTCACATAAAGATATAGATTTTATAAAAAAAGTTAATGAGGTATACACTAAGAATGAAACTATGGTAATAGCAACTAGACTTAATGATGGACAAAGAGATATTTTTGATAATAATGAAGCAAACAAATCAAAGATAAAATTTAAAATAAATTTCAATAATATTAAATCAAGTATAAGATTATTAGATAACCAAGAGTGGTTTCTAAAAGTTTTTCAAAATAGTGCTAAAATAATTATAATTGGAGCTGTTCACATTGCTGAACCTTTGATTAATTTTGCCAATCATTTAAATTATGAAGTCTTTCTAATAGATCCAAGAAGTACTTTTAATGAAAAAAAATTTAATAATATAAAAATATTTAAAGAGTGGCCAGATGAGGCGTTAAAAAAAATAATAATAGATCAGAATACTGCTATAGTTACCCTTACTCATGACCCTAAATTGGATGACCCAGCTTTAGAATATTCATTGAAAACTGATGCTTTCTATATTGGTTGTTTGGGTTCTAAAAAGACACATAATAGTAGAATATTAAGACTTAAGAAAAAAGGAATTAATGAAGAGCAGGTTAAATAAGTTAAATGGCCCCGTTGGACTAAGCATAGGAGCAAAAACACCTTCTGAAATAGCTATTTCTATTATTTCTCAAATAATATTATTTAAAAATACTGTTAATGCTTAAACTAGTTTCAATAAATAATAGTTATAAAAAAATATTAGCCCACAGTATAATTATCAATGGCAAGAAACTTAATAAAGGTAAAATAATTGAAAAAAGTGATATTAAATTATTAAATAATATTGGAAAAAAAGATCTATATTTTTGAAAAAACTCCAGAGCACATTGGTGAAAATAAAGCATCATTTCAAATATCAAAACATATAATAGGTAAAAATATTACAATTAATAATCCAGTTAATGGAAGAGCAGACCTGTTTTCTAAAATAAATGGACTTCTAGATTATGATAGCAAGTTACTCTTAAATTAAACTTTTCTAATGATGAACTAGCAGTGGCTATGATGAGACCATTAGAAGTTGTAAAAAAAATCAATTAATAGGAAATGTAAAAATATTACCCTATGCAATGAAAAAAAAAAAGTTAAAAAAAACACTCAATATTAAAAAATACTTAAATTTTATTAAAGTAAAAAAAGCTAAAAATAAAAAATATTACATTGATAATATCATCTGATGAAGAAAATTTAAAATCTAACAATAAAGTAATTAGTTCAGTAAACTCTAGGTTGTTAAATTTTGATTTGAAACTCAAACAAGTTTTGTATTGCAAACATAATGAAAGCGATATTAAAAATATACTTCTGTCTAAAAATATAAACAATAGTAACTTAATTCTTTTGTATGGTAGCACTTCAATTGTTGACAAAAATGATATCATTCCTAAAGCCTTAAAAAAAGCTAAAGGAAAATAATTGCTTATGGAGCTCCTACAGATCCCGGTAATCTATTAATGTTTGGAACTCTTAAAAATAAACAAGTAATTGGTGTTCCAGGCTGTGCTAAATCAGTTGTTAGAAATGGATTTGATTTGATTTTAGAGAAAGCTTGCTATGACTTTTGTATAGATAAAAGAGTAATTGCTGAACTATCATGTGGAGGACTTTTCAAAAAAATTATTAGAAATAAATAATATGGATATTAAAATTTCGTGCTTAGTACTTGCAGCTGGTCTTTCTTCTAGAATGTCTATTGGAAACAAGTTATTATTAAAAGTAAAAAGCTTAACAATTATAGAAAAAACCATCAAAAATTTATATAACTGTAATATTGACAGTTTTTTTATAATTTTAGGACATCAAAGTAATTTACTATCTAAAGTATTAAAAAATTTTAAAATACCTTTAATCATTAATGACTCTTATAAAGAAGGGATATCATCCTCAATAAAAAAAGGGATTAGTTTAATTGATCATAAAAGTAATGGAGTAATGATTTGTTTAGCTGATATGCCAAAAATAACTTCAAAAACTTATAATATTCTAATAGAAAATTTTAAAAAGTTTTATAATAGCTCTAGTCCTTTAATAATATTACCAGAATATAATGGAAAAACTGGAAATCCTGTAATACTTAGTAACCATTTTTTTTCAGAACTAAAAGAAATATCTGGAGATATAGGGGCTAAATATTTAATTAAAAAAAATAAAAAATATATAAAAAAGTAAATATATCTGAAAAATATATATTAGAAGATATTGATGATTTAGAAAAATATAGGGAACTAATAAAAAATGAAAAATAATGCTATTAAAATAATTTTATGGGACTATGGAGGTGTATTAACTGAAAGTCCAATAAAAAATTTTCAAAAATTTGAAAATGATAATAACTATATTTTAAATACTATTGTTAAGATTAATTCTGATAATAAATATAATAATGCTTGGGCAAAATTAGAAAAAGATGAAATTTCAATTGAAAAATTCTCAATATTGTTTAAAGAAGAAGCCAAGCAATTTGGAATTCCAAATATTAATACTGACAAACTTCTTGAATGTCTTAATGTAAAATTAAATATTAAAATGGTTGAATTGCTTGAAAATATTTCAAAATTTTATACTTGTGTATGCTTAACTAATAATTTTAAAAAATGAATTCTTCTGATTTTGAAAATATTAAACATAACTTTAGTTTAATTATTGAATCAAGTAAAATTGGATTACGTAAACCAGAAAAACAAATTTATACGTATGTATTAGAAGTATTAAAAGTTAGTGCTAAAGAAATTTTATTTATAGATGATTTGGGAATAAATTTAAAACCTGCAAAAGAGTTAGGCTTTCAAACTTATAAGTTTATTGATACTAACAAGACTATTTCTTATATGAAAAATATGCTAAAAATATAATATGAAAGATTTAAGATTAGAAAAAATAACTATAAGAGCCGTAAATGTACCATTAAATAAACCTGTTATTGCTCATTTAGGAACTTTTCGAAAAGTGGCCTTTTTTGTGCTTAGACGTTCATACTAATAAAGGCTTAATAGGTAAAAGTTATATAGGACCTTATCTTGTTGATCAATTGCCTGTTATTGCAAAATGCATAGAAGCTTTATCTAAACCTTTTTTAAATCAAGAAATTAAACCTTATAATTTTTTTGAAGAAGGATTTAAAAAAATATCCTTATTAGGTTATCAAGGTATTAGCATATATGCACTAGCTGCCTTAGATATTGCCTTCTGGGATGTATATGCAAAAAGCTGCTAATATGCCATTAGCCTGCTTATTAGGCTCAGATTTAAAACCTGTTAAAACTTATAATTCACGTGGACTATGGTTAATACCATTAAATGAAATTGAAAAAGAAACTAATGATCTACTAGAAAACGGATCCTTTAATGCTTTAAAGGTTAGAATAGGAAGAAATAAATTGAAAGATGATATCTATGTAATTGAAAAAATAAGAAAAATAGGTGGAAAAAATCTAGTTATAATGTCTGATTTTAATCAATGCTATGATTATGATACGGCACTAAAAAGAATGAATGAATTAGATGATATCGGCTTATATTGGTTTGAGGAACCAATCAATTATAGAAACTTTAATGATTGCGCTAAACTCTCAAGTAGGATAAAAACGCCTATATCAATTGGAGAAAATTTTCATAGCCCTTATGATTTAGTCAATTCAATTAAAGCTAATGCTAGCACTTATATAATGCCAGATCTTATGAGAATAGGTGGAATAAGTGGTTGGTTGAAGTCAGCTAAGTATTGCAGAAGCATATAATTTAAAGTTTTCTACACATTTATTTCCAGAAGTATCAGCTCATTTAATGAATCTAACTCCTACTGCTCATTGGCTTGAGTGGGTAGATTGGGCAAATCCAATTTTACAAGATACAGGTTTTAGAGTAGAAAATGGTAAATATTATATTCCTGATATTCCAGGTACAGGTGTTGAATGGAATGAGACTAATATTGAAAAATATAAAGTTAATATATAATTTATTAATAAAATAAAATTATTTTTTTAAATACTTCAATAAACTATAAATATGTGCTTTTCTAATTGAAGCTTTGAAAAATTTGGCATCTCTTTTTGTAACCAGTAATGAATATGTTTATTTAATATAATAGAAAGTTTAATTATAAGCTCTTTTCTATGCTTTATATATTCATCACTTTTAATTTTTTTATTTAAGCTAAATGGATTTTTAGGAATTCTTTTTATATTGCTAATTCCCAATCTATCCTTAGACGAAATTTTAATTTGATTACTATTAATTTCTGAAGGATTTTTATCATTTTCTTCTAAATTAAACCTTTCAATTAAATCATCTTTTTTTTATCAAGAGCCATTTCATCAGCTTTTTGTAAAAGATGTCTAAATGACTCAGCTATTTCTGATTTATCTCTATTTATGCTCATAAAATTTCATCTTTTGTCAAATTGAATATTCTTTCTTTATATTCCTTTGCATTTATTTGACCATTTTTATATGAATTTTTCAATTTGATTAACAACTTTTCTTTTTTTATTAATTTATTTTTTTCTATATTTTTACTATTAATTGATTTTATAGATACAAAAAAAAAACTAAAATTGATAAAAAGAGAACACATATAAAAACTAAAAATAAATATTCATATGTTTTTAGAATACCAAATTTGTCTGTTATAAAATTAATATATGTATTATTCATTGCTAAAATTTTAAAATCCCATAAAGTAATTTTATGTTAATTTTAAAAAATGTAAATTTTTATATCATTACATCTTTAATTCTTTATTTTTTTAATTTATCACTTTTATATAGTAATGAAACTTACGGTAATAGCTTTCTAGCAATTAAGGAAGAGTACTTAGGAAAAAACCAACAATTTTCAAATAATTCAAAGATAAAAATTATAATTCAAGATGAAGTAGAAGAAGCTCATGAAGTTTCAATGGTAGTAAAAATACCCAAACACTTAAAGATACTAATAAAATCTTTATATTAGTTGATAATAATCCTATTCAATTAGTAACTAAAATTTTTCCACAAAAACCTTTAAAGTCAGTTGGTTTTAATATTAGAATGGAACAAGATTCCTTTGTAAGAGCAGCTATATTAGATAAAAAAAATATATGGAATATATCCTCTAAAAAAGTAATAGTTAAATCGCCTGGAGGTTGTTCATTGCCAGCATGTGATCCTACAAAGGAAGTATGTGAACCCAGAAAATTAGGCAAAATTGTTATGCATAAATATAAAAGGTCATCTGGAGATTGGAGGTTAAAGTTTAAAATAAATCATCCAATGGATACAGGATTAGTAACTGACCCAAATTCTGGAAAAATTATTCCAGAATACCATGTTAATTGGCTTTATTTTCAAAATGATGAGGAAGAATTAGCAAAAGCTCAAACTTATGGAGCTCTATCAGCTAATCCAACTTTTATTTTAGACTTTTATGATGACTTTTTAAAACCCTCTGTTAAAGCAACTGATACAAAAGGTAAGGCTTTCTCTTTATAGCTTGACAAATAAAAAAATAAAATATGTTCTTTCATAAATAAAAAATTTTTCCGAAATATTATAAATTTTTTATAAGTCTTAATTGCAAATACTAAAGATTTTTATTAGTTAAGGGCTATAATTTATAATTTATATTTTTTTATGTTGCTTGGGAGGCTTTCATCTCTTTATCATTTAAATCTTTATTTTCTTCCGAATTTTCAATAACTTCAGGTGGAGCTATAAAAGGAAATCTATAATTAGACTTTTTATCTAAACTTCTAATTATTTCTTGTGCCTGCTTATTTGAAAAAGCATAAACTTTCATATACGGTCTCATTTCTTGAAATAAACAATAACCTCTTAAAAGAGACATAGATCCCCTACTCATATAAATAGTAAGAATGACCCAAGCAGCTAAAAATAACCACCAAGCTATTGATCCTAATAATAAAAAAGTAGCAACCATTAAGAATAGTGGGCTATATAATCTATGGTGATAAAACCATATAAAAGGTAATAAAGATGCTAATAATGAATTATCTTGTATTTCTATAATATCATAAAAATTATTTTTTCCTTTGTATATTTCAAATTCTCGGTAATTCTTTTAAATCATTTATGCTTTTAAAGTATTCTTCAGTTTTTTCAATAATTCATCTGCTTCTTCGCTACCAACTTCTACTAATTTAATACCTAAAGGCCCATCAGCTTTAACATTAAAAAAAATCTCTTTTCTAGAAATAGTAATTATTTTTGTTTCTTCATCTTTTAATTTCTGATTAAGTATTTTTTGCGTTCCTCTAAAAGTTTTTCCATTAAGGCCTACAATTATATCTTCATTCCTAAGCATTAAACTTAAAGCATGCGAATTTCTTTTTAGAACATCAATTTTTAAAAAATTCAACTGATTTGTATCAACTTCTTTGTTTTTATTAATATTGCTTTTATTATCTTCCATTATGGCTATGGATACTTTATAACAGAATTGTTTTTAAAAGACTTAGCTAATTCACTACTTTGAGTTGCTAGACTATTTACAGCTTTAGCTAAATCATTAAAATTTTTATTCATTTTCTTTTGGTTTGAGGATATTTGTTCTAAAACACCTTTATTAGTAGATTTTTTTTGCTAAATTAACCATTTGTTTTGTAGAATCTTTTGAGTTTTCTTAAGATCATTAACAATTTTTTTTAACTCATTAATATTTTTTTCATTTGTACTTTTTACTGTAGTTGAAAAGTTATTTGTTAACTTAGATAATTCTTCAACAAGCAAATTATTTGTATTTGTTACATTTTTATCTAAATTATTTATACTTTCTATTAAAGCATTATTTGTTTCTAAAATTCTTGCCTGCTCATCTATACCTGTTTCTAACTTTTCTAAGGCAACCTTAACTCCATCAACGTTTTCAGCAAAGACTACAAGTGCTTCTCTACTTGTATTAGTCATAGCTGTCAATTCATTCATAGTTCTTGAGTAAATTAGAGCAGTAAGACTAAGTCCAATTACTGCAGCTAGAATAGACACACCAAAAATTATTGTTGTAAATTTATGAATTTGCTTCACAGATGCCTCCAATTTTTTATTTTCAGACTTAATTTTATTATATTCTGATGTAACATCAGTAGCTGCATCAGCAGCATCTAATGCTATCTTTATGCTTTCTTGTACTTCATTTGCAGAATTCATTTTATTTCCTATTATAACCTTTAATTACTTTTTTATAAGCACATTTTATGCCAGATGCATCAAAAACTACTTTTGACGGTAATATTTTAGAAATAAATCCATATGCTTTACAACCATAAGGTTTACTTTGTTTATAAGTAACATAAAAATATCTACAGCCATGACACTTTAATACATTATTCATAATCTTTAACTTTTCTAATTTTATAAACTAATTTTGCTATGTGATTACGAAAAACGGCTATAAAAGATAAAAAACCACATACAAAAATAATAATAGCTAGAAATTTCTGTGTATCCCATTTTTCTATTGCAGTTGTAAAACATAGAAATGAAGAATATAAAAAAGCAAAATTCATTATATAATCGCTTAATTTTTTTATATTACTTTGATTTCTTTTCATTCGTAGTACCATCCTCATTAAATATTAATTCGTTAGGTAATTCTATATCAGGCTCTATAATATCTTCCCCTTTATTTACTTTATAAATATAAGCCAAAGCTATTGCAACAGCTGTATATAATTTGTCTGATATTTCTTGTCCTAATTCAGATGTAAAATACAAAGCTCTTGCTAATAATTTGTGTCTATATATAAATATATCTGCTTCTTTACCTTTCTCTATAATTTTTTCTGCTATCTTACCTCTTCCCATTGCTAGAACTTTTGGAGCACCAACTTCTCCAACATCGTATTTAAGAGCTACTGCAAAATGAGTTGGGTTTACTATTATTGCTGACGCATCATTTACATTTTCTAGTGACTCTGCCTGTTTTACAGCTTTTCTAACAGTTTCATATTGCAATCTTCTAATTTTAGATTTAACTTCTGGAGATCCTTCAGTTTCCTTTGATTCATCCTTTAAGTCTTGTCTGTTCATTCTTAAAGATTTTATAAAACTATATTTTTGCCAAGACCAATCTAAGATACCTATCAATAACAGAGCAATAATTAAAAAAATAATAAGTAAAGGAAAAAAAAGAGGCAGCAGTTTTCACAGCATGTTCAAAGGTTTCTGTTGAAAGCTGTATTAGTTTAGTAGTTTCGTTATATAAAAAAAAGACCCTATCCCAAATAAAAGTACAACTTTTAATATACTTTTAATTAGTTCCACTAAACCTTTTACACTAAATGTTCTTTTTAACCATTCTATAGGATTAAATTTACTATTTTTCCATGATATTGCTTTAAAACTAAATGTAATTCCTCCAACAAATAATTGAGTAAGTATTGTAACAAATAAAAAAGGCGTTCCTATAATTATAATGAATATAAAAATCTTGTAGATAGCATCCTATAAGGCCACTAACGGCGAAATACCATATTTTACTGTTTCTATAGATAATAATAGATTTTTCCAACTAGAAAGTATTTGTTCATGATTACTAGCTACAAAATAAAAAAATGCCAACATCATCACTATAGATGATAAAACAAACATTTCTTTTGATGTAACAGCTTTTCCTTCTTCTTTAGCCTTATCTAACTTTCTTTGGGTCGGCTGTTCTGTTTTCTCTTGAGAGCTATTATTTTGATTATCTGCCATTACATTAATCCTTCAATTAGCCTATGTATAAAGTCAACAGATACATTTGTAATATTTGAAAAATTACTTCCTATAGTAATAGTACATACATATAATAAAAAGAATGCAAATAACATTGTTATTGGAAAACCAAAAGAAAATAAATTTAAGGTCGGAGCAGACCTTGTAACTATTCCTATTACCACATTTAAGAGTGTTATACCAACTACTACAGGTAACATAATCAAAGCACCAAATTTAAACATTAATCCTCCTGCATCAATACCTAATTGGATCATGCTCATATTAATATTAGTTGCACCAATTGGAAGAACTTTATAACTTTCTAAAATTACAGATAATGCTAAAAGGTGACCATCTAATGATAAAAAACTACAATCATAAATAAAGATAATATTTGACTTATTACAGGAGTTTGAGTTCCTGACTCAGGATCTATTAAGCCTGCAAAACTTAAACCTGTGCTAGCAGCTATTTTTTCTCCTGCTAAACTTGACGCAGAAAATAAAACTGTTAAAAGAACTCCACTTGTCAAACCTATCATTAATTCTACAAAAATAATAGAAAACAATGGAAGACCTGCTAATGCTTCAATATTTGGCATTTCAACCTGATTAAAAATTATAAAACTTATAGCAAAAGAAATTACTATCCTTACTTGTAAAGGAATAATTCTATAACCAAATAATGGAGATGCTAAAAAAACTTCCCACTCTAAGAGAGGCTAGTGCTAGTGCTCCAATAATAGAAACTAAACTTGATAATTCTAAACCAGGTAAATTTTGACTAAAGTTATTAACAAGATCCATTTTAATTAAGTGTTGCCACTCTCTCAAAAATGAACATAAAATATTCTGTTAAACCTAAAATTAAATAATTAGAAAATAAAGCTATAGTTAAAATAACTATAACAACCTTAGGCACAAAACTGAGAGTCATCTCATTTATGGATGTAGCGGCCTGAATAATTCCTATAACAAGTCCTATAACTAAGGCAACTAATAAAACAGGGCCAGCTAGTTTTAAAACCTGCCAAAAAGCTAGACTTAACATTTCTATATTATTTTCAAATCCCATACTAACTCCTATTGCACTATATAAGTGCTTACCAAAGAACCTACTGTCATACTCCAGCCATCTACTAAAACAAATAATAATATTTTAAATGGCAAAGCTATTAACATAGGTGAGAGCATCATCATTCCTAAAGACATCAAAACAGAAGCCACTACCATATCAATTACTAAAAATGGTAAGAAAAGTAAAAAACCAATTTGAAAAGCTGTTTTTAATTCAGATGTAATAAATGCTGGTAATGCTATACTAAAAGGAATTTCTTCCTTGCTATAAAATTGTTGGGCACCTGATATTTCTGCAAACATTGAAAGATCGGTTTCTCTTGTATTTGTTACCATAAAACTTTTTATTTCTTTTGATGCTTTATCTAGGGCATCTGGTGTTTGAATTTCACCGTTCATATATGGGATAGCAACTAATTCATATATATTGGTGAAAGTAGGTGCCATTATAAAAAAAGTTAAAAATAATGCTAAAGCTATTAATACTTGATTAGGAGGTGTTTGCTGAGTTCCTAAAGCCTGTCTTAATATAGACATTACAATAACAATTCTGGTAAATGATGTCATACCTAGCAAGAGTGAAGGTAAAATAGTTAAAGCTGACATTAATAATAATATTTGCAATGATAAAGAATATGTAGTGCCGCCATTTTCATTAGCTTCAACATTTAAAGCAGGTAAACCCCTAAAGTTTCTATTGCAAATGTATTGTTTATAAAAAATAATCCAAATAGTAAGAAGAAAAATAAATAATAAAAAGTTTGTTTTTTTAAAGAAAGTAATCATTAGTTATTCTCACTTGTATTTGCTAATCTCTATATCATTTAAAGGTAAAATATTTGAAATACTACTTTTATTAGATACAACTAAAAAATTATTTTTGTTTACCTTAAACATAATTACTCTGTTGCCACCACCAAGTAATGATGAACTAATAATATCAATGGATCTATTTTTATTAATCTTTGATTTAAAAAAATCTTTCTTTTTATTAATAAAGAAAGCTAAGAACAAAAGTGTACCTAGAAAAGTGATAATAATAATTAATGTGTAAAAATCAAAAGTTTCTTGCATTTGCATCTCCTAAATAAATGAGATGCAAAAGTCTTGCCAAATTAAAATTAGCTTAGAATATAGGGTTTTTAATTAAAATAAGAAAATAAGGTCAAAGATTTGACTTATAAGTTTTGCACTCTTTCTTTAGGATCTACAACTTCTGTAAACCTGATACCAAAACGCTCTCCTATCATTACTACTTCACCTTTAGCTATAATAGTACCGTTAGCTAAAATATCTAAGGGATCTCCTGCTAGTCTCTCTAATTCAATAACTGAACCCTCATTAATTCTCAGTAATTCTCTAAGTTTTATCTCAGCCCCTCCAACTTCAACTGTAAGCTTTAACATCAATATTTTCTAATACTTTTAAGTTCTCTAAGCCAGTTCTTTCATTCTTTTCAACGTTATCTGAATTTACTTCTTCAGCTTTATTAGCCTCTTCAACCTTATTTTCTTCTTCTACTGCCTCTTTATTTTTTTCCTCTGCCATAATATCCCTCTCTTTAAATTAAATTCTTTTTTTTATATTAACTGCTGCACTTCCTTTATATTCGCCTAAATCGCCATTAAACATCTTAATATCTTCTACATAAACATCAATTTTATCAGAAACAGGGATTTGAATAGTATCCCTACTTTAACTCTTAGGAGTTTGGCCATATTAACCATTGGTTGACTTAATGTAGCTTTTAGGTCTAATGGTATTTCTAAAATAGCACTTTCTAATTTATCCTTCCAAGATACGTCATCTTCTACTATATCGGATTGAACTCTAGACCTTAAGAGTGAAGCTATTGGCTTTAAAGTTTGCAAAGGATAAATAATATCAAAGTTAGCAGCATCTACTCCTGGCAATTGAACTACAAAGGAGCAAATAATAACTAAATCGCTTGCATCTACAAAATTAGTAAACTGTGGATTCATTTCTCTACCTAATTTTGTAAAATTTATAGGTGTTAAGTCTTTCCAACTTAATTTAAGCTGTTTCATAAGATCAACGTTTACCATTTCTATTATTCTTTCTTCAGTAGCAGTAAACTCTTGTCTTGTGGTTTTTAAAACTTCAATATTTCCACCATAGTAAGCATTTGTTAAGAATACTTATAAAAGCAGGAGAAAAAACTACTAATAATGATCCTCTTAACTCTTCAATTCTATATGTAGATAAACTCATAAAAGAATCCAATGAGGATGAATATTCATCAAATGTTTTAACTTCAGGAGGAAATGAGCTTATTCTAGGTTGAACCCTCAACATAGGCTGAAATACTGATCTAGCAAACCTTGCAAAACGTTCATTTATTAACCTTAAAGCATAATAATCGCCCATAAGTGACAAATCATCAGTACCAAAACTAAAAGGTGCAACCTCTAGATCCTTTCCTACTCCAGCTTCAGCTGAAACATCTCCTTTAGAAAGACCTTCCATTAATGCATTTACTTCATCCGTAGTTAATTTTCTTGAATCAGCCATAACTTTTCTTTATTGTAAAACAAAGGACGTAAAGTGAATTCCTTCTACTCCACCAAAACCTTCTTTATCTTCTAAAAAATATTTAGCGCATCTTTTATTGAGTCTGCAAGTGCCTGCTTTCCTTCTCTTCCTGCAACATCATCTTGTGAATACTCACTCATCACCCCTAAAATTATGCCTCTTAGAGCTAATTGATGACTTTCTACATTTACCATTACCTCTTCATCATACTGCGTTGATACGCCAACAGTAATTTGTAAAAACTGTTTAGAACCTCTTAAATTAGTAGTAAAGTTTCCAGGAAATTCGTAATAAGTTGTAAGAAATTTTTTCTTCAACATTTACTTTTTTTAACTTTTTTCTTTGGAACACACTCTTCTTCTCCATCAGCATTTTCAGTACATTCCATTTCAACTTCACTTTCTTCATCAGAGCTTTCTTCTTCTTCTTCCTTTTTATTTTCAGCAGGAGGTTTATTTCCATCTAATATTTCAGAAACTTCAGCAGATGGATCTGGTTCAGAGCCTCCACCAAAAATTAACGCTCCTATACCTAAACCTATTCCTAACAGCACTAAACCTGCAGCTGCAAAAATAGCTATTTTAACTATTCCACCTTTTTTTTCATTTTCATCTTTGTTATCAGCCATTCGTAAACTCCATTTTATAATTAATCCTTAGCATAAACTAATTTATCAGACATAAAACTATCATCATCATTATTATTATCTTTTGTATTTACAGAGATATTTTCATTTTTATGCACTTTACTATCTTTTGAATCTTTATTAGAACCTTTGTTATTATTGCCATTAAAATTAAAATTATTTAAATTCATTCCATTATTTTGTAACATTTTTTGTAAATTACTATTATTTTCAGTCAAACTTTGTATGGAATTAACATTGTCTGAGTTTATATTTATATCAACATTCTGACCAGTAATTTCTATAGTTATATGTATTTTACCAAGGTTTTCAGGACGAAGTTGAATTTCAAATTTATTATTATTCATCTTTATATTATTTTCTAATATTTGAGAAAGCCTTTGCTTAATATCATTGCTACGTATATCTAATATATTCTTAAGTCTATCAAAATTATCAAAAGAGTTTTCTTTTATATTATTAATATTTTTTTCTGCGCTATGTTTTATATTGCTTTCACTTAAATTATTTAGTTCTTTAGTATTGATTTCAAAGTTTAGATCACTTTTCTGATCTTTTAATATATTATTTTTATCATGAATATTAATATTGTTTTTTAATATAACAGTTGAGCTTTCTAGCTGATTTTTTTTATCATAATCTTTAAGACTTTCAAATTGAGACTTTTTTAAAATAATATTTTTTTTACTATATTTTTTTGATGTATAATTAAAGTAATTTTGGAAAAAACTTCTTATTTTAGATTTTTTTCCAGTATTTAAAATTATTTGAGGATCTAAATTTATTTTACTTTTTTTTAAATTTTCAAAATTAGATAAAGTTTTATTAAATTCATTATTATCTAAACTATCAATAATAATTTTCTGATTAGATGCTTTTTTAATATTCTTATTCAATACTTTCTCTTCATTTTTATGAGAATTAATATTTAAAGAGCCATCTTTTGTAATATTCAAAAGGCTATTTTTTCCTTTTTCATTTTTAGTAGAAACATCACCTAAATTACTATCACTATGATTTTCAGAGTTTTTTATATTAATATCTGCTAATAAAAGTTCAGTGCTCTCAATATTCAATTTTTCTTTAGATTTCTTGCCTTTTTGTTTTTCTAGTGTCAAAAAACTCTCATTCAACTCCTGGTCACTTAATATATTATTAAATTCATTTTCAATGCTATCAGACTGATTAATTAAAATAGACTTTTCATCACCTAATAAACTTTTATCATTAGCTTTTGTTTCATTATTTTTTTTTACAATAATGTCTTTCAAAAAATTAAAATTTAATAAACTTTCCATAGCTTTCCTAAATAATTTTTATAACTGCAATAATAATGCCATTAAATTCTTCTAAATGTAGGAGTATCCCTTAATAATTTTTCTTCTTTAACCCTTAATTCTTCTAAAAATGAAAATTTTAATTTTTCTTCTATTAATTTCTTTTGAGAAATTATTTGTCCTAATTTATTTTTAGATCTTAATAACTCTTTTTTTAAAAAAAAATATTCTATTTTTACATACATCTATTTGCTCCAATATTTTTCTATCAAATTCATACTTATACATTATATTCATAGAACTATTATGTTTTTTTCAGTGAATGAATTATTTTTTATTTTCTCAAGTTTTTTTTTCAGACCATCTGATTTTTTTATTTCACCATTTAAAGTATTTATCTCTATAGTTAGTTTGTTTAATTTTTTTTGCTTAAGAAGTTTTAAGTTTTTTAATCTTTTAGATTTAATCATCTTCTATTCTTTTAAAGTAATTAATGACTTTAAATCTTTAATCGAGTCATCATAATTTGATTTATAATTTTGATCTTGTTTAATAAAATCTACTAATTTAGGCCAAATTTCGTGAGCTTCATCTATCGCAGCATCTTGCCCTTTAGTATATCCTCCCATTAAAACTAAATCTCTACTTTCTTGATATACTGATACTAACTTTTTTAAAATGTTTTGCTAGGTTCTTTTGTTCCTCACTTACTATATCATCCATAATTCTACTAATAGAGTTTTTAATATCTATAGCAGGATAAATACCTAATTGTGATTGCTCTCTAGATAAAATTATATGCCCATCTAGTATAGCTCTAGCTGAGTCTACGACTGGATCATTATGGTCATCAGAGTCTGCTAATACAGTGTAAAAAGCAGTAATGGATCCTTCGTTTTTAATTCCATTTCCTGTTCTTTCAATGAGAGATGGTATCATAGAAATAACTGATGGAGGATAACCTTTTGATGTAGGCTGTTCACCCAAAGCTAGTCCTATTTCTCTTTTTGCATGAGCTACTCTGGTGAGTGAGTCCATAATTAAAAGAACATTTTTTCCTTTAGATCTAAAGTACTCTGCTATTGCAGTACATCTATTTGCACCCTTCATTCTTAAAAGTGGTGATCGGTCTGCTGGTACTGCTATGATTATAATTTTATTATGTTCATCATATTTTTTTTTAAAGTCTCAACCATTGTTTTAACTTCTCTAGCTCTCTCTCCTATTAGCCCTACTACTACTACATCTGCCTCTGCATATTTACTCATCATTTGAAGTAAGATAGATTTTCCTACACCACTTCCTGCAATAATTCCAATTCTTTGCCCCATCCCTATTGTAACTAATGAGTTAATGCTTCTAACTCCTACATCAAAAGGTTCCTCCACTTTATTTCTTTCTAATGGATTAATAGTTTTACCATAAAGAGGCCATTGCTCATTTGTAATCAAACTTTTTTATTATCTAATGGGTTCCCCATAGCATCTAAAACTCTTCCTAATAATTCTTCACCTACAGATACATTAACTCCATCACTTATTAACCTTACTTTAGAACCTATTCTAACATTGCTATCTGACTGATGCATTGCTATTAAGTTTTTTTCATTTCTAAAACCTATTACCTCAGCACTAATACTTTGTGTTTTGGTAATTTCTATATCACATATACTACCAACAGTAGCTGGGAAAGGATCAGTTTCTATTATATTGCCCTCAAAACTTCTAACTAATCCTGAAATTTCTAAATCTATCTTTTTATTATTTAAAGTATTATCTTTTAAAAGCTGTTTTACTATATTCATATTATTGTTTTTCTGATTGTGATTCCATTGACTTTTAGTTCAATTTCACCATGATTTAATTCCTTGTCTGGTTTAATACTAAGCTTTTCGATCTCATTTTTAATATTTTTATTGCTTTCAATAACCTTATAATCTCTTTCATTAATATAGATAGCTATATTTCCTTCTATATTTTCTAATTGTGATAAAAGATCTTTAATTTGTTTAATAAATTCTTTTGGTAATTCTTCTATAATTTTTCCCGTTAAATTATTAACCAGCTCTATTACTTTTTCTTCTATATTTTTTTCAAAACTTCTAAGATCTAATTCCTCAACCTTTGAAATGCTATCAATAACTTTTTTTAATTGTGCTATAGCGGCATCAGATCCCTCTTTAACTTCATTTAGAGCATCTGTTTTTCCTTTTTCATAAGCCAGTTTTTTTTCTTCCTCTAAAAGTTTAAGGTGCTCTTCCTCATAAATACTTTTTTTATCTTCTGTTTTGATATTTTCATTATTTATACTTGCGTTTGGCTCTTTATTTATTTCTTCATTAGTATCTTTATTTTCTATTTTCTCATTGTTTTTATTATTGTCTTTTTCTTCTTCTATACTTTCCTTTTCTTCCTCAACAGACTTAGGTTGATTTAAATTACTTTTTTTATCTTCCTCAATAATTTTTTCTTTATTTTTTTGATTAATTTGTTTTGCAATATCATGTAAGGTAATTTTTTTGAAACTTTCATTCTCATTCTTTTTTACCTTTAATTCTGCTTCATTAAATTTTTTATTATTACTAGCCTTTATCAAACTTGATAACTCTTCATCTGATAAAGGCTTTTTAGATACTTTTTCTGTTTCCTCAGTTTGTAATAATGATTTCTCTTGTTCAATCATACTATATATCAACTTTCTTCTTCAGATTTATTATTTTGCTTCATCATATTTCTAAAAACACTTGATACTCTGCCTGCTTCATCTCCGACAATCATTCTAATTATGGCTACTTTGTCATCATATGTATTAGCAGTATCAAGCATATCAGCAGATATAGCAGATTTTTTAGGTTTAAGTTTAGCTTTTATATCTTCTAATGACTCTCCTTCTGCAACCTCTATTTTATCTTCTTCTTCTTCTTCTTCTTCATCCTGAGCTATAGCTACCCCTGGTCCACCTGCCACAGCAGCAGTAGGTACTAAAATTCTGCTTAACAATGGTCTTAAAGCACCAAATGTAACTATAGCTAAAATTAATATGGTAAACAATTTTCCTAATAACTCTCTAATTGCTGAGTTTTCATACCACGGTACTTCAACTACTTGCATATCCTCAACAAATTCACCAGATGATATTGTAATTGAGTCTCCTCTATTTTCTCTAAAACCAATAGCATCTCTTACTAAAGCTTCTAGGTTTGCCTTTTCTTCATCACTAATTTTTTGTAATACCTGCTCTCCTAATTCATTGATAACTAGTTTATCTCTTATTAGTATAGCTGCTACAATTCTTTTAATAGTTCCAGTTGGGTTGGTAGTAGTACTTACCCTTTTACTTACTTCATAATTCTTAATGCTACTAGAACTCTGTGATTTAATATTAGGTTGTGCCTGAGTAGGAACTGGATTTTCAGTTGCTAACTCTGCAGCTAAAGGAGGAGTGTTTGCAACTGCGCCAGGGATTCCTTGAGCTTGAGGTTCACTAGTAATGTCCTGTGTAGCTTGCTCACTTCTAAGCGCCGATGCTTCTGGATCTACAACCTCTTCTGTTATATTTTGTGTTGTAAAATCAACATCTACATTAACCTGAGCTGTAATGTTTCCTGCTCCAAGTATTGGTGTTAATAGAGATAAGACTCTTTGTCTGTAAACTTGTTCAAGTTTCATAGTGTATTCTAATTGTCTATTAGACATTGCAGAATTTATATCATCTGATGGTTTCGATAATAAATTGCCATGTTGATCAACAACAGTAACATTCTCTGAAGGTAAATTTGGTACAGAAGAAGACACTAAATGAACTATTGCCCTTATTTGATTTTCTCCCAAACTTCTTCCTGCTCCAAGCTTTACAAAAACTGATGCAGTAGGTTTTCCTCTTTCTCTTACAAACACAGATTTATCTGGAATAGCTAAATGAACTCTAGCACCTAAAATGCCAGATATTTCGTTTATGGATCTTGCTAATTCATTTTCTAGTCCATTTCTAATCTTTACAGCTTCAACTGACCTACTTGTCCCCATAGGCATGTTATCTAGTGAGTCATAACCATTAGGTAAAGACTCAGGAAGTCCTTCCGCTGCTAATAACATTTTAGACTGATAATAATCTGTGCTGGGAACTAAAACCTCTCCTGTTGCTGAGTCTAAAGAAACATTAATACCATTTTGTCTTAGAGACTCAACTACTTTTGATTTATCTGCTTTAGATAATGAAGAGAACAATGTAGTTTTTGAAGGCTCTCTAAAGGAAATAAATAACATTATTCCTACGAAGGTTACAATTAATGCTAATGCCGTTGGCAATGCTCTTTTAGCAGCTGGTTCATTTAATATCCTTCTAATATCTGTAATAGCACTAGAAGTTTTTGTAATTAAATTACTTTTACCCTCATTTATATTTGAAACTGTAGTATCGGCCATATTAATTCCTTTCCTTCAAAGTTTTATACCGGCATATTCATAATATCTTTATAAGCACTCAAAACTTTATTTCTAACATTAAGAGTTAGTTGAAATGCTAATTTTGAAATCTGTTGATTAACTATTACTTTAGTTAAATCTTGTTCTTTACCTAATTCATAGTTTTTTGTAACCTCTGCTGCTTCACTTTGAGCCTTTGCAACATTATTTAAAGCATTACTTACATCACTTATAAAATTTCCACTAAGAGATTTTGAATCTTTAATAATATCTTGTTGGTTATTTATTATTTCTTTTTGTATAGATTTAGTTTGTTCTATGTTTTCTTTGACACTTTTTGAAACTAAATTTAATCCAGTAGATGATATTTTATTCATTTTATTCTCCTAATTTCCCATTGCTACTATCTTATCTTCCAGCTTCTGATAATTATTATTTTCAGAATTTGTGTTATCATCAACTAATATATGGTCATTATTTATATCTTGATTATTAGATAAAACTAGAGCTCTTAGAATTACATTTTCAAGCTCCCTTACATTTCCTGACCAACAATGTTTTTTTAAAGTTTCTTGAGCTGCTTGATCTAAATAAGGAAACTCTTTTTTATTTTCACAATGTTTTTTAATCATAGCTACAGTTATAGGAATAATGTCCTCTTCTCTTTTTGATAAATCAACGGTTCTGATAGGAAAAACATTTAGTCTGTAATATAAATCTTGTCGGAATTTATTATTTTTTACTTCTTCTATCATATCTCTATTTGTAGTTGCAACTTTTCTTACGTTTATTTCTATATCTCTTGTACCTCCTACAGGGGTAACTTTTCTTTCCTGCAGTACTCTTAATAGTTTTGCCTGTAAACTTAAAGGCATTTCAGAAATCTCATCAAGTAAAAGTGTGCCTGAGTCAGCAGCTCTAAATATACCTTTATTTGCATTAGATGCTCCAGTGAAAGAACCTTTTTCATGACCAAATAAAATAGCTTCTAACATATTTTCAGGTATAGCTGCGCAATTAACTGCTACAAAAGGTTTTTCAGCTCTTGATGAATTATCATGAATATAATTTGCTACTACTTCTTTTCCTGTTCCAGTTGGTCCATTAATAAAAACTGTAACATCAGTACTAGCAACTTTCTTTGCTAGGTTTTTTAAACTTAGTGATTCTTTACTTCCTGTTAAAAACTTTTGATCCTCAACACAAAAAGATAAAAATACCTCCATTCCATAAATATCATTTGATGGATACTTTATTTTAATTAAAGCATCTCCTAGTTCTTTTTTGACAGAAAAACTCTTTAGATTGATTATCAATTAAAATAACTTTTTTAACTTTAAGACTTCTAGCAATATTTATAATTTCGTTATCACTTTTAACTTTTTTTTCTGATACTACTAATGTAGATGTTTGTAAATTCTTTAAATCTTCAAAGCTTTTTATTACTGATACAAAAGTATCTCGCTCCTCTAACCTAGCCTTAATATTATCCAGACCTTTAATTTCTTCGTCTAAAATACTAATGTGTGTCATATTTTCCTCCAAATATAACTATAGACGCAAGAACTTTGCCAAATTTTAAATTAAATATATTTTTTTTAAAAAGCTTTAAAAACTTATAGCAACTGATATTAAAAAAAAATAATGAAATTTATTGTGACAAGTGTCATAATATTGTCAAAATTAATTTGATTACTTCAAACTTTTGACAGATAATGGATATTGACAAACTAATAGTTGGAAAAAGTAAAAGTGTTTTAGAATTAAAACTACTAATCAACAAAGTGGCCAGTTCAGAAAGTACTGTATTAATTTTAGGTGAAACAGGAACTGGAAAAGAATTAGTAGCAGAAGCAATTCATAAAACTTCTAAAAGAAAAGGGCAATTTATTCCAGTAAACTGCGCCGCTATTCCAAGTGAGCTATTAGAAAGTGAACTTTTTGGGCACGAAAAAGGAGCATTTACTGGAGCTGACAAAGCTAGAGCAGGTAGGTTTGAAATGTCGTCTAATGGCACCTTATTTTTAGATGAAATAGGTGATATACCTTTATCACTTCAAGCAAAGTTACTGAGAGCACTAGAGAGTAAAAAGATACAAAAAGTAGGAGGTGGAAAAGAAATTCCATTAAATTTAAGAATGGTATGTGCTACACATCAAAATTTAGAAAAAAAAGTTAATGAAGGATCATTTAGAGCAGATTTATTTTATAGAATTAATGTATTTCCTATAAATGTTCCTACTTTAGCAGAAAAGAGTAGAAGATATTCCTCTACTACTAGAACACTTATTAAACTCATTAAATAATAAAAATGATTTGCCAAAATTCTCTGATGAAGCTCTTACTGCACTAAAAAGACACTTATGGCCAGGAAATATTAGAGAGTTAAAAAATGTTATTGAAAGGGCTCATATTTTATTTTCTGGAGAAGAAGTTACAAAAAATAATGTATTTGAAAATTTACTGAGACTAAAGGTACCCACCTCAGAGGAAGAACAAAATGCTTTATGGGATGCTACTCAAAATTTAGATATGGAAGATGAAGAAAATAATGATAAAAAAGCACCTCGCCTCTTCCACACCCTAAACACTATGCAGATTGGTTTGATTTTTTTGATGATATTGATTTGAGGGTTTATTTACGTGACGTAGAAATTGTACTTAATAGAATCTGCACTTAAAAGAGCTGAAGGGACTGTATCTAAAGCTTCTGAATTGCTTGAAAATTAATAGAACAACGCTTATTGAAAAAATGAAAAAAACTTCAAATTAATAACTAAATAGCCAAATATTTTATTAAATTAAATATTTATTAATGTAACCTTTACATTAGAACTTCATATATTTAATAGTAAAAAATTTCAAAATCAAAAAATTTAAAACCATTGAGAAACTTCAGAAAAAATTCTTTTTCTGAATTTTCACTTAGTCCAGCATACATATGGGTGAAATTATGTGAAAATTCTTCAGCTACTCTTATAATTAAAATTTTAGAATTTATTTCTCCTTTTTTCTTATAAAAATAATGTGCAACCTTGGGAGAAAAAATAATAGATTCTTCTGGTTTTAGTATATAATTTTTATTATCCACTTTTACAAAAATATCATCCTCACTATAGTTAAATACATATTCATACATTTTATGAAATATCTTATAATTATAAGTTTTATTGTTCACTTCCATAATAAAAGTATTTAAAAAATTATTATAATTTGATCTAGCTAAGTCCCATACTGTTAAAAAAGCATCGTCAAAATAAACCTTTCTTTTGAACTGGCAGTTATTTTTTTATTTACAACTTTTGATGACCTATTAGAAATAATATTTTTTAATTTTGTGCTAGATATACAAAAAATATTAGCTAATTTATTGATTTCACTTTTATCTGGAATCTTTTTTCCATCAATAATTCTTTTAGATGATTTTTCATCAATACCGCTTACAATCATTTCTTTTAATTATTGATTTTTTATCTAAAAAGTTTTTATTTAAAAAATTTTTTAAGAAAACCATAAAATAGGAAAGTCTAGAATTTGTTTTTCCTGAAAATTCTTCTATTTTATTTTTTGAGTAATTAGAAAACTTAACTCTTGAAAACCTAAGTATATCGGCAAAAGTTACTGCAATTATTAAACCTAGTTTGTTCTTATTCCTGCTTGCAAAACTATGAGGAATAAAAGGAGGTATGTAATTAGAGTCACCGGTATTCATAGTTTTACAATGATATCCTGACTGATCTTTCCAATAAAAATTAACTTCACCTATGAAAAAGGTAAACTGATGAAGTATGTGGCCTTTGTTATAACAAATCAGCTTATTTTTTGGATTTTTGTCTTTAACTACTACAAGAGGTTTTATCCATTCTGGATAAATAGGTGAAAATTTATTCATTGCAGTATCTCTATACTCATAATAATTAGTAGTCTTGCCTAATGAGTTTTTTCTTTTAAATATTCTAGAACTATTTTTACTTGTTTCTGTATTCAAAATTGTAAAAGCTTCATATATATCACTTTCAGTAACAAGTAGTTTGCTACCTTCTATTGGATACTTCTTTAACATCTTTTCTATGAATTTTTTTACTTTCATTTAAACTACAATTGCCTTGAATAATTTTTTCTAAATTTGTAATAGAAACATTAAGCTTTGAGCTAGTGCCTGTTTAGTTCTTTTGAGATTATTAGCCTCTTCAATTATTTTTAAACCAAGTTTGCTTAAAGCCATATTAATTCAATGCCATATACATAAAAATTTATAATAAAAGTTAATGTATAAAATTTATGCGTATAATTATTTTTTCAGTAAACATTATAATAATAATAATACAATTTTTGTAAATAAAGGTAAAAAAGAAAAATTTATAAATAGTCATAATTTTAAGCTTTAGCTTTAGATTTAACTAACAGAATTAATTACCATTCTTAAATAGAAACATCGTATTTTATGGCATATTATTTGCTAGTTAAACCTATGCAAGATAAATTTAAAAATATAAATAATAAGCCTCATTTTTAGCTTCCCAATTAATTAAAAATCAAAGAGAAGAGGAATTTAAATTAATAAAACCAGTTAATTTAAAAAATAGTAAGTTACTTAAAAATATTAATAAAGGAACATTATACTGGCTAACTGGGTTGGCTGGAGCTGAAAAACTTCTGTAGGTAATATTTTATTTAAATATATTAAGAAAAATATAAAAATACAATTTTTTTAGATGGAGATATATTACGAGCTATCCTAGGGTATGAAAATATTAATTATGATAAAGCTTCAAGGATTATAGCTATGCAATATGCAAGATTATCTAAACTTTTTACTGATCAAGGAATAAATGTTATATTTGCAACTATTTCAATGTTTGACTCAGTTAGAGCATGGAATAGAAAAATATAAATAATTACGTGGAAATATATCTGAAAGTTCCAATTGATACACTTATAGCAAGAGATAAAAAACATTTATTCAGCAATGCTATAAAAAATAAAAACAAAATGTAGTTGGAATTGATATTAAAATTGAGGAACCCAAAAACCCTGACATAGTTATAGAAAACAGTTAAAAAGTTAGTATTGATAATTTATCTAAAGATTTAATAAATAAATTAATTTTAGATTATAATCTATGAATAGTAATATTAATAAATTAGTCTACATTCCTATGAGAGCTGATATTATTCATCCAGCTCTTATAAATATTATTAATAAAGGCGCTAGTTTGGGGAAAGTAATTATTGGATTACTTACAGATGACGCCATCTGTAGTTACACAAGGCCACCTCAGCTTTCTTATGAAGATAGAAAAAAATACTAGAATGTTTAAAAAATATTTATAAGATTATTCCTCAAAAATCCTTAGATTGTTGTGAAAATCTTTTAAAAATAAAGCCAAATATTCTTCTACATGGAGATGATTGGAAAGAAGGGTTTCAATCTCAAATTAGAAAAAAAGCTGTAAAATTAATGAAAAATTGGAAAGGAAAATTTTTGAGATCCCATATGATAAAAATAATAATCAATCAAAAATAAATAAAATTGCCTCTAATTTGGGTACTACTCCAGAAATAAGAAGAGTTGGATTAAGAAAACTTTTAGCCTCCAAAAGAAATAACAAAAATCATTGAGGTTCATAATGCTCTTACAGGCAATATAGCAGAGTTTTCGTATTGTAAATCAAAAGGCCGAGTAAGAGAGTTTGATGCTATGTGGGCTAGTAGTTTAACTGACTCAACTGTTAGAGCTAAACCTGATATAGAAGCTGTTGATATTTCATCAAGAGTTTCAACTTTAAATGAAATATTTGAAAGTACTACAAAGCCACTAATTTTTGATGGAGATACTGGAGGAAAGTGTGAGCATTTATCTTTTTACTATAAAATCTTTAGAAAGACTTGGTGTTTCAGCTATAGTAATAGAAGATAAAGCCGGTTTAAAAAGAATTCTCTATTTGGTAATGAGGTGAAACAAATTCAAGATGATGTTAAAAGTTTTTCTCATAAAATAGAAACTGCTAAAAAATCCCAAGCCACAGAAGATTTCATGATAATTGCAAGAATAGAAAGTTTAATATTAGAAAAGGGTATGAATGATGCTATAGCAAGAGCGAAAAGCCTATATTAATGCTGGAGCAGATGCTATTTTAATACATTCAAAACAGAAAACACCGAAGGAAGTTTTTGAATTTTCAAAAAATATAATAAGTTTGGGTCAAATTATCCTTTATTTTGTGTTCCTACCAGTTACAGTAAGGTTAAAGAAAGTGATCTTATAAATAATGGTTTCAAAGCTGTCATTTATGCAAATCAATTAATAAGAGCTGCTTACCCAGCTATGCAAAAAGCTGCCGTTAATATCTTGGAACATAAAAGAGCTTATGAGTCAGAAAATAATATAATGACTATTAATGAGATATTAGATCTAATACCAGGAACAAGATGAAAATAAAAATATTCCCTATATGATCTTTTTGATCAGGGCATAAAATTTTTTGCAGGAGTACCTGATAGTCTATTATCTGAATTCTCTAAAGAGTTAGAAAATAATAATAAATTTATTACTCACCTTATTTGCCCTAATGAAGGCAGTGCTATTGGTTCTGCTATAGGTTATTATGCAGCTAAAAAAAAATTCCTGCCGTTTATATGCAAAATTCTGGATTAGGAAATGCTATTAACCCTATTATTTCTTTAGCAAGCAAAAAAGTTTGGTCTATACCTATGGTTTTAATTATTGGTTGGAGAGGTAGTTATGGGATAAAAGACGAACCTCAACATAAGCAACAAGGAAAAGTCACTGAGAAATTTTTAAAATTATTAGGAATAGAGTACCAAATATATAAAGATTTCAATAATTCAAAAGCAATACAAACATTAATTTTGAAAGCTAAAAAAAATAAAACACCTGTTGCTCTTTTATTAAAGGAGAAATATTCTTCCCCAACTTTAGGAAAAAATGTTAATAAAATTAAAGATATCAAACTTTCTCGATTTAATGCTATCAAAACTATAAAGAAATCTTTACATAAAAATGATATTGTTATTTCTACCACTGGCAAAACTTCAAGAGAACTATTTTTACTTCAACGAAAAAAATAAAGAAAATTATTCAGACTTATTTGTTGTAGGTGGCATGGGTCATGCTTCAGCAATTGCTTTAGGAATACTAAATTCATGTGTAGGCAAAAGAATTATTCTATTAGATGGGGATGGTGCTTTATTAATGCATATGGGAATACTAAGTTTGTTAGGTAAACAAAATAAAAATACATTCATTCATATACTTCTCAACAATAAAGTACATGACTCTGTGGGAGGACAACCAACAAGTATAAATAATGTAGATGTTAGATTTTTAGTAAAATCAATGAAATATAAATTTTATAAGTATGTAAAAACAGAGATATCTCTTTTTAATTATTTAAAAAGATTGGCCATCAAAAGTCTTCTCATTTTGTTAATGTAGATATAAAAGCTGGTTCAGTCTCTTCATTACCAAGACCTACAGATCCTCCTATTAAAAATTTTCAACTCTTTCAGGATAAATTCTTGCATAAGGTGATATAATGAGAGGAATAATTATAGCTGCAGGTATGGGAAAAAGAATGCAGCAATATACAAAATCAAAACCAAAATGTTTATTAAGTATTGGGAAAAAAACTATTTTACAATGGACAGTAGAAGGATTAAAAGCTGCAGGTTGTAATGATATTTTTATAATTACTGGTCACAAAGGAAATGAAATTAGTAAATTAGGATATAAAACTATTGAAAATAGAGATTATCAAACTAATAATATATTACATTCATTATTTAAAGCTAAAAATCTATTTAATCAAGAATTGATAGTAGTTTACTCGGATATTTATGTCGAAAAAAGAAATATTTAAAGATCTAGCTTTAAATAAAAAAGATTTAGTATTAACTGCTGATAAATCTTGGCAAGAATACTATATGGATAGATCCTTGCATCCTGAAGAACAAGCAGAAAAAATAATTATAGATAATAATTCTAAGATTCTTGAAATAGGTAAAGACTTGATAATAAATAAAAGTAATAAATATTATGAATTTATAGGTTTATTTAAAGCTTCAAAAAAAGCTGCTATTGCAATGAAAAATACATTTTTAATGATAGATAATAAAATAAATTCTAAAGATAAATTTGAAAGATCTAGCAGTTGGTCAAATGCATACTTGACTGATTTCTTTCAGTTTATAATCAATAATAACATATTGGATATTAATGTTAATATTATTTCAAAGGGGTGGGCAGAGTTTGATACTATAGAAGATTATAATAGACTTAATAATATTATTAAAAGCCAAAAATTAATTTCTATTAAATAATAATGAATACGTTAAACTTCAAATTACCAGAAATTATTTTCGCTGATAACTTTTCAAACGCTATTAGTAATAAAGTAAAAAAAAGTAACTGTATTATTTTTACAAGCAAGTATTGGAAAAAAAAACCTTACTATAAAAGCTTAAAAAAAAAAATTAATCTTTTAGATAGTATAGAAAATATTAGTCCTAACCCTGAACTTAATCAAATATTTGAGACCCCAATAAACCTTAAAAAAACCAATTATATTTTAACTATTGGAGGAGGAAGTGTAATTGATTTCACAAAGGCTGTTTTAGCTTTTAATGCTATAAATAGAAAAAAATATATATAAAGATATAGTTTTTACAAATAAAGAATTTGAAGACTTAATAGTTCCAAAAATAATTGCTGTACCGACCACTTCAGGAACAGGCTCTGAAATAAATTCATGGGGAACAGTATGGGACAATGGAAATAAGTACTCTATTTCCGGAAAAGACCTTATACCAACAACAGTAATTTTAGATGCAAATTTATGTAAGAGTATGCCTACATCGTTAACGGTTTCTACAGCATTAGATGCATTATCTCACGCTTTTTGAGGCTATATGGAATAAAAATCATAATCCGATAATTGATGAATTATCTATAGCAGCAATCAAAAAATAAAAAAATATTTACCTTTAACAATTAAAAATAAATCAAATTTAAAATATAGAAAAGAGATGCAATTAGCATCTTTTTTAGCAGGTATCGCAATGTCTAAAACAAAAACGGCTATATGCCACTCTATAAGTTATCCTTTAACTTCTTTATATGGACTATCCCATGGCATAGCGTGTTCATTAACATTATCTGAAGTATGTAAACTTAATGTAAAGCATAACCCTCAAAGAGCTTCAATAATAAGCCAAGCAATGGGATGTTCAAATATGAATTTAGAAGGCAGTTTAATTAAATTTTTAATGAATATTAATTATGGTAGTTATTTAAAGCCAATTAAAGATGTGAATATTAATAATTCAATAAATTTTATCAATCCAAGTAGGGCTAAAAATAGTTTAGTTAAAATATCAAATAACGATGCGGTAAGAATGGTTATATATTCAATTAAAAAGTTTATTGATAATTGATAGTTTTATTTATTTATTTTTTACTCTGCCTTTTTTCCTAGTTTAATATATTAAAATGGTTAAAAGATCATATTCAATTTAAAGAAAATAAAGCTAATTTTTCTTCTTTCAGATAAAGCTAAAATTAAAGAATAAACTAAATTTTTTAGCTTAATTTATTTTTATTAGATTTTCTATTGATTGCATTTAAATAGATTTTTTAGTTTTTAGAATATTCAACTAAAGTCTTTTTATGCATACTAAATTTTTTTACTAAAAGAATTTTTATCTTCTAATTCTTTAATCATCTTTTTATTATTAACCCAAATCAATTTTAATCTGCTTTTTCTGCCACTATTTAAATTAGAAGCATCCTGAGAAATCTTATTTATTATAATCCTTCTTTCGATATCTAACTTAGTCACATCACCAAATTGCCCTAAGGAAATATTGTCTGCTATCCTTGAAGAAAGATTTTCAAGATGACTTAAATAATTATCAATATTATAATCATTACTAAGCTGTTCTTCCACTAACTACTCCTTTTTTCCAAGCTTCTGCGATATCTTTAATTGCATTTGCTCCCTTCTCAATTCCATCAACGACATTTTTGGTAAAACCTTTAATTAGTTGTTTTCTGCAATATTCATAAAGTTGAAAAAGTTGTACAGATAAATTCCCACCCTGATCAAAGTTTAAAGAAACTTGTAAAGAATAAATTGCAGTTAAGGCTTTTGTAAAATGTTTATTTTTAAGTTTAATATCATCTTCTTTAGGTTTCCACTTTTTTGTTTTTTCTATAGTTTGAACAACTATATTCATAGATCTTTCCAATTCTAATAGTATAGCTGAAATTACTTCACTCTTGCTCTTTTCTGAGAATAGAGCCTGTTCATTATTTTTATACTTTTGTATATTTTTTGATTTATTTGTATACATTTGTTATAATTTTTTCATGATTGATAATTTGCTAATAAATCCTAATTTCAATAAAGTAAATCCATATACTAAGGTTGATACTGCAAATGGTATGCCAATAAATGATCTTAGAGTTGTTGAACCTGTAAACAATAGTCTTAGATCCAAAGAATTTGTAGAAAGACAAAATTTAAGAGATGTATATGCAAAAAACTTATCTCCTAGTGTTGGCTTTAATACAGAAAAATTTTTAAAAGTCTAGAAGCTTACTAACACCTGTATTTAGCTATAATGAAGCCGTTAGTAAGTATGATATGATTTCTCGTATAAATATGTCTAATAAAGACATACAGTCAGAAGTAAATATTTTTGCCTAGAATATGAGTTTAAAAACCTTTGCCATAGATATTGATGGCGTATTGTGTGTAACTAAAAAAGCAACTATCAAAAATCAAAACCTAATGTACTAGCTATTAACAAAGTAAATCAATTATATGATAAAGGTAATAAAATAATAATTTTTACTGCTAGATATATGGGTAGAAATAATAATGATATATCAAAAGCAAAAGCAGAAGGATATGAATTAACAGTAAAACAACTAAAAGATTGGAATGTAAAATATCATAAGTTAATAATGGGGAAACCAAGTTTTGATATAATAATAGATGATAAAGCATATAATTATAATAAGGATTGGATTAATGAATTTTAAGCTAATCTGCTAATTCTTCGTCTTCTAACTTTTTCAGCTTTTAAAAGTTCTGTAAATAAGTCACTTTCAGTTACAACACCTAATATATTTTTATTTTCATCAATGATTGGCACTGACTCTCCAACAAAGTCTTTTATCAACTGAATTGCCTCAAGAACACTATTTTTACTATTTATAGTTAAAAATTTGAATATGATGCAGCATTAGGTGGAATAGTTTTATTTGCATTTAAAATTAAGTTAGGTAACTCAACTTTACCTAATAACTTTCCTTTAGGATTAATTATATACCCTTCACTACTTCCTGCTTTTGAAAGAATTTTTATCATATCTTCTACTTTATGCTCTGGTGCAAGCCTAATATATTCAGTACTTAAAATTTTTTCGATTGAAATTGATTTTAAGTGAAGGTTATTTCTTCCCAGCTTTATATCAATATTTCTATTTAATAAAATTTGATCAAATGCTGAATGACCATATATTTTAGAAGAAATAAGATTAGCAAAAACATACACTTATTCCTGCTCCCAAAGCTACTTGATAGTCTGAAGTCAATTCGAAAACTATTAAAAGAGTTGATATTGGACCTCCAATGACACAGCTAGTAACAGCTGCCATACCAGCTACAGCAAAAAGTGAATAATTTAAATCTGGAAAAAAGTATTGCGCTATAGTCACAAAGATACAGCCTGTAGTCGCACCTAAAAATAAAGCAGGTGAAAATATACCTCCAAATAAATTAAGTCTTATGCATATAATTGTTAAAAAAGTTTTTCCTATTAACAAAAGTATTACATAATCTAGATTAATAGGGTTATCAATTAAATTTCTAATAAAAGATGTACCTAAACCTAATGTTTCAGGTAGAAATAGTCCTATCACTCCACAAATTATTCCAGCTATAACTGGTAAAAGATAAGTGGGAATTTTTTTTAGGGATAGGTAGCTTTCCAGTAAGTCCTCTCATATAAAAACTTGCAACAAGTGCTGCAATTATTCCTAAAACAGCTAATAGAGGAATTTCATAAAAATTTCCTATACCACCTACAGTAGATTGTAATAAAGGATCATTGGAATAAAATTCTGTACTTACTGTGTGTGATACAACTGAACTTATTAAAATAGGGAGCAACAGCTTTTAATGAAAAATGTCTTACTATTACTTCATGAAAGCAAATACCAACCCTGCAAATGGTGCTCCAAATCCTGAGGATATTGCTGCTGCTGCTCCACTTGCTAACAAAATATGAGGTGATGTTTGATCTCTTGTTAGTTTTGAAAAATAATCCCCAATAACGCCTCCAAAATGAACTAATGGTCCATATTGACCTACAGAAGCTCCTCCAGCTAATGATACTGCTGATGCTAAAGTAGATAATAATCCAGCCTCTGTATTTGGTCTCTGTGAGGGAACATGAGCCGCAAGAATACTCTCTGCAGGACCATGCCATCTGTTCAGATTAGCTAATTTATATATAGTAGCTACGATAATTCCTGCTATAATAGGACCACTTACTAATAAAATACTTTTAGGCAATCCTAGTAATAGATGATTATCTCCTCTTAAATAAGATTCTATAAAACTTACAAATGATATAAATCCTTGAACTGCGAAAGATACAATTACTCCTATGATAATAGCTAATACTACTGGAAGTAAAAATTTTAAATCATAATTTTTCATTATGGTATCTAATAATAGGATACCATAACACGAAAATATTACTACATTTTAAGCTACGGAAGAATTCATACCTTTCCAACCTTCTAGTAACTCATTTGAAACAAAATGAGCATTAGATAAAAGATCAGATTTTTCTTTTTTCAATATAATTTTTTGCTGCAAATCTAATATGTCTATAACAATTATTTAAGTTCTCAGCTATTTCTCCACCATTTTTTATATCTAGGCAATTTTGAAGTGCAGTAGCTATGTTCTCTGCTTTTTTTGCTCTTTCTTTAGCAGTGTTGATATCCTTCTTTTTCCATATAAATTAAAGCTTCTTTTAAGTTTGTATTTAAACCTGATAATAACTCTTTTATAATGTCGTATGAGTCATCTGTATTTGATTTTTGTCTAATATTACTTTTTTTATATTCTTGAAGTTTTTTATTCATATTTATCTCCTATATGAAAATAAACGACAATAATAAAAAAATTTAGTCTTATTCGTTACTTGTTTTTAACATCTGATCTAAATAGTTTCCTGTTTCCTGCAAACCGGCAATTGCTTGCTCCATAGAAGCAAACTGAAATGTATATCTATCAGTTAATGCATTCATTCTTTCTTCTAAATGATCTTTCTCATCTGCAATACCATCTAATCTATCACCTAAATTATTTATTCTCGTATTTATATCACCATTAAATGCAAGAAAATTAGTTAAACTATCATCCATTGAAGACATTAGTGACTTTCCATAAAAGACATTAGCACTAGTTACACCAGAAGCAATATTCATCACCATACCATTAGAGTCTCCTGAAGTAGAAGTGTATGAAGTTCCACTAGCAGTCATCTTAACACCATCAATATTATAATCTCCACTATCTTCTGTAATTGCATAAGTACCTGGTTTTGTATCAACTCCTAATCTAGACACTGATACATCAGCATTATCTGAGGTTAATTGGTTTTTGAAAATAGCATCTACAATTATTGGATTTGCTTCAAAAGACTTCTTTAATGTATTAGGATTTAATGATAAAGAACCATCTCTATTAGTTTGTATTCCTAATAAAGATAAAGAATATGGACCATTTTCATAACCCACTATAGATTTTGAAGTAAAACTTCTTAATTCTCTCTGTATTGATCTTGCTAAAGAGTCTCCTGAGAGAGGCCCTGCTGACTCATCAGAAGACATTGCTGTAGTTGTCATTTCATGAATATTTAAATAAATAGCATTATAATTTTCAGTAAATGTATTCAATAAATTTTCTATGGAACTTAAATTTTGAGAACTGCTGATATTAATAGCAGAACTACTAGTTGCTTCAAGTTCAAGAGTATATCCTTTAAATAAATTTGTTATAGTATTGCTTGATCTTGTCATGGAAATACCATCTACTGTAAAATGAAGCATCGCTTCCATCAGCAGTTTGAGTTAAATTTTTTTTAGAGGTTGTATAAGAATAATTATTTATAAGGTCACTTGATGAACTAGGATCAGGAGTTACTCTTAACTCATTAGATGCTCCACTCTTTCCCTTTTATTACTAACACATAACCTGTACCATTGTACAATATAGTTGCCTCTGCATTATCCGTAGCATTGTTTATAGAATCTCTTAACTGTGTCAATGTAGTAGTTGCTGAAGTATTTATTGTAACTGATGACTCAGAATTAGCAGTAAAAGTATCATTAGTAGAACTTGTAGTACTCCACGTACCAAAATCAATTACTAAAGAGCCAGCTCCCACTGTTGAACCTGAACTACTATATTCACCAGTGACCAAAGTATGAGTACTGGCTAAAGATGAGACTACTAAAGATGAATCAATATTTTCTGTTCCAGTGCTACCTGTAGTTGTAAAAGTGGCTATGGTAGTATTACTAGAAGAACCAATATGACTAGCTGCATTACTATTTTTTATAGTTCTTATGGTATCTCTAAAATCTTTAATATCATTTTTTTAAAATTCCATAAGCAGAAATTTTATTTTCCGTTTGGTTTTTCATACTTTTCTATTCTCTCTAGTTGAGGCAGTCTTTCTGAATCAACCAAAGATGAAACAATATCGGCTGTATTCATTCCTGAACCGACATTTAATTTAGATAATATATCTGTTGGCGTACTAGCCATTTAAATCACACTTTACATTTATCCTTGTAACAATGTTAACACAGTTTGCTGAGCTTTTGATGCTTGAGCAATCATTGCCATAGCACTTTGTTGCAAAATTTGAGTTTTAGTTAAATTACCTGCCTCAGCTGCCATATCAGCATCTACAATTCTAGATCTTGCAGAAGCTGTATTTGCTGAAACATTAGTTAAGTTATCAATTGCTTGATCCATTCTTGACATTACTGCACCAAGTTTTGCTCTTTCCATATGTATTTTATCAAGCGCTTTATCTACCATTTTTAAAGCATCTATAGCTTTAGATCTACTTCTTAAACTCAATTCTGATACTTTATTTAAAGTAGCAACTCCTGGAGAAGACTCAAATAATCCATCATCCCTGTCTCCATAATCTGTAGTTACAGTAAATGTATGAGAAGCATGCATATTAACTTGACCTGAAACTATTACTGAGTCTGCAAAACCAGCTGATTCATTACCAGCATCATCGAACAACTTGTCATAAACATTTACTGCTGAACCCGATAAAAGCTCTGTTGTGCCATCAGTATCAAATAGTTCTTGAGTCCATTCCAGTTACTTGTAATTGAATGAGAATCATCATTACCCACATCTGCCCAATCTAAATCAGTTAGAATAATATCATGACCTTCATCTTGAGTTAAATAAACAGTTGCTTTATCAGCACTTAGTACTGCCACTACGCCAGTTTCTGCAGAATATGCATTAATAGAATTGCTTAAGTTAGTTAAATCAGATCCTCCAACAGCAGTACCTAATTCTACACCAGCAGAAATAGTTCTTGCTGTAGAATTTTTTTCCTTGTATACCTATTGATAAAGTAGCAGAACCTGCTGAATCAGCTAATCCTTGAATTTTTAGATTAGTTGAAGCTGTAGCACTCACTCCTGTACTATCAAACGCTATATTAACTGCTTCTGCAATATCCTTTGCACTCGCATTAGCAACAACATCTATTGTTTTAGAACCTAATAAACCATGAATAGTAAAATCTTCATCAGCTACTTGATCAGTGGTTCCTCTAAGTGCAGCAGTTGCTAGATTTGCTTCACCTGCAGTGGCATCAGTCCTTACTGTATGATTACCTATTTTTTCAGTTCTTAAATTTCCTATAGAAACAGTAGCAGCTTCTCTTTCTTTTGATCCAATTTGAAATCTTCTATCTGCAAAAGTACCATCTAAAACTGCTATTTCATTAAATGTTGTATCTTTTGCAACTCTATCTAATTCTGCAATTAATTGATTTGCTTCAGTTTGAAGATATAATCTTTCTTCACCATTCATTAAATCACTTGCTGATTGAATAGCTAATTCTCTTATTCTTTGTAAAACTTTAGAAGACTCATCAAGTGCACCTTCAGCGACTTGAGCCATAGACAAAACATCTGATGCATTTCTAACTGACATATTTAGACCTTTGATTTGCGCAGTCATTCTATCTGCAATTGCTCCACCTGCCGCATCATCTCCTGCATTATTAATTCTTTTTCCTGAAGACAATCTTTCTATTGAGGTCCCCATGGCCCTCTCTGTTTTATGTAAGTTGTGTAAAGCAAATAAAGATGTTACACCTGGATTTTGTACTGGCATTTAGTCCTCCTTGATATACTTTCTAGCAATGTTTATGCCAAATAATTTCAATTTATATATATAATTTTTAAATTTCATAGTGATAAAATTGCAATTACTATGCCAACTAAGACACAACAAATTGAGTATATTTTTTTGAGTAAATACTATATATGCTATAAATAACAAAAAATTTGTGAAACAAAAGCCCCTTTGATTCAATACTTAACTTATTACTGTAATACAGCTAATACAGCACTTTGAGCTTGGTTAGCTTGTGCTACCATTGCCATTGCTGACTGATTTAATATTGAATATTTAGCTAAATTAGCAGAAGATACAGCAAAATCTGTTTCTTCTAATCTTGAAGCTGCTGCTAACAAGTTTGCTGATGTTGAATATGCTACCGCTTGTCTAGCTTTTAAAGCTGACATAGCAGCTGCAATATTTCCTAAGCCTTCTGCTACATCACCAAGAGCTGCATCTGCTTCTGTTTCTGCAGCTGCTGCTGCTGTCACAGTTGCCGCCGCAATTCCAAAAGATGTTATAGTTGTTACATCTGCAGCATCAGTAACACCAATATCAAATGATGCTCCTCCAGTTGACATTAATGCTTTACCGTTAAATTTTGTTTGTGATACGATATTATCAATTGCTGCTGAAACTGCTACTGCTTCAGCGTCTAATGCTGCAACATCTGCAGTTGATTGAAGTTCAGCATTATCAGCTTGCATAGCTAATTCTCTTAATCTTTGTGCTAAAGATCCAATTTCCATCATTGCAGACTCTATGGTTTGAGCTACAGAAATACCATCTTCAGCATTTCTTGCGGCTACAGCGTATGATAATCCTTTAGATTTGATTTCATTTGCCATAGATTGACCAGCAGCGTCACCACCATACATAGATCTCTTACCTGTAGATAATCTTGCTATAGCTTCATTCATACCATGTCTGGCATCTGCTGCAGCTCCACCGCAAGTCTTGCTCCTATTGATATATTTGATACAGTTGTCATATTTTTTTCCTTTGTTATTGGTTAATTATAGTTAAAAAAGCAGCATTAGCTTTATTAGCCTGTGCCACCATTGCCATTGCTGATTGATTCATAATAGAACTTTTAGCTAAATTAGCAGACTCTTGAGCATAATCAGTATCCTCTATTCTAGAAGCTGCAGCTGCAAGATTTGCTGATGCAGAGAATGCGACTGCTTGTCTTGCTTTGAATGCTGCCATAGCTGCTGCTGAATTGCCAAGATTAGTAGCAACTTCTGATAATATTGTATCAGCAAGTGTAACTGCTTCCTGTAACAGTATTATTATCAGAAACTGATGTGAAGCCATCATTAGATTTAAAATGGATAGAACTACCAGCATCAGATACTGCAACTTGATGCATTTTAACTGAAAAACCTAATAAATCTTTACCATTAAACTTTGTATTACTTTCTGATACCATCAATTGCATCATAAATTGCTGCCGCTTCAGCATCTAGAGCAGATATATCAGTAATCTGATTGAATATCACTATTATTTGCTTGAGTGCCCAATTCTCTTAAACGTTGAGCTAATGATGATATTTCCATCAGTGCTGATTCAACAAGTTGAGCTGCAGATATACCATCTTCTGCATTTCTAGCAGCTATGTACCAACTTTTAGATTTAGCTTTCAAGGAATCTGCAACCGACTGTCCAGCAGGATCACTTCCATACATAGTCCTCTTACCTGTAGATAATTTGGCTATGGATTTAGAAAAATCTCTCTGTGCTTTAGCAGCATTATTAGATGCAATTAAAGCTCCATCACTAAGATTAGAAACAGTTGGCATTTAATATTCCTTTCATATTTCTATTTGAATAAATCACGATAAAAAATAAAACGACATATTTAAAAAACATTTAGTAAAAAATTAATTAGAATAAAATTAGAAATAATTAATAGAAGACTATATAAGACTTTACTCAAAACATTTTAGAGTATAATTCTAATATATTACTTTTATTGTATATGATTAAAAAAAATATCATTATAGCTTTTGATTTAGATGGAACCCTTCTAGATAGTGCAGATGACCTTATAGATACTCTAAACATACTTTTAAAAGATCTAAATATACCTTTAGTAAAAAGGAGTAATATAAAGAACTTAGTTGGCAATGGAGCCTTAGCTATGATGAAAGCTTTTCTACTAAATAAAATTGAAAAAAATAAAATAGAGCTAGAAATACTTAAAGATAAGTTTTTAAATATTTATAAAAAAAATATATAATAGATCAAAAACTCTTTCCATATGCTAAAGAAATATTAACTGAGCTAAGATTAAAAGGATATGAAATGATTATAGTTTCAAACAAACCAGAATATTATGTAAAAAAATTATTCATCACTTTCATATTAATCACTTCTTTAGCGCTGTATCTGGAGGAGATACATTTAAGTATAGAAACCCGATCCCAGACATTTATACGAGACAATCAAATTAACAGGAAAAAAATCATAATTGTATTTTTATTGGTGATAGTATAAGTGATGCCCTATGTGCAAAAAATAGTAAATCAAAGTTAATTCTATAAAAACATGGCTACAGTGATATTGATATCAATACTATGAAACCTGATATAGTATTAGATGATTTAAAAATATTCCCTATACCATCTCAAACCTTAGCTTAAATAATATATAATAATTATTTAACTGATAATAGTTTTATCATGTTAGGATACGTACTGAACTTATTAAGTGTTTGCCAACGACTGAGTAAAGTTGTTCTAAAAAAATATGGCATACCTGATATAATAAATTTTTCTTCTTCTATATTATTTTTGGAAGCTATTTTTTTTTCAAAGTCAAATATTTCACCAATCATAGGCCTGATAATTTGTAAATCCTTTTAAATTTTTCGTGATTATCATTTGTATAATTAAATTTTACACTAAATGGATAAAATATTGTCTCTAAAATAAACTTATCTTTTTCACTAAAAATTAACCCTTGCTTTCTTTTTATTTACTTTACCAAAAGTACCTCTTTCTGGTGTACTCATATCACCCCACCATTTTTTCCCCTGAGCAGTCATATGATAAAGACTATCTTCTTCTTTATTTCCATCCAATTACATAGAGCTGCTATAGTTTTTTTGGTTTTTCTTTTAGGTCTTCTAATCGCATAGCTATAGAATTTCTTTCTTTAAATAATGGATGGTCAACAGTAAATAACAATGAATTAATTTTAATATAAATATTTTTATAATCATTTATCATAAGGTTTTCATATATCCAAGATTCACAAGATTCTACAGGATCTCTCACCGTTAATAACCACTTTGCATCTTTAGCAAGCCTTGCAAAATTTAATTTCGCGTAAGAGTCTGGATTATGTATATGATAAAAAATAGTATTTTTATTTTTATTGTTATTGAGGATTCTCTCATAAGCTACATGAATCAGTTTAAAAAATATTAAAGAATCTATTTTTTATATTGAATAATTAAGTTAGATAATTCTTTCTTAAATAAGTTTTTATCTATAAATAAAAAATCTTTTTTATTTTTTCCTAAATGTGTCATTCCCTCTCTTTACCTTGATCATAAACAGGTGGAAAAGATTGACAGCTAGGGACAGGCTTTGAGACGCGAGAATCAAAAAATACTTCATAAGAATTAATAAATCTATCAACAATACCATCAAAACCATCAATAATAAGTTCATTCCAAGTAGAACTATCAAAAAAATGATTAAAATAATAACTAGGTAAAGTCGATACTTCAGAATGATCGTCAATAAGACTATGCAAAAAACCTGTTCCACTTCTACCAAAGTGTAATAAAGCTATTATTTTTTTTGGTATGTCTGTTTTTTTCCTAAAATTTTCAATATTATATTTTGTATTCTCAATATAACTGTTTGTATTATCCTCTATAGTCTTAATAGCACTATTAAAATAATCATTGGAGTTTTTTTCCCCGAAATTTAATTTATATTTTAATATTGAAAATCTGATGCTATTGAACGCTTCATTTTTGAAATAATCTAATAAAAAATCTTTATTTTTTTTAATATGCTTCATTATAACAAGAGGAAAATAAATATTATCCCAACTCTCATTTATTGAATTTAATTTCAAAGATTTCAAGTAACTTTGTATAGCTTTTTCTACATTTGTAGTTACGTATTTCATTGATTGTAGAAATCTGTCTGCTACTTCATTGCTAGCCATTAAATCATAATCAATTTTATTTTCAGAATACGCTTCCTCTGTCATACCTAACTCCATAAATATATTAGCAAGGTTAAGGTGGGTTTTATCAAAATTAGGATATATCTTAATTGACTGTATATATTTATCTTTAGCATCCTTATAACTCTTTTCTTTATGGTATAAATAACCTAAATTGTGATAAGTCATATGATTATTAGAATTAATTTTTAATGCATCTTTATAAGCTATTTTAGCATCTTCATTTCTACCTAATTTACGTAGAATATACCCCAAGTTATTATGATGGCTATCGTTCTTAGGGTTTATCTCAATAGCTTTTTTTATAGATGTTAATGCATCAATAAAATGTTTTTGGTGCACGTAAGAAAGTGCTAAAACTTCATATACTGTAGAATTAGCAGAATAATTTTTTATTAATTGTAAAGCATTTATCTCTGCACTCTTAAAATCACCCTTTTTAAGAGTATTAATTAAATTAATAATATTTTTCTCTGAGGGTTTTTCCTTAATTATGTTTATTTTTTTCTTCATTTTCATTTTTAAAATCTTTATGTAAATTTATACTTTCAAGTAAAGCAATTTTTTTTTTTTTTTAAAATTATCTACCTGTTCTGGTGTTAGATTTTTTTATTTTCTTTATCAAGAAATTGTCGTGCTAAAAAATTTAGCTGATCCCTAATATTATTTAATTTATCGTGCATATTAAAATTTAAGCAACATATGTGCCAGATATAAAATTCTTTATTTTTGTATTAAATATTTAAAATTATTAACTAAGACAATAAATTTAGCTTTGCATTTTCATTTACATTAGCTTGTGCTATTAAAGATAGAGAAACTTTCTGTAACATCATTTGTTTTGTAAGTATTGCTGTTTCGGCAGCTAAATCAGTTTCTACTGAACTAGATGCTGCAGCACTCATAATAGCTGAATAAGCGTATGCTATATTTTCTCTTGCAGATAAGGAAGTTATTCCTCCTGATATTTCTCCTAAACTTAAGGTAATCTGATTTTTTAAAGCTGCTCCAGTGGTATCTGCATCAGTGGCTTGTGTAGTAGATGCAACAGAACTTATTGTTCCAGTACTTAAAGTTTGAACGTCAGCTTCATCGGTTATTCCAGCATTAAAAGTCACCTCAGATGTGTCCAGCATAGATACTCCATTATAAGTAGTAGAAGAAACAATATTATCAATTGCCGCAGTAATATTTTCCGTTTCAGCATCTAAAGAGGCTATATCAGACGTACTTAATAAAGAATTATTGTTATAAAGTGCACCTAGCTCTTCTAACCTTGTAGCTAAGTCTGCAATCTCTATTAATGCAGCCTCAGCAGTTTGTAATGCCTCTATAGCTTGTCTAATGTTTTTAGCAGCAGCATTCCAGCTTCCGGCCCTTGCGTTTAGATTATTTGCAAGTGCATTTAAAAACCCGTCACTCTCTTTTCCTGTAGTGATATTTTTTAATGATTCTTTAATCTTAGGTAAAGCTAATTTTGCACCCAAATCAGCTAAAATAGAAAATGATGAACGTTCTGTCATAAAAACCTTTGTTTACTAAACGACTGAGTTTGAGTATTTATTAGTTCACTTAATTAGTTTTAATATATTTAAAATTTTAGTAGTATTGTCGTTATGCTTAATATGCAAAAAAAAATACTTATTACTGGAGCTAATGGATTTATTGGTTCTAATATTATTAGTGAATTCATGGCTAATAATACTCCTGTAACTGCTATGGTAAGAGAAAAATCTAGTATTGATTATCTGAAAAAGTATTAAATGCTACAATATCATTCAAACTGATAATTATTTAGATCCTATAGTTATTAGAAAGTTGAATATGAGTAAGCCAGAATATATAGTGCACTGTGCCTGGGCAAATAATCAGTTAAAAGATACAAAGAATTTAATAAACATACTTGAACTAGCAAAAAATATAAATTGCAAAGGAATTATTACAATAGGAAGTTATGAAGAATACGGTAAGCTTGAAAAAAATTTATCTGAAGATACTATTTGCATCCCAAAAAATAGTTATGCTCGGTCTAAAATGCATTTTATATGTTAACCAAAGAAATCTGCTCTAGTTTAGATATTAAACATATTCATTTAAGATTAGGAATTCCCTATTCAAACAAAAAAGATAATAATTTTTACTTTAATGATATTATCAAAAGAATTTATAAAGATGAGTTGGTATTGTTAAAGAATATTTATGATATACAAGATTATATTCATACATCAGATATTGCCAGAGGAATAGTTTCTATCATTAATAATGATTTAGAAGGATTATTTAATTTAAGTTTTGGTCAAGGTGTAGAAATTAAGTCTGTACTTAATATGATTTATGAAAAACTAAATAAAAAAATTATTTTTGATGAGAGTAGTTCGCTAGAAAAAAATATATTTAATCTAAATATAAATAAAATATATTCTCAAAGTAATTGGAAGCCCTCTATATCTATATGGGATGGAATTTCATTGCTAATTCAAGAAGTTAAGTTTAATAATAATCCTACTTTGGAACAGTTTACAACGAGAATAAGAAGCTTGTACAAGTAGTTTAATAATTGTTTTTTTATGAATTTAATTATAATTTTTATTTCTTTGATAATTGGAGGTTTTTTGGCAGGAAAATTTTGTCCCTCTTGGATATTTAATCTTTGTGTTGCAAGGACTGCTTATGACTTTATAACATCCGACCTACCAATAAAGGCTTATGCAAAAAAATACGCATCTGGGTTATCAGAACATTATGCAGAAATTAAAACTGAAGAAATTGAACAAGAGGCAGAATTAGTTTTAAGGTTTTTAGTAGAAACTAATTCTGAGGAATCAGATCAACTTCTGAATAATTTTGTATTTTTTAGTCTTAAATATGTTCAGCATGGATCAAAAAGAAAATTAAAGGGTATTTTTGGTTCAGCAATAGATCCTACAAAAGAAAAAGAATATCAAGAAAAAATTACGCTTAAAAATTTTAAAGCTTATTTCTTTGGATTTAGAAACGGAGTTATTGAAAAACCTGATCCTGGATGGAATATTATAGAAGAAGAAGGAATAGATTTCCTTGTTGAGCTTATTAAAAAAAAGCTAATATTGCAGATGCGGTCTAAGGCCTCGCCCTATCTCGTTATAATCACTTGATTTCTCTAAATGATATAGCATTTTAATTTCCAATTTATAATTTAGCTTCTAAAATTAAGTATATGTTTTTACAAGAAACAAAAAGCCTCAACATTAGTTTTTAATGCGCCTAAAAAAATTAGGCTATGGCATAAAAATTGCTCTTTTTCAGTATGGTTATGCATAATAATGAAACTTTTCTCACACCAAATTATATGACTAATTTTAAGTGTATTGGTAAGGATTGTATAGATTCTGTTGTACCGGCTGGAGAATAGATATTGATAAAGAAACTTATAAAAATTATATAAATTCATCAGAAAAAAAAATTAATATAATTTCTAAACAATATTTACTTAAAAATGATACTAAAACAAATTTATCATATGCTAGCGTACAAAATAAAAACCGATTATGCCCATTTTTAGCTGATAATAAATCATGTGATGCATATAATATATTAGGAAAAGAAAACTTATCAATTGGTTGCTCGACTTACCCAAGGGTTGTTAAGAAATTAGGTAATTTAAGCTTTATTGCAGGAGAACTATCCTGTCCAGAAATTTCTAAACTTTGCTTAAGTACACCTAAAATAAAAATAAACAAGCTTAAAAAAAATGACTTAAAAATATTTTTAACTCAAATAAAATACATACTATTGATATTCCACAAGATTTACCAGACGGAATAAGAGATTTTTTTGAAATGGTATTTGTAAAACTATCAAATAAAGACACATTTTTTCAAAACTTAGAAGAGATAATTTTATACTTTTATAATATTAAAAATAAAGTTGATAATTTCTCTCAAAGTAATGTATTTCTGTATGAAAAAGAAAAATTAAAAAAAGTAATTTATTTGAACAATCTCGCTTTTTACCAAAAATGTTATTCAAAGAAAACTTAGACAATCATTCTAGGTATTTAAGAATACGTATTAAGGCGGCTGAAAAAAGCAAATATTTTGACCTTACTGAAAATGATTTTAAAATAAAATATATAAATAATTATAATATTAAATTAAAAAAATTTATTAGAGAAAATAATTTTATCTATAAAAATTTTTTCTTAAATGAGTTTATAAGACATATTGATTGTTTTATGCTTTCAGAAGACATTTTTGATAATTTTATAAGAAAATGTCTATTTAAAATAAGTGTATCTGATTTTTTTAATTACTTGCCTCACATTTGAAGAAAATAAGAAAATTAATCTAAATGATTATATAGAAGTTATATCTGCAATCTCAAAAGCTTTTCAAAATTCAAGAGAAATAAATATGCTAATAATTAACTTTTTTTAAAAAATTAGATAAAAACAATCTTTTTTAAGATTATTGGATATTTATTAAATTTCTAATTCCAAAAATACCTAATTTAGAATATTTAAACAGTTTAATCTCTGACTTTTCAACAATATCATCTTTTCCTTTTATAAGGCTTAAATACCTAAGCTAAATTAGTTTTTTAAATAAATCTAATTCATTATTACTCAATGCATCTGAAATTATATTCTGAGAGAAAAATAAGAAGAACTAATAAAGTTTTAAAAAGGAGAAAAAAAGAAATAATAAGAATTAACTTTTTAATATAATCCTAGTTTATTTACACCAATGCTTTCTTAAAAAACTTTAAATTCATTAGTATCAATTAAGGCCTCCAAAATAAAATAGTTTCTTCTCTTATATCTAATCCTTGAATTAATTCTCTTATTTTTTTATTTATTCTACTAATATAAAGTATTCCAGAATTTATTATTGTAGGTGATTTTATAGTGATATTGAAGCTTTTATCACTGTTTCTAGGCACATTTAGATTTATAGATATTTACATATTTTAAGATAGTAATGTTTCTTTTAGATGGTTACTAAGTTTTATCTTAAATATTGAAATAACGACAAATTAGATATTTTTACAAATGCCTGTTGGGAAGCTTGTAACCCTGTAATTTGTCCTTGTAATTCTGTAACTAGAGCTGCTAAATCGGCATCAGAGATTTCTGACATATCTTCAGATACTTGAATATTTCTTTGAGCTAGTAGTTCTTTTTGTCTTTCTAAAGAATTAGTTCTTGCTCCAATAATAGCTTTTTGATTAGCAATATGCTCTTGAACACTTTTAATATCGTCTAATCTATTTTGTATGGTTTGATTTTTATCATATAGTGTTTGAGGATGTCCTAAAGAAGTCCCTGCTCCATCAACAGCATCAAAAGTTAAATAAGATTTAGGTGTTTTTTCTGCTTTATCTATCCCTTCTATTTGTAAGTCTTTAATTGTTATCGGACCATTGTTGTCATCTACAAGAGTTATTGTTGATCCAGATAATGTTGCTGTTATATTTAAACCTGATGAATTTATTGCAGTAACCAATCCTGATAAATCACTACTTGGTAAGTCAACAGAAATATCTACTGATGTAGAACTATCAGAAAGATTAAATGTATAATTACCAGGATTTTCATTATTAATTTGTAATGTTGCTTTGCCTACAGCAGATGCCTCTACTACACTCTCAGAAGCTGTTCTAATAGAATTTATTACGTCCTCTAAAATGGTAAACATAGGAGCTACTGAATTACCAGATTTAACTGCCATAAAAACACTACCTCCATCAAGAGTAGTACCTATAGTTCTTGTTTCAGAAACAGCTACAGCATTAGTACCTCTATCTCCTTTATAAACTATATTAGAGTCATTATCTTTTTCAAATGGTTGCGTATTAGTATGATAACCTCCAAAAATAAATGCTCCTGAGCTATCAGTAGAATTAGCAACGCTAAACATTTCATTTTTCATCTCTTCTAATTCAAGTGCTAATGCTTCTCTATCTTGAGCTCCAAATGTATCATTTGCAGCTTGAATAGCTAACTCTTTTGCTCTTACCATTAAATTAGTTACAGACTGTAATGCAGTATCTGCAATTGTAAGTCTATTAATTGCATTATCAGCATTTCTAGAATACTGACTAAATCTTTCCTTAACTTGTTGTAAACCTGATAGGTTTACTGCTCCTATTGGATCATCAGAGGCCTGAACTATATTTTTTCCAGTAGATATTTTATTTTGTAAACTTTGTATCTCTTCATTAAGTTTACCAAATCTAGAAACCTGTTGTTGGTTAAATAATTTTGTGCTTATTTTCAATATTAAATCCTATCAATTAACGTATCAAATAACTCTCTAGCAGTTTGCAAAACTCGTGCCGAAGCTTGATATGCTTGTTGATATTCTATTAACTGAGCTGCCTCATCATCCATATTAACTCCACTTAACTCTGAAACAGCATTAGCAGCAGCATCTCTAATCATCTCAGAAGAATTTTTATTTAATTCAGAACTTTGAACAGATGCACCAACTGAAGCGACTAATTGTGCAAATAAATCTTGAAAATTACCTTTACCTTCTGATTCAAATTTATCTTCTTGTAGATCTAACATTGCATTGATGTTTCTACCATCTCCTATACCACCTAAATTATCAGTAATTGAAAAGCTATCTTTTACGCTAGCTGTTCCTGATAATTTCAGACTATATCCTCCTACTTTAAACCTGCCAGTATCATTTAATGTTCTCTCAGCAATATTATGTCCAGTATCAGCATCTAAAATATGAATTAATTTTTCATTAGTGCTATCTATATTAAATAATAAATTTTGTCCTATTTCTTCACTTGGAATTTCTTGAGTTTCATAAGAAGCAGAAACTCCTTCTTGCTGTTCCTGATCCATTTAAAACAACTAATAAGTTCTTCAGGTGGAAGATTTTTTAAAGATATAAATTCACCTACAGTTGTATCATTATCAGGACTATCAGCAAAAGTAATATTTACTGGTTTACCATTTCCACTAGTTATAACAATATTATCCCCGTCCATAGACAACATTATGTGGATAATATTTAATTCCAAATTTTTCATTATTAGTTGCATCTGATATAAAAGACACTTCATGAGAGGAGCAGTATCTAACTTTTCTAGATATAGATAAATTTTTATCAGTAGAATTCCATTGAAGTTTAATATCATTTAAAAATATTGATCTATCAGAACCTGAACCTGTTCCATCATATAAATCAAAAGAATAATCATTTTCTGCTCCACCATTTGCTGTTGTTAATTTTAAACTACTTTCTATTGTTGAGTCTACTGAGGTTATAGAAATATCTTGAACTTGTTCCATTAGAAATGATTTTATATGATGTTCCTGTCCATTTTACTATCTACGCTTTTACTTGCTCCAGAAATATTTGAGTCTGCATTTATTGTTTGTAATAAAGCTTTTTGCAATGTCTCCATTTGAAGTATAAGTTGCAGCAGGTAATGTAACATTACCAGAAGCAGTTCCATCAACAGAAATTTGAAATGTGTTATCTCCAGAAGCAATTACTAAATTAGAGCTACCATTAAAGTAGTTGTTCCACCTCCCAACCAAGCTGCATCAGTATATTTTACTCTATATTTAGCACTGTCAGAAGAAGCTCCTCCGTTAGAAGAAAATTTTAAATGGTATCAAGTGCTGTTGTTATTGAAGTAACATTGACTGATGCTAGCATTTAATTGAAGAATTTGAAACTATTTGATAATTACTCCCATCCCAGAGAAAAACATTTACTTTTTTCCTGCTGCTTTTAGAGTGCTATCATCATTTATAGCTTCTTCTAATTCTTTGCTACATTCATTAGACTCATAAGTGTCTGTTGGCATTGTAATAGTCCCAGAAGTAATATCATCAACTGATATTACTAAGGTATTTGTACCAGAAATAACTAAAGTAGAACTTGAACTTAATGTAGATATATTATTTCCACTTTTAAAAGATCCTACTTTAACATTAATATCAAAATAATCTCTATTAGTAGGACTATTAGTAACTGCCTTACCTTCAATATTTTTAGTTGCAGTGTTTAATCCCAAACTAGTTTTTGAAACTGTATTTTGACTATTAACTGGAAATGTAATTTGACTTGCAGAAATAGATCCTTCACCAACTATTCCTAAGTTGATAACCATTAATTGATGTAGTTGCACCATTTGAATGACTTAATTTTAAATTATTTTCAATTGTTGTATCAATAGCAGTAATTTTACACTGGCTACGGTAGTATCATTAATATCATATGTTTGTCTTCCAGTGTGTTGATACAAACTCATATTTTTCACCTGTCCATTTTACACTTACTGATTTACTTGCAGCACTTAAATTTGAATCAGCATTAATTGCTGATTAGAATGCTGATGCTACTTGCTGCTATTTGAAGAATATGTTGTTGCAGGTAGAGTAATTGTTCCTGAACTAGTTCCATCAACTTTAATAGTAAAAGTATTTCCAGAAGAAACTACTAAGACTATTTTCTGAAGAAATCTTCTGTTGCAATATTCCACTCCATCCAGATACAGGAGTAAAGAAATGCTTTAATTCTGTCTTTTTCTCCCCCTTCGATAATAACATCTTTTCCTAAAGTTTTTAACTTATAAGTATTTCCCTCAAATTCTAATGTTAAAGTGGTATCATCTGCTGGTAAGTGTATTGATAACATCACCTACTATTCTTATATCAGGTGATCCTGATCTAAATCCATCTAATCATTGCTTTATGAACTTCATACGGACTATTTGTATCAAGATTGTCTGTATAAACTGTTGAACTAAATGATGAACTATTATCTACAGCTGGTAAAATAACATTATAAGAACCTATTGGTTTAGAGGCATATTTTCCATCATTTGAAAATATTGTTCATCAGCAGATCCAAAATTTATATTTTCTACTGGTAAGCCTTTTCTCGGTATCAGACCAAGTCCACTTTCCTCGTCCATTATCAAAACCTTTTATTGAAGCTGATACCTATTAAATTTGAACTTACCATCACTACTTGTAAGTGCAAAATCTACAGGTGATTGTAATTTGATAGTACCAGTAAAAACAGCAGAATTATTTGAAGATGTAGAACCTAAAGTAATAGATGATGTTGTATCTTCTATAAATTTGATTTAATACTGTAGCAGTTGTTTCTCCTGCTCCTGGAGCTAAAAAGTTTGTAATTTGTATGTCCTCTGCATCTGAGTTTTCTAATATCAATCTTTTTTTATCTGAAAATAAAATAGCTTTAACACCTGTAAGTTCACTAACCTTATTTATTTCAGAAGCTAAATTTGTCAAATCATTAGGTAATATTGTTGCAGAAATTGAAACTCCATCCTTTAAACCAGAAGATAAAGTCATAGATATAGTTCCACTAATTGCAATATCTTCTATGGGATCAATCATAACTCTTGTAACAGCCTCTGCTAATATTCCAGATTTAGATGCATTTTCCTTAAACTCCTTCAATGTATATGAAGAAGAAGAACTAACTGGTATTGTTAAAGTTGTATCAACTATACCATCATTAAAAGTGTCTACACTTAATGTTTGTGCTGTTACTGGATTAGAAGACCTCGAGGCTGAGTGTCCAGTAAATAAAGTATAATCAGATTCAACAGACCTCTTTCAATTTGAATATTTCTATAATCTTGATTTATATATTCAGCATTATAAACTGCATTACTTAAAAAACCATTATTACTATTAATTAAAGCAGAATATTCTTCTAATTTTAAAGGAGTACCTGCAATGTGTTTTCCTTCTCTTGTAAAAATATTTATATCAGTTGCATTTAATTCACTTGCAGTCGTATTTTTAACAATACCATTTAAGGTACCGGAAGATCTTGTTGCTATAGATGACGATGTAAAATTTTGATCATTACTAGCAATAGTTAATGCACCATTAGCACCAGATGCTATTAAACCATAACTGGAAAAAGAAAAACTGTTACCACCTGGATCAACTCCTGAATTTAATATATCTGCTAGATCTCTTACAGAGTTTACTTTATGCCCAAGGTCGCTGAATATTGAAAGTCAAATTTACAGTATTTCCATTAGCTAATTCAAGATCAAATGAATTTATAGTTTTTGCTTCATCATCAGTTATGACATAACTTAATTGAGGCTGAAGACTGTAAGATTTTAAATTAATTTCTTTAATATTTTTACCTATTGAGGCTACTGCTCCATTTTTAATAAAACTTGTTGCAAGCAAAGTATTTTCTGTATTAACAAATGTATCTTCTAACTTGTAATATCTAATAGATCTTGATAACTTCCTTCAATTGTAAGCTCTCCTGTACCTAAATTATTTGTACTACTTTCGGCTAGTTTAAAAGCAGAGGCAGCAAATTCATTTCATCTTTTTAGATTAAATTTTAAAGAGCTTGATAAATCATTATTTGGAATAAGAGAAAAATATCTCCATTTTTTGCTTCACCATTTAAAGTAATAGCAAGTCCATTTACGTTGAAACTATTGCCTGAATATATATTATTATTATTATCTTTCCACTTTGAACCATCAAAGTTTAAATCAATATTATTTTTGAGGCTGACTACAGACTCTAATTGATCTACTTTTACATCTAGGTTAGAATCTTTTAGAAAGTTTTTTTCAACAGTTGGAAGGCCTACTAGAAACATGTCATTTCCAATTTTTCCAGTTAAATCCTTTCCATTTTTTTGAACAGCATTAAAGTCTCTTGCAACTCTAAAAGCAATATCATCAACTGCAGATTTAACTTCCTGTACGTAAGCATAGTAGTTAACTAAGCCTGCTAACTTTCCTCCTGTAATCTGAGTAGTAGCAGTTTCATTAGTACCTTCTACTATAAAAATACTAATATTGTTTACAGTTTGTTCAAAGGCATATCTAAAATCAGAGTTCTCAGTTACCTTAGCTCTTAAATTAAAAGCTTTATTAGGTGATACTAAAATAGGTCCTTGCCCAGAATTACCTAGTCTTATGAGTTACATCTCCTCTTTCACCATAACTAGTTGTGAATTCAATTTCTTTTGATAGTGTTTCTAATAATAAGTCTCTAGTGTCAAGTAAATCATTAGCTGTTTTAGTTGCACCTGCACTTTTAATCTTTTAACATTTGAAACTCATTAGATAATAAATTTATTTTATCTATTGATAAGTTAGATTGAGAAAATGTTCCTTCTTGAGACTGTTTTAATCTAGTAGCATAATCATTAAATGAATTAACCATATCTTTTCCTGCTTCCATTGCAACAGTTCTTGGAGCACTAGTCTTCAGGAGCAGCAGCTATTTCTTGAAGAGAACTAAAAAATTTTCCAATAAAAGTACTTAAATCACTGCCTTCTGGTAGAAGATTATTTTCTAATGACTTAACTCCTTAGAAAATTGGTTTAATTGTTCATATCCTGAATGAATGACCTTTCTTAATCTTTCATTTATATATGCATTGAAAGAACTTCTAATTTCATCTACTCTTACGCCTAAACCACTTTTGATCCGAAACATCTGTTACTCCGCCTTGAATTTCTCCTATTTCTTCCAGAATACATCTCTTTTAGAATAACCCTCAGTGTTTACATTAGCAATATTCTTGTCCTGTCACAGACAAAGCTTGTCTATATGCTTGAATTCCACTTTTAGCTATTTCAAATAAACTACCCATTTTTATTCTTTTTGCTGTTTATTAAATGAATATTCAGAGGTTCTAGTTGGTCTACTAAATTGTTTAACTAATGCTTCGGCAATCCCAAAATTGTGGTTTTTAGCCAATATTTTAGACCTCTCTTGATTTAAAAGTGAAGTATATGTATCTTCAGCATCACTGGTTAAAATAGTCTTAGCTAATTTTGCTGAATGAGCTCTTTTTTAACATTTCATTAATAAATAAAGATTCAAACTCTTGAGCTACTTCTTCCAAATCTCTATTAGAGTTATTTGTGTTCTCTTTATTTATAATTTGAGAAACATCAAATTGCTTTTTTATGTTATTAAAAACTTCCATCTTATATAATTATTAATTCTGCCCTCAAAGACCCTGCTTCTCTTAATGCTTCTAATATTGCAACCATATCTGCTGCACTGGCACCAACCTCATTAATTGCATCAACAATATCTGAAAGAGAAGTTCCAGTATCAAAAACAAATGCTTTAGCGTTTTCTTCTTCTACTGCTATTTGTGTATCCTGTGCAGTGGTTGCTGCAGTACCTGCAACTGTTGAATTTGCATTTTGCATAGCCCCTTGTGCTTCACTTACTACGGCTGTATCTTCTTGGATACTTACAGTTAACTTTCCATGTGTTACTGCTGTTGGAGTAACTTTAACATCACCACCTATTACTATAGTTCCCGTTCTGGCATTAACTACTACCCTAGCTTTAGGTCTAGCAGGTTCTACTTCTATATTTTCTAATAAACTTACAAAAGAAACTTTCTGACCAGGATCTTCTGGTGATCTAACCTTAATAGAAGTAGCATCTAAAGCTACGGCAACATCCGGTCCAAATATTTCATTTATTTTTTCAGAAATAATATTAGCTGTACTAAAGTCTCCTTGATTAAGGTTTAAAACTAAATTATTTGATCTGATAAAAGGAGACTCTACCATTTTTTCTACTGTTGCTCCTCTAGGTATTCTTCCTACTGTAGGGATATTAACAGATACACTTGATCCGTCAGCTCCTTCAACACCTAAGCCACCAACTGCTAAATTTCCTTGGGCTATTGCATATAATTCACCATCTGCTCCCTTTAATGGAGTCATTAAAAGTGTTCCTCCTCTTAGTGATTTAGCTTTTCCTATTGCTGAAACTGTTACATCTAATGCTTGTCCAGGCTTAGAAAATGCAGGTAAATCTGCTGTGACCATTACTGCAGCAGCATTTTTTGCAGTTAGATCACTTGTGCTTACTACTATATCAAACTGTGATATTAAAGATTGAATACTTTGTAATGTTAAGTTAGTTGTACTATCTCCGGTTCCATTAAGACCAATAACAATTCCAGCCCAGTAACTGATTAGATCTTATTCCAGCTATTGATACTAAATCTTTTAATCGGTCAGCAAGTAAGTTATTATTTAAATTAAAAATAAAAAATAAAATTAAAATTATAAATTTTTCAACATATTCTCCTAAAACGGTGTTACTTGCCTAAAAATTTTACTTAACCACCTGGTTGTGTTGAGTCTGCATAAACTCCAGCATTAGTATAAGTAATTCTTGCATCAGCTATATTAGAAGAAGCTATAGTATTACTTGCAGATATATCTTCAGGTCTTATTATTCCACTTAATCTTAAATACTCACTTCCATCGTTAAGAACTAATTTTTTCTGTCCTTTTAATTTCTAAATTACCATTTGGAAAACCTTAATAATAGTTACAGTCATACTACCAGTTAAAGTATTAGTTTGAGCTGCAGTACCTGCCCCAGCAAAAGATTGATTAGCTCCAGCAGCAACATCTGCTGCTGTTAATGAGTCAGTGCCTTTATTCCCTAATTGATTGTCTAACCCCGTTTAGCAGCATTCACAGCAGGATTCTGATTTGAAAATAAAGGAGGTAAAGTTACACCAAAAGTATCTGTTTTTGATGTTGTATTTGTAGTAGATTTACTTGCACTTAAAGATTCATTTAAAGTTACAGTTAAAATATCAGCAATGCTTTTAGCTCTTCTATCACTTGCAAAAAAACCTGAAGAAGTACTGTTATAAATTGATCCGTCTATAGTATTATCTTCTTCTTTAAAACAATTTCTTTATGAACAGGTTCAAATTCAACTGATTTTTTATTTTCAACATATGTAGAGCATGACGATAAAAATAAAGCTGATAATATAAATATTAATTTTACCATTATTTTTCTACAAATTATTTGAAATAAATCTAAGCATTTCATCCACGGAAGAAATAGCTTTTGAATTTACTTCATAAGCTCTTTGAGTTTCAATCATATCAACTAATTCTTTAACAACACTAACATTTGAACTTTCCAAAGCTCCCTGAACTAACTTTCCAAAACTACCTTCTAGAGGATTAGCAATTATTGCTTCACCACTTGCTGTTGTCTCAACATAAAACTTTCACCTATAGGTTGAAGACCATTTCTATTTTGAAATTCTGCTAATTCTATTTGTCCTACTTCTTCTTGTTCCACAGCTCCAGGTAGTTGAACTGATACCACACCATCTGATGAAACATTTATTTCTTGAGCATCTTCTTGGAATAACTACTTCAGGTTGAATTACAAATCCACTTGACGTTGTAAGAGCACCTTCATTATTTCTTGAAAAAGTTCCATTTCTAGTATAACCAATTCTGCCATCAGGAAGTAAAACTTGAAAAAAGCCTGCTCCATCAACTGCTAAATCAAGAGCATTATCTGTTGATACAATACTACCTTGACTAAAAAGTTTATCAGCATTTACAACTCTTACACCTGTTCCTACAGAAAAAGCAGAAGTTAAATTTGTATCAGCAGAAGTTTGTTCTCCACTACTTCTTAATACTTGATAAAGTAATGTTTCAAAATTTACCCTTTCTCTTTTAAATCCTGTTGTATTAACGTTTGCTAAATTGTTTGCTATTACTTGCATTCTTCTTTGCTGAGCATTAAGCCCAGTTTTAGCAACATGCATTGAATTGGTACCCATTTATAATCCTCCTTGATATTTTTCTTACTTAACTAATTTTGCAAGTAATATGCCAAGGGCTAATAAAAACTTATTTGAATTTAAATTTAATCAGGTACTCTCATTAGACTTGCTCCACCTTCATCCATTTGTTTAGCTAAATCTATAAATTTAACATGAGTTTCATAATTTCTTTGATGCTCTAATGTTAAAATTAATTCTTCTACTGGGTTTACATTAGATTTTTCTAGGTAATTATTGACCATTTGAACTTGTTGATTTGCAGTAATTTCAGCAACTTCAATTTCTCCATTTTCATTAGTTGTAGCTTTAGGTTTAATAAAACCATTAATATCTTTTTCTAATTCTAGTTCCTCAGCAGTAGTAGTTCCTAATGTAGCAGCTAACTGAAATGGTGCATCTATTGGTGCATCTATTGGTTTAATATTGATTAAACCGTCACTAGATATTTGAATAGCATTAAATGCTGGTAATACAATTGGTTGTAAATCTTCACCTAAAACTAAACTACCTTCTCCATTTACAAGCTGACCTTCAACATCAACTTTGAAATCTCCTCTTCTAGATAATGCTACCACTCCTTCTTTAGGTTGTATTATAAAATAACCTTCTCCTTTTATAGCAACATCTAGAGGGTTTTCTGTTGATTCAAGATCTCCTTGCTGAGTTGAAAATGCTCCTATTTCTCTTGTAGCAAATACTCTAGTATTTAAGCCTTCTTCACTATTAAGATAAGCTGTTCCAAATTCTGAGTTACTATCTCTTCTATAACCTACAACTGAAGCATTTGAAATATTCTGCGAAGTTATTTGTTGATTTTGTAAAATCATTTTTTAGGCTATTTAAAGCCGTATGTACCATTTTATCCATAAATAATTCCTACAAAATTAATTTTAATTAACTCCTAATATTAATAATAGCTTGAGTAATAGTTGAATTAGTTTCAATCGATTTAGCATTAGCCTGAAAGTTTCTTTGTGCTGTAATCAAACCAACTAACTCTTCTGTTATATCAACATTTGATCTCTCTAAAGAACCAGATAAAATAGTTCCAAAACCATCAGCTCCTGCTTCTCCAACAATTGCTGTACCTGATACAGAAGTTTCCACATATGTAGCATTACCAATTTGTTTTAAACCATTTTGGTTATTGAAATTTGCTATTACCAATCTTCCTAAAGCAACGTTGTCACCATTTGTATAGTTTGCTCTAACTAATCCAGAAGCATCAATATCTAAACCATCTAATCTTCCCACAGTTTGTCCATCTTGAGATACAGATGTTACAGAAAAGGTGAAGCTAACTGAGTTGAGTCGCCAAAGCTTAAATCTAAATCAATTGATAAAGCATCTTTTCCTGTTTCTACATTAGCTGGAAAGTCTCCTTTATATTCAACTTTTGGGTTGGATTCTACCAAACCACCTTTAGTATCAAAGGTTAACAGCAATAC